>CBDAPO010000005.1:0-918071 GCA_965198515.1 Granulicella sp. | reverse complement strand
GGGCAACACCTTGCGTCCGTCCACCGTCACGGGCGCGCGCACGCGCAGTGTCCAGGCTCAGCGCTTTGGGCGACTTTCCGGAGCTCGCCATGCCTTCCAGTTTCTGCGTCTTCGGATCCCACACAAACGCATAGCAGTCGCCACCAGGCCAGAACTTGTCGGCTCTACAAAGCCCAGCACAGCATTGGCAGCGACAGCCGCATCCGCCGCCGATCCACCTTTCTTCAGCACGGCAATCGCGACCTGGGTGGCCAACGGGTGTGCTGTGCCCGCGGCCCCGTTCATCCCCAGCACGGGGCGACCTCGTTGAAAAGCTCGCTCCGCTCGGCCGGTCCCTGCATGCACGTCCGGGCGCTCGAAACGCTCCTCGCCGGGCTTCTGAAACATCGGCAGATGGGACGCCTCTTCGCCTTCCATCCGGGCATTCGGCGTGCCGGACGCCCCTGTCCTGTTCTGTGCGAGGGCATAGGGTTCCGGCAGCAAGGGCGGGGGCGGACAGAAAGGAACGTGCGACGTCGCATCAAGTATGGGTCTCCTCAGTGAGCAGTGCTATTTCTGCAGAGTAACGCGGCGGAACCGTTCTCGCTCTGCCATGGCGCCAACTGAAGCAAGCGGCAGGATGCGGTCATACTTCCCGAGACGTGATGGCGTACCGAAAGGTCTCTGGATCAAGACAATCAAGACGTCCTTCAGCAGTTTCCGCTTGTGGGTACATGAAGTAGTGAAGCGCGGGCCCATTGGACCCCGGCAACTGCACATCCTGCGCATAATTCCAGCCGACCCAGTTCATCTCCCACGCCCCAAACAGGCGCGCTTTCGCAGCGAGCACCCTGGGATGGTCCATCGGCAAACCTCCAGGGCTCTCCTCCAACACCACTTTGCGCACGTCCGCCGGATCAACCGGGACCCAACCGTAGCGCTGAAGCCATACTTCTGCGCGGCAGTGCTGCGCCTTGGTGACCGTCTCGTTTGCCGGCCCCAGGCTCTTGTACCCCCATCGGGAAGGCGCTACGCGGATGCCATAGACGTCACGTGCGGGCAGCCCGGCAGCCCGCGCCAGGCCCACAAAGAGCGCGTTCAGGTCCGCGCACTTGCCACCCAGGTCGCCCAACGCCAGCATCCGCCCAATGTCCCCCGTGCCGCACCCGTGCACACTCGCCTTCCGGTATGTATTGGCGATGATCCACCGGTAAACCGCGCGGGCCTTCTGCTCATCCGTCTGCGCACCGTTTGTGATCTCCAGGGCCTTTGCTCGCACAACGCCATCGACAGGCACGTACCGGGTTGGCTGCAACCATGCATGGAGCGAATCAGGTTTGGTCTGTAGCCGCTGATCAGGGCTCGTTGGCAGCACGGTCCAGTCACGAGTCCGGACCTTGCTCGTGACATGAAGCTCCGGGTTCACGCCCCCGGGGAACTCCGCAAACACCAGTCTTGCCTGGGCACCGGAACCGTTCATGATCTTCCAGGACCCGCTCTCGCATTGGACCGTCGTCCCAAGGCTCTGCTGGAACGGTGTCCACTCCGCCAACGGGAGCGGCACCCACACCCGCGTCACCCCGGATGCGGCCTTCACCACAACCTGTGTCGTGAGTTCAAACGTGCGCCATTCTGGCTCGGGAGCTCCTGTGCCGGCGGCCCACACACCGCGCAGCCCGGATGCTGCCGTCATGGCTGCTGCCAGGAGAAACCTTCGCCGCTGCATCATTGTGTATCTCTCTCCCTGGACCCTTTGCAGCCCCGATCACACTCGCCAAACGCCCCTGTCTGTGTGTGCAACTCGAATGCAACTTGACCCTTAGATGACGACCCGCGTGCCACCCACATTGCGCGTCACACGTGTGCCATCCAGGTACTCCAGCAATGGGATGGCGTGCTTGCGCGTAAGCCCGGTGTAGCCCTTGAACCATGCCACGTCGAAGCTCCGCCCTTGGTGCTTTGCCCGCAACTCCGCAGTCAATTTGTTCAATGCCTCAACATGCACCAGCAACGCATCCGAGCCCATCCGCACCAGCGTTCCCGATCGCAGCAGCGCGGTCAGCACGGCGCGCAGCTCCTGGGCAGTCATACGAATGCGCTCGGCGGCCTCACTCACGATTGGCGCCGCCAGACCGGCATCGCGATACATGCGCTCCACCCGCGCTGCACTGCCGCTCAAAGCTGCCGGCTGTTCGGCCGTGCGGCCCGGCAAAGACGCTGCATCGCCGCGCACGTCCACGCGACGTGCAGTTTGCAAGCGCTGCAGTACCAGCGCAAAGACCGCTTCCGTAAGCCTCTGGCGCGCACGCAAAGCGGCGAGGGCTGCCTTGCCTCCTTCAGCCCTTCCAAGGTCTGAGAGCACGCAATCTTCTGCCGTCCGGACCGCCTCTGCGCTGACCAGAAGCTCGCCCTGCGTCCCCGCGACGACGCTGCCCTGCGCCAGCAACGGCGCTACCCATTGCTGCAGCGCCTCGCGCGTCCAGCCTGTCTCGGCCACCAACCGCGGCATGGTCAGCCCTGTCGCCGCACGTCGCGCGACGCGCAACCGCACCGCTTCACTCGCACTCGTGTTGCGCACCCCATGCAGCCATGCCAACGCAGCCGTCTTCCGCTGCCGCGGCAAGGGATGTGCATCCAGCACACGACCTCCACCTAACGTCAGCGCCGGCCGAAGGCTGCCGCAGAACAAACCTGTCCCCGGGCGCGAGCACAATGGGCTTCGCAAGCCGTACCCGAACGATCGTCTCGTCCCCAGCCTCGAACAGCAGCACCGTCGCCAGAGACTCGCTCGCAAACGCATGCACCCGCACGCGCTGACGGTGTCGCAACGCTCGACCCGCAAGCGTCTCCACCTCGGCATCGAACACAGACACGGGCTCCAGCGTAGCTTCCGGAACGACCGTATCGCCACGCGTCACGTTGTTAACATCCAGCCCGGCCACGTTCAGAGCCACCCGGTTCGGCGCCACGGCCTCGGCGCGTGCCTTGCCATGCACTTGCACGCCGCGTACCCGCACCGCACGGTCACCCGGCTCCAGTCGAAGCGACTCGCCCGCACGCACGCGACCTGCCTGCAAACGTGCCCGTCACCACCGTGCCAAAACCGCGCACCGTAAACACCCGGTCAACCGGCAACCGTGTGACGTGGTCCTCACTCCGTCGCGGAATCGCGGCAACCAGTCGCGCCAGGGCCGCTTTCAACTCCGGGAGCCCTTGGCGCCGCAACGCAGACACGGCAAGGACCGGCGCTCCCTGCAGAAACGTTCCCTTCACCAGCTGCCCGACCTCGTCCCGCGCAGCCGCAAGCCGCTCATCGTTCACCGCGTCCCGCTTTGTCAGCACGACCAACCCGCGCTCAATGCCCAGCAAACGGCAAATCTGCATGTGTTCCACGGTCTGTGCCTTTACGCCCTCGTCGGCGGCCACCACCAGCATCACTGCGTCAATGCCGCCGGCCCCCGCCAACATGTTGCGCACAAACGCATGGTGCCCCGGCACGTCGATCAGGCTCACGTCATAACGCACACCATTCGGCCCAGTCAGATCCAGCGCCGCGAAACCGAGGTCAATCGTGATGCCGCGCGCCTTCTCCTCCGGCAGCCGGTCGGTGTCGGTACCGGTCAGCGCCAGCACCAGCGCAGTCTTGCCGTGGTCGATGTGCCCCGCCGTACCCAGCACAACGGACCGCACCTCCCCGGCATTTTCCGCTTCCGCACTCCGCGCCGAAACCGCTTTCACTCAGAACTCCACCAGGCGAAACTCACTTCTGCTGTCTCGACGTCACCCTACAACTCTCCAGCCTCGAAGCTCCAGAGCTCAGAGCGCCCGGGCCGGCTTATCCCCACACAGGGCGGCTTGCAACACGGAAAGCGCTTCCGCATCCTCATCCTCTCTCACCGTCCGCAAATCCAGCAGCACCCGCCCTTCGCTCACGCGAGCCACAATCGCAGGCTCCAGGCCACGCAGCATCGCCGACAACACCCCTTCGCTCAATCCAGCACACTGCACTGCCACGGCAAAGCTCGGTAACGACGCCCCGGGTGTCGTGCCACCACCGACCACACTTTGGGTCGCCACCACGACAGCCTCGACGCCAGGCAGACGCAGCGCCTCAGCCCACCGTTCACAGCGCACGCGCACCGCTTCTGCAGGCAAACGCAGCATGGCGATCACAGGCAGTTCGCCTTCGCGGCCCAGCAGATATGCCTGCAGGGTCGTCTCCAGCGCCGCATACGTCAGCTTGTCCACCCGCAGTGCACGGAACAGCGGATTCGCCCGAATCCGCTCCACAATCTCCCGATCGCCGACCAGAAGTCCACACTGCGGGCCGCCCAGCAGCTTGTCGCCGCTCGCAGCTACCAGTGCCGCTCCGCTTCGCACAGACCGCACCCACGACGCCTCACCTGGCAGCCCCACGCTGGCCAGATCCACCACGCACCCGGTTCCCTGGTCTTCAAACACCGGCACGCCACGGTCACGTCCAAGTCCAATCAACTCGTCCAAGGAGGGCTGCTCCGTGAAGCCACGAATCTCGAAATTTGAGCGATGCACACGCAGGATCAAACGCGTCCCGGGCCCGATCGCCGCAGCATAGTCCGACACCCGCGTCTTGTTGGTTGTGCCCACTTCACGCAATTGCGCCCCGCTCTTGGCCAGGATCTCCGGCACGCGAAAGCCACCGCCGATTTCCACCAGTTCACCGCGCGAGACGATCACCTCGCCACCATCGGCCAGCGTGTTCAGGGCAAGAAACGTGGCCGCGGCACAACTATTCACCACCGCGGCGCCGCGGCGCTCCTTCGCTTCGCTACCGGCCACAGCCAGGATGAGGTCCTCAACCAAGTCGTCCCGGCGACTCCGCTTCCCATGCTCCAGATCGAACTCAACATTGCAATACCCCCTGGCGACGGCGACGATCCGATGGATGGCCGCCTCACTTAGTGGCGCGCGCCCCAGGTTCGTCTGCAGGATCACGCCTGTCGCATTCACCACGCGCCGCAGCCGCGGCCCCGCCTGCGCCTGCAATGCGCGCGTTATAGTCCGTCCTGCATCGTTCACGCTTGCAGCCAAACCTGCCTCATCCAGGTCGCCGCTGAGCACGCGGTCGCGCATGCTCGCAAGAATCGAGCGCGCCGCCCCGGTCACGCGCTCGCGCGAGTACATCTCCATCAGCCGCGCCACCTCGGCCTGCTCCAACACTTCGCCAACGCTCGGCAGCTGGCGCAACAGCCGGTTCGCTCCCTCACTCATGCGCAAATCCATCGGGGAGCTTCATCTTCAGTCCAAACTCGCCCATGCATCACGGCGTCAAGCCTCACAGCAGCACAATCCTTGGCGACCCTTCCATCACGCGCCCAATCACACCAGCCGCTGCATAGCCTGCCCGCTTCAACTCCGCCACCAACGCCTCGGCCTGGTCGGCCTCCACGCTCATCAGCAAACCACCTGCGGTCTGGGGGTCGTACAACACCGTGCGCAGCCCATCGCGCACCTCGCTGCCAGCACCTTCTTCAACAATGCAGCCCGCATATTCACGGTTGGACAACAACCCAGCCGGCACACAGCCCAGCGCAATAGCCTGCAACGCCCCAGGCAGCATCGGCACCGCCCCAACGTCCACCTGCAAACGCACACCGCTGCCGAAGGCCAGCTCCCGCCCATGCCCCATCAGCCCAAAGCCTGTGACATCGGTCATTGCATGCACACCAAACTCTGGCCGCACGGCCAGCTCTGCCGCGCGCCGATTCAACGTGGTCATGGAAGCGATCGCCGCGTCCACCCAGGCCGTCTCCGCCTTGCCTTGCTTCAGCGCTGTCGTAATGACACCTGTGCCCAGAGCCTTGGTGAACACCAGCGCATCGCCTACCTGCGCTCCGGTGTTTTTCAGCACGCGTTCCGGATGTACCAGCCCTGTCACGGCGTAGCCGAATTTGATCTCGTTGTCGCGCACGCTGTGGCCGCCCAACACCACGCAGCCGGCCTGCTCCATCACGCTAAGTCCGCCGCGCATGATCTGCTCCAGCACATTGACGTCTCCGTCCTGGGGGAAACACACCAGCGACAACGCCGTGACCGCACGCCCGCCCATCGCATACACATCGCTTAAGGCGTTCGTCGCTGCAATGCGGCCATAGGTAAACGGGTCATCGACCATCGGCGTGAAAAAGTCAACGGTCTGCACCAGCGCCTCGGTCGCACTCAGCCGGTACACCCCGGCGTCATCTGCCGTTTCAAAGCCCACCAACATGTCAGGGTGTTGCTGCCTGGGCAGCCGGGCCAGCACCTCGCTCAACGTGCCCGGAGCCAGTTTGCTCGCACATCCGCCCGCTTTCACTTGCTGCGTGAGCCGAATCCCGGCGGTTCCAAGTTCCACAACATCCAACGCGCTCGCCATGCATCCCATAGATGCATTCGCGGAGACCTCAGACTCCCAGGCGCGAGCAGATCAGGCGCTCCCGCGGTCAAAACAACGGAAGCGCTTAGGATCCGGTGGTCCTCCCGGTCTTCAAAACCGGTGGTCGTCCGACAAGGGCAACGGTGGGTTCGACTCCCACGCGCTTCCGCCACTACAAAGCCAGACTCGCCCGCGACCCAAGTTGGCGAGCAAGTCCGGACTTGCCTCACGACCTCTACAAACTGACCGTGGCCTTCTCGGTGGCCGGCACTTCAGCATTTTTCGGCGCCTTCGGTCCCCAATAGGGCTTGCTGTCGATCGTCTCGCCGTTGAAGTTTGCCATCTCCGGGTCCAACGCCGACTCCTGCCCCGCGTACGTCACGGACCACTTCAACGCCAGGCTGCCGGCAAGGGTCAACACCGGTGCTACCGCATCTCGCACCAGCTTGCTCTTGCTTCGCCGCAGGATCGCCGGCGCCACAATGCCCAGCCCTACAGCACCCGCCCAGAACAACAGGGACTGCTTGCCCTTCCACAGCGGCTTGGCAGCCTTCTTCGCCTCACCCAGGTACAAGGTCACGGCCGCTGCTTCCGCAACCGTGGCCACGTCCTCAAACGTTCCCAGGGCCTTGTGCATCCCGTGGTCTTTCGAGCTGTAGTTCAGCAACGTCAGCGCGGCCGCGCCACTGCTCATCGAACTCGCCGCAAACAAAGGACCGAGAAAATGCGAACGCGACCAGACCGGGTTCGCCGTCGTCTCCAAGAGCACGCCCGGGTAGCTCACCATGGTCCACGCAAACGGCAGGCCCAGCACGGCAATCAGCCGCTCCGGCACCCAGCGCTGCGCAAGCTTCATGGCGTCGTACCACCACTCATGACCCAGCCACCGCGCCGGGACGGCCAACAGCGCCAGGGACGACGCGATCGTGCCGTACCCGGTCAACGCCCACGCCCCATGGTTCATCGGTGAGGTCTTCTTCCAGATGCGCAGCATGTGATGAAAACGTTCTGGCCGCCCAAGGTCAATGATCAGCAATGGCGGGCAAAGCACCATGGTGAAGAAGGAAAGGAAACGCCCGCCGCGGATCAGCCCCGCGAAGCGCTTCTTGTCGCGCAGCCCCGCCATCGTGCACAGGATGTATGACCCCGCACTGACGCCCTCGAAGAAGAAGTAGAGCGCAATCTCCCACTTCCAGAACGGGCGTTTCAGGATCGGCAGGCCATAGTAGCCGGGTTCTTCTGTGCGGTCCGGCTTGGCTGCCTTCAGGATGTCGTACGACGGTGTGATCTGGCTGAAGACGTCGCGCTTGTCCTCGTGCTCCTGCACCTCAACGACATTGCGCTCAAACCCCTCAGCCATGCTTTTCTCCTGAAAACAACATCACTGAAACCGCCGTCAGCGCCAGCGACGCCGCAAAGCTGAACAGGTAGTTCTTCTTCAGGTGCGCCGCCCCGCGACGTGGTGCCTCCGGCAGGTTGTACACACTTGCCTTGTCCTTCAGCAGAAAAAATGAGTTCAACGCACTGTACTCGCCCGCGGGCTCCGCGCCGTACAAATACGCGTCATCCTGGCCCATGGCCTGCAGCTCTTCCACGCGTTTCTGGGCTGTTTCCTTCAGCTCGCTTACCTTGCCGAACTTGATCGACTCCGTTGGGCAAGCCTTCGCGCACGCCGGCACCAGGTCATCTTTCTGCCGGTCATAGCAGAGCGTGCACTTGTGCGCGCGACCGTCTTCCTTGTTGCGGCTGATGACCCCAAACGGGCAACCCACCACGCAGTTCGCGCAGCCATTGCAAACATCCTGCTGCACATACACGTTGCCGAACTCGTTGTAGATCAGCGCACCCGTCGGGCATACCTCCACGCACGGGGCATGCTGGCAGTGCTTGCAGACGTCGCTCATCATCAGCCAACGGCCAATGTGCGACTCGGGATCAAACTGCTCGACAAACGCCACATGGCGCCAGGTCGTATCGCTCAGCGCGACCGTGTTGTCGTAGCTGTTACCCGTCCAGTGGAAGCCGTCCGCGGGCAGTTGATTCCACTGCTTGCACGCGACCTCGCAGGCTTTGCAGCCGATACACAATGTCGTGTCGGTAAAGAACCCGGTCTCTTCCTGCTCCGCCGGTGGTTCCGGCCGCAGAAAGGTATCTACCAGGTCTACTGCAAAGCCCGTCACTGTTTGGCCGTGAAGACTTAATCCACTCATATCAACTGTCCTTCCGGCTGGTTCGATTTTGCCGTATCCGGGCTCTTCTCCCGCGTTGGCCAGGGCTCTGCCTGCAACGGCGCGATGTCCACACGATCGGTCAACCGCCCCGCGCGCACATTGCAGCTGAAGGCCTTGGCTTCATGCATGCTCACATTCGGGTCAGCACTGATCGAAGTCAGGTCGTTGGCTCCGGCTCCCACCACCTCGCCGGCCCATCCCCAGTGGAAGGGCATGCCGATCTGGTGCAGGGTCTTGCCGTTTACGTGAAGCGGTTGAATACGGTGCGTCACCATGGCACGCGCTTCCAGCGCCGCACGCACGTTCCACACCACCATCCATCCACCGTGCTCGATGCCCTTTTCAGCGGCCAACTCCGGGCTGATCTCAAAGAACATCCCCGGCTGCAGCTCATTCAACCAGCTGTCGAACCGGCTCATCGGCCCACTCAGGTAGTGTTCCGTCAGCCGGTAGTTGGTCGCCACAATCGGAAACTCGCCGTCATTGGGGTTGTACTCGTTCAGCGGCCGCACGTACTTCTCGATCGTCGGATTCTCTCGCACGTTCGGGTACAACAAGTTCGGTACTGGCGACTCCATTGGCTCGTAGTGCGTCGGCAGGGGTCCGTCCTGGGCGCCCATCGGTGCAAACAGCCACCCTTTGCCGTCGGCTTTCATAATGAAGGGCGCGTCGCCTGCGATGGCCGCCACACCCTTGGCGTCTTTGTCCGGCCGATAGGCTGGATCCTTGTTTGGCTCGAAGTCCGGCACATCCGGCCCGGCCCATTTCTTCGCCTCCGCGTCCCAGAACATGTACTTCTTGCGTTCGGACCAGGGCTTGCCTTCGCCATCCGCCGAGGCGCGGTTGTACATCATGCGCCGGTTCAGCGGCCACGCATAGCCCCACTCCGGACTGGTGTAGACGCCCGGCGTGCGCTTACGCGAACGCGACCGGTTCACGCCTTCTTCCGGAAAGACACCGCTGTAGATCCAGCAGCCGCACGCGGTCGTGCCGTCATCCTTCAACGAATTGAAGTTGGCCACCTGCTTGCGGTCGGCCACCGTGTAGCCGTTGATCTCCATCAGGATCTTCGAGGCATCCGGCTCGCCCTCGATACGGCTCACCGTGCCGTCCGGCAACACCTCCGGATGGTCGTGCTTGTAGTCCCATGTCATCTGCAGCAATCCCTGGTCGCGATGCCTCGTGGAGTTCGCATAAAGCCGCTTCATCCGCTTGCCCAGGTCATACATGAACCAGGCATCCGACCGGGCATCTTCCGGTGGATCGATCGCCTTGTCATGCCACTGCAGTAGCCGCTGCGTGTTGGTGAACGTGCCTTCCTTCTCCGTGTTCGAGGCCGCGGGCATGAAGAACACTTCGGTCCCGATCTGCGACGGATCCGGATCTTCCGGCCCCTTGTACCAGTAGCAGGCCGTCTCAATCTCGAAGTAGTCGCGTACCACCAGCCACTTCAGCTTCTTCAGCGCCTCACGGTTCAACTTGCCGTTCGGCGTGCCTGCCGCGGGGTTTTGCCCAAACAGGTACATGCCCTGGATGTGCCCATCCGCCATGCGCACCAGGCTGGCCGGCATGGAGTAGTTGTCATTGATCCGCGGTACCCAACCGAAGCCATACTCGTTCTCCGGCGTTGCGGCATCTCCGTACCAGGCTTTCAAAAGGCTGATCAGGAACTTCGGCATATTCGCCATGTAGCCCGTTTTCACGCCTTCCTTGTCGATGTACTCCTTGAGCGAGTTGTGATCGCGCAGAGCCGATGGCTGCATCAGGTACCCGGGGAGCATGTCATACAGCGTCGGCACGTCCGTCGAGCCCTGGATGCTGGCATGGCCACGCATCGCCATGATGCCGCCACCGGGACGCCCGATGTTGCCCAAAAGCAACTGCACAATCGTGGCCGCGCGAATGTACTGCACGCCCACCGAGTGCTGCGTCCAGCCCACGGCATACACCAGGCACGTGGTCCGTTCGCGCCCCGAATTCGCGCATAGCGTTTCCGCAACCTTCAGGAACTGCTCGGCCGTGCATCCGCAGATGTTGGCGACCATCTCCGGCGTATACCGCGCATAGTGCCGCTGGATGATGTTCAGCACGCACATTGGGTTTTGCAGGGTGGGGTCCGTCTCGATATCCATCGAGTCCAACGACCCCGTCCGCGAGGTGAACGACTCGGACTTCTCAACATCGCCGCCCTGGTTTTCACTCCCCGCATCCTGGCTCGCATATTGCCAGCTCTTGTGTGCCTTCTTGTAGCGCGACGTTTCCGGGTCGAAGCCGGAAAAGAGCCCACCAAGCTCCTCGGTGTCCTGGAACTCGTCGTCGATGATTGTCGCTGCGTTCGTAAACGTCAGCACGTAGTCCCGGAACCACTTTTCCTCGCGCAGGATGTAGCTGATCAACCCACCAAGGAATGCGATGTCCGTTCCCGTACGAATCTTCACATACTGCTGGCACATGGCCGATGTCCGCGAAAAGTGCGGGTCTACGTGGATGAGTTGTGCGCCTTTTTCGCGCGCCTGCATCGGAAAGCGAAACCCGACCGGGTGTGCCTCCGCCATGTTCGATCCCATGATCAGAACGCAGTCGGCGTTCGCGACATCTTCCTGGAAACTAGTGGCCGCCCCGCGACCCAACGCAGCGCCCAGACCGGGCACCGAAGCGCTGTGTCATATTCGGGCCTGGTTTTCGATGGCGACCATTCCCAGGCCGCCGCCGAAAAACTTCTTGATCAGGTAGTTCTCTTCGTTGTCCATCGTGGCGCCGCCAAGGCTCATCACGTTGGTCATGTGGTTGAGCACCTTGCCGTCCTTGCTCTCCACAAATCCCTCTTCGCGCGCCTCATACGTCAGCTGCGCGATCCGCTCCATGGCCCAGTCCAGCGGGCGCTCTTCCCACTGCCGCGAGTATGGCGCGCGGTATAGCACCTTCTTGATCCGGTGCGGATTCGTGCCTAACTGAAAGGCATTCGATCCCTTGGGGCACAAGGTCCCGTTATTGATCGGGCTGTCCGGATTGCCCTCGATGTCAATGATCTGCCCGCCCTTGACATACACGTTCTGCGCGCACCCCACTGCGCAGTACGGACAAATGCTCTTCACCTCGGTCGCGCCCTTGATCCGCGCCACCTTGTTCACCGTGTTTGCGCTGAACGGCTGATTCTCTACCGCCCGCTCTGCATCCCGTACCGGAGCTTTTCTCCAAGCCATTGTGATCATCTCCGCCCTGCTTTAAAGGGCCGCTCAAACCCAGACACCGGCTATCCCATCCGCCGTTCCAACATCACGCCCCCATCATCCCACCGCAGCGTGAATCGCGCTACCAGCCATCGCGCGCCACCAGAAGGAGCGTCTCTCACCCGCTGTGATGCCAAAACTCCCGGTCGCGGGCACAAAGCACCTGGGCGCATCTGGCAGCACCTGGAACGATCAGCAGGCCTGCCTGGCACCCGGCAGGTTTCGTTCGTCCATACCACCTCCGTTGTACTACCATGGAGGGGTACTCGGCCCTTTCAACTGGAGTTTCCATGCAACAGCGGTTCCCTGCCCTTCCTGCAGCTTTGCTCGTTTTCTCTTGCTTTCTGCACGCATCGCCTGCCAAGGCGGACACGTATTCGTTCAGCTTCAGCACCCCTGGCACCTACGCCGCCCTCAGCGCCTCGGGCACGTTCACCACGGTTGCTGATGCCACCACGCCAGGCGTCCAGGACATCACGTCCGTGACCGGCACGCTGACCAACACCGCCCTGACGGGTGACCCCAATGCTGTCGCGATCTCGCTGATCCCTGTCCAGGCCGGCCAGACCGCAGCTTCGCCGTCGGTCCTCGCCCTTGGCGCGGGAACCGATCCGACCGACAACCAGCCATCCACCTTTTACCTGTACTACGACAACTTCCTCTCGTCCACCGGCACCGTGTTCGACGGCAACGGGCTGGGCATCGCCGCGGCCAATGGCATTGATTATGAGATCGGCGCGGACAACGGCGGCTACGCCTATGAGGCGTTCAGCGTAGATCCGAACGAGTTCTTCGACCAACTCACGTTCGCCTTCAACGCGCCGGCCCTCGATGTCACCGTCACCCCGCTCTCGAGTGCGGTAACCCCCGAGCCTACCTCGATCGCGCTGCTCGGCACAGGGCTTCTGGGGGTCGCGGGTGTCCTCCGCCGGCGCGTGTCAGCCTAATCCCCTGCGTAGCGGATACGGGCAAACTCTACATGGTTGAGTTTGCCCGTCCGTCCAGCGGGCTGCCCGGTGAAAGATGGGCCAATAAGTAGCGCGCTGCGTGAGCACACGGCCGCGCCCAGGATGGACTTGCGCCAATGTTCCCTCTCACGGTCTCCGATCGCCTGGAGCACGAAGCCGATGTGGAACGTGATGAGACCGGCCAGCAAAGCGCGGCGGCGCCCACATCATCAGCCAGAACTAAACGGCAGCCAACTTACTTCCGGTCCCACGGCCCCCCCCCCCTCAACAACGGCGACGGACGCGCGCTGGTAAACTGGAACCCTATGCCGCCTTTCCAGCGCCGCAAAGCCGTTACCGTCAACGTTGGCGGCATCCGCGTCGGGTCTGACGCGCCTGTCGTGGTTCAGTCGATGACCAACACCGACACCGCGGACGTCGAGTCTACCGTTCAGCAGGTCGCTGCCCTCGCGCGCGCCGGTTCTGAACTCGTCCGCATCACCGTCAATAACGACGAGGCCGCCAAGGCCGTTCCCTACATCGTCGACGGGATTCGCGCGAAAGGGTGGGAAACGCCCATCGTCGGCGACTTCCACTACAACGGCCACATCCTGCTGCGCAAATACCCCGAATGCGCCCGCGCGCTTGCCAAGTACCGCATCAACCCCGGCAATGTTTCGATTGGCCGCAAGGATGACGACAACTTCCGCACCATGGTCGAGTGCGCGGTCGACAATCAGAAACCTGTCCGCATTGGCGTCAACTGGGGCTCGCTCGATCAAGCGCTGCTCACCCGCATGATGGACGAAAACTCCAAGTCCGCGCAGCCCCTTGAGGCTCGCGACGTGATGATGGAAGCCATGGTCGTCAGCGCGCTGGACAACGCCGCTGCCGCCGAGCGTTATGGTCTTCGCCGCGACCAGATTCTGCTCTCGGCCAAAGTCTCCAACGTCCGCGACCTCATCGACGTATACACCGAGCTCGCCCGCCGCTGCGACTACGCCCTCCACCTCGGCTTAACCGAGGCTGGTATGGGCATGAAGGGCATTGTCGCCTCCACCGCTGGGCTCGCCCCGCTTCTGCTCGCCGGCATCGGTGACACCATCCGCGTCTCGCTCACGCCCGAACCCGGCGGCGATCGCTCCGAAGAAGTCCGCTGCGCACAGCAGATTCTCCAGTCGCTGAGTATTCGCAGCTTCATGCCGCAGGTCACCAGTTGCCCTGGATGCGGGCGCACCACGTCGACCTACTTCCAGGAACTCGCACAGCGCATCCAGAACTACCTCGTCGAGTCCATGCCTGAGTGGAAGAAGCAGTACCCCGGCGTGGAAGAGTTGAAGCTCGCCGTCATGGGCTGTATTGTGAACGGCCCCGGCGAATCCAAGCACGCCAACATCGGTATCTCGCTTCCCGGCACCTTTGAGGAACCCAAGGCTCCCGTCTACGTCGATGGAAAACTCTTCACCACGTTGAAGGGCGACCACATTGTCGAGGAGTTCCAGGTGATCCTCGACGAGTACGTAGAGAAGCGCTATGGGCATCAGCTCGCGGGCGTCTAGCGACGGTTAGAACGCGACAGAGGGCGGAAGGAATCTCCCTTCCGCCCTTTTGTTCTGTGTAGCCGACTAACCGTTTGGGGTCGTGTTCCGTACTGGCACGCCCGTGGTCCTCACCGCGTCCTCGGCTGAGTGAACCACACGCGCTCCAGCAGGCGGTACAGGTGTTGGACCCGGCCGTGAACTGGACGGCGCCGGCCGCTTGGGGGCACTAGGCTGGCCACCCATCGCCTGGTGGAGGAACGGTACTTTTTCCGCCAGGTTTTCGATTCCCAGCTTGGCCGCTGTCACCCAGCTCGCAATCTTCTCCACGGGCACCCGGATGCCATGCTGGATCTGTTTGCTGACGTGCTGCGTCGTGGTCAGCGCATCGCTCACCATGTCATTGACGCGCGCTACCTGGCCCTTGGCCTTCTGGTTCACGTCCTGTGCGGTGTCCATGTAGCCAAGCGCGGTCTGATTGGCCTTGCTGACCGTACCGCCCAGCTCGTCAACCTTGCTGCGCACCACGCTGGAGATGTGCTGCACGTCGCTGGTGACGCTGGCGATCTTGGGTTGCAGGTCCGCTGTAACGGCCGCAATCTTGGGTTGCAGGTCGGCGGTGACCGCCGCGATCTTGGGCTTCAGATCAGCCACAATGTCGTTGACGTTGCCGGCGATCTCCTTACCCTTGGCGATCAACGGGGTGGCCTGCGCCAACAGCGGCTGCGCCTTTGCATCCACGGTCTTCATCAGCTTGTTGATCTTCAAGTAGATCACCAGGCCTGCGACGAGGACTCCGAGTAGCAGGACCACCACAATCAACGTGAGAATGATCTCGCACCACATAATCACGTGAACGTCGCTAGTCATGCTGGCGGCGTCCTGGAAGATAAGCATCGCCGGTAAGTGAAGGGCTCCCATAGATAAACTCCTCGCCTCTGCCTGAACAGAGGATGCGTTTGCTGGTTCGAGCGTTTCCAGCGTACTCCGTCAATCAAAGGAAAAGGCCGGTGAACGCACCGGCCCCTCCCCAACCCGCGCAACAGTTTACGACGTCTGCGGTGTGCCTTCGTTGGTCTTGCTCACGTAGGCATCCTTGCCCGCATCCACAGCGGCCTGCACGGCCTCGCTCTGGTTGTTGACCAGGTCCTTGCCCTTGTCCACGTACTGCGTCCACTGGGTGCGGCCCTTGTCGTAGTACTCCTTGCCCTTGTCGACGTACTGGCCGGCCTGCTCCTTGCCCTGCTGCACAGCCTGGTTCAAGGTCTCCTTGCCCTGCTGCACGTACTGCTGACCCTGCTGCACAGCCTGGTTCAGCGTTTCTTTCCCCTGCTGAACATACTGTGTGGCGACTTCTTTCCCTTGCTGCACATACTGTGTCGCCTGATCCTTACCCTGCGCATAAAGGTGATTTGCCTTGTCGCGCGCTTCCAGGGCTCCGGCAACGAGTTCGTCCCGGGTTTCCTGCCCTGACTTCGGAGCGTACAAGACACCTACAAGCGCGCCAATGCCCAGACCCGCCAAAAACCATCCAAAACTGCTGCTGCCGCCATCATTCTGAGCCATTGCGATCTCCTGACTGATCCGTATCCAACAGGCGCGCGCCCTGTTTGCAGGGCCTGCCTTGAGCGATACGGATGCGTCCATCGGCAACCCGGTTGTTTGATCACACAAAACTCTCTTACCGCAACCCGCCCCCACCACCGCGTACGGAAAACTCGGCTTCAAGCATTCGCGTGCATCCTAAGTCTGAGGCGGTCCAGCAGATCGGGCCGCACCGAGGATCGTTTGCCATGACGTACGCCAACCCCCTGTCCAAGTCCCGCTCTTTTTCCCTGTTGCCCTTAGCCGGTTGTGCCTCCTTTACATTGCTGTTTTCGCTTACCGGCTGCAGCAAGCCCATCACGGACGCGCAGTTGACGGGCAACGTACAGACGGCGATCAAGGGTGACGCCGCTGTTGCGCAGCAACCTATCCAGGTGCACGCCACGCAGGGCGTCATTACCCTGACCGGCAATGTTTCTGACGACACAGCAAGCACCGTCGCCGCGCAGGACGCCGCCAAGGTAAAGGGCGTAAAAGAAGTGGTTGACCAGCTAACGGTGGCGGGTATCCAGGTTGCGCCCACGGTGACCTCGCCCACGGCGCCCACTCAACCGCGCCAGACGACCGCACAGGAGCGTCAGGCGCTCTCGCAGGGCCAGCCGCTGCCTCCGCCCCAACCGTCATCGACCTCCACGGCACAGTCCACTGAACCGGCCCCGCCGCCTGCGCCCACGTACCGAGACATCACCGCGCCGGAAGGTACGGTCATTCCAATCCGCATCACCGAGTCGCTGAACAGCGAAACGGCACGCGACGGCCAGCCCTTCAACGGAGTGGTCACGCATGAGGTTGTGCATGATGGCCTGGTAATCATCCCCGCTGGTTCGGCGGTCAGCGGCCGCGTGGTCGTCGCCAAAGACGCTGGTCACTTCAAAGGGCACTCGGAGCTGTCGCTTGAGCTCACGGCAGTTCGCCGTCACGGCTCGCTTGTGAACGTGTCCACCGACGCGTACACCGTCGAGGGCAAGAACCGAGGTAAGAACTCAGCCGAGAAGATCGGCGGCGGAGCAGCGATCGGTGCTGTTCTGGGCGGCATCTTCGGCGGGGGCAAGGGTGCCGGCATCGGGGCGCTGGCCGGCGGCGGAGGCGGCACGATTCTGCAGGGCGCAACGCGCGGCCAGCAGGTCACAGTCCCCTCTGAAAGTCTGATCCGCTTCCGGCTGGTCCGGCCGCTGACCGTTCGCACCTCGGAAACACCGTCCAACTACGAGCCCACAACGCTGAGGGAGCGCTGAGTTCATCAAGCCCACGCAAATTAGTCGCAATCCCGTAGATCAGCACCGCAGCGCCGCTCCTCATAGGACGGCGCCGCCGGTTTCTGATCACAGGTCAGCAAGCCGGCCGTTTTTGGTACAGGGCAACAGTACTGCACGGCCGCGTTACTCGCCGCTCGCGCTCTGGCACCTGCTGTCGCTGGATGCGCCCAGCGTCGCTGCCATCTGGACCGCGTTTGTTGCCTGGACAGCGGGCCTGCGGCTTCCCTGGACCGACGTGACCGCGATGTTTGTAGCCGTGTGGATGCTCTACGCTGCCGACCGCCTGCTGGATGCGAAGCCGCTGTTTACGGCACCGGCAAGCCTTGAACTGGAAGAGCGCCACCGCTTCCATCACCGCCACGGCAAGCGCTTTGTCAGTGCGATTCTGTGTGCCGCGCTGCCCTTGGTGGTTCTTCTCCACCTGACCAGCGATGCCGTGCTGCACCTTTATGTTCTGCTGGCCAGTTTGCTGTTCGTTTGGTTGCTGCTGGTGCATGCACGCCCTGCACCTTCCACCACATCTCACCGTTTGCCAAAAGAGCTCGCCGTGGGACTCTTCTTTCCGGCAGCCGTGTTCATCCCGACAGTGGCGCGAGCGCCTGCGCTTCGGCCCGCGCTGGCGCTGGGTGCTGTCTCCTTTGCTTTGCTTTGCACACTGAATTGCCTTTTTCTATTTGCATGGGAGCACCCCCGCGGCACCCAACACGCGCACCCGACTACACGCTGGGCAGTCCGTCACCTCACTCCGATTGCGACCGCCGGGGCGCTGCTCTTTAACGTCCTGCTGCTCGGATGGCAACCCCTTGCCCGTGCGACCCTTGGCCTAACCTGGCCGCACGTAGCGCGACCTGCAGCCGTCCCGGTTGCCTGCGCCTGCAGTGGCGGTCTGCTTCTGCTCCTGCACGCGCGTCGTGCTCATCTGGGTCCCTTAACCTTGCGTGCGCTCGCAGATTTCGTCCTGCTTACACCTGTGCCAGTAGTGCTCCTGCTTGCCCATCACGTATGAACGGGCTTCGGAACGCGAAAGCAACTTCCGCATCCCGCCAAAGGGAAGCTGATTTCGACCGGGTCGCTCGCGTGTATCGGTGGGCCGAGTACGCCCTGCTCGGCCGCCTGCTTACCCGCGCCCGCGAGTGGTTCCTTCCTGAGATCCAGCATGCGCGCCATGCGCTCGTCCTGGGCGATGGCGATGGCCGTTTCCTCGCCGCACTCCTGCGCCGTGCACCGCCGATGCATGCACTTGCCGTTGACACAAGCGCACGCATGCTCCAGTTCCTCAGGGAGCGCTGCCGCTTCGCTGCGGCCCGGCTGTCGACGCTGCAGGTCTCTGCCGTTGCGCTTCCAGCAGATCTTGCCTCCGGCGGCGTTGACCTGATTGTCACGCATTTTTTTCTCGACTGCCTTGCGCAGCCAGACGTTGACCAGCTGGCGAAAACGCTGGCGAGCAGCGTGAAGCCGGGTTGTTTGTGGGTCCTCTCGGAGTTTGGTCTTCCGTTAGGCCAACCCTGGCGCTTGCTGGCGCACTTGTATGTGCGCGGTCTGTACTTCGCCTTCCGGCTACTGACGGGCCTCAGGCCGCAGCAGCTGCCGGACATCCACCGGGCGCTTCTTGCGGCAGGTTTTTGCCGTGTTCATCATCATGCGTGGCTGAAAGGGCTACTCTATGGCGAACTCTGGCAACTCGGCCCACGCCGGCTGTCGGCGAAACCGGGCTCGGGCGCAACTTCGGCGTGCCCGGAGTCATCCACCTTAACGTGAGTCACCCTTTGAACGACGACGTCAGCGCACTGCCCATGTCCCCACTGCCGGAAGCATCGCCCGCTGTGAAGCCATCTGCGCACACGGGGCATCTCCATGCGGACGAGGGCAAGAAGCCGGCGAAGGCCGATGCATCTCTCCCCTACTTACGGCATCCGAGTCGCGGCAGCCTGAATGTGTTCGTCATGCGCCATGCAAGCGCCGGCACAAGCCGCGTGAATCCCAAGCTCGATGTGAAGCGTCCGCTCGACAAAGACGGGAAACGGCATTGCCTGCAGCTCGCTCAGGTCTTAAGCAATCTGCGCATCAGCTTCGACCTTATTGTGTCCAGCCCGCTGAAGCGGTGCCTGCAAACAGCTCAGCTGATCGGCACGGAGATGGGCTATGAAGCGAGAATTCTCCATGCGCAGGCACTTGAACCCGGCGCGGACTTCGCACAATTCCAGCGTCTGCTTCACGAATGCCGCACCTATGAGAACGTGCTGATGGTGGGTCACAATCCCAACATGACGGCTTTTCTTGGCCAGCTCGTCGTGGGCAACGCTGATCGCGAGAACACGCTCGGCATGGCGAATGTGCGTCTCCGCAAAGGCGCCATCGCACGCGTCACGCTGGAACGCGGGCCTGCCGTTCTGAAGTGGCTGCTGGACCCGCGTCTGGTGCGCTCACTCTATGCGACTTCAACGAAGAGCTCACGCCGAAAGACCTCGCGGAAGTAGGCCGTCTCCTTCTTCAATGACCACATCTCCAGCTCTGCCCCACCGCGCGACGGATGCAGTTGCAGCAGCACACGCTTGGGATACACCAGCGTCTTTGCCTTGAGTGAGCCACCCGCACGATCGCCGCACATCGCTTGTGCAAGTCTCAGCAGCACTACGGCGCGCGTCACATTCGTGTGCTCTTCTACCGGCACCGCGCGCATGGGCCGATCCATGGGCTCCGGCCGGCTCTTGCCCAGGTAGCGCGCAATAGCCGCGACGATGGCTCGCTGCACCGGCGAAAACCCAAAGATTTCCGAATTAGCCAGGATGTACTGCGTGTGCCTGTGATGTCCCTGGTGGTTCATAAACTTGCCCACATCGCGCATCATCGCGGCGGAGCCCAGCCATAAGCGGTACTCTTCCGGTAATTCGTGGATCTTCCCCAAGCCATCGAACAACGCTTCAGCCTGCTTGCGGACCGGCTCTGCCTTGGCCGGGTCCACGCGGTACCGGCGGCAAACCTCCAACACGCCTTCCCAGCGTTCCGACTCCATGGTGCGGTGCACGCTGGCGCGGGTGTCCGCATCGGCCAGCATCTGGGCCAGCACACCATCCCGTAGACCCAGCGGCGAATAGCGAAAGCCACCCAGCCCAGCCCGTTCCAGCAACGCAGCATACACCTGCGCGCCCCCGACGATGATCTCCGAACGCTTCGGCCCGATGCCCGGCACGGCCGCCCGCTGCGCGTTCGACATCTTCAACAGCCGGTCCGCGAGCCGTCGTACGGCGGTAGTGTTGGTTTCCAGGATCGCGGGTGCGGCTGCCTTACGGCCCCGCACCGCCTTGGCCACATGCTTTTCGATCGCGCCTTCCGCCGGCAGGGCATGGCTCGCCTCGGCCAGGGCTGCGGCTGTTCCTGAGGTCGCGATTACCACATCGACCTTGGGCTTGCCGATCTTGCGGTCCAGTCGCGACAACTCACGGTCAATGAACTGCCGGAGGCGCCCCATATCCTCCTTGGAGGGCGGGTCCGAGCGGAGGAATTCCTGCTGCAGCCGCACCGCTCCCAGCGGCAGGCTCACCATCTCCTGGATGCGTCCGGCGTCGGACAGCGTGACCTCACACGACCCCCCGCCGAGGTCGATCAACAGGCTTCGCTTGCGCGCATCCGGCTCCTGAGCCATCACCCCAAGGTGAATCAACCGGCCCTCTTCCAGACCGCTGATGACCTCCAGCGTCCATCCTGTGGAGGACTTCACCCAGGTGCGAAAGGCTTCCGCGTTGAGCGCGTCACGAGTGGCACTGGTGGCGACGACGCGCACCTGGTCCACAACGTGCTCCTGCACCGATTTGTGAAAGCGCTTCAGGGCCTTGATCGTGTTGGCCATCGACTCCGGCGAGATCACCCCGGCCTCGAAGACGCTCTCACCCAGCCGCGTCACCTCACGGTCCTCGTGCAGGGTGCGCAGTTTGTGTTGTTGGGTCACCTCGGCTATCGCCAACCGGCAGGAGTTCGATCCAATATCAATCGCAGCAAAGGTAGGCATGGGCCTTCGGTCACTCCTGTATGTGCAGTCCGCAGGTCCAATCTACATCCCCGGGACGAATCGTTGCTGACACCGCATCAGCGGCGCCCGGCGAACCGGCATCCTCTACGCTCCACACCCTGCATCCATAGTTGAATTTGCCTGAGAATAGGGCCGAACGAAAGGACGCGAGAGCCTCTTATCACGCACGTCCGAAACCTGCCGCCCAGGCGAGCAGGACGTCTCCGACAGGGCCGACGCCAACGGAAGCCAGGGCCTGAAGCGTCCAATCACGCGTTGGACGGCAACCGACACGAAAGCCGTCACCAGACTCTCCGGCAGGCACAGCGAACAGATCGTCGCCAACAGGATCGTCTGGATTGCTACCCTGAAGCAGACGACAGCACAACGCACGCAAGACTGGATCCAGCCCGCATTGAATAGCAACACGCCACATACCCCCCGGCCACAACGTCTGTGGCAGCCGTCTTCTCTTCTCCTTATCGGCAGCTTTTGGGCAATCCTTTACTTCTTTTTTGGACTTTTTTCGCCTGGGCTCCTCGACGACGTTGATTCCGTCTACACCGAGATCGCGCGCGAAATGCTGGCGCGCCACAACTACGTCACGCCTTATGTGGACGGCATTCGCTTTTTCGACAAGCCGCCGCTGATGTACTGGATGGCGGCCGGGTGCATGCGCGTGTTCGGGCCGCATGATTGGGCCGCACGCCTTCCGCTCGCGCTGGGTGTTCTGGCTCTGCTCTTTGCGGTGTACGCTCTCGGCATCCGGCTCTTCGCGGCCGTTTCGCCGGCCGGTGCCCCTGACCGTGGCGGCTTGTATGCCGCGCTCGCCACCGGCGTCTCCATCGGGCCCTACCTGTACACGCGCTTCTACATTCCGGACATCCTGATCGCCCTGTGGATGACGCTTTCCGTCTACCTGCTTCTGGTTGCGCTTGAGCGGCTGGACCAGCCCATTGCCCAGCGCCGCTCCGCGCTCGCGCCCAGCCTTGGCTTCGCAGTCGTCGCCGCCCTCAACGTGCTCACCAAGGGGCTAATCGGCCTGGTGTTCCCGCTCGGCTTCGTCCTCATCTACCTCCTGTGGACGCGCCGCCTCGCCGCTCTGAAGCAGTTCCACCTCGGCCTTGGCACGCTCGTCTTCCTCCTGATCGCTGCGCCGTGGCACATCCTCGCCGCCTTGCGGAACCCACCCATCCCCATGCCGCCCGGCCTTGGGCTGCCCGGACGCGCTGGTTGGACGTGGTTTTACCTTTACAACGAGCACATCGCGCGTTTCCTGCAAAGGCGCATCCCGCATGACTACGGCCAGGTGCCCGTCCCGCTCTTCTGGCTGCTGCTTTTCCTCTGGCTGATCCCGTGGACAGGCTTCGTCTTCCCCGCGATCGCCAATGCCGTCAGTGCGCTACGCCGCCGCACCCCGGGAGAAGCCCCTCGCGCGCTGCTTCTCTGGGCCGGGCTGATCCTAGGCTTCTTCACGCTTTCTTCGCGCCAGGAGTACTACCACCTCCCAGCGCTGCCAGCCCTCGCCTTGCTCGCCGGTGGGCTGCTGGCCGCAGCGGACGCCTCGGTTGCCGGTCGCGACGAAAGTCCCCATGCGAGTCTCGCGCGGCGCCAGGCACTTGCCGCCTCGCGCTGGTTCCTTGTCCCGCTTGGCTCCCTGCTCTGCGCCCTCTGCGGCTATTTCGCGCTGACCGCGCCTACACCCGCGCCCGGCGCGACGTTGAGCGAGCTGCTGAGTTCCAACCCTGACCTGTACACCCTGTCGCTCGGCCACGTCTTCGACCTCACCGGGCGAGCAATGGGACTTTTCCGCGGCCCACTCATCACCGTGGCCCTCGGCATGTTGCTGCTCGGCCCGGGCACACACCTTCTGCGCCGCCGGGGCAGCACCTACGCCGCGAACCTGCTCCTTGCGACCGCGATGACGGCAGTGCTGCTCGGCGCGCATGAGGGCCTCAAGCGCTTCTACCCCATCCTCGGCTCCAAAGAGCTTGCACAGGACATCGAGCAGCAGCGCCAACCCGGCGACCTCGTCGCCATCGACGGCGAACTCACTGCCGGCTCCACCCTGCTGTTTTACGGTCAGCCGCCGGTCTACCTGGTCAATGGGCACGTCAACGGCCCGTGGTTCGGCAGTTTCTGGCCGGATGCACCGCACGTCTTCTGGACCGACCCCGACTTGGCGCGCGCATGGTCCAGTCCTCGCCGCGTCTTTCTGTTGACGTACCATCCCGACCAGCGCAGCCCCGAACTAGCCCGCCTCGGCCCGGTGCGTACCCTTGCCTCCGCGGGCGGGAAAACGGTGCTCACGAACCGCTGACAGGCCCACCCTGGCGGTGACTCAGTTCGGCTCCGTTCCATCCGGCAACTCCACCGCTCCCCCTGGCTTCAAGCGGTACACCTTGCCGCGATAGTAGAAGTTCTCCCCCAGGTAGCTGTTCATCCACAACACGCCGCCCAGCAGATCGCGCAGCGGGTACAAGAGCGCATTTATCTCCCAATCCGGGTCCTTCAGCGCACGCAACACGGCGACCGCCTGCACCCATCGGTTCACCGCTGTAAACAGCAGCCACAGCGCTCCAAGCCCGACCTGGCCTGTAAGCACGCCCCAGGTCAGGCCTAACACACCATACGGTACGGAAAAGGTAAGCCCGCTGCCGAGGTGTCCCCACGGGCGCGACCGCCGCGTGCTTTGCATCCAGCGCAGCTGGTTGCGGTAGCTCAGCCAGAAAGGCGAGTCCTGCACCATCAGCCGGATCACATGGGTTGCCATGCGCACGGTGGTTCCCTGCGAAGCCAGCCGGTTGCCCAAGACAAAGTCATCCGCATAGAACTGGCCCAGTTCACCAAACCCACCCACATCCTGAAAGCTCTTGCGGCGCACCGCCATTGTTGCTCCCAGGGCGAAGTCCGTCCCGGCCAGCAGGTCCGCCACCAGTGCGCCGCTGGTCATCTCGACGCTCTTTCCCACGGCGTCCAGCCGCGACGGCAAACCTGCCCCAGGATGCGCCGTCCCCAGGTACAGCGGCCACGCCAAACCCACCTTCGGATCGCGCAGGTTCTGCACCATCCGCTGCAGGTACACGGGCGTCACACGCACGTCGGCGTCGCTGGTCACAAAGTTGTCATACTGCGCCACCGAATCCAGCTTGGCCAGCGAGTACACCTTGGCATTGTGGAAGCGCGGCATGGGCTCTCCGCAGGTCACATAGTTCGCTTTCACCGCCGGGTAGCGCGCCCCAACGCGCCGTGCAAGGCGCAAGCCTTCGTCCGTCTCCTGCCGCGCACAGAACAACAGCTCAAACTCCGGGTAGTCCTGTTCGAAGAACGTTTCCAGGTTCCGCTCCATGCCGGGTTCGGTGCCATGCAGCGGCTTCAACATGCTGACCGGCGGAAGAAACTCTGCCGGCTGACGATCCTCTCGCCGTTTGCGCAAGCCAAACCGCACCGCTGCCACAACGACCATGCCGCAATAGATCGTGGACGTGACCGTGCCCACAGCGGCCACCCAAAAGATCGAACCGGAAAACTTATTCATAGAAAACTTCAACGAGCCTATTCAACCCCCGCGTACACTCCGGACTGACAGCCTAAGTTTAGACGACTGAGGCCGTTCACCTCCCCTGGAACCCTATGCGCTACGTCGCCATCGCCCTGCTTCTCCTTGTCGCGCCCCTGGCTCCCGCCGCCAGCTTCGATTGCACCAAAGCCCATACGGTCCGCGAGACGACCGTCTGCTCCTCGCCAGCCCTTTCCGCGTTGGACGGTGATCTGGCCAGGGACTACGCCGCGGCGCGTAGCCAACTCACTCCGGCCAGCGGCGCCCTCGTCCAGGCTGATCAGCGCGATTGGCTTGCCTGGATTGACAAGGTGTGCCCACCGAACAATCCCGCTGTCGGCAAGCTCGCTGACTGCTTTACCCAGAACTACAAGACCCGTATCGATGAGCTGACAAAGGGAGTGCAGCGCCAAAATGGGCAGCTGTTCTTCACCCGCGCTCACTTTGTCTTTGTGCCTGGCAAGCCATCCGCGGCGGGAGATCAGCGACCGCCAAACGACCCAGGCTTCGGCTACGGTGACTTTGCCTGGCCCCAGGCGGACGCTCCCAATGCTGACCAAAATCAATGGAATCGGGCGATCTACGACGAGGCGATCAAGGTGGAAACCGTGTCGCCCGATGGCGTGTTCTCCACCCTCGACAGCTCCATCCAGGCCGATGGCTATATCGACGGCGGCTTTGAAACCCTCAATGCCAACTCTTCCTTCATCGAGGTGCGCTTCGTTTCGAGCACCTATGGCTGGGGCGCCGCTCACCCAAATACCGGCAGGAGCACATTTGTTTGGAGCCTTGACCAACACCGGGCCGTCACCGCCAACGACGTGCTACGCCCTGACACGCACTGGCAATCCGCGCTCGTTGAGCCCACCATGAGCAAGCTGGTGAAGGCAAACGGGTCTGGCGGCCTGTGGAGCGGCAAGGAGCTTCATGACGGTGTTGCGGAATCGCTCAAAGATGAGGCGGCATGGATCCTGTCCAAGGACGGACTGACTATTGCCTTTGAGCCGTACGCGGTGTCCGCGTACGCACGAGGCTCGCCGGAAATCACCTTCAGCTGGCAAGAGCTCGCACCGTTCCTGAATGCCACGTTCCATCCGGACAAACTTCCGGTTGTGCCGCATAGAGACAAGTGAGCCCTCACCCGCGCTCGAATCGGCAGTCCAGGCTGGGCTGCCGATTCGGTCTCTACCGGGTCTTGGTGCGTCCCTTGGGAGCTGCACTCTCGCGCGTTGGCATCACCACGGGCCGACGCAGCGGTACCAGGCCCGGGCCGGGTTGCCCTTGCGCCTGCTGCATGCGGGTCAGCATTTCGGTGCGCACGTACTCCACAAAGCCCTGCATCTGACGGTTCATCTCTTCCATACGCTCGCGCATCTGCAACACAATCGCGATACCCGCGATGTTGACGCCGAGGTCGCGGGCCAGGTTCAGAATGAACTCCAACCGCTCCAGGTCTTCGTCCGTGTATAGCCGCGTGTTGCCCTCTGAGCGCGACGGCCGCAGCAGCCCCTCACGCTCATACAGCCGCAGGGTTTGCGGATGAATGTCATACATCTCGGCCACGGCCGAGATCATGTACGCCCCTTTTGATTTGCGCTTTGTAGCCATAGTCTTTTGTGGGCCACCCGAAACGAGCATACCCCGAGCATGTCCCCTTCGCCATATCCGCTTGCATCCAAAGCGAGATGGGCCGTTCCTCCAGCAGTTCCTTCGCCATCGCCGCCGCCGCTTTGGGCGCCACCGCCGCCGCTGTCGCCCTCACCCGTGTGCTCACCGCCACACCGCCGCCGGAGGGCGCCGTCGTCCTCGTCACCGGCGGATCGCGCGGCCTGGGCTTCGCCCTTGCGAACCGCTTTGCCCAGCGGCCCGTAAACCTGGTGCTCGCGGCGCGCAATTTCGACGAACTACAAAAGGCGCAGCAATCCCTGCTGGAGCAGCACCCGCACCTAAGCCCCGAAAACTTCTATCTTGTTTCCGCTGACCTGGCGAAGCCTGAAGACTGCCAGCGCATGGTGAACGAGGCGTTCGCGCGCTTTGGACGCATTGACATCCTGGTCAACAACGCCGGCATCATCGAAGTCGGGCCGATTGAGGCCATGACCGCCGACATGTTTGAGCGCACCATGCGGGTCAACTTCCTGGCCGCCATGCAGACTACCTGGGCTGCGCTGCCTCGCCTGCTCACGCAGAATCCCGCCCCGGGGTGGAACAAACGCGCTGCCCTCATCAACATCTCGTCCATCGGGGGCAAAATTCCGGTGCCGCACATGTTGCCGTACACCGCGGCCAAGTTCGCCATGACGGGCTTCTCGGAAGGGCTCTACGCTGAGCTCAAGGGCAAGGGCATCCACGTTCTCACCGTCTGCCCGGGCCTGATGCGGACCGGCGGCGAGGACCACGCGCACTTCCACGGCAACGTTGAAGCGGAAGAAGCCTGGTTCAAGTTTCTTGCCAAAACACCCGGGATCTCCACCACCGTCGAACACGCATCGAGCAAGATCTTCAATGCGCTAACCCAGTCACGGACGGAGATCACCATCACGCCCCAAGCGTACCTCGGTGCACGCTACGCCGGGCTGTTTCCGGGTGGCCTGCAATGGTTAAACCGCATGACCAACGATTACGTCTTGCCCAAGGCGTAGCATCAGAAACCATGTTACGGCTCAGCTTTTAGGCCCTTCCGGAAGGCGATCTGTCCCGAGTACAGACCAAACATACTTCGGACTTTTCGAGAATCATCAGGAAGCCTTCGCAAACCCCTGCGCAGACGCTTCCTGCTTACGCCGCGCTAGCACTTCTCGAAGAGCATCGTTTACCGACGCCGAATCCGGAAAGGCTTCCCGAAGTTCTGGAGCAATCGAGACCAATCGAAGATCTCGAAAGTCTTGAAGAAATACGCCCTTCACTCCCTTCGTGAGAAGTCGTACCTCTTCGGGTACATATCCGTAATCATCTTCCCAATTTGGCTTCATAGTGGCTCCTTTCTTCGCTGGCATTTGCCTTCCGAGCACTAACAATTCGCGATTCGCTCACCGCGCCACACATGCACAACAAACAGCATGTGCTCGCGACCGCTGTATGGTCCGATTACCAATCACAATGCTAGCGTTCCTCGTTCTCAGAATGACCCTCGTCGAACTGGAACTCTGCGATCTGCGAACGGGTCGAAGAACACTGTTGCTGCTTCTAGTGAAGCGGACACCATGGTTCCTGAAAACGTTCCTCACCAGCTTTAGCCCGGCTCCACTCAAACTCCCGTTCTAAATACTCATAAATCTCATCGTCCGTCATACCTCACTCAACATCTCCGCCCGAGGATCCTCCGGATTCAACCGCTGCAGCTCCCGCAGGATCTCCTTCGACCGCTCATCCTGCACCCGCGGCACCACGATCCTGACCTCCACAATCTGATCGCCGCGCTGGCCCTCGCGAGCCGCCACCGGCGGGCCTTTTTCACGCATGCGCAGCTTCTGCCCGGTCTGCGTTCCTGGCGGAATCTTCAACTGCGCCCGCCCGCCGTGCGCGCCTTCGCCGTCAATGGTGGGCACATCGATGCGCGCACCCAGCGCCGCCTCCATCGCGGTCACCGGCACCGTGATGTGGATGTCATCGCCATGCCGCTTGAACAGCCCGTGCTCCTTCACCTTGATGATCAGGAAAAGGTCCCCTGCGGACGCGCCCTCGGTTCCGGCATTGCCCTTGCCTGCCAGCCGGATTCGCTGTCCGTCCCGCGTTCCTGCCTTGATCCGAAACTCCAACGGCTCTCGCCGCGTAATCACCCCTGCGCCATCGCACGTGGGGCACGCGTTCTGCACCTTGCCGGAGCCGCCACAGCGGGGGCACTGGATGTTGAACTTCATCCGGCCGCCCATCTGGGTCACCTGTCCTGAGCCGTGGCACTCAGGGCATTCCATGCTGCCGCCCTGCACCCCGCGGCCCTTGCAGGTATTGCACTGCTCCTGTCGCTGGATCTCCAGCCGGGTCACGCCGCCGCGGACTGCCGTCCAGAAGTCGACCTCAATCTGGTACTCCAGGTCTGTCCCGGGCTGCGGGCCACGCGGCTGCCGGCCGCCATTAAACATCCCGCTAAACAGGTCGCGGAAGCTGGAGCCGAACCCACCCTGGGCATTGTCCGCCGCTGAGGGGGGCCGCCCCCCGGGGCCACCATTGAAGTTCGAAAAGTCGAACCCGCCGAAGTCGAACGGAACGCCCTGCCCACGGCCAGCACCGCCAGGCTGTCCGCCGCCAAAGCCTGCACCGCCGCCGCCCCGCGCGTAGGCCTCCGCCGCTGCCGGGTCGATGTTGTCGGAGTAAAACCCAAGCTGGTCGTACACCTTGCGCTTCTTCTCGTCGCTCAACACGTCGTTGGCTTCGGAGATCTCTTTGAACTTCTCCTCGGCCTTCTTGTCGCCCGGATTGACGTCGGGGTGGTACTTGCGCGCCTGCTTGCGGAAAGCCTTCCGAATCTCATCGGGGGTTGCCGTCTTCTTGATGCCAAGGACGCCGTAATAGTCTTTCTGCTGTGTCGCTGCCATAAATGTCTCGCGAGATTCCTGCTCGCATTCTCAACACTTTAGATGATTCGGGTCGCAACCTGTCGCACAGCTTTACGCTCACATCGCGGCCCTTGTTCCACAACCGACCTCCGCGCTCTTCCATCCGCTCAGGCGAGCGCACCTTCCGCCTCCGTCTCGGCCATCCCTTCCCGGTCCTGCCGCAGCAGCAGCCCCTGAAACTCCGCCATGGTTTGCGCAGCGTGACTCTCCGCAAAGTGCGTCGCCTCGGCCAGCGTCGCACCGGGGAAGAAGCGCAGGTACAGGTCGATCTTCTGCGTTTCACCCGCCGGTCCCATGTGCAGCTTGTAGTCGATCCTGCCCGGCCGCAGCAGCGCCGGATCCAGCGCCTCCGCATCGTTGGTGGTCATCACATACACCACGTTCTCCGGCGCATGGAAGCCATCCAGCACGTTCAGTAGTCCAGAAAGCGTCACGCCAAACCGGTCTTCCCGGGAGCCGTCCCCAGCCTCCCCATGAACGACCGGAGCCTTCGCCTCCCCACGGCGGTGCCCCGCGCGCATACAGTCAATGTCCTCGAACAGGATGACGGAGTTTTCCGGTACCTCGTTCATCGCCGACTTCAGCGTCCTGTCGTTCATCTCAGTCAGGTTCAGCGCGTAGATCGACATGCCGAAGTGTGCTGCAAGTCCGGACACCAGGGACGTCTTGCCCGTTCCCGGCGGTCCATAGAGCAGGTAGCCCCGGTGATAGGGCACACCGAGTTGACGGTAGCGGCGACGCGCTGCCCGGAATTGCTGCAGATCGGCGAGGAGCTGTTCCTTCTCGCCAAGGTTCAAAACAATGGACTCCAGCAGCCGCGGGCAATACGCCTGCACGTTGGTCCAGTAATCGTCATACAGGTACAGGCAGGAACTCGTGCGCTCTCTCCTGCGATGGCACGCGACAATCTCGGCGACGAAGTCGCGCAAAGCTGACTGCCGCCGCCCGATCGTCTGGAAGGTCAACGACTCAATCCGGCGTTGGGCTCGGCCCTTGGTCTCATCGGTGCGGTGAATCCACACCCAGAACGGCCGCCCCTGACGCCAGAACAGGTGAATCCCCGGCGCCGGCAGCAGTGCCATCTCCGTCCCGCGCAACGTGGTGTCGAGATCCACGCGCCGGATGCGCTTCAGGAACTCCTGCTCAAGAAACCATTCCTTCACCCACGCGAAGGCAGCATCGTCATCCTTGACCGTCACGGTCATGGTTGCCTGCTGCACGAGCTTCTCCCAAAGAAACGCCGGCAAGGTTCGCAGCGACACCCCGGCGCCGCCTGCCAGCATCAGCAGCACGCCGCTGGAGGCAAACGGGTCCGTTCCTTTCCAGAAATGCTTAATAAATTCCAACATGGTGGTATCTCTCCGGCGCACAGGCCGGTGCACACGCCCAAGCATCTGGGCGCGTCGTGGTGACGCAGTACACACACCACCTCTTGGCAGCGGGCTAGCCAACGTCAATGCACAGCAGCAACACGCATAAAGCCTCGCAAGGCCTCAGGCGCGTCACATCAGATGTAGTGAGGATTTAGCGGCAGGTGCTAGCGCGAGGAAGGCGGCGCCCAGCAGCGATGAGACCAGCGCGTGATGATACGCTGCCCCTGCTTCGCAAGAAATGTGTGGTCAACCAAGCGGGCACCCTTTCTTCTCAAGATGCTCTACGTTGCCACAGGCAGGCGCACCGGGGCAAGCCTTTTCTGTTCTGCATGAAGCAAAATTTCAGTGCAGGACGCCGGCCTTCTTGGCCTTCACCTTCGCGCGGCTGGCCCGCAGGCTCACGCCATGTTCCCAGGCCTCTGCGTTCTGCGCTTCGGTCGTGTGTTGATCCACCGGACACCAGTACAGCGTCCTGCCCGCGAGGTCTCGATGCAGAATCAATTCACCACACACAAAGCACGGCTTGCTGTGCCGACGGTACACATAGTGCTCCTCACCACGGGGTGCCGGGTCCTTCTTGCTGGGCCGGTCTGCCCGCTTGGTGCACACGATGCGACGGTCCACCATACCCGCCCGTAGCAACGGAATAGAGTCCTTCCACATCGCCTTCAAGACTTTCGGATCCATCTCATTGCCCGGCGTAAACGGGTTGACCTGGTGCCGGAACAGCAACTCAGCGCGGTAGATATTGCCGATGCCAGAGACCACCGCCTGATCCATCAACACCTCGGCAATGGGCTTCTTGCTCTTCAGCACCGCGTCCATGTATTTCTTCGGATCGTCATGCCCGTTGGCGTCCTCGCCCAGCGGATCAGGTCCCAAGCGCTCCAGCAGAGCTTCCCACTTGGCCCGGTCATACACGCTGCAGTCTGTTGGCCCGCGCAGTTCGCACCATTCCACCTCTTCGGGCGGAAACGGCTGCGATCCATCATCGTGCTGACAACGCAGGTTGTGTGGCTGTCCCTTGACGCTCCGCGCAGGCCGCCCGCTCCCCGCGCGTTGCAATACCGCACGCAGGGCGCCCTTAGGCTCCGGCAACGGCCCGCATCCCTCGTTCCAGTCACCAAAACGCCCGAGGTGCACATGCAGCATCAGGTCGGCGCCAAACTCGTAGCCCAGGTGCTTGCCGACCGCGTGCACTCGCTTCAGCTTCTTGCCGTCAACCAGGTGCGCATCATGGAAGCGATGGCCCGGCCCCGGCAAAACATTCAGCTTGCGTCCCCCAAAGGCGGCATTGTGCCGCTCCGCCCATCGATGAACTTCATTCCCTTCCGGCAACGGTCTCCTCCGTACTGCTTACCTCGGCGCCGGAGCTATCCAGAACCTTGGGCGTCTGCTGCGGCCTGCGCCGGCCCGCACGCCGCTCGCGCCGCAACGTTTCACCGGCTTCAATCTCATAGCTGTAGTGATCCAGGATGCGCTCCGGGGTCCAAAGCGCCCAATGATTCGCGTTTTTGGCGTGCATGCGTTTGATCTGGATGTCATCCATCTGCCGCATCAAGCGCCGCAGCTCGCTGTAGTGATCCTTGAAGTCGCTCCCCTCGTCTTCGATCAATAGCTGCAGGTCTACATACACCGGCTGCGCCCACTCATAAAACGTGTGCCACACGTCGTACACGTCCAGGTGACCCTTCTTCACCAGCAGCCCAAGGTGATCGTAGAAGTCCAGCACCTCAAAGGCCGCAATCGGTGGATTACTCAGATCCCACGGCAACAAAACCCCACCATCCGTGCGCGTTTCGGCAAGCCGCCTGCGCGCGGCCACAAAGACCTCACTCAAGAAAAAGGTCAGCTGCTTTTCCAGGTTATCGACGGAACGATACGCGCGTTCATGCTGTAACTGACGCCCCGCATACGCGATCGCCCCGCCACTGGTCACCACCAGCGCTGCGTTGGCCACTGCTTGCACCGCCACCCAGTCGATCAGAAGCATCATCGCCCTGTCAGATGCAACAAAGCCGCAGCGGCTCGTGTCCGCTGCGGCTTTCATCTCGTAAACCGGTCAAGGTGCTTAGTTCCAGACCGCGCTTGCCTTGATCTTCTCCACGTTGAATACCTGGTCAGGCTCTGTCTTCTGTAGCTGCTGCGCAAACTGCTGAGCCTCTTCCAACGTCGTGAAAAGCCCGGAAGCGTACACACGTCCGCCACGTGAACCTTCACACCGCCACAATGTTTCCGCAGCGCCCGCTGAGCCCATGCCCAGGTTAAAAGAGATTGCCTGTGGCCAGGCTTGATCGGTTCCCTGTTTATATTTTGAGTTGTTCATGTCTCTTCCCCCAGTTCACCTGTGCGGCTGGCGTTCGTTGCCCCGTGCCCTACGTTATTAGACCCAGGTATTGCCCAAGCGATTCGGTACACAAAAGGGAGAGGCCGCAATCGACCTCTCCCCGTTGCATCCGCCGAACATCATCGGCGCACTTATTTATGCCGCAGATGATCCTTACTTCTCAGCGTCCACGTACTCGGCGTCGATCACGCCTTCGTCCTTGGGCTGATTATCGGCAGTTCCCGCGCCGGCTGCAGCACCGTCCGTCGGTGGGACACCACCACCGGCAGCCTGAGACTTGTACAGCGCCTCTGCCAGCTTGTGGCTCGCCGTCGTCAAGCGCTCGCGCGCTGCGTTCAGCTCGGTCGCACTCGGGTCGCCGGTCAGCGTGGACTTCGCATCGCTGAGCGCTGTTTCCACATCGCCCTTGTCTGCTGCCTCCACTTTCTCGCCGCCCTCGCGCAGCATCTTCTCGACGTTGTAGACCATGGAGTCGAGCTGGTTGCGAGCCTCGATCTTCTCCTTGGCTTCCTTGTCCTCGGCCGCGTGGGCTTCCGCCTCGCGCGCCATGCGCTCAACCTCTTCCTTGCTTAGACCCGAAGAGCTCGTGATGGTGATCTTCTGGTCCTTGCCGGTCGCGTTGTCCTTGGCGAGCACGTTCAGGATGCCGTTTGCGTCGATGTCAAAGGTGACCTCGATCTGCGGCATGCCGCGCTGCGCCGGCGGGATGCCACCCAGCTTGAACTTGCCCAGCGTACGGTTCTGCGCCGCCATCGGACGCTCGCCCTGCAGTACGTGGATTTCGACCTCGGTCTGGTTGTCCGCAGCCGTTGAGAACGTTTCCGACTTCTTGGTCGGGATGGTCGTGTTGCGCGGAATCATCGCCGTCGCCACACCGCCCATCGTCTCAATCGCCAGCGTCAGCGGGGTTACGTCGAGCAGAAGGAGGTCCTTGACGTCGCCCGCCAGAACACCAGCCTGCACCGCCGCGCCAATCGCCACAACCTCATCCGGGTTCACACCCTTGTGAGGCTCCTTGCCGAACAGATCCTTCACCAGCTGCTGGATCTTGGGCATGCGGGTTTGTCCACCAACCAGCACCACCTCGTCGATCTTGCTTGCATCAATGCCGGCATCCTTCAGCGCCTGCTTGCACGGTCCAATCGACTTCTGCAGCAGATCGTCCACCAGGCTTTCCAGCTTGGCCCGCGAAAGCGTGCGCACCAGGTGCTTCGGCCCGGAAGCGTCGGCGGTGATGAAGGGGAGATTGATCTCCGTCTCCTGCGCCGTCGACAACTCGATCTTCGCGCGCTCGGCAGCATCCTTCAGCCGCTGCAGCGCCATCTCGTTGCCCTTCGAGGTCAGGTCCAGACCCGACTCCGACTTGAACTCCGAGATCAGCCACTCCACGATGCGCTGGTCCAGGTTGTCGCCACCAAGGTGCGTATCACCATTCGTCGACTTCACCTCGATGACGCCGTCCCCAACCTCCAGGATCGACACGTCAAACGTACCGCCACCGAAGTCATAGACCGCGATCGTCTCGTCCTTCTTCTTGTCGAGGCCATAGGCCAGCGCAGCCGCCGTCGGCTCGTTCACAATGCGCTTCACGTCCAGGCCGGCGATCTTGCCCGCGTCCTTGGTCGCCTGGCGCTGCGCGTCGTTGAAGTACGCCGGCACCGTGATGACCGCCTCGGTCACCGAGGTGCCAAGGTAATCTTCGGCCGCCTTCTTCAGCTTCTGCAGGATCATCGCCGACACCTGGGGTGCCGTGTACTCCTTGCCCTGCGCCAGCACCGCCACGTGATCGCCCTGCGGGACCACCTTGTACGGCACCATCTTCATCTCGTCGTTGACTTCGTTCTGCCGGCGACCCATGAAGCGCTTGATCGAATAGATCGTATTTTCCGGGTTGGTGATCGCCTGGCGCTTCGCCACCTGGCCCACCAAACGCTCGCCGTTCTTCGTAAAGGCCACGATCGACGGCGTCGTGCGGCCGCCCTCTTCGTTGGCGATTACCTTGGGCTCGCCGCCTTCCATCACGGCCACGCAGCTGTTCGTCGTGCCGAGATCGATTCCAATAATCTTTGCCATCGTGTTGCTCCTCCGTCTTAAGCCTTTCGCGGCCACCGCCGCGGAACCTGTTGACCCTCTCACTCTCGCATGTGAGTGAGTTACTGTCAACCAATATGATGCGTTCTGCGCATGGAAGATTCGCACGCGTTGGACGCGGCGCAGACCCGTCTGATCCAGCCGGAGAACTCGTAGGGGAAGCAGAAGAAAAAAGGCTCGGCGGAGCTGTCCCCAGAGCTCGAAGTGCATGGGATGGGCTCTCGGTCGGACGGGGTCGGCAGCCGACCGGGGGGTCGAAAGAAGCAAGTCGATCTCCATGTAACGCTTTCTGGTAATGGCACGAAAGTCGCAGGTTTGGCATACTGCCCCCATCTCCTGGACTTCCCCAGAGACACAACAAGGCACCACCCGGGCCGGAGCTTCCCATGTCCTTTCACTTCCGCCTCCTTCGCGCAGCCGTCTGCGCCAGCCTTTCGCTCCCACTCCTGTTCGCCGCGGGCTGCTCTGACGACGGCACCGTCACGACTGGCACCAGCAGCATCACTCCCGCCAAGGGCAACTGGCAGATCAGCTCTTCCGCCACCGCCGCGGCCAGGCTCCCGGTCATCTCCGGAGATCTCACCACGCAAGCCGGGGCCACGTCAGGCGTATTTCACACGCAATCCAGCTCTGCCTGCGTCGCCCCCAGCATCTCCTTCGAGGTGTCCGGGAAGGCGGACAGCAACAACCTCCTTACCCTGACCGGCCCCGTCGCCGGTGGCACCCTGACCGTGTCCGGCACGCTCGCCGCAGACGGCAAGTCGCTCTCGAACGCAACCTATAACGTGGCGGGCGGCACATGCGCGCTCGCGCAAAAGGTCCAGGCGGTTGCCCAGGCGTTCTCGCCCATGCAGGGGAACTACCTCGGTAACTTCGCCGACGCTGACGGCAACATCGCCCAGGTCACCGCAAACCTGTCGCAATCCAGCACACCGGACGCGAACGGCAACTTCACGCTTGCAGGCACCGCCACGGTGGCCAGCAATCCATGCTTCCCGGCGGCGTTGACCCTGGCCAATACCCAGGTGACGGGCAATACCTTCACCTACACGCTGACCCCCGCCAACACCACGAACGCCAACGGCAACAGCGTCACCGCCTCAGGTACGTTCTCGGCTGACGGTGGGACCCTCACCATCACCAGCTGGACCAGCTCCGGCACCTGCGGCGCTGACACTGGTATCCAGTCCACCATGAGCCGCCAAGGCAGCTAACGACTCTCAGGCAAAAAGAAAAGGGCCCGCACAGGCGGGCCATTTCTTTTAGCTGCCGTTTCCGGACTTCACCGCAAACTTCGCGTCACCAACGCCCCGAGCCGCTCCATCCCCGCCACCAGCCGCTCTTCCGGCACCGCCGAGAAGTTAAACCGCCCATGGTTTCGCTGCGGCTCGCATGCGTAGAACGGCGCACCCGGCACATACACCACCTTGGCTTCCGGCAGTGAGCACTCCAGCATGAAGGCCGCCGTGTCGAAGCCTTCCGGAAACGACAGCCAGGTAAACAAGCCGCCCTCCGCGCAGGTGTATTGCACTGATTTCGGGAACTCCGCGTCCAGCACATCGAACATTAGTTGGCGCTTGCGACGGTAGGCCATGTTGACCCCGGCGATGTGCTCGTCGATCGGGTAGTCCCGCAGGAACTCCGCCGCCGCCATCATGTTCAGGGTGCTGCACTGGGTGTCCCCTGCCAGCTTCAGCCGCGCGAGCTTCTGCCACACTTCACCGCTGGCCACGGCCCACCCTAAGCGCATTCCGGGGGCCAGGATCTTCGAAAAGCTACCCAGGTAGACCACCCGTCCCTCGGTGTCCATGCTTTTCAAGGTCGGCAGGTGCTCGCCCTCAAAGCGCAGGGGCCGGTAGGGCGAGTCTTCCAGCACCAGCAGGTCGAACTCATTGGCCAGCTCCATCAGCCGCTGCCGGCGCGGCAGGCTCATGGTCACCCCGGTGGGGTTGTGGAAGTCCGGCACGGTGTAGATCAGCTTGACGCGGCGGTTGGCCCGCAGCACGGCCTCAAGGTGATCGGTGTTCATGCCCTGGTCGTCCATCGGCACGGTCGCATACACGGGCTCAAAGACGTTGAAAGCTATGGTCGCGCCGAGAAAGGTGGGGTCTTCCACGACGACCGTGTCCCCAGGCTCGAGCATCATCTTGGCCACAAGGTCCAGCCCCTGCTGCGCCCCGTGCAGCACCAGCACATCGTCCACGCTGCAGGGCGTGCCGTCGGCGTTCATGCGCGCGGCGATCAGCGCCCGCAGCTCCGGGATACCCTCGGTGACGGTGTACTGCAGCGACCGCGTCGCTTCCTCGGTCAATAGCCGGTCGTAGATCGCCCGCAACTGCGCCGCGGGGAACAGGGTCGGATCCGGAAACCCGCCTGCAAACGAAACGACACCGGGGTCCGTCCCATGCCGCAACAAGTCACGGATGGCGGACGACTGTACCTTCTGCACTCTTTCAGCAAACTGCACGCAAACCTGCCTTCTCCTTGCATTCTATGGGCAGAAGCGGCCCGCTCAGCGGAGCTTGGCGCAGCGATGGGGCGGACGGCGCTCGCAACGACACAGCACGCAGACACAGGCCGTCTGACGATAACTCCGGTTGACGCCACTGGACTCGCTCCCTAGCCTTACGCTTACGTGCCCACCCCGCCCCAGCCCTCCGCCGAGCCGCCGTCCCGCCGCGACCCTGCGCTCGATGGCGTGCGCGGCGTCGCCGTCCTGCTCGTCTTTCTGTTCCATTATGGAGGCGGCCTTCGCGCCCACAACCCCCTCCTGCGCGCGCTTGGCTACCTGACGCAGGCAGGCTGGATGGGCGTCCATGTCTTCTTCGCGCTCTCAGGCTTCCTCATCACCGGCCTGCTCGCCGATGCCCTGTTCACCGGTCCGCCGATCCCGAACCTGCAAGCAAGAGCGGGTGCCCCAGGTCTCGCTTCTGAGACCTGGGTTTCGGGCCAGCCGCAACAGCAAGGGAAGCGGGCAAATGTCCGCCTCGACGCTCTGCGCAACTTCTACGCTCGCCGAGCCCTGCGCATTCTTCCGCTCTACTTCGCCGCCCTGCTCGCCTGCGCGGTCGCGGCTCTGCTCACCGGGGCAACGCTTCCGCAGCTCGAACCCCTGCTCGTGTACGCCCTCTTCTTGCAGAACCTGCCTCCACTGCTCAACGCGGCGCTGCACACTCCGCCACCCCTTCCGGTCTTTCACCTTTGGAGCCTCGCGGTCGAGGAGCAGTTTTACCTCCTCTGGCCGTTTGCGCTGATAGCCGCTCGCACGCCGCGCCGAGCCCTTCTGCTCAGTCTGTACACCTTTGTCGCAAGCTGCTTGTTCCGCCTAGTCGTCTTCGCCCCGCACCTCCTGCCTTGGCCCACAGCGAACAGCTTCGCCACGTTCCTCCCCACACGCGCCGGCGCTCTCGTTCTAGGCAGCGCCCTCGCCCTGTACCGTCGCCTGCCGAAGGAACCCGCAAGCGCTGTCCTCCCGACCGATGCGGAGCGCCGTCTAGGGACCCATGGGGTGAGCCTGGCAGCCATCGCTAGCCTGATCCTCATCGTCATCACAGCCCTCCAAACTCATTCCCTCCTGTTGAGCAATCGCCCAGCCTTTCTTTTCCTTCTCCCCGCCGCCGACGTCCTCTCGGCGGCCCTGGTCGCGGTCGCGCTTGCCCCCAATCTCCTGCGTTCTGTCCTCAATACCCGCCCCCTGGTCTTTCTGGGCGGCATAAGCTACGGCTTTTATGTGTTCCACATTCTGCTCGAGCCAGTGTTCGATCATCTCGGCAGCCTGACTACTCACACCAACAGCGGCTTCGCCTACCAGGCAGCCCGCCTCGTGGTGGCGCTTCCGCTCACAACGCTCGCGGCCTGGCTCTCGTTCACGCTCCTCGAGCAGCCGTTCCTTCGCCTGAAGCGCCGTTACCCGCGCAACCCGTAGTAGGACCGCCCTGGTCAGTCATCACGTTAGAGATCCGCACGTCTCCGTCGCAAGCCCCATCCTGCATCCAAGCCCCGTAAGCCGCCAGGCGCATCCTCCGCAGGAAGGCACCGACCCCGATGGCCTCCGCAGCCACCGCCAACCCCGCCGACGCCGCCCGTCCCATGCCCGCCAACAGCGCCACCGAGCAGGCGCCGCAGGAGGTCACCAAGGGCGTCAACCCGTGGCTCATCGCCGCCTCGGTCATGCTCGCCACGTTTATGGAGGTGCTGGACACCGCCATTGCGTCGGTTGCGCTGCCCTATATCGCCGGCTCGCTATCAGCCTCCAATGACGAAGCCACCTGGGTGCTCACCAGCTACCTCGTTGCCAACGCGATCGTGCTGCCGGCGTCCAATTGGTTCTCGCTGCGCTTCGGCCGCAAGCGCTTCCTGATGAGCTGCGTGCTCATCTTTACCGTTGCCAGCTTGGCGTGCGGCGCCGCACCCACGCTTGGCCTCATGCTGCTCGCCCGCATTGTCCAGGGCGCTGGCGGTGGCGCGCTTCAGCCGCTTTCCAACGCCATCCTGCTGGAAAGCTTTCCGCCGGCCAAACGCGGCCAGGCGCTCGCGGTATTTGCCTTCGGGGTCGTCGTCGCCCCGGTGCTCGGCCCCACGCTCGGTGGCTGGCTTACGGACACCTACTCCTGGCGCTATGCCTTTTACATCAACATCCCGGTCGGCGCGCTCGCGCTCTTCATGATCGGTCGCTACGTCAACGACCCGCCCTATATCTCAAAGGCCAAGGTGGCGCCCTTTGACAAGATCGGCTTCACGACACTCTGCGTCTGGACTGGCTGCCTCCAGGTCATCCTCGACAAGGGCCAGGAGGTCGACTGGTTCGGCGCCGTTTGGCTTCGCTGGGCCACCTTCGCCTTTGCCATCGCGTTCGTCTGGTTCGTCTACCAGTCCTGGTATGGCAAGGACCCGCTGGTCGATCTGCGGGTGCTGAAAGATCGCAACTTCATGCTCGGCTGCGTGCTGATCTTCCTTTTCGGCATAGGGATCTACTCCACGGTGACGGTGCTTCCGCTCTTCTACCAGGAGCTGCTCGGCTACACGGCCTTTACGGCGGGCCTCGCCGTGGCGCCCCGCGGCCTGGGAGCCATCCTTGGCATGCCCGTCATCGGGGCGCTCAGCAACAAGGTGGACCCGCGCATTCTGCTCACCTTCGGCTTCATTGTCTTCGGGCTCACGACGCTGTACTTCGGCAACATCACGCTCGGCATCTCTCCCACAACGCTGTTTTTGCCGATCCTGATCACCGGTTTCGGGCTCAGCTTTGTCTTCGTGCCTATCAACAGCGCCGCCTACGGCACCCTGAACAACACCCAAATCGGCAACGCCTCAGGCCTGTTTAACCTGATGCGCAACGTCGGCGGCTCCATTGGCATTTCGATTGCCACCACTTTGCTCACGCGCCGCACGGACGCCCACCAGAACGATCTCACCAACTACATCCCACGCACCGGGGTCGCTTTCCAAAATTCCCTGAACGCGACGCAGCAGGCGCTCACCAGCACCTTTGGCCCGGCGAACGCCCGCGGGGCCGCACAGGTCAGCCTGTACGGTCAGCTGCAGCAGCAGGCGTCGTTGTGGTCCTTCGTCGACGTCTTTCGTTGGTTGTCGCTGCTGTGCTTCTTCTGCGTCGCGGTCGTCTGGCTCCTGAAGCGCGTCCGGCCCGGCAAGGGCCCGGCCGGCGCTCATTGACGATCCTTCGGTCCAGCCCTTGTTGTCGTTCCCGACGGGAATCTGCGTTTCCCAGCGCGAGGGACGAAACCGGGTCCTCATGAGCTTGCTCGTTGGGGTAGGCAGAAACCCAGGCCCGTCAGCCTTTCACCGCCCCCGCCTGCCCCAAAATATCCTGCACCACCTCTTCCGGCGTGCGGTCATTCACCACGCGCAGTGCCCCCACCGGCGCCTCCAGCGCGGCAAACTGGCTGCCCAACAACCCCGGATTCATGTACGTCCCTTGGCGCGCTTCCAGACGCTGCTGAATCATCTTCGGATTGCCATCCAGCCAAACGAACTGCAGCAAACCCGGCGCGACACCAGCGCTCAACGTGTCGCGATAGCTCGCCTTCAATGCGGAACAAGCCAGCACACCCTTGCTGCCCTTTTCCGCCCATCCTTTCAGCAGGGTGTTCAACGTCTGCAACCACGGGGCACGGTCCTCGTCGGTTAACGGGATGCCCGCGTGCATCTTCTCCTTGTTTTCCGGCGAGTGGTAATCGTCAGCATCCGCGAACACCGCGCCGATGTCTTTGGCCAGCAGCGTGCCAATCGTTGTCTTGCCTGATCCACTCACGCCCATCACCACGAAGATCGTTGCCGCCGCAGTTTCAGCCAAAGCTCTTGCCTCCATACCTGTTCGGAGACTAGCAAGCCTTTGCCTTCTTTGGCACCTTGCCCGACTTGGCGACCCTGGCCGAGCGCTGTTCTACTGAACAACGAGCGGCCACCGCCGCGCCTGGAGCTTCGCATTGCCTTCTGCCACAATCCCCACCGTCCTCACCACGCAGGAGCTCTTCAACCAGGTCGATACGCTGGCCCCAAAGATTGCCGTCTTCGACTGCGACGGTACTTTGTGGCCGGGCGATGCAGGCTCCTCGTTCATGTGGTGGAGCATGGACAATAGTCTGCTAAGCGCTGAAAAGATCGCCTGGCTCAAAGAGCGGTACGAGGGCTACCGGCGCGGTGAGGTTTCCGAGCTCGCCATTTGCGGCGAGATGGTGCAGGTCTATGCCGGTCTGGATGAAGCCGCCCTGCGTAAAGCCGCCAGCAGCTTCTTTCGCGATCACATCGAACCGCACATCTTCGCCGAGTTGCGGCAGATCATCACCACCCTGCAGCAGCGCGGCACCGACATCTGGGCCGTCAGCTCCACAAATGACTGGGTGATCGAAGAAGGTGTGCGCCGCTTCAACATCCCGGCCGATCGCGTCCTCGCGGCTCGCGTCGCGGTCAAGGATGGCCTGATCACCGATCGGCTGATCGACGTCCCCACGGATGAGGGCAAAGTCACCGCGCTCCGCAAGGCGGGCATCACGCACCCGGACGCCGTCTTCGGCAACTCCGTCCATGATGCCGCGATGCTGGCGATCGCGCGCCAGGCCTTTCCCATCAATCCCTCGCCCGCGCTCCTCGAACGCAGCGCCCGCGAAGGCTGGCCTGTCTACCATCCCGCAGAACCCACCTCCTCCGCCGACAAACATCAATAAGCGAAGCCTCGTCGCACGTCCTCAGCCAGGGGCGAGACTCCGCCGCACCGCATCCAGCCGAGGCCACGCTTCTACGGCATCGCTTCCGCGGAGGTCACGCTTTTGCGACTCCACTTTGGTAAAACCACGCTTCGTCAGGGCCCGGCCGCAGCCGGGCCGTTACGCTGCGACGCAACAACGCGGCTTCAGCCGCCGGCTAAGGCGATGCCCAAGCCCTAACCCCCGAAACGGCTTACACTGAAGGCAGAGGTGAAGCGTCCCATCCGCAAACTGAACGGCAGCCCGCGGTCAGCCAACAGGCCCGTGCGCCACGTGGTCGCCGCCCTGATTCTCCGGGAAGCGGAAGGGGGGCGTGAAATCCTCGTCTGCCAGCGCCGCCCCGATCAGCCCATGGGCTCCAAATGGGAGTTCCCCGGGGGCAAGGTGGAGAACGGCGAGACCGCCGAAGCCGCGCTCGCCCGTGAACTGAATGAGGAACTCGGCATCGACGCCACGGTCGGCCAGCGACTCACCACCATCCGCCACAACTATCGCAACGGCTCGCTGATCGAGATCCAGTTCTTCCGCGTCGACACGTTCAGCGGCGACCTCGAAAACCGCATCTTCCAGGCCATGCGCTGGACCAGCCTGCAAAGCCTGCCGGAGTTCGACTTCCTCGCCGCGGACCTGAACCTGATCCGCGAACTGGCCGACGGCAAATACCTCTAAGGCCTGCGCTCTGACCCCTCGTTAGCTGACCCCAAACGCCTGGCCCGCGAGCATCACCACCGTCAGGATCGTCGCAAGAGCCGTCAGTGTCCACGCCACGATGTTGTACGTGCGCCCGTTCACCAGCGAGCCCATCAGGCTGCGCCGGTTGACCAGGATCAGCATGAACACCAGCACAAACGGCAGCAGCACACCGTTCAACACCTGCGACAACACGGCCAGCTTTATCCACGGCACGTGCGGCATCAGGATGATGGTCGCGCCAATAACGATCAGGCCGGTATAGAGCCAATAAAACACCGGCGCCTCGCGGAACTTTTTGGTCAACCCGGACTCAAAGCCAAGCGCTTCACATACGGTGTACGCGGTTGAAAGCGGCAAAATGGATGCCGCAAAAAGCGACGCGTTCAGCAGCCCAAACGCGAACAGCAGGTAGGCATAGTCGCCGCCCAGGGGCCGCAGCGAAGCCGCTGCATCGGCCGCGTCGTTGATCGTGTGATGACCGCTGGCAAACAGCGTCGCCGCACACGCAATGACAATAAACGCCGCCACCACCACGCTGAACACCGAGCCGACGATCGCATCGGCCTGCGCATACTTCAGTTCGCCCTTGCCCGCACCCTTATCCACCACCGAGGCCTGCAGATAGAACTGCTGCCAGGGCGCAACCGTGGCGCCAATCATGCCCACCGAGAAGAGCAGATAGCTCGGATTGCGAAGATCCGTTACGCGCGGCAGGCGCATCGTTTCGCGTACCGCAAAGCTCCAGTTCGGGTGCGCCAGTGCCGCCGTGATGATATACGCCACGTAAAGGAACGAGAGGAAAACGAAGATCTTTTCAAGCTTCTTGTAGTCGCCGAAGACGACCAGCGACCAGACCAGCACCGCCGCAAGCGGCACGGCGATGTATTTGCTGATCCCAAACAACTGCGTGCTGCTGGCCACCCCGGCAAATTCACCCACCACGTCGCCCAGGTTGCACAGCACCAGGCCCAACATCAGCAGCGCGGTAGTGCGCAGCCCAAACTCCTCGCGAATCAGTTCGCTGAGCCCCTTACCGGTGGTCACGCCCATGCGCGCGGAGATCTCCTGCGCAAAGGTCAGCATGATCGCCATCGGGATCATGGTCCACAACAGCGCATACCCAAACTGGGCCCCGGCGGTGGCATACGTGTAGATCCCGCCCGCGTCGTTGTCGACGTTGGCCGTGATAAATCCCGGCCCCAGCACGGCAAAGATCAGCACAATTGAGTTGCGCCACCGCTTCCAATCCATCACATCGACACCACCACAGGAGTCCGGGCAACACAGCACACCTCACCCGCGTCACGCCGGACGCACGCGGGGCCCACGCCGGGGCAAGAGCGCTCCACAAGCTGCACCTTTATGTCTTTAATCTACCCTGCCCGGCGGCACGAAACACTGCCGTAACAAACTAACCGGCAGCCCCGCGCAGAACAGGCCGTATCCGTTCGATGATCCTGCTCACCTGCGCGTCATTGGAGTACCCGTCGCGCACCGCCCGTGCCTGTCCCGCAGCCGCCACCCGCGCCCGCCCGGCCGCATCCGGCAGCCATCGTCCGATCTTCGCCGCACACTCCTCCACCCCGGTGAAGAACACCGCTTCCTCGTCTTCCACGAAACGCGCCAGGTGCCCTGGGGACCGCTCGGCCAGCAAGAACTGCCCACAGCCCGCGATCTCGAAGCTCTTGTGCACAAACTCATCCTGGTTGGAGTGCGTGAGGAAGCTCAGGTTGATCCTGGACCGCCAGATCGCCTCCCGGTAGGCGCCTCCATACAACTCACCGTCCCGAAATAAGGCCGCAAAGGCATCCGGCGTCAGTCGCTCCCGCCAAAGGAAATCCGCCCCGGAGATCACCACAGGCACCCCGAACTCCCGCCACAACCGCGTCAGGTCCTCCGCGCGCCGGTCATACGGCGTCCCTACAAAGCTCACCCCACGGTCCCGGTCCGCATCGCTCCACCCCGCCGGCGGAGGGAAATGAATGGTCGGCTCATAGGCGGTCTGAATTTTGATCACGTCACGCGCGCCACGGGCCTGGTAGTCCAGCACGTTTGCGTCGCGCTGCGTAGCGTGGAGGTCGAAGTGTGGGATGCATTGCATGTAGAGCCGCCACCCCGGGTCACGCCGTGGCCCAAACGCGTTATCGATCATGTAGCTGACTGTCGCCACGCCCATCGCACGCAGCGTATCCAGGGTCCCCGGTTGCAACTGCAGCAGCTTGTCCGCCCAGAACACCTCGGGCCGCTCGCGCTCCGCCGCCGCCAGGATGTCGCGGTTCAGCCGCTCCACCCACGGCCCTACCTGCAAGCGGTGCAGCACCTTGCGCACCAGCGGCTGGCTTGGCTCATACGCGTAGGCATTAAGCGGAAGCACCGTATGCCCGAGCCGCTCCAGCGCCCAGAGCCGGTACTGGGACGAGTCGTTCGGCGACAACCCCGACGCATACAGGATCTTCAACGGTCCAGCCGCGGTGTTTCCCACGCTTAGCCTTCGCGCAGGCCGGCAATCACCTGCTCGGCATGGATGACGCCGGCCACCCGCCCTTCATGGCCAAGCACCGGCAACGACCGCAGGTTGTACTTGTCGAACAACTCCGCCACATCCTCCTCATCGGCATCCATCCGGCAACTCACCGGCTTGCCGTCCGGGGCCAGGCTTAGCACCTGCGTCTCCGGCGAGGCCAGCAGCAGCCGGGACATCGTCACCACGCCCGCCAGGTGATCGTCCTCGGTCAGCAGGTACACCTCGGTCACCGTGTCCGGATCGCCCTCAAACTCGCGCAAGGCCGCCACTGCATCCGCGACCGTCGCGTCCGCCGGAACGCAGAAGTAGTCCGTCGTCATGCGCCCGGCAGCCGAATCCGGTGAGAACTCCAGCAGCTCTTCAACGTCGTGCCGCTCTTCCGGTTCCATCTCCTCGAGAATGGCTTCCGAGTGCTCGTCACTCAGCTCACTGAGTACGTCTGCCGCCGCGCCCGGGTCCATCTCTTCCAGAATGTCCGCCGCTCGCTCGGAGTCCATGCCCTGCAGCAGCTCTTTCTGCAGCCGTGGCTCAATCTCCTCCAGCGTCTCTGCGGCAGTCTCCTCCGGCAGGCTGGTGAAGACCGCTTCGCGCTCGGCAGGCCCAAGGTCCTGCAGGATCTCGGCAATGTCCGAGGGGTGCAGCTTGGCCAGGCGCTCCTGCCCGATCTTCAGCCGCACGCGCCGGCCCGGATCGCGCTCGATCAGGTCTACGCAGCTCCATGGAATCGTGTTGCCGCTCAGCTTTTCGCTGACGCCGAGCACGGCCGCCTGCGGCAGACCATGCAAAAGCCGCCGCGCCGCGCCGCGCACACCTACTTCAACCTCATCGACGCGCAGCCCGGCCGCGTGCACGCCATCCGGCGCCGGCTCCCACGTCAGGTTCACGTCGTTGACGCGCACCACCTTGCGTCCGTCCACGTCAATAATCTGCTGATCCAGCAGGTCGCGCTCCAGCAGCAGCGCATTGTCCAGTCCATTCACCGCTTCCGGCGCGGCGGCGGTCCGCAGGGCTTCGCCCGCGCGTTGCGGAATGGACAAACCCTGCACCGGCACCGCCACCCGCGGATTGCCCACGCCCTTGCGCAGAATCAATGCCGTTACCCGGCCCGTGTCCTGCGAGGTGTCCACCGCCAGCTCGATGACACGGCCAAGGCTGGCACCCGCGTCGTCCAGCACACGCCGGCCGAGCAGGGTCGAAGCGCTCGACTTTTCGGCGGTGACGATCATGCTTTCTACCCTATCGCAAGCCCGCCGGCCCCGTGGCCCAGCAGTGAAGAAACGAAAACCTCCCCCGCTGACCGCTCCACCACCGCCCCGCTACAATCCGAGTCGGCCCATGCCACGACGCCTCATCATCAACGCCGACGACTTCGGCCTCACCCACGGCATCAACCGCGCCATTGCCGAACTGCACGACGCCGGAGCGGTCACCTCGGCGACGCTGATGGCCAGCGGACCCGCATTCGACGACGCCGTCGCGGTCGCCCGCAAGCGGCCCGGTCTCGGCGTGGGCTGCCACGTTGTCCTCACCGACGGCCTGCCGGTCTCGGCGCCACGCACCATCCCGTCGCTGCTTGCTGGCGACGGCCGCTCGCTACGACCCAAGCTGCGATCCTTTCTTGCCGCGCTCATCGCACACCAGATCGACCCGGACGAGATCGAGCGCGAGGCCGTTGCGCAGGTCCGCCGCATCCAGCAGGCCGGGCTCACCGTCACGCATCTCGATGCACACAAACACACCCACATCGCCCCGCCCGTAATGGCCGCCCTGTTGCGCGCTGCCCTGCGTACCGGCGTTCACGCCATCCGCAACCCTTTCGAGCAGCCCTGGGCCTTTCCGCTGTCCAATGGCACGGCAGCCCGCACCTCGCAGATCCGGCTGCTGCAGCCCTTCCAGCGCGGCTTTCTTCGCCGGCCTGAGATCCAAAGCGGCCTCGTCCGCACTACGGACGGCACCGTCGGCATTTCGGCCACGGGCCACCTCGATGAAGCCACCCTGCGCAATCTGCTTGACGCGCTCCCGGACGGTACATGGGAACTGGTCTGCCATCCGGGCTACAACGACGCCGAACTCGACACCATTGCTACCCGCCTCCGCGCCACGCGCGATGTGGAGCGTGAGGCTCTGTCGGCGGTCTTGGGCCGGCCAGCAAGTCAGGCTATCAGCCAGTCAGTGCCTCAACCCGCCGCCTCCTCCTCACCCGAGCCGGCCCAATCCCACCCGCACCTTCCTCCGCTGCAACTCATCCATTACGGCAGCCTCGCTGTCTAACGCACGACAGCCCCTATGTCCCCGCGAAGCGCCCCGCGCTTCTTCGCCAACACGAAGTGCTGACCGCTTCCAAGCTGACTCGCTGACCGTTTCACCGCTGAGGCCCCATGAATATCGGCATCACCTGCTATCCCACCTACGGCGGCTCCGGCGTTGTCGCCACGGAGCTCGGCATCGAGCTCGCCGCCCGCGGCCACCAGGTCCACTTCATCACCTACTCGCAGCCCTTCCGGCTCACCGGTCGCGAGCGCGGCATCTTCTACCACGAAGTCCCCGTCAGCAATTACCCGCTGTTCGAGTACCCGCCCTACGATCTCGCGCTCGCCACGCGCATGGCCGAGGTCGCTGAGCTTTATAACCTCGACCTGCTGCACGTGCACTACGCCATCCCGCACTCTGTCAGTGCGCTGCTGGCCAAAGACATGCTCGCCACCCGCGGCATCCGGCTTCCCTTCATCACGACCCTGCACGGCACCGACATCACGCTCGTCGGCCTGGACCGCAGCTATCTCCCGATAACGCGCTACGGCATCGAGCGCTCGGACGGTGTCACGGCCATCTCCGCCCACCTTCGCGAACGCACCGAAGAAGCGTTTCAGACCACGCGTCCTATCGAGGTCATCCGCAACTTCGTCAACTGCGACGTCTACGAACGCCACGCCGACCTGGTCGCACAACAACGCCCCCAGTACGCCGCACCCAACGAACGCCTCCTCGTTCATCTGTCCAACTTCCGCCCCGTCAAACGCGTCCTCGACGTCGTCGAAACCTTCGCGCAAGTTGCCAAAGCGATCCCAGCGCGCCTGCTCATGATCGGTGACGGCCCCGACCGCTCCGCCGCCGAATACCTCGCCATGCGGCACGGCGTGCTCGACCGCTGCCACTTCGTCGGCAAGCAGGACAACGTCAACGAGCTGCTCGCGCTCGCCGACCTGATGCTCATGCCCTCCGAGATGGAAAGCTTCGGCCTCGCCGCGCTCGAAGCCATGGCCTGCTGCGTGCCGCCCATCGCCACCCGCGTCGGCGGCGTGCCCGAGCTCATCGAAGACGGCGTCAACGGCTTCCTCTTTCCCGTAGGCGATACGACCGCCATGGCCCGGGCTGCTATTGATCTGCTTTCGGATGCCACCCGCCTCGAAACCATGGCCAAAGCCGCCCGCCGCCACGCCCAGCAGCACTTCTGCGCCAGCCGCATCATTCCGCTTTACGAAGCGTTCTACCAACAGATCCTGGATCAGGAACCGGTTGCATGATGGCGTCTTTTACCCCATGAACCCCGGTCTGCTCGATCTCCCGATCCCATTGCCACCGCAGGTACCCACCGCAACATCGTCTCCCCAGGACGTGTCCAAATGCCTATGCTGGGGCAGACGTGCGTCCGCCTACGCACCCGGAGAAGACAACACATGAAGCGCAATCTGCTCAAGCCGGTCCTGCCGGTGCTGATCCTGCCATTCCTCGCGACCATGCCCGGGCTCGCCCAGCAGATCACCGGCACAGCACACCCAGAGCAGCTTTCTGACCCCATCCGGACCGATCACTACGTCAAACCTTCCGCCGCGGCCCAGGCGACGCCGGCAGTCACACCTGCCTACCAGGACAGCTTCCCGGCCACAGCCACCACCCCCACGGCCGCACCGGCTGCGGAGCCCCAACTGCTCCCGCGGGAAGCATCCGCGCCCACGCCGGTAGTCGGCACCGTCGCCCCGCCGCCCTCAGCGCAGTACGTCCCGTACACCTCCGCCCCGGTGCAAACGGCAACGATCGAGCGACGCACGGCCGAGGGCAACGACGACGGCATCGTGCTCGCCGTGCCGACGCGCCCCCATGAGCTGAACCAGGGCACGCTGCTCCACGCCCGCCTGCGCGAAGGACTCAACACCGAACGCACCGCAGAGGGCTCTGTCTTCACCGCCGAGCTGACCGCAGATGCCGGCCACAGTGGCGAGGTCATGCTGCCCGCCGGCTCACTCATTCGCGGCCACGTCACTTCCATTCACGGCGGCAAGCGCATCACCGGTGGTGCCGCCATGCATCTGCGCCCGGAAAGCATCTCGCTGCCAGACGGCACGCTGTATCGCCTCGACGCCCAAGTCACCGACCTGAACAGCACCCAGGATCTCCGCGTCAACGACGAAGGAACCATCGTCCTCCGCTCCCACCCCAAGGAGGCCGCCGCCGTCGTCGGTGGCGTGACCGCCACGGCCGCAGTGACAGGAGCAGTCATCGGTGGCGGAATCGGTGCAGGCGTAGGTGCCATCGTCGGCGCAGGCGTCGCAACCGCCGTCTATCTCAAGCGCGAAGTCCAGGAAGTCATTCCCGCTGATACGGACATCATCTTCGCTTTGGGCCAACCTCTGGTCGTCACACCTCGGTGAGGACTGAAGAACTAGATGGGACGAGAGAAGAGAGACGAGACAAGAGACTAGTACGCCGCACGGTCTTCCCCAGACACGTGCAGGCCTGAGGCGGGTACCTCCAGCCGGCCAATCACCCCTTCATAGCTCGACAAATCCGGACTAGACTCTCGTTCACCGCATCACCTGGCTCAGCAATCGCCGCCAGTTCTTCTGGTTGCGTCTGTAGCTCTTCTTTAAATCGTCGAGAATACGACGAAAATCATCGTTCTCACTCATTCCGCGCCAGGCCGGGTTGATGATGAACCACGGGTAATTCTCGTTCCCAAGATAGATGGCGCGCCGTAGCCAGTGCAGTGCTTCACTCTCATCACCTTCCACGGCAAAGTATGTAGCCAACCGATACGCCATCTCGCTGTCGGCTTCCGCCGCGCCCAGCACGTCTTCACGGATGAACTCCGCCGCACGTTTCCGATCGCCGAGTTGTACGTAGCACATCGCGATGGTAGGAAACACGATGCGCACCGAAGGATCGTCGCGAACAACACCTTCCAGCGTGGCAATCGCCTTGGAGAGCTGCCCCAGACGCATTTGCTGGTAGCCGCTCGAGATGCGCAGCAGCGGTTGCCGCGGTTCCAGCGTTAGCCCTTTCTCAATCTCGTCTTCGGCAATCTCCAGCTGGTTCTGGTACTGGTACACCCGCGCCCGATGGTTGTAGATCACCGCGGCGTTGGTCGGATTCAGGCGCAACGACTGGTTGAATTGCTCAAGCGCCTCGTTGTACATGCCATCGATGCGCAACGTCAGCCCGGCCACAAGGTGCACATTCCAGTCGTTGCCGGCATCCTGCAACAGATGCTCGATACCATGGCGCGCGCTCTCTTTTTCGCCGCGCGAGAGCAGCATGTACACGCGGTACAGGTTCGCTTCAACCGAAGCCGTATCCCGCTCCAAAGCCTTGTCAAACGCCCTGCGCGCTTCCAGCACGTGCATCTGTCCGCCCAGGCCATGTCGCGCGTACTGCAGGTGCGTGATGCCCAGCCCGGTCCAGCCCGGAGCGAAGCCAGGGTCATGCTCGGTGACGCGCTCAAACATGCGGCGTGCGCGTTCCAGCTCATCGCGGCTGCCGGTGCGGTTCATGAACGAAGACAACAGAGCGCGGGCCTGCAGATATTCTTCACTGGCAGCGTCGCCCAAAGCCTGCGGTCGTGCGCCTTCTTTCACGTTGCCCTGCAGCGCTCCGGCGCCGCGCAACTCTGCAAACACCTCATCGCAGATCTCTGTTTGCACGCTGATCAGGTCGAAGGTCTGCACACTGATCGAGCCGCCGGTGCGTACACTTTCACCCTTCACATCCAACAGCTGCCAATTCAAATCGAAGCCGCTCTCCGAGCGCAGAAAGCTCCCGGCCAGCACGAAGTCGACGAGCAGCTTGCGGCCCAAGGAGAGCGGATCCAACTGCGTCGCATTCACATTCATCAGCGAGCTCGAAGGCCGCACCACAAGGGAAGGCACCTTGGCCAGACGAGCACCCAAGGCATCTGCCAGGGCCGCGCCATAAAACGGCGTCGCATCCGACTTGCCCAGATTCATAAACGGCAGCACAACAATCGTTGTGCGGCGATCGCCTGTCTCGTTCGGGCTCGCATCGCGAAAGCGCTCTGCCAGCATCGACAGGATGCCCGTCGACCGCTTCTCTTCTTCGGGCGTATGCAGATCCAACCGTTGCTGTGCGGCCATTGACGTCGCATTGCTGCCCGGCATCACAGCCACATCCAGGCGCAGCGAATTCAACACCGTCTTCAAGCCTTCGCGCACATCCGCGGCCGACGCGTACCGCTCAGAGGGCTGCTTCTCCAGGCAGCGAGAGATCACACTTTCCAGCTCGCTTGACACATCCGGCACAAGGTCCCGCAGGTTGGGCGGCGCGGCAAACTGGATAGCCCGGATGCTCTGCAACTCCTGCGAGTCAGGCTTGTGGAACGGATGCCGTCCGCTCACCAATTCAAACAGCAGCACACCTAGCGCGAAAATATCGCTGCGCACACTGCTTTGCCCAGTCACAAACTGCTCCGGGGCCATATACGCGATGGTCCCGCCGCGTGCCGTGTAGGTCGCATCCGGCAGTGCCGGTGTGAGCGGCTCCCCCGCAAAGGCAGGATCGAAGTCGACCTGCTCGCGCTTGAGCTGCCGCGCCAGGCCGAAGTCCAGGATCTTGATCAGGCCGCCATCGGTGAGCATGACGTTTGCCGGCTTCAGGTCACGATGAAAAATGCCGAGGCTGTGCGCGGCCTGAAGACCGTCTGCAATCTGCATGCCGCTGGATAACGCCAACTGCACACTGGCCGGGCCTTCCGCAATCACCTTGTCCAGGCTCTTGCCCGGGATGTATTGCATGACGATGTAGGCTTCATCGTCTTCTTCGCCGACTTCATAGATGGCGCAAACGTTGGGATGATCGATGGCCGACGCCAGCCGCGCCTCGCGCAGTTGGGTGGCGCGCATCTGCTCCGGCGTTTGCGCTCCCCGCTTCAGCAGCTTCAGCACGACCGGCCGCTGCAGCAACGTGTCGTTGGCCAGGAACACAACACCACTGCCGCCCGAGCCGATTTTGCGCAGAAACTCGTAATGGCGGATGACACGCCGCTTCATGAATCCATTATCTCAGCCGCCAACTGAATGCCATGTGAGAAAGTGTCACGGGTCAGGGTTCGCGCAGCGGTTCCAGACCTTTGCCATAACGGGTATAGTCCAAAAGAAGACCACGTGGAACGTTGCCCCAGGCAGGCAGCCTTTTCACCACGGCCCAGCATCACAGCATCTATCCGTGAGTTCGCGTAATTTGGTCGGCCTTCGGCCCTTACCCTTTGATGACCGGGACGACATGCAAGCAACTATCCTGCTGATTGACGATAACGCGGTGCAGGCCGCAACACGACAGGCCATCCTTAAGAGAGCCGGCTTCTTCGTGATTGCTGTACTCAGCCCTGAGCGCGCGCTCGAGCAGTACCGCAACGAAGAATACCCCGCTCCGGTCGACCTCATCATCACAGACCACATCATGCCGGGCATGACGGGCGCTGAATTCATCAAGGCTGTCCGCAGCTTCGATCCCAAGGTGCCAGTGCTTGTCATCAGCGGTCTGCTGGAGGCGGAAGACGAGTATCACGGTCTCAGCGTTCACTTCCGCCTGAAGCCTCTGCTGCCGGACGATCTGCTCGCCAGTGTGCACCGGCTTATTGCAGATGCCAGCAAGGACAACGGCGAAGGTGCAAGCGACGTAGCAGGAAGCGGACCGGCTCTCGCCTGATCAAGGCAATCCCGCACCCTTTCCAGCAGCCCATCGAATACCGCGCCTTCTGCCCTCTGTCTCGCCGTTGATCTGCGAGAATGGAGGGTGAAGGACGTCTTCGCGCATGCCGCATCCAATGCCCTCTTTTGGCAGTTTCTCGCTGCTCCTGGCGCTTGCCCTTAGCGTCTACACGGTGTTTGCCGGTGGCGTTTCCCTGTGGGCCATCGCTCACGGCCGCCAACTGGCTGTGGCGCCGGAACGCCTGCGTGAAACCGCTCGCCGTGCCGGCATCGCCAGCTTCATTGCGCTGTCCTGCGCCGCCTTCGCCCTCATCTGGGCCGCCTTTACCAACGACTTCTCCGTCGACTACATCCTGCACCACACCAACCGCGCACTGTACCCTGCCTACAAGTTTTCCGCGCTTTGGTCCGGACAAGAAGGATCGCTGCTGCTTTGGGCGTGGCTGCTCGCGGCCTACGGCTTTGTTCTACGGTCTCGCCACAAGGTCGACGTCACACTTTCCGCGTATGCCTCCACGATTCTGGCCGGCATCCAGACCTTCTTTTGCACGCTGATCGTTTTTGCTGCGCCGCCCTTCGCCATCGTGCCCGGCGGGGTCGCTCCTGCTGACGGCTTTGGTCTGAACCCTCTGCTGCAATACCCGGAGATGGTCATTCACCCGCCGATGCTCTACCTCGGCTACGTAGGCTTCTCCGTCCCGTTCGCGTTCGCGCTCGGCGCCCTGATGATGCGCTATCCCGGCGAAAAGTGGATTCACATCACCCGTCGCTGGACCATGGTCACCTGGCTCTTCCTCACCTGCGGCATCTGCCTCGGCATGCACTGGGCCTACGCCGTCCTCGGCTGGGGAGGCTACTGGGGCTGGGACCCCGTCGAAAACGCCAGCCTCATGCCCTGGCTAGCCGGCACCGCCTTCCTTCACTCGGTCATGATGCAGGAGAAGCGCGGCATGATGAAGGTCTGGAACGTGTGGCTCATCTTCATCACGTTTCTCCTCTCCGTCCTGGGCACGCTGCTCACGCGCTCAGGCCTCGTCAGCTCCGTGCATGCCTTCGCGCAGAGCTCCATCGGCGACTGGTTCACCGCGTTCCTGCTGCTCGTCTTTTGCGTGTGCCTGTTCACCTTCTTCAAGCAGAAGGACCACCTCAAGTCCGAGAACAAGCTCGAATCCCTCGTCTCGCGCGAGTCCAGCTTCCTCTTCAACAACCTCATCCTGCTCGCCTCCTGCTTCACCGTGCTTTGGGGCACGCTGTTTCCCGTGCTTAGCGAGTACGTTCAAGGCAGCAAGGTCACCATGGGACCGCCTTTTTATAACCGTGTCATGGTGCCCATCGGTCTTGGCCTTATTTTGCTTACCGGGGTAGGCCCGCTGCTCGCCTGGCGATCTACATCCTTGCGCGCGATCCGCCGCAACTTCGTTCTGCCCTGCACCGCCGTGCTGATCACAGCCGCTGTGTTAATGATGGCGGGCATCCGTCCCTGGACAGAAGATGACGCCACCAGCTCCATTTACGCCCTGGTGTGCATCTCGCTTTCCGTCGGCGTGCTGACGGCCATCACGGCTGAGTTCCTGCGTGGCGCTGGCGTCATCCGTACTCAAACCGGCAAAAACCTTCTCAGTTCCGGCATTCTGCTCACGCGCCGTAACACGCGCCGTTACGGTGGATACCTGATTCACTTCGGCATCATCGTCATGTTCATCGGCCTGGCCGGCGCCGCCTTTAACCAATCGCGCGAGGTCGAGATGGGCTTTGGTGATTCCGTATCGATCGGTTCATGGAAGATCGTCTGCAACAGCTTCTCGCAGGACACCAACGGCAACTACGACACCGACTACGCCCTGCTGGATCTTTATCACGGCACCAAGCTCGTGACGCGTCTTACGCCGGAGCGCCGCGTCTACTTCCCTGACACCGATCACGCCCAGGCCTCCACCGTGGTTGCTATTCACAGCACGCTGGCCCGTGACCTCTACGTGGTCTTTGAGGGCCGCAATCAGCAGACCGATCGCCCTGACATCAAGGTCTTCCTCAACCCGCTCGTGAACTGGATCTGGATCGGCGTGGGCATCGTGATCTTTGGCACCGGCATTGCCCTCGTTCCGCCGCTCAAGCCTGCCTCACAGCGAGCGTCCCTTCCCGCGCCCGCCTACACCCTGTCACCCCGACCGGAGCGAAGCGGCGTGGAACGACCCGTGGTAGCCATGTCGCCGACACACACCGAGGCCGGTCATGCCTAAGCGCGTCGCTCAGATCGCTCTTCTTCTTGTCGCAAGTTTCACCATGTTGGGCGCAGGCACACCCAGCACACGCTTCGACAAACTCGGCCACAAACTGATGTGCACCTGCGGCTGCGCCGAGATCCTTCTCGAGTGCAATCACATGGGCTGCCCCGATTCACCCAAACTCATCGCCGCCCTGCACACGCAACTTGACGCGGGCAGCACCGACGGCAACATTCTCGCGGCCTTTGCCAACACCTACGGTCCCACCGTACTCGCCGCTCCCATCCGCGGTGGTTTTGATCTTGTCGCCTGGATCATCCCGTTCGCCGTTCTTGCACTCGGTGGCATCGGCATCGTCTGGCTCCTGCGCCACTGGCGCGAGCGCCATCACGCAGCCCTGGCTACTTCGGGAAGCTCCGTCCCCTACGCAGCGATCCATGAAGACCATGTTCGTGACCGTATTCGGCGCGAAACCACCTACGAGCCATGAATTGCGGTGACTGAAGCCAGCGAAGAAGCTACAGTTGTCTGACACGGCAGGTACCCGAACCAAGCCTGGCCAGCACAACATGGCAGCTAAGCCTCAGCCACCCTCATGACGCGACTCGAGCTCCTCCAACTGGTCGTCAGCCGCGCCCGCAGCAATGGTTTTGAGCTGCGCCGCTGGTACACCGCCAGGATCGACCTCCCGTGGATCTCCTCCGAAGCCGCCATCGCCCTACTGAATACGCAGCGCCGCTACTATGCGCTGGTGTTCAGCCACGAGTTCGCCCAAACCTTCTGGAAGCCCGGCGCGGAGATCACCTTCGATGTTCCTCCGCAAACATTTCAGCGCGCCATGCCTGACGGCAGCATCCGCACTGTTAAGCGCAAGCCGTACATCCGTCGTTCGGCTCGCCCAAATGCGTGGAAGTACCACCTTCGCCAGATGGCCTTGGCTGAGGAGCCGCTGCGCTACCTGCGCAAATATCTGCACATTGAAGAGGACCTGACCGCAGAAGATTCAGCAGCAACAGATGCGCCGCGTGACCCCAGGTCAGCGAAAAAACGCGCAGCACCACGCCCCATCCCCACCGAACTGCCGCAGTTTCTGCAGCGCCCCTACCGCGGTTCCCGCACGGAGTAGTCCCAGGCACGCGTTATTCGTTGCCGGTCATCTCGCGCAGAGCCTTCTCTGCTGGCTTGCGCACCTTGGGCACCGGATCCAGCTCCAGGCAGCGCTTGTAGGCCTTTTCTGCTTCATCCAGCTTGCCTAGCTTCCTCGCGGCATTGCCGAGCGCGAGTTGCGCATCAGCATCATCGGAGGCAAGACTCACAGCGTCCTTCGCCCGGTCGTATGACCCTTTGAAGTTGCCATCGTTGAAATAGAAACCCGCAACCTGCACGTCTTCCTGTTCGCGCTCTGACGGACTCTGGCGCGGCACAGGCGGCAGTTTGTGCCGTTTGCTCCGCGGGATCGCTGCCGGATCATTCGCATCCGGGTCGTCTGCAGCGTTCCCGGCCTTGTCCCGCGACGAGGACGAAGAGCCTGCACCCTCACCATGGTCTGAAGATGACGAAGACGAACTGCTGCTCGACGACGAACTCTCCCCTGAGCTGCCCGCATCCTGCAGCGGCGGTCCACTGGCCGCGCCAGGAGCTGTCCCTGCCGGCGTGGCAGGCTGCGGTGCAGGGCTGTCCGTCTGTCCCGGGTACGGAAAGCGCTTTCCTGCCGAACCTTGGGGTATGGGTGACTGCGGTGCGGCGTTTTGGGACGCGGGTGCTTGCGGGGCCGCTGGGCTGTTCGGGTCCGGCGCTGGCGAACTCGCAGGCGCTGTCTCACCGGGGTACGGAAAGCGTTGCGCAGCCGGCGCTGACGGCACCCCAGCCGCACACGTCATATTCGGAACCAGGTTGCCCTGCGCATCGCGCACCGGCGGGCACGCTTTCGCAGGTGCTGGCTGCTGCGCCGGTACACGACCGCCGAACGCAAGCAACAGCGCGCCGCCCGCCAGCCCAACCCGCCATCTGTTCAGAAACAAGTTCACGCTTCCATTAGACGGCAAACGTCCGCAGACGCCAACGCCTATCCCGATGCACATCTCTCTAACTGCTACACTCTCCCCGATGCCAAGCCCCACCGCACCCGCGCCACTCACCGTGAAGCTTAAGAGAACAGGCCTGCGCAACCCGCCACGGTTGCTGATTCGCTCGTCGGACATCCACGCCGCGGGCTGCTACACCCTGGATGCGATCGCGAAGAACAGCATCATCGCCGAATACGACGGTCCTCGCATTCCCAAGCGCGTTGCGGACCAGCGCTACGGCGGCCGCCCCGTGACCTATCTCTTCGGCTTCGGCGACAATGGCGACGTCATCGATGGCTTTTCCACCGCCATGTTTCTCAATCACTCCTGCGACGCCAATTGCGAGACTGAAGAGCGCGACGAGCGCATTTTCATCCGCGCGCTGCGCGACATCGCCCCAGGGGAGGAGTTGGTGTACGACTACCATCTCTACGACTCCGACCTCAGCGAAGAAGCCCCTTGCTACTGCGGCAGCGCCCACTGCCGGGGCACCATGTACTCCGAGGCAGAACTTGTGCGCCGGGCGAAGCTGCTGAAGCGCCAGGCCAATCGCAAACCCGCAAAAGTCGCCTGAGCCTGCTGCCACGAAACCTTCGACCTTTGTCATCGCTGCGCGACGGCCAACAAGGCACGGCGTAGAATCGCGCTGTGCTTCTCATCCCCGAGACCGTGCGCGAAACGGTCCGCTGCAGGATCCTGCGACCGCTCCTGCGACAGATGCGCGGCGGTGTTTCTCCACGCCGTCTGGCATGGAGTCTCGCCTTCGGCATGATCATCGGGATCAACCCAACCGTGGGCTTCACGACGCTTCTGGTTGTTCTGCTGGCCTGGACCTTTGGTCTGAATCAGATCGCATCACAGGTCGGGGCGCACACCGTCTCTCCGCTGCACCTGTTGTTGTTTCTGCCGTTCATCGAGCTGGGCGTGCACCTGTTCCACACAGGCCGCCTGCCTATGAACCGCAAACAACTTGAACACTTGAGCCACCACCCGCTGCGACTCTTCCACGAGATCTGGCGATGGGAGTGGCACGCGCTTGTGGTCTGGGGCCTACTCGCCGCAGTGCTTATGCCTCTGCTGGCGATCTATCTGCGCCGCGCTCTCGTCATGCTCATGCGTCGCCACAAAACGCTGCTTCACTCAGGCCCCGCCACCCACTAGCAGTGCAGCTTTAATTGTGTAAGCGTTGGTGCCGGGAGGGGGGGTCGAACCCCCACGAGGTTGCCCTCGGCGGATTTTGAGTCCGCTGCGTCTGCCAGTTCCACCATCCCGGCGCACCTCTTGCAGTGTACCGCAACCAGAGCCCGTCTATTGCACGCGGGCAGCCGGGCGCAGGGCGACAAGCTCCATCGCCGCGGAAACAGCGTTGCGCGCCGCGATCCGAAGGTTATCGGCAGCCATCGTCAGCCAATACGCTTCGCCTGGATCCGCAACAGCGTCTACCCGCACCAGCAAATCACCTGACTCCGTCGCGGCCTGATTGCTGGGTGCTGTTTCTGCTTCAGCGACCACGATTCCCCCGTGCAGGGCAGACCGCACCTCCTCCGAAGCAGCCGGCTTACGCAGCTGCACGTACGCGGACGCAATGTAGCCGTGGAAAACCGGTGCCTGCAACAATTGCAGGCTAACGTTTCCGCTGAAACCGGTGCCGAGTAAGAACGCCATGTCCTTGGCGATCCGTGCGCGCGTATCCGCCAGAGAAGTGCCCGCTTCCGAACCAAGAACACCCGGCACGTTGAAGGCCACCTGCGTCCCGTACACCACCTTCGGCACTTCCTGAAACGACAACAGCCCAACAGTCTGCTGATGCAACTCATCGACGCCCGCAGAACCTGCCTCAGAGGCCGGCTCCAGCAAGGTTGCGACCATGGACGCCACGCCGAAGCGGCTTTCGAGCCGTGTCATCACCGTGGCCAGCATCAGCGCAGCAGGGTGCGGCGCAACGATCCCTACCGTGGTCAGATCCGGGCGCACATCCTGCTGTAACCAGGGCGACCGAACCACAAAGCCCGGGTGTCCGGCGAGCGCCCCGGTGAGGTCTACGATGGCTGCGCCTGCCTTTTTCGCCGCGGCCGCATATTCTGTCGTGGACTCCTTTGTGCCCGCAAAGAACAGCACGTCCACGCCTTCAAAGGACGTCCCGCTCAGCTTGTGGATGACAAGGGCCTCATCGCCAGCAGAGGTCAACTGACCTTCCGCTTCGTCGGACTCGTCCAGCAGGCGCATGTCCCACGCGGCGGCCGCGGACTCGCTAATCTCCTGCGTCAACTCTTTGCCGAGCAGCGTCGACGCGCCTACCACGGCAGCTTGTAGCACTTTTCCAGCCATAGGATCCTCCTGCGAACGGCTTCTAGGCCCGTGCCGTTTTACGCTGCCACGAGTACGCCAGGCGAGCGAACACCCCGGACAGCAGATAAGCCATCGCCAATACAATCAGCGAGTATCTTGATTCAAAGATCAACACCGAAGCCAACAGCGCGACCAGGACAAGCAGGCGCCCCGGCTGCCGCTGGTTGAAGTCGAGTTCCTTGCCGCTCCAGAAGCGCCAGCTGCTCACCATCAGGAAGCCGACCAGCGCAATCAGCCCAAGCCAAAGCATCGACATCCAGATGCTGTGGATGGGGGAACCTTCCTCAAAGTGCACCACGGCCGCAAGTACACCGGCACCTGCCGGGATGGGCATGCCCACGAAGTACTTGCGGTCAGGGCGGCCTGGATTGCGTGGCTGCGGATTGACGCTGATGTTAAAGCGCGCCAACCGGCAGGCCCCGCAGATCAGGAACAGGAAGCTGATCACCAGGCCAAAGCGCATCAGGCGGGCCTGGAAGTCCGGGTATGCCGAGGGCCATATCTCGCGCACGCCCCACAGGTAAGCCAGAAAGCTTGGCGCCACGCCAAAGGTGATTACATCGGCGAGCGAGTCCAGCTCACGCCCAAAGGCGCTTTGCGTATTGGTCATCCGCGCAATGCGGCCGTCCAATGCGTCGAAGAACATGGCAAAAATGATGGCAAGAGATGCCCGGTCAAATGCCGCCGAGTCTCCGAAGTGCATGCCGCGAATGCTTTGCACCATCGCGTAATAGCCGATCGCGATGTTGCCCGCCGTAAACGTCGACGGCAAGATGTACATGCCCCTGCGGGCTGGCGAACGCGATTCGTCAACCCTGGCAGCAGACATTAGCGCGTTCCGGTCTCCTGATGTCCAGCAGGGGAACCGGGCATGACGGCCAATACGGAAACGCCGCCCTTCACGCGGTCGCCGGCCTTCACCCGCAGCTCCACCGAGGCCGGCAGAAGAACGTCCGTGCGCGATCCAAACTTGATCAAACCCATGCGCTGTCCGCGAATCACGCGGTCGCCTTCCCGCAGATTGCACACGATACGTCGCGCAAGCAATCCCGCAATCTGCTTGAAGCTGACGCTGTAGTCTCCCGCGTCGATCGTGATCAGCGTTTGCTCGTTGTGCACCGCGGATTCGGCGTTCAGTGCATTCAGGAACGCACCCTCACGATACTCCACAAGGCTCACCGTTCCGCTCACCGGAACACGGTTCACGTGTACGTCGAACACATTGAGGAAAATGCTGATCCGCACCCGGCTTCCGGCCGTCGTCTCAATCCACTCGGCGTCTTCCACCTTGCCGTCTGCCGGCGAAACGATCAGGCCCGGATCGCGCGGAACGCGCCGCGTCGGATCGCGAAAGAACCACATGAAGAATATGCCCAGCAGAACGGGCAAGGCCGTAAGACTTACAAAATGCGTGCCGTACCAGACGATGGCAGCCACCACCAACAGGGACACACCGTACAGAATGCCGTCGCGAACCATCCGGTCGATTATACCTGCCCGCCTTCCCTGCCAACCTGGGCTGGGTGCCGGCCGCCGTTCCTACAAAACATCGCAGGGCTGCAGCGCGTGCCACATCAACACAGCATCTTCGCGGGGGTCCTGGTAGTAGGACTGGCGACGTCCACGCTCAACAAAGCCAAGCTCGCGGTACAGGCGGCTTGCCGCCACGTTTGAGGCGCGAACCTCCAGCAGGGCTTCCAACGCGCCCTGTCTCTGCGCCCATGCGAGCCAATGCTCCAGCAACTGCCTGCCCACGCCCTTGCCTCGATGTCGCGGATGCACGAGCACGTATTCAAGCTCGGCAGTCTCATAGATCCCGGTCGCCGCGAGCCACCCAACTACCTCGCCGCCCAACATCCGCGCCAGCAGGATCACACTCTTGCGCTCACCCGCATACGACGATGGCTCGACAAAGTTTTTCCAGGCATCCGGAGGCCAGTGGGGCCCATCCTGGGCCGCATCACTGACGGCCATCACCTCAGGCATGTTCCCTGGTCCGGCGCGCTCGATCTGAAAGCGCTCCGCAACAATCACCTCATCCCGCATGCGGTCGGGCATAAATGGCCTCCTCATCCCGGACATAGTTTGCGTCGACAAGGGCCAATGGGCTCCCGCCCAGGGCCAAGGACTCCACCACAGGCGCAAGTGCATTGCCGGCACTCAGCGACACGTACCGCACTTTTGAAGCAAAGGCTCGCAGCAGCGGCTCCAGGGCCGGCTCGGCGTAGACGATCTCTCCCCTGCCCGCCGCCAGCACGCTCACATCGCCCAGCCACTCGCGCCCACTCACGCCGCCTGCGACCTGGCCCAGGTACAGCTGGTCACGCCCCGCCCGCAGCACCGCAAAGCCCTCCTGCAGGCCTGCCACGTGAGCTAGCACCACAAGACGCGACACGGCGGCGAGCGGCAGGTTCGCTGCCTCACACAATCCCTTGCAGACCGCAAGTCCCACGCGCACCCCGGTGAACGATCCTGGTCCACTGACCACGCCGACGCCCGTCAGCTCCGCCAAGCTTAGCTGCTGGGCTGCAAGCAATTCCCGCACGGCCACGAGCAATCCTGCCGAGGCTGCCCGCTCGGGCAGATCCACCTGCGCAGCCACGCGGCCACCCCGCGCCAGCGCCACGGACCCACGCTCCCCACAGGTGTCCACCAGCAGCAATCCGTCAGAGCCGGGCCGTTCCGTCATGCCACCAGCATAAGCGCCCACTCGACAGCACCGCATCTCACCTTGTGTGCCGAGTCATCTCCAATTCACCGTAGCCCAACATCCGATCAGGCTTTATGCGCAGGAAATCACGTCCGACCCTGCAAGCCCACACGCAGCCATCGTTCTTCTGCATGGCGCGGGCGGCAATCTCGACTTCTGGACCTCGCGTTTCGGCCCGTTGCTGCAGCAGGCCGGCATCGCGCTCTACGCTCCGCACTACTTCGACCGCACCGGTACCCTCCGCGCCGACCTGGATACCATTCGCAACGGCACACACACCCCGCAGTGGTTGGACACCATCGACGAAGCGGTTCGCTTCGTCGCCGCTCGCCCCGGCGTTGATCCCCATCGCATGGTGCTGGCGGGCATCTCGCTCGGCGCGTTCCTGGGTCTCGCTTTTGCCGCCGGGCTTTCTGCCTCGCCGGACTCAGCCGAACGCAGCCGGTTGCGTGGCCTGATCGAGATCTCCGGCGGTCTTGTTGAGCCCTACGCCTCGCAAGCGACCTCACACTTCGCCCCAACGCTCATCCTCCACGGAGCAGACGACAACGTCGTGTCCGCGAGCCACGCCGAAGCGCTCAACAAACGCCTCACCACCTTGAACGTGGCGCACCGCACGGAGATTCTCCCCAACGAGGGCCACTGGTTCTCCCAGGCAGCGCTGCCCCGCATGCTGATGGCCGTTTCCAGCTTCCTTCAGGACCACCTGCAGCTTCATCCCACGGCCAGCCGCGCCATGTAGTTGCCTGCGCGGATCGTCGATGCGCCAATCCCGCGAAAGTGCGCAGAACTGCTCAGCCTAACGCTCCGTCAAGGCATCGTTTCGGCAGTTGACGGCCTTACCAGGGGCTTCGTCCGTAGCGCCCTATTTTGCGACACACGTGCCTTCAATACTTCAACCAACAGCGCCTCGTCCCCTTTCGACATTTCAAGCACGATCACTTGCGGATGCTCATCTCCGTCGCGGTACGTCAGCGCGATCTGCTTCACCTCGGGCCATGGCGCCACCAACCGCCAAAGGCCTTCGGTCAACAAACCCACATGCACCTTTTTCACGCGCTTTGACTCGTAGCTGAGTACATGGTCATACGGAACCATCAGCTTGGAAGGTCCAAGAAACACCAGCGAGTCTGTGGCCATGATGGAAAGCCGGCCGTGTACACGGTTGCTTTGCAGCGCTGTCCCACCCACATAGGTGACATCCCGAAACGCTTGCCCATGCGCACCGACGACGCCGCCAAGCGTCAATGCAGCCAGCAACAGGGCCAGGCCGGAGGCTGTGCCTGTCGCCGTGCTCCGTCGCAGCCATTGCATCCTGATCTTCCATGCCGTAGCCAGCGTTTTCACATCGTGCCGCCAAACCGGCAGCACACAGCTCATCGCCATGGTCTCCAGATTGCTGAGAACCCCCAATGCAACGGCTGCGATCATCCAGAGCGAAACCCGTTGCGTCGCAATCGTAATGACCACAGCCGTCGCCAGCACCAACCCCCACCCCTTGGCAAGGTACGAGTGATAGCTGGCCGGCTTGCCGAACTTCACGAAGTCGAACCCAAACCGTAACGCCTCGCACGCAAGCACCAGCAGCACACCACTGCGGCACGCGTGCCACACGGCCGGCATGCCGAAGGCGATGGCACCCGCGACACACACGTAAAACGCAGTGTCAGCAAGGGAATCCGCCACGCGCATCCTTGCAGTGTCGGTCTTCCATGCGCGTGCCAGCACGCCGTCAAAGATGTCCGACAGCAACGCGGCAAGAACCATCACGGCTAGCGCAGCGCCGTTCCAGCGGCACCGCTCGCCCAGCAACATCACCGGCCCAAGCAACACACGAACGGTAATCATGGACCACGGAATCAAGCGCTTCATCGGCATCCCGGCTTCTCCTTTGCCCTGCAAGGAAAAGCTAAGCCGCGGTGGACGTCCGCACAGGCCGCGTTAGGACGCTTTCGCAGGTGTCACAGCGAGGGCCTCAGGTGTCCCCCCTGCCCGCGCGAACGGTTGCAGCAACTCCTTGGCTGAGGCCGCAAGCAGGGGAAAGACAAATCTCTTGGGTTTGCCCGGCAACTCAGGTCGCGACGCCGTAAACGCATCGCAAAGAATCGCACTTGCCGCCCCGAGACCGCGCATCCAGTCCATTTCATTCGCGTCTACCAGCAGCAGTGCGTCGCCCGAGATCCCTGCCGCCAGCAACATCGTGCGGGCAGTCTCCACAAACTCCGGCCAGTGCGAAACTACCGCGATCAAGTGCCCCGTTGTCGAGCTCACCAGTGGACCCAGCCAGCTCAACGCAGAGTTGATAGGCAGCACCACAAGCTCCACACCGACGCCCACGGATTCTTCTACCATCAAGCGCCGGCTCGGCCTGCAGAGCGGCATCGCACCCAGGAGGCAGCTGCGATCCGCAAGACAAGCGTCCGGCGTAATCACCTTCACTGGCAGCGGCGTGATGGCCTGGAGTTCCAACACCAGGATCTGCGCCAGCTTGTCATCAGCTTCGATGAGCAAGAGATGATCCACCGGTGGCGCGGCCAGCCAGCGCGCGACGTGCCCGCGCACAGTTTCCATCGAAATACCCAGCTCACGAACGGCACGAAAGAAACCCGCGATATGCACGTCGAGGACCTGCTCCGGCGTCATCGGTTCCGCCCTGCGCTCCTTGACATACACGCCAGAGCCCCGCCGCGACTCGACCCAGTTTTCCTGTTCCAGGTGCTGATAGGCCGAACTCACCGTGTTCGGATGAATGTCGAAGCGTCGCGCCAAGGATCGCGTACTTGGCAGCTTATCGCCGGGCTTCAGGTCGCCGGAAAGGATCGCCAGCATGATCTGCGTCCCCATCTGGCGATACAGCGGAACCTCGCTCCCCGGCGCAAACCACATCTTCACGCGATGCTCCTCCGCATGCACACGATCCTAGCCTGAGTGCTCGCGAGCACGGCGGCTGATCTTCAGGCTTTCGCTTGGCTCCCTCGGGGCACAAACAAAAAGGCCGGAGCAGATTCGCTCCGGCCTTCTCAGCTTCAATGCGACCAGGGCTACGCGACTTCCGCCAGCATCTCTTCGCGTACTTCCTCATCCTGAACGGCTTCGCGCGGCGTCTTAGGCAGCGCCACCTTCAGCACATCTTCGATCCGTGAGGCGTAGTGGATCGTCACGCCGTCAACCTGATCGGCCTGCAAATCCTCCTCCACGTTCGCTCGCACGTCAATCGGCAGGATCACATCCCGAACCCCGGCGCGCTTGGCCGCAAGGAACTTTTCCTTGATGCCGCCCACCGGCAGCACATTGCCGCTCAGCGTGATCTCACCGGTCATGGCCAGCAACGGCCGGACAGGGGTATCGGTTAGCAGGCTGACAATCGCCGTAGCCATCGTGACACCTGCGCTCGGTCCATCCTTCGGTATCGCCCCGGCCGGTACGTGAATGTGCAGATCGATGTCCTTGAGCACATCCTCATCCAGCCCCAGCGAAGCCGCATTCGACCGCACCCACGTCAGCGCCGCCTGTGTCGACTCCTTCATCACATCACCCAACTGCCCGGTGATAGAGAAGTTGCCCTTGCCCTTCATCTTGTTCGCCTCGATGAAGAGCACGTCGCCGCCAACCGGTGTCCACGCCAGACCCACAGCCACACCGGGCCGCTTCGTCCGCTCGGCAATCTCCGTGTCCACGCGCACCTTGATGCCGCCCAGGAACTCCTTCACAACATCCTGGGTGACCACCAGCTTTTCGCCGTTCTCAGGGTGCAGCGAGCCTTCCGCCACCCGCCGAGCCGTCTTGCGCGCCACCGTGCCGATCAACTGCTCCAGCTTGCGGACGCCAGCCTCTCGCGTGTAGTGCCGCGCGATGAACCCGACCGAATCCGTCGGCACCTCCAGCACATCCTCGCCTAACCCGTTCTCCTTCACCTGCCGCGGCACGAGGTACTTCTCCGCGATGTTGACCTTCTCTTCTTCGGTGTAGCCGGTCAGCTCAATGATTTCCATGCGATCCAGCAGCGGCCCGGGAATCGTGTCCAGCTGGTTGGCTGTGCAGATAAACAGGACCTTGCTCAGGTCGAACGGCTGATCCAGGTAGTTGTCACGGAACGTATTGTTCTGCTCCGGATCCAGGGTCTCCAGCAGCGCACTCGCCGGATCACCCCGGAAGTCACGCCCCAGCTTGTCGATCTCATCCAGCATGAACACAGGGTCGTTGACCTCTACCCGCTTCAGGTGCTGAATGATCTGCCCAGGCAACGCGCCGATGTAGGTGCGCCGATGTCCGCGAATCTCGGCCTCGTCGTGCATACCGCCCAGCGAGATACGGCTGAACTTCCGCCCCAGCGCCTTGGCAATCGACCGCCCCAGCGAGGTCTTACCCACGCCCGGAGGCCCCACAAAGCACAGGATAGGTCCCTTCATGTCCGGCTTCAAACGCCGCACGCTCAGGTAATCCAGGATGCGGTCTTTCACCTTCTTCAGGCCATAATGATCCGCGTCCAGCACTTCCTTGGCCTTGGCAATGTCCACGGCCTCTGACGAGCTCTTGGCCCACGGCAAAACCGCCAGCCACTCGACGTAGTTCCGCGTTAACGAGTAGTCCGCCGCGGCCGGGTTCATCCGGCTCAAGCGGTTCAGCTCCTTGAGCGCGTCCTTCTTCGTCTCCTCCGGCATGCCGGCGTTTTCGATCTTGTCGCGCAGGTCCTGGATGTCCTTCTGGGTCTCGTCCTGGTCGCCGAGCTCCTTCTGGATCGCCTTCATCTGCTCACGGAGGTAGTAGTCCCGCTGACTCTGCTGTACGGAGTCCTGCACCTCGCTCTGGATCTTGTTGCGCAACTGCTGCACCTCAAGTTCCTTTGCCAGCTGGGCCGTGAGCCGCTCCAAACGCACCTTTGTATCCGGCGTTTCCAGCAGGTCCTGCTTCTCCGCTGTCGTCAGAAACGGCAGATTGGAGGCAACAAAGTCCGCAAGACGCGCCGGGTCCTCGATGTTGAGCGCGATGGTTTGCAGGTCGTCGCTCAGCGTCGAGGACGACGTCACAACCTCCTGGAACTGGCTCAGCACGTTCCGCTGCAGCGCCTCCATCTCGGGCGAGGCCTCCGGCGTCGACTCAGCAATCAGCTCCGCCTCAGCCGTCAGGAAGGGTGTCGTCTGCGTGAACGCACCCAGACGCACCCGCTCCGTGCCCTCGGTGAAGACAAACAGGCTTTGGTTCGGCATTTTTACGACTTTGTGCACCGTCGCGCGTGTGCCCACGCTGTACAGGTCGCCACCTTCGGGCGTGTCCTGCCGGGCGTCCCGCTGCGCTACGACAAGGATGGTCTTATCCTCGCCCAGCGACTGAATCAACTGAATCGAACTCTCTCGCCCCACGGTCAGCGGCAACACCTGGTGCGGAAACAGCACCGTCTCCCGGACAGGCAGCACCGGATAAGCATGCCCCTTCCCCTCACCCGCGGGCCGGCCTACCGTCGGCTTAATGACACTTACAAACTCATTCGGCATTGTTGAGCGCCTTTCTATCAACTTACATGCATAGGATGCACTAGGGGTTCTGCCGGTCGCAACCACACTTTGGTCACCCCACAGCGTCACCCGAGGAGCCCAGGCCGGTACTCCTTGGATGTCGTCCTTCAGTTCCGCGCGTTGTTGCACTTTTGCTCCTGTTCACGCTTTCCACGGCTCATCTCACCCTGTGCAATTGCCCCGCAACCCACTTCCGGCTACGCTAGAAGGCGCGCGGAAGTGGTGAAATGGCAGACACGCAGGTCTTAGAAGCCTGTGCCTTACGGCGTGAGGGTTCGAGTCCCTCCTTCCGCACCAAAGAATCAATCACTTAGGCTTGCTCAGGGACCAAAGTACGACTCGCTCCCGTCCTGCCCTGTTCGAAACTCAACCTCCACACCCCTTCCAGAAAGTTTGCTTATGTCTGAACAAAACCAGCCCGGCCCCCGTCCTGAACCCCAGATCAGCCTTACCAAGACCGCTGACTACCGCAACGGCTACGCCAACAGCGTGCAGATCCGCCCCAGTGTTTGGGACTTCGCCCTGATCTTCGGGACCCTCAGCCAAACCGCCCCGGACGCGATCGAGATCGAAAACTTCCAGGGCATCTATCTCAGCCCGCAGCAGGCCAAGGCCTTGTACGGCCTCCTTGGCCAGAATCTCGGCCAGTACGAAGCCGCATTCGGGACCATCTCGCTCGATGCGCCCAAGGCAGACATGCCCAAGTTCCCTGCTGCCGGTCCTCGCCCGGTCCAGTAAGCGACCTTGCGGCGGCAAGCGGTGTCGGCTGCGTCTGGTCGACAGAACCTGGCTTCCCAGCTTCCATCAACGTTCGGGGCTCCGGCGTGCTGACGACTCGATCGACAGCCGCCTGCCGCCGGTCTGGGCTCCGGACAGCTTCGCGAATGGATTCTTACTCGGCGGCAAGGGCCGCCAAGGCGGTGTGCGGTTTGCGACCGGCACGAAGGCACGGCAATCGTGACAACACCCAAACAGCCCCCCATTGCCCCTCGAAGGCGCGCCTTCCCGCTGCCGCTTGTCTTCCTGCTCGGCTTCGTTGCTGTTGTCCTCACCCATCTCACCCTGCTCCGTCTACCGTACTTCTGGGATGAGGGCGGCTATTACGTTCCGGCCGCGCTCGATTTCTACCGGACCGGCAGCCTCATCCCTGTTTTCACCAACGCCCATCCACCGCTGCCCAACGTCGTCCTTGGCTCGCTGTATCACCTGTTCGGCTTCCACATCCTGGTCACGCGACTGGTGGCCTGCGGCTTTGCCGCTGGCGCGCTTACGGCGGTGTTCGCCCTTGGCCGGCGCCTGCTGGGCTCAACCCCAGCGCTTGTTCTGACTTTCCTTACGGCTGCTTACCCGATCTGGTTCGCGCAGAGCAGCCTGGCGCATGCCGACATCTTTGCCGCCTGCTTCACGTTATCTGCCCTTGCGCTGTATCTCTCTTCTCCGGAGCTTATCGGCAGCCCGGCGCAGAACTTTAGCCCCCCATCGCGACTTTGTTGGGCGTCCTCCCTGTTCTGCCTTTCCGTACTGGCCAAAGAGACGGCGCTTCTGCAGCCTTTGGCCCTGTTGCTCCTGGAAGCGGCCTTCACGTTTCAGCACCGGCGCGACGCCCCGCAGCGAAACGCACACCTGCGTTGGCTTGCAGCCCTTGCAGTGCCCCTTCCAGTGCTCGCGGCGTGGTACGCCTTTCATTATCTGAAGACGGGCTTTGTCTTCGGGAACCCTGTGTTCTTGCGCTACAACGCGACGGCGAACTTCACCGTGGCCCACGTCCTGTACGGGCTTCGCATCCGGCTCTTGCACCTGACCTGGCAGCGGAATCTTTGGCTTCCGCTCACGCTGGCAGTGGCGTGCCTCTTCCTTCCATCGCGCCGCGTCACTACAGCATCGGCACAACCGTTTCCACTTGCCCGGCCAGTGCTGCTGGCGGTGGCGACTCTAGTTCTGGCGAACTGGATCGCCTTTTCCGTGCTCGGCGGGGCGTTGCTGACGCGCTATCTGCTGCCGGTATACCCGCTGCTTCTGCTGCTTTGCATCGCCCTTTGGCAAAGCCGCACCGAGCATTGGACGCTGTTGGCAGCCATCACCGCAGCGGCGTTTGTGGCCGCGCTCTGGATCAATCCGCAGGCCTTCTTTGCCCCGGAAGACAACCTCACTTACCGCGACATGATCGTCGTTCAGCAGCAGGCAATCGACTTCCTGAACCTGCACTTTCCCAACGCCACGGTCCTCACAGCCTGGCCCGTTGCGGCAGACCTGACCCGCCCCGACCTTGGATATACCAGGCACATCTTCCAGGTGGACACGATCGACAAGTTCACCGTTGACGAGTTGACCAAGGCTGCGCAGACGCCGGGCCAGTTCGACACGGCGCTTGTATTCACCACCCACTACACTTCGCCGGCTTTTCGGCATTTTCTGCTGACTCACCCGAACTCCTGGCGAGCCCGCCATTACAGCGAAGACATCGACCTGACCCCGGCTGAGATCGCCCGAAGGCTGGGCGGCGAGGTCGTCTGGCAAAAGGACCTCAATGGTGAGTGGGCCGCGGTTCTGCGCTTTCATCGCTCCTATGACGCCGAACTTACGCCTGCCCCATGCTGCTCACCCAGGTCTGATGGCGACAACGGCTTGCGGTACACCAACGCACTGAAGCCTGCGCCGTAAAACGCAGCCTCCTGGCCCACCCGCAAGTAGCCCTGGCGCTCGTAGAGGGCGATCGCGGCGGCGTTTCCGGAGTACACGTGCAGCCACATGGCCTTTGCCCCGGCACGCCCAACTTCTTGCTCGGCAGCCGTCATCAACGCTCGACCGACACCCCGACCTCTGGCCGTCTCGGCAACATCCAGCGTGGCGACATAGCCATACAACAGGCTTTGCTCGGCTACCTCCATTTGGACCGCGCAGAAGCCAAGCATCGATTCCACCCCACCATCGGCCTCGCAGGCGACCAGGATGGTAGCTCCGTGCGCGCCCACCACGTCCCTCATCATGGCGCGTGAAAAGCGGAAGCGCGGCGCGAAGCAGGCACGGTCCAGCTCATACACCGCCTCGAAATCCGTGTCGCGGTAGGGCCGCAGGTACATGCAGCCATTGTCAGCCCGCAGCGCCGCTACCGGATGGAAATGAACCCCGAAGGCCGTGCCGCAGCTCGCCCCTGCGCTCTCTACAATGGCTGCATGCTCACCTGTCTTCAAACCGCAGCGGCGGTCTGCCACCGCGCCGCATCCCCGCGATCGACATGCTCGCCGCACCCTCGCCGCGCGGATGCTCACCAAGGGTGCGCCCAACGATGAGCATCGCGACCATGACCGGCGACACCGGCCAGACCGCCCTGACGGGGGGCACCCGCGTGTCCAAAGCAGATCTTCGCGTCGAGGCCTACGGCACCGTCGACGAACTTAATGCCTGCCTTGGCTTTGCGCGCAGCCTTTGCTCTGACCCTGAGCTCTGCCAGCGCACCGAAACCATCCAGCGCACCCTGTTCCGGGTGGGCTCTGCCCTTTCCCGTCCCGCCGGGGACACCCGCACGCCCTCCGCGCTGAAAGCCGAGGACATTGATGATCTGACTGCGCAGGTCCATCAGATCGAGGCCGTCGAGGGTATCCTCTCCGACTGGTCGCTCCCGGGAGCCCACCGCGAGTCCGCCGCCTATGAGGTCGCACGCACGGTCTGCCGCCGCGCCGAGCGCTGCGCGGTGCGTCTACATGAGTCCGGTGAACTCGTCCAACCGGAGGCGATCGCGTACCTGAATCGCCTCTCCGATCTCATCTGGCTATACGGACGCCTGCTGGAACACCATGCAGGCATCGATGCCCGGCTTCGGGCAGGGGACAAAGAAGGCCCGAACTGGTCACGCGCCTGGTAGCCAGGTTGACCGCAGACCATATCCCCGGTACCATCAGAAAGTTGTCACCGGCACCGGGCGACCGTGAGTCGAGACACACCAGAGTTCCTCCTCTGGGGACGTAGCTCAGTTGGTTAGAGCGCTGCCCTGTCACGGCAGAGGTCGCGGGTTCGAGCCCCGTCGTCCCCGCCATAAACTAAGGTTTATGGCGGCTTGCAAGATCTTCCCCACCATTCAGATCTAGTACCCGCTTCAACGCATTCGGCGGCGCTTGACTTCCATTTATGGCACAGAAAAGCCCCTGGCTTCATTGAAGCCCGGGGCGTTTTCAACGTGCAAGCGTTCTTGCGTCTGAACCTATGCGAAACGGCGCTTCATGGCTCCTGCCACACCCAGCAACCCGGTGCCAAGCAACGCAAAGCTTGAGGGCTCCGGTGTCGGCGCGATAGTGACGGTCAGATTGGACAGGATGAGCGGCGGCGGAACGCTCCCGTTGAAGCTCTGCAGAGGCACTGTTCCCAGATCAAAGGTCGCGACTCCGTTGTCCAGCGTAAACAGTGCCGGTCCAGTTTGAGAAACCAGAAAATTCAGATCCGGCTGCTGGATATCCAAACCGCCAGACTCGGCCAAGTCGAAAAACTGAACGGTATCACCCGTGGTAGTCACCCCATTTGCTGTCACGGCCACGTTGAACACGCAGAAGTTGTCGGGATCAACTCCCGCAGAACAGGTCATCGGCGTTACCGAACTGGGCAGCTCGAAAGTCACGACGTTCGTTGTGCCGTCGGTAAGGGTGAACATATCGTCAGCATGAGCAGCCAGGCTGGCGCAAAGGATGGTGGCCGCAGCCGCGAAAGAAGATAGACGCATGATTTCTCCAAAGACAGCAATGGCTGAAGCGTACTACGCCGTTTGTGGGATGGCTTTGAAAAAAACGTAATCTTTGGTAACCAACGTTGGACGGCAGATTTACCCATCCTGCAACCACGTCTCCGGTATGTGGAAGCGCCCAGTCCGAGAACCAGTACAATGTTTCCAGGTGGGGCGGTTAGCTCAGTTGGTTAGAGCGCCTGCCTTACAAGCAGGATGTCGGGGGTTCGAGTCCCTCACTGCCCACCATCCCCCGCCAGGATCAACGGATGCTGCTGTCCCAACTGCGCAGAATCGTGCTCGAAGCCAATTTAGAGCTCGTGGCCAAGGGGCTGGTCCTTTACACCTTTGGTAACGCCTCCGGGGTAGACCGCGAGCAGGGCCTGGTGGTAATCAAACCTTCCGGCGTTAGTTACGACGAGCTTCGTCCGGAGCACATGGTCGTCACTGATCTGGATGGCCGCATCGTTGAGGGCACGCTGCGCCCGTCCTCCGATCTGGACACGCACCTGCTGCTGTACCGCGAGTTCGCCACCATCGGTGCTGTGGTCCATACGCACTCTGAATACGCCACGAGCTTCGCCCAGGCTGGTCTGCCCATCCCGGCATTCGGCACCACCCACGCGGACTACTTCTATGGTCCCGTCCCGGTGACTGAGCCGCTCTCTGACGAGGCCATCCAGGGGCGGTATGTACACGAGACCGGTGTCGCCATTGTGCGGCGGTTCCGTGGGGAAACGGGTCACGGCACGCTGGACCCGCTTGCGATGCCGGCTTGCCTGGTCGCAGGGCATGCCCCGTTTGCGTGGGGCGTGACGCCGCATGATGCCGCCCACAACGCCGTTGTGCTGGAAGCCGTCGCCCGGATGGCCTACCGGACCGTGAACTTGCGGGCCAACGCCGCAGAAGTATCGCAGGCGTTGCTGGACAGGCATTACTTCCGCAAGCATGGCCCGACCGCCACGTACGGCCAGGAAAACACCTAGCCCCACAGCTTCTAGGTGCAGCCGCAGGATCGCCGGTAGATCAACTGGCCCAGCAAAGCGATGTTCTGCACACCGAGCGTCTCGTTTCCCTGCACCCGCTCAAACAGAATGCTGGTTGCATGACGCACCATGTTCTCTACGGGCTGGCGTACGACCGACAGCGGCGGATCGACCAGCGACGCGAACTCAAAGTCATCGAACCCGAGCATCGGCAACCGGCTGCTGGCTTCCAGCGCAAGCTCATCAAAGGCCTGCAGCACCGTTTGTGTAGCCCGGTTACTGAAGCACAACAACGCATCGGGCCGATGCCTTCCAAGCAGCACGGAGCACAGTGCGTAGCGCAGTTGATCGTGATTGGGTGCTTCGATCAGGCGCGTGGGCAAACGCTTGGCCATCAGCGCATCGTGGTATCCGTCCCAACGCTGCTGAAAGCTGGTGATCTCCGGCCGGCTCACCACGCAGGCGATCTTCTTGTAGCCATGCTGCAGCAGGTGCTCCGTCGCCGTCCTTGCGGCATCGCGGTTGCGCAGGACGACAGAGTCCATCTCCGGCGAGATCATGCGATCCAAAGCGACTACAGGCATCCCCGGAATTGCCTCTCGGATTTCGTCGAGCGTCGATCCCGCGGCAGGCGCAAGGATCAAACCGTCCGTGCGATAACGGCGAATGGTGTTCAACTGCTTCAGTTGCTGCTCGCGTGACTCCTGATGGGTCAGCAAAATCACCGCACACTCTCGCTTGCGAGCCTCTTCTTCAATCAGCTGAACTGCCTGCGCGTAGAAGCTGTTGGCGACCTGCGGAATGATCACGCCGATGGTGCGTGTTTTACCTCCGCGAAGAACCCGGGCCGCCTCATCGGGCTGGTAGCCAAGCGTGGTGATCGCCTCGGCGATCCGCGCCGCGACCTCCTTGCTGACACGTACACCGCGGAGGTGCCGTGACACAGTGGAGGCACCGACGTCTGCCATCCTGGCGACGTCGTTCACGGTAGGTCGTTTCGTCATGGGCGCACGCTGGACACAAAGCTCAGCGGATCAAGTCTAGCAGTGCGCATGAACCCCATGGCACCCCACGCTGCGGCTTAGTCCTTCTGGACTTTGGCTGAGGCCGCAACCGTAAGCGGATCGCCCTGTACAGCATGCACCGTCACAGCATGCATCGTCACCTGGGCGAAGCTGACCGTCATGCCTTTGTTTGCGTCGATGGTCACGTCGTTCAGGCTGACGGCCTTTACGAGCGACTCGGGTAGACCGACGATGACACCGGCCACCTTGCTGCCTGTGGCCGTTACATGGTCGATCGTGATGTCGTGAAACAGCGGTGTAAGCCGGCCGACCGGCTGGGCAGCTTCGCCGTCAGGCGGCAACACCTTGGGGTAGTACTCGCTGATCAGGATGGCCGTACCGACATCCTTCATATCGATATTGCTGAAGTGAATGTCGGATACATCGCTGCCGCGGTCTCGATTCGCCTTGATGCGCAGGCCCTGGTCAGTGCCCTGAAAATGGATGTTGCGCGCGATGATGTGCTGCGCCCCACCGGCAATCTCGCTGCCGATCGATAGCCCGTGGCCGTGCATAAAGGTGCAGTCCGTAATCGTGATGTTCTTTGCCGGTGCATCCGGGCCGGGCGAGTCGATGAGCCCCGACTTGATCGCGATATTATCGTCGCCCACATCTGCGTATACATGATCGATCGTCACGTTGGACGATGAGAATGGGTCGATGGCATCGGTGTTGGGTGAGTGCGGGTCCGCAAGGATCTTCACGTTGCGAATCACGACGTCGTCACAGTAGTACGGCACAATCTGCCACGAAGGGGAGTTCTGCACGGTGACGTTTTCAATGCGCACATGCTTTGTGTTGGTCAGTACGATGAGCCGGGGACGGAAGACGTCCTTGCCGACAATGCCGTGATCCTTCTTGCTCCGCGCCTCTGCCCACCAGCTCTGCCCCTGGCCGTCGATCGTGCCGCCGCCCGTGATCACAATGTTGCTCGCGTCATGTGAGGTAAGCAGCGACTGCGTTCCTGGCGCACGCAGCTCGGTGATCTGCGGATAATCGGCGTGTTCCGGAGACCCCAGCAGCGTGGTTCCTTCCGCAATATTCAAGGTGATGTTGCTCTTCAGCACCACGGGGCCGCTCAGGAAGGTGCCGCCCGTCAACTTCACCGTGCCCCCGCCTTTGCGGGCACAGGTATCGATGGCTTTCTGGATAGCCAGGGTGTCCTTGGTCTGCCCGTCACCCTTGGCCCCATAACTGCGGGCGTCGCACACCGCTGCCGCATGGGCAACGCTGCCACAGGTAAGGACAACGAAGGCTATGATCGACGACCGTCTCAGGCTTGCAGTAAAGTTCTTCCACTGGGTGCTCAAAGTTGCTCTCCAGGCCGCTCAACGCGGCTTTTCACCAGGTACGTGTGTTTCCTCGACGCGCGGCAAGAGGTCTCGGTTGCCGCCTTCAACTCGCCCCGCAGAAGGAGCGCCAGCATGATCGCAGCCATTCTAGGCAACGTTGCCATTGATGCGCCAGTCTTTTCTCGCAGCACGTGGACCGTGCGCTTCTTCCCTTTTGTGCTGCTGCTCTGCAGTGTCACCTATACCGTCAGCCGTGCGCAGGATGTGCATGTGCAGGTCGATCCTGCAACGGCGAAAGACGCGATCGATGCAACGCACTTCCCCACCATCCAGATGGCGCTTGATCATGCGCCTGATCCTGCTCCCGGCGCCAGGCTGTACCTTCACATCGCCCCGGCCACCTATCGTGAGCGTGTCTGGGTTTCCCCACTGCGGCCACGCACAACCTTTCTCGGGCAAGGCAAAGAGCCGGGTGACGTTGTGATCACCGCTTCGCAAAGTGCAAAGACGGCCGGTGGAACGTTCTTTACGGAGAGTGTTGAAGTCAATGCACCTGATTTTCAGGCCGACAACGTGACGTTCGAGAACGCCGCGGGTCCTGTCGGCCAGGCGCTTGCCTTGTCCGTCAACGCGGATCGCGCAGTGTTCAAGCACTGCCGGTTCGTTGGCGATCAGGACACACTGTTCGCGAACTTCGGCCGCCAATACTACGTCGATTCCTTCCTCAGCGGCGGGGTTGACTTCATCTTCGGCAACGCCGCAGCCGTGTTCGATCGCAGTGAAATCCACATCATCCGGCCGGGCTACCTCACTGCCCAGTCGCGCACATCTTCTTCGCAAAACACAGGCTATGTCATCACTCGCTCGCGCGTCACTGCGGATAATCTTGGCGGCAAGCCGTTCTTTCTGGGCCGGCCCTGGCGTGCCTACAGCCGCGTCATCTTTATGCATTCCGAGTTGCCGGCGCAACTGAGCCCGGAAGGCTGGGCTGCATGGAACGCCAACACGCCTGACGTGAAGACACCGTTCTACGCGGAGTTCGACAACAGCGGCCCCGGAACTGCTGCGTCCTCACGGGTACCCTGGTCTCACCAGCTCAAGGCACAGGAAGCCAGGCGGTTTGAACCGGAGATCTTTCTCTCCGGCGACGACCATTGGAATCCTGTGGCAGAAGCAGCCAAATTGCCTTGATCGCTCCGCTTCGGCTCAGCGCGGAAACGGCACGAAGCGCGCGTCGCAAGGTGCTGGCTGATCCACGGCAGAGCCAGGCTTCTGGGGTGCTTCAGAGCCTGTAACGTCGTCGCCTTGCAAGCGGAAGTTCACCGCGCCAGGACCGTAGGTGAGCACCGCATCCTTGGCGAAGAAGCTGTATTTCGCGGCGTCGTCCAGAGTTACGGCGTCAAACTGAACTTCGCTGCGATGCTCAGCATCCTGCCCGTCGACGATGATCTTGCCACCGCCACTGATCTGCACGTTCTGCAAACGGACATCGCGAAACTCCGGGATGCGATTCGCCTGTGGCCCTGGATTGTCGTACCGCGTGTCAATGGAGACAGGCGCCCCGGTATTGCGTATGCACACGTCCCCGTACTTGATCGCGTGCACCAGCCCGCCTCGATGGATATTCGATTTGATCCTGAGGCCATTGTCGGCACCATCAATCGTGAGGCGCTGCACCAACACATCGCTGACGCCGGCGAAGGTCTCCGAACCAATCGACATGCCATGGCCAAAGTAGAAATGATTGTCGAGCACCGACATGTGCTGGACGCCGCTGCCACTTCCCTTGATGGCAACATGATCGTCGCCCGTGCTGATCCAGGAGTGTGTGATCGTAATGTCCGATGCGCTGACCGGATCGACGCCATCCGTGTTGCGAGCCTTGCGCGGCGTATCGATCTTCAATCCCCAGACAGTAAATCCCTTGGCATTGCTGAACACCACGTGAAAGTTGGCCGAGTTCTTCAGCGTGATCTTATACAGCGTGAAGTTGTCGGAGTGGTCTGCGATCAGCAGCCGCGGCACCTGCTGCCTTCCGCCCTTGCGCGCCTGCTCCGCAAGGTCCCACCACGTCATGTCGCGGCCAAGCAACTTGGCGTAACCGCGACCATCGATCACGCCCTCACCCATCACCGCGGCACCAGGCGCGTCCTGCACGCTGATCAGCGGCCGGCATCCCTGCCCCGCAGCGTTGTTCACCAGGCCGCAACTGCCCGGGCTCTTCTGGTACACAACCGGGTCGCGTGAACCAAGCAGAACCGCGTTCTTGTCCACGAACAACGTGATGCCCGCGGGGATGAACAACGGACCGGAAAGAAACGCGTTCCTGCCGTCTTCCGCGACCAGGGCAACGGCTTTGCCCGGCGCACACGTCGTCAACGCACGCTGCAAGCGGTCTGTGTCGAGCTTCTGCTCGTCTAACTCAGCCAGTACGCCACCCGGCGCCCTTAATTGAGCCTGCACGACGCTGCATGTCGACGGCACATGTGGTTCCACAACGGTCCGGCGGTCCTGTGCGTTGAGGGCGAGTGTCATCGCGCTCAACAGAACAACAGAGAGCTCTTGTAGGCCATAGCAACGACGCAGAATCACAGATCAGTTCCTCAAACACACAACAGGAAGAGCGGAAGGCCCGCCTGGTAGCAGCGGGCCTTCGTGGACATGGAGCACGCGACTTCTAAAAGACGAAGCGCGCACCAAGTTGCACCTGCCGCGGCTGGCTGTTGGCATACACCGCGGTGATGTAGCCGAAGTTTGTCGCCGTTGCGCTGGAAACGTTTGGCGAAGCAAAGACGGGGTGATTCAACGCGTTAAAGGCCTCGAACCGCAACTGAAGGTACTTGCTCTCGGTAAAGGCGAAGTTCTTCAGCAGGGATGCATCAAGGTTGTTAAAGCCATCGCCACGAACCCACGACAGGGTCTGCGGCAACGTGCGGTAGTGGAAGCTGTACTGCCCATTGATGAAGGCGCTGCCATCGCACGGGCCGCTGGCCGGGCAAGCGGTAGCGCTGCCCGTCACATACTGCGCCCGGTTCAAACTTGCGACCGCGGTTGGGTTCGCCGTTGATGGAACCGGTGTGGTGTTGCGCGGCTGAATCTGCAACGTCCGGCTGCTGACCCCGGGGTTCAACGGGATATCGGCAGAGAACTCCACCGGCGCTCCGGTCTGGAACTGGTAGATCGCATTCAGCACAAAGCCACCCACGATCTCGTTGGCCAGGCGGCTGCCTCCAAATGAAACCGCCTTGCCTTTGCCGAAGGGCAGATCATACGTACTACCCACGGTGAAGTGGTGTGTGTGATCGAACGGCGAGATGCGGTGCACAGGCGCCGGGTCCACGTCGTTCAGGAAGGTATCGGCTTCGGTCAACTTGCTGAAGCTGTAGTTGGCCGTCAAGGTCAACCCATGCTTCGCGCGCTGCTCAATGTGCAGGATGGCTTCGTGAAAGTACGACTGACCAATGGTCTGGTTCTGAATGTTTACCGCAGCATTGCCAAACTGCGGATATCTCCCCAGCAGATTCGGGAACGCCGTTGTTGAGCTGTTGAAGCTCGTCCCCGGAAGCAGGCTGACGAACGGATTTGTTACGTTGGTCCCGTATGCCGTGGCCAGGCTCTGGTTGCGATAGGGCGTGTAGCTGAGGTACTGGGCCTGCGTGGTGTTCAGGTTCTGCGTTGACACCGGCAGGTGCAGGCTGTGATTGCCCACATACAACGCTTCCAACAGCGTGCTGCTCGTTAACGAGTGCTGCACACCAAAGTCCCAACGCTCCGAGTAGGGATCGTGCTCCGTTGGTGCAAGGAAGTTGATGGACTGGCCAAGAAATGTACTGGCACCAGCCGCCGAGCCCGCCGGCTGTGTAATGCCGCTTGGGAATGGATTGCTCAGCGTGTTCGTAGGCGTTTGGAAGCTGCCGTTCGACGAAGCGATGAAGCTGGACGTTGCGCTGAAGCCTTCCTGGTTGTTCAGGAAGGATGACGAATACGTTCCTTGCGCGTTCAGGCTGGCAAGCGTTTCAGGCTGCACAAAGATGCCAAACCCGCCTCGAACAACGTCCTTGCTGCTGGGGCTGTACGAAAAGCCGATGCGCGGGCTTACAAAGCCACCATTGGTGTTCCACGGCGCTCCTCCACTGCCGCTCGGGAAGGTCAAGCCACCCAGCGTATTGATTGAGGGCAGGGTGAACGTCTGATTCACGCCTGAAACGGTCGTCGCCTTGAAGGCAGTCGCGGCCTTCGTTGACGCAGTGTTCACCGCTGTTGGATCGAAGCCACTTTCGGTGCGGCCAAACTTCTCGCGGTAGGGCGTGTCGATGTCGAAGCGCAAGCCCAGGTTCAGCGTCAGGCTGTTGCTCACACGCCAATCGTCCTGCACAAAGCTGCCGATGTAGTACGTGTGGTAATCCGCGCGCGTGTTGTCGTCCAACGCGCCGGCGGTGGGTAGGCCAAAGTACAAGCTGGCCAGATCGCCACCAAAAGCAGGCGTCGTTCCAGTAAAGTTCTTCGTGGTGTTGCCCGCGCCTGAACCCACGTACTGCGTGCCAAAGTTGAAGGTGCCTTCCGTGTTGCCGAAGTTCTGAATGCTGATGCGATATTGCCGTCCGTCAAAGCCGACCTTCAGCGTGTGCCGCCCCAACACCTTCACCACGTCAGCGAAGACCTGGTAGTTGGTGGATGGATTGAAGGACGATGTGTTGTCACCCAGCGTGGCGTAGCTCGACGTATTTGTGCCGCAGCTGAACGTTGTGGTCGATGTGCTGAAGTTAATGCATGGCAGCTGCTGTTCCTGGCTGTAGCCGTCCAGCTGTGGCAGCCCAACGGTCGCGCCACTATAGGCCTGCGACGGTGCACCATGCACCTCGTTGAACAGCGTCCAGTTCACGCGAGTATCAATGATCGTGGTCGGGTTCAGCGTGAACACGTTGTCGATGGTGAGACCGAAATTTTCACGCGCCAGCGTTGTGCCAGTGGCGTTGTTGCCAAAGAAGTTGTTCTTCACCTGCGTGCGGTAGTTGTGCCTGAAGTCGCCGAACAGGTGATCGCGCGTGCTGAGGTTGAAGTCCAGCCGCCCGAACTCATTGTCGTAGGTATCCACGCTGGGCGCAGTGCTTGAGTAGTTGTTCTGCCCTGTTGAGCTGCCGGTGGTGTTCGGCTGGGGGAACAATGCAAGGTACTTGGCTGCAACCGAGTTCAACGTTCCGGCCGTGTTCAATTGATTGTTCGCGATCGGCAGTCGCGTTACCTTGCCGTTCACCAGCGTCCCCGAAAACGGGTTAAACAACTGATTGGGATCCGCAGTCCCGTTCGGGCAATAGGCATAGCCGGCAGCATTCACCGTATAGCCCGCACAGCCCGCCGTCAGCAACGCGCTGAAGTCGCCCGTACGCTCCGCAGCCGTGGGCACGGTGAGCAATTGGTTGTTCGGCGTGGAGTCGCGCAAGCCTTCAAAAGCGAGGAAAATGAACGCCTTATCCTTGCCATTGAACACGTGCGGGATGGTGAGCGGAGCGCCCAGCGTGGCGCCATATTGGTGGAAGTGCGCATTAGGCCGTCCCTGCCCTGTGCGCTTGTTGAAGTACAGGTTCGCGTCCAGCCCGGCGGTTTGGTAGAACTCGTACAGCGTGCCGTGGATGTTGTTGGTGCCACTCCGGGTCACCTGATTGATGACGCCGCCGATGGTGTGCCCAAAGCTTGCATCGGTGTCGAACGGCCGCACGGAGACTTCCTGCACCGAGTCCTGCGTCGGCGCATAGGCCAGCGCACCCAGCAGTGTCAGGTCCGGCGAGCCATCCAGCAGCACTTCACTGTTCTGGTTCGGCGTTCCACCCACTGACCAGCTGTTGCCCGCATTGTTGTCAAACGGATGCACGATCTGCGGCGCCGCTGTGGTGATCACGCCCTCTGATAATTCGGCAAACGTCGTCGGCGTACGGCCGTTCAGCGGCAGGTTTTCGACGGACTCCGTCGAAATGACCTGGCCCACTGAAGCATTCGCTTGGTCGATCAGCGGGGGCGCAGCGTCGACCTCCACTGTCTCCGATTGATTGCCGACCTGCAGCTTGAGATTGACGATGGGGTGCTCCTGCGACTGCAGGGTGATGTTGTTACGCACCTCGGTCTGGAAGCCCGGGTCGGTGACGGTGATCTGGTAGTCGCCCGGCAGCAGAAAGGGCACGACGTACTCGCCGGCGGCGTCACTCTTGCTCTTGCTCACGGTGCCGGTGTGCACCTCTTTCACCACAACAACGGCTCCCGGGAGGGCTGCCCCGCTCGGGTCGGTCACCATGCCGCTGATGGTTGCGCGGAACTCCTGGCCATGGGCGAGAACCGGGGACAGGACCAGGCCTACGCCCAACGCAAGCGCCGTCCTTCTGAAATTGCTGTATTTGTAGCTGCTGCTCATTGCGCTCATTGGGTCCTCTTTAAGGTGTTTACTCTCTGCCCCGGCTCTGTCTCGAAGTTGCGTACGAGGCACTTCGATGTCTTTCGGCAACGTTGCCATGGGTCGCGCGCAACTGTACGGCTGTGGCGAGTGACTCGTCAAGTTCCCTGGAGTAACAACCGCGCATGACCATGGAGCGCCTGTTCCTGAGGCGAATGCCTCTTGACAACGTTGCCATGCAGCGTTGAAGGTTACGGTGACGCGGCGAGATTTTTGTGCCGCCACCTGCCTGCATGAGCCTCCAATCCACGCACCCCCTGCTCCACGAAGAGCGACTGTTTCCGTCCGACCCTGATGCCCGCGGCATTGCGGCTCGTCTGTATGCGCAGATCCGCGATCTGCCCATCATCAGTCCGCATGGCCACACGCAAGCGGTGTGGTTCGCGCGCAACGAACCCTTCCCGGATCCGGCCTCGCTGTTTATTCAGCCCGACCACTATGTGCACCGCATGCTGTACAGCCAGGGCATCAGCCTGGACCAGCTGGAAATTGGTGTCCCCAAAATCAAGAACCCGCGCCAGGTTTGGCGGACGTTCGCCGAGAACTACTTCCTGTTCCGCGGAACGCCCACGCGCCTCTGGCTGGACTTCGCCTTCCAGGAGCTCTTCGGCCTCACGCAACGCCTGAATGCCAGCACAGCGGACAGCTACTTCGACGCGATCTCCGAAAAGCTGGCCACGCCTGAGTTCCTGCCGCGGGCGCTGTACCAGCGCTTTCGCCTGGAGGTGCTGGCCACAACCGACTCCCCCCTGGACTCCCTGGGGGAACACAAAGCCATTCGCGAGTCGGGTTGGGGCGGCCGCATCATCCCGACCTTTCGGCCAGATTCTGTGGTGGATCCTGAGTTCGCCGGCTTCACCGACAACATCGCAAAACTCGGCCAGAACACAGGGCAGGACACCCAGACGTGGAAGGGCTATCTCGCCGCACTGCGTCAAGAGCGTGCGCGGTTCAAAGCGATGGGAGCGACAGCGACCGACCACGGACATCCCACCGCGCGGACCGCGGATCTAGATCAGGGGGAAGCCGAAAAGCTGTTCAACACCGTACGCGGCGGACAATCCACCGGAGCCGAGCAGGAACTCTTCCGCGCGCAGATGTTGACCGAGATGGCGCGCATGAGCGTCGAAGACGGGCTGGTGATGCAGATTCATCCAGGTTCGCATCGCAATCACAACGCGGAGATCTTCCGTCGCTATGGGCGCGATATGGGCGCGGACATCCCGATGCAAACGGAATACGTTTCCGCGCTGAAGCCGCTGCTGCAACGCTTCGGCAATGAGCCTTCTCTGACCATCATCCTGTTCACCCTGGATGAGTCAACCTATAGCCGCGAGCTAGCGCCCCTTGCCGGGCATTATCCCTGCCTCAAGCTGGGGCCGCCCTGGTGGTTCCACGACAGCCCCGAAGGCATGATGCGCTTTCGTGAGCAGGCGACGGAGACCGCAGGTTTCTACAACACAGTTGGCTTCAACGACGACACTCGTGCGTTTCTTTCCATCCCTGCCCGCCATGATGTTGCGCGACGCGTGGACTGCGCGTTCCTCGCGCGTCTTGTTGCAGAGCGGCGACTGGGTGAGGACGAGGCTGCCGAAGTCGCGCGTGAGCTTACGAGCGACCTGGTGAAGAAGGCCTACAAGCTGTAGGCCTTTTGCTGATGTTCTGACTCCGGTTCGTTGCGCGGACCCGGCAGCAGTGATGGAGAGGATGCACATGAAACACCCGTTGAGTTTGGAAGGCAGGGTCGCCGTTGTTATCGGCGGCACCTCCGGCATAGGCCGCGCCATCAGCCTGGGACTGGCAGAAGCCGGTGCCGATGTGGTCAGCACCGGACGACGCAAAGAGCACGTCGAGGAAGTCGCAGCCGAGATCGAAGCCCGCGGACGCAAAACGGTCCGCCAGCCCGCCGACCTGGCCGTTCGACAGCAGGTGGAAGAGCTGCTTGACGCCACCGTCACCGCCCTGGGGCAGGCGGACATTCTTGTGAACTGCGCCGGCAAGATCAAGCGCACGCCGACGCTCACCATGGACGAAGCGGAGTGGCAGGACATCTTCGATACGAACCTGACGGGAACGCTGCGCGCCTGCCAGGTGTTTGGCAAGCACATGCTGGACCGCGGCTATGGCCGGGTGATCAATATCGCCTCCTTGAACTCCTTCGTTGCCCTAAATGAAGTGGCGGCGTATGCCGCGAGCAAAGCGGGCATGGTGTCGCTGACGCGCTCGCTTGCGGTGGAGTGGTCGCGACGCGGTGTGTGTGTCAATGCGATTGCTCCTGGCGTGTTCCGCACGGACCTGAATGCGCAGTTGCTCGACAACTCACCCCGTGGGCAGGAGTTGAAGATGCGGACGCCCATGGGCCGTTTCGGCAAGGTGGAGGAGGTGGTTGGCGCGGCGATCTACCTGGCATCGGAAGCGGCGTCTTTCACCAGCGGGCAGACCATTGTGGTGGATGGCGGCTTCCTTGCCAGCGGCGTTAACCAGTAAAGCGGCGCCAGCGAACACTGCTTTGAACGACATGCAACAGGAGGAACAACCATGAGTGAAGCGCTGCAGCTTCCGAAGTTTTCTATCGGTGTGGGAGACAGATTTGCGCACCAGGCCAAAGCACAACTGCGGGCCTGCATGATGGCTGCCGAGCAGGGTGCCTCGGTGACGCCGGTGTGGAACAAGTCAAACCGTGAACACATGATCATCGGCTCTGAACCTACATCGACACGGGCAGCCGCCGATGCCGCGACGAAAGAGCTTGGATGGACAAGCCCATATTTCGTCGATGCCGACCACATCAACCTGAACACCTTTGAGCGCTTCCTGGCGCCGTGCGACTTCTTCACCATCGACGTTGCGGACAACATCGGCAAGAAGTCTGATCCTGACAAGATCGCTGCGTTCCTTGAGCGTCATCCGGAGTTGATTGGCGAGATCACGATCCCGCGCATCGATCAGCCGTTCCAGATCGACCGTGCCTTTGCAGAGAAAACCGCCAAGCAGTTTCTTTCTGCGGTGCAGCATGCGGGCGAGATCTACCGCGCCGTGGCTGCAGCCAAAGGTGAAGGCAGCTTCGTCGCGGAAGTCTCCATGGATGAGACCGACAGCCCGCAAACACCGCCGGAACTGCTCATCATCCTTGCCGCGATTGCTGACGAGAAGATCCCCGTGCAGACCATCGCTCCCAAGTTCACGGGCCGCTTCAACAAGGGCGTTGATTATGTGGGCGATGTGCCCCAGTTCGCGAAGGAGTTCCGTGAAGACCTCGCAACGATCGCGTATGCGGTGGAGCGTTACGGTCTGCCCAGGAACCTGAAGCTCAGCGTTCACTCCGGATCGGACAAGTTCTCCATCTACGCCGCCATCAAGCAAGGCATCGCTGAGTTCGACGCCGGGGTTCACTTGAAGACGGCCGGCACAACGTGGCTGGAAGAACTGATTGGTCTCGCAGAGGCCGGCGGCAGCGGCCTGGAACTCGCCAAAGAGGTGTATGCCCAGGCTTACGCGCACGCCGACGAGCTTTGTGCACCGTATGTGACGGTCATCGACGTCGACCAGGCGAAGCTGCCCTCGCCCGAGGCTGTCTCCCAGTGGAGCAGCGAGCAGTACGTCCGCGCCCTGCGGCACAATGAGTCGGACGAGCAATACAATCCCAGCGTGCGGCAGCTGCTACACGTCGGCTTCAAAATCGCCGCGAAGCTGGGACAGCGCTACCTCGACGCCCTGGAAAGCAACGAGCAAATTATCGCGAAGAACGTGACGGAAAACCTCTTCGACCGGCACATCAAACCCGTGTTTCTCTAAAACTATTTCTTCAGACCCAGCAGGGGCTCAGCGTTGGAAGCTGAGCCCCTGCTTTCTACATCCCCGGTGTGCTTGCGGGCGTCGACTTGCCCTGCACGTAGTGGTCATACCAGTCGAACCAGCGCTGGTAGCGGTCGCGGATGAAGCTGGGGCGCACAAAACCGTGGTTCGCTCCCGGGTACACGATGAGCATGGCCAGCACGCCCACGGTCTTCAACGCTTCATACATCTGCTCTCCACCTGCAAGCGGAACGTTGAAGTCCTTGTCGCCACCCATGAACAACGTGGGCGTGTTGATGCGATCAGCGTGCAGCAACGGGTACGACAGCTTGAGGTACGCGTCCAGGTTCTTCCACGGCGGGCCAAGCTCGTTGTTGTACTGCAGCACATACTGATCGGAGCCATACAGCCCCAGCAGGTTGCCCATGCCCGCACCGCTGGAAGCAGCCTTGAACCGATGAGTGCTGGCGATGAGGTAGTCGGTAAGGATGCCGCCGTAACTCCAACCGCCGACGCCTACTTTGTCCGGGTCAATGTTCCCTGTCGCGACCGCAGCATCCACAGCGGCCTGCAGGTCGATCACTTCCTTGTCTCCCCAATCCGCATTGATGGCTTCGCTGTAGGCGTGTCCTCGGCCGGTGCTTCCGCGGTAGTTGACGTTCAATACCGCATAGCCTCGCGCCGCAAACAATTGCCGCTCTATATTGAACCCGTGCGCATCCTGCGCCGTCGGTCCACCATGAATGCGCAGCAGCAACGGCACCTTGGTGCCCGCTGTGTAGCCCAACGGCATCGTCAACAGGCTATGCACTTCGCTGCCGTCCGGCGTCTTGGCTGTGAGGTCCTGCGTGGGCGCAAGATTCAACGAGGCCGTGAAGGCGTCATTATGTCCGGTCAACTTGCGCAGCTTTGAACCCTCCAACGCATACACCTCTGCGTCTGTTGCATCCGTTGTCCATAGCAACGCAGTGTGGCCGCCTGCCTGTGAGAGAGCCGTTACCTCGCCAGAGCCTTCCGTCAACCGCTTGGGAGCACCTTTGCCATCCGCAGGAAAAGCCATGAGGTATTGCTGACGGTCGTCCTGTACGTCTGCAAGTACATGGCGCCCATCGCTCGCCAGGACCGGGCTGCCGACCCATTGATCCAGGCTGGGAGCAAGCATCTCCGGCGCACCGCCGTTTGCTGAAACCACCGCAAGCTGGGGCATGTTGTAGATGGAATAGTGCGGCGTGACTGACTGCCGATATACGATGCGCTGCGAGTCGGGGGTCCAGGCGAGCGGCCCCTCATCAGGCCCCTCAAACGTCGTCAGTTTGCGCGGTGCAGATCCAGCCACAGCGTTCACGACGAACACATCGCCGTTGTCCACACGATCCGGATCCGGCGACGACTGGTTGCTGGTAAAGGCGATCAGCTTTCCATCCGGGCTCCACTCTGCATCGCTCTCCGCAAAGGAAGTCGCGCCGCCCATCGGCGCATTGGTGAGCTTGATCAGCTTTTTGGTGCCGACATCGAACAGGAACAGGTGAGGCAGCTTGTCGGAGAGATACCCGGCGATGTCCTGTTTGAAGTGGTAGCGATCAATCACGATCGGCTTGGGTGGCTTAGGCTTGGCACCCTTCTCCGGCTCCGGCTCTTCCCTGGCCTGAATGGTCAGGAGGAGCTGCTTGCTGTCCGGTGACCAGCTGAAGTCGTTGAGGTCGTCCTTCACGTTCGTCAACTGCACGGCCTCTCCACCGCGCCGGTCCAACAGCCAAACCTGGTTGCCCTTCGTTTCCCCTTCGCGCCCGGAGCTGAACGCAAGCCAGCGTCCATCAGGGCTCCATCGAGGATGACCTACGCTCTCTTTGCCGTGCGTGAGTTGCAGGTCGGACTTGCCATCCCAACTGACCATCCACAGGTCGGTGATGTTCTTGTCCTCACCGACGTCCACGTGAGACACGGTATACGCGACCCACTGCCCGTCAGGCGACACCTCCGGAGACTCGACCCGCACATACTTCGCAAGGTCATCCAACGTCATGCCGTGCCTGGCAGGCGCGGTTGCCCCGACAGCCTGAGCCAGCGAAGCGGAAAAAGGCGTTGCTGCGATTGTGACCGCAGCGCATGCCGCGAGTGAAAGGCGAAAAAAGCTTGAGCGCAAGGAAACTCCTGAATTTGCTTGGGTGGTCATCGGGGATTGCATGCAGTCTTTTCAGTCGCCGGACTTCGGCGCCGTGTTTTGCTTGGCGTCCTTGGCTGTTCTGCCAAGATGGTCGAAGTTCATCATTGCATTGAACACCAGCGGATAGCTGCCCACCGTTTCTCCGCGGTATACGGGGTTGTTGGCGAACAGCAGCACATTGCCCTCGCCGACATGCGCATCCACCACAATGGCGTGCTCGGCAATCGCGGCGCCATTGTCCAACAGCCCGGAGATCAACAGATCCTTGGCCGCAGAAAAGCGCAGGATTACCTCCGGCCGAAGCTGCGGGGGAATGACGTTCGGGTTGTTACGCGTTTGCTCTTCATTCAACGGACGCGCTTCCCACGGCTTCGGCGTCGGCAGAGGCTCAGGGTCCACGTTCACGCGGCCCTGCGGCACATCGGGATCACCCACGCTGCCTCGCCCTGTAGGCCGGGCCTGGTACGGATCCATCAGCATGCGCCCGCCACTGCGACCTACGGTGTTGCTGAGGGTGAATGCCATGCCCTCCGCACTCATCACAGGCAGCGCGCCGGTGTAGCCCCAGGCGACCGGGTTTTCTGTAGACACCCACGCCGTGTTCAGCACCGAACCAACAACTCGCGTGTCAGCATGAGGCGCAACGTTGACGCCCGGTGCAAGCCCTGTGTCGATGGCGAACTGCGCTGTATCTTCGCAGGTAATCAGCAGACCACCCTTGCTGACGAACGCCTTCAGGTGCTCCAGCCCTGCATAGCCCAGGCCCTGGCGCACGTCCGCGGTCTGGTCCAGCTTGCCGAGATTGGGGGTCAGCGCCGTGGTCTGCCATGGCATCGCGTTGCCATACTCCGGCGTACCATCGATGATCTGCTGGGTTGTCGCTCGTCCTACCGGCGCAAAGATGATGACGTCATACTTTGACCGAAGATCTTCTTCATGTGCCGCAGTCTGCGTGCTCATGTAGACATAGGGCACACCGGCCTGGTCGAAGGCATAGCGCCACCAACCCTCGGTCTGTGTTGCCTGCCACGTATGCATAAATGCAACACGTGGTGCATGTGCCGGATGAGTGGCCACTGGGGGAAGCGTCGCAAGGCGTACACCGTGCAGCTTGAACTGCGTCATCGCTGACGCGAGCGTGCCCTCGTCGAGACCACTCAACAACAGCGAACCCGCCGCAAAGTGCTGCCCTTCTGCATCGAACGGCTTTTCTGCGATGGACACATGGCGTTCACCGACCTTGTACACAAGACCCAGCAAGGAGCTCTGCCCCGTGTTGGCGATCGCAGTCATGGAGCCGGTGCCCTGCAGCGCCGCGAACGATGCACCGGAATCGCCAACTGCAGCCATCGGCACCTTCAGGATCGCAACGTCCGTGACCCGCGAAACGTGAAGATTGAACAGCGCGGGAAAGGACCACCCCGTGTCATCGTACGGATGCTTTTGCGGATCGTCAGGCGCCCAGAATTGCTTGTCCAGCAAAGCATCGGCTGCGCGAGAGTAAGGCTGGTCCATGCGCACAACATAGCTTCCTGCAGCAAACGTTTCCTGCGAAGGCTTGTCTTCACCCTTCTTTGCCGGCTGCGTCACCGTCGTTGCCGCGCTTAGCTGTTGCACTTCCACGTGTTGACGCCGCAGCACTTCCAGCAGCTGCAGCTGGCGGTTTGACTCCGCCTCATTGGCAGGCAGCACATAGGCCGCTGGACCTTCCGTGGTGGCCTTGTGAATGCTCCGCTTGCTCTTGGCGTAGTAGTTCTCCAGGAAGTGATGCGTGTGATTGGAGAAGTACGACAACGTCGTCAACAGTGCCGTCTCTTCGTAGTTGTTGTTGTCACGCTGCGACCAGGTCACCACCGGCAACGGCGGGTTCTGCCGGTACCAGGTACGGGAATACTCTTCAGGGGTCAGGATGCGCTTCTCCGTGTCCGCGCCTCCGTTGCCATAGGTCTCGTACAGTCGCGAGATGCCGTTGTGCATGGCCCCCAGGAACATCAGGTAACCCGGAGACCACGTATCGAAATCGCCATGCGTGAACACGCCGGGCATGCCGAAGCTCTGCACCTGCGCCACGTTGTTCCATCCCAGCTCCGCCCACTCATCTGCCAGCACCGGGTCGATCCACGCGTTGTAGGGTCCGTCACCCACAGTGTTGTCGTACAAAAAGGCTACGGACTCATGCAGGTCATGTAGTACCTGGGCGTGCCAGTCCAGAAACGTGTTCAGCACATTGCGTGTCAGGTCCAGCGTCATGCCCATGGCATCGCGATTATTGTCATGCGCCACGTAATGACCCCAGTACACCAGCCGCGGCCATTGCTGATCGGGGTGAGCCCGGTGCCACTTGTAAATGTCCACCATGCGGTCACGCCCATCAACCTCCACCACGGGCGTGATCAGCGTGATCATGTGGGAACGAATGTGGCGGATGTAGGGCGAGTCATCCACAGCCAGCCTGTAGGCCAGCTCCATCAACGCGGTCGGCGCTCCCGTCTCGGGCGAGTGAATGGTTCCCGTGATGTAGTACACGGGAACGGATGTGTCGATCAGCTTGGCCGCCGTGGCATCGTTCATGCCGATGGTGCGCGGGTCAGCGAGTTGGGCAAGCTGTGCGCTGTTCTGCTTGGCGTGCTTCAACACGTCTTCATCAGCGATGGCAGCCGCGATCATCTCGCGACCCTCTTCGGTGTGCCCGATGGTAAACACCTGCACGCGGGGCGAGCTTGCGGCCAGCAGGCGAAAGTACTTGTACACATCCTCCGCGTACGGCAGCATGTTGGGTGCGCCGGAAACATCTCCGAGCACCTTTGCGGGTGTGGGCACAGTCTTCGAGGCCGGCAGGTAGTCGACAAGCGGCGAAGAGAAGTTCGGTCCAGTGGTGTACTGCCGGATGTGCGCCGTGTACGCCTCATCGACCGACTGCTTTGTGTCGCGCACATACTGGTTCCCCGTTCCGGTCTGGGCCAGCAAGGGGCCGGGCATCGTCCCCATGGCCAGTGCCAGGCTGGCGCACACAAGCTGACACCCGGTCCAAAACCAACGTGAAACCCTGCTCGCCAAAATACCGTCCATGCCTACCCTTTCGTTCGATTGATCCGTGAAACAAACGCACACCTGCGCGCAGCTGGGCGGCGCTGGAGTGAAAGATGAATTCGCTGTTCAAGCCCTTCTTACAGGGCGGTGACTGGAATTGCAAGCAGTCGAACACCGACGGGCGAGCGTCGTGAAGGCGACAAGGCGAAAGAATTGTCGATGAACCGTCACCATGCAGAGGCGCACGCTGGAACGCAAGGAGCACCCCGAGCACAGAGCGGCCCGTGTACGAATTTAGGCCAACGCTTACATGCCCTTGGTAGAATGGCGACAGGTACGGATAAGCACCCTATTCCTGCCGCCACGCGCGAACGAACCGAGGCTGGCACCGCTGTTCAGCTTGGCACGAAGAAACGCACGTATGCACGTCAGGAGTAGCTGCACTATGTCTCCATCCCTTGGCACGCTTCCGTCAACGGGGGGTAGAACGTCAGCCCTCGAGCACACCTACTGGGCCCAGCGCCCCACGAAATTGCCAGGTACGCGGCCGGCCTCGGTGCTGCAACGCAAAGCCGTGCAGTCCGTTACGGCGTCGGCTCCCCCAGTACTCGCTAACGATGTCAGCAGTCGATTCGGCCGCAGACTCCGCGAAATGCGGCACAGCCGCTCGTTGACGCAGGCGGATATGGCGCGCAAATTCGGGATCGATCGCAGCTTCATCAGCGAAATTGAATGCGGCCGAAAAGCCATTTCCCTGCCGATGCTTGAGGTAATTGCCCTCGGCTTGCAAATCTCACTGTCCGAGCTATTTCAAGACCTGTAGCCCTTACTGGGCGGCTTGCGAGGAAAGGCGTGCATCTTTCCACAACCAGGATCGCGTCTCACGTTTCGGAGTGCAGGTGTGTGCGTTGCTCGTCACTGAGACGCGGCTGGCCGCGAACCCCGAATCTGATGCTTGTCCGAAGGGGATCGCCGGTCGGCGCAGGGCTCTGAACGGCCTCAAGCTTACATCGCAGCACGCAACTCCCGCTTGAGACAAACAAATACTGGAGAAGGGCTGCACAGTTGCCCTGATCGGCAACCGCTGCATCGTCACCATGTGACGTGAGTACCGAACGGAGATCTGCCCGGATGTGGCATTTACTACAAATTTCAGGCCCCCTGGATCGCGAGTTCGGCGCAGCTCTTGCCGAGCGCGTCGAGCTTACCGCATGGGAGCCGGAAAGGGTCACCTGGCCACAACTCCGCACGCCATCCACGCAACCATCGCCTTCCTCGGACGAGCGTCTCACCGTCCGCAAGGTGCCGTTGCTTCGCGGTTTCGCCCGTTGGCCGCTTTCTGCCTTCGCCCGGACCGGCAGCAATGTATGCCGCCATCTGCTTTCACTTTCCTCCGCACCCGAGGCTTCTACCCTGGTGTGCACGTCTCCATTTTTCGCCTCGGTCGCAGAGCTTTGGCCCGGTCCGGTCGTGTACTGGCTTACAGACCTGATTGCACGATACGGTTACGCGAGCTTCTCGCAGGTTGCGGGGCTTGACCGGCGCATGTGCCAGGCCGCAACGCTGGTGTGCCCGAACTCTGAGCGGATTTCCTCCTACCTGCAGACCAATGCGGACTGCGATCCCGCCAGGATCGTTCTTCTTCCCAATGCCACCCGCGCCTGCAATTTGCTTCCCTCTCCGTCGCGTGGCCCCGAGGCACTGCCGGACGATCTAGCCGACCTGCCACGCCCGATCGCTGGTGTGATCGGCAACCTGGCCAGCAACATGGATTGGCTTTTTCTGGAGGAGCTGGCAGCCGCAAAACCCCACCTGGGCTGGGCGATGGTTGGCCCTACGGATATGGAGATCGCCGAGCCAGAACAACGTGAAGCCCGGCAGCGCTTCCTCGCCCTGCCCCAGGTGCGCCCTGTGGGCCGCAAACCTTACGGCGAGTTGGTGCATTACGCGCGATGCTTTGACGTCGCTGTTCTCCCGTACCGTCTGGTCGAACCCACCTACTCCGGCAGCAGTACACGGTTCTATGAGCACCTGGCCGCAGGTCGTCCCATTCTGGCCACGCGCGGCTTTGAGGAACTGCTGCACAAGACGCCCCTGCTGCAACTCGTGGACACTGGCGAGGAAGCCGCAGCCGCCATCTCGCAGCTTGAGTCTGTAGGCTTTGACGACGGTTTGGCTCCACAGCGCTGGTTCGCCAGCCAGAAAGCGACCTGGGAAGAACGTGCCGCCACCATGGTCGACGCTTTGGCGCAACGCCATCCCCTGGTGGAACCGGAGCTTGCCTGCGCGTTTCGCGAAAGCACTGCCTAGGCATGCATTCACGATCAACTGCCTGCGAACAGCGGAACGACAACGCGCCCCTGCACGAGGAGCTTGATTCCCAATGAGGGCGCCACTGCAGACATCACAGTCAGCGCCGAACCGTAACCGGGATCTCGGCGTCGCGGTTGCGATGGTAATCCTGTACGCCTGCGCAACGCTGCAGTTCATTCGCTTTTACGCAGTCTCGGCGACCTTTTACCTCAATCTCAACGCCTATCTCGCCGGTTCCGAGCGGCTTCCCTTTCAGTATCGTGTGCTGCCGGCGATCCTGATCCGGGGCATGTACGCTCTGCGCATCCTGCACAGCACCGGCATGCACACCAAGGGAGCGTTCACGGCAGAACGCGCACCGCTCTACCTCATCAGCCTGGTGGCGCTTGTGATTGCAGGCCTGTTCACACAGGCGACCTATCACGCGCTCAGCCGCACACGGCCTTTGCAGTACCTCGTTTACCCGGTGCTGCTGTTTACGCTGATCTGGACGTACTCGATCCATGTCGAGGCGAACTTCTCTTACCCATACGACATGCTGTCGGTAGCCTTCTTCGCTGCCGGTCTCTTCTTCATCGTCAAACGCCAGTTTCTCCCTTTGCTGGCCGTCATTGCCATCGGCACCTTCAACCGCGAGACCACGTTATTTCTCATCGGCATCTTCATTTTGGACGGCGCCAGCACCGCGATTCCTAGGCCCACAGGACGATGGCAGGATCGCTTCGCTTTGCGCCAGGTGCCCTGGTTGAAAGCGGCTCTGCTCTGCGTCGTATGGCTGGGCATCAAGCTGTGGCTGGCCCATCACTATGCCGGCAACGATCGCTCCGAAGACTACGTTCGCCTTCGCGACAACATCGGCGAATTGAAGCCACGTCTTTGGCCCGCACTGCTGAACACATGCGGATTCATGTTGCCGGTGGTCCTGCTCTTCCGGGCGTACATCAAGCCGCTGCGCTTCCGCAATTACCTATGGATCGTCCCGTGCTGGTTCGCGGTGATGTTCTATGCCGGGGTCATCGTGGAAACGCGCATCTACGGCGAGCTTTGTCCCTATGTCGCTGTCGCGCTGACGCTCATTGTGGAGAACCGGTTGAAGGACTTCGCGAAGAACGACGCGTCCAGTCCTGAGGAAGCGACATGGGCCACGCCCGCCGCGGCGGCGAGCGAAACAGCGGTTTAGAAGGAAAATCCCACTTCGATCAGCTAACGCGCAAGCCACGTCGCATCAGATCCGCATCAGACGGGAAAATACCCAAGGTAAGGAATACGATCGATGCCCGACGCAAACACCTACACCGGAGAGCAGGTCGCCGTTGCCGCCCGAGAGCTACGACAGGCCGCCGGCGCTGACGAAGAGCGCTTCAGCAGTGCACAGGTGCTTTCCATGTTGGGCGAAGAGATCCGCCTGCTGCGCGAGCGCGGCTTCAACGACCAGCGCATCGCAGACCTCATGCAGGCCTTCGATATCGATGTCACCGCGGGAGACGTGCAGAAACACTCCCTGGCGCCGCGCTTTGTTGAGTAGAGATTGAGTAGCGCTAGCGTGCGCTGATCCCATACTTCTCATCCAGAAAAGCCTGCAGTTTTGGCGGCAACGCGCCCGCCAGTTCCTGCCAGCTGAGCAGCCGGAAACGAGTTCTCGCCTCCGCTTCACGCACCGCACGCAACACACGGAAGCAGATCTCTTGCAGGTCAGCCCGTCTCTCGTCCAGCAGCACCAGGTAGCGCCGCTCATGCTGCATCGCAGCCAGCAGGCCGCGCACAACCTGGTAGCCAAAAACGTGCGCGGACCCGCACGGCAGTTCATCCAGATCGAACCACTGCTCAACGCCGTCATACCGCAGCAGACGCTCGCGCGTAGCTCGGCCAAAGCCGCCTTCGGTCAGCTTGGCTTCCACCCACACGTCTCCAAGCTGCATGTCGAACTCGGTGCGATCGACCTCTTCGCCCCGCATGGCGAGCTGCGCTCGCACGCCAAACGTTGGCTGCAGGCCAGGCGCGATGCCCAGGCGCCCACACACACTGCTCCGCCGCAAAACACCCGGGTAACAGAACACGTTCATCAGCAGCGCATCACTGCTCACCGCGCACTCGAGCTCCCCACGGCGCCTGTCCCGGGCTCGCGGCAACTGCGCGCTGCCTGTGTACGTCTTTTCAAGTCGCGCCGCCCACGCCGCGTTCGCCAGGATGCGGCGGTACGATGCAGGCAAAAAGTTTCCATGCGCGTTCCCCTCAGTGTCGGCGTAGATCACGCTCGGCACCCGGCCGAACGTCACCTCATGCGCCATGCCTGCGGCGGCGCGCTGCAGATTGCGCCCGCCGATATCTGCCCGTAGCCCTCGCGCCGAGATCAACCCTGTGGCCCTCACGGAGGTAAGGGTAAGCGAAGATTGAGCGAAAGCCAATGGCCGGGTCAGCTCGGATCCAACGCACGCAACAGGGCTTCCAGTTGCTGCGTGATCTCTTCGGGCGAGCCTTCCGGCGGCGGGAAGCGCACGGGGACGCTCATCCCCGAGTTCCACCCCGAACTGTTGCTCCAATGCAGACTGCAGTTGCACCTTCCACAGGCTGTCGAGGTGAAGATCTTCGGTCAAACGGCTGCCGTCTGCGCGGTGTGCTGCGGAGCTTCACCTGCACCTGCGAAATCAGTCGCAGCAGTGCGTCCTGTTCATCGCCGGCCGAGAGCGGGTAAGACCCGCCCGCCTGCGCGCAGGCCCAGTTCCCCACCTGCCGCCGCAGCAACTTGCCCGTGGACGTGTACGGAAGCTGAGGCTCCGGCCAGCGAAAAAGGCGGCGCATCTGCTGGTCAGGCCCCAACTCTCGATTCGCACGCTCCAAATGCCGTAACCCTGCACCAGCGCAAAGCCGAGCCCGTTCCAGAAGCTTTCGAGATCCTGCGGCAGCGTGGCGCCACCGCAGATGAACGCCCAGAACTTCAACCCGAAAGCAGCAGTGCTGCATCGCCCACGACAAGGGCAGGCTGCACTTCAGCGGCAACCCGCGCAGCAAAGCAGGCTGCACCCGGTCGCGTCCAGCGGCATCGCTACCACTCCGCGCAACATGCACCAACGAACGCGGCGATCCATGCGGGTGAGTTCTCGCCCCACAACAGCACGCGTTCACCGGCAGCAATGCCGCGCCGTCAAGCTCTGCCGCGAAACGGCTGCAAGGTTGCGAGCTCACCGTAGCCTGTGCGAAAGGCTCGGTTGCCGCGATGATAGACAATCGCGACCTCCCTATCCAGGCGCAGCCAATCGTCCATCAGGCTCGCGAGCGTCGAGCGCATCAGCGTGCCTCACCGGCAAACATCGTCGATCGACCCATGCACGTAGGCTAAACGGAGCGGCTGATCTCTTTCGTGGTGGCGACCACGGCCGAACGCCCGCCATACACGACTGCCGCCGTTGCCAGCGCTGTTCCGGTACACCAGCTGCAGAGCTTGCCGAAGCTGACCACTTGCCGCACGACGTTAAAGGTCGCCAGGCTGGCATCGCCGGCAAGTTTCACGCCAAGCAGCCGACGCGCCACCTTGCTGCGATTCGCAAGCAGCAACAACGCGAGGGTCGTTCCGTAACTGGCCAGGCCGAGGAAGCTGTCCGGAATACCCAGCGGATGGGCCGCCGACGAGAGCGTGATGCGCTCGGAGTCAAACACTTCGCCCGGAGGATCCGGCAGCGTATCGATGACCTCAGCCTGAAAGAGAGCCACGGGAACCAGCGTCGCCAGCGCAACGCAGCAGCCAGTGATGGCCAGGGTACGGTCCGCTTCGCGCATCACTTCTGCCTCCGTGCGGCAAAGAGCGCTCCACCGGCAAGCGCCGCTGCACCCAGGGCTACCCAGCCCCTGTGCAACGAGAGGGTAATCTCCAGGCTTGACCGGCTCATGCGATTGTCGAACTTGCCCCGCGCACTATGGGGGCCCGGCACGTAGTTGTACAGGTTGTCGGGCGCGTCAGGATTCTTGGGATCGCCGGCAATCTGCTGCGACTTGTATCCCGTCCGGCCCAGGTACCGGTCCAGCAAGCCGGGGATAAACTTCTGCCCGACAATTGCCGCGACGGTCGGCATGCCCACCCAGTACTCGCGGCGGGGCTTCTCCGCCAGCCCGGCGGCCACCACCACCGTTGCCGCGAGCTCCGGGTCAAAGATTGGCGGGACGGGCTGTGTGTTGTTGGGCAGACGATTCTTGACCCAGTTGAACTGCCACGTGTTCATCGCTGGCATGTGGACAGCCGTGATGTGGACATTGCTTTTGTCGTGATGCAGTTCGCAGCGAATGGAATCAGTGAAGCCATTGATGGCATGCTTGCAGGCGCAATACGCCGACTGCAGCGGAATGGACCGGTACGCCAAGGCAGACCCGACCTGCACAATGGTCCCGCGATCTCTGCCCAGCATGCGGCGCATAGCCGACAACGTGCCGTGCACAAATCCCAGGTACAGCACATCGGTGACCCGCCGGTAGTCGGCCGCGGTCATCTCCTTGGCTGGGCTGAATACGCTGACCATCGCATTGTTGACCCAGATGTCGATGGGCCCGAGCTCTGCTTCCACGCGTGCTGCCGCTGCTTCCACGGCTTCAGGGTCACTGACATCGGTGGGGATGGGCAGACCCTTGCCGCCCAGAATGGCGCATTCATCGGCAGCCGCCTGCAGTGCCTCTGGGTTGCGAGCGAGCAGAGCGACCCGGGCTCCCTTGCGGGCAAACTGATGAGCAATCGCGCGGCCAAGACCTGCGGATGCTCCCGTAACGACAACTACCGGTGACGATGGCACGGTGACGTCCTCCGAAGCCAGCGGCTTCCTTCACCTAGAGCCGATTCAGCGGAGGGGAGTTGTCTTTCGACTGCAATACGACATTTGTCGCTGTTTTTCCACCGTGAAAGCAACCTTTGTTCACCTACAAAGGCAACCTCAGCTTCTACTTACAGTTCCTAATGTGTATTATCCAGGCACCGTAGGTTTGTACCCAAGCTCTGTCGCCTGTGTACGCCGTCTTGCGACGCCCCAGAAAGTACCCAGCAAGCCAGCACGTCAGGCTGTATAGGTTGAGGACAAGGTCGAATGGTCGAAGCAGTTGTGCTTTGGAACGAGCCGAATAATCTTTCCCACTGGAATTTCAAGCTCGATCCCAACTGGGAACGCTTCGCGGACATGGTCAAGCAGGCATCCCGGGCTATCCGCGCAGTGAATCCGGAGATGCCGATCGTGCTGGGTGGTGTGTCCTCCTGCGATATCGACTTCTTGCGCAACATGGCTTCCCAGGGCGTGATGCCGTACGTCGACGCGGTCGGCGTCCATGGTTTCCCGCTGGACTGGAACCATTGGCAGCTGACCGAGTGGCCCGAGCGTGTGCGTGAGGCCCAGCAAGTGACCGGCAAACCTGTATGGGTCACCGAGGTCGGTGTGTCTTCCTTCGGCGCGGAGGAGGTCCAGGACTTTGGCCTGCAGCGCACTCTGCAACTGCTCCACGGTGTCGCCGAGCGCATTCACTGGTATTCCCTCTTTGACCTGCCACCTACCTGGCCCGCGGAGACCCGCCACAAAGAGGCGGAAGGCTCCGCCTACTATCGCCATTACTACCTGGGTTTGATCAAGGCGAATGGCCACTCCAAGCTCGCCGAGCGCCACTTCCCCCAGGATGGCAGCACCGGCCTGTGTCAGTGGTTCCACTTTGAAGACCATCGTCTGGAGGACGCGGTTCGCTGGATGCAGTCACACAATGTCGACTACCTCCGCACCGGCCTGAGCTGGGCGGACAGCTACCGCCCCAACGCGGAAGCCTGGTTCGACAAGCAGATGACAGCACTGGAGCCGTTCCGCGTGGCGCTGACGCTGTGCTTCACCCCCGGGCACATGGGACTTGAGGATCACCACACCAGCCCGCCAAAAGATAATAAGGACTTCGCTGATTTCGCCGCGTGGGCGGTAGAGCGGTATGCCCCGGGCAAATCGGCAACACAGTCTGAAGAGCTTCAACCTGAACGCGAGGAGACGGGCGTAGGCCTATGAGCAAGCAGATTCTGATTACCGGCGGCGCAGGCTTCGTCGGTTCCCACCTCGCAGATGGCCTCCTTGCTGCTGGCCACAGCGTTCGCATTCTGGACGACCTGCATCCGCAGGTACACACCGACGGCCGCCGCCCGGATTACCTCTCCAAGGACGTCGAACTGGTGGTCGGCGACGTGCGCGACCCAAACCGCTTGCGCGAAGTCCTGACCGGCGTGGATGTGGTCTACCACTTCGCCGCAACCGTTGGCGTCGGGCAGTCCATGTACGAGATCGCGCGCTATATGAGCGTGAACTCGCAGGGCACGGCAGAGCTGTTGCAGGCGATGCTTGACGCGAAGATGACACCGGAAAAGCTGATCGTGGCAAGCTCCATGTCGATCTATGGCGAAGGCCGTTATGTCTGCGCGAGCTGCGGCCTTGCAGCGGCGCCGCCGGTGCGCTCCGTGGCCCAGCTCCGCTCCGGGCAGTGGGACCTGCCCTGCGAAGCCTGCGGCGGTGTGCTGAAGCCCGTTCCGACCGACGAGACCAAGCCCTCGGAGATCAACTCCGTGTACGCGCTCTCGAAACGCGACCAGGAGCAGCTCTGCCTGATCTACGGCCGCAACTACGATCTGCCTGTCACTGCGCTGCGTTTCTTCAACATCTACGGCACACGCCAGGCACTGTCGAATCCGTACACCGGCGTGGCGGCGGTCTTCGCCTCGCGCATGCTGAACGGCAACGCGCCGCTGGTCTTTGAGGACGGCGAACAGATGCGCGATTTCGTCAGCGTGCACGACATCGTGCGCGCCAACATGCTCGCCATGGAGCGCCCCGAGTCGAACGGCGAAGTCATCAACATCGGTTGCGGCAAGCCCATTTCCATCCGCCAGGTCGCGGAGATCCTCGCCAAGGCGCTGGGCAAAGACATGACTCCGGTGATCACGCACAAGTATCGCGCCGGCGACATCCGCCACTGCTACGCCGACATCACCAAGGCACGCACGCTGCTCGGTTACGAGCCGCAGGTGACGCACGAAGAGGGCTTCCACGAGCTGGCCCAATGGCTGATGGACCAGGAAGCGGACGACAAGGCCGAGACCATGCTGCAGGAACTCACCACCTACGGACTGACCGCCTGATGCAAAATGTAGAGAGCACCAGGGACGGTGCAGACCACACAGCGGAACCGGAAAGGATCGGGTCGATGAAGAACGGAAGCAGCGGGGCGCAGACCATTCTCATCACCGGCGGTGCCGGGTTCATCGGCACCAATCTCGCCCAACGCTTTCTCGCTGAGCCCAACACCCGCGTGCGGGTCTTCGACAACCTGTCCCGCCGTGGCGTGGAGCACAACCTCGCGTGGCTGCGTTCCCTGCGCGGTGCGGCGAACCGCCTGGAGATCGTGCAAGGCGACGTGCGTGATGCCAAGGCCGTCACGCTGGCCGCACGCGATGTGTCCGAGATCTACCACCTCGCCGCCCAGGTCGCCGTCACCACCTCCATCGACGCGCCGGAAACCGACTTCGAGATCAACGCCCAGGGCACGTTGCGTGTGCTCGAAGCAGCCCGCCGCTCGCCGCGCAAGCCCTTCGTGCTGTTCACCTCGACCAACAAGGTGTACGGCTCCCTGGAAGGCGTGCCGGTGCATGCCGCTAAGTCGCGCTATGTGGCCAATACGCCTGAGTTTGCGGGCGTCACCGAGCACGAACCGCTCGACTTCCACTCGCCCTATGGCTGCAGCAAGGGCACGGCCGACCAGTATGTTCGCGACTACGCGCGCATCTACAACCTGCCCACCGTTGTGTTTCGCATGAGCTGCATCGCGGGTCCGCGGCAGTTCGGCAACGAGGATCAGGGCTGGGTGGCTCACTTCCTGTACTGCGCGCTCGCCGGCAAGCCCATCACGGTGTACGGCGACGGCCGGCAGGTGCGCGACATCCTCCATGTTCACGATCTTGTGGACGCGATGTTTGCTGCACGCGAGCATCGCCGCACGGCACGCGGCCAGATCTACAACCTCGGCGGTGGCCCCGCGCGCACCACGTCTGTGCTCGAGCTTCTGCGTGGGATCGAAGAAAAGACCGGTCATCCGCTGAACCTGCAATACAAGGATGTTCGCCCCGGCGATCAGCCCCTTTACGTCTCCAACACAGCCAAGATGGAACGCGACACCGGTTGGCGCGCGACGCGTTCGTTGGATCAGATCCTCGTCGACATCCGCGCCTTCTGGACAGAGCAGAGCGATGCCATCCGAAGCCTGCAGCAACCCGCCGCCCCCGCACCCACGCTGGAGCTTGTTGCCGAGGAGGTCGCTTGAAATTTGCCCTCGTGAACCCGCGCTGGAGCTTCGAAGGCTCAACCTACTTCGGCTGTCCTGACCCACACTTCCCGTTGGAGCTGCTGTCTGCACGTGAGTTTCTTCGCGCGGCAGGGCACGAGGTGCTGCTTGTCGACGCTCTCATCGCAGACTTGAGTCCCGAGCAGGTACGGAGCAAGCTGGATGCGTTTGGGGAAGACTTCCTGGTCATCCCATCCGCGCCGTCGTATCTCTTTTGGCGCTGTCCGCAGCCGGAGTTGCGCATCCCCAAGCAATGGATCGCTCAACTGAACCGTCGCAGCAAGGTTGTGGTGATCGGCCCGCACGGCTCCGCAACGCCGCTGGCCACGCTGGAAAAGACGGGCGCGGACATCGTGCTGCGTGGTGAGCCCGATCAGACGTTGCCGCAGCTTGCCAGCATGCCGTACGAGATGATCGCGGGCTGCGTTTGGCGCGACGCCGGCGGCGCCGTGCACACCAGCCCCGGCCTGGGCGTGACCGACATGCGCGCGCTGGGGCCGTTGGACTACAGCGACTTCCCTGTTGAGCTGCACGCGCACAAACACCACATCTTCCCTGGCAACGGGGCGGATCACCTGCGCCTTGGTGCCGAGGTTGAGTTTGCGCGCGGCTGTCCCTGGTCCTGCTCGTTCTGCAACAAAACGCTATTCCGCAACAAGTATCGCGAGCGCGAACTCAGCAACGTCCTTGCCGAGATCGATCAACTCATTGCGCGCGGCGTGGACTACATCTACTTCATCGACGAGATCTTCGGCGTCGGCAAGCAGGTCAAGGGCCTTCTGGAAGAGATCGCCAGGCGCCCCGTGTCGATCGGCTTTCAATCGCGCATTGACCTCTGGGACGAAGAGGGCATGGATCTCCTCGGCCGCGCCCACACAGTGAGCTTTGAATGCGGCGTCGAGTCCATTACCGAAGAAGGCCGGGACGAGATGAACAAGAACTGCCGCTTGACCACGGATCGCATCAGCGAATTGCTGATCTATGCCAAGCAGCGCATTCCGTGGGTGCAGGCCAACTTGATCAAGACACAGTACGACGACCCAAACCTCGTCTCCGCGTGGCAGACACGCATGAAGGCCGCCGGCGTGTGGGTGTCTGAACCGGTGCCCATGTTCCCCTTCCCGGGCAGCCCGAACTACGTGCAGACCTTCGGCCAGCAGCCGGACGAGACCGCCTGGGAGCGCGCCCACGCGTTCTATCTCAACATCTTTGCAGACAAGGGCTTCTCAGACATCCAGGCCGCGCAGCCACTCTCGCTGGCGCAGCTGGAAGCGGCGGAACTCGAGCAGGGAGAGCTCGCATGCGCATCCTGATGACCACCGACACCGTCGGCGGCGTTTGGACCTTCACAAGCGAACTCACTGAGCAACTTCTGCAACGCGGGCACGCCGTCCATCTGGTCAGCTTCGGGCGCAAACCCTCCGCTGAACAAGCGGCAACCCAGGAGTCACTGCGCGCCCGCTACGCTGACCTTTTCGGCTTCACCAACAGTGCCATAGCGCTGGAGTGGATGCAGGAAAACGCAAGTGTGCAGGCAGAGGGCGCCGCCCTGCTGATCGATGTCGTCCAGAGCGCAGCCAAGCCTGACCTCATCGTCAGCAATCAATTCTGCTACGGCCACCTGAACACATCCATCCCGCGCGTCGTAGTGGCGCACAGCGATGTGCTGAGCTGGGCCCGTGCGTGCAAGCCAAGTGCCCTTGAGCCGAACCCGTGGCTGAATCGCTACACCTCGATGGTGCAGACAGGCTTGCTGGATGCCGCGGCCGTGATCACCCCCACGGCCTGGATGGGAAAAGCCCTCACCACAAGCTTCTTTATGCCGCGCAACTTCTTTGTCATTCCGAATGGCGTCAGCGTGGAAGCCCCACCTGCAACAACTGGCGAGCGCAAACTCCAGGCCATCACCGCCGGCCGCCTCTGGGACGAAGCGAAGGGTTTCGACACACTGCGCGATCTGCAGAGTCCCATGCCGCTGCTCATTGCCGGGGACAACACCCTCCGTCCCGAGTACCCCACCGAAGCGTGGCCTGAACACCTCACCAACCTCGGCCCGCTTCGTCGCGCTGACCTGCACCAACACTTTCGCCAAAGCGCAATTTATCTGTGCACATCACACTATGAGCCCTTCGGTCTGGCTCCGCTCGAAGCTGCCCTGTGCGGCTGTGCCATCGTCGCTCGCGACCTTCCGTCCCTGCGCGAGGTGTGGGCCGACAACGTCGTTTACTTCACGGACGGCGCATCGCTCAGCCTCACGTTGAACAAGCTGGCGAACGATCCCATTCTTCTCAACGCGGTTCAAGAGCGCTCGCAACAACGCGCCCAGCACTTCACACCTGAACGGATGGCCGACAGCTACCTGCACCTTTTCCAAACCATTCTCGGGCAACGACAAGGGACGCAGCATGTCGCGTAATCTCCGCATTGCTTACTTTGCACACACGCTGCGCTCGGACTGGAACAACGGCAACGCCCACTTCCTCCGTGGCCTGCTGGATAACCTGCGCCTGCTCGGCCATGAGGTCACCTGTTGGGAGCCCGAGCATGAATGGTCGATCGACAACCTGCGTGCAGAAGCGGAAGGTGCAGCTTCGCTCGGGCAGTTCGCCGCGCTGTACCCGGACCTCTCGATCAAACTGTATGCGAAAGAAGACGCGGGCGATCACGCCTTTTGGCACAAGGCCCTGGACGGCGCCGATGTTGTCTTTCTGCATGAGTGGAACCCGCCCGCGCTTGCGGCAATGCTGCTAAGCCTGCGCAAGCAGGTTGGATTCAAGCTCGTGTTTCACGACACGCATCATCGCGCTTCTTCCTCGCCGGAAGCCATTCGTCAACTCGGCGTGACGCGCTTTGACGGCGTCTTCACCTTTGGCGATTCGCTGACGCACATCTATCAGCGCATCTTTGCGATGCAGAACGTGTGGACGTTGCATGAAGCAGCCGACACGCGCCTTTTCCGCCCGCTGCCGGGCACCGAGCAGGAGCAAGACATCGTCTGGATTGGCAATTGGGGCGACGACGAACGCTCGGCTGAAATCCGCGATTTTCTTCTGGCGCCTGCCTCACAGCTCGCACCGCGGCGCGCCGTCATCTACGGCGTGCGCTACCCGCCGAAGGGCCTTGCCGCCCTTGCAAATGCGGGTGTGCGTTATGGCGGCTACCTGCCAAACCTTGAAGCGCCACACGAGTACGCTGCCTCACGGTAACCGTGCATATTCCGCGGCAACAGTACAACGGTGCGCTCACAGGAGTTCCAACCATTCGCGTCTTTGAAGCACTCGCCTGCGGTATTCCGTTGGTCTCCGCTCCGTGGAAGGACACCGAACATCTCTTTCGCGAAGGCGACTTCGTCTTTGTCCGAAACGGTGACGAGATGCGCGAGGCGATGCAGGACCTGCTTGATCGCCCGAAGCTCGCGGAGGAACAGGCACAGCGTGGCCTTGAAACAGTGCTCGCCCGGCACACGTGCCGCCACCGCGCGGAACAAGTGATCACAACCTTGCGGGAGGACCTTGCGCTATGAGGATCTTTGCCTTCGGGTCCAGCATCGTCAGCTCGTATTGGAACGGTGCAGCGACCTACTACCGCGGCTGCTACAAGTACCTCGCGCGACTCGGCTATGACATCACGTTCGCCGAGCCTGACGCCTACGGTCGCCAGGGACATCGCGACAACGACGACTTCAACTACGTTACGTCTCTGGTCTACCAGCCACGCGAAAAGGATGGCGGCAAGGACCTCGACCGCTTGCTGCAGCAAGCCGCAACCTACGACATCGTTGTGAAGCACAGCGGGATCGGCTGTGACGACAGCGAGCTCGAGGCCCGTGTGCCGCGTGAGTGCTCCACGACCGCCATGACGTTCATCTGGGACGTCGACGCCCCAGCGACCATTCATCGCATGCGCGCCACGCCTGATGACGCGCTGGCCCACGCAACGCGACTCTACGACGCGATCCTCACCTATGGCGGTGGTCCGCTGGCGCGCGACGGCTTCCGCGAGTTTGGCGCCCAGGCCTACTACAGCATGTACAACGGGCTTGACCCGGAAACGCACTTCCCCGTCGAGCCGGACCCCGAGCTTGCGTGTGATGTGGTGTTTCTCGGCAACCGGCTGCCGGACCGCGAAGCCCGTGTGGAAGAGTTGTTCCTGCGCGCGGCCACGCTTGCCCCGCACGCGCGCTTCATCCTCGGCGGCGAAGGCTGGGGTGATAAGCAATTGCCACCGAATGTCCGCTGGCTGGGCCACGTGCCCACCGCCGATCACAACCGTGTGAACTGTTCCGCCAGCATGGTGCTCAACATCAACCGCGCCAGCATGGCAGAGTTCGGCTTCTCGCCACCCACACGCGTCTTTGAAGTCGCCGGCGCGGGCACGTGCTTGCTCTGCGATGACTGGCCCGGCATCAGCGACTGCTTCGAGCCGAATACCGAGATCCTCGTCGTCAAAAATGCCGAAGACGTCGTCGCTGCGCTCACGCGTTATAACCTCGCCCAGCGCAGACAGATTGGCGCAGCGTTCCATGCGCGTGGTCTTGCCGACCACACCTATGCGCAACGTGCTGCGCAAGCCGACTATGCCTTTCGCGAGTGCCACGCCCGTCGTCAGGGCCTGCTCGGCGCTCAAACGCAGTCACTCGCCATCATGGCCGACTGGCGCCATCTGCCGAATTGGCGGCGCAACGCACACGGCGAACTCGTCGATGCACCCGAGGTGCTCGCATGACCTCTGACGCCAGGGCAACGCACACCACACAACGCTTAGGCCGCAACGCATGAGAATCGTCATCTACGGTCTGACGATCACCTCAAGCTGGGGCAACGGTCACGCCACCACGTATCGTTCCCTGTGCAAAGCCCTCGCGCGGCGCGGCCATACCATCACTTTCGTCGAGAAAGACGTCGAGTGGTACCGCTCCAACCGCGATCTGCCTAAGCCCACGTATTGCACGGTGCGCCTTTACGAGGACTGGCATAAGGAGCAAGGTAGCCTTCTCGCGGAAGCGGAGGGCGCCGACGCCGTTGTGGTTGGTTCCTATTTCCCTGATGCTATTGCGGCCACCGAAGCTCTGCTGGGCCAGGCCCACGCGCCGCTGCTCTTTTATGACATCGACACGCCCATCACGCTTGCGGCGCTCCGCGCGCATGGACACACAGACTACCTCCGCGCCGACCTTATCCCTCACTACAACGCGTACCTCAGCTTCACGGGTGGTCCTGCGCTGCGGGAACTCGAAAGCCGCTTTGGCTCACCACGCGCCGTTGCTTTTTACTGCTCCGTAGACCCTGACCTGTATCATCCAACGCCGGTGAACGCGGATTTTCGCTGTGCGTTAAGCTATCTCGGCACCTATGCTCCCGACCGCCAGCCCAAGCTCCTTGCACTGCTTAACGAAAGCGCGAAACAGCTGCCGCAAGAACGTTTCATCGTGGCCGGCCCGCAATACCCTGACAGCGAGCCATGGGCGTCCAACGTCGAGCGCATCATTCATCTTTCTCCGCCACAGCATCCGGCGTTCTACTCCAGCTCACACTTCACGCTGAATCTCACGCGCGACGACATGGTGGCCGCCGGCTACTCGCCCAGCGTGCGTCTCTTTGAAGCCTCTGCTTGTGGTGCGGCGATCCTCTCTGACCCGTGGCCCGGGCTCGAAGACTTCCTTACACCCGGAACGGAGATTCTGCTGCCTGCGAATGCGGCCGAGGTGGCAGAGGTTCTCCGCCAAACCTCCGACACTGACCGACTGACCATGGGCCAACGCGCTCGCGAACGTATTCTCAGCCAACACACGTCGGCTCATCGCGCAGAGCAGTTCGAGCACGTTCTGGCAGATTGCGCTTAAGGCCTAGTAGAACGTGCTGGGTAACGCTGTTCGGCGCTGAAGTCACTTCGGCGTTAGAGATGATCAATGCCTCGAATCACGAGCGAAATGCAACTCTCCATGGATATGCCCTTCGACATAGGGCAGTGATGCCGAGCTTGTATTTAGACGATCGACGCTGGTCTGCCCGACACTCTGATCGTTAAGGCTGAATGCTTCCGAAGCAGCAAGGCGGGCAAATATCTCGTAGCGCTCCCTTGTGCTGCGCTTCCTAAAATCGATTCTCGGCAATGCAATCCCCTTGGCCCTTCAGCCGTGCTGGAGGTAACAAATGACCCGGTCATCATCGAAATAAAAAGCGTTCATCTAGCGCAGTGATGTACGTCTGCGCAAGATTGCGCTCGGTGAGAGCCCCTCGAACAAGGATCTCTACACTCGCAGTGACGCTCTCATCTAAGCCGGCTCGTAAATACGACAAAGAACAAAAATGCGAGGGCATAAAGCCCTCGCACCTCGTGAACTACGTCTTCTGTTCGGAGCTTACATCCCGGAAGTTGCTCCACCGCTGATGCCTTTGTTCACCACGATGGTCACAACCACGCGCCGGTTCTGCTCTTGTCCCTTGCGGCTATGGTTGCTCGCTACCTGGTTGGTCACACCCATGGCGGCAGGCGCCAGGATGCTGGTCAACGGCACTTCACCGGTCTGCTGGATCATCGCGATCACGGCTTCGGCACGCTGGGAGCTCAAACGCTGGTTCAGTTCCTGCGAGCCTACCTTCGACGCGTAGCCCTGCACTTCGATCATGGCGCCCGGGGTGCTGGCAGCTGCCTTCACAAACTCAGCAATCTGCTGCTTGTACTTTGGCGCAACGGTTGCACGGCCATTCGCAAACGTGATGACCAGGCTGTCCTTGGTGTCGAACTGATCCAACTGACCGATGCGGCCGTTGGTCTGCCCGATGGCGCTCTTGTTGGCCGCGGTGTCCTGCGCGTTCTGGGAGATCGCCTGCTTGTTTGCGGAGATGTCCTGCTTGGCTGAAGCGATGTCGGAAGTATTCTGATCCAGGTCGCGCCGCTGGCTGCGCAGTTCATCCTGCGCCTTGGCGACTTCCTGCTGTACGGGGTTCGTTCCAGCCTCAATCTGGCGGGCCGTTCTCAATGAGCCATGCGTGAACACAACCTTGCGAGCCACCAGTTTGTGATCCTGGTCATAGGTTCCGTCTACCTTGACGTCAAGCCCAGGAACCAGTTCTGTGATGGCGAGGTTCTTGCGGCCCCAGTCGAACAGACCACCCTTTTCTGTCGCCTTGGTTGTGTCAGAAAGCACGACCGTGGTCCGGGTGTGGTCCTTACCCTGGACAACGATGTTCGGTCCCGTGCGATCAATCACCAGACCCTCAAGCGTTGCTGCCTGCTGAGCCACTGCCGCGGAACCCATCAACCCAAATGCGGCCGCAAATACAAACCCACTAACCGTCGAGATTCGACGCTGATTACCCATGGTCACTCCAGTCTCCGGCAGCCACCCATCGGCTGCCTTGTTGGCTGTATCCAGATTCACGCCACGGCTGAGGCTCTACAAGGGCGCCGTGGCGGCATCCAATCCGCCTATTCTATGCCTTTTCGTACAACTTGGGTGTTAGCTATCCCATATCGCATAGGTGATTGCCGGGATACCCTCTGGCCTCAGTGACTTAACACGCCCTGCTGCTGCGAAGCATCTTCCTCGGCGGCTCAAGCGAACCTCGGAGGTGTGGTGAGGCTTGCCACCTGAGGCTCGGGGGAGGCTGTAGTGTGCTCGCCAGGTATGCGACTACCGGCGCATTGCGACGGGCATCTACCTGCTGAGCCGCAAGCTTTACGGGCGTGACGATGCATCCAAGCCCACAGCGGCGGAGAAGCGCACCCACCGCCCAAGGAGATCTACGGATGGCCAACAAACAGGAGTTGCTCGACTTCCTCGACAAACACATCTTCCATCGCATCCTGCACGCCAGCGAGCGCGACCTCGGAACCAAGCAGCGGGAAGACCTTGAAGACCTGAAGCAACGCACACAGGCGGAGATGGGCCGGTTCCATGGCTATGACTCTGCCGAAAAGATCGTGCAGATGTACAAGGATGATCTGACCTCGCCTGCAGCGGTGCCGGTCAACGCGCGCCTACAGGATCTCGGCCTGCCTCGCCTTGTGGATGTTCGCGATGAGTTCTTGAAGCTGGCCGGCGAAGGCGCCTGACAGCCGCAGTCGGAGGAGTAGGCGCGCCATGCGGCTACTCCTTGCCGGCTGAGCCCGCTACGTCCGCGCACAGCTATCAATTCGGCGTTATGGGTGCACTTGGTTCTTCAGTGTCGTTTAAGCAAATGTCCCTACGCTCATAGCTAATGCGTTCTGGGGCGAAATCGGCGGCGTTGGCGTTGGGATTGGCCATTCTGGCCCTCTCGTCGTCGGGCGCACAAACAGCCGCTACAGCGCCTCTCAGCCTTGAGGACGTCCTTCGGCGAGCCGAGGCAAACGAGCCTGCCTTTGCAGCGGCTGCTGCGGAGAGCCGTGCCTCCGCGTTGGAGCGCAAGGACGCGCGAGCGGGCCTGCTACCTTCGGCGACGTTTCACAACCAATACCTCTTCACGGAATCCAACCACACGGCCACGACGCTGGGCACCGCGGGTGGGCAATACGTCACCGAAGGCGGCGTGCAGCAATCGCTCCCCGTGTTCATCGCCAACAACTCTGTGCATGAGTACTACAGCCAGGGTGTGGTGAACGAGACCGTGGGGCTTGCACAGGTGAGCGCCGTGCGGCTTGCCGATGCCAATGCGGCGCTGGCGGCGGCACAACTTGAGGTCGCACGTCGTGGTCTGATCGCAACCGTGATCAGCCTGTACTACGGCGTACATGCAGGCACGCAGAAGGCCGCAATAGCGCAACGAGCGTTGGACGAAGCAAACCATTTCGTGACGATCACGCAGGAGCGCGAAGCTGGCCGGGAAGCAGCGCATGCGGACGTCATCAAAGCGCAGATTCAACAAGGACAGCGTGAACGCGAACTGGCCGATGCAACGCTGGCGGCCAGCAAGGCGCAGCTTGAGTTGGGCGTTCTGTTGAATCCTGATCCCGCAACCAAATACACGTTGGTGCCTGTTGGTGTCCCAGCGCCCTTGCCGGAGCGAGCCGGTGTGGACGCAGCCGCGAGGGCGAATAATCCGGAGCTCCGCACGGCATTGGCATCGCTGGAAGCAAGCCGGGCAACGACGTTAAGTGCGCAGGCTGCTTTGCTCCCTGACCTTGCCTTGAACTTCACCTATGGCATCGACGCGCCGCAGTTTGCAAGCGCAGGCTATGGTGGCGCACGAAATCTCGGCTACTCCGCCAGCGCCACGGTTGACCTGCCACTGTGGGATTGGCTAACGACGGAACGCAAAGTCAAAGAAGCGCGCATTCGTTCCGACGCCGCAAAGGTCGCGCTCACCGCAGCACAACGACGCCTCATCGTCGACCTTGCCGAGTTCTATGCCGAAGCCGACACGGCTCGGCAACAGCTCGCGTCCCTGGACACCAGCGTTCTTGCCGCACGGGAGAGTTTGCGGCTGACCAACCTGCGGTACGTTGACGGGGAAAGCACCGTGCTCGACGTTGTGGACGCACAGAACACGTTGATCTCTGCAGAAAACGCGCAGACAGATGGCATGGTGCGCTACCAACTCGCTCTGGCGCAGTTGCAGACGCTTACGGGGAAGCTCTAAACCATGGCTCAACCTCCCTTCCTTCGCACTCGGTTGTTGAAGACACAGCTCGCAACCGCTCGAATGATCGCGGGATCTCTCGCGCTCTCAGCTGTACTCGCTCTCTCAACTGCAGGGTGCAAGAAGAGCGCTGCCGACAAGACCGCCGATGTTGACGATGCAGCCGTCGCTGTACAGGCGGCCCATCCAACGGTAGGACCGATCTCGCAGGGGATCACGGCGGACGCGATTCTAGCTCCGCTATCCCAGGCAGCCATCGCTCCGCGCATCAGCGCCCCCATCCGCGCAGAGTATGTGCAACGTGGTGCCCACGTGCGCAAAGGACAGCTGCTGATTTCGCTGGAAGACCGCGACCTGCAAGGCAGTGCGTTGGACAGCAAGGGCGGCGTCACGCAGGCGCAGGCGGCCTACACCACCGCTGTGCAGGCCACGATTCCAGAGGACACGCAAAAGGCGCAGCTTGATGTAACGCAGGCCAGGGCCAACCTTGATGTCGCCAACCGAACTGCCGAAGAGCGCAAACGTCTACTGCGTGAAGGCGCGATTGCAGGCCGTGACACCGATACAGCCATCGCAGCTGCCGTGCAAGCGCAAGCCGCCTACGACCAGGCCGTGAAGCACCTTGCCAGCGTGCAGACCACAACACAAAAGACGGGCGCCGACACCGCCCAGGGACAGCTGACCTCAGCGCGTGGCCGCATGGTAAATGCGGAAGCACAAGTCAGCTATGCCATGCTTCGTAGCCCCATCAACGGCGTTGTCACAGAGCGGCCGTTGTTTCCGGGCGAAACCGCGGCCGCGGGAACCGCAGTCGTCACGGTGATGGACACCAGTTCACTGTTGGCCAAGCTGCATGTGGCGCAGGCAACTGCGCAGCAGCTGCGACTCGGCGGCGAAGCGGAACTACATGTACCCGGCATCGACGAACCTCAGCCTGCAACCGTGTCATTCATCAGCCCGGCCCTTGACCCAGGATCGACAACCGTCGAAGTTTGGCTCAAGCTCTCGAACCACGATGGCAAGTACAAGGTGGGCACACCCGTACATGCCGTCATTCGTGGCTATACGATCCAAAACGCAGTACAGGTGCCTACAGCCGCCATACTACCGGCCGAGGATGGCACCACCGCCGTGCTGGTCGTCAGTGCGGATGGCACAGCACATAAGCGCGCCGTGCAGGTAGGTCTTCGCACCTCGGAGGCTGTGCAGATCATCAGCGGGATCACACCAACAGATACCGTGGTGACCGATGGTGGCTACGGTCTCGACGATGGGACCAAGGTGAAGGTGGGCGAAGGCAAGGAGGATTCTGACAAGCCCGGCGACACGAAAGCAGACGACGACGGAAAGGGCCAGTGATGAAGGGATCCGTCTACACACCATCCTCCACATCGCAGCCGCAGCCCCCTGCGGCCACCGAAATACAACCGGCCTTTTGGCTTTCCCGTTGGCTGCGAACCATCTTCTTCGCGGCCGTCGCGCTTACCGCGGCAGGCGTCTACGCTTTTTTCAAAACACCCATCGCGGTCTTCCCTGAGACAAACTTTCCCCGCGTGGTTGTCGGCGTCGACAACGGCGTGATGCCGGTAGAGCAGATGCAGGTCACCGTGACACGTCCCATCGAAGACGCGGTGAACAGCGTTCCGGGCCTGCAGACCGTGCGCTCCACCACCAGCCGTGGCTCCGCCGAGGTCAGTCTCTTCTTCGACTGGAACGTCGACATGTTTCAAACGTTGCAGCTGGTGAATGCAGCGCTGAGCCGTGTGCAACAGTCGTTGCCTTCAACGGCCAGGATCACCACCAACCGGCTCACCTTCGCGACCTTTCCCATTCTTGGTTACAGCCTCACGTCGTCCAAGCTTTCGCAGTCGCAGTTGTGGGAACTGGCAACCTACACATTGCAACCGCCCTTGAATCGCGTGAATGGCGTAGCGACTGTGACTGTGCAGGGCGGGCAGATCCCGGAGTTTCACGTCGTGCCGAATATGGCCAAGCTGCAGGCCGCCGGTGTCACCATCCTCGATCTATCCAACGCGATCGGCAACTCCAACATCATCGATTCCCCTGGGCTGTATGAACAGGATCATCAACTCGTACTGGCTCTGGTTGGCGCGCAGGCACACGACATGAACGGGTTAAAGCAGCTAAGCGTGAAGTCCACGGCCAATGGTGTTCCCGTTCGTGTGGGCGATATCGCTGATGTGGTGCAGGCGCCCCTGCCGGTGTACACCTATGTTTCCGCCAACGGACGCCCGGCAGTGTTGCTCAACATCACGCGTCAGCCCGCAAGCAACACTGTTGCTGTCGCCGATGGCATCGCTGCACAGATACAACAATTGCGGTCCCGGCTTCCGAAGGGTGTCGACCTGCAGCCCTACTATGACCAGTCGCAGCTTGTGCGTGAAAGCATCACCAGTGTTCGCGATGCGATCGTCATCGGCCTGGTGCTCGCCTGCGTCATCCTCTTCCTTTTCCTGCGGGACTGGCGTTCGTCGCTGATCGCCGGTTTGGTAATTCCCGTAACCGTCGCCGTAACGGTGCTCGCCCTGTGGTTGCTGGGTGAAAGCTTCAACCTGATGACGCTGGGTGGCCTGGCGGCGGCCATTGGCCTCGTCATCGATGACGCGATTGTTGTTGTAGAAAACATTGTTCTGCATCGCGATGCAGGTGAAGGACGCGTCGAGGCTGTGCGCTTGGCACTGCATGAGATCGCGCATCCACTGATCGGTTCAACGATCACACCCGTGGTGGTCTTTCTTCCGCTGATCGCCGTCACCGGCGTGACGGGCAGCTTCTTTCGCGCGCTTGCGACCACCATGGCCGTATCCCTGCTGACGTCACTTCTTCTGGCAGTGACGTGGACCCCAGGTCTCGCGCTTGTTCTGTTGAAGCCACATGCCAGCGAAGGAGATCAAGCAGCCAGTAGCACCAACAACACAAAAGGAGCGCACCACGTTGAGCCCGGCCGCGTTCTTGGACGCATCATGGGCTGGCACCGCTCCGCGCTGGAGTGGTCTTTGCGCCGCCCTGCGTTGCTCGGCATGCTGTGCCTCGCACTGGTGGGTGCAACCTACTTCGCATACCGCGGCCTCGGTTCAGACCTCCTTCCGGAGATGGATGAAGGCGGTTTTATCCTCGACTACGTGATGCCTGCCGGCAGTTCGCTTGCGTCGACGGGCAAGGTGCTTGACCACGTCGAGCAGATCCTCCGCAGCACACCCGAGGTGCAAAGCACGAGCCGCCGCACCGGGCTGCAGATGGGGCTGGCTGCGGTAACGGAAGCCAACACGGGCGACATCACGGTGAGGCTGAAAGATCAGCGAAGCCGCGGCATCGATGAGGTCATGGCAGATGTCCGCAAGCAGATCAAAGCCGATGAACCGCAGCTGGATGTGGAGTTCACGCAGGTGCTCCAGGACAACATCGGAGACCTTTCCAATGCGCCCGAACCCATCCAGATCAAGCTCTTCACACAGGATGCTGCGCTGCTTAATGAGCTTGGCCCGCGCGTGGCAACCGCCATCAAGAAGGTCGATGGCGTGGTGGATGTGGAGAACGGTATCGACAACACCATCAGCGGCCCTGCAACCAACTTCGAAGTGGATCCACAGCTTGCCGGTCGACTTGGGTTCACGCCGCAAGAGGTGGCGGAGGATGCCACGGCGATTCTTGACGGCGTGGAAGTCGCAACGCCGGTCATCAGCAACGGCCGCTCCTACCCTGTGCGTGTGCGACTTGGCGACGAGACACGAAAGTCCCTGCAGGCTATGCGAGACACCGTGTTCAATTCCGGTTCAGGTCGCACGGCTTCGCTCGGCTCCATGACGGACATCACGCAGCTTCCGCCGCAGAACGAGATTCGGCGCGAGAATCTGCAGCGGCTGATCGTCGTCACAGGACGCCTGGAAGGCACAGATCTCGGGACCGCCGTGCAGCAGGTGCAGCGCCGTGTACAGGCTCTGCACCTGCCGCCAAGCGTTCGGGTCGAGTACGGCGGCACCTACCAGGAGCAACAGAAATCTTTCGCTGATCTTGCTCGCGTGCTGGTGATGGCTTTAGTGCTGGTTTTCGGCGTTCTCTTAACGGAGTTCCGCAACTTCGCCGCACCCACCGCGATTCTTACGTCTTCCATCCTGTCGATCTCCGGTGTGGTCAGCGCTTTGCTGCTCACACACACCACGTTCAACGTCGCCAGCTTTATGGGCCTGATTATGGTCATCGGCATCGTTGCGAAGAACGGCATCCTTCTGCTCGATGCGGACGATCGCTACCGTGCGGAAGGGGCCAGTGCACGCGATGCGATGGTGATGGCCGCAGAGCGTCGTCTTCGGCCAATCTTTATGACGGCACTCGCTGCCATAACCGGGATGGCACCACTGGCGCTCGCGCTCGGTGCTGGTTCGCAGATGCTGCAGCCGCTCGCCATCTCTGTCATCGGCGGGCTGATCATTTCCATGCTGCTCAGCCTGGTTGTCACACCGGTGGTGTACTTCCTGCTCACACCGCATCACGCACCGGAGCCGATTGTCGCCACAGCGTAACCGTTCCATGCAAAGAAGAAGGGCTCGCATGGCGAGCCCTTCCTGTTCCGTTTCGCGTTAGGAGCTAGCGCCCGATCACCAGCACCGTAAACGTGTCCGGAACAATGGACGGACGTGGACGGGGCATGGCCGGCGTTGGATCAGGCCGCGGCCCAAACTCTGCCGTCACCACGTACACACGGTCAGTGTTCTCGTCATACGCCATGGTGCGTGCGCCGCGCTGCGTGGGCAGTTGTTCCATGTTCTTGTAGGCATGCGCTGTATCGATGACACTCAACGTTCCATCGCCACCGTTGGAGCTGAAGGCAAGCTGCGCCTTCGCGTTGTAGCCTGCGGCGTCCGGACTGTCGCCGATCTCCGGCGATGCAATCTGCTTGCCGCTGTCATAATCCACAACCGCCATTTTCTTGCCATCGCACACGGAAAAGAGCCGGTGATGCGCAGGGTCGATGGCCATGCCCGAAGGCGAATCACATCCGTTCAGGGGCCATGTGCCGGCAAGCGTCTTGGCGCGCGCATCCAGCTTCACGATCACATTCTTGTCTTCGATGTTGTCGTAGACGTTGCCTTTGCCGTCAGCTTGCGGAAACTCCGGTTTGCCCGGCAGGTCGATCGTCGCTACGACCATGCGTGACGCCGTATCGACAACGGACACATTCTTGCTGCGGCCGTTAAAGGCCCACACGGTCCTGGTCACAGGCTCATACACGATGCCGTCCGGATTCGTTCCTGCGGGCACCGAGCCTACGGTCGCCAGCGTCTTGCGGTCGAAGATCACGACAGCGTTGGCCCCGCCATCAGAGATGTAGCCAAAGCGTCCTTCCGGATCGAGCGCCACGCCATGCGTACCCTTCAGGCCCGTGATCGCGCCCACCGGCTTGCCGGTTGCGCTGTCCAGCACTTCGACGCGCGGCCCATGCGTTACGTACAGACGGTGCGTGGCGGGATCAGCCAGCAGATAATCCCATCCACCTGCGCCGCCAACCTTCCAGTGATCCACCACGTGGTAGGGCTGCTGCGCACCGGCACTTAGCAAAGCTGTTGAAGCGATCAGGGAGGCTTGCAGAAAGCTTCCACAACGAGAATGAGAGGCCATCGGATCTCCTGCGCGGGACACCGGCGCCCTTCCACTTTCGCTGAGCGACGTTAACCCTCGCTGAAGAGCGCGCGCACAGTTGTTCCCTTCTCCAGCGTGCTCTCCAGTTCCATGTGACCACCGGCCGATTCCACAATGCTCTTGCAGATGGAAAGCCCAAGGCCTGCGCCACCGGTTTCGCGGGAGCGCGACGAGTCTTCACGGTAGAAGCGGTCAAACACGTGGGGCAGGCTTTGCTCCGCGATGCCGAAACCATGATCACTCACCTCCAGCATCGGCCCAGGAACACCATCGTCTCGATGGGCAAGTTTCACAACGATGGGAGAGCCTTCCGGGCTGTGCTGAATTGCATTTACGACCAGGTTCGACACCAGCGTCTGCAGCTCTTCTCCACTGATCCTGCTGTACAGGTTTGCCTGCAGCTCACAATGAAGCTGGACGGCATGCGCCTGCGCAAAGCTGCGCAAACGCCGTACGGCCTGGTCCACACTGGAGGTCAGATCGGTGAGCGCGACCAGCTCGAGTGACTGGGGTTTATCACGAACGGAGCTCAGCATCCTTGCAATCAGCTCTTCCACCCGTTCGTTGTCGATGAGCACCTGCTCCAGACCCTCGCGGTACTCTTCTCCCGAGCGCGGTCGCATCGCCAGCACCTGGATCGACGATCGGACAACGGCAACCGCCGTCTTGAGCTCATGCGCAGCATCGCCCATAAATCGTTGCTCGGCTTCAAACGCCAGCTTCAACCGTGCAAACGCCGCGCCCAACGCCTCCGCCAAAGGCCGGAGTTCCTTGACGCCCATCGCAGACGCTGGCGGATCGAAATCAAAGGACGAGCCACTGAGCTGCGTCGCTTCCGCGGCGAGCTCCTGGATGGGGCGCAGCAGCCGTCGCACAAGCCAGACAAGAATCGCCGTGGAAAGCGTCACCAGCACAGCGATCCACAGCACGTAGAAACTTGCGGCTTCAATGATCTCGCGCCACAGGTGAGCCGTAGGCGCGGCATAGACGATCGTCACAGGACGACGAAGCCCAACGCCGGCATTTTCGGCGCGATCAATGATGCGCAATCCTTCGCGTTGCAGGATGCGATAGTTTGCGCCGTCTACACTGGCCTCGTGCAGCCCGTCCGCGGAGCGCGTGACCAACGCAGGTGGAGAGAACGCGGACGCTCCCAACAGACGCCCGCCCTGGTTGTAGACGGCATACACATCGCTCTTCGGCAGCCGCAATTCCGTCGGATCGATTGTGACGTTATCGTCGGGATCTTCCGCATCCTGCACAGCGCCGAGCAGTGAGTCCGAGCGCCCGTTCAGCATGACGTCAAAGGCGTGCACCCTTGCCCAGCGCTCATGCCACAGCGCCACGCCGGAAAACGTGAGCGCGCACAGCAGCTCCACCAGCAGCACGGCCGCGATGAGCCGGCGCGTCAGCGAGTCAGGCTTCATGGCCGATCTCTCGCGGCGATGCCAGGCGGTAGCCTCTGCCGCGGAGCGTTTCCAGCACCATGACCTCCGTGGCCGCGCGCAGTTTGCGGCGCAGGTTCGACACATGCGCCTCAATCACATTGGAGTGATGTTCCCACGTGAAGTCATACAGGTGCTCCAACAACTCCCGCTTCGAGACCACCATCTGCGGACGATGCATCAAGTACTCCAGAATGCGGTATTCCGTGGGCGAAAGATCGACAATCTCGTCGTCGACATGCACCGTTTGCCCTGTGGTGTCCAGGTGAACCGGACCAAGGCGCATCACTGTCTTGCGCGTTCCCTTGCCTCGCCGAATCAACGCTCGCGAGCGAGCGATCAGCTCCCCCAGATCGAAGGGCTTGGTCAGGTAGTCGTCTGCACCAAGGTTCAGCAGGTCGATCGTGCTTCTCGTGTCGCTCACAGCGGTAAGCACCATGACCGGTGTGACATCGTCCTGCAGCCGCAAACGGCGGAGTACCTCATCACCCCGCACTTTGGGCAGCATCAGGTCAAGCAGGATCAGGTCGTAGGTCGCCGTTTGCACAAGGTGCATCGCATCGCTGCCATCATGGGCCACGTCGACGGCATACCCTGCGCCCTCACGCATGGCGACGGCCAGATTTTCCGCCAGGCGGCGCTCATCCTCCACAACCAGCACGCGCATCAGGAGTGTCTCCACTGCTTATCGTAATCGTCACAGGCAACATGCTGCGCGGAAGGAATGTAGACGGAAGGGCGCTGCTGAACGCGCTCCAGCATCATGCCCTTTCAAGCGACGGGCAAGATGGAGAGATTTTGTGATGGCGGCGACAAGTGCGACATGCGCCTTTGTCGCGCCCAGGCGCTTTACCATCCTTGATCACATGACCACTCGACCCGAGTTGGAAGGTGCGGATCCCATTCCACTGTTCCAGACATGGCTGCAACTCGCTGAACACAGCGAGCCGAACGATCCAACAGCGGCAGCCCTCGCAACATCCACGCTGGCCGGGGTGCCCAGTGTGCGTATGGTTCTGGTGAAGGGTGTCGAGCCGGCCGGGTTCAGCTTTTACACCAATGCTCAAAGCCAGAAAGGGCTTGAGTTGGAAGACAATCCACGCGCTGCTCTGTGTTTTCACTGGAAATCATTGCGGCGCCAGGTAAGGGTCACCGGGACAATCACGGGCCTGCCGCAGGATGTCATTGATCGCTACTTCCACAGCCGCTCCCGTCGGAGCCAGATCGGCGCTGCGGTGTCGCAGCAGAGCCGGCCGCTCACGAGCCGTGGGGAGTTGGAACAACAGGTGGCTGCGTTCGAACGCACGCACGAAGCCGAGATCCCGCGACCCTCGTTCTGGTGTGGCTACCTGCTCCAGCCGCTCACCATGGAGTTCTGGATCGACGGACCTGACCGCCTGCATGATCGCCTGCTCTTCACACGAACCGGCGCGGACTGGAGCCGCACACTGCTCTACCCCTAGCCGCTTACATTGGCATGCTCCCGGCCGGGCGCAGTCTACTTTCGTAATCGAGGATTGGCATTCGAAAGGGGCTGCGCCGGGCTAAAACATATTCCTTTCACCACTTGCCGTAAGGAAAGACAAGAACGGTCTACCCAGCAGCGCATCGCGCAGTCTATGTTAGTGAATAGCTATTTACAACAGTGCACACGCCCAAAGATCAGAGCACCCGCAAGCGTCCCGATGAGCGTCGAGCATCTCTCGCCACGCTTTCCAAGCACCTTGGACTGTCTCCCGCAGCGATCTCGCGCGTTTTAAACGGCGCGCCCGCAGCCCGGTCCATCCCACAAGCCACGCAGGATCGCATCTTCGAAGCCGCGCGCGAGCTGAACTATCGCCCCAATGTGTTGGCGCGCTCGCTGCGTCGAGGTCATTCCATGACCCTTGGCGTGCTCGTCCCCGAGATCGCCGAAGGCTACGGATCGCTCGTGCTTTCGGGCCTGGAAGACAACCTGCTGCAGGCCGGGTACTTCTACCTGCTGATCAGCCATCACCACAGGACCGATCTGATCGAACGCTCCTTGAGCATGCTTTCCGAACGTGCAGTGGATGGCATTGTGGCCATCGACACACCGCTCCCCCAGCCTTTGCGCCTGCCCTCGGTCACGGTGTCACAACGTAATCCGCACGACGGCAACATCAGCATCGTGCTGAATCATCAGCGGGCTGCAGAACTTGGCATGAGCTATCTCGCCAACCTGGGTCACCGCGAGATAGCGATCATCAAGGGCCAGGACTTCTCGTCGGACACAGAGATTCGTTTGCAAGCCATCCAATCGGCCGCGCAGCTGCACAACATCACACTGAACCCGGCACTCACAACGCAGTTGGGAGGCCACGTGCCGTCGCATGATCCCGGGTACTTCGCCGCTCAACGTTTACTTGCCACCGGAATCCCCTTTACGGCCCTGTTTGCGTTCAATGACATCTCCGCGATCGGCGCCATACGCGCTTTTCGCGAAGCCGGCCTGCGCATCCCGCAAGACGTGTCGGTGATTGGATTTGATGACATCCCGTCTGCTGCGTTTCAGAACCCAAGCCTCACGACGGTGCGACAGCCGTTGCGCAACATGGGCCTCCTGGCTGCTGAGACCATCCTGAAACAGATTGACGGCACCGCCCTCAATGTTCCAAACAATGTGATTGAGGTTGACCCGGAGCTCATTGTGCGTGAATCCTCGGGTGTGGCCAATCCAGCTCGACAACAGGTGCAGTGAGCACCCGCTTCCGCATCGCCTTCTTCTCGTTTGTCTTCTGCTGCACCGGCGTGGGCAATGCGATCATAGGCGCCACGCTGCCCGCGATGTTGCACCAGTGGCACCTTAGCGACAGCCGCGGTGGCCTTCTGCTTCTGGCGACCTGGGGCGGCTCCACCCTGGGCGCAGTTTTTGCGCAGGGAAAGACCGGCAGAGGCGCCGCCACAGGACTGGCGTTCTCCGCGGCCGGGCTGTTCCTCATGGTGTCCGGATCGGCCACACTGCTCCCTATCCTGTACGCCGTCTACGGGCTGGGCCTCGGCATTACGATGACTTCCATCAGTCTCATGCGGGCCCGGGAAGTGGAACCCGCCAGGACGGAGGTGGAGCTCAACCGGCTGAACTTGCTTTGGGCCTTTGGCGCCTTTTGCACGCCGGTCCTGGCGCTTCACTCGCTTCGGCTCCTGTCGGTTGCGTCCATCTTCGGCGGCTTCGGAGCGCTGCTGGCTTCCGCTTCGCTCGTTGCGTTTGCCCTGGCGGTCCCGCGGCTTCGACCGCCGATTTCGGCTTCCGCAACGGACAGCACCGACCCCCAACTCGCCTGGGCGCCGGCGCGCTTGTGCCTCTTCGCAGCCACCGCCGTTGGCCTGGAAAGTGCCATTGGCAGCTGGCTGACCACCTATGCGGAGCGATCCACAACCGGCGTCACAGCCGCCGTTTCCGCCAACGCAGCCTTCTGGGCAGGCCTTCTGCTCAGCCGGGCGCTCCACTCGCTGAGCGGCTCCAAACGCTTCAGCAGCGGCCTGATGCGGACCGTGTACCTGGGGGCTGTGGGTCTGGCCATGCTGCTCTTCATTGCTTTGCCCTGGCGCCAGGTGTTGCCCTTTGCCGGTCTTCTGTGCGGGCTGGGACTCGGGCCGTTATACCCCTGGGTGTTGTCCGTGGCATTGCCCCGCTTCCGGTCGACGGCGGTCTTCGTCTTCGCCGGCATCGGCGCTTCCGTTACACCCTGGCTCACCGGTATCCTCTCGTCCGCATCCGGCTCGCTGCGCATCGGTTTGCTCGCCCCGGCGGCTACCTTTGTTGTGCTGGTGGTGGTGGCGGTGCGTGTGCGGGCCGACGTGGCTTGATCGCTCCGTCCCCGGCTCCCCCGAGCGGTGAGCGGGGAACTCCGGTCCCAAGCTCACGATCGAGTACGGTAGGATCACGGTAGGCAAGCCAACCCACTGGCCCGGATGGTGGAATCGGCAGACACAGCGGACTTAAAATCCGTAGACCCGCAAGGGTTGTGGGGGTTCAAGTCCCCCTCCGGGCACCATGCTTGCGTTTTCTACCGCTTTTGGGGCGCTGAAAACGCGTTAGCTCCCGACGCTCGCGGCTTCCCGATCCGGTTCGGCGACGGGCGCCACGTCTTTCCGCGTGAGCACCTGTGCACAGGCCGCGCTCGCCAGGGAAAGCGCAACCGCTACCCAGATAATCCGGTGGAAGCCGTAGACGAAGGCTTCTTCGACGGCCAGCCTGGCCCGTGGATCCTTGGTCTGCACTGCGGCCAGACGCTCTTGCTGCGCTTCGATGGACGGCCGCTCGGCGGCGGGCACCTGGAACTGGTCAAGGCGATGGTGCAGGTTGTGGCGAAAGGCCGTCAGCAGCACCAGGCCAAAGAACGCGACAGAAAGCAGGCTGGCCAGGCGGGAGATGGCATTGTTGATGCCGGACGCCACACCGGACTCCGACACAGGCACCGAGTTCATCACCGCGGTCGTCAGCGGCGCCACGCTGATTGCCATTCCCAGGCCAAGGACGACCACGGCCGGAAAGAACGTCGTCCAGTAGCTGCCGCCAATGCCTGGGCGCCCCGCAAGCGCGAAGCCGGCAGCGGCGACAAGCGATCCGATGGTCAGCGGGCCGCGCGCACCGTAACGGCCAATCAGTCCGCCAGACCAGTGCGAAAGGGCAAACAGGATCAGGATGAGTGGAAGAAGAGCTGCCCCGGCCTCCGTCGCCGTGTAGTGCTGTACCTGGATCAGGTCAAGGGGAAAGAAAAACAGCAGGCCATTCAGCGCCGTGTAGAGGAAGAGCGTAAGCAGGTTGGCGCCGGCGAAGTTGCGCGAACGGAAGAAGTGGAGCGGCAGCATCGGCGTGGGGCTGCGGAACTCGATCAGCAGCATCAGGAGCAACGCAACCGAGCCGAGCGTGGCCGTGAGCCAGACCACCGGCCCCGGCCGGTGTGCTTCGATCAGGGCAAAGGTGACGCCTGCCAGACCCAGTGTCCCCAACGTCGCACCGCTCCAGTCCAGGCCGTCGTGCATCTGTTCATTGCGGCTTTCCGGCACACGCCAGAAGGTGATGGCCAGCGTCGCCACTGCAAGCGGCACGTTGATAAAGAAGACCCAGCGCCAGGTGGCTTTATCGACCAGCCAACCGCCCAGCACGGGACCAACCGCCGCCGTGACGGCGCTGAAGCCTGACCATATGCCGATCGCGCGACCGCGGGTCTCTTGCGGGAAGAACGCACTCAGAATCGCGAGGCTGCCGGGAACCAGCAGAGCGGCACCGATCCCTTGCAGGCCGCGGGCGGCGATCAGGCATGCAGCATTCGGCGAGAAACCACACAGGATGGAGCCAACCGCAAACAGGGCGACCCCGATCGCAAACACAACCCGCCGCCCGAAGCGGTCGCCCAGCGATCCCCCAACCAGCAGCAACGACGCGAGAAAGAGCGCATAGGCCTCAATGACCCACTGAATCTGGTTTGCGTCCGCGTGGAAGCTTGCCTGAAGCGCCGGCAGGGCCACCGTGACTGCCGTGCCGTCGATGAACGCCATGCTCGACGCAAAAATTGTTGCCGCGAGAACCCATTTGGCGTCGGGATTACGAAGGAGCGGGGTTTCCTCTGCTGACGCGTGATTCGGGGACAGCGATTTCGAAGGGTTCGGCACGGCGCGATGTGGTCATCATATCTGCCGTGGAGAGGCCATGCCGCTTCCGAGGGGCTTCATTTGTGCTCGACGATGAAATCCATACAGAACGTGCGGGGTCTTGGACTTAGGTGCGCCGCCGACGGCGTGGGATGCGCACGTTGACGAGGGTCCGGAGATGTCAGCTGAGAAAGCTATGCTGCATCGGCTTTCCTGACGCTCGGATGGAGTGCTTACGCGGTACCAGAGTCATCCCGAAACGGAACCGCCGTGATCTGGTGGAAAGCGCGATCTTACGAGATGCTCGCAAAGGAAGGAGATCTCCGATGCTCCACATTGTTGAACTGACCGCCAGCGGGCTGGCTCTCTGTGCCTGCTTGACTTTCCTGACCGACAGGATCGCTTCTGACCTGTTCCGTCACCGTCCGGATGCCGGCGTCATCGGCCGGGAACGCTAACGCGGCATCTCTACTCAGAGAATGCCGCGCTGGTGTGCGGTGATGTTTGCTGGAGGCTCGTTCCGAAGCTTGCCCTTCCAAGGGCCAACTTAGCGGCCGCCGTACACTGCCCGATACACTTCGCGGTTCCGCATGATGCTCTGAACGTAGTCACGGGTCTCGGTGTACGGGATCGACTCAACCCACTCGGGAACGTCCTTGTAGTCCCCACTGGCAATCCATTGGCGCACAGGACCGTCGCCCGCGTTGTAGGCCGCCAGCGCATACTCCACCTGGCCGCCGTAGTGGTCGATGTTCTGCCGCAGATACGCTGTGCCGAGTCGGAGGTTCTCTGTCGGATCAAACAGCTCGTTCGCATTGAAGCGCCGTTCGCCCTGCTGCTTCGCCATCTGCTTGCCTGTGGATGGCAGCAACTGCATGAGGCCGTAGGCGTTCGCCCGGCTCACCGCACCCGGATTGAACTCCGATTCCTGTCGAACAAGTGAAGCCACAAGGTACGGATCCAGCCCTTGCGTCTGCGCGTCGCTGGCCAGAGCCTGCCAGTACGGACGCGGGAAAACCAGTTGCCAATAGGCCGTCGGCACTTCAGCCACAGGAAGGGAGAAGAACGGCACCTTGCTCCGCTTCATGGCCTGAAGCGCTCGCGCATTCTCACCAAAGCTCTGGTAAATCTGCGCTTCAGCCAGTGCCCCCCACTGCGCGGAGGTCGAGCTCAGCTGAATTTCCGGCCGGATGTATTCATTCAGGGCCGCATTCGCCAGCAGCTTGGCCTTGATCAGGTGGGGATCGTCCTCGGGTACATCGTCGATCAGGTGCGGATCCTCGATCGCGCGCACCGACAGCAGCACAGGAGAAGGCTCCGCCGTGGCCCTTGATCCCAGAGAGGCCATCCGTTGCCGGGCCAGCATGGCATAGTAGCTGTTCACATACGCTGCATTCAGCGCTTTGTAGTAGTTCAGGGCCTGTCCGGGATTGCCCTCGACCTCTTCATAGAGCCGTCCACGCCAGTACAGTGCGCCGGGGATCTCCGTGCCCCCGGGATAGGTCGTGATCTGCTCGTCAAACATGCGGGCAGCGTCCGGCATGTGACGCAGGCGATAGCTCAACCATGCAGCACGCCAGTGCGCGCTGGGAGCATACATGCTGTGCGGAAAGTGGCTGACAAGCGCCGAATAGTCACTGATCGCGTGCGTCGGGTCGCGCTTGATCAGATACATGTTCCCGCCCGAATACAGGGCCTCTTCCAGCCAGCGGCTATTCGGGTATTGCTGCAACATGGCCTGCACCAGGGAGTCGTGCTCGCCGGTGTTGCCCTCGTTGCGCGCCAGCTCCGACTGCATGTACATCTTCAAAGCGGCAGTGTCATCGCTGGTAACTGGAAGGTGTTCGACATCCGCCTTGGTCAGCCGCTTCAGGCGAAGATCGCAAACGGCCGCATAGATCTCCAACGCGTCGCGGTCAGCTTGCGTCAGCGTTGCTTCATTCTGCTGCAAAGCACGGTATTCCGCTGCTGCCAGCGAGTACTGCTTTGCGTTGAAAATGGCATCCGCGTGTTGTTTGCGTTCTGCCGGCGTCAGCGGCACATTCATCGCCGCAAGTTGCACCTTGGCGTTAGCCGCCTCGTTGGTCAGGGAGTCGCCAAGATAGATTCCACGCCACAGCGCCGCCGAAGAACCAACGTTTCCGGCCATCTGGTAGGCGCGCGCCAGGGCGACCCGGAAATCAAGGTGCGTCCCGAGCGTGCCCGTCTGCAATGGCTGCAGCACGCGCAAAGCGTTTGCTGCATCGTTCTGCGCCAGGTACGCGTTGGCCAGGAGCACCGGTGCCTCCGGCACAAACAAGCTGCCCGGGTGCCGCTCTTCAAACCGCTCAAGCAGTGAAACGGCATCGCCGGGGTGACCACCGGAGATGGCCGCCTGCGCACCAAGATAGTCGGCATAATCCGACAAAGATTGCCCGGCAGTTGCAGCGGAGCGGAACGCCCCTTCGGCATCGCCATAACGATGATCCAGCGCATAGGCGTGCCCCACAGCCAGGTCCGCGGTTGCGGCAGCCTCACCCGGATGCGCGGCGGCATACGCCAGAACCCCGTTGTACGCGGCAGCGCTACGGCTGCCCAAAAGCTGTTGCGCCATCGGCCGCAAGGTAGCCGAGGCGATGAAAGCGCCGCTTAAACGACGGCTTTCCGCGGTGGCATGGACCACCAGCGCATGGCGGGTCGGCACACCCCGGACCGACACGGCCCGGAGGGTCGCCCGCCCGCGGCCACGCGTCATGACCGTGTGGGTGACCGCATGGTGCAGCGACGCCGTTCCACGGGCGTGCGCCAACGCATGCCGTTTCGGCGCAGCCTCGCTTGTGCTCGCAAGCGTCGTTGCTGCGACCAGTGCCAGAACGCTCCACCGGCTCATCTTCATGGTGTCACCCTACCAAGAACTCTACGTCGATCTCCCGTGCATTACGAACAGGCGCCCTTTGCAAGAATCAGCAAAGATACACCTCTCTTATCGGCAGATCTGCCCGATCCTTTAGACCCTATCTTCGCGCCGATGTCGCTTCCAGTACACTGAAGAGGTATGGCGGCGCAGACCTCACCCATAGCTGACCCCACGGAGCAGGAGCGGGCGGTACCGTCCGCCTCGCCTTCCGACGCGTTCGCCGAGCACCCGGACGTGGCGCTCGTCGCCCGTGCCAAGGCCGGCGACACAGCAGCATTCGAGCAGCTGGTGCGCCAATATGACCGGCAGATCTACCGCACGGCTCTCCATATCACCCAGAACCGCGAAGACGCCGAGGACATCACCCAGGACGTCTTCTTCAAGGCTTTCCAAAAGCTCGAACAGTTTCAGGGGAACTCCAAGTTCTCCACCTGGCTGGTCCGGATCGCGGTCAACGAAAGCCTGATGCGGCTACGCCGGCGCAAAACTTCCAAAACGGTCTCCATGGACCAGGATGTTGAGACCGAAGAAGGCGCGATTCCGCGTGATTTTGCCGAGTGGCGGCCCAATCCGGAGCAGATTTTCTCGCAGTCCGAACTCGGAGACATCCTCCGGAAAACAATTGCAGGTCTGCCTCCAGGATTCCGCACCGTTTTTACTCTGCGCGACATCGAAAACCTGTCAACCGAGGAAACTGCGGAAGCGCTCGGACTGAGCGTTCCAGCAGTTAAGTCCAGACTTCTACGCGCGCGCTTACAATTGCGCGAACGTTTAAGCCGGTACTTCCGGAAGAAGAAAGAGGGCTCGTAGTGAACTGCACGGAGTTTCTAGCCAAACTGACCGATTACTTTGACGGCCAGATCGATCCTGAGCTCCTGGCCGAGGTGAAAGAGCATCTCGGCGCGTGTCATCACTGCGAAGTGATCGTCAGCACCACGCAGCAGACGATTTCGATCTACCGTCACCAGCAGCCTTATGACTTCCCCGACGAGCTTGCGCAACGATTGCGCGCCGCGGTGATGAAGCGGTGCGTTGAGTGCGGCACACCCAGCACGGCCAAGCGCGGACGTGCGGCGGAAGTGACCCAGCACCTCCCCGAACAGCGCTAGATCACTCAGACGAGCAAAACAGGAAAGGCCACCCAAACGGGTGGCCTTTCCTGTTTGAATTGCTCAGGTCTACTTCACAACCTGCTGGAACAGGGGCGAACTGAGAAGACCGGCAAACTGATTGTCAGAGGAAGAGTAGACGACCGACAGAGTGCCTGAATTCGAGTCAATCACTGTCTCGTCCAGTGCGGACTTCTCGATCGGCGAACCGCCCGTCTTCTTCAGGATCATGACGCCCTTCATGAGGGTGGCGGCGGTTGCCGCCGTCATGGTGTCGGACATCACAACGGCCATATCGAACTTCACACCATTGCCGAAGTCCATGGTGTAGCGGGCAGACTTCATCCGGTTCTTCACTGTGTCATAGTCGGCCAGCTGCGAGGCCTCGCCCAGAACGGCGCGCATCATCGTCTGGGTTCCCTTCTGATCCAGAAGACTCCATACCGGACGCGTATCTACGGCGTTCATCTCGTTCATCATTTCGCCGTTCTGCAGGAAGTTGGGGGCAATGCCATCGCGGGCGTCCAGCGCGGCATGGACGGCTTCGCGGTCGCCGAAGGCCATCGTGGTCTGGTTGAGAAACACAACGCTCATGCCGGCCGCACCCATCGGGTAGATGGTGTTGTTGCGCAGACTGGACGTCTTGATCTTGTTCTTGGTGAAGTAGTTCAGGATCGCCTGGGTCTGAAACTGTCCCTGGGCGACGCCGAGGATGCGCGTTCCCTTGTCGCTGCGAAACGCCACAAAGGCCAGCGTATCGGCATCCTGATCGACTTTGAGGCCGGAGGTCTTCAGCGCTGTCTCAAGACGCTTCAACTCGGGTGGCAGCACCCGGTCCTTCAGCTGCATGGCGGCAGGCGAGTTCTGCATCGACCGGTAGTCGACCACAATAATCTGCTGTACGTCCTTGGGAATCGAGGAGCGCGCGTCACCGCTCAACTGTGCCGCGTGTGCGCCTGTTGCAAAAAGAGACGTAGCGACGAACCCTGCTATCGCCGCCCCGCATACCCAAAACTTCGCTGTCTTCACCCGTTTCACTCCCAAAATTCCGACCAGCCGCGCCCATGCGCAGCCCTATTGTTTCCGTTCCCGACGAAGCCTGCAACTCCCCAAGTGGGTTACGTTACTTAGGGCCACGCCAGCGGATGTTGCAGCCTGCGTTCCAGAACCTTTTCTTCCGGCTCGAACCCAACGGTTTGACGAACCCAGTCGGCATTTGGCTCATACGCCTCTTCGGGGATCAGCCCGATAAGCTCGCCTTCGGCAATCTCGCCGCCATGTTTGTGCGCCAGCTCACGGACGGCCGCGTGCACGCGCGACATCGGCGTCTTGCCAAAATCGGTGATGTTCATGCTCACCTGGGCGCGGCCGTTAGCCACGACACCCATAGCCTTCAGGCCAAAGAGCCCGCCATTGGCCGCCCGGATCTCCTTGGCGATGGCCCGAGCGAGTCCGACATCAGCGCCACCGGCGTTGCTTTCGAGGTAGATGTTGTACGCAATCAGGAACTTACGGGCACCCACCGCGCTGGCGCCGGCGCGGGAATGCAGCTCCGGCCCACCCACATCGGGGCGGCGCGTCACATCCTTGACCGCGTCCCGGGATAAGCCTTCGAACTGGCCACGGCGGACGTCTTCAAGGTTGACGCGATCCGGACGCGAAGCCGCGGCTTCATAAAAGTAGACCGGCACGCCGTACCGCTGCCAGATGCCCATGCCGGCCTGCCGCGCCAGCACAGCGCACTGGCCGAGCGAGATGCCTCGGCATGGGACAAAGGGGATGACATCGGCAGCGCCAATGCGGGGATGTTCGCCACGTTGCTGGGTGAGGTCAATGAGGCGGGCGGCCTCACCGGCACCACGGATGGCGGCTTCAACGACGGCTTCCGGCGCGCCCGCGATGGTGACCACGCTGCGATTGTGGTCGGGGTCGGCGGAATAGTCGAGCAACGAGACGCCGTCCACACGCATGGCCCGGACAATAGCGACGAGCTTTTCCCGGTCGGTGCCGTCGGAGAAGTTGGGCACACATTCAACAATAGGGTGCTGCTGCTCTGTCATCGCCCTGCCTGTTTCCGTTTTCCTATGTTTGCTGCCCTGCTCGCATCAGCGGCGGGTAAAAAGGTTACTTCCACCACGTGTAGCCGACCGAAAATTGGACACTGGCGTTCACGCCAGGGTTCTTGTCGCCCAGACTTGCCGAAGAAAGATGCACCGCATTGGCGCTGAAGTCCAGCGAGCGGCGGGGTTTGAGAAAGTAATGCGTGCCGATGCCGAACTGCGGTGTGAAGTTCCAGACGCTGGTGTCGCCGTGCGGCCCGTTGCTGGCCGTATCGACAGGATTGGTGTTTCCGATGGCCGGGTACTTGTGGTTCGTCCAGACGACGCCGCCGGCGCCCTGGAGCCACGGCATCCAGCGCTGGCCGTGCGTCAGGTTCCAGCGGAGCATGATGGGCGTGATACTGACGCCGGTATAGGTGCCGCCCACCGTGTACGGCTGGCTGCAGGTGTAGGTGCCCGCAGGCGCCGGTGGGTCCGCCGTGCAGGAGATCTTGGGGAAGCGCGGCGTATAGGACTGCCAAAACGGGAAGACTTCGACGGCGTACTCGAAATTGCCCTGGAAAAGGCCGGAACCGAGGTTGGGCGTGAGGATCCGGCCGGCATGGCCACCGACGAGGATGAATTTGTAGTCGCTGCGGTCTTCGGTACCTACGCCGCCCTGGGCTAGGACGCCGTACTCCCAGGGAGCCGTGTTCGCCTCGACATGAACCGGGCTTTCCTGGAGCAGACCCTGGGAGGGTGTGGACCTGCTTCCGAGTGCTGAAGTTCGGTCGTGTTCCACTTCTACGCAGGGGCTGCAACCGCCCACTTCCAAGGTGAACCTAGTGCTACTCTCCGCTGCGAATGGGATGCTGGAACTGCTTAGGATTCGGAACCCTTGTGCGTGGATCTCTACCTGATATTCATGTGGCTCGCCGGAGAAGCTGAAATGCCCCTCACGGTCCGTTCTCGTCTGAGCTATAAGTACTCCAGCAGAGCGAACCGTCACTGCCGCGTCCGGAACTGGCGCCTGCGAAGCGTCAGTCGCAACTCCATGAAGAGTGACATTCTGAGTCACCCCAATCTGATTTGCGGCCTGTCCGGATATGCCTGGAACCAGCAGCGAGGCAGCCAACAGCCATTTCACAAAGCTCAACTTGCCCTCACAGTCAAAAGCCGCCATTGTCTGGCGGCTTCCGTCCATCGTTGGTTAGATTGCGCTTACGCCGGAATTGCCGCCTCGTCCGACTCGAAGTTCGAGTAGACGTTCTGGGTGTCGTCGAGGTCGTCCAGGGTGTCGAGAAGGCGCTGCATGGCGTTGGCCTGGGTGCCCTCGAGCTTCTGGTAAGTGGTGGGCAGCATGGTGACTTCGGCGTTTTCCGGCTTGATGCCTGCCTTGGTCAGGGCTTCGCGGACAGCTTCAAAGTCCTTGGGCGTTGTCGTGATCTCCCAATACTCGCCGTCATCATTGATGTCGTCGCCACCGGCCTCAAGGACAATCTCGGTGAGCTTGTCCTCATCAGCCAAGGACTTCTCAACAACAATCAAGCCCTTCTTGGAGAACATATAGCCAACCGAGCCGGACTCGCCGAGATTGCCACCGTTCTTCGAAAAGGCATGGCGCACCTCGCTGACAGCGCGGTTGCGATTGTCGGTCAACACGTCGACGATCACGGCGACGCCGCCGGGGCCGTAGCCCTCAAAAGTGATGTCTTCGTAGCTGGCGCCCTCAATTTCACCGGTGCCGCGCTTCACGGCGCGGGCGATGTTGTCGTTGGGCATGTTTTCGGCCTTGGCCGCAACGATGGCGGTACGCAGGCGCGGGTTGCCGTCAGGGTCGCCGCCGCCGGCCTTGGCCGCCACCATGATTTCCTTGATCAGGCGAGTGAAGATCTTGCCGCGCTTCGCGTCGAGTGCGCCCTTTTTGTGCTTGATTGTCGCCCATTTTGAGTGGCCGGACATGCGTTCAAACCTCAGTACTGAAGAATCTCGGGACATGGACGTCTGCGCCGCGCAGGGCGGAAAGCAGGCCCCGGGCACACCGTTGTCGCTGCCGATTTTAGCACCTTCGGCACACCTCTGAACTCACCCGGCGGACGGCCGGATGCGAGCACTGCCCGTGGTTCGTGGCGACTCGTACGTCAGGTCAGCATGATGCGGGCCGGGGTGCCGCACCTTGGACGGCCGCCCCGTGGAGCGCATCCGGGCATCGGCTTCTTCCCAGGTCGGCAGCGCGTCTTCGGGCTGCTCCCAGTGCGCCACCGAGGCCTCGTCGCACCAGTGCATCAGCTTGGGCATGGCTGCCTTGTGCGCGCCAGAGACCATATAGCGGCGCATGTCCTCCTGCGTATTCCAGGCCGTCAGGGTCCAGAACGTCCAGTGACGGTCCGGCAGCAGGCCGCCGTCCCGGAAGCCCGGAGCCGCCTGGACCTGGCGCTGTGTTCGGAAGGCGTACAGCGCGAAGAGGGGCAAAAAGCGGATCGAGCGAACCCGTAAACGCGTAAGACTGACGAAGGGCATCTGTAGCTCCGAGGGGTTCCGAGAGGACGAGGCTGGACCGTGTCTCGCCGCTACACGGTTTCTGCGGCAAGCAGGTCGTCGAGGGTTTCGCGGCGGCGAATCAGGCGCGTCTGGCCGGCCTCCACCAGCACCTCGGCCGGCCGGGGACGGGTGTTGTAGTTGGAACTGAGGCTCATGCCGTAGGCGCCCGCATCGAGAATGGCGAGGAGCTCGCCCGGAGCCGCGGCGAGGGCTCGGTCGCGGGCGAAGAAGTCGCCGCTCTCACAGACAGGCCCGACGAGGTCGGCCACTACCGGTTCCGCGGCACCCTTGCGCACGGGCAGAACCTCATGGTGCGCGCCGTACAGCGCCGGGCGGATCAGGTCGTTCATCGCGGCGTCGGTGACGACGAAGTTCTTCGACCCATTCACCTTGGTAAACAGCACGCGGGTGAGCAGGATGCCCGCCTGCGCGATCAGGAAGCGGCCAGGCTCGAGCAGGAGGTGAATGTCGAGGCCGTTGAGCGTGCTGAGGACGGCCTGTGCGTAATCGCGGACTCTTGTTTGCGGGTCAAAGCTGGTCTGGCCGTACTCGATGCCAAAACCGCCGCCCGCATCGATGTAGCGGATGCCATGGCCATCGGCGCGGAGATGTTCGACCAGGGCGCGCACGCGGGTGAGGGCTTCAGTAAATGGCGCAACGTCGCGGATCTGCGAGCCGATGTGGACACTGACGCCAGCTGGTTCCAGCCCGCCCAGGGTCGCAGCGCGGGCGTAGATCTCGCGGGCACGCTCGATCGGCAGGCCGAACTTGTGCTCGCGCAGCCCGGTGGAGATGTACGGGTGCGTTTCGACAGCCACGTCAGGGTTCACGCGCAGGGCAAAACGGGCATGAACTCCAAGCGCCTGGGCTCGGGCGCTGAGCAAGTCCAGCTCGGCCTCGCTTTCGACGTTGAAGAGCAGGATACCGGCCCCAAGCGCCGCGTCGATCTCCCAGGCCTGCTTGCCAACGCCGGAAAACACCACCTTGCCCACGGCTTCCGGCGCGGCACGGCGAACGCGCTCCAGTTCCCCCCCGGAGACGATGTCAAACCCGCAGCCTTTTGCGGCGAGCAGCTTCAGCAGGGCGAGCGACGAGTTCGCCTTTACCGCGTAGCAGACCGTATGTGCCTGGCGGGCGAACTCCTCGGCGAACATGGTGGCGCGCGCCTGGAGGTCGTCGGCCGAGTAGACATAAAGTGGCGTGCCGAAGTGCGCGGCCAGTTCGTCCAGGTCTACCCCGGAGAGTTGAAGGCGATCGTCGTCGTAATGCAGCGGGCGCGGTGCGGGAAAGACGGGTGCGGAAGAACTCACACCCTCATGCTACCGGGTCCGCTGGTGCTTACCTGGGACGGCAGCGCGTATTGGGCGTTCGGCATCACCACCCAGGCAATCAGGTACGCGACCGCCGGCACACCCGCAATCAGGACGCTCAGAATGAGGACCAGGCGCACGAGTGACACATTCCACCCGTAACGCAGAGCGAAGCCGGTGCACACGCCGGCCACCATACGTCCTTCACGCGGGCGGTACAGACCGTCCAAACCCATGCTCGGCAGCGCGTGGGCTGCCGGGGGTGGCGGCGGGACCGCCGCGCAGGTGACCGATCTGCCGCATGTGCTGCAGAACCTTGCTCCTGCAGCGACCGACTCTCCACATCCAACACAAGCCATGGTATGACTCCTCGTTCAACTAGCGGTACGCAGGTCCTCTGGCCGAGGTTCCGTGCTTCTTGCTCCAGTCCCACATCCGTAGATCTACCTGCCGGTGAAGGGTGACCGCAGGTAGCGCCGTGCCGCTTCCGCCTGGGACTGGTCACCCTGCGACGACGCAGCGGCGTTGTACATCTGCACTGCCTCGCTGCGCTTGTGCAGCAGATCATACATCTGCCCGGCATTCAGTTCTGCGCGTTTTCTCAGCCAATCACTGCAGTTTGGCTGCTGCGCGGCCTGCGTGTAGCCATAGGCCGCGCCGGGGATATCGTTGTAGCCACGTTGCGTGTCGGCCAGCCCGAACCAGGCCATCTGCAGCCGCGGATCGGTGAAGTATTCGGGCTTTTGCGCGTCGGCCAGTACCTTTTTGTACTCGGCGATGGCCTCGGTCCCATGCCCTTCGTCTTTCAACAGGTTGGCGACTTCCAGCCGAAACAGGTAGTCGTGCGGGTACTGCTCGGCCAGGCCCCGCTCGACCGCGAGCGCCTCTGGATAACGCCCATCGTGGCGCAGAAAGAGGCTAAGGGCGGTACGTGCCTGTACCGCGGTCGCCACGCCGTGGGCTGCGTCTTCGCGGAGCATCTGCAGGCCGCGCTCCTTGTTCCCACCGACGCCCATGATGCCGACCATCATGCGAATCACCCTGGGCAGGCTCGCCACGGCGAACTGCTGGATGCCCACCGCCATCAGCGCGTCGGCGTACTGCGGGTCCAGCTTCAGCACCGCTTCGGAGTCGTTGCGTGCCTGGTAGCCCTGCCGTGCCGCAGCGGCAAAGGAATGATCCACCAGCGTGATGAAGGAGGCATGCAGCCCACGCGCATAGCCGCGAGCAAACAGCGCATTCTTGTCGTTCGGGTTCGCCTTTAGCCGGGCGTCACACATCTCGATCACCCGGTTCGTCAGGTCCTCGATCTGCTGCCGCGTGGCTTTGGGTACGTCCACCTCGCGCTTGGTGGAAAGGAAGCTGTCGTGCGCGTAGTAGGTGGTATCGAGCAGATCCTGGTGGTACAGCTCGCGGAACATCACGGCCAGCAGGACGTAGTTCCAGGCCATCGGGTCCTGCGGATGCGCCGCGGCTACACCATTGAAGATGTTCAGGGCCCCGGTGTAGTCGAGGTTGTAGAAGTGGTCAAGCCCCTGCTTGACGGTCGGGTCCAGGTTCAGTGGATCGGTATGGAGGTTCGTCTGCGCACCCGCCCGGCCCCCCGCGAGCAGAACGATCGCCAGAAGCGTCGCCCACATCTCTTTCATCGCTCTTCGACTCACCCGGTTCTCACTCCTGAGTCGCTCCGCGACTAGACTAGTGTTGGACGCGGTTCACGGACCGGTCGCCACAATCTTATGGACCTTCAGACCGTTGTTCCCTGCCTTTTGCTGCTCATCGCCTGCGGCGTCTTCATCTTTTGGCCGCAAAGCCGTGCACTGCTGATCCCGGCTCGCGAAAAGAACCGGCTGGATTACCTGCGCGAACGCAAGGACGTCATCTACGACAACCTGCGCGACCTGAACTTTGAATTTCGCGCGGGCAAGTTCCCGGAAGAAGACTACAACCGACAGCGGGATGCGCTGGAGCACGAAGCAGCTGACGTAGTGTCCGAGATGGATCATCTCGGCGCAGCAAGTTAAGCCGCTCAAGGGCCCCAACCAACCACAGTGGCTATCCGCGGCGCTGCTACGATTGGCAAAAGCCCGTGCACCCCGACCCGACACGCCCCAGGCCAAGTGAACAGCGATCCACGATCTACGTGCGCGTCGTTCTGGTGATCGCCTGCCTGTGGTTTGCCAGCCTGTACTGCACCACCCACGCTCCCTACATCAACCTGACGAGCTACGCCCACGGCACAGAGCGCATGCCCTTCCAGGGCCGCGACTTGATGCGCTGGCCCATGCTTGCAGCCGGCCATTCCGCCGCGCTGCAGCACCTCACCGCGCACCGGGCGCTGCTGCACTCGCCCGAGTTCCTCATCATGGAACTCACGGCCGCTGTTTCCCTCCTCCTGGCTGGCCTGGCCGCGGTCAAGATCTACAAGCTCGCCGCGCCGCACGCACCTCTTTCCGCACTTCCATTTGCCGTCCTCGTCATCCTCTGCCTGTTCGACTTCGTGTTGACGGTGCCGTTCAGTTTTCCCTACGACCTCCCCGCCACGGCCTTCATCGGCTGGGGCGCCTACTTTGCCCTGCAGCGCCGTTTCTGGCCCTTGTTGCCCTTGTTTCTTCTTGGCACCTGGAACCGTGAAACCACACTCTTCCTTATCGGCGTGTTTGCGCTGAGCTTGAGTACAACCAACGAGGGAGACCTTCGCCCCGGCATCCTGCGGGCCCGCGACTACGCACAGATTGCCGCACTCCTTGTGGGCTGGGGCGCCATCACAGCGCTCCAGAAGCACGCCTACCGTCACAACCCCACAGAGGCAGGTCCGCGCATCACCGCGAATCTCCACCACCTCGCCAATCCGCTGCTCTGGCCCAACATCCTAAGCGCCAGCGCCTTTCTTCTGCCGTGGGTATACCTGCAGCGCCGCCGCATCGTGTACGCCCCGCTACGCCACGCCCTGCTGCTGCTGCCATTCTGGGTGTTGCTGCTGTTGTCGGTCGGCCAGATCCTGGAACTGCGCATTTATGGCGACATTTCCGTCCCGATTGCGGCCGCCGCGGCCGTCCTTCTGCTCAGGGAAGCGCAGGACGCCCCCGCCGCCGCGTCCCGCGCCTAGCTTCGGATTTACTTTGCGGCCAGAATCTCCATCTGCTCAATTCGTAGTTCGTTGCTGAACAGCTCCGGTGCCTTGGCCATCAGCGCCTTCGCGATCTCGCCACTCATGTGCGCATCGCGCCCCGCTTCGTCGTTGAAGGTATCGAAGACGCCGTACACGCCCGGCCCCATGTTCACGCCGTACCAGGTCACCGTGCCCGGCTCCTCGGCCGACATCTGCGCACCCTGCTTCAGGAACGCTTCCACGTCCTGCTCCTTGCCGGGCTTCGCCTTCAACATCACCCAGATCGCTTGCTTTGCCATTGTGTCGTTCTCCTCGGGGACGGCCGAGCCGTCCCGCCCCCAACCATACCTCCCCTTGCGTGCGCTTTGCGCGGCTTGGCTCACAGCGATACCCTTGAGCTTGTTGTGATCAACATCTTGTCCTCGCTCCGTCTTGGCGTTTCCAGCGCCGTCCTCCTCGCGCCCTCCCTGCTGGTGGCGCAAGCGCCCGCGCAAACGCCGGCCGAGCCCCCGCCGCAAGCGCCCGCCCCGCTCCCTGACGCGCCCAGTGCCGCGGCCCACACCGTCGCCGCGGCCGTGCCCACCGGCCCCGTTGTGCTTTTCGACACCACCATGGGCCGCCTCACCTGCCAACTCTTCACCGATGAGGCCCCGGTTACCAGCGCCAACTTTGTCGGGCTCGCCACGGGCACCAAGCCCTGGACCGATCCCGCCACCCACCAGCCGATGAAGAATAAGCCTTTCTACAACGGCACGCAGTTCCACCGGGTCATCCCGGGGTTCATGATCCAGGGCGGCGACCCGCTCGGCAATGGCATGGGCGATGCCGGCTTTTACATTCCCGACGAAGTGTCCCCCGCGCTGCGCTTCGACGTGCCCGGCCGCCTCGCCATGGCCAACGGCGGGCCCAACACGAACAGCTCGCAGTTCTTCGTCACCGAAGTGCCCAAGCCTGAGCTCAACGGCCACTACAGCATCTTCGGCCAATGCGATCCGCATTCGGTCCTGATCGTTGCCTCCATCGCCCGCGTGGAACGCAACCCTGACGACAAGCCGTATACCCCCGTGCTCATCAACAAGGTCACGGTTTTGCAGCCTGGGCAGCCAGTACCGCCCGATCCGACGCCCGCCGCCCCGCTGACCATCATCACCAACCCGGAAGCGCCGCCTTCGGCCACTCCCCAGAGCCCACACCAGCCCTAGCCACTTCCAGGGTTACCCACGTTCCGCTGTAAAGGTCCAGCTGCGGGTTTCTGCCTGCGGTGGCAGCCCCGCAAACCGCATCCAACCATCTGGTAGCACGACACAAGCAAGGAGAACTATGCCAACCACTGCAGTCTTCAAGACCTCCGAGGGTACCTTCAAGGCCCGCCTCTTCGAGCAGGAGGCCCCCGAAACCGTCAAGAACTTCATCGGCCTCGCCGAAGGCACCAAGGAGTGGAACTCCCGCTCCAAGAAGGGTCCCAAGCTCTACGACGGCACCATCTTTCATCGCGTCATCCCGAATTTCATGATCCAGGCCGGCGATCCCGAAGGCACAGGCATGGGCGGCCCCGGCTACAAGTTCGCCGACGAGACCAAGGGCTCCCCGCACCACTTCAAGGCGCCCGGCAAGCTCGCCATGGCCAACGCCGGCCCGAACACCAATGGCTCGCAGTTCTTCGTCACCGTCACCGACACCAGCTGGCTGACGGGCAAGCACACCATCTTCGGTGAGGTCACCGAGGGCTACGACATCGTCGAAAAGATCAGCAAGGTGCCCACCGCCGCAGGCGACAAGCCCCGCAAGGACGTTGTTCTTGAATCGGTCACCATCGAACGCGACTAGTCCGCTTTCATGTTCCTGAACGTAAGCCCTGCCTCGCTGCTCGCAGCTGGCAGGGCTTATCTGTTTACCGGGATGGCCGTCTGGCGCCGGCCGTTGAACCACAGCAGGATGGGCCGCTCAACGGCGCGATAGACCAGCTCTCCACAAAGCGCCGAAAGCAATACGGTCACGGCAAGAGCGACAGCAATCTCCCCGGGCCAGCCGTGGCGCCAGCGCACCAGCAGCATGCCGATCGCGGGCAGCGTCAGCGTGTGCACCAGGTAGATCGAGTACGACGCATCGCCGATTTCCAAAGCCCAGTGCGGACTGCGACCGCCCCAGCGATGCTCCATCGACACCGCTCCGGCAACAATGGCCAGGGCGGGCAGGCCCCAAAACAGCCCACGCCAGTAGTTCATCGGCGGCGCGGCATGCAACAGCAACACGGCAAAGCCGCCAAACACAAGCACCGCGCCCCAGCCCCATGGCAGCCGTCGCACCCACATCACCGCAGCGCCCAGTGCCATGCCGTACAAGAACTCCCAGAGCACAGACGAGATGTAGAACCCCAGCGGAACCGGCACCAGCAACAGCCACCGCAGCGGAACAAAATACAGCAGCGGCACCAAAGCAAGTAACGGTGCCAAGGCGATCAGCGGCCGCCACCGTGCGGCCAGGGCACCGGCAAAGAGCAGATAAAAAAGCATTTCGAAGTTCAGCGTCCAGCCCACAACCACCACCGGCTCGAAGGTGTGTTCGGCGCTTAGACTTGGCCAGAACAGGAACGAAGACACCACGTGGTGCCATCCGCCCAGACCATTGAGCGCCAGGGCGGGCGCGGCCACAAGCAACGCAATCTTGACCGTCGTCACAAGCCAGTACATCGGCGCGATGCGCTCCAGGCGACGGAGCAAAAACGTTTTGGCGGCCGCAAGGTTGGGCTTCCGGTTGGCCGTGGAGACGACCATGACGAAGCCGCTGATGACGAAGAAGATGTCGACCCCGGAGCCGCCTGCGATCCACGTTTGCAGCACCAGGTGGTCGCGCTCCCACAGCATAATCGTGCCGTGGTGCGCCACAACAATCAGCGCAGCCACACCGCGCAGCACCTGGACCAGCCGGTACGTGGGTTTTGTTCTGGCGGGACCCGTTTCTCTGCTCTTCTGAACCGGGTCGACCCCCATCACGCCAGTCTATAAGCAACCGCCTCCCGGGCAAGATCCTGCGCCCCGGCACGCAGCGGCGACGGCCCTCGGCACGGCAGGCGCAACGGTACGATAGACGCATATGCCCCAGGATCTTCGCCTGCCTCGCCGGTCCACCCTGAGTGTGCTCCTGGTGCTCGTTGCAGGTTTGGTTGCCGTGTTTGCTGTGCCCTTCCACGTCCCCGTGGCGCCCAGCATCTCGGACTCCTACACCTTCGGGTTCAACAACCGCGCCGCGTTGGTTCTGTTTGTGCTCTTCGCCTTCGGCTTTGCGTGGTGGAGCGGCGGTCTGGGTCTGCAGCCTGCCATGCCGGAGGATGGGTTGGTTGCGCCGCCTATGTCGCGCCGTCTTTTGCGCATTACGCTCGGCATCACGGCTGTGGTCACCATCACGTTCTGGCTCGCCTACCGGAGCGTCGGTGCCATCAATGAGGGCGCCTACCTCATGGACCGGCTGCAACACCTTGCTGCCGGCCAGTCCATGTACCGCGACTTCGAGTTCATCTACGGTCCGCTGCTTCTTGAAATTCCGCTGCAGCTGCATGGATGGCTGCACCTCTCCCTGCTCGACGCGTACTACCTTTCCTGGATCCTCGACTGGATCGCGGGTGTGTGGCTGCTGTGGATCACCGTCGCGTGGTGCTGTGAGACCAGCCCACGCAAGAACGGGATCTACCTGCTGGCTTTTCTGGGCTTCATCTTCAGCACCGTGTCGCTTGGGCTGAACTACACACCGCTACGCTTCGTAGCCGCGCCTTTCTTTGCTGCCGCGATAGGGCGCGTGCTGGCAACGCGACGCTCCGCCCTGCCCGCGGCCGTGTTGAGCCTCTTTTGCGCCGCGTTCATCCTGTTCTTTTCGCCTGAACAAGGTATTGCGTTCTGCGCTGGCACCCTGCTTTTCTTTCTGCTGTTTGTGTCGCGCTCACACCAGCAATCTGTCCCTGCCATCGCCGTTCTGCTTGTCGGCGCAGCTGTTTTGATCGCCCTGCTGCTGCACTCCGGCGTGGTGCATTACATGCGCGGCATGGCCGCCGGTGGCTACAATCTGCCGCTGTTGCCCAGCTTCAACACGCTCATCGAGCTTCTGCTTCTGCTGGTCGCCATTTGCGTGCTCACCAACAGCGTGCGCGCGAAGAGCCCAGGCGGCCCACTCGAATACCTCATCCTCATCGCACTCGGTGCTCTGCCTGCCGCGTTTGGCCGCTGCGATGGCGGACACATGTTCATGAACACCCTCGGCGCCTTTCTCGCAGCCTGGACAGTGCTCTCTTACATCAAGTCCGCGGGCAGGTGGATGGTGTGGAGCTATGTCGCCGGTGCGTTGTTCTTGCCGTTAGCGCTTTACCAGGCAAACAACTTCTTCATGTTCCCGGTGAAAGCTGCGCTCTTCTCCCCAGCGGACCCGCATCCAGCACTGCGGAGTTTCGCCCAAAGCACGTTGCGCCGCGCTCTTGGCGCCCATCGCTCCCAAGCGACGTTCGCTAAGTGGCGCGCAGCCTATCCCGTCACTGTGTCGTCCAATGTGCCTCGCGACCAGGCTCTGCTGGCCCCACTTGGCTATCCCTCCACGTTGTTGCTCGGTGACCTTCCACCGATCACCAACGGCCGCTACCGTGGGCTGGGCAACGTGATGGCACCGTACGAGGTGCAGGAAAAAGTCGACGAGTTACGCGACCATCCCGAGGCACTGCTCCTGTTCACGCGCGGCACCGCGTGCCCGGCAGAGGACGCACACGGCGATCCAACGTCCGGCAGCATCGCCGCAGAAGACAGGCAGAAACGCCACGAGTTGTTCTTGAATCTGCTGCCCTTCTATGTGCCGCATGTGCGGCACCGCGAAGACTTCCTTGCGCCGGTATGCCATTACATCAGCACGCACTATCAACCCGCGCCCTACACCGCGCCGTTGGAAGGCGCAGAGATCTGGCAACGCATACCCGGGGTGTAGCCGCGCAAACGAACAGGCCGCAGGACACGAAGTCCCACGGCCCGTTCGCTGCATAGATCCATCTACGCGACGCCGATCACGCTGCAAAGCTCGCGAACGGCCTCGGCACTCTTGTTCAACGCGGCCTGCTCGTCCTCGGTCAATTTGATCTGGATGATCTGCTCCAGGCCCTTCGCGCCCAGCTTGCACGGCACGCCCACATACAGCCCATCAATGCCGTACTCGCCCTGCAAATACGCCGCGCAAGGCAGGATCTTCTTCTTGTCTTTCAGGATGGCTTCCACCATCTCCACCGCAGCAGCCGACGGCGCGTAATACGCCGAGCCCGTCTTGAGATACTTCACGATCTCCGCGCCACCATTGGCGGTACGCGTTTCCAATTCCTTCAAGCGTGTCGGCTCAATCAGTTCCGTGATCGGGATACCCGCCACGGTCGAGTAGCGCGACAACGGCACCATCGTGTCGCCATGCCCACCCAGCACAAACGCCGTCACGTTCTCCACGGAGACCTTGAGCTCTTCCGCAATGAACGTCCGGAACCGCGCCGAATCCAGCACGCCCGCCATGCCAATGACGCGCTCACGCGGCAGCCCGGCCTTCTTGAACGCCGTCTGCGCCATCGCATCCAGCGGGTTCGAAACAACGATGAGGATCGCGTTCGGCGAGGCCTCCACCGCCTTGCCCACCACCTCGCTCATGATCTTGAAGTTGGTGTTCAGCAGGTCGTCGCGGCTCATGCCCGGCTTGCGCGCGATGCCCGCCGTGATCACCACAATGTCGGAGTCCTTGGTATCCGCGTAGTCATTGGTGCCGATGATCGAGCAATCCCGCTTCTCAATCGGCATGGCCTCCAGCAGATCCAGGCCCTTGCCCTGCGGCACACCTTCCACCACGTCGATCAGAACAACATCCGCAAGCTCCTTGCTTGCAATCCAATGAGCCGCCGTCGCGCCCACATTGCCGGCGCCCACAATCGTTACCTTCTTCCGCATTGCATCTCCCCGATCTCAAACGACAACCCGTCCATGATACCGCTCCGCTACCGTCGGTTTCAGGCGCCCGGCGCGCCTTCGCATCGTCAGGGTCGGGCTGTAGCGGCCTGCGAAGCTCTCAACTCACTTTGTCCAACTCCGTCAGGCGCACCACCACGGAGGTGTTCGCCGCCGCAGCACACGTGCCTCCGGTCACAAGCAGGAAAGGGTCCGCAATCTTGGAGGCTGCCGTGTCGGCGAGGTTCCCGCCCAGCAGCATGCGCGACCCATCGTCCATGGTGAACGTCCCAATCACCTGGCTCCCTTCGACACTCCCGGCCGAGGTCGCCGGGGCTCCCGTGAAGGGTCCCAGCACTCCGCTGGTGAAACATGACGTGCCCGCAACTTGCACCGTCCCGCTCAGCAACAGCGCGTCATAGCTCGACACACCCGCGGTGGATGTCACCGTGCCACCTTGCTGCAGATTCATCGTCACCGTCACTGGGGCGTTCGTCTGCTGCTGCCCCAACGGCAAGCTCAGCGTTCCCGTGCCGACATACTTGCCCGAAACATTCGCAATTGGCGAAGCCGTGAAATTTGCGCTCTGCGAAAACGTACAGGCAGTCGCGAGCCCGAGCGGTGCTGATTCCAACGTGTAAGTCCCACTCCATGCGCCGGCCGCGATCTTCGGCACGGTCCCGGTCACCACCACGTTCAGCCCACCACCGTTCACCGACGTCGGCGCTTTGGCGGTAAACGTGCCATCCGCCGCGATCGTCCCGTGCACCAGAGCCCCGAACGTGAAGCCAGTATTGACGCCGTTGCAGACAAACTGTGCCGATCCCGAACCCAGCACTTCGCTTCCATTCACAGCAAAGCTCATCGCGAAACCGAAATTTCCGCCCGATGTCAGCGGCTGCGTCGGCAGGACGCCCGCCAGCAGCCAGTTTCCGTTCAGGTTGCTCTGCACGATGGGTGCGGGTGCCGTTCCACCTGCTGGCGGCGCGGAACTTCCACAACCGGCAAACCCAAACACACCCATCCCAAGAACCAACGCACTCAGCCAACCGCTCCGCAACATGCTCTGCAGCATAGCCGCCCAGCGTTGTACTGACCAACAAAACTTTAGTTCTTCATCAACCGGTGGCACCCATCACGCAGCGGCGCTCTGGCCCTCCTCGCAACGCCGCATCTCACTACACGCGCACCGATCGTCCCCGCGCGAGGCCACTTACTCAAGGAGCACCATGCCCACCGATCTGATCACCCCGCAGGACCCGCGTTCCCAATATCCCGGTCCTCCCTCTGACATCGAAATTCAGTCCGGTCCTGCAACGCAGACCGCCATGGAAGAAAAGCCCGACTGCGGCGAGCTCTCCTACAAGGGCTCAGGTCGCCTGGCCGGTCGCAAAGCCCTGCTCACCGGGGCAGACTCCGGCATTGGCCGTGCCGCTGCTATCGCTTTCGCGCGCGAAGGCGCCGACGTCGCGATCGGCTATCTTCCCGAGGAACAAAAAGACGCGGAAGAGGTCGCCAAATACATTCGCGACGCGGGACAGAAAGCCGTTCTGCTGCCCGGTGACATCTCCGACGAACACTTCTGCGAAAAACTCATCGCCGACGCCGTCAGCCAACTCGGCGGCCTCGACATCCTGGTCAACAACGCAGGCATGATGGGCAAGACCAAGGGCATCCTCGACACCTCCACCGAGCGCTTTGACAAGCTGATGAAGACCAATGTCTACGCGCTCTTCTGGATCACCAAGGCGGCCCTTCCGCACCTCAAACCCGGCGCTTCCATCATCAACACCACCAGCGTCCAGGGCTATGATCCTTCGCCCAACATCTTTGACTACGCCATGACCAAGGCCGCCATCGCGAACTTCACCAAGGGCCTCAGCACACCCTTCATGGAAGAGCACGGCATTCGCATGAACGGCGTAGCTCCCGGCCCTATCTGGACCCCACTCCAGGAAGCCGACGGCAGCGAAGAAAAGCTCAAAAAGCTCGGCACCACCACGCCCTTCAAGCGCCCCGGCCAACCGGTCGAACTCGCCCCGGTATACGTCCTCCTCGCCTCGCAGGAGAGCAGCTACACCACGGGCGAAATCTACGGTGTCACCGGCGGCATGATCGCGGTCGCCTAACTCGCATTTCCAGGCTGTTCAAAGACGTGCCCTCCATGGGGCACGTTCTTTTTTGTCCTGCTAAACTGGTCAGCAATCTGGTCAGGAGCTCACCATGAGCACATGGCAACTACAGGACGCAAAGGCTCACTTCAGCGAGGTCGTAGACTCAGCCGTGAAGGACGGACCACAGATCATCACTCGGCATGGCGTTAAAACCGTTGTTATGATTCCCTTTTCAGAGTGGGAGCGGTCTCAGACCCGCAAGCCCTCACTTCTAGAGGCGCTTCAGGCCGGGCCCCAATTTGATCTAAACATCCCGCCCCGCGGAAGGCGAAGAACTCGTCGCCCGATAAAGCTGTGATCTTCCTGCTCGATACCAACGTCATCTCCGAGCTTCGAAAGCGTAAGCCACATGGAGCTGTTTCGGCTTGGTTCGCCTCGTACCCGCAGACCGCCTTTGCCCTGCCCAGCATCGCCCTCTTTGAGATCCAAGCCGGGGCGGAAAGAACCCGCATGCAAGACCCGGCGAAGGCTTTAGAGATCGAGCGCTGGCTTGAGATCCTTACGTCGCAGAACGTTTTATCACTGGATACATCTTCAGCCCGCGATGCTGCTCGTCTGCTTCACGGTAGGTCAAAGATCCTCATAGAAGACGCTATGATCGCTGCGATCGCTCGGAGCAATCGTCTCACTGTCGCCACTCGAAATGTTCGTGACTTCGCCCCGTTCAATGTTCCTATCTTGAATCCGTTTGATCCTTCTTAGCTCTGCCCCGTAATCATTGATGCCGTGTTCAGGGCTTACTGGTGGCAACAAAAAGGGCGCCTGCAAGCGCCCTTTTCTTTGGATTAAATGATCCAGCAAACTCTAGAACTGCCCCCAAAGCAACTGGTTATAGACATCATGGTGGAACTGAATCTCCGAGGGCTTCACAATCGTTCCCAGCAACCGCGCACAACGATCTGCTGACGCCTGCTTCAGCTCCGCATAGCGAGCCTTCACATCCTCGCCCAGCAGCTCCGTTGTCCACGCGGCGCTGCGGAAGTCCTCGAGCGCCGTGTAGATGTTGTCCGGCAAGTACCGTTCTGCCTGCCGCAGGTTGGCGATGTTGGCCGTCTTGCCTGCGAGGCCGGTCTTGAAGATGGAGTACAGCACCAGGTACGGATTCGCGTCCGGTCCAACCGAGCGCACTTCCACACGCGCCGACTTTTCATTGCCGATCGGGATGCGCACCATCGACCCACGGTCCGTGGCCGAAGCCTTGATCTGGTTCGGTGCTTCAAAGTGCGGATCAAGACGGCGATACGCATTCACGCTGGCATTCAACAACAGGCAAAGGTCATTGCCGGCCGTCAGAATCTTGTCGACAAACTCCCATCCAAACGTGGAAATCTTCTCTTCGCCGTTCGGATCCCACATCAGGTTTTTGCCTTCTTTGGTGATCGAAACGTTGGTGTGCATTCCCGAGCCGTTGACGCCGGTCACGGGCTTGGGCAGAAAGCTTGCCGTCATGCCCATCTGCGTCGCTACCTGCCGGCAGATCAGCTTGTACAGCTGAATCTGGTCCGCCGCACCCACGGCATCGCCGTACGTGTAGTTGATCTCGAACTGCGAAGGCGCCACCTCGGGGTGATCCTTCTCATTCTCAAAACCCATCGCCCGCTGCACTTCCGCGCTCAGGTCGATGAACTCGCGCAGTGGATCGCCGGGCAAGGAATGGTAGTAGCCGCCGGAGTTGGTGTACTCAAACTTGCCGGTCTCGATGAAGCGGCGCTCCGCATCGATGCCGTCGAACAGAAAGCCCTCGATCTCGTTCGCCGCATTCAACGTATAGCCGTTGCTCTTGTACTGCTCCTGCGCGAAGGTCTTCAGCAAACCGCGCACATCGCCCGAGTACGGCGTGCCGTTCTTGTCGATGACCTCGCCGAACACCAGGCACTTGCCCGCACCAAACACATCGGCCGGCGTCCAGTAGAACGATCCCCAGTCCAGGCCAAGCCGCAGATCGCTCTCACGTTGCGCCGTAAAGCCGCGGATCGACGAGCCATCGAACGTCAGGTTGTCATAGCTCTTCACCAGGAACTTCTTGTCATAGTCCAGCATGTGAAGCCGGCCTTCGAGATCCGAGAACACCACCGTGACGGCCTTCACGCCCTTCTCGTCGGTCAGGTATTTCAGCCGCTCTTCCTGGAGCTTGCCCGGATCCACGCGCTTCTTGCGCTGGTCTTTGGCTTCGAGATTTCTCTCCTCAAGCTCCTCGTACGACAACTCCAGAAAATCCCGGTATTCGCTCGACATGACACTCCTTAGGCTCGGCAGGTTCCCTGCCGGGTGAAAGATGGTGAACTTGCGCGCTGCACAGTTTGCGAAAACGATGGCCAACGCCAGAGAAGGCCTATGTAAAAAGTAGCAGAAGATTCAGGCAACCCCGGATTGGCGTGCCGCGACTTTGCGCTTTCCTTACGGCTTTCCTCGGAGGCCCGCGAAGCCGTGGGTTCGTTCAGCAGTTCCCTAGTTCAAAGCGCCACCCGCTGGTTCCCCGCAATCTGCACCACACGCCTAGGCATGCCTGCGAGCTGTAGCTCAACTCGCGACGTGCCCGCAGCGACTCCAACCAGCGCCACCGGCTTCCCCGTCGCGTCCGTCACCAGCCTGCAAACGCCGTGCACCTCGCCCAGGCTGCGGCCCGCAAGCCGTAGCTCCGCTCCAGACCTCCGATAACGCATCTCCGCCAAGCCGCCCCGCAATCCCAAGCGAAAGATTGTTCCCCTCGCAGCCGCGCTTTCCGGGCGCACCGTCCAGTGCAGCTCATTGCCTTCTTCCCGCATGCCGGCCAGGCGCCACGTGAAATCCATCATCGCCAGGCATGCCGGCGAATAGCCGCCCGGGTCATCCTGCGTAAACTCGCCGGTTCTTGGATCAAGTTGTTGCCGGAAGCCCATGTCCCGCACCAGCGCCGCGCACCACTGCCCCATCAAGTGCGCATACTCCGCCGGTTTGCCATACGCTTCCATCCATCGCCCGGCCCGCAGCGCCGTCAACGCCTGCGCCGCACCGCCCCAGGAGTTGCGCGGGATGGGCCGCACAAAGGATGGATCATTCATCGCCACGGACGGCAACGGGTACGGCGCCCAGAATGCCGCCGGATTGCCCAGCTGCTTCGCCCACATCCTCTCAAACAGCGCCTGGTCAACCACGCGCTCTCCGCAGATCCGCGACAGGATGTCGCACCGCACCTTCACAAACCGGCCCTGCGCGTCCAGGTCATAGAACGCGGCATCCTCTTCGGCATACAGCCGCTTCACGATCAAGGCGCGCAGCGCCTCAGCCCGCTCCTGCCACTCGTCTGCCTCGCTGCTCTTGCCCAGCGCCCGGGCCATCGCGGCTAACGCCATGCGCCCGCCATACACGGTGGCGGAAAGGTCCGGGCACAACCGCGGCAGGCCCGCCCCTGCCGGGCACCGTCGCGCATCCCCATCAGGGCATCGCACCGGCATGCCGGCCCATCGCGGGCTGTTGTCCATGCCCGTGTCATAGGTGCAGAACCCTTCCACCAGACCCGTGCCGCGGGTATCCCGGTACCGCCGCAACCACGCATCCCATCGCGCACAAGCCCCATACGCCTTGACCAGTAACGCCTCATCGCCCGTAGCCGAAACCAGCTCCCACGCGGTCGCGGCAATGGGCACCACCATCTGGATTTGCCCAAACCCGACGCCGCTGGCCTTCACGTTCGCGGGCAGCTGCCCGTCCTCGCGCTGCAGCGCAAAGAAGGCCAGGTGGTTGTTCCGCGCCACATCCAGCCGAAACTGGCGGTACACCAGCGCCTCCTGCGGGCCACACTCCTGCCACACCCCCGCATACGTTGACCCCTCAATCAGCACCGGCCCCGCAAAGCCCGGCAGCTGCCGCACGTTGCCCGCCAGCACCATTACGGCCTTGTCATACGCGGCCTGCCAACGCCGGCTCGCTGTTTGAAACACTGGCCCATCTTCGGGGGTCAATGCTGACACTGCACGCGAGCCCCACAGCGCACGCGAGCCCACCACCCCAAGCCCTCCCCCTAAGAATTCCCGTCTCTGCACCGACGCCCTCCCTTCCGCACCGCAGGTAGAAGCGGTCCCAAACGCCAGGCTGCCTCAACGATCCTGTTTACCGTGGGGTGCTATAGTCATCTCGAGGTGACTATGTCTCCCCGGAAAGCCTCAACAGTGTCGACCGTGCCTCCGCGCAAGATCGCGCCACGGCCCCGTACCACCACAAGCCCCGTTGCCGCAGCGCAGGCCAAAGCGCACCTGCTCTCGATCATGGACGAAGTGCACGAAAACGGCATACCCGTCATCGTCACCAAGCGCGGCAAACCCTTGGTGATGATTGCTCCGCTCGAGCCAACACCACCTTCCCCCGACATCTTCGGCTGCATGAAAGGTACCGTCACCATCACCGGCGACATCGTTGGACCCGAACCGGACGAGTGGGAAGCCATGCAGTGATCCTGCTCGACACACACATCCTCCTTTGGCTCGCCGAGGACGACCCCAGGATCGGCCTCAATGTGCGAGACACCCTGAACGAAGCGGCCGCCCACCATGAGCTGTTTCTTTCCCCCATCTCCGTTTGGGAGATTGCTCTGAAGCACTCGCGCGGGCGCCTACACCTCGATCGCCCCTTACGGCTCTGGGTGCGGCAGATCATGCAACGCACAAATCTCCAACTCGCGCCTGTCACCACCGACATTGCCTGTGAGTGTGCCGAACTTCCCACGGCATTTCACGGTGATCCAGCAGACCGCCTCATCGTCGCTACGGCACGGGTCGAAAACCTGCAGCTAGTCACAGCCGACACAAAGCTGCTCACCCTCGCCGAACAAGGCTTCTTCCAGGCCATCGCCATCTAAGGACCCGTCATGCCCAAGCCCACCCGCGTCGCCCTCATCCAGATGTCCTGTGCCCCTGACCCCGAGGCTAACCTCGCCAAGGCGGTTGCCCGCGTGTGCGAAGCCGCCGAGGCCGGCGCGGTCCTTATTTGCCTGCCGGAGCTCTTCCGCGCGCAGTATTTCTGCCAGCGCGAAGACCATGCCCTGTTCTCGATCGCCGAGTCCATCCCCGGCCCTTCCACCGCCGCCCTGAGCGAGGTCGTCCGCGAACATAAGCTCGTCGTCATCGCCAGCCTTTTCGAGCGCCGCGCGCCCGGCCTGTACCACAACACGGCAGCCATCCTCGACCACACCAGCAACAACCCCGACAACATCGCCGCGGTCTACCGCAAGATGCACATCCCCGACGACCCGCTCTATTACGAGAAGTTCTACTTCACCCCCGGCGACCTCGGCTTCTCCGCACAATCTACATCGGCAGGAAAGATCGGAACTTTAGTCTGCTGGGACCAGTGGTACCCCGAGGCTGCCCGCATCACCGCGCTGAAAGGCGCCGAAACCCTCTTTTACCCCACCGCCATCGGCTGGCACCCCGCTGAAAAAGCCGAGTTCGGGGAGCGCCAGTACGACGCCTGGCAGACCATTCAGCGCGCCCACGCCATCGCCAACGGCGTGTATGTCTGCGCCGTCAACCGCGTCGGCCATGAGTTTGGCGACGTCCTGATCGACGGCAAAATGAACAGTGTTCCCCCCACCGCGAACGAGGTCGTCGGCATGACGGGAGACTTCGTCGTGGGCCCCAACCCCGGCCTGGAGTTCTGGGGAGGCAGCTTCATCGCCGACCCCTTTGGCCGCATCCTCGCCAAGGCCTCGCACGACAAGGAAGAGATCCTCTACGCCGATCTCGACCCCAACGAAGTCGAGATCACGCGCCAGCACTGGCCCTTCCTCCGCGACCGCCGCATCGACGCCTACGGCGGCATTACCAGCCGCTTCCTCGACTGATCCGGCAGATGCCAGAAGGCCGGGCGCTACGGCGGCGCGCCCGGTCCCGCCGCCGCACCGGTCAGCGTTGCCCCTTCGTGCGGCCCGGAGTACACCGCACCGCCCTGCCCTGCGCCTTGCTTGGCTCCTGGCCCGCTGCGCTGCTTCTGCACTAACTCACTCAGGCGCAGAAATGTTGCCCGTTCCTCACCCGCGTCCTTCGCCCGGTCCGCGCGGGTATACGCTCGCGCCAGGCTGAAGTGCACCTCCGGGCTGCCCGGGTTCAGGGCCCTGGCCGCTTCCAGTTCGGTGATGGCCGGTGCGTCCGCCCCGGTTTCCAGCAACGCCCGCCCCAGCAGGTAGTGTGCCTCGGCGGAGTCCGGTGCCAGCGCTACGGCCTTCCGTCCGGGCGCCAACGCCTCCTGCGGTTTGTGCTGCCGGACCGCGATCGAAGCAAGCCGCACATAGGCCAGCGCGTCGTCGGGCGAGAGCCGCAGCTCCGCCTGCATCTGCGCCGCAGCCTCGTCGAACTCGGACATCGCAATCAGCGCCGTACCATACGCATAGTGCAGGTGCGCCGTGGACGGGTATCGCTGCAACAGTGCCCGGAATCCCGCAAACGCCTCGTCATAGCGGCTGTCCTGCAGCAGCAGTTCAAGCTCGCCGGACTGATGCAGCAAAGCCTCATCCTGCCCGGCACCGGGCAGCCCGCCGCGACGCAGCAGGGACAGCCCCAACGCGTCCACAATCCGTCCATCCGCCGGCTCACGTTTGTGAGCAGCGGTCAGGATCTCCGCCGCATGGTCAAAGTCTCCGGACCGCAGCAGCAGGCAGCCGGCCGTGTACTCCGCCGTCGCCAGGGCGCGCGGATCGCCGTGCAGGCCCAGCGACTCACCCCGTTCCAGGTGCAGCAATGCGCTGTCATACTGCCGCAGGCCGAACTCACTCAAGCCCAGCACAGCCCACGCGGTACCGTCGTCGGGGTGCTGGCTGACCCATGCCGTCAGCGCCGCCGCAGCCTTTCCATAGTCGCCCCCCGCATACGCCTGCATGGCGTCACCCCATCCGACGGCGGTGCCTGCCGCAGCCTTCAGCCCATACCGCGTCCGCAGGCTCTCGTCACTCGCCTTCGCCGCATGCAGCCTGGCGTCATCACGAAGAACGCGCTCTCCTTCGGCTCCCTGCCCGGCCCGCACCAGCGCCAGCCCGTACGCGTTGCGCAGATAGGGCACGTCTGCGTGCTCCGCAGCCAGGGTCGCCAGCGCGGGCAGCCCGGCCTTGCCCTGCGCCACTGCTGTTCCCACGCGCACGATGAACGGCTCCTGCGCCGGGTCCACCTCCGCCGGCAGCAGCGGGACATGTAACGCCGCCAGCCCCAGCGCATAGATCACCTGGTTGTTCGGTGCCCCGCTGAACTGAGTCAAAAGCAGGTCGGTGGCTCGGTCGAACGCCCGGCCCCGCACCAGCAGCAACGCCAGGTGATAGGCCGCCACGCGCTCCACCTCGGGATCCTCGCTGTTGCGCAGCTGCGCCGCCCGCGCCAGATCCGTCTGTGCCTCGTCGTAGTGCTTCAACTCAAACTCGGATAGGCCCAGCAGATTCCATGCAAGGCCCATCTGCGGCGCGCCCTGCACTACATGCTGCAGCGCACCGGCAGCCACCTCAAAGTGATCCGCGTCATAGGCCGTGGTTGAAAGCTGCCACCAGCCCTCCGTCCAACCAGGCCGCGCCGCGAGCTCACTTTGCAGCTTGGCGATCTCCGCCGAGGACGCCTGGGCCGCATCGCCGCTCGCCGGGGCCGGCACCGCCTGCTGCGCCGCCATGGGCACGCCCATCCCGGGCAGCGCCATCAACCCCACAAGAAGCGCTCTGGACAGAACCTGCATGCCGGCTGTAAGTTTAGCTGGATTCCTCGAGATTCCGGGCCAGTCTTTTCCTCGCTCCCGCAGCAACATGAAACAGTACGCGGGCGCTCCGCCCGGTCTCATCACTCGTCGATCCTTCAGTACCGGCGCCCTGGCGCTGGCCGCGTTGGGCTTCTCCCGGCGCTCCCTCCGCGCACAGGCTGCGGCCGCCGGCGCCGTCCCGTCCATGGTCTTTGAAGAGGTGCTGCCCTCGGCCAGCGGCATCCATTGGGTCCATACCGCAGGAAAAACGCCCGCCAAGCTGCTTCCTGAAACCAGCGGCGCCGGCTGCGCCTTTCTGGACTTCGACAACGACGGCTGGATGGACATCTACCTCGTCAACAGCGGCAAAAGCGATCTGTACACCCCGCCCCACCCGCTGCAGAACGCCCTGTACCGCAATAACCGCGACGGCACCTTCACCGACGTCACCGCCAGGGCCGGCGTGGGCGGCGGCGGCTACGGCATGGGCGTCGCGGTCGGTGACTTCGACAACGACGGCTACCCCGACCTCTACGTCACCCAGTACGGCAACAACATCCTGTACCGCAACAACCGCGACGGCACCTTCACCGATGTCACCGCCAAAGCCGGCGTCGCGTCGCCTGGATGGAGTTCCAGCGCCGTCTGGTTCGACTACAACAACGATGGCCTGCTCGACCTTTTCGTCTGCCACTTCGCCGAGTTCGACCCGCGCCTGGCCTGCACCGACGGGGAAAGCGTTCGCCACTACTGCGATCCCCACGCCTACAAGGCGCAGCCCAGCGTCCTGTTTCGCAACAACGGTGACGGCACGTTTACCGACGTAAGCGTCGCCACCGGCATCGCCTCGCACCCCGGCAAGGCCTGGGGCGCCGTGGCCACCGACGTCAACAATGACGGCAACCTCGACCTTTTCGTCGCCAACGACACCGTCCAGAACTTCCTCTACATCAACCAGGACGGCAAAACGTTCGAAGAAACAGGCCTGCTTGCCGAGGTCGCCTACAACTCCGATGGCCACGCCCGCTCCGGCATGGGCGTTGACGCCGCCGACGTCGACCAGGACGGTCACATCGATCTCTTTGTCGCCAACATGGACGAAGAGTTCTTCTCGCTTTACCACAACAACGGCGACGGTTCCTTCGACGACGTGTCTATCCCGATCGGCATCGGTATGGACACGCGCTGGCTCAGCGGATGGGGGCTCAGCTTCTTCGATTACGACAACGACGGCGACCTCGACCTCATCCTGTCCAACGGGTTTCCCGACGACCTCATCGAGAGAACCTCCAGGACCGTTCACTGGCAGGAGCCGCTGCTTCTCTTCCACAACGAAGGCAAGCGCTTCCGCAATGTCAGCGCCCAAAGCGGCCCCGTTTTCGCCAAGAACTTCTCTTCACGCGGCCTCGCCACCGGGGACTTCAACAACGATGGACGTCTCGACTTGCTGATCAGCAACAACGATGCCGCTCCCTTGCTGCTGCGCAACCAGCTCAGAAACGGGAACACCTGGCTTGGACTTCACCTGAAGGGCCGCAAGTGCAACACCGACGCGGTGGGCGCACGCATCACGTATCGGGCCGGCGATCTGACTCGCACACGCATGAAAGCAGGCGGAGGCAGCTTCCTTTCCTCCCGCGACCCGCGCATCATCCTTGGTGCCGGGCCACGTCCCCACTTCGACTGGATCGAAGTTCGCTGGCCCCAACCCAGCGGTGCCGTCGAGCGCTTCACCAATCTCCCGGTCAACCGCTACATCACCCTTGTCGAAGGCACGGGCAAGTGGGCCTGATGCAGGCTCGGTTCCTGCTGACAGCGTCCATAGCTGCCCGCCGCCACCCTCCGCTGGCTACGGGTCCTTGGAAGATTCTTCCGCGCCGCCGTTCCTCGTGCCGCATCAGCTAGCGTGGAGGCAAAACTCAATATGTTTTTCATCGCAGGCACCACCGGCCACGTCGGCGGCACCGCCGCCCGCAAACTTCTTCAGGGGGGCAAACAGGTCCGCACCTTGGCGCGCGATCCGCAAAAAGCCCAGGCACTCGCGCAGGCCGGCGCCGAAGTCCGCCAGGGCGACTGGAACGATACCGCCGCACTCGCCTCTGCCCTGGAAGGCGTTGAAGCCGCGTTCCTGATGATGCCCCCGGCCCCACCCTCCCCAGACTTCCGCGAGGCCAAAGCCGTCCTGCAAAGCTACAAGCAGGCGCTTCGCCAGGCCCCGCCTCCGCGCCTGGTCCTGCTCTCGTCCATCGGTTCGGAACAGCGCTCCGGTGTTGGCCTTATCACCTCCACCTCGCTCATGGAGCAGGAACTCGGGGACCTGCCCTTTCCTACCGCCTTCATTCGCGCCGGCTCTTTCTACGAGAACTACCTGGCCACCCTCGGGCCGGCAGCGCAGTACGGCACGCTGCCCAGCTTCTACCAGCCGCTTGATCGGCCCGTTTCCATGATCGCCACCGCGGACATCGGCGAACTCGCTGCCGAACTGCTCACCTCCCCTTGGAACGGCAAGCGCATCATCGAACTCGGCTCCGACCAGACCCCGAATGGGGTCGCCGCGGCCATGTCCGAGGTCCTGGACCGCCCCGTTCAGCCCCAGGCCGTGCCGCGTGACCAGTGGACCGCCACTCTGCAACAGTTCGGCTTCCCGCCCACGGTCATCCCGCTCTACTCCGAGATGATCGACGCCGCAAACAGCGGCTGGCTTCACTTCGGCGTTCCCGGTACGGAGCATCGCCCGGGCAAGACGTCCGCGGCAGAAGTCTTCCGCCAGGCGCAGGCGAATCAGCCACAAAACCGCTAGCACCCTGCCCACGCACCCCGAACCGGTGCGTTGCCCACCACCCCTGAACTGAGCCTGGTCCATGCCAGATTTCATGCGGCCAGGCTCTTTCCCCGCATCCAACGCACCAGCTATGACTGCATCTGCCTTTCTCTTCGGGAGCCTTGTGCTCGCCCAGGCTGCCACGACCGTTGCTCCGCCCGACCTCACCCTGCCGCCGGAGACCGCCATGACGGTCACCATTCTGGAGGGGCGCGGCAGCCAGATCTACACCTGCACCGCCCAGCAAGCTGCGAGCCAGGCCAACACGTACGCCTGGGTGCTTAAAGCGCCGGACGCACAGCTGTTCAATCTCGCGACCGGCAAGCCCGAAGGCCACCATGATGCCGGGCCCACATGGACGCTCGCCGATGGAAGTGCGATCCACGGCACCGTGCTGCAGAAGAAGGCCGCTGACACCCCTGCTGATGTGCCCTGGCTACTGCTCAAGGCGGAGCCCGCCAACACCACGCAGGGCACGCTGTCGCCCGTCACCTTTGTGCGCCGCTACAACACCCATGGCGGGGCGGCGCCTGCTACGGGATGCACCGCCGCGCACGCCGGCGAAGAGCTCAAAGTGCCCTACTCCGCCACCTACGCCTTCTACGCTACCCCGCGCTGATCCCCCGCTACCGCCGCGGGGGCAGCCGGCGGTCGTAGCCGCCCTGCTTCGAAGTGCCGCCGGCCTTTTTCACCAGAAAGACACCAATGGCCAGCCAGAACACCCCGGCAATGCCTTCAACACCCGTCTGGCTCGATTGCTGCAGGGCATCTGCGCCGATGCCCCTGAAGCCGCTACGATCGCCGCTGTTGTAAGCGCTCAGCGCGTGACCCATGGTGGCGCCGGTGTCCCCGTTCCAGTTCGAAGCGCACAGCCCCAGCAGCACCAGCCCAACCACAATTGCGGCGAGCCCAACCCACCGAGTCCCCGCGCCCTCCCCGCCGCCGCTCACCGATCCACGAATGGCCCGCCACCTTTCCACAACAAGACGCTGCGTCCACCTTATCCGACTTCGCCCAGCAGCCCCATCCCGTCCGGGCAAGCCCGGCTTGCGCAGAATTGCATCCGCTCTGGGTATACTCGCTGAGAACGTGGCCCAGGCTGTTCCAGGTCGACGTCCTGGACATGCACACGGACCGTGGACTTGAGCTGGTCCGAACTTAAGTGCAGCCTTCTGAATACTTTGCAGATAACAGGGGAGGGGTACCCCACGCGACCGCATGACCCAGGATCAACAACGCTTCCGCATGCCCGCTGAGTGGGCTCCGCACGCCGCCACCTGGCTCGCCTGGCCCCACAACCCGGAAGACTGGCCCGGCAAGTTCCAGCCCATCCCCTGGGTGTACGCCGAGATCGTTCGCTGGCTCAGCTCCGTTGAGGACGTTCACATCCTCGTCAACGACCTCGCCAGTGAGCAGCGCGCCACCCGCATGTTGCGCCGTCAGGGTGCCAACCTCGCCCGCCTCCACTTCCACCAGTGGCGCACCGACCGCATCTGGCTCCGCGACAGCGGCCCGATCTTTGTCAAGGAGATCGCTGGCGGCTCCCCCAAGACCCTCAACGACGACGGCAAGCTCCGCATCACGAACTGGCGCTTCAACGCCTGGGCCAAGTACCCCAACTGGGGCAACGACGACCTCATCCCACAACAGGTCGCCAGCCTCTATGACCTGCCCTCCGTCGAGCCCACCATCAACCTCCCCGACGGCACCCAACATCGCCTCGTGCTTGAAGGTGGCTCCATCGACACCAACGGCGAGGGCGTCCTGCTCACCACCGAAGAGTGCCTGCTGTCCGACGTCCAGCAGCGCAACCCGGGCATCAGCAAGGCCCAGCTCGAGCAGGCCTTCCACGACTACCTGGGCATCGACCAGGTCCTCTGGCTCAACCGCGGCTGCGCCGGGGACGACACCCACGGCCACGTCGACGACATCACCCGCTTTGTCGCCCCCAACACCATCCTCACCGCCGTCGAGCCCAACACGGCCGATGAGAACCACCTCCCCCTGGCCGAAAACCTCGAACGGCTCCACGCCGCCCGCAACCGCAACGGGCAGCCCTTCGAGATCCGCACTCTACCCATGCCGGCTCCCGTCCTTTTCGAAGGCCAACGCCTTCCTGCCAGCTACGCCAACTTCTACATCGCAAACACGCTGGTCCTCGTCCCGACCTTTAACGACCCCAACGACCGTATCGCCCTGAACACGGTCGCCGACTGCTTCCCCGACCGCACCGTCACCGGCATCCACTGCACCGACATGATCTGGGGCCTCGGCGCACTCCATTGCCTCACCCAGCAAGAGCCCGCATAATGAAGTCTGCAGGTTCCGCATGGTAGACGCCCCAAAAGCAGTCGAAATGGCCCATCAATCTCTCGAAACGCTTGTGCCGGCATTTGCGTCGCTCAACCCGCGTGTTGAAGAGATTGAGCAGTCCATGAACGACAACACCTGGGTCATCACCTTCCGCGCTGACAACCCGGAACCGAGCGGAAAGACAAGTGGACTCAGCAGGGTCTACTTCCCGTACGTCGAGAAGGTGGTGTTGGTAACGATGGACTCAGGGGACCTCCTGGCGATCAGAAACCGATCGTACGAGTAGTTCATGCAGCCCAAGCTCCTGTTGGACGCGAACTTGCTCCTTCTGCTCCTGATTGGCACCTATGATCCGCGTTTGCTCACATCCTTCAAGCGAGTGAGCACCATTTCCCAGGGTGACCTGCAGCTTCTGGTTGCCTTTACCGTTGCCTATCAGATCGTCACGACACCACACGTGCTTACAGAGGTTTCCAATTTAGCCAACGCTCTCCCGGAGAAGACACGCACCTCTTGGTTCCGTCATTTCGCGCTGTTCGCAGGGAGGTTCGAGGAAATCCATATGCCTCTAGTGACCGTGGCAGGATCTTCAATCTTCGTGAGCTTCGGCCTTACTGATGCCGCAATCTCAATGCTTGGCTCTGAGGTCGCTCTCGTCACGGAAGACGGACGTCTCCGGAACTTCCTTGCGCATACAGGCCTGACGACCTACAACTTGCGAGATATCAGAGCAGGCCAGACGGCCGCATCAACACGCTTCAGGTAAGCCCTCAACTATGACGAAGCCCTGGCCACCCCCACCCGACCTCCACTCCCTTGAAGAACTCGTCGCCACAGCCGACGTGGAAGGCTTCCTCGCCGACGGCGGCCCGGCCGACGAGTACGAGACCGAAGCCGAACACCTGCACGAGCAGATTCAGTCCTGGGCCACGGCTGATCTCACCACCGACCGCCTCCTGCCCGTCCTTGAAACCATCTGGGCGCAGGCCTTCTCGCTCGATGACCGCGGGCTGGAGCAGCGCCGCGTCAAGCTGCGCGAGCTCGCCGGACAGATCGAACGGTTCTTCGGCCCGGGGGCGGCACCACAGGTGCGCGGCGCGTGACCGATCGCGACAGCCTCTGGCGTCAGAGGCTAACCACCTGGCTCCAGGCACAAGCCAACCCGCCGCACAAGTACGGCCACCAGCCACGGCTGTACGCACTCACGCAGCAGATCGCGGCAAGGACGCCGGAGCTGATCTACGACGATGACGTCGTTTTCGCATCCGCCTTTCTTCATGACCTCGGCGTCTTCGTCGGCCACCGGCCTGAAAGCCCAGAGGCGCTGGTCCGGTGGGATCACGTCGCCTATGTCTGCGAGCGCGCCCCCGCACTCCTCGCCAGCTTTGGCTTCCCCTCGGCGAAAGTCCCGGCAGTGCTTGCCTGCATCCGCGAGCACCAGCCCCACAACGAGCCGCACAGCCCTGAAGGGACGCTGCTCCGCGATGCAGACATCCTCGAACAGCTCGGTGCCATTGCGGTCTTCCGCACCGCCTCCAAGCTCGGCAGCGACACGCGATTCCGCACCTTCACCGACGCTCAACGCTCCCTGGCGCACGCCCTCGACACACTGCCGGCCTGCCTTCGCTTCCCTGCCAGCCATGCCCTTGCAGGGCCTCGCGTACAGGCACTTCGCGCTTTTCTGCTCGCCCTGGCACAGGAAGCGGGCAGCGACCTCGGCTAGACTCGCCGCATGGGCACATCGCCGCTCAGCTTCCCCGACGTGGACGCAGAACAGTGGATGCGGCTTGCCATTGCCGAAGCCCACGCAGCCGAAGCCGCCGGCGAGGTCCCCGTTGGCGCGCTCGTGCTCGGGCCCGCAGGCGACGTTCTGGGCCGCGGCAACAACCAGGTCCTTCGCTCGTCCGATCCCACCGCTCACGCCGAAATCGTTGCTCTTCGCCAAGCCGGGCGCACGCTCGGCAACTACCGCCTCCTTGGCTGCACGCTGATCTGCACCCTGGAGCCCTGTGCGATGTGCGCGGGAGCCATCCTGCATGCCCGCGTCGCGCGCCTGGTCTACGCCGCCCGCGATCCCAAAGCCGGGGCCTGCGGCTCCGTGCTCAACGTGCTGAACCACCCCGCCCTGAATCACCAGGTCAGCGTCACCGAGGGCATCCTCGCTGGCGAGTGCAGCGCGATGTTATCCGGCTTCTTCCGCCGCCGACGCCTCGCTCAATCTCAATTCACAGCCGCGTTGCTGCCCGAACCCGCATCAGACTAGCCGGGACGCGTCCAGCGTCGCGGAGGCAACACCGGCATGGCATCAGGTCGTTTTGAGGGCAAGGTTGCGGTCGTTACAGGTTCTTCTTCTGGCATCGGCCAGGCCATTGCCGTTCGTCTCGCAAGCGAAGGCGCGTCGGTGGTCATCGACTTCCACTCCCACCCGGAAGGGGCGGAGGACACCCAGAAGCAGATCGCGGCGAAACAGGGCGGCAAGTCCGTCACAGTCCAGGCGGATGTGTCCAAGCCCGCTGACGGCAAGAAGCTGATCGACACCGCATGGGATCAACTTGGCGGCTGCGACATCCTCGTCAACAACGCCGGCATCGAGAAAGGCGCCGACTTCTGGGACGCCACCGAGCAGGATTATGACGCCGTGCTCGACCTCAACCTCAAGGGCGCGTTCTTCATCACGCAGGAGTTCGTGCGCCGGCTGCGCGACGCCAGGAAGCCCGGCAAAATCATCAACATCTCTTCCGTGCACGAGGACATGGTGTTTCCACACTTTGCCAGCTACTGCGCCGCCAAAGGTGGCATGCGCATGTTGATGCGCGACCTCGCCATGGAGCTAGGCCCACTGGGCATTACCTGCAACAACGTTGCCCCTGGCGCAATCATCACGCCAATCAACAAGAAAATGCTCGACAACCCTGAACAGCTCAAGCCGCTGCTGAACAACATTCCGCTTGGCCGCATGGGGACGTCCGAGGAGGTTGCCGCGCTGACCGCCTTTCTAGCCTCCGACGAAGCGTCCTACATCACCGGCTCCACCTACGTCATCGACGGCGGGCTGATGAGGAACTACAAAGAGCAATAAGGGCCCCAAGCGCAACGTACGCCAACTTTGGGAGACAATATGCGGATGGAACTTCTTGTCTACACCGCGGACTGGTGCCGTGACTGCCGCGAGGCGAAACGCTTTTTGAACAAGCACGCCATCGCCTTCAAAGAGATCGACATCGAGCGCACCCCCGGCGCCGCGGACGAAGTGATCGCGAATACCGGCAAACGTGCCATCCCGCAGTTCGTTCTCGACGGCAAGTGGGTGCAGCCCTATAAGCCGGGTCGTGGTTTTTTGTACGACGAGATGAGCAAGCTCCTCGGCGTCGAAGAAGCGTAGCTTCGCTGCCACTTTTGGCTAAAAACAGCCAGCCAGCTCAAGAACTCCTTGCATCCAGGCGCGATGCAGGGAGTTTCTTTATGCCGCTTGAGCGCCCTTTTCGCCGGCCCGCTCGGCAAGCGACACCCGCTCATCCAGGCGCTGATCCCCTGACGCGGACGCATCTCCTGACACTCCGTACGCAATGGCCGCACCAATCAGCGCAGGGATGATGAAGCTGTGGCCACCCGTAGCTTCGGCCACAAACACCACCGCGGCAAGCGGCGTCTTGTAGCCCGCCGAGATGAACGATGCCATGCCCACGGCAGCGTACAAGCCCAGTGCCGGGCTATGCACCACCGACTGCGCGAACGCCGTCCCTAATGCGCCACCGGTGAGGAACAGCGGCACAAACATCGCGCTCACGCCGCCGGATCCCAGCGTAAAGATCGTCGCCGCGAGCTTGAAGACGCTGAAGGTCAACAACTCCGACGTGGCGTAGTGCCTGGTCAGCACGTATCCCACAGCCTCATAGTTCGGCCCGATCGGCATCAGCACGCCCGGGTAGATCTGCAGAAACACCAGGCCGCAAAGCCCGGTAAGCAGGCCGCCCAGCGTCAGCTTGACCCAATGCGGCACGGACCAGCGCACGAAGAACACGCGCGCCCTGCGGAACGTCACCACAAACAACGTAGCCGCCAGGCCGATAAGCAGGCCAAGCAGGGCGCTCCAGTACAAGTCACGCCCCGTGTACGACAAACTCGTAGCGAAGTTGAACAGCGGCGTCGAGCCGAGAAACGATCCCATGGTGACGAACGCCACCACGGAGGCGATAAGGGAGGGCACCAACGCCTCATGCGCCAGGTCGTCCCGGTACGGCATCTCCAGCGCGAACACAATGCCTGTCAGCGGAGCGCGAAAGACAGCGGACATGCCGGCGGCGGCTCCACAGATCAGCATGATGCGGCGATCGCGCTCACTGAACCGGAACCGCTTCAGGTGCGTCCACATCCACGAGCCCAGCGCCGCGCCCCCGTAGATGCTCGGCCCTTCCAGCGCGGCACTGCCGCCGAAGCCCACGGTTGTGATCGCGGCGAGCAGCTTGGGAAAGAACGGGCGCATGTCGATGGCGCCCTCGTGCTCGTGGTACGACCGGATCACTTCTTCGGTCGAGTGCTCGTTCGGGTCCGGTGTCAGAAACTGCATGATGAGCCCTGTCAACGCAGAGCCCAGCACCAATCCCGGCACAATGGCCCAATGGTGCCCAAGGTAAAACGCCAGCACCGCCGGCCACATCTTGCCCAGGATGATGACGGCAATGCCCGTGATGGCCAACCCCGTCACTACGCCGATAAGGGGCGCAACGATGAGCCATTTCTGCATGTCACGCGAGTAAATCGCCGTCAGGTCTTCCTGCACAAGTGGCAGGTACCGCCGCAAAATCGGATGATCGAACAGGCGGTCTCGCCTTCGATGGAGCTTTGGGTCAACAGGGTCCATAAGTTCGTTGTCCGTTTGCGTTCGTAGCCCTTCCACATGGCCTCACGCCACGGCCGCTCAGGTGTTCGGACGCTGGTAGCGTTCAAGCACGGCATCCAGGGAGAGCACACCTTCCAACGTGCCACGCACCGCGCGGTTCGATACCGGAAGCAAGGGCCAGCGCTGGAAGTACGGTAAGGCCATCGATAAAGGTTGATCAGGGAACAACAGCGGCGTGCGCTCCCGTCCCAGAAAGTCCTGCAGTCTTCGAGATCCGGCTTCAGGTGGCAGGTTTTCCGCACTGGCAAAGATCGCCTGCAACTCGCCCGGCTTGGCCGCGTACCATCCGTCGCTGGCGCACTGCACCAGGATGGCCGAACCGGCAAGCGTTTCCTGGTGCAGCTGCAAGGCCTTCTGCACGTCAGCCAGGCTGTCATCGCCCTGCACAATCGGCACGGTAGGCGGCTGTAACGCATCTTCAAAGCGCAGCGCACTTTCCTCGCGTGCCTCTTCCATCGAGGGCAGATACAGGCCGTCCTGGTGCGTGAACAACTCAAAGATCGGCACGGGCTGCAGGCTGCGGGCAATCAGGTACGCCAGCGTATTCGCCAGGATCACGGGCAGAACGATCGAGTAGTTTCCGCTCACCTCAAGGACCATGAACACCGAGGTCAGCGGGACGCGCAGAAAGGCCGCAAACAGAACCCCCATGCCGACCAGGGCATACGATCCGATAGAGCCCGTAAGGTGCGGGAAGAAGATCCGCTCATAGGACCCGACCGACGCGCCCAACATGGCGCCGATGAACAGCGTCGGGGCAAACATGCCGCCCGGCGTTCCGCTGGAAAACGACAGCGTCGTCGCGATGATCTTGAAGGCTGCCAGCAGCAGCAGCATCTTGAAGGCGAACTGCGCATGCATCGCCTGATCGATCACCCCGTACCCCGCGCCCATGACCTCCGGCAGGCCAAAGTAGCCGATACCGCCCACCAACAGACCGGCCAGCGCCGGCTGCATCATCTGGGCCCATTGCGGCTGCGCGCGCAGCCTGGGGCGCAGCCACACCAGCAACTTCGCAAAGATCAGCGAGGCGAAGCCGCCGATGACGCCAAGGACCGAGTACGCCAGCAACTCACGCGGATCGCGCAACGTGATGGCTGGAATGCGAAACATCGGCTGCGGGCCCCAGAACCAGCGCGCTACCACAACGCTGGCCACCGCCGAAAGCACGATCGACCCCAGCACACCGGCGGTCCAGTTGCCGATGACCTCTTCAATCACGAACAGGATGGCTGAGATAGGCGCGTTGAAGGCCGCCGCCAGGCCCGCTGCCGCACCAACCGGTGCGAGCAGCCGCAGCCGCTCACGGGAAAGTCGTACACGCCGCCCAATCAGGCTCGCCACACCCGCGCCAATCTGCAGCGACGGGTCTTCGGGCCCAAGTGAATGCCCACTGCCGATCGCAATCGCCGACAACACGAACTTGCCGATCACCGTACGCACGGAGATATAGCCGTTGTGGATGTACAGCGCGGCCTTGGTCTGGTTCACGCCGCTGCCGCGCACCCCTGGGAACACGTAGCGCGTGAGCAGCGCAATCACCACGCCGGCAGCGGCCGGCACAATGAACAACCGCGGCTGGTGCGGCGCCGGAGCAGCCCCCAGCAGCAGCACGCTGAGCCACTCGATGGCCATGCGGAACGAGACCACCAGCAGCCCGGACAGGACACCGATAAAAATCGACAGCAGAAGAAACAGCCGTTCTTCCCGTCGGGGCAGCAAGGTGCTCCCCGCCGGTGTGGCGTGAGTCTCAAGCGTCTGTTCGGGCGGGCTACTGGGCAGCATGCGCTTGAGCCAGCTGCAGCAGCAGCGCGTCGTCGCCCGTAGGCGCTCCGCATTGTTGTTGGGTTTCCATTTCGGTCCTGAAGATCAGCTGGCGCAGGGTGTCTTGATCGGTCTCGGTTTGCGCCGCCGCTCGCTTGTCTTTGCCTTTGTCGGCAACCTGCCACTCGGTCAAAAGTGTCTGCAGATTCGGGGGGACCTCGGCACCGGCGCCATCCCGCGCCACACACGTGTTCAGGCGAGACTTGGCCACGGCGGCATCCGTGCGCAGATGGGCCGCCAGCACCCCAGCGCCAAGGTCGGCCCCGAGGGTGAGCTGTTGCATGCGCTCGGCATCATCGGCCAGCGTTTTATTCTCCACAGCTTGCTCCCTGTCCTGCGGCGTCTTCGCTTCCTGCCGAAGGGCTCGTTGCAGAACCTCACGCGCATCCGCATACTTGCCTGTGCGGTACAAGAGCCGTCCCGCGCGGATGAGCGCCGGCGCATTTTGCCCATCCAGCTGGATGGCCTTGCGGTAGTAGGCCAGCGCGTCCACGCCATCCTGCGCCTGCAGCAACTTGTCGCCAAACAGCACATCCAGCGCCGTAGACTCCGGGGTGTCCGCCGCGGCCAGAAGAACCTCGGCCCGTGCGGCCGCCAGGTCCCCGCCCTGGATCAGGTAGTCGGTCAACTCCATCTCGACGTTGCGTCGCGAAACCACGCTGTCGCCCGTCCACGTACCAAGGCTGGCGGCGCGGTAATACTGCAGCGACGCATCACGATCCCCTTTTTGCCGAAGCAGGCGCGCCAGTTCGAGGTTAATAAAGCCGTCGGCGGGCTGGGTCTCACGCAGGCTTTGGAAGTAACTGATCGCCTCTTCCGAGTGGTGGCCCTCAGCCAGAGCTTCCGCCAGTAGCAGGTGATTGGTGCGGTTGTCGGGCGCGTAGGACAACGCTGTCCGGAACGCCCCAACCGCCGCTTCCGGCTGATCGGCCGCGAGCGCCGCCCTGCCGCGCACCGTGTAGTCCCGTGCAAGGTCGTCGCGACGCTCCTCAAATGAGCGAAACAGAAACGACGTCGCCCCGTACAGAACAACGGCCGCAAGCGTCAGCACAAAGAACGTCAGGCTGTCCCTGAGCAGCAAAGCGCGCTTGACCTGGTGAAGACTGGATTCACTCCCGGTCTCCACCGTCGTTGCGCCGGCACCTTTGTCGTTCTCCTGTAGCGCTTCCATGGTCCTCAACCGCGAGACCCGGGGCGATGCGATCGAAGCGCTCGTCCCTCATCTCTCGTCTGCCCGCGTCCTCTCCTGCTGGGCAGTTCTTGCCCAACGATGATGCTCATGCCAGCCCCTTGGCCGGCACGGACGCACTTCCCGTCACGGAGCCCTCACGGAGTTCGGTCAGTGCACGCAACAGCGACTCCCCTGCTTCACCGTCCAACTGCGCCAGGTGCGCCGCAATCAGCTGCTCCATGATGGCTCGTCCCTCCGGTGTCAACACCACGATCGACCGCCGCAAGTCCCGCTCATCACTTGTGCGCTTCACCAGCCCGGCACGCTCGGCGCGATCCACCAACTCCACCGTGCTGTTGTGCCGTAACGCCATCCTGTCGGCCAGGTAGCTGATGGAGGCGGAGTCGCCTTCCGGCATCGACCCAATCACCTGCATCAGCTGGTACTGCTGCGTTGCAACTCCCAGCCGCTCCGCCTCAAGCTCACTGAAGTTCAAGAACCGCCGCAATTGGTAGCGGAACTCGGCGAGCCTGCTGAGCCGCCCCAGGTTTTGGGTACGTAGTGAGCCGTCGTTCATGCGTCCTCCACAGTATATCGCACAACGACAGACCGGCTTGCGTCATGACACTCCTTTTCCCGAGCGTCTTCCGCAGCGTTCCGAAAATCTCCCGTGCCGATACGCCTATCATCATAGGAGCGCGGCCCCTCGGCAAGTGGGTCGCAGACCGACGTTTTCATCCCCCTTCGGAGCCCTGATGATCGCTCGCTACACCCGCCCGGCCATGGCCGCCCTTTGGACCGACGAAAGCAAGTTCAACCGCTGGCTGCAGGTGGAACTCGCCGCGACCGACGCCCTGGCCGCCGCCGGCATCGTCCCGGCCGAGGCCGCCAGGGAACTCCGCGCCCACGCCCGCTTCGACGTGACCCGCATTGACGAGCTTGAGCGCGAACTGCGCCACGACGTGCTCGCCTTCACCACCGCGGTTGCGGAAAACGTGAAAGCTGCCGGCTCCGACGCCGCCCGCTGGCTTCACTTCGGCCTGACGTCCACCGACGTCGTTGACACTGCCCAGGCCCTGGCCCTGGTGGAGGCGTCCAAGCTCATCCGCGCAGGCATCCTGCGCCTGCGCGACGTCCTCAAGCGCCGCGCCGTGGAATTCCAACACACGCCCGCGATCGGCCGCACGCACGGCATCCATGCCGAGCCCACCACCTTCGGCATGAAACTGCTGCTCTGGTACGCCGAAATGGGCCGCAACCTGCGCCGCTTCGACGCCGCTACGGAGGACATTCGGGTCGGCAAGATCTCCGGGGCGGTTGGCAGCTTCGGCCACCTCAAGCCCGCCCATGAAGCCGCCATTGTGGAAGCCCTCGGCCTCCAAGCCGCCTCGGTCTCCACCCAGGTGCTGCAACGCGACCGGCACGCCGCCTACATCACGACGCTGGCGGTGATGTGCTCAACGCTGGACAAGATCGCCACGGAGATTCGCCACCTGCAGCGGACCGAGGTCCGCGAAGCCGAAGAGTTCTTCTCCGCCGGGCAAAAAGGCTCCAGCGCCATGCCGCATAAGCGAAACCCCATCACCAGCGAGCAGATCTGCGGCCTTGCCCGCGTGGTCCGAGGCAACGCCCAGGTGGCCCTGGAGGACGTTGCGCTGTGGCACGAGCGCGATATCTCCCATAGCTCCGCCGAGCGCGTCATTCTTCCCGACACCACCACGCTGGCCGACTACCTGCTCGACAAGACGGCCACGCTGATCGACCGCCTGCTGGTGTACCCCGCGCGCATGCTGCGCAACCTGGAGCTCACCGGCGGGCTCGTCTTCTCCGGGCAGCTCCTGCTGGAGCTCGCCGAAGCTGGCATGAGCCGCGAAGACGCCTATCGGCTGGTCCAGGGCCACGCGATGGCGGCCTGGAACGACCCTGACCCCAACGCCCCCACGTACCGTGACCGCATTGCGGCCGACCCTACGATCCAGGCACACCTGTCGCCGGAAAAGCTGGCTCACGCCTTCGATTTCCGTCGGCAGCTTACCAATATCGATCAGGTATTCGAGCGCGTCCTCGCCGAAGGCTAGGACGCCACACGCGGAATGAACTGCCCGGAAAGGGTCAGCGCGCCCAAGAGCCGCTGACCTGGTTAGGCGTTCGCTGGATTTTCCACTCGAAACGAGCCTGCGCCGTTGCCCCCACGCATGTCAGCGCCATCGTGCTCACCGTACAGCAGGATCGCCTTCCCGGCGACCTCCACGTACAGACATTTCTCGTCCAGGGTGCACGCAATCTCGCCCAAAAATTGTTTCAACTCCGGCAGGCCGCCTTCGCCCTTCAGCGCCACCGTAAACTCCCGGTGTTCGCCGTAGCTGAAAGCCCCATCCTCCTCGGTCCAGTAGCCGAAAAGGTTGGCGGCAGTGGCGGTGTAGCCGCCAAAGTGCTGCATCAGGAAGTCATGCACGTTCTGTTCCACGGTGGTGCCCGCCGAACACGGCAACTTCAGCTTCAGCGAGGGCAAAAGAAAACGAACGTTCTTCCCCAGCGGCTTCTCCACATAGCCCATGCCCGGATTGTAGCGTCAGACGCCGGTTCGCCGCTTCACACGCTTACGGTAAAAACGGGATCGTGTCGCACATGCCATCGCAAACAAGTCCAATCGCCGGACCGGAGGAGTCCGATCCACCCGTTAGCGAAACCGCGGTCAGGTTATCCGCCACAGGTGTGGACGGAGCGGCAGAATCGTCCTTCGCCCCGGCATCCTCGGCGACCAAGGTCTGTTGCCGGAGCGCCTCAGCGGCGGCAGCTGACTCCAGTTCAGCGACGTCCAGCACCGGCGCATCTTTCGGTACGGCAAAGCGGCCCTTGCCCACATACGCCACCAGGACTACCGCCGTTACATGCGGCGACAGGATCGCCATGGGCACGCCGTACCGCGTCAGCAGGCTGCCCGTGACTCCCTGGATACTCATCGATCGCGGGATGGTGCCATCCAGCTGAGGCACCCGAAACATCGTCAGATCCATCTCGGGATGCTTGCGGCCATAGTGCACCAGCCCGCGTGCCACCGACTTCGGCGTGGTCAAGCCAAAGTCCGCCACGTAATTCCGCCGGACGGCGTGCGGGTACAAGCGATTCAGGACGATGCGCGTAAAATCCGCACAGTTCCGGAACGCACCCTGATACCGCGTCACATTCGGACGATCGTTGAAGTAGTCGATCAGCGCTTCGTCCTGCTCCGGCGTGGTCTTCACCTGGAATCCATAGATCGATCGGTCGAACGCCGATCCGGCCAGTTCGTACCAGTTGCCCTGGGGCATGGCGCCGTCCGCCGCATCCGGGGCCACTGATTCGAGATGCTTGCGACGGTACAGGTCCCGCATGCGCAGCGCGGTCAGGCGATCCATGGTCGACGGAATCTGATCTGCCGTTTCCACCGCGTAGAGGTATGGCATCAACGGCACGGCGACCCAGTCGTAGTCGCCGATCCCGTCGTACCGGCTGATCACCACCCCGAGTTCCCCGGGATTACAGGGACGCAGCTTCAGCGGCGTCGCAGCGCAGAGGTGGTCGAAGTACAACGCCGCATGGCCGGTTGGGTTGAAGGTGCCCAGCCCACCATAGGGCATTTCCAGCAGCAGCGCCGCAGAGGCATGCGCCCTCGCCGCACCGCCGGAAAGCGCCAGGGAAGTCAAAATCACCAAAGCAGAAAGGCGCCCAACGGCGGAGCGCCAAAAGTCAAACGCGTTGAATCTCATCATCTCAGAGCGTGCCGACGGGTGGATCACCGCCATCCTCCCCCATTAGATGCATTGACCCCATGCAAAAGAGTAAACACATGCATTGGCAAATGGCGCGGGAAATGTTTGCTAATGCCGGATAATCGAGGGTGATGCTCCCGATGCCTAGAACTACCGGGCTCACAGTCACGCTCGCGATCACCGGCGCCAGCGGCTCGCTTTTTGCGGTGGAAGCCCTCCGGCAGCTGGAAGCCGATTCTCGCGTGACCCGCGTTCACCTGATCGCCTCGCCAAGTGCGCTGCGGGTCCTCGCCGAAGAGGCCGGCATCAGCGGCCGGCATGACCTGGTTGCGAAGCTGCTCGGCCAACCCTCCGCCAAGTGCCTGCTCATGGCCTATGAGGATATCGGCGCGCCCATCGCGAGCGGGTCCTACCCGGTAGACGCCATGCTGATCCTGCCCTGCTCCATGGGAACCCTGGCCGGCATCGCCCACGGCACCGCCGAGAACCTGATCGCCCGCGCCGCCGACGTCTGCCTGAAGGAGCGTCGCCCGCTGGTCCTGTGTACCCGCGAAACGCCGCTCAACCTCATTCATATCCGCAACATGGCCGCGGTCACCGAGGCTGGCGCGACGGTTTTCCCCGTCACGCCCAGCTTCTATAACCAGCCCGGCGACGTCGCCGCCATCGTCCGGAACTTCGTGCACCGCGTCCTGCAGCACATCGGGCTGCCGCAGGAAGGCGCGTACCAGTGGGGCGCGGAAGTCTAGCGGGCTTCGGTTTTGCCCATATTGGCCAGGGTCCGAACGCCACCCTCCGGCGCCGGGTTCGATTTCAGGTAGTCCGCCACCGCCGGCGCCACGCGCGCCGCGCACAGCGAAGCCGCCAGGTGCCCGCAACCCTCGACGACGTCCAGCTCAGAATGCGGATCAAGCGCATGCATCTGGTAGCCGAGGTCCAGCGGCGTCAGCTGGTCGCGGTTGCCCCACACAATCAGGAGCGGCACCTGCAGCGTAGGCAGGAATGAGTCCACAAACGTCGTTGACCCGGTCATCGCGTTCATGTTCTTGCTCACAATCCACTGCTCGTCCTGCATCTTGCGAATCAGGTCCTGCCGTACGCTGTTGGGCAAGGGCTTGGCTTCCGGCTCCATCAGAGACCATAGCCGCTGCGCTTCGTCCGGCGTCTTCACGTCGAATACCGTGAGCGGGTAGCTGGGCTGAAACTTCATCCCTGCCGCGTCGAAAATCACCATGCGGTCCAGGACCTCCGGATGATCGTGCGCCAGGTCCAGCGCGATCCATCCGCCCATGGACCAGCCACCCAGGTGCGTCTTTTGCAGCCCCAGCGCCTGGATGAAGTCGTAGACGAACTTGGCCTCGCCCTCCATGCTGTAGTCGCCGTCGGCCGGCTTGGGCGAGCGCCCATAGCCCAGCAAATCCGGCGCGTACACGTGAAATCCTGCCCGCTTCAGCCGCTTCAACATCGGCGCCCAGGACTCGTCACTGTCGCCCAGACCATGCACCAGGACCAACGGTACGCCGCCGCCCGGAATGCGCGGCTCAGCGTCGTAGTAATGCACGCGGCCTTCGGGAGTCAGTACGTAATTGCTCTGCACATGGGCGAAAAACAGCCCGAGGTGCGTGACCTGCTTCTCCACCCAAAGCGGTGCGCGCATCACCAGCACGCCCGCGATCACCGCCAACAACACCACCGCCACAAGCAGACGACCTAAAGCTCTCATCTCCGCGTCACTCGCTCCAATCCTCTGCCCTGCATCCGCTGCCGGGTCTCCAGGCGCTCTGCCCTCACCGGAGGGGCTTTCCGTACTCTTCGCCAAAAACCGTGTGGCCCAGCTCAAAGCGACCGCCATTGAACTTGTCCGGCCCATGCAGGTGCCCGATGGCGAGCAGCGAGACAACCCAGTAACTCATGGGCAGCCGCAGCGTTTCACACACCTTGGGCTGCTCAAAGCCTTCCATCGGGGCGGTGTCGTAGCCCAGCACCTCGGCCATCAGCATCATGTGCGTGAACGCCAGCATCACCTGCTTGTTCAGCCAACCGGTCATCTGCTCTTCGGTGAAGCTGGAAAGGTAGGCCGGCACGCTTTCTTTGGCCTGCGCGGCATAGCTTTCGGGCATGCCGGCAGCGCGGCCCAGGCGCAGCATCTCGTCCAGGTCCCGGCGCCAGCCGTCGCGGTCACCGCATGCCACAATCACGGCCGAAGCTTCTTCCACCTTCGCCTGGTTATAGCTGGCCTGGCGCAGCCGGCGGCGCTGTTCCGGGTGCTGCACCACGATAAAGCGCCACGGCTGCAAGTTGTAGCCACTGGGCGCATGGAGCCCAGCATCCAGGATCTGTCGCAGATCGCTGGGAGGGATCGGCTCCCCCGTAAAGCTTGGCGTGGACCGCCGCTCGCGGATCGCCTGTGCGAGTGTTTTCACCTCTGTCGCCATCGTGTCTCCGCGCCTTGTCCGGTCCGCGCCAGGCCACCGCACGCCAGATCATCGCACCTTCTCTGATGCTCGGCGCTCAACGGGCAACCGTCGCGATCTCGCTCATCGGCCTTTGCACCACTACCGGGCTCGCTCCCGGTGCGTCCGCCAGCACCCAGATGTTGTCAAAACCCTGCCGCAGCTCAGGGTGGGCCGAAAGCAATGCCGAGGCCGCTGCCACGTTGCGCGCGGACGCGGCCTCGCCGAGCAACCCGGGCTGAGCCTCGATATGCATCACCAGGTTCAGAATCCTGCCGCCTTCGTCCGCCTGCGCCGCCAGGCTGGTCACCCGGAACGAGGCCCCGTTTGACCCCACCACCGACAACGGCGTCTGAGCGCTCAGCCCGTTGCTCAGCGGCTCCGGTGCAGAGGTCCGTTCTTCACTGCGCAGTTTGTCGAGGTTGGCGCTGGTCACAAAGCCCGCTGGCCGCAGGAGCTGGTCGGCTTCGCCGTACAGCACCCACGCAAGCCACGGCTTGTCGGCCTTTGCATCCGCCCGGGCGGTCGTCCAGTACCACAGCCCATCGTGACCCGCCGCGGTGCGCTCATGCGGGTAAAAGCCCGCCATCTTCCACGCGCCGCCTTCCTGCTCCAGCAAGAATGCCAGCAGCCATGGCCTGGCTCCGCGAGCCTCCACCATCACAAACGCAAATTTTCCGGTAGGCAGGCCCGGGATGGCGAAATCTGTCTCCGAAGGCGACCCGGCCAGGGCACACGCAAACTCCGCCTGCGAGCCGTCGCCCGCCGGCCGTGTGCTCGCATCCAGCAGATACGCCTGCGTCACCGCCAGTTGGTCTCCGGCGATCCGTGATGCGGTCGTTTGCACCAGGTAAGCCGTCTGGTTGAAATCGCCGGCAAATTGCGTCACCGTGTTCGACCGCACCCGTGCCGCATCGCCGGCCAGCACCGCGGAAGCCAGGGTCATCGCCGCCGACCCGATATCGTTGCGCTGCTGCGCCGTCATCCGGGACTGCGTCGTGCAGCCCTGCGCCGAGAGTCTCCTCGGCAGACTGGCGCCCGCACAAACTGCCAGGGTGCACAGCACGGTTGCCGTTCGCCTCATTCGCAGGGATCGCATGCTGCTCAGCATACGGAGGCGAAACACCGCCGTCCAGTGCGCCGCCGCGGCCATGGCCCAAACGGGGCACAAAGAAAAGCTACCCCGCACCCGGAACACACGTCCCATACACATATGCGCAACCGATCCCTCCTTTTCTCGGCCTCACTCGCTTTGTTGGCCGTCGGCATCCCTGCGGATCGCGCCGTTGCGCAGACAGGGTCGCAGCTGCCGCCGCTCGCACCCACGGCAACCCCCACCAGCACCACGGCACCCATCGCGGCAGTCGCCACCCCCGCAGATCACCCGGGGGAAGCCGCACACCGCGCCCAGGTCAGCTGCAACAACGGTCAGCTTGAGGTCCGCGCGGAAAACTCAAGCCTCAACGGCATCCTCCGCGCCATCTCCCGCTGCACCGGCATGCGCATCACCGGTGGCGTCCCGGAGCAGCGCGTGTTCGGCAACTACGGTCCAGCCGCCCCCGCCACGGTGCTGGCCACGCTCATCGATGGCACCGGAAGCAACATGCTGCTGCACGAAACCGCAGCCGACCAGCCGGCAGAGCTCATCCTGTCACCCCGCACCGCTGGCCCCACTCCGCCCTCGCCGTCCACCTACAACGATGCGACCAACGACACGCCCCAGCCGCAGCCGGGCCAGCCCAATCAACCGCCCATGAACTACCCCAACCGGCAGATGCCCTACATGCATCCGGGGCAGGATCCCCGGCAGGCGTCCGGGGTCGCCGGACCGCCGCCGAACCAGACGCCCATGGCGCCGCCCCAGACCGGCTCCGCTGTGACCGGTCCACAACCCATTCCACAGCCCATCAACAACGTCAACGGCAGCCCCGGCAATACCTCGCCCACGGCTTCGACCTTTCCCACCACAAACTCTGTCTCGATTGACGCGGTGCGTACGCCTTCCACCACACCTTCAGCGAACGGCATCGTCGACGCGCCCAACCCACCGCCGGCCGGATCGGATACTGCAGCCGCCCTGAACGGCGCGCCCAAGGGAAACCCGGGGACCACCAACATCAACCCGGAAGCCACCAGCCAGACCTCCACCCCCGGGGCCACCAACACCACGGTCCCAGCGGTCGGGCAGCAGTCCGGCGCAGGGCAAAGCTCGACGGACCTTACACCCGAACAGATCTTTGAGCAGTTACGGCAAAGGCAGCAACAACAACAACAGCAACAACAACAGCAGACCAATCCTCAGTAGGCCCGTGTGACCGCAACAGCGCCCGCAGCCGATTAGCTTCGGACGGTGCGCAGGCTTTGACCTGCCAAGCGCGTCCGCGCTGCCGTTTCTGCGTGGGTGCGAAACACCCGAAACATCGCCTGGCAGATTCCGTACGCCACCAGCACACCAAGCGCCAGTGAAGCCAGCACCGCACATACCAACATCAGCATTCCCATCACAGCCCACTCCTCGTCCTCCAGGCTCGCTTCGGCGAACCGTGCAACAAGAGGACAGCGCAATCTTCGCCCGAAACTCGAGGCCTGAATCTGCAATTTTCGTGGGAGTCTGTTGCCCAGGCAGATACGCCCACCTCCGTGCAAACGGTTGTCATCCCCCCGCACACGCCTGGGTCGATTCACGCGCCCGCGTTATCCTAGAGGTTGGCCTCACCCGCCTGCTGAAACGCTATGAGCCTGACCCACATCAATGTCCGCGGCGCCCGCCAACACAACCTCCGCGACATCTCTGTCTCGATTCCGCGCAACTCCCTCACCGTGGTCACCGGGCTTTCCGGCTCCGGCAAAAGCTCCCTCGCGTTCGACACCATCTATGCCGAAGGCCAGCGCCGCTACGTCGAAACGCTCTCCGCCTATGCCCGCCAGTTTCTCGACCAGATGGAACGGCCCGACGTCGACTCCATCGACGGTCTCAGCCCGGCTATCTCGATCGAGCAAAAGACAACCTCGCGCTCTCCGCGGTCCACGGTCGGCACCATCACCGAAATCTACGACTACCTCCGCCTCCTGTGGGCATCCGTCGGCCAGCCGCACTGTCCCAATTGCCACCAGCTGATCTCCCGGCAGTCCGCCGACCAGATCGTCGCCCAGATCGTTGAGCGCAACCAGACCGAGTCCCCCGGCGAGCGCATCACCGTGCTCGCCCCCATCGTCCGCGGCCGCAAAGGCGAGTTCCGCGAAGAGCTCGAAGCGCTCGACCGCAAGGGCTACCGCGTCCGCATCGATGGTGAAATCACCGAGATCGAAGAAGGCATGCGCCTTGAGAAGCGCAAAAACCACACGGTCGAAGCCATCGTCGACCGCATCATCCTCAAGCCGATCCCTGTTCCTGCAGACGATGCGTCATCTCGACCGGAGGGCGCAGCCCGAAGCGGAGAAATCGCTGGCTTCGGCGATTCACAGAAGCCACAGTTTGACACCAAGCGTCTTCAAGCGGCCGTTACCACCGCCCTCCAACTCGCCAACGGGCTCGTCCTGATGGGCCTGCAACCCGCCGGCGGCGAATACACCGAAACGCTTTTCTCGTCGTCAATGGCCTGCCCGGACTGCGGCATCAACGTCCCCAAGCTCGAACCGCGCTCCTTCAGCTTCAACTCCACCTACGGGGCTTGCCCCGAGTGCCATGGCCTCGGCTCCATCTTCGACTTCGACCCCGCCAAGGTCGTCACAGACTGGTCCAAACCGCTCCTCGACGGCGCTCTCGGCCCAGGTTCTTCCTCGCAGTATCTCCTTCGAGCAGTTAAGCTTGCAGCCGACAAGTTCAAGATAAACCTGAAGCAGCCGTTTGAGTTACTTACCAAAGAGCAGCAGGATCTGCTCCTCTATGGCCCACCCCGCTCCGAAGGCGCCCGTCTCGGCTTCCACGGCGTCTTCCGGTACCTCCGCGACAACATGGAGGAAACCAAATCCGAAACGTACCGTGAATACATGATGGGCTTCATGTCCGCCTCGGAGTGCCCGCGCTGCCACGGCGCCCGCCTCCGCCCGGAGTCCCTCGCCGTCACCCTCCCGGTCGCTGACGCCCCGCTGCACCCGCCCGTCAACAAGGACGAGGACGACACCGAGCCCCTGACCGCGTCCAACGCCCGCCGCGACATCTCCATCGCCGACTACACCGCGCTCTCGCTCGAACGCGCCCTCAACGCCGCCCGCTCCATGCACTTCACCGGCCGAGACCGCCTCATCGCCGACCGCCTCCAAAAAGAAGTCATCGAGCGCCTCGAATTCCTCAACGCCGTCGGCCTCGGCTATCTCTCCCTCTCGCGCTCCGCCGCCACCCTTTCCGGCGGCGAAGGCCAGCGCATCCGCCTCGCCACCCAGATCGGCTCGCGCCTCCGCGGCGTCCTTTACGTCCTCGACGAGCCCTCCATCGGTCTCCACCAGCGCGACAACCAGCGCCTCATCAGCGCGCTCGAAGACCTCCGCAACCTCGGCAACACCGTCCTCGTCGTCGAACACGACGAAGACACGATCCGTAAAGCCGACTACGTGCTTGACTTAGGTCCCGGTGCCGGCAAGAACGGCGGCCAGCTGATGGCCTCCGGCACGCCCGCCGAGATCATGGCCAACCCGGCCTCGGTCACCGGCAAATACCTTTCCGGCGCCATCGACATCGTCACCCGACCCACCCCGGACAAGAAGCCCCGCGAGCTCAACGGTCGCTGGCTTTCCGTCGAGGACGCGACCTCCCACAACCTGCAGCACGTTACGGCACACTTCCCGGTTGGCGTGATGACCGTGGTCACCGGCGTCTCCGGCTCCGGCAAATCCACCCTGGTCAACGACATCCTGTACCGCTCCCTCGCCCGCGAGCTCTACAAATCCCGCGAAGAACCCGGTGCCCACAAGGCCATCCACGGCGCCGACCAGTTCGACAAGGTCATTCAGATCGATCAATCCCCCATAGGCCGTACGCCACGCTCTAACCCGGCGACCTACACTGGGGTCTTCACGGCCATCCGTGACCTTTTCGCTATGCTCCCCGAAAGCCGCGAGCGCGGCTACAAAGCCGGCCGCTTCAGCTTCAACGTCCAGGGCGGACGCTGCGAGGCCTGCCAGGGTGAAGGACAGCGAAGGATCGAGATGAACTTTCTCCCGGATGTCTATGTCCTGTGTGAAGTTTGCAACGGGCGGCGCTACAACCAGGAGACCCTCGCCGTGAAGTTCAACGGCTACTCCATCGCAGACATCCTCGACCTTCCCATTGAAGACGCCGTGCCCGTCCTCAAGGACATCCCGGCCGTCCACCAGCGCCTGTCCACCCTGGTCGACGTCGGCCTTGGCTACATCCACCTCGGCCAGTCCGCCACCACGCTTTCCGGCGGTGAGGCCCAGCGCATGAAGCTTGCCAAAGAGCTTTCCAAGCGCCAAACCGGCCGCACCCTCTATCTCCTCGACGAACCCACCACCGGCCTCCATTTCGACGACGTCCGCCGCCTCCTCGAAGTCCTCCACCGCCTCACCGACCTCGGCAACACCGTCATCATCATCGAGCACAACCTCGACATCATCCGCAATGCCGACTTCCTCGTCGACATGGGTCCCGAAGGTGGCGAAGGTGGCGGCCGCATCGTCGCCCAAGGCCCGCCCGAACTCGTGGCGCATGCGAAGGACTCACACACAGGTCACTTCCTCGCCCGCTACTACGAAGAAGACGGCAACATCACCGCCCACCTCACCTTGCCACCGATCACGCTGCCCGATCTGGCGAAAAAGCAGCCCAAGCCCAGGTTCAACGCCCCGGAAAAGAAGACCGGCGTCCCCACGGCGTCTAAAACCCGGCCCGTCGAGGGACGCGACCCAGCCAAGCCGGCCAAAGCCGCCGGAAAAACACCCAAACGCAAGGCAAGCCCCACCACATGAGCGAGATCCGCACGCCCGAACCGACCGTCGACGAGGCGCTGACGATCCAGCACGACCCCTTTCCGGCCGACGACCACGGCATCGCGAAGCGGATTCCGCACCTGGGCCACCTGGCTTTGCTGCTCTCGCTGGTGGCTGCCTCCGCCCTTGTCTCTGTGGCTGCGTTTGCACTCCTGCTGCGGGGTCACCCGGCCCTTCGCGAGAACGCGGTAGTGCAAATCGCCCTGGAAGCCACGATTTACCTGCTCACCCTCGCCGCCAGCTACAAAGTCTTCCCGCTGCTTTGGAAGCGCTCCTTCCCCAGCGGGATTGAATTCAATGCTCTGGCCGTGCGCCGCAATTGGCCGCGGTTGCTCAGCGCAGGCGTCCTGCTTTGCGTACTCGCCCAGATCCCGGACCGCTTCATTACCGAACCCAAGCACCCGGAAATCGAACGCCTGATGAGCACCCAGAGCGGCGCGTGGGCAGCCCTCGTTCTGGGCGTGTTTCTGGCTCCGCTGTGCGAAGAAATCCTCTTCCGCGGCTTTCTCCTCCCCGCACTCGCTACCGCGTACGACTGGCTCAGCCTTGATCGCACCCCCGCAGGGCTGGAGCGTTGGCAGCGCAGCACCGCACACACCACGCCGGCAAAGGTCTTCGCGGTGATCCTGTCTTCGCTCGCTTTTGCGCTCCTCCATGCCCCCCAGGACCGCTATGCCTGGGGCCTGATTGCCGTTCTCTTTTGCGTCGGCCTGGTGCTTGCCCTTGTTCGTTTGCGAACCCACTCCGTTGCCGCGTCCACCCTTGTCCATATGACGTACAACGGCACCCTGTTCGCGGTGATGCTCTTCGTCACGCACGGCTTCCGCCATCTTGAACGGTTGCAGTAGTGAAAATTCAATTCACGCAAGGGAACTTCTGACCTACAATCGCAAAAAGAGGAAATGTATGGCTGACGTGCGCAGGTGCCCCAAGTGCAACTCCGAGAACGTGTTTCGTTCGCGCAGGCGCTCTTTGGAATACCTTCTGCCCTTTTTTCGGCCCTATCGTTGCTACAGCTGTGAGCGACGCTTTTTGATGCTGGCGAGAAATCCGAGCGCACAGCGGATTCGGCTTGAAAGCCGCCAGGTCACCGAGAAGCACCCCAGCTAGCCCGCCCCATCCCTAGAGTTCCGGTCTGTCTTTGTACGATGGCCGTTCAGACCCTCAGGCTGACTCTCTTCCTCGCAAGACAAGAGTCGCCTGCGTACAATTACGCGACCTTCTCGTAAGCTGGAACCAGACATCACAAGACTTTGTTGCACCTCCTTACGAAGCCTCTACGCGCCACCCGCGGTGCTCTGCGGGCAGAAAGTGCCTGCCGCTGCCACGCCGCCCAGGCACTCAAAAGGCTGTAACCCGCTCTAAACAAAGATTTTGTCCACAACTCGTTTGTTTGCAATATTTTACAGACATCACGATCCTGTAAACCATTGCAAACAAAGATTTTAACCCCAAAATACCGCGATACCCCCCGGGTAGGGGGAGGGGCATCCCAAGGCCATCCTCTACACTGGTAGGCGATGATTCCCACACTCCAGTGGACGCCCGAAGGCGTCAGCTTCCTCGACCAGACCAAGCTCCCCCACGAAGAAACCTACGTCCTCGCCCGTAACTACGAGGAAGTCGCCACCGTGATCCGCGACATGATCGTCCGCGGCGCCATGGCCATCGGCGTCTCCGGCGCGATGGGCGTCGCTCTCGGCATTCAGCAGTCCACCGCCACCTCCCTCCCTGCGCTCACGGCCGAGGTCGAGGTCATCTGCGATACCCTCGCGAAGACCCGACCCACAGCGGTCAATCTGTTCTGGGGTATCGGCCAGATTCGTGATCTCTTCAACGAGCTCTCAAAACAGGACACCCCGATCCCCGAGATCAAGACGGAAGTTGTAGCCCGCGCCCAGGAACTCTACGACGAAGACATCGCCAACCTCCGCCAGCTCGGCCGCTTCGGCGCCGACCTGCTGCCGCAGGAAGGCACAGTCCTCACCCACTGCAATGCCGGCGCCCTCGCCGCCTGCGGCTACGGCTCTGCCCTCGGCGTCATCCGCGCCGCGGTCGAGGCCGGCAAACAGATCGACGTCTTCGCCGACGAGACCCGCCCCTTCAACCAGGGCACCCGTCTCACTGCCTGGGAGCTCACCAAGGACAACATTCCCACCACGCTGATCTGCGACAACATGGCCGGCTATTTCATGGGCCAGGGCCGCATTTCCGCCGTCATCGTCGGCGCCGACCGCATCGCCGCCAATGGCGACACCGCCAACAAGATCGGCACCTACTCGGTCGCGATCCTCGCGCGCGAGCACGGCATCCCGTTCTACGTCGCCGCCCCGTTCAATACGATCGACCCGGAGACCCCCACCGGCGCCGCCATCCCCATTGAGCAGCGCAGCGCCCGCGAGGTCACCCACGTCAACGGCCGGCAAGTCACCCCGGACGGCGTCGGCATTGAAAACCCCGCCTTCGACGTCACTCCAGCCAAGTACATCAGCGCCATCATCACCGAACGAGGCATCCTGCGTGCACCCTTCTCTGAGTCCATCGCAGCCATGGCCGAGTCCGCTCCATCCTCGGGGGCCGCGCCCCTGCTGGCGAGCGTGTAGCAACAAAATCCTCTAGGGCGGCAGCCGGGCGCGTGGTACATAGGGAAGCACCATGCGCCCGGCCCTCCGCTGTCTCTCCCTCGCTACAGCAGCGTTCGTATCTCTGCTCGTCCCTGGACCGCGATGCCAAACCCCTTCCTCTGTGAGCGCACCCACCGCGCCGACGGAGAACGTCCCCGCCGCACCCGCGCTGACCACCAGTACCCGCCTCGTACTCGTCGACGTCGTCGTGAAGGACCACAACGGTCACCCCGTTCGCAACCTGTCGCGCGACGCCTTTCACCTCTCCGAAGATCGTGCACCCCAAAACCTGCGGTCCTTCGAGGAAGTCAACAGCTCCCCGGCTGCCACGTCCGTAGGCCCAAACCTTCCGAAGCTGCCGCCCGGGATCTACAGCGACCTACAGCCCAGGCTCGCCGCCGGTGCCCTCAACATCCTGCTGATCGACGCCCTGAACACGCCCACCCCGGACCAGACCTTCCTGCTCGAGCAGCTGCGACACTATCTCCAGACCGCACCGGCGGGCACACCGACGGCTATCTTCGGCCTTAACACTGGCCTGATCCTGCTTCAGGGCTTTACCACCGATCCGGCCCTGCTGCGGGCCGCCCTCGACCACAAATCGCCCAAGGCGCCCTCTCGCCTGCTTCCCGACCCAAACGGCACCAACGGCGCGCAGCCCAACATGAGTGACGCCTTTGCCGATCTCGCCGGCACCCTGGGCGACCCCGGCATGGCGGCCGGCATGCTCGCCGCCCTGCAGCAATTTGAGGCACGCACAACAGCCTTCCAGCTCCAGAACCGCGTCCAGTACACGTTGGACGCCTTTGAAGTGCTGGGCCACTACCTCGCCGCGCTGCCCGGCCGCAAAAACCTGGTTTGGTTTTCCGGCTCATTTCCGCTGGAGATCCTGCCCGACCCCAACAACCCTGACACCTTTGCCCCCACCCAGAGCAACGAAGCTCAACTGCAGGACGTCGTTGACCTGCTGACGCGCGCACAGGTGGCGGTCTATCCCGTGGACGCCCGCAGTGTGCGGAACGCGCCCATCTTCGACGCTGCCGCCGGTACACCGCGGTTTCGCGGCAACAATCCCACGCCAATTGCCTCGGAGGTTGCCGGCTACGAACACGAGCAGACCAGCAACCAGGGCACCATGAAGGCGCTGGCCACACAAACCGGCGGCCAGGCCTTCTACAACACCAACGACCTGGCCGGGGCAGTCGCCGCTGCCGTCGACAGTGGCTCACATTTCTACAGCCTGTCCTACACGCCCGCGAACACCCACTGGAACAACGCCTTTCGCTCCATCCGGGTGGAACTCTCGCCCGAGGCCAACCAGCGCGGCTACACCCTGGCCTATCGCCGCGGCTACTACGCCACTGCACCGGACCACGCCCTGCACGGCAACGTCCTTCCCACGGACGAGGCGGCGGTCAGCCGTCATCTGCTCGCCGCCTCCATGAGCCACGGAGCCCCCGCGCCTGCAGAGCTCTACTTCAAGGTCCAGGTGCGCCCGTCCGCCGCAGAGACCGAGGCCGAGCTCACCGCGGGCAGCATTCCTGGCCCCCAGGCGCCGCCAGGTCCATTCCGCCGCTACTCGCTGGACTTCGTGACGCTTCCCCAGGAGCTCTCACTCATTGAAGATGAGAAGGGCATCCGCTCCGGCCGGCTTGAGCTGCTCGCCTTCGTCCTCGGTCCTGACGGAGAGCTGCGGATCCAGGCGCGCAAGGCGCTAGCGCTAAATCTGCCGCCGCAGACCTTTGTCGCGCTTCGTCGCAGCGGCCTGCGTGCCCACATGGAAATCAGCGCACCCGCCGGTGGAAGCGACTTCCTCCGGATTGGCGTCCGCGACCTCCGCAGCAGGAAGATGGGTGTCGTCGAACTCCCGCTGGCTGATGTGCGCACGCTTGCCCCACTCGCGGCGGCGCCGGAGCCGGGTACAACGTCAAACATGGGCCCGGCTGGGTCTTCATCCGATCAAACCGCGCCCGTCCCGGCTGCCCCCGGAGCTGCCGCGCCCACACCCGCACCCACCGCGCCGCAGTAGACTTGAGGAGTGGCCCGCCGCGTTCCGGGGGACACCAAGTGGACCTCGTTGACCCCGGCCTTCTTCAATCCGCGCCTTCGTTCGCTGCCCCGGGGCAACGTCCTGGTGCTTGGGTGCCTGGCGCTCGCGCTGCCGCTGTCCAACTTCCCCCACCTGCGCGCCAACTACTGGCTTACTCTGCCACTGCTCGGCATCGCCGCGGGCACACTGGACACCATGCGCTGCATGCGCAAGCGCTGGGACTTTTACCATGGTGGCGTGATCCTCTGCATCTACATGGACCTCATGGTCATCATCCTGGTGCTCTTTCTTCTGCTCTACCCCGCCCTTCTTTAGGCTTGTAGCTTTTTGGTTGTCATTCCCGAAGGGGATTCTGCGTTTCCTGTGCCAGCCGACCAGCAGGCAAACGCACCCTGTAAACTGATCTTTCAGACCCAATGCCTTCCGACGAGCCGCAAACCCCCAAGTTTTACGTCACTACCCCGATCTACTACGTCAACGCGCGTCCGCACATCGGCCACGCGTATACCACGATCGTCGCGGACGTCCTCGCACGCCGCCACCGCCTTCAGGGGGACGACACCTTTTTCCTGACCGGCACCGACGAGCATGGTCAAAAGATTGAGCGCTCGGCCGCCGCCGCCGGCATCCCGCCACAGCAGTTCACCGACGAAGTCTCCGCCGGGTTCCGCGCCTTGTGGGACCGCATGGGCCTCACCTACAACCGCTATATCCGCACCACCGACCCCGCCCACAAACATGGCGCCCAACAACTTTTCCGCGAACTCTACAACCGCGGCTACATCTACCTCTCCACCTACACGGGCAGCTACTGCGTCTCCGACGAAGCCTTCGTCGACCTCCCCCCCGGCACCCCCTGCCCCGACTGCGGCCGCCCCCTCGAAACCGTCACCGAAGAGAACTTCTTCTTCAAGCTGAGCGAGTTCCAACTCCCGCTACTTAATCTCATCGAGAGCAATGAACTCCTCATCACCCCCGACACCGCCCGCAACGAGGTCCTCAGCTTCCTCCGGGGCAACATTCAGGCTGCCACAACCCCGGGTGCCCCAGGTCCCGCGTCTGGGACCTGGGTGTCCGAACGACCGACTCAGTCCGTCGCCGCCACAGACGCGTCATCCCGACCGGAGGTCGAAGGCTGTAGCGGAGAGGCCCCTGTATCCAGGTCGGCCACAGACGCACAAGGCAGCCCTCCAATTACAACCGCCGGCACAGCTTACCTCCCCGGAGCGCTCAAAGATCTCAGCGTCTCCCGCAGCAGCTTCACCTGGGGGATCCCCGTCCCCCAAGACGTCCAGCAAGCCTCCGGCACCACCCAGAACCACGTCATCTACGTCTGGCTCGACGCCCTCGCCAACTACATGACCGCGATCGGCTACGGCTCCGACGAATCAGCGAAACAAGCTGAATTCCAACGCTACTGGCCCGCCGACCTCCACCTCGTCGGCAAAGAGATTACCCGGTTCCACTGCGTCTACTGGCCCGCCTTCCTCCTCGCAGCCGGCCTCCCCACGCCCAAACAGATCACCGCCAACGGCTGGCTCCTCTTCGACAACGCCAAGATGTCGAAGTCTCGCGGCAATGTCGTGCGCACGGAAACAATCCTCGACGCCTTCGGCGACCACGTCTACGCCAAGCAGTTCCCAGACTCGACCAAACACGAGCGCGATCTCTTCGCCGCCGACGTCCTCCGCTACTTCCTCCTCCGCGAGATCCCCTTCGGCCAGGACGGCAGCTTCAGCTTCGACGCCCTCGTCACCCGCTACAACGCCGACCTCGCCAACGGCTACGGCAACCTCGTCAGCCGCACGCTGAACCTCATCGCCAAGACCTCCAACGGGGTCGTTGAGGACTGCCTGGAAGCGAACTCCATGGTGGCGTATCACCCCGCTCTCGCTGAAACCAACGAACATCGGGGGCAAGGCGAGTTGCTTGCCGGCTCTGAGTGTCAGCTGTTTGCCTGGCGACTTCGCGAACTGGCTGACAAGTCGCAACGGCAGCTCGATGCACTTGCCCCTAGTGATGCTCTCGCCACCCTGGCCACAGCCATCGCTTCCGTTGACGGCCTGATGACCTCTCGCAAGCCCTGGGCTGCCACGGAGACCGACATCTCCCAGCAGGGCCGCCGGTCGACCCTGTACACCGCCGCGGAAGCGATCCGTTGGCTCACCGCCCTGCTCTACCCCGTACTCCCCAACGCCACCGCCAAAGTCTGGCAGCAACTCGGCCTGGGGGACATCGAACACGCCGCACAAACCGGCCAGCTCAATAACCTCGAATGGGGCGGCCTCAAGCCCGGCACCCGACTCGGCCCGCTGGGACCCATCTTCCCCCGCGCCGACAAATCCCTCGCACAGGTCATGATTGACATGGAAGACGCCCGCAACACGCCCACCAAACCGAACGAGTCCCTCGCCGGCGAAAAGATGCCCACCTCGCCCGACACCAAGCCCTCCACAGACCCCGGCGCCGCCCCGCGCACCTCATCCCTCGACGAGCCCGCAGGCACTCTGACCGTCGGCGGCAGCAACGCGGCGTCCACTACCCTGCCCACAACGCCCGGGCCGCACACCTCCGCACCCGCCAGCGGTCCCTTCGCTGCCGCCCAACCACCGGCGGCCGGTCACGAGCCACCGACCACCAGCGAAACCATCACCATCGACGACTTCATGAAGGTCGATCTCCGGGTCGCGCAGATCACCGCCTGCGAGCGTATCCCCAAGGCCGACAAGCTCCTTCGCCTCGAAGTCGACCTCGGCCCCACCTTCGATCCGCCCAGGCGCCAGATCCTCTCCGGCATCGCCCAGCACTACACGCCGGAAGAGCTCATTGGCCGTCGCATCGTCGTTGTCTCGAATCTCGCGCCCCGCAAGATGCGCGGCCTCGACAGCCACGGCATGCTCCTCGCGGCCTCGGAAGGTCCCGACGGCAAGCCCATTCTCGCCACCTTTGGCGAAGACATCGCCCTGGGTTCCCGCGTCCGCTAGGCAAACCAACGCCCTTGGGGCTGCCAGAACAGCAGCCCAAGGATGTTCTTGTCCTTCCCTGTGGGGATCTGCGTCCAGACCCTGCCGCGAAGCCGCCATCTACCCGCGGTTCCACCCCAACCGCGCCAGCGCCTCATGGTTCCGCTCGCGCAAAAACGCAAGATTCTCCCCCACCGCTGCATCGTCTTCGCTCATTGGCCGCGGAGCCAGCCGAAACTCCACATCCAGCACCCCATCCTCGGCCAGTTCCGCCCACTGAAATACCACAGGCACGCCCACCTTCGCCGCGATCCGCAACGGCAGATCGGTCAGCTCGCCGCCAAGGAACGGATCGGCCAAGAACACCACCGGCCGGCCCTCTTTCAGCTTTGCGCGCACATGCCGCACCAGGTACTCATCTGCGGGGATCGCCTCAATGTGTTCCTTCCAGCCAAAGACCAGGAACTCCCGCTCGTTGACGATTTTGCCGTAGTCGGCCACCACCGCCGGGGCTTCGCCACCCACCTCCAGCCCCACGCGCAGCGGAACCTCGGTCAGCGGCAAGTGCGTCCAGGTGTACAGCTTCGCCCCGGGGGTGCGGCACACTTCGGCTCCCGTCACACGGTACGGGATGGGAAAAACCCCGCCAAAGCTCAGCTCACGGAGCCAGAAGTCCAACATCATCGCGGTGGTGAAGGCGGCGTTGCCGCCCATCTGCTCTACGAGCTTCCCTTGCAGGCGCGCCATGGTCAGGGCCGTGCGATACCAAACCGCTCGCGGCATCACCCGTCGCACAATGGCCGCCTGCCGTGACAGCGGGAGGTGCGCCGCAAGACGCTTCAAGCTTTTCAGGACCGAACGGCTCACTCTTCCTGCTTACTTCCAGCGTAGGCCTGTCCACATCCGGCCCCAGGATCGCCCGAAGCCGCACCGAACAGCGCAAAGAAAACACAACGCAAACTGTACAGCAGCCGCACTGCGCCCGCCACTCACCGTTAGGGGCAGCGCAACTCGCTGACGTGGTCAGCGTATCCTAAGAAACCGTGCTGATTGACTCACATTGTCACATAGACGATTACCCGGATCTTCCCCAAATCCTCAACCACGCAAAGCAGGCTGGTGTCACAGGGCTATTGGCCATCGGTATTGGTGACGGGCCGGAATCCATGCACCGGGCCCTGGAACTCGCGGCCGCCCACACCGGGCCTGACCTGCAGATCTACGCCTCGGCCGGCATCCACCCGCAGGAGGCGCACCGGGCCACGCCGGACGCCCTCGCCAAGCTCGAGCAACTCTCCCAGGACCGGCGCACCATCGCCATTGGCGAAATCGGCCTCGACTACTACCACATCGACAACCCCGACCCCGATGTCCAGCAAGCGGCCTTTGTCGCGCAGATGGCTGTCGCGGCCCGCGCGGGCAAGCCTATCACCATCCACTGCCGCACCTCCGAGCTCGCCAGCGAGAAGGTGAAAGCCCGTTTCAGCCAGCGCGACGCCTGGGAAGACCTCCTGGCGCTTATCGCCGAGCACTGGACGCCCACGGGTCTGCCCGGCATCATGCACTGCTTTTCCGGCAATCAGACGCAGGCTGAGCGCTCCCTCGCAGCCGGCTTCTACCTTTCCTTCGCCGGCAATCTCACCTACCCCAAGAGCCTCACCTTGCAGCAGGTCGCCGCAGCCGCTCCCGCAGACCGCATCCTCGTCGAAACCGACGCACCCTTCCTTACGCCGCAGTCCCGCCGCGGCCAGGGGAACGAACCGGCGTACGTGGCGGAAACCGCGGCCTTCCTCGCCGGGCTCCGCCGCACCACGCCCGACGAGATCGCCGCGCTGACTACCGCCAACTTCCACCGTCTCTTCCCGTCCACCGCCGGCACCGGCGCCCATCGCGCGTCATAATGAATCGTCGCGCCACCATTCAGGAGAACCGAAACGCATGCCCGCAGATCAAAGCTTCGACGTCGTCAGCAAGGTAGAAATCCAGGAGGTCAAGAACGCCATCGACCAGGCCTCCAAGGAAGTGAACGCCCGCTTCGACCTCAAGAACTCCAAGTCCACCATCGCCCTTGAGGGCGAAGAGACCATCCAGCTCGCCAGCCAGGACGACTACACCTTGAAGTCGGTAATCGAAATCCTGTCGCAGAAACTCGTGAAGCGCGGTGTGTCGCTCAAAAACCTTGAGTACGAAAAAGTCGAGCCTGCCTCCAACTCGTCCGTGCGCCAGAAGATCAAGCTCAAGCAGGGCATCAGCTCGGACGCCGCGAAGAAAATCGTCGCCATGGTGAAAGAATCCAAGAAAAAAGCCCAGGCGTCCATTCAGGGAGATACCGTCCGCGTCACCAGCAAGGACCGCGACACCCTGCAGGAGATCATGGCCATGCTGCGCGGCAAGGATCTCGGCCTGGAACTTCAGTTCACCAACTTTCGTTCAAATTGAGCCCCTTCCGTTGCATGCCACACAACACGCTCGCCGGACCCTGCTCCTTGCCTGCCTTCCTGCTACTCTAAGCAAGCGTGGGGTCCATTTCCATCTCGACGGCCGGCGAAGTCTTTGAGCTTCTACGAGACGACCTAGCCGCCGTAGAGGTCGAGTTCGCGAGGCAGTCCGACTCGCAGGTCACCGTTGTGACCGAGATCGCCTCCTACCTCATGGCCGGCGGCGGCAAGCGTATTCGACCCATGCTGCTCCTGCTAGCGGCACGCGCCTGCGGCAGCGACTCCGATGCACGCCTCCGCCTAGGGGCTGTCGTCGAGATGCTTCACACCGCCACCCTCGTCCACGACGACATCATCGACGAGGCCAGCACCCGCCGGGGCCGCCCTTCCAGCAACACCACCTGGGGCAACGCAAAATGTGTCCTCGCCGGTGACTGGCTGTACATGCAAGCCTTCCAGAGCGCGCTCGCCGAACGCAATTTCCGCGTTCTCGACCTCCTCATCTCGCTCACACAGCAGATGGTCGAAGGCGAACTGCTGCAGATGGAAAAGCTCGGCCACCTGATCAACGAAGAAGAGTACTTCGACCTGATCTTCCGTAAAACGGCCTGCCTTTTTCAGGTTTCCATGCAGCTGGGCGCCGTGATCGCCGACGACACACAGCGCGGCGATGCCGCTCCGCCTAGCCGGCCCATCCTCCATCGCGGCAACGGCCACCATAGCCCTCTGGCCGATGAGGTCGGCGGCACAGCGCGCTACGAAGCCGCCCTGGGTGAATACGGCCGCAATCTCGGCCTGGCCTTCCAGATCGTCGATGACGTTCTCGACCTCACCGCGACCGACCACGTTCTCGGAAAGCCCACCGCCTCGGACCTGCGCGAAGGAAAGGCCACCCTCGCCGTCATTCACGCCCTGGAGCGCGGCACCGGCGCCGACCGCGAAGCCATCCGCACCGTACTCGCCGACCGCAGCTTCGCCCGCGTCAGCCACGTCCAGATTCTCGAAATCCTGCAGCGCCACGGCTCGCTGGCCTACGCCAAAGACACCGCCTGCGCCTACGCCGAAGTCGCCCGCCAATCCATCACCGAACTTCCCGACAGCGAGTTCAAGCGAGCCTTACTCTGGGTTCCAGGCTTCGTCACCAGCCGCGATCGCTAGGCTGTTTACAAGGGCTATAACTCTGTTATCTCGACCGGAGCAGACAGCTTCATCGTCTGCCTGGAGGAGAGACCTGCGGCTTCCGCGTTCTATCGGATCTTGAAGACCTGTTCTAGCTCTTTAACCTCAATGCCCACTCAGGCACGGGATCGAACCAGTACAGATGTCCCGGATGCCCAGCCGCGACAAGCCGGTGGCCCTGGGCCGTGGAGTTATCAAACATGATGGCAAGGTCTAACAGCGGCAGCAATCTTTCCATATTCGCCAAAGTCCGTGGATAGCGGCGGCGCTGATCCTCTTCAGGAACGTTATGACCGCCCTTCTTCACCCGGGCTCGCACTCGCTCGATATTGATCTCTACAGAGGAAGTGCCCACAAAATAGGCCATGGTGTTAAACCCGGCCTCTTTTGCACGCCTTGCCATCTTCAGATAGGTCGTCCCAGAAGCGTTGTTTCCACTGTAAAGCTCTGACGGCTTCGCATCAGTTCCTCAGCCTGAAGCAGAACCTGCTTCCCTGCCTCGATGTCCGACGAAACTCCCGATGAGAGTTGCTGCAGAGAACGGGCGATCGCGTCAGGATCGAGCAAAGGGACTTGCTGAAGTTTCGTACGGGCGAGCGTTGTAAGGGAGGTTTTGCCGCATCCATTCGACCCAGCGACAATCGTGAGAAGTGGTCTGCTCAAGCAGCTTCGCTCACCCGGTCACGCTCAGCCTGCTTCTGCTCTTCTTCCAGAATCCACTCCAGCTTGCGGCGCTCCCACTGCACGCCTTCCTGACAATCCCGCTCAACAGCACGAGCGAGCTTCAGAAAATCAAGCTCTTCAAACTCGATTCCGTTCCCCACGCATGCCATTTTAACCCTTGGAGGCTATATCTCCTCGTCACTTAAGTCACCCTCTTCCTCCATATCCAAAGCCTCCACCCGCACAGGCCCCTTCTCCCGAGGCTGCAACAACACCTGAATCCGGCTCTCCGCGCTCGCCAGCTGACCCTTGCACGCCTCGCTCAACCGCATCCCGCGCTCAAACAGCCCCACACTATCTTCCAGGCTCAGCTCCCCGCGCTCAAGCTGCTCCACCACCTTCTCCAACTCGCCTAGCTGCTCCTCGAAACTCGCCTTCACCTCAGCCACGCACCACCGCCTCTTCCCTGAACCCCAATACCTCGGCCGCCGCCGCGTATTTCCCAAACGGCGCACTCACCTGCACGCCTTGCACCGCGCCGCGCACCCCCGCCAGCATCTCCTGCGCAATCAGCAGCCCTTCGGCCAGCATCGCTTCTTTCTCCGTATGCCGCGCCATGCGCTCCAGGATCTCCTCCGGCATCGACACCTTCAGCTCATCGCGCATGAACGCCGCATTCTTCAGGCTCGTCAGCGGCCAGATGCCCGCAATCACCGGGATCCGGAACCCTTCCACACGCCGAAGAAACTGCTCCAACAGACGCATATCAAACACCGGCTGTGTGATTGCGAACTCGGCCCCAGCCTCCACCTTGTACGCAAAGCGCCGCACCTCATGGTCAATGTCCTGCACGCCCGGGTTCGCCGCGACGGAAATCGTGAACGCCGTCGACCCACCCCCGACCGGGCTTCGCGCAATATCCAGCCCATGGTTCAGCCCCTGCACAATCCGCGTCAGCCCGATGGCATCCACGTCGAACACCGCCGTCGCGTCCGGCCCGGCGCCCATCTTCGGCGGATCCCCCGTCAGGCACAAAATGTTCTTCAACCCGATCGACGCGGCCCCCAGCAGGTCACTCTGAATACTCAGCAGGTTCCGGTCCCGGCACGTATAGTGCAGCACCGTCTCCACCCCCACCTTCGTCTGGATCTGCACGCACAAACTCATCGCGCTCATCCGCGCACTCGCCCGCGGCGAATCCGGAACATTGATCGCATCCACCCCACGGCGCGCCAGCAACTCCGCCCCCGCCAGCTCCTTGGAGCAATCGAAGCCCTTCGGCGGAACGATCTCTACCAGCGTCACCCACTCGCCGCGCGCAATCCTCCGCCCCACGGTCGACCGTTCCTCCAGTGCCGGCGGCTCCAAACTCCGCGCCTCATCCCCCGCACTCGCCACCGGCCCCGCATGACGCCGCTCCATGGCCTCTTCGGCCACTGCCTGCGCACCCACGGCCCGCAACCGCCCCCGCATTGCCCGGATGTGCGCCGGGGTCGTCCCGCAGCAGCCACCCACCCAACTCACGCCGGCCCGCACAAACTTTTGCGCAAAGCTCCCCATATACTCCGGCGAGCCCATATAAATATGCCGCCCCTCCACATTGCGCGGCAGCCCCGCATTGGGCATCGCGATCAAGGTCAAAGAGGTCGCCCCCCGCATCGCCTCTACCGCCGCCAGCACCGCCTCCGGCCCGCTCGAGCAGTTACACCCCACCGCATCCGCCCCCGCCGCCGTCAAACGCCTCGCAAACTCCTCCGCCGTCGTCCCATCCAGGCAAAGCCCGTCCTCACGAACAGTTGCCAACACCGCAATCGGTAACCCCGGCGCAGCTTCCCGCGCCGCCGCCACCGCCTGCTCGGCTTCGACCACGCTCATCATCGTCTCCGCGATCAGCAGGTCCACGCCACCCTCAGCCAGGGCCGCGATCTGCTCTGCGAACACGGCTCGAATCGCTTCAGGCGCCATCGCCTCCACGGGCCCCAGCGAGCCCACGGCCCCCGCCACAAACGCCGTCGCACCATGCTTTTCGCGATGTGCCTCCACTGTCCGCCGCGCCAGCTTGGCACCGGCGACGTTGAATTCGTGCACGCGGTCCCGCAGCCCAAAGTGCTCCAGGCGCACCGCATTCGCGCCAAAGGTGTTGGTCTCGATCACCTCTGCGCCGGCCTGCAGATACTGCTCATGCACGCCGCGCACTGTTTCCGGCTGGGTGACGTTCAGCTCGTCATAGCTCTTGTTGATAAAGACGCCGCAGCCATACAGCATCGTGCCCATCGCGCCATCGCACAGCACCGTTCTTCCGCTGAACAGGCCTTTCAGCACGCCGTCTGCCATCGCTTGCACCGCCTCTCGTCCTCCTATGCTAACCCGCAGAAAACGCCTCGAAGGGCCATCCGTCCAACCCCTACAAGCGCGATCGCATGTTGTCAGACTGGTATACTCCCGGTTGACAGCACATAGGCCAAAGCGCGCCGCTGTACCGATAGGGAGCCGTAGCCGTTGAATCTCCGAAGTGTCTCTGCCCGCACCGTCCTGGGCCTGCTCGTGACCCTGTTCACGGTTCTCGCGGTCACTGGCTGCAAAGCCCCGCTCTACTACTACACCCAGAACCAGTTCGCCGGCCGCGCCATCCCGCCCTCTGGTCTGCAGCAGCGCGTGCTGGCCACCTACACCACCAACGGCTCCAGTTCCGGTGGGGCAGAGATCCTCGACGGCCTGCGCAACCTGCGCAGCAACGTCCAGAACACGACGCCGGCCTACTTCATCTCCGGCTATTCCGGCGGCTTCCCCAGCCTTATCCTCAACTTCCCTGAGCAGCAGATGGGCTACATCCTGGATGCCAACACGGGCACCCTGGGCAGCGTGAACTACGCCACGGAACGCAGCGGCGCCGCCATCCTTTCAAATCTTGGCACCAATGCGCCCTCAGCCGCTATCGCACCTGACGCCACCCGTGCGGTGGGCGCATCCGTCGCTGCCAGCCAGATCATCGTCGTCGGCACAGGCACCCAGTCCGGTTCCGCTGGTCCGTATTACCTGAACCTGCCCAACGTCGATCGCGTGATCATGAATCCGGGCAACTCGGTGATTCTTGCCATGACCCGTAATTCCAACTCGCTCTACCGCATCATCCAGCTGCCTCAAACGGGCACGCCTCAGCCTGTACCCGGCGCCATTGACTGCCAGCCTCTACTTTTGCCGGTTTACTGCGTCGTGCCGGTACCTGGCACCTACGATCGCCCAACCAACGCCTACTTCTCACTTGACGGCGCAACGGCCTACATCCTGAACTGCGGACCTGAGTGCGGTGGAACCCAGGCCAGCGTGTCCGCCCTGAGCGTGTCGCAGCTCACCTACAACAACATCCCCACCTCCACCACGTACCCCAATCCCATGGCGTCGCTGAACGTCGCCAACCCCATTCCCATCCCGGGTGGCGTGACAGACGCGGTCTCGGACGGCACCAATCTTTACCTCTCCGGGCAGTCCCTTTACCGCCCCAGCGCTTCCGGCGCTCTTGGCAGCACGCCCGCAGCCGATGGCCTCTTTACCGGCTTCCTCACCGTCATGCCGCTGGCCACCAACGTTCCCGGCAACCCGGTCTCGATCTCTGACGGCACGCACACGCGCATGCTGCTCGCCGACGACAACACGCTCTGGATCGGCTCGTCCAACTGCGCCGTCGGTGAACGTGCTCACACCGGGCAAAACGTAAACTGCCTCACCCTGATCAGCCTCGGTACCACGACACCCACAGCCACCGTGCTGCCGGCGGTCACCCCAGGGGGCTCTGCCACCGTGCCGTACCCCAATACCAACGGCAACCTGTACTACTACGGCGACCTCACCGGCATCTGCTGGGTGCAGAGTTACCACAAGGTCTACACAGCCTACGGCGGACAGATTCACGCCTTCTACACCGGCGGAACCATCACCGACAACTACGACCCGGCCTTCAACACAACGCCCACTGTCGGCACCGAAATCAACAACACCAACATCATCATTCAGGGCACCGTGCTCGACGTTGCCTACATGGACGCAAGCACCAATCAGGCGGACTAGCCGCGTACCGTTACACGCGGAGCAGCTTCCATGGCCAGATCTGTCCGCAGATCTGGCCATTGCGTTTCTCCAGGGATCTCTATGAACTCGCTTTCGCCTTCTCAGACCGACACGCAGATCGACATCCTCGCCATCGCCGCCCACCGCGACGACGTGGAGCAGACCTGCGGCGGTACCCTGCTCGTGCAGCAAGCCCTGGGTACCCGTACCGGCATCCTCGACCTCACCCGCGGCGAGGGTGGCACCCGTGGCTCCGCAGCCGAGCGAGAAGCCGAAGCCAACGAAGCGGCCCGCATCCTCAAGGTCGCCCACCGCGAAGCCCTCGACCTCCCCGATTCCAACGTCCAGAACACGCTCGAAAACCGCCTCAAAATCGCGGCTGTGCTTCGCCGCCTGCGCCCCCGCGTCGTCATTCTGCCGTATTGGCAGGGGCGCCACCCTGACCACTACACCACGGCCACGCTCGGCTATGAAGCCTGCTTCCTCGCCGGCTTGGCCACGCTCGATCTCCCCGCCGAACATGGCGCCCCGCACCGCCCCTTCAAAATCCTCTACGCCTCGCTTTACGCCGACGTCCGCCCCACCTTTGTGGTCGACATCACCCCGCACATCGAGACCCGCCAGCAAGCTCTGCTCGCCTACCGCTCCCAATACGGCGCCCAGCCCACCGGCTCAGGCCTCTTTGTTCCTGAAGACGACATCCGCGAGCGCATGTTCTCCACCGCCCGCCACTTCGGCCTGCTCGCCGGCGTCCGCTACGCCGAACCTTTTGTCCAGAAGGAAGTCGGCCTCGCCCACGACCTCATGGAACTCCCGGTCCGCAGCCTCTAACTCGCACCACTCACAGCTCAAAACCTCGCAGCTCATCGCTGAACATCGACCACCTCAACGTCGCGAGCGCCACAACTCAAAACTCCATATCCCTATCTCAACAAAACCTAAGCCGCCAAAGCCATCAGCCGCTCCCGCACAAACTCCACCAGTTCCGAAGTCACATACTCCGGCGCCCGAAACTCAAACCGCCGCTTTCCCGCTACCAGCGCCCCCGACACCCCCCGCCAGCCGCCCTCCACAGCCGCGCCCGCCGGCACCACCAGGGCATCCACCCGGTCCAGGTAACGCAGGGCGGACGGCTTGAAGTCCTCCACCGCCGGGTCCAGGACACTCAGCGCCAGGTCCGGCCGCAGAAACCGCAACACACTGTTCGACTCCACAATCACGTTCCCCGCCCCGGCCTCCGCATCGGCCAGAATCTTGCGCACCCGCGGCATCGCCTCGTGCAGTTCGCCCTGCTGCGTGCGCACCCACCAGGACCGCGCTGCCCCCGCTGCCAAATACCGCGATGAATCGGTCCCGCTTTCGCGGCTGCGCTCCTCACTCACCGCAATCGTGTGGTCGGCCGTCGCACAATCGCACGCCTCGCCGTTCGCCGAGCAGATCCCATGCCCGTACTGCGTGATCTTCACCGCGGTCCACCGGAACTCAGGCAGCGCCGCAATTAACCCCGCCACCACACTCGTCTTCCCGATGTTGCGGGAATGCCCGCCCACGACCACAACCGCCATACCGCTCCCTACCGCAGCCGCCGCAACCGCGCCAGCGACTTCATTTGCTCCCGCAGCGGTTCTGCCGGTGTCCCCGCAAACACCTCACCCGGTCCCGTCACCGTCTTCCCACGGTACACCCCGGCCTGCCCGCCCAGGATCACCCCCGGCCCAATGTGGCAATGATCCGAAATCCCCACCTGCCCCGCCAGGATCGCCCCATCCTCCACCACGGACGAGCCGGAAATGCCGACCTGCGCCGCAATCACCACGTTCTTTCCCACCCGGCAGTTATGCCCAATGTGCACCAGGTTGTCGATCTTCGTTCCACGCCCGATGCGCGTCTCCTCCAGCGCCCCGCGGTCAATCGTGGTGTTTGCGCCGATCTCAACGTCATCCTCAATCACCAGCGCACCTTGTTGCGGAAACAGCAGATACTCACCCGTCCGTCCATTACGCACGTAACCAAAGCCGCGCGACCCCAGCACCGCCCCAGCCTGCACCACCACCCGGTTCCCAACCACGACGCCTTCCGCGATCACCGCCCTGCTCCCGAGAACCACGTCGTCGCCCAGCACCGCTCCGGCCTCCACAACCGCCCCGGCCCCCACCTTCACCCGCGCTCCCAGCCGCGCCGTGGGGTCGACTGAGGCCGCAGGGTGGACCTCCGGCGCCGCATGGGCAGCTTCTTCGCGGACCAACTCCCGCGCGCACAGCGCAAACGCATAGCGGGCATCGGCTACACGTAGCACGCGCGGGTCCGCCACGCTGCCCAGCTTCACGGCTGCAAGAATCGCCCCCGCACGGGACGCCACGGCCGCAGCCAGGCTCGCCTCCTCTTCGGCGAACACCAGCGAGCGTTCGTCCGCCGCCGCAATCGCACGCACCTGCGTAATCCCGCTCTCGCCAGCCGCAATCCCGGGGCGCAATTCGGCCCCGGTCAATGCCGCAATCTGCGCAAGACTCATCGACTGCTGGCTCATGCGTACAGGCTCTCCTCGCCCTCAGGCCGCGTCTTCCAGCGCCGGTGCACCCACAGCCACTGCTCCGGATACCGCCGAATCCAGCTCTCCAGCACCTCGGTAAACATGGCCGTGTTCGCCATTGCGTCAGCCTCGGGGTCGCCCGTCCGCGCCAGTTCCAGCGCCTTCCCAAAGTGCAGCACGTAGCGCCCTTCGCGCGGCTCCCACAGCAGAAAACCCGGCAGCACCGCAGCCCCGGCATGCAGCGCCACCCGCGCCAACCCGGACGCCGTACACGCATCCTTGCCGAAAAACGGCACAAATACGCCCTGCGGCGGCGTCATGTTCGTGTCCATCAGAATGCCCACTGTCTCGCCGCGATGCAGCTCTTTCAGAATGCCTCGCGCAAAGTCATCCTTGTGCAGCACGCGATTACCATGCAAGGTCCTGATGCCATTTACAAACGCATCCACGCGCACATTATCCAACCGCCGGATCACCATCGCCATCGGGTAGCCCATCAGCGAGTGATAGAAGCTCGATAGCTCCCACGCCCCGAGATGCCCCGTCAGCACCAACACGCCCTTGCGGCGCTCCCGGGCCTCAAGGTAGTTCTCCAGACCCGCATACCGGACGAAGCTCTGCGTCGCATCCGACGTGTATCGCCGCATCTGCGCGAACTCCGCCACCTGCCAACCCAGATTGCGAAAACTCGCCCGAAGAATCGACTCGCGCTCCGGCTCAGAACGGTCCGGAAAGGCCAGCGCCAGATTTCGGCGTCCCACCCGGCGCAGCCGCGAGGCCAGGGCATACGCGGCCAAACCCACCACGGCGCCGGCACCCCGTGCTACCCCGCGCGGTACCGCGCCAAGCAGCCCCACAAGGCCCCGCACGGCCCACAACTCAAACCGCTCGCGCCATGACGAGCCGTCTCTCTGCGATCGCACCAATTCGTTCAAAACAGGATTCAGTGTACCGGGATGCCCTACTCGGGCCAAAACGAAGGGGGATGGCCGCAGCCACCCCCCTCGGTGTTTTGAACGCTCACTCGTTACCGCGAAGCGACAAAGTAGCGGGCCACGGTCCGCACAAACTGCTGCGCGTCGGGCGGGGTCGGCACGTCACCATGCAGCACCGCACCGTAGTTGACGCCCGGGCCATAGAAGGCCTTCATGTCGTCATCATTGGCTTCAAGCACGTCGCCAGTAAGATCCAGACCAGCAAACAGACCCTTGCTACGCGAGTAGGTCAGGAACTCGGCATTCAGCTTCCAGTCCGTGCCCGCCTGCGCGTTACGTCCAACCGGACCAGCCGAGGCGGCCGCATCGGCACCCAGCTTGAACTTGTTGTGCAGCATCTTTTCCATGCCGTTCTGGTTCATCGCCACCAGCACCAGGTCGGTTGCCTGCCCGCCAATCTGGAAACCGTAGCTTGCGCCTTCAAGCTTCACAAATGCCGGTGCGCTCCATCCATGTCCAGTGCGGCAGGTCGCCACGCCCTGGCCATACTGTGCGCCCACGACAAACGCGCCCTTCTTGTACGACGGGATCACCGCAACGCAGGAAGCGCCAGAGAGGATCTGTGCAGGAATCGCCTTGTCGGGCGTCGCCATAACCTCCTGCAAAACAGCGGTAGAGCTTTGAAGCCTCTCATCCATTTTTCCGTGATCCGCCGCAAATGCGGGGATAATACCGGCAGAAAGCATACAAGCACACACTGCACCAGTTAACTTCTTCATTTACCACCTTCCCTTTCACAATCAGAAACCTTGCGGGCCCGGTGTTCGCACCGCCAAAGCTTCAGATGGAACGCTACACAAGGGGGTTGCACTCACATCAACATGCATTTCCGACCCGGGACCCTGCCCGCCATCCATCAACTCTGTTCCGCTAGCACCCGCAGAGTCAGTTCCACGCGATTGGTCGCCTTTGCCTTGCGCAGCATCCGCCCAAGATGGGCCTTCACGGTCGCCTCATCGATCTGCATCGTCGAGGCAATCTCCCGGTTCGACCTCCCCTGCGTCAACCAGCGGAGCACCTCGCGCTCCTTCGGCGTGAAGCGGCTCGACAGGTTGGCGACCGGCTGCCCGATCACCTTGCTCAGCAATGTGACTTGCGGGCTTTCCGCCGGCAACCATGGAGTGCCCTCCAGCACAGCCTGGATGCACGACCGGATTTCTTCGACATCTGCCGTTTCCGGCAGAAATCCAAGCGCGCCGGCGCCGATCGCGTTTCGCAGAATTTCTGGCGTCGCTGTTCTGGCTAGAACAATGACCGGCGCTGTCGGCAATAAGCGACGCAGCTGCTCCACGGATTCACCCAACGTCGTTGAGTTGTCATGCAAGCCGGCGTCGACCACCACGACCTGGGGGCGGCCATGCTTGGCCAGCCCCCCTTCCGCAAGCAGCATCGTGCGTAATTGGAGATTTTCCTCCAGGATCGCCTGGAGCCCGATCAGCCGAAGCGGATCGGAGGCAAGAATGCCGACACAAATAGGCTGCTGTTCACCTTCGGGCCTGGACGTCACTGTCACGGGGCGTTCACCTCAACACAGGATCGGCCCGCTTCTTGTCTTCGCTCCTGAACTTAGAGCTTGGGAAGAACGATGCCCTGCTGCTTCTGGTATTTCCCCCTCCGGTCGCCGTAGCTGACTTCACATGGTTCATCGCTCTGGAAAAACAGGATCTGGCACAAACCTTCGTTGGCGTAAACACGCGCAGGCAAAGGCGTTGTATTGCTGATCTCCAGTGTGACAAACCCTTCCCACTCCGGCTCAAAGGGTGTGACATTCACAATAATCCCACAACGGGCGTATGTGCTCTTCCCAACACAAATCGTTAGTACATCGCGGGGGATACGAAAGTACTCAATCGACTTCGCCAACGCGAAAGAGTTAGGAGGAATGATTACTGATGCGGCGTGCACGGTTACGAAAGACCGCTCGTCGAAGTTCTTCGGGTCAATAATCGCACTATTGACGTTGGTAAAGATCTTGAACTCGTCCGACACACGCAAGTCGTAGCCGTACGACGACAGGCCATAACTCACCACGCCCTCGCTCACCTGCTTCTCGCTGAAGGGTTCAATCATGCCGCGCTCCAGCGCCTGCGCACGAATCCACTTATCGCTCTTAATTGACATTGCTCGACTTTGATACCCGGAGGCGCAAATCACGCCGCCGTTCCTTTCCCGCGAGACGTTTTCATGAGCCTATCGCACAAACGGCGTCCGTTGACATTCGGCATCCCCCTACCTACCATCGGTGAGTCGGCGACGAACGCGATCAGGCCCTGTTTCCTCTCAACCGAAAGGTGTGCCCGCTTGATCAAGCAGGACCTCATTCAGCGCATCGTGGAACGCACGGGACTGCCGCGAAACAAGGCGGAAGCCGCCGTAGATGCCATCTTCGGTGCGATGAAGGGCGCCCTCGCGCAGGGCGACAGAATCGAACTCCGCGGCTTCGGCGTATTTACCGTCAAGCCCCGCAAAACCGGGGTCGGCCGGAACCCCCGCACCGGCAAAAAGGTCGACATCACCCCTGGTCGTGCTGTCCGCTTCAAGCCCGGCAAAGAACTCCAGGCGCTCGAGTAGCTGACAGCGCAGCAAACAGGAAACAGCAGACCCGGACCGAGCTTGGGGGCTTTCCACCCTCAAAGCTCATCGACCTCCTGCCGAACCCTCCTGCTCCCCACGCTCCCTCCCTGTCTGCTGTTTCCTGTTTGCTGTTTGCTGTTTGCTGTTTGCTGTTTGCTGTTTGCTGATTCCTGTTTGCTGTTTCCTACTTCCTGTTTTGCTACTTCCTGCTTCCTGCCGCTTCACATCAGGTGCAGTGCATCTACATCCACCACCACCGCTCGCCGCGGAATCTCTTCTTCCCCCACCCGCTGAAGCAAACTTCGCAGGCACGCCCGCAGGACATCCCGGCGCTCCGCCCGCAACACAAAGTGGTACCGAAAGATCCGCTTCAACCGGCTGATCGGCGCCGCCGCCGGCCCCGCCACCCTCACCCCTTGTGGCCGGCTTTTGTGCAGCCACGCCCCTAGGCGCCCAGACCAGTCCAGCGCCTCCGTCAAGCTTTCACTCTGCACGATCACGTTGGCCAGCGCCGTCAGCGGCGGATACTTTGCCCCGCGGCGAAAGTACATCTCCCGCGACGCAAATCCGGTGAAGTCGTGCTTCCGCGCAAACTGGTGCACATAATGGTCCGGCTGGTACGTCTGCACCAGCACCCGCCCCGGCAGCTCTCCTCGTCCAGCCCGCCCACTCACCTGCGTCAGCAGCTGAAAGACCCGCTCCGCCGCCCGAAAGTCCGGCAGCCCCAGCGCAAAGTCCGCCCCTATCACCCCCACCAACGTCACGCCATGAATGTCATGCCCCTTGGCGATCATCTGCGTGCCCACCAGCAGGTTGATCTCCCCCGAGTGCAGCCGCTCCAACAGCCGCTCCATATCGCCCCGCGTCCGCACCGTATCCCGGTCCATCCGCCCAATCCGCGCCCCCGGAAACAGCTCCGCAAGCCGCTCCTCGCCCTGCTGCGATCCCGCCCCCAGGTAAAACAAGTGCTCACTCTGGCAGGTGGGACACCGCTCCGGCACCCCACGCCGGTAGCCGCAATAGTGACACTCCAGCCGGGCCCCCACCTTCGCCGGCCCGGCCAGCTCCCGTTCGTCCCCACTCTTGTGAAAGGTCAACGAGATCGCACAGTTCTCGCACTCCATCTTCTCCCCACAGCTCCGGCACATGACGACAAAGCTGTACCCCCGCCGGTTCAGCAGGATGATCGCCTGCTCTCCCCGGTCCAGCACCCCCCGCGTCTCCTCCAGCAACTGCCGCGAAAATAACTGCTCCTGCCCCGTCTGCCGAAACTCTTCCCGCATATCAATGCTCTCGACCACCGGCAATGGCCGGTCCGCCACCCGGGCCAACATCTTCAACCGCACATACCGCCCCAACTCCGCGTTATGCCAGCTCTCCAGCGAAGGCGTAGCCGACCCCAGCACCACCGTGCAGCCCGCCAGCTTCGCCCGCATCACCGCCACATCGCGCCCGTGGTAGCGCGGCGTCTCCTCTTGCTTGTAACTCCCGTCATGCTCCTCGTCGACCAGCATCAGCCCCAGATCGACCAACGGCGCAAACACCGCCGACCGCGTCCCCACCACCACCCGGGCATCCCCCCGCCGCACCCGGTGCCACTGCTCCGCCCGCTCATCCGGCGTCAGCTGGCTATGTAGAAGCGCCACCTCGCTCCCAAACGCCGCGACCATCTGCGCCGCCGTCGCCGGCGTCAGCCCGATCTCCGGCACCAGCAACAACGCGCTCTTCCCGGCAGCCAACGCCCGCTGCATCGCCGCCACATACACCGCAGTCTTGCCCGACCCCGTCACCCCATACAACAAGTGCGGCTGAAACCCACCCTTCGTCAAAGCCGCCGCAACGGAAGCCAAAGCCTCCGTCTGCGCCTCATTCAACGCATGCTCATGCGCAAACCGCTTCCGGCCACTGTCCGGTCCTGACACCGCCCCACCCGCCCCCAGGCTCGTTACATGAAACCCCTGCGCCACCTCCTCCAGCCGCACCAACCCCCGCCGCACCAGCGTCCCCAGCGTCCCCTCCGGCACCTCGCGCCGCTCCAACCGCGCCTGCAACTCTCGAACCCGCTCCCGCCCCCCACACCCAGCCAACTCCGCCATCACCGCCAGCTGGTTCTCATTCAACCGCGGCAACCGCCGCACACCCGCGCCTTCGTCCCTCTGCGCACCGCTGTCACCCTTCGGTTTGTCATTCCCGAAGGGAATCTGCGTTTCGTCCCCGCCCACCTCCGGGTGCCCCGGGTCCGGACTCTCGGACCCGGGTGAAAGCTCGCGTCGCTCACCCACAAACTCCGGGTGCCCCAGGTCCCGATTTTGGGACCTGGGATGGCCTGCCAACTCCTCATCGTGAGCCCGAGAGGCCGACTCACGATCTCCCGTCACAAGCCCAGATCCCTGCACTTCGCCCTCTGTGCCCTGTGCCCTGGGCCCTGTGCCCTGCTCCACCAACACCGCAACCATCTCCACCCGCCGGGCATCCCGAGCCTCCGCCACAGCCTCCCGCACCAGCCACTTCTTCTTGGCCATCGCATCCAGCAGAGCCTTATTCGCCCCCGCCGCACTCCGCAACGCCGAAATCTTCGCCGCCTCCCCCGACTCCAGGTAGTTCAACACCGCATACTCCCGGTTCTGCTCTTCGACCGACAACCGAGACCGCCGCGAAGACCCCTTAGCCGCCCCCTCATACAACACCCGCCGCCCCGCTTCGCCGATGCGGTAGACAAACTGCCGCCGCACCTCCGCCCCCAGCGGCACCATCCCCCGCAACACCTCACCCAACGGCGCACAGTAGTACTCCGCCACCCACCGCCCCAACTCCATCAACTCCGCCGTCAGCAGCGGAGCCTCATCCATCACCCTGTCAACCGGCTTGATCTCGAAATCGACCGCAGGCACGTCCTCATGCACCCGCACCACAAACCCCACCAGCCGCTGCCCCGCAAACGGCACCAGCACCCGCGCCCCCACCTCCGCCGCCGCCCCATCCAGCCGGTAGGTAAATAGCTGGTCCAACGGCACAGGCAAAGCAACATCACAAAACAGGCTCACATCACCAGTGTAGTAAGCCTGTACTGCGTAGAGACGCATCCGCACGTCATCTCAATCCGCTGATCAATGAAACGGCAGGAGCGAAGCGTCAGCGGCCGACCAGCTCCAACGTTTCTTGACGCTCCCATCCTCCGATGGAATGATGGTGCTGCGATGTTCTTCTCCAAGAGCTAAACCGGAAACAGCAGCAGACAGGCAGGCCGCTCACAGCGGCTGGTCTTCTGCCTGAATTTGCCTCGGCGCAACGTCATCAGCGCCGCTCATTCACCGGTTTACCCATCTAGGAGAAGGTCATGTCCTGGTCTGAACTTCGTGTTCAGGATCACAGGGGGCAGACGGATCGCGCCGTCCATCGCGCATGTGCGCATCTCGCCTCTGATCCACTCACCTTTAGTAAGTTCCAAGAGTTGCTGATCTGTGCTCGCACGCGAGCGCCACGCTTATTCGAGGCGCCAGTTGCCAACGAGCGCCATCTTGGCATCGATGCGCTCGTCCATCTGGCCCGATTCCGGTGCACACACATCCGCTCGGCCGCGGACTGGCCGGGTACACCGTCCTCTTGGCGACCGGCGGTCTCGTCTCTAGCGCAGCACCTGACTTGCCGCTATCCAGTCCCCGCATTTATGGCCTCGGTTTGGTATGCGAAAGACGCAGCCGGAGATCGGGAGCGTACTTGGGTCATCGCGCATGCACGCGGAGCAAGCTTTCGCTCGCTCGACCTGCCGATCACCATGACCAGAAAGATGGAAAGCATCTTCCTGGACTCGCAGGATCATCTCGCAATAGAGCCAGCACTCCGCAGAGCGGAACTGATGGCTCTCGGCATGCCCGCCGCATTTACGAAACCAATCCTGTATACCCGACTGGCGACGGACCTGCGGCATGGCGAATTCTGGCGCAGCGTCTGGATCTTTCTCATCACACATGCGGAAGACGTCGACGCCGCGCAGATTGGGCCTATGATCGACTTCCTCCAAACCGTCCGCCACGACAAGATCCGGATCGAGACGCAGAGCGGCATCGTCGAACTCGCTCCACTCCGACCAGACTTTTCTATGAAGGGCCGCACCGTGTCATCCCTGCTGCACTTGATCCGGGAATGGCATCGCAGCCTTGGCGCCGGTAGCGGCAGCGCCACCGTCTCCTGGCCGCGATCTTCGTTCAAACCGTGGCTACTGGAAGAGACCAGATCGGACAGTGCAGAAAGGGCACGGCGATGGCACATGATGGAGCTAACCAACAGCGCCCAGCTTCGCGAAGAAGGCCTCTCCCTGCACCATTGCGTCGGGAGCTATGCTCACCGTTGCTCCTCCGGCAGCTCAAGCATCTGGTCGCTCCGCATCTGGCAGGGCCAAACCATTCGGTCCGTGCTCACAGTTGAACTCGACCCCAAACAGCGTGCAGTCATTCAAGTACGCGGCAAGGCGAATCGCTCCGCTTCCGGCAAGCCGCTACGAATCCTGCATGACTGGGCCGCTCGAGAGGGTCTACAAATGGCGATCTGACTTCAATGCTCCACTTACTCCCCTGCGGCGGTCTCACCATGGCCATCCCGAAGAAGAGAACTGCGGCTACCCCGAGTCTTCATGCGTTAGCAAAAGCCTCATCAACTCCGCAACCTGCTCCGAGCCGCAAACGGCCTGCGCCATCTCGCCGGACCCACCTCCGCGAGCTCCCATCCGTGCACACGCCTCCCGCAACAGGTTTCCCGCATGCCGCTCATCTCCCTTGGGCAAGGCCAACACCACAGCCCCGTTCTCACCCTCAGTACACCCGATTACTGCCCTCCGCCCAGCCCTGGCCACCACCGAAGCCACCCGCTTCGCAAACTCCATCGGCTTCCCCGCAAACACCGCCGTCACCAGTCCAGCCGCAGCAACACCACCCAACAACTCCGCCGCCTGGGCCTCCGCCAGCTCCTCCAACAACCCTTTCAGTGACTTTGCCGCAGCCCTGTTCTCCTCCAGCAACGAAGCCACCCGCCCCGGCACATCGCCTGTCCCCACACTCAACGCGCCCGCGACCGAAGACAACACCCCATACTCCCGCCGAGCCACCCGCACCGCACGCAACCCACACACAAACTCCACCCGCCAGCCCTGCTTCACCTTCTCCAGCCGCCGAATCATCAACCCGCCAATCGCGCCCGTAGAGCAAACATGCGTCCCGCCGCACGCATTGAACTCGACGCCTTCCATCTCCATCACCCGCATCGGCCCGGTCCGCTCCGGCAGCTTGCGCAGCTCACCCCGAGCCAGCATCGCCTCAGCCTCCTCGCGCGTATGCCACCGGGGCCGCAGCGGCCGATCCTCAAAAACCACGCGGTTCACCTCGTCCTCAACGGCCGCAATCGCCTCCGCACTCAGCGCCTTCACACCCTCCGGCAACGCCAGGTCAATGGTCGAAGTCTCCGCACCTGTCCTGAGCGGAGACAAATGAAACGAAACCGTCCGCGCCTCCAGGCGCTCCAGAAACACCGCACTCAGCAAATGCTGGCCCGAGTGCTGCTGCATGTGGTCCATCCGCCGAGCAGCATCCACCCGCCCCTCAACCTCGGTCCCCTCCACCAGCGGCTTGCGCACAAAATGCCACACCTCGCCCGTAGCCTCATGCTCCTCCACGCGCTCAACCGGCACCTCCAACACAGCCCCACTCCGGGCCGTAGCCACCAACACTCCCGTATCCCACGGCTGCCCACCGCTCTCCGGATAAAACGCCGTCCGGTCCAGCGCCACCTGCCACAACTGCTCCTTCGCCCCACTCTCGCCGCGCTCAACCGCTACAAGTCGTATATCGGCAACTCGCGCCAAAAACTTTAGCTCCCCCGAGTCGTAATACAACCGCTCCGCCACACCCTCAACCCTCAAACCTCACCTCTCAAACCTGAACAACACCCGCCAGCCACCACGCCCCGCAACCCAACTCAAGCCCCAGCGCCCCGCACCATCCCCTGCAGCATCTCCACCTCACGCTTGCTCCCAATCACCAGCGACGTACGCTCATGCGGCCCCGTTCCCACCAGGTCCAGAATCCGCTCCGCGCCATTCACAGCCGCGCCGCCAGCCTTTTCCGCAATCATCGCCAGCGGATTCGCCTCATACTGCAACCGCAGCTTCCCCTTGGGCGCCTTTACGGTCGGCGGATACAAAAACACTCCACCTTTCAGCAACGTGCGATGGAAATCCGCCACCAAACTCCCGATATACCGCGCCCCATACGCCTTCCCACCCAGCTTCCCGCCCAGCAGCCCCGCTACATACTCGCGATACACCGCCGGCCAACTCGCCGCATTCGCCTCGTTGGTCGAGTAATACGGTCCCTGCTCAGGCATCCGCATCTCCTCCGCGCTCTGCACAAATTCGCCGCGATCATCCAGCGTAAACGCGCTCACCGGACCACCCACCGTCGCCACAAACACCACACTCGGCCCATACACCACATACCCCGCCGCGACCTGCTCGCTCCCGGGTCGCATCACCGTCGCGCGCACATCCCCGCTGCCCGCCTCCGTCCGCACCCCAAAGATCGTCCCGACATTGACATTCACATCAATGTTCGACGACCCGTCCAACGGATCAAAGCTCACCACAAACTTCGCGTCAGACACATCCTTCTTGTCCGCGAACAGAACCGGCTCATCATCTTCTTCGCTCACCACTCCCACCACAAACCGAGGTCCGCGCAGCGCCTCCGTCATCACCTCATTCGCAAACACATCCAGCTTTTGCTGCTCCTCCCCCTGCACATTGGTAGACCCCACGGCGCCATAGGCATCGCTCAACCCGGCCAGCCGAATCCGCCCCGCGATCTGCGCCGCCGCTCCCGCAATCGCCCCAAACACCTCACCCAGTTCCGGATGCACACCCTGCGCCGCCCACTCAGCCACCGTCACCCGCTCGCTCATCCCATCCTCCATCGCCCAAGCTAACGCATTCGATGCGGTTGGCGCGGCGCGTTGGCGACTTCGCCAAAGCCACGAGTCTCAGCCGGCCACTCAGACAAATGCACCGATCCACCAACCCCAGCCAACACGAAGCGCCATCTACAATCGCCCCATGCTCTCCCGCCGCCGCTTTGTTCTCACCGCCGCAGCCGCGGCCCCAGCGCTTCCGTTGCTTGCACAGCACCCGCAGACCGCACCCATCCCACCGGCGTCCCAGGCTGAGTCCACCCTCCCCTCCCCCATCCTCGCCCTGCAAAACCGCCGCCCCGACATCCACCCCATCACCAAACAAGAGCGCGCCGCCCGTCATGACCGCGCCCGCGAGCTCATGAAAGAGTTCGGCATCGACGCCATCCTCCTCACCACCGGCGCCTCGCTGCTTTACTTCACCGGCGCCCACTGGTACCAGTCCGAACGCCTCTTCTGCTACGTCCTTCCACGCAGCGCCGCACCCTTCATCATGTGCCCTGCCCTTGAGCGCGACCACCTCGCCGAAATCCTCCCCACCTTCCCCGAGTACGAAACCACCCTCACTTATCAGTGGAACGAGAACGAAGACCCGTTCACCCTCCTCCGCCGCGCCTTCGGTGAAGTCAACATCACCACCGGCACCGTCGGCCTCGATGACCAGGTCTCCTTCAGCTTCGCCAACGCCATCGCGCACGCCGCGCCCAGCCTCAAGCTCACCTCCGGTCGTTCCGTCATCATGGGCTGTCGCTCGATCAAGTCCCCTGCCGAAATCGCCTGTCTCCGCCTCGCCAACCAGATCACCTTGGACGTCTACCGCGCCGTCTACCAGTCCTGCCGTCCCGGCGACACCAACCACCACGTTGAAGACCTCGTCAACGCCGCCTACGCCCGCTGCGGCGTCCAGGGCGAAGTCTCCTGCAACATCGGCGTCGCCACCGCCAGCCCCCACGGCTCCGCCCTCCCCCAAACCATCCACGAGCACGAAATCGTCACCGTAGACGACGGCTGCACGGTCGAGGGCTACACCTCCGACATCACCCGCTCCTGGGTCTACGGCAAGGCCACCGACCAGCAGCGCCGGATCTTCGACACCGTCCGCCAGGCCCAATCCGCTGCCCTCGCCGCCGCCAAACCCGGCGTGGAAATGCAGGCCGTCGATGCCGCCGCCCGCACCGTGATCACCAGCGCCGGCTTTCCCGCCAACTACGACGTCTTCCTCCACCGCCTGGGCCACGGCATCGGCCTCGACATGCACGAGGCGCCTTACCTCGTCGGCGGCAACCATGCCGAACTCAAGCCCGGCATGACCTTCTCCGACGAACCCGGCATCTACCTCCACGGCAAATTCGGCATCCGCGTGGAAGACTGCATGGTCATCACCGACTCAGGCGCCCAGCTCTTCACGCCCCAAAGCAGCAGCCTCGAGAACCCCTTCAACGACCCCGCGGCGAGCTAATCCCCGCGGCCCCCGGCGGCCCCTGCAGCACGGTACAAGGGGCAAAGTGGCCTATGAATTGTGGAACGCTCGCGCCGGCACATCCGGCAAGTCATAGAGCATCGTTCCCAGATACAGTGCACACCCCCCACAATTCACCCCGGAACCGGGCCTTCTGGCCTCCCCCGATCGGTTCGGCGATTTGGCTCTTTAGTTGCAGTAGCTTTCCACAAGCACCTCGAAAACCGAGATTCCGTTCCGCCACCCCGGCAGGAAAAGGTGCCCTTTACCTGGAGAGAACACTACTTGATGCGAACACGCTTGAACCGCAGTTCCGCCGCAGTTGTGCTTGCGGCGATCGCTTGGGCTACGCCACACGCAGGAGCGCAGGTCGAAACAGCGCAGGTCAACGGCACCGTCTCGGACCCGAGCGGGGCCGTCATCGCCGGAGCTACCGTTGTTATCCGGAACGTCGCTACCGGCTTCACACGAACTGTCACCAGTGCCCGTGACGGCATCTTTTCAGCGGCCGAGCTTCCGGTCGGCAACTACCTCATCACGATCTCCGCCCCCAGCTTCGGCAAGTACGAAGAGAAAACGGTCCTTTCCGTTGGCCAGCAGTTCACGCTGAACCCCAAGCTGAGCATCCAGGAAACCAGCGTCGTGAGCGTCACCGCGGACTCCGCGCTCGCCACCCTCAACACCACCAACAACGAAGTCTCCCAGACCATCACGCCGGAGCAGATCATCAATCTGCCCAGCTTGACCAGAAATCCGTACGACTTCGTCGCCATCGCCGGTAACGTCAACACCGACCCGACCAACAACTCACAGACGCGTGGCGTGGGCGCAGCCCTGGGCGGCGGCCGCTCGTCCGGCACCGAGATCCTCCTCGACGGCGTAGAAAACGTGAACCTGTACACACAGACCGTCGGGCAGACCATTCCGCTCGATGCCGTGCAGGAGTACAGCGTCATCACCTCCGGCTTCGACGCGCGCTATGGCCGCGCCACCGGTGGCGTCGTCAACCTCACCACCAAGACCGGCACCAACCAGCTCCACGGATCCGCGTACGAGTACAACCGCATCTCCGCGCTGGCTTCCAATACCTACTACCAGGACGCCCGCATCGCCGCCGGCCAGACCGTGCCGCTCGATCACTTCGTGCGCAACCAGTTTGGCTACTCCGTCGGCGGTCCCCTGCTGAAGAACAAGCTGTTCGCGTTTTCCAGCACGGAGTGGGAGCGCATCCGCAGCTCGGCATCCCGTACCTACGTCGTGCCTACGGCCGCCTTCCTCACCACCACCTCGGCGCAAACGCAGGCCTTCTTCAAGCAGTACGGAACCCTCAAGCCCACAGCGGTCCTGGGGCCCACCTACAACATCGCGGCGACCACCAGCAGCACCGGCGTCCAGCTCACACCCGCCTTCGCCAACGCCCTGCAGCAGGTCACCTACATCGTTCCTGCCGCCACCACCGCCGGTTCGCCCCAAAACACGTACTTCACCGTGGACCGCATCGACTACACGCCCAACAACAAGATCAACATGTACTACCGCTACGGTCTGTACAGCCAGAATGTCTTTTCGGGCGCCAGCAGCAACAGCCCTTACGTCGGCTATGACACCGGCTCCACATCCTACGATCAGGCCAACCTGTTCTCGATCGCGTACACGATCACGGACCACCTGATCAACGTCGGCAAGGTCGCCTTTGACCGTTACAACGACGCCACCCCGCTCGGCGCAAACCCGGCCGGTCCCACCCTCTACGCCACCAACGGAACAACGCGTGATGCGGCCAGCAGTCTCAACATCGCGCTGCCGGGATACCTGCCGTTCAGCCCCGGTTCGGCCATCCCCGCCGGCGGCCCGGAGAACTTCTACCAGTTCCTCGACGACGTGGAATACCTCAAAGGCAGGAACGACATTCACGTCGGCGGTTCGTTTGAACAGCTCCGTGACAACCGCACCTTTGGCGCGTATCAGAACTCCGTCAACGCGCTGAGCGGCAAGGGCGAAGGCGATGCCTTCAACAACCTCAAGATTGGCCGCGAGTACCAGTTCCAGGCGGCGATCTACCCGCAGGGTGAGCTGCCCTGCGCTTCAAACCTGACCACCGGCGCTGTGATCCCAACGCCCGCCTGTACGTTGACCCTGCCGTTGACGCTGCCTAACTTTGAGCGCAACAACACGTTCAACGACGGCTCCGTTTATGGACAGGACACCGTCAAATTGGCAAAAAACCTCAGTGTGACCGCCGGTCTGCGCTGGGAGTACTTCGGCGTTCAGCACAATCACGATCCCAACGTGGAGTCCAACTTTTTCCTCGGCTCCGGCTCCAGCTACCAGGCCCAGTTCCGCAGCGGCAATCTGCTCACGACGCCCAACAGCCCCGTGGGTGGTCTCTACGCGAAGCAGTTCCATAACTTCGCTCCGCGTCTCGGCTTCAACTACGACGTGTTTGGCGATGGCAAGTACACCGTTCGCGGCGGCTACGGCTTGAGCTATGAGCGCAACTTCGGCAACGTCACCTATAACGTCATCCAGAACGCTCCCGCCTACGGCGTCGTCTCGCTCGTAGCCCAGGATGCCAACGGCACAACGCCAACCACCGCTGGCGCGGGCGACGTTGCAACTCTGCCGATCACCAGCAACAACTTCGGTCCGCTTGCGGGCAACACAGGCTCCAAGGCCTTCCCGGCCATCAGCCTGCGTCCCGTGCAGCAAAACATTCCCACGGCCTACCAGCAGAACTACAACCTGGCCGTCGCCCATCAGTTTGGGCCCGGCGAGCTCGTCGAGGTCTCCTACGCCGGCGCACGTGGCATCCACCTCTATTCCATCGCCAACGTCAACCGCCTCAACTTCGGCGGCAACTACCTCGGCGACACCCGCGTGGCCAACCGCCTGCAAACGCAATACTCCGCGGCCAACCTTCGCGGCGCCAACGGCGACAGCTACTACAACTCCGTCAATCTCCGCGGCGAGTTTGACCGTTTCCACTCCGCCGGCCTGCACCTCACCGTCAACTACACCGTCGCGCACTCGCTCGACGACAACAGCTCCACCTTTGACGACGGTTCGTCCTCAGCCAACCTCACCGGCTTCCTGGGCTACCTCGATCCGTTCAACCCGCGTTCGAGCTTCGGCAACTCCGACTTCGACGTGCGTCAGCGCATCGCGATCTCGGCCATCTACGAGCCCACCATCTTCAAGAACCACGGCACGCTGTTGAAGGAAACCCTGGGCGGCATCAGCTTTGCGCCCATCATCACGGGGCAAAGCGGCACGGCCTTCAACGTGTGGGATAACTCCAACACCGACAGCCAGGCCGAGCCCAATATCATTCACACCCCGGGCCTGAAGTTTCATGGCTCCTCCACAACCAACGGCAAGGTCGACAACTTCAACTACATCCAGATTCCGCTTTCTGCCAAGAACCCGGGCGTCAACCCGCTCACGGGCAAGTCGGATCTGCCCTGCTACGGAACCGCTGGCTGCACCTTCACCAACGGCATGGACCGCAACCAGTTCTACGGTCCCGGCAACTACAGCGTGAACCTCGGCGCCTATAAAACGTTCAGCTTCCACGAACGCTACCGTCTGCAGTTCCGCGGCGAGTTCTACAACCTCTTCAACCACTCCAACTACTACGTAGCCACGGGCGCCAGCGCCGATTACTCCTCCACCACCAGCACGGTGAACGGCGTAACCACCCCCGGCTACCTCACCACCGCCAAGGGCTCGCCCGGCGGCACCCCCGGCACCACCTCCGACGAACGTCGCAACGTCCAACTCGCGCTGCGCTTCGAGTTCTAACCCCCCAACCCCGACGCGAAGTCTGCGAGGGCAAACAAAAGGGCCGGCTCCTGGGAGCCGGCCCTTCTTGTTTCATCTTCTCTCCCCTACTTACTAGCCTGGCTCGCCGGGTACAGCCCTGCAAGGACAGATCGAACCCACGCTATGTCAGGTCATCCGGATCAAACACGGTCACCTTGCGCCCCAGCGCGCTCATGTCATGCACATCCGACACCAGCGTGCTCACCACTGTCTCAATCTCATCGTCATGCGGCACATCCGCTTCCAGCGTCAGCTTCCTATGTTCATTCGGCAGCTTGATCGCCTCCAGCAGCGCCACCACATGGCACACCGCCGTGCCATCCTGCGACAATCCCTCCGGCGTCTTGCCCTTGATGGACACGCAGTTCATCTCCAGCCCCAGCAGGTCCGCCAGCCGCTCCCGCATGTCGCCTGCAATCGGCACAATCTTCGGCCTATGCATCACCAGCACGCAGTCGATATTCACAATTTTGTACCCGGCCAGCGCCACCTCTTCCAGCGCCGTCTTCAGAAACACGGTGGAATCCGCTCCCTTCCACCGCTGATCGCTCGGCGGGAAGAACGTCCCGATATCCCCCGCACACACCGCGCCCAACAACGCATCGGTGACCGCATGCAGCAGCAGGTCCCCATCCGAGTGCCCCGCCAGCCCTTCCGGATGCTCAATCTTCAATCCACCAATCACCAACGGCACGCCCGGATGGAAAGCGTGCGAGTCAAACCCAAGGCCAATGCGCATGGACATGTTGGGATTGTATGGGAGAACGTCGCCTACTCGGGAAGCCGTAAATCAGGATTTGCCGGAAGCCGCTCAAGTTCCTGAGCATCGGCAAGGTCGATCAACCGACCCACCTGGCGCTTGTTTTGAATCAGGTCTTCTTTCGAAATAAAGCGGACCATCACGCCATCGATCTCTGCTTCGACACGGTTCCGCCAAACATGGTCGAAGTTCATTTCCCCTATGGACGCCAGCAAATCAATCCGGCCATGTTTCGTCTGTAGTTGGTAGTGCTCCACATCATCCAGCAGATCGGTTGCGTCTATGCCGTCGAGCGGAGCCCCGAGAGCCCCGAGAGCGCGAAAAACCGCTTGCGCATTCTCAACCGTGGGCCGAAAGAACACATCCAGGTCACGTGTATTCCGCACAAAGCCATGCGCATTCACTGCCACACCGCCTACCACGACATAATCAACGCCCGTCGTGAGTAACGCGGCGAAGAGTCCAAGCTGTTCGTTTCTCCGGCTCATCCTGCTCTCGCGGAAACAAGTCGCCTTCTGCCAGTTCCCAACCAGCGATCACGCGTTCAGCTACGGATCGCGAAGCCCAATACTCGGATTCGAGCTTCCGATCGTCTTCATGCGTTACACGTCGAATGCCGGTAAACATCATCGCCACAACCCTCGACCTCCAACGCTGTCCTTCTACCTGTAACGGCTCACCCCGCCAAATAAAACTCCGCGATCTCCAAATCCCCCGGCTGCGTCACCTTCAAATTCCGCCCACTTCCCGGCACCACGTGCACCGCCACTCCCGCCCGCTCCAGCAGGCTCGACTCGTCGGTCCCCACAAACTCATCCGCCGCGGCTTCCGCAAACGCCTGCCGCATCAGCGGCACCCGTGCTCCCTGCGGCGTTTGCGCATGCACAATCAGCTCGCGCGGGATCGTCGCCGTAATCAGCGCGCCGTCCGCGGTGCGTTCCACCTGCTTGATCGTGTCCACCGCCGGCATCGCCACGATCGCCGCGCCGTGCTTGGCAATCGCATCGATCGTCCGCTCAATCGTCGCTGGATCGATCAACGGCCGCACCGCATCATGCACCAGCACAATGTCCTCGTCCGACCCCGACGGCAGCGCCGCCAGCGCGTTCGCCACCGAGTCCTGCCGTGCGTCGCCGCCCGTCACTACCTCGACGCGCTCGGCCAGGCCATACTCGCCCAGCACCTCGCGCAGCCGGGCCTGCTCGGGCTCGCGCACAGCGACATACACGCCGCTCACCCGCGGTACCGCCAGAAACGCCCGCAGCGAATGCACCAAAATCGGAATGCCCCCAAGCGACAGAAACTGCTTCGGGGCGCCACCACCAGCCGCGGCCATCCGGGTGCCAATCCCCGCCGCGGGCATAATCACAAAAACAGCCATGGGAGGCTGAGTATACCGCTTCCGGCCCGTGTTTTGCCTCACGGCCAGCGACGAGCCTCCTCATCGCTCAAGAACTCACACCTCGCACCTCAAGGGAACCCGAACCGGCTGCAAACCCGGCTATCGTTATTCACAGTGGCTATCTCCACCATGCGCCTCCAGGGCCTCAACCGCACCCTCTTCCACCCCGGCCAGCGCCTTGCCGTCGCCCTCTCCGGCGGCGCCGACTCCACCGCTCTGCTCCTCGCCCTTCTCGAAGCCAACGCCGAAAAGGACTCCCTCGGCCTCATCCTCTCCGCCATCCACATCCACCACGGCCTTCGCGGCCCGGAAGCCGACGCGGATGAGGCCTTCGTCCGCGACCTCTGCGCCGGGCGCAACCTCCCTCTCACCGTCGAGCACGTCGACACCCCCGCCCGCCAACAGGCCGAACGCGAAGGCGTCGAAGAAGCCGCCCGCGAACTCCGCTACGCCGCCTTCCGCCAGCTTCCCTCCCAGAGCAAGGCCGACGCCATCGCCACCGCTCACACCCTCGACGACCAGGCTGAAACCGTCCTCATGAAGCTCCTCCGCGGCGCCTGGACCGAGGGCCTCGCCGGCATCGCCCCTCTGCTCCAGGTTGGGGCTGAAACGCCTCATGCTGGCCAATCCTCTTTGGTTGTCATTCCCGAAGGGAATCTGCGTTCCCCGGGCGTGCCCAGGGTCTCGATCAACCCGCTGCACCGAGCACCGAGCGCCGAGCACCAAGCACCCACCATCCTCCGCCCCCTCCTCGCCACGCCCCGCACTGAGATTGAACGCTTCCTCCGCGAGCGCAACCAGCCCTGGCGCGAAGATAGCTCCAACGCCGACCTCACCCTCACCCGCAACCGCGTCCGCCACCAACTGCTGCCGCTGTTGCGCTCCTTCAACCCCGCCATCGCCGAAACCCTCGCCCGCACCGCCGAGCTCGCCCGCGAAGACCACGCCTTCTGGCAGGCCGAAGTTGCCCGCATCCTCCCCGGCCTCGTTCTCCCCGGCAAACCCGTCCGCGGCGGCGGCCGCGCCGTCAGCACCGCCCTCGGCGAGCAGTCCTCCGCCATCGAAATCGAGCGCCTCCGCGCCCAGCCGCCCGCCCTGCGCCGCCGCCTTCTCCGCGCCGCCGCTGCCAACCTGGGCTGCCGGCTCAATGCTGAAGAAACCGCTAAACTGCTCGCCCTCAGCGGCCTCCTCAGCCTCCCTGGCCTCACCAGCCGCAACGGCGCACGCCTCGATCTCGGCAACGGCCTTCGCGCGGAACGGTCGCTTCGCGAACTCCGACTTTCCCGCGACGCAGCCCCGACGCCTCCGCCGCGTATCCCGTAAAAGGTGTAGACCTCGGTGCCGAAATAGCGAACCCGCAAGTGCACCCGGCAGAGTTAGAATCAAAACCATTACCCGCCGTCAGGGGTGAAACGGCCGTCGCCGGAGCCCGCACCTTATCTCCTCGATCGTCGTCTAATCGGTGATGGGCTCCTGAGCCCGTTTGCGATGTGTCTGCGCAGGACGGCGTGGTACAGAGGTTCGGGACCCAAGGAATCGAGGACGCAGATTGAACTCAACGGTCAAACAATTGCTGATCTGGGTAGTGGCGGTCGCCTGCCTGCTCATCGGCTGGAACTTTGTGCTCAAAAATATGAACGCGGGGCACAACCGCACACTTCCTCTGAGTGAGTTCCAGAGCGATGCCGAGATGGGCAAGATCGCCAATGTCACCATCTCCGGTACCGAGGCCACGGGCAAGTTCAAAGACGGCAAGGAAACCTACACCACTACTATCCCTGCCAACTACCCTGACCTGTACAAGGACCTCATCTCTCACGGTGTCTCGGTCGAGCTCAAGGATCCCCAGGGCAACGTATGGTTTGGCCTGCTGCTGCAGGTCGCGCCCATCCTGGTCATCCTGGCGCTCTTCCTGTTCATGATGCGGCAAATGCAGTCAGGCGGGAACAAGGCGCTCAGCTTCGGCAAGAACCGCGCCCGCCTGCTCAGCATGCAGCAGAAAAAGGTCACCTTCAAGGACGTCGCCGGCGTCAATGAGGCCAAGGAAGAACTCAAGGAGATCATCGAGTTCCTCCGCGAAGCCCAGAAGTTCCAGAAGCTCGGCGGCCGCATTCCCAAGGGCGTCCTGATGGTCGGGCCTCCGGGCACCGGCAAAACCTTGCTCGCCCGCGCTGTGGCCGGTGAAGCCAACGTGCCCTTCTTCTCCATCTCCGGCTCGGACTTCGTCGAGATGTTCGTCGGCGTCGGCGCCAGCCGCGTTCGCGACCTCTTCGAGCAGGGCAAGAAGAACGCCCCCTGCATCATCTTCATCGATGAAATCGACGCCGTCGGCCGTCACCGTGGCGCTGGCCTCGGCGGTGGACACGACGAGCGTGAGCAGACCCTCAACCAGCTCCTGGTCGAGATGGACGGCTTTGAATCAAACGACGGCGTCATCCTGATCGCCGCCACCAACCGCCCCGATGTGCTCGATCCGGCCCTGCTCCGCCCCGGCCGTTTTGACCGCCGCGTTGTCGTCGACCGCCCGGACATCCGTGGCCGCGAAGAGGTCCTCAAGGTCCACGCCAAGAAGGTCCCCATGGCCGAGGACGTCAACCTCAACGTGCTGGCACGTGGTACACCGGGCTTCTCCGGTGCCGACCTCGCCAACATGGTGAACGAGGCTGCCCTCACCGCCGCGCGCTTCAACCGCAAAGCGGTCCACATGTACGACTTCGAAGTCGCCAAGGATAAGGTCCTGATGGGTGCAGAGCGCAAGAGCATGTTGCGCAGCCCGGATGAGCTCAAGATCACGGCATACCACGAAGCCGGTCACACCCTGGTCTCCGCGCTGCGCGAGCACTCTGACCCCCTTCACAAGGTCACGATTATCCCGCGTGGCATGGCGCTCGGCGTCACGGTCTACCTCCCCGAGGAAGACCAGCACACCGTCACCAAGGACTACCTCGAGTCCCGCCTCGCCATGATGATGGGCGGCCGCTGCGCTGAGGAAATCTTCCTCAAGAAGATGACCACCGGTGCCGGCAATGACATCGAGCGCGCCACCGACCTCGCCCGCCGCATGGTTTGCGAGTTCGGCATGAGCCGGCTCGGGCCCATGACCTTCGGCAAGAAGGAACAGGAGGTCTTCCTTGGCCGCGACATCGGACAGTCCCGCGACTTCTCCGACGACACCGCCAAGCAGATCGACGCCGAGGTCCGCAGCTTCGTTGACGCCGCCTACAAGTCGGCCTACACGATTCTCGAAGCAAACCAGGACATCATGCACCGCATGTCCCAGGCCCTGCTCGAGCGCGAAACCCTCGACGCCGCGGAGATCCAGCTCATCATCGCCGGCAAAGACCTGCCCCCGATGAAGAGCGCCCTCGCCGCAGCCGAAAGCGGCACCCCGGACGACACCCAAAAGGTCCTCAAGCCCGAAGCCACCCGCAAGCCAGGCTTTGGCGAAGGCCACGCCCAGGCATAACCCACCTTCACCAACACCAAAGGGCGGCTCCGGCCGCCCTTTGCCTTTGCCTTTCTGCTTGTCATTCCCGCAGGAAACCTGCTGTTGCGTTTGCCCCTGCCTTTGCCTCCGCCTTTGCCTTTCTGGTTGTCATTCCCGAAGGGAACCTGCTGTTGCCTCTGCTCTTGCCTTTGCCTTTGCCTTTCTGGTTGTCATTCCCGAAGGGAACCTGCTGTTGCTTTTGCTCTTGCCTTTGCCTTTGCCTTTGCCTCTGCTCTTGCCTTTGCCTTTGCCTTTGCCTTTGCCTTTGCCTTTGCCTTTGCCTTTGCCAACAAGAAAACAGAGCAAAAGCCCAAACGCGTTTGCGTACGATTAACCCCCTACCCCGCTACACTTGCACTCATGGGCCAACGCGAGCACTCCCCCGCACGCCGGGAGGTACCCCCCACAAAGTCCGGACCTAAGTCTTTATTCCAACGCACTTTGAGACTGAAGTACCCCGGGGGTGTGGTACCCACCGCCCTGCTCCTGGCCCTGCTCCTCACCGCATTTTCCCGAGCCCAGACCAGCGCCCAAAGCGCCACCACCACCCCAGGCTCCAGGTCGGACCAACAACGCGTCCAGAAACTCGACACCCTCAAGCCGCCCACCAAAGACGACCTCCTCCGCGGCGCCTACGGCCCCTACCGAGCCAACAACGATCTCCTCAGCTACGCCCTGAAACTCCGTGTCGACCCCGACGCCCACTTCATCAAGGGCACCAACACCGTCACCTTCCGCATGCTGGCTGACGGCAACCGCATCCAGCTGGACCTGACCCCCGAACTAGCCATCGACTCCATCCAACTCGCCAACCAGCCGCTGAAGTACACCCGCGACGAGCGAGCCGTCTACATCGATTTCCCCGAAACGCTCCACAACGGTCAGACCTACAGCGTAGAAATCGCCTACTCAGGCCATCCCGTCAAGCAAGGCCGCTTCGGCTGCTTCACCTTCAACCACGACGCCGCCGGCAAACCCTGGATCACCACCGCCTGCGAGGAAGAAGGTGCCAGCACCTGGTGGCCCAACAAGGACCAATGGCGCGACGAACCGCAGGAAGGCATGACCCTCGCCATCCAGGTCCCCAACGGCCTCACCGACGTCAGCAACGGCCGCTTCGAGGGCTCCCAGGACCTCGGCGACGGCTACACCGAGTGGCGCTGGCGCGTGCACTACCCCATCAATAACTACGACGTTGCCCTCAACATCGGCAACTACCAGCACTTCACCGCCCCCAAACACGGCGAAACAACCCTCGATTACTACGCCCTACCCGAAGACCTCGACAAAGCCAGGCTCCAGTTCCAGCAAGTCCCCGAAATGCTCGACGCCTACGAGCACTACTTCGGCGAATACCCCTTCGACAAGGACGGCTACAAGCTCATCGAGGTCCCATACGCCGGCATGGAGCACCAGTCCGCCGTCGCCTACGGCAACCACTTCACCAACGGCTACTACGGCCGCGACTGGACCGGGGTCGGCATCAGCCTGAAGTTCGACTTCATCATCATCCACGAGAGCGGCCACGAGTGGTTCGGCAACGCGGTCACCGCCCAGGACCGCGCCGACATGTGGATCCACGAAGGCTGGACCACCTACCTCGAAACCCTCTACGTCGAGTACCGCTTCGGCAAGGCCGACGCCCTCCGCTATACGCAGGGCCTAAAACCCAAGGTCCAGAATCAACGCCCCATCATCCCGCCCTACAACACGAACGCCGAGCCCCCACAGGACCAGTACTTCAAAGGCGCGCTCATGCTCAACACCCTCCGCAGCGTCATCAACGACGACGCCAAATGGTTCGCCGACATCCACGACTTCTACCAGCACTTCAAGTACCAGACCATCACCACCGACCAGGTCGTCGCCTGGTGGAACGGGCGCACCGGCCTCAACCTCACCCCCCTCTTCGACGAGTACCTCCGCCACGCCGCCCTCCCCATCCTCCAGCTCCGGCCCACTGCCGACGGCAAGTCCCTCCAATACCGCTGGGAGGCCGATGAGGCTGGCTTCGCCATGCCCATCAACGCCGGCGATCCACAACGCTGGACCCACCTCATCCCCACATCTGCTTGGCAATCCACGCCACTCACAGGTAAGCCAAACGACTTCGCCGTCGATACGGACCACTTCTACGTCAACGTCGAAAGAATGCCTCCACCGGCGAGCTAGAACCTGACTCCTCGTAGCCCGTGCGATCTGTCATGTCGAGCGGAGCCGCAACCCACGTCGTTGAGCTCCGCGAGTTGCAGGGCTGATCGGCAGACCAACGTCAAAAAGAGGAACGGCAAGGCAGTATTCTTGATGGAGTGATGCGCCCCTTTCGCCTGCTGCCGTTGTTGCTCCTTCCCACCGGCTGCGGCTACCACCAGGTCGGCGCCGCGACGCACATCCCCAACGGCATTCACACCCTTGCCGTCCCGATTTTCGCCACCCGCGTCCAGGCCTTCCGCACCGAGGTCGCCTTCACGCAGGCCGTCGTCCGTGAGCTGAACACCTCCACACGCTACCGCATCCTCACGGCCGTCCCTGGCACGGCAGACAACGACACCAACAACGCCGACGCGGTACTCCGCGGCACCATCCTCACCGAAGCCGTCACACCGCTGACCTACGACGCCTCCAGCGGCCAAACCTCCAGTTATCTCATCACGGTTACCGCCAGCGTTACACTCACCGCCCACGACGGTCGCATCCTCTACCGCAACGAAGCCTTCCCCTGGCGCGAGCAGTTCCAGTCCACCCAGGACCTCTCCGGCTTCGTCCAGGAAGACCCCGCCGCCGTCCGCCGCATCGCCCGCGACTTCGCGCAGGCCCTCGTCAGCGACATGCAGGAGTCTTTCCGATGACCCAACTTGCGTCACGCCCTTGCCTTCTTGTTTGTCATTCCCGCAGGGAATCTGCGTTTGCCCTTGCCTTTCTCGTTGTCATTCCCGCAGGGAACCTGCTTTTCTGAACACAGCCGATGCCGCCAACCACCTTCCAACCCGACCTCACCCAAGGCCTTCGCAGCTTCGCATCTCTCAATCGCTTCCTCGCCGAAGCCCTCAACAACGCCACGCGCAAACCCGGCTACGTCCTCCTTGGTGATGAAGCTTTCCTTCAGCAGCAAGCCCGCGGCGGCGTCCTGCACGCCCTCGTTCCGACCGATCTTCGCGACTTCTGCCTTCATGATCTCGATCTCGCGCAAACCTCGATCTTTGAAGCGCTCGACCTCGCCCAGACACCGTCCCTTATGGCGCCGTTCCAGGTCGTTTTCCTCCGCAATCTGAAGACGCTCTACGGCCGGGGCCAGAAGAAGGAAGAGTTCGCCGCACTTGACGCGTATTTCCGCAGCCCCAATCCGCAGGCGTTGCTCCTCTTCATTGCAGACCACATCCAGCTCCCTGCCGACCTCCGCCGCATGGACTTCACCGACAAGGAACGCGCCGAAAAGATTCGCGAAACCCTCGGCGATCATTGCGGCGTGATCGAGCTGCAACGCATCACCGACGATGACGCGGTGCAATGGGCCGAACGCCGCGCCCAACAAAGCGGCATCACGCTGACCGAAGATGCCGCCCGCCAACTCGTGGAAGCCGTCGCGTCCGACATGCTCTCGCTCGCCAGCGAGCTCGAAAAGCTAAGTCTTGAAGCCGGTGCCCGCAATGCAGCAACCATCACGCTGCAGGACGTGGAGCTCATGGTGCCCGCCGCCAAACAACGCAGCCTCCACGAGCTAACCGACGCCATCAGCCGCAAGAACGCCCCCGAAGCGCTTGCGCTCCTCACAGGCCTGCTCAACGCCTCGGACGGGGAAGACGCCGCCATCGGCCACGTCTTTTCGCTCGCCAAAACCTTTCGCCAGCTACTCGTGCTCAACGAAAAGCAGGTGAAAGACCAGCGTGCGATCTGGCAGGTGCTTTGGCCCGGCTTTCGCCCAGCACCCTTCGCGGCGGACGCGCTCATCACACAAGCCCGCCGCTATCGCAACCGCAGCGAACTCACCCAGGCTCTCCACGCCATTGCGCGCGCCGACGCTGACCTGCGCGCTAATCCACCAGACAAACGACTTGTTCTGGAGCGCCTCGTGCTTCGCCTGACAGGGCAAGCCAGGCAATCTGCCACAGGTCCTGCCCTCTAGGCACACCTGCAAAAGGTCACGGGTGTCGCCCCATTACCGGGTCTCCATTTGTATCTTTCGGCACCGTGTGCGCATCATTCCGCTGCGCCTCATCCTGCACAGCAACGGCAACGCCACTTGTTCTCACCACGGCAGAGGTGTCCGTCACCATGACATCAATCTGGTGTGATCCAACGCTCGCGTTTCGTGGCCGGGCGAACTCCAGGATGTAGCGCGCCCGGACCAGGCTCACAATGCGTTCCAGTTTCTCGTTCAGATCCCTGGTTGTGGCGCCCACAAGCAGACCGCCCGTGCTGCCGCACAGCCACCCAAACGGGTCATTCATTGCCGTCTCCAGCAGCAACCTGCTGGGGATGTTGGTTCCAAGTACCGGCCGTTGCGGAAGCTCAGGCTGGATACCAAAGATCGCCAGTCCGGCACCATTGGCGTTGGACCGCAGAGCGTCGACCGGCGTTTTCCCGGCCCAGTCGCTGCCGTCTGAAATCACAAGCAACACTCGGCGCCCAGCCAGGGCACCAACCCTGCTCGTCACCGCAGCGACAGCATCCTGAAGGTGCGCTGGTGTGCCGCAGTGTGGCTTCTTCTGCGGATCCCCGTGTAGGCCAGCAGCACCCAGGGCCGCCGAAACACCGGACTGCCATGCTCCCTGCGCCGCCGGCACATCCATCACGGAGTTGACCAACGTACAGTCATACGCAAACACCGAAAGATGATCCCGCGCGGTGAGCAAATCCGGCGGCAGACGCGCAATCGCAGCCGTCAAACCACGGACCAGATCCTGATGTTCCCCGCGACGCGCATCCAGCAGGATCGACAGCAAGATAGGGTCATCACCCTCCGGACGCGCTTGCCTCGGGTGAAATTTCGGCCCTCCATCCAGCTGTATGGAGAAGTCTTTCGTCCGCAGACCACGGTCACTCTCGTGTGCCGAATTCAGTACAAGGGCCGGCACCTGCACCAGGTCCTCGTACACGTGCAACACATAGGGCGCATCCTGCTTCGGCGCAGACGCTGATCCCGTTTGCGCCCGCAGCCCTGCCCCGCCTGCCAGCCCCACAAGAAGAGCTGACAGCATCCCCGCGCGCAGGAAACGTCCACACCACTCATTCGCACCCATCCACATCCATCGTTCGGCGGAGCCCGATCCCATGCGCGCCAGTATTCCATGCTCCGTCACTCTCATGCACACATATCAACGTCCTCGCGCAACGGCGGCCTGCGAAGGAGAACTCAGTCCGCGCCCTCAACCCCGATCACTGCGAGCCCGACAGAGTTCGCCGAGAACCCAGCATAGGCGCATGCGACACATCGGAAGGAACAGTGCTCGGGTCCTTTGCCAAAGCAGGATCTTCCAACGCGACATGCGCGCCCCCGGGCAATACAAGCGCGTGCGGGTGAGGCACACTCACTTCGATCAGATGTCTGCCCGCGACCGAATTCCGTGGCCGTTCGAATTCCAGAATGTAACGTCCCCGAATGATCTGCAATGTGCGCTCCAACTGCGGCGCCATCGTGCCCTCGTTGACATGAAGAACCATTCCGCCAGTGCCCGCACATAGCAGGCCGAACGGGTCTTCCCTCGCCCCCGCCAGGCGGCTTCCACCCACCGTCTTGACATCGATCTGCTTGGGTTTCGGGGGGCCATTTGTGCGCATCCCGAAGACTGCGATACTCATGCTGTTCAGGTATTCCCGCACCCGGTTCCACGTGTTTATGCTGGTTCCGTCTTGCCCAGCCGAAAGAAGGACGATGACGCGCCGTCCCGGAAGTGACCCAATCTGCTGGCCCGCAGCGGCAACGGTGTCCCACAGTCGAAGGGAACGGTCGCAGCCCAGGAGAAGCTCACCGCTTCCGTGCAGCTTCGCGTGACTCAGCACGTCGGTTGTTGCCGCTTGTAAGTTTTCCTTTATCGCAGGAACATCCATGTTGCGCGCGTGCACCGCGATGCAGTCAACGGCATACACAGAAACATGATCCTGTTCCCGCAACAAGCCCTCCTTCAGCGAAGACAGGGCATGCTGGAAGGATGCGAGCAGTTCCGGTCCGACCAAAATCGTGGCATCCAGAACAATTGCTACGTTCAGCGGATCATCGCCTTCAACCCGCGCCTGTAACGGATGGAACTTCGGCCCACCATCCAGCTGAATCGTAAAATCCTGCGCGTCCAGCCCAGGGATCAGTGCATGCAATTCACTCAACACCAGCGTGGCTACCTGTACGCGGTTGGCATACGCGTGCAGAGTATACGGACGTTCCTCGGCCGATGGCACAACAACATCCTGAGCAACGCAACCTGGGCTCACACCCGCCGAGATCGCGATCACAACAGCCGCGCAAATCCAACGCGCTCTGGAACCATCTCCAACACGCAAAGGCATCACCTCTCCGCACTGCCGCCCTGTTGCGCAACAGTATGCCATGCTCCGGGCCCGGTCCTACAATCAAGACAAACGAATCGAGGACGGATGACCTTTTCCAAAGCAAGCTGCGGCCTGGCCGCCCTGATCGCCTTGTCGCTGCCCGCCGCCGCCCAAACCTCCGCCGCCGCCCAGGCATCCACACTGCCCGAACAGCCGCCGCTCGCCATCGAACAGCAGGCCCAAGCCACTGCCGAGTTTGCGCGGACCCACTACACCAAGCGCGAACTCCAGATTCCCATGCGCGACGGCACCAAGCTGTACACGGCCGTATACACGCCCATCGCCGCCCAGTTCGACGACAAGGGCCCGTACCCCTTCCTCATGACACGCACGCCCTATAGCTGCGCTCCGTATGGCCCGGAAAACATCGCTCCGCGGGTCACCGCAAACGCCAATTTGGTGCGCGGAGGCTACATCCTTGTCTGCCAGGACGTGCGCGGCCGCTGGAACTCCCAGGGCACCTGGGTAGAGATGACGCCCTCCACGGACGGCCACGGCATTGACGAGTCCACCGACACCTCGGACACGATCGACTACCTGCTCAAAAATGTGCCCAGCAACAACGGCCGCGTCGGCATTCTCGGCATCAGCTATCCGGGCTTTTACACCGCAGCATCCATCGTCGACTCCCACCCAGCGATCAAGGCCGCCAGCCCGCAGGCGCCCATCATCGACTACTACATGGGCGATGACAGCGTGCATGGCGGCGCCTACATGCTGCAGGCCAATCACACCTTCTACGTGCACTACTTCAAGCAGAACAATCCGCTCACGGTAGAGCCCAAAGACACCTTCAAGTACCCCACCGACGATCTCTATACCTACTTTCTCCAGAAGGGCTCGCTCGCCAATCTGGTCTTCCCCGCCGGCAGCGTCATCCCCTACTTCAGCGACCAGATCGCCCACCCCAACTACGACAGCTACTGGCAAACCCGCAACATCGCCCCGCATATGCACGGCGTCAAGGCAGCCGTCCTCGCCGTCGGTGGCTGGTTCGACGCCGAAGATCTATCAGGCCCCGTCAAGGTGTTCCACGCTATCGACAAGCTAAGCCCCGACGCCCCCGAAGACACGCTGATCGAAGGCCCGTGGGTTCACGGGGGCTGGTATCGCTCCAATGGAGACCATCTTGGCAACGTCAGCTTTCGGCAGACGACCGCAGTCTACTTCCGCGATCAGATTGAAGCGCCGTTCTTTGACCACTACCTGAAAGACAAAGCTTGGACGCCGCTGCCGAAGGTTGTCGCCTTTGAGACCGGCTCCGACACGTGGCATAACTACACCGCCTGGCCCCCGCCCGCGGCACAGCCCCGCCTGCTGTACCTGCAACCGAACCACGGCCTTTCGTTCACCGCGCCCACCGTCGCTGACAGCAAAGACACTTACGTCTCCGACCCCGCCAACCCCGTCCCTTACACCACCGACCGCACCAGCGAAGACGTCCCGCAGCCCTACATGGACGAGGACCAGCGCTTCGTCGCCAAGCGTTCCGACGTGCTCGTCTACCAGACCGAGCCGCTTACCGAGGACGTCACCATTGCCGGCCCTATCAGCCCCCGGCTCCGCATCGCCTCCACGGGCACGGACTCGGACTTCGACGTGAAGTTGATCGACGTGTACCCGGCTGACTACACCGGCCCGGAGAGCGTGACGCCCAAGGGCGAATCCGCTCCGGCGGCGCACTCGACAACTTCCAGATGCTGGTCCGGGGTGAGCCCTTCCGCGCCAAGTTCCGCAATTCCTTCGAGCATCCCGAGCCACTCACGCCAGGCAAGACGACCGAGGTCAACTTCACCATGCAGGACGCGAATCACACGTTCCGCAAGGGTCACCGGATCATGGTGCAGATCCAAAGCTCCTGGTTCCCACTCACCGACCGCAATCCGCAGGTCTTCATGGACATCAACAAGGCCAAACCCAAGGACTTCAGGAAAGCCACCGAAACGGTATTGCATCAGGCAGACGCACCAAGTGCCATAGAATTGCTGGTGCTGCCGCACTGAGCAGCGGCGTCCACCTGCCAGGCGAAGCAATTTGCTGGAAATCTCCGCGTCCGGTCCGCTACAGTGTCTCCAATCGCGGAGGCACCATGGACCCCCAACAGCAACAGGCATTGAATCAGATGGCCGGCAAGGGTGCCAGCATCCTGGCCTTCAGCCTTCTCCTTACGCTGATCCTCAGCATCTTCTTTGTCTGGCTTCTCTGGCGCATTTTCACCAAGGCTGGGATGTCGGGCGCGATGTCGCTCATCAGCTTGGTGCCCGTGGTCGGTCCTGTGATCGTGCTCTGTATCCTGGCATTCAGCGACTGGAACGTGGTTCCGGTCGCACCCGGGTATGCGGCCTCAAACCAACCCTACCCGCCTGCAAACTACCCGCCACCGGGTCCGCCAGCCCAGCTCTAAGCCGCGAGCCTACACGCGCAAGGTAGCTACGGGATACCTGGTGACGACTACATCGTGCGTCACCAGCACCAGCCCTTCAATCCGCGCCTGCGCGACGAGCAAGTGATCAAACGGGTCCTTGTGGAATCGTGGCAACTGCTCTACCTCAGCCACGTGTCTTGCTTCAATGGGCAGTACCGTGATGTTGTACGTCGCCGCTGCTGCCACAAAAGGCCCGGTAAAGTGCAGCTTCCCTACAGCGCGCTTCAGCGTTAACTCCCAGATACTCGCCACACTGAGGAAGATGTCATGGTCGGGGTCCGCCAGTATCGCCTGGACGGACGCGCCGAGCCGCTCCGGGTCGTCCAGCCAGAGAAACACATGGGAGTCCAGCAGATACCGCACTAGTAGCCCCAGAGCTCCAGTTCCTCATCCGACATCGGTGCGTCGAAGTCGTCCGCGATATAGGTCACGTGGAGCAGGTTCTGACCGAACTGCCTGCGCTTCGGCTTGTCTACCGGCTCAACCGGCACCATCTTCACCATCGGCTTCCCCGCCTTAGCAATGATCACCTCTTCGCCTGCAGCAGCCCGTTCCACCAACTGCGACAGCTGGGTCTTCGCTTCATACAGGTTCATGGTCATGGGGCACCTCTCACGTGGATCCTAAGCCGCTTGACCAAGTTGGTCAACCCCGCGTTCCCGCCCTGATAGCATAGAACTCGACCATGTCCTCAGCAGCAAGCTCTACGCCCGAGTCCCGCCCCACCCGCGTCCGTATCGCCCCCTCGCCCACCGGCGATCCCCACGTCGGCACCGCCTACATCGGCCTGCTCAACTTCCTGTTTGCCAGGCAGCGCGGCGGCAAATTCGTTCTGCGCATCGAGGACACCGACCGCACCCGCTTCGTGCCCACCTCGGAGCAGATGATCTTCGACGCCCTGCGCTGGGTCGGCCTTACCTGGGACGAAGGCCCTGACGTTGGCGGCCCGTTTGGCCCCTACCGCCAGTCCGAGCGCACCGAGATCTATCGCGAGTACACCGAAAAGCTTCTCGCCTCCGGCCACGCCTACCGCGCCTTCGAGACGCCGGAAGAGCTCGATGCCGAGCGCAAGGCCCAACTCGCCGCCAAGCAACCACCCAAGTACAACGGTCGCTCCCGCAGCCTCAGCCAGGCCGAAATCGACGCCAACCTCGCCGCCAACAAGCCCTTCACCGTCCGCCTCAAGGTCCCGACGGAAGGCAGCACCACCTTCCGCGATGAGCTCCGGGGTGATGTCACCTTCGACCACGCCAACGTGGACGACCAGGTGCTCATGAAGTCCGACGGCTTCCCCACCTATCACCTCGCCAACGTCGTGGACGACCACCTCATGGGCATCACCGACGTCATCCGCGCCGAGGAATGGATCAGCTCCACCCCGAAGCATGTTCTTCTCTACCAGGCCTTCGGTTGGGAACAGCCGAAGTTCTGGCACATGCCGCTTCTGCGCAACGCCGACAAGAGCAAAATCAGCAAACGCAAAAATCCCGTCTCGCTCAACTTCTATCGCGACTCCGGCTTCCTCCCGCACGCGCTGCTGAACTACCTCGGTCTCATGGGGGGCGGCATGGCCCAGCCCACCGAACTGGAGATCGTCTCGAAAAACCTCGACATGAAGCTCAGCGACATGTTCTCCCTCGAAGACATGCTCGCGCGCTACGACTTTGCCCGCATCTCGCTCGGCGGCCCCGTCTTCGACCTCGTCAAGTTGAAGTGGCTCAACGGCGAGTACATCCGCAAGCTCACGCCTGAAGAGTTCTACGCTGCCCTGCGCCAGAACGTCTTCTCCGACGCCTACCTCCAGGCCATCGCTCCCCTCGTCCAAACCCGGATCGAAACCCTCGGCGCCTTTGGCGATATGGCCGACTTCTTCTTCCGCGACAATGTCATGCCCGCAGAAGCTGTCTGGCTCCCCAAAAAACGCACCGCTGAAGACACCCTGGCGTTCACCGCTGATCTGCTCACCACGCTCGAAGCCACAGCCTGGGAAGCGCCTGCGATCGAAGCCGCGATGAAGCAGCTTGGTGAAGCGAAAGGCTGGTCCGTCAAGGAGAATTTCATGCTCCTTCGGGCCATCCTCACCGGCAGCGTTCAGTCGCCGCCCCTGATGGAATCCCTCGTGGTCTTCGGCAAGGCGCGCTCGCTCGACCGCGTCCGCCGTTTCCTCGACACGCAGAAAAAACCCGGAAGGAAGTAGCGCGGCAAGCGCTTCGCAACAGCCCAGTGCAGCAATCGTCGAATTCCGCTTACCGGCGTAGACTTGCGACGACCTGCTTCTCGCAGGGGCTTCGTTGAGCCGTCGCGGCACGCTGCGGCTATGATCCCCTTATGTCGCTCGGAACGAATCAACCTGTCGGGTTTATCCCCACCGCCAACGCTGAAGCCGCTCGCGCCTTCTACGAGCAGACACTCGGGCTGCACTTCGAGTCTGATGACCAGTTCGCCCTGGTGTTTCGCCTCGGCCCAGCGCACGGCACCATGCTTCGGGTCGTGCGCGCCGGTGCGTTCACCCCTGCGCCATTCACCATCTTCGGCTGGCAGGCGGACAACATCGAATCGTGTGTTGACGAACTGCTAAAGCGCGGGCTCGTCTTCGAGCGCTACGGCCAGTTTGAGCAGGACGAACGAGCTATCTGGCACGCTCCCGGCGGCGCCAAGGTCGCCTGGTTCAAAGACCCTGACGGCAATACGCTGTCGATCACGTTTCACCCCTAGCCACTGCCCAGCTAGCGCCCAACAACAGCCACGCGCACGGGCAGCACCTTGGGCGGGAAGCACGACCGCGAGTCGCAGGCCTGGTAGCGGAGCGTGCCATCCAGCGTGCTCTCGCCCTTGGGAGCAGTCACTTGCAACCGCAGGGCAAATTCACCCTGGTACGTGCTCAAGGTTTCGCCCTGGCCCACATCCAAACGCAGCGGAATGCCCGTGGGGTATTCCACGTGCAGCACTTTGACGTCATGCTCCCCCGCTGCTTCGAATAAGGTCGGGATCAGCAACTCATCATGCGGCGTATGGGAGTTGATGTGCATGCCCGGATGCACTTGAAAGCGCACCTCCACCCACTCTGGCTGGCCTGCCTTTACCGTAGCCGTTGCGGTCTGCAGTTCCACGGACTGCCGCCGGGCTGCGCTGTCGGCGGGTCGTGCGTCGCCAAGTTGAATGGTCTGCGATTGCGCACTTGCGGCACAGAGCCCTACCAGCAGCAACATCGTGCGTCGAAGCGTTCCGTCCACCCTGGCTCCCGTTTCCTTCGGCGTTACTTCCCGTTAATGGCCAGCTGAATCAGGCCTTCCATCTGGTCCTTGGTCGGCGCGCCGGCGGACACCGCAGACACCTTACCCGCCTTGTCCAGGTAGAAGGTCTCCGGCAGGTAATCCACCCCGCCATAGGCCTTGGACGTGTGCTCGTCCTTGTCGGGCATCAGCACCGGGTAGCTGACGCCGATGTGCCTGGCCGCTTGCGCCACCTCGGCAGGGGCCATGCCGTCATCCTGGTTCAGCCCAAGCACCACCAGCCCCTGCCCCGCGTACTTCTTCCCGAACTCTTCGAACCACGGCATTTCCAGCTTGCACGGGCCACACCACGTCGCCCAGAAGTTCACGATCACCGGGTGGCCTTTGAAGTCCTCCAAGGAAACCTTCTTGCCATCGGTACTGACCAGCGTGAACGCCGGTGCCGCCTTGCCCTGCAGCTGCGCCCCTTCCACATCCGGTGCCGCAGCATCGGCAGCCTTGGCGGGGATCAACTCGACATGGGCTGACTCCACCGCTGCCCGCCGCGCCCTGAGGTTTACTACGCCCGCCCAGGCCAGCCCAGCTACCACCAGCACCATCGCCGCCAACACACCAAATCGACGCACCATCACACGCTCCAGCGCAACCCGCCGCACTCATCTGCAAGTTTACCGCCAACCCCGAACAGCCACGGCTCCAAGCGAAGCCCGGCGGCGGCAACGATTCGCCGCCTCCCTCTGCTAGCATCCGGCTTGGATGAACGACACCACCGCACAGGCCGTTTCACCCGGCGATCTGATCCGCATCGAGGCTGCCGCTCTTACAGCGCTCGCCGAGCGCCTCGACGGAGAGCAACATGCCGCCTTCAGCGACGTCGTGGACGCGCTTGAGCAGGTCGTCCGCAGCGGCGGCAAGCTCACGCTGACCGGCATGGGCAAAAGCGGCCTGATCGCCCGCAAGATCGCGGCCACGCTTACCTCGCTGTCGGTCCCTACGCCGTTTCTGCACCCCGCGGAAGCGCTCCATGGCGACCTGGGCATGCTGAACGGCGGCGACGCCCTGCTTGCGCTCAGCTACAGCGGCGAGACCGAAGAGCTGCTGCGACTGCTGCCTGCCCTGCAACGCCTCGATATCACCCTCGTTACCTTTACCGGCTGCGGGGGCTCCACGCTCGCCCGCGCCAGCGCACACACGCTGGATGTTGCGGTGGATCGCGAAGCCTGCACGCACCAACTCGCGCCCACGGCATCCACCACCGCCATGCTCGCACTGGGCGATGCCCTCGCGATCACGCTGAGCCAGCGCCTGGGCTTCGCGCCACAAACCTTTGCCGAGCTTCACCCCGGCGGCTCGCTTGGTCGCCGCCTCACGCCCGTCCGCGAGCTAGCCCACACTGGCGAGGCTGTCCCCACCGTGGCCCCGGACGCCCCCATGTCCACCGTCATTCACGAGATGAGCGCCAAACGCCTCGGCATGGCCACCGTCCAGGACGCACACGGCAAGCTTCTCGGCGTGCTCTCCGACGGCGACCTCCGCCGCCTCTTCGAACGCGAAGGTCCCGCCGCCTTTCACCGCACCGCCGCCCAGGTCATGAACCCGCACCCCCGCACCGTCAGCCCCGATCTCTTCGCGCTCGACGCCCTCGACCTCATGGAGCAGCACAAGATCACCGCACTCGTTCTTACGCAAGGCACTGCCGAAGCACGTGTGCAAGGTGTAGTTCATCTCCACGACCTCGTTCAGGCCTTATCGCTCAAGCAGCCCGAGCGATAAAACTCGCAGCCGCCGCGCTTCGCTGGGTAGACTCCGTAGCATGCGTGCCCTCTTTCTGCTTGCCACCCTCGCCGCATCCGCCGGCATCCCGGCGAACTATGAACACGACCTTCAGCACGCACGGCAGCAAAGGGCAAAGGAGCTGACAGGTCCGCGCAGCTGGTTCTCCCTCGTGGCCCTGCAGCCTGTCACCCCCGGCGACTTGTCGGTAGGTTCCGCGCCCGGAAATAGGCTGCGTCTTGAGCACGGTCCGGCCCACGCCTTCACGCTGCACATCGCCGGCGACAAGATCACCCTGGCTGCCGTCGATCCCTCCGTGGCCCTCGGCCGTACCCATCCGAATGCCGGCGACGCCGTCCCCGTATCCGACAGCCCCGAGGCTTCGCTGCAGTGGAACGGCCTCTGGGCCAACGTGATCCATCGCACTGGAGATCAGCTCTACCTGCGCGTCGGGGATCCGCACTCCTCCAACCTGGAGCACTTCCACGGCCTGAACTTCTATCCCGTTGACCCCACCTATCGCCTCACCGCCAAATGGGTGCCTTATCCGCCCGGTCATGAGCTCCGCATGGGCACGGTGCTCGGCACCACCCTGGTTCAAACAAGCCCGGGGTACGTGGAGTTCTCTCTCAAAGGCCAGACGATCCGCCTCGATGCCACGGGCACAGATGCCGGCCTCGAGTTTGCTTTCCGTGACGGCACCTACCGGTCCACCACCTACGGCGCTGGACGTCAGCTTGCGGCTGATCCGCCCTCCCACGGCATCGCGCAACCGGGGGCAGTTGTTCTTGACTTCAACAAGGCCATCAACTGGCCCTGCGCGTATACCGAGTACGGCACCTGCCCGCTGCCGCCGGTACAAAATCGCTTCGCTGCCGAGATCCCTGCGGGAGAAAAGCGCTACCACGACTAGACCCGGTCAGGCAGGGGCCTCCTCCTCTACAATCACCGGAGACATGCAACGCTGGTCGAACCTTTTCATCCCCACCCTCCGCGAAGCCCCGGCCGACGCCGAAGTCGCCTCCCACAAGCTGCTGCTGCGTGCCGGTTACGTCCGCCAGCTGGGTGCCGGCTTGTACAGTTTCCTGCCGCTCGGCCAACGCTCACTGAACAAAATCGTCCGCATCGTCCGCGAAGAGATGGACCGCATCGGCCAGGAGTTCCACCTCCCCGCCCTCAACCCCGCCGAGATCTGGCAGGAGTCCGGCCGCTGGTATGCCATGGGCGACAACATGTTTCGCCTGCATGACCGCAAGGGTGCCGAGCTCTGCCTCGCCATGACGCACGAGGAGATCATGACCTCGATCGCGCGCAACGAGCTCCGCAGCTACAAGCAGCTCCCCCAGATCTGGTACCAAATCCAGACCAAGTTCCGCGACGAGCCACGTCCCAAATCCGGTCTCCTGCGCGTCCGGCAGTTCCTGATGAAGGACGCCTACAGCTTCGACCTCAACGAAGCTGGCCTGGATGAAAGCTACCGCAAGCACGACGAGGTCTACCGCCGCATCTTCACGCGCTGCGGCCTGGAGTTCGTCGCCGTCGAAGCCGACTCCGGCTCCATGGGCGGCTCGCAATCACAGGAGTTCATGGTCTACACCGAAGCCGGCGAAGACCTGATCGCCAGCTCCGCCTCAGGCTACGCCGCGAACCTCGAAAAGGCGCAGAGCGTGTTGCCGCCCGTCACCGATCTCGAGCCCAGCGGGGACGGTCAGCCCGAACTTGTCCACACGCCCGGTAAAGCGGCCATCGTCGACGTCACAGCGTTCTTCGGCATCGAGGCCGCACAGGACATCAAGTGCGTCGCCTTCATGGGGGCCACGCTCGACGCCGGCGCCCCGCTTCGTCCCGTGGTCGCCTTTCTCCGCGGTGACCACCAGGTCAACGAGACCAAGCTCAACGCGATCGCCGGCACTGCCGACCTGCGCCCCATGACGCCCGAAGAACTTGAGTTGCACATCGGCGGCCCGGCCGGCTACCTCGGCCCGGTCGGCATGGCCGAGGTCATGACGCAGGGCTCGCTCAACGGCCTGAAATCCGGCAAAGCGCTCGACAAACTCAAAGGCGTCCTCCGCGAAGACGGCACCAACGTCCTCAAGACCATCACCGTCCTCGATCTCGGCCTCGAAAACCGCAAAAACCTAGTCGCCGGAGCCAACAAGCTCGACTATCACTTCCGCAACGTCACTCCCGGCCGCGACTTCACGCCCACGACCACCGCCGACATCCGCAACATCAACGAGGGCGAGCTCGACCCCGTCGGCCAGCAACCGCTACGCCTCGGCAAAGCCGTCGAGATCGGCCACATCTTCAAACTCGGCTACAAGTATTCGAAGTCCATGGGCGCCCGCGTGCTCGACAAGGATGGCAAAGAAGTCACCCCCATCATGGGCAGCTACGGCATCGGCATCGAGCGCATCCTCACCTCCGCCGTCGAGTCCTCCGCCGCAAAGTTCAGCGCAGAGAATACTGACCCGAAGCAGACCGATCCCCAGTACGCTCTCCCTGCCGCGATCGCTCCATTCGAGGTCGTCGTCACCATCACCAACACCCGCGAAGTTGCCCTCAACACCGCCGGCCTCGACCTCGCCGAAGCCCTCTCCAACGCCGGGGTCGACGTCCTCCTCGATGACCGCGACGAGCGCGCAGGCGTCAAGTTCAAAGACGCCGACCTGATCGGCATTCCTTACCGCGTCAACATCGGCAAGAAACTCGCCGACGACGTCCTGGAACTCGTAGACCGCCTCAGCGGCACCACACTCGACATTCCCGTTGAAGGCGCCGCCGCCCATATCGCCAACCTCGTCCAAGCGTCAAAGCTGTAGGGCTCATGCAATACCCAACTCGAAATACCTAAACTTGCAGCTCGAAACTGAACGGAATTGCCTGCCCGGCCCAAAGCAGCAGCCGATTCGGAAAGTAACCGGCAGACCCTTCCTTGCCCGTCCTCGTCAAAGTCGCCCGCACCCAGCACTCCCTGCTCTTCCGCGCCTTTCGCGCCGCGCTTGTGCTCGTCCTCCTTCTTGCTGTTCTGTTCGGTCTCACGTTTGCGTACCAGTACCACAAGTACGCCGGCCTGGTTGATCAGCGCCTCGCCCAGGGCCCGCTCTTCGCATCCCAGGCGCAGATCTATGCCGCGCCGCAGGAGGTCCGCCCAGGCCAGCACCTCACGGCCGAGGTCATTGCCGGCGATCTCCGTAGGGCCGGCTATGACGGGCCGTCCAGTCCCATGGGTTCCGTGCAGCTTGAAGGCGACCAGGTGCGCATCAAGCCCGGCCCGCAAAGCTACCTGGCGGCCGACGGCGCAACAATCGACACCACAGGCGATGTCGTCACCGCCATCACCGCCGACAACGGGGCCAAACTCGCCGCCTACAAACTCGAACCACAGCTGATCACAGCGCTCAGTGAAGACAAGAACCGCACCAAGCGCCGCATGGTCACCTACGACCAAATCCCTCCGCGCATGGTCCAGGCAGTGCTCGCCATCGAAGACCGCCGCTTCTTCGAGCACTCCGGCATCAACTACGTCCGCACGGTCAAGTGCGGCGTCCAGGACATTCTGCAGCAGCATAAGAGCTGCGGCGGCTCCACACTCACCCAACAGCTCGCGCGTGGATTCTTCCTCACCCCGCAAAAGACTTACGCCCGCAAAATCGCCGAGATCATGATCACGTATCAACTCGAAGGCCGCTTCAACAAGGGGCAGATCTTCGAGATGTACGCCAACCAGATCAACCTTGGCCAACGTGGCAGCTTCGCCATTAACGGGTTCGGTGAGGCCGCAGAGGCCTACTTCGGCAAGCCTCTCAAGCAGCTCGATTTAGCGCAGTGCGCCATGCTCGCCGGCATGATTCAGCGCCCCAATTACTTCAATCCCTACCGCCACGTGGACCGCGTCACGGAGCGGCGCAACCTGGTCCTCGACTCCATGGTCGAAACCGGCGCGATCACCGCGGCGCAGGCCGAAGCCGCCAAGGCCGAGCCCATCAAGCTGGCCCCGGCCGAGGTCGACGCCTCTGAAGCGCCCTACTTCGTCGACCTCGTGCACGACCAGATCACGCAACGCATCGGCGACTACGACAGTTCCCACTCCTCGCTCCGCATCTACACCTCGCTCGACCCCGATCTGCAAAAAGCGGCCTCCGAGGCCGTGGAAGCCGGCATGAGACGCGTCGATGCACTGGTCGCCGCGAACCGCAAGCGCGGTGTCGGGTCCACCAGTTCGCCGCAGGTCGCGCTTGTCGCTTTGAACCCGCACACCGGCCAGGTACTGGCGCTGGTGGGTGGCCGCAACTACTCCGCCTCGCAGCTCGATCACGCCACCTCCAAGCGCCCCACGGGGTCCATCTTCAAGCCTTGGGTGTACGCCACCGCCGAAGAACAGGCCGTGGACGGACAAACGCTGGACGGCCAGCCCTTCACCGCGCTCACCACGCTGCACGATGTCCCGACCACGTTCACCTTTGACGGCCAGACCTATAAGCCCGGCAACTACATGAACGAGTACCACGGCGACGTCCCGGCCATCTACGCGCTCGCACACTCGCTCAACAACGCCACCATATCGCTGGGCCAGCAGGTTGGCTTCGGCAACGTCGCTGCCCTCGCCCGCGCATCCGGCATCCTCGCGGCCAAAGGCACACCCGCGGTCTCGCTGGGCACCTATGACGCCACGCCTCTGGACATGGCCGGCGCTTACACCGTCTTCGCAAACGGCGGCGTCCACCTGTCGCCCTGGCTGCTGTCCAGCGTGCGCAACACCAACGGCGATGTCGTGGCCGACTACACGCCGGACGCCAAGCAGGTGATGGACCCCAAGGCCGCCTACCTGACGCAAAATCTGCTCGAAGGCGTGATGAACTTCGGCTACGGTGTCGCCGTGCGCAAAATGGGCTTCACCGCGCCTGCTGCCGGCAAGACGGGCACCTCCAACGACGCGTGGTTTGCCGCCTACACGTCCAACCTGATCTGCATCATCTGGATCGGCAACGACGACTACAGCGACGTCAAGCTCTCCGGGGCCGTAGCCGCCGCCCCGATCTGGGCCGAGTTCATGAACCGTGCCACACGCCTTCCGCAATACTCGGACATGAAGGCGTTTCTGCCACCACCTGACGGCATTCAGCTCGTTCGTGTCGACCGCGCCAGCAACCTGCCCGCGGACGACTCCTGCCCGTCCGACACCTACAGCGCCGCCTTCCTGGTCGGCACCGTGCCGCAAAGCACCTGCAGCCACATGGGCATGGACGCGCAAACGCTCGGCAATCAATTATTCGGCGATGGTGTGAATAGCTCCGCTCCCATGGTGGCGCCGGCCACCCCCGGCAATCCAGCGAACCCGTACAACAACAACCGCCCACCAACCTCGCCTTACAACAGCGCACCGTCCAACCCCAATCAACCCCGCCCGGCAAGCCCATACGAGCATCAGGACTACAACCCCGACCAGCCTGCGCCCGAGATCAAACATCGCAACGGCCTGCAAAAGCTCTTCGGTCTGGGCAAGGGGAAACCATCGCCCACGCCGGATGGTGACGCGGTGCCTCAATAAGCGACAAAACAAGCGAGCCCTGATGCTTTCGCGCCATTGTTCGTCGCAAATGCCTGCTTCATAGTGACTTCATCCTTTCGTGGAGTCCTATGAAACGCCTCATTGCACTGCTGCTCTGCCTGCTCTTCCCCGTCGTCGCCTTCGCCTCTGATCATGGCTATAAAGTCGCCTACGACGGCGGTTCGCTTCCCGGTCTGAAGGCCGGCGCCTCGGCTCACCTCATCATCGACGGACCCAGGATTCAACTCATCTCGGGCAAGGACGTGATTGCGGACATCCCCGCCGACAGCGTCACCGAAATCTCCTACGGCCAGGATGTACATCGCCGCGTCGGCTCTGCCATCGCACTTGGCGTCGTTTCCCTCGGCGCCGGTGCTTTGCTCGCCCTGAGCAAGTCAAAGAAGCACTTCGTCGGCCTCACCTGGGCGAACGGCGAATCCAAGGGCGGCTTCGCAATGCAGTGCGACAAGAACGACTATCGCGGTGTACTCGCCGGCCTCGAAGGGGTCACGGGCAAGAAGGCCGTTGACTCCGAAGCGCTCACCGTCAGGAATTAGCGGCATGGCGGAGCGGACATGGCCTCCGCTCCGCCATGGCTCGGACAACAAAGTCATTCGGTCTACAACTACCAGCGGGTTCACCTCGGAGGCAACGTATCATCTGGGACATGACCTCGCTTCGCCTGATGGTTGCGGCCATGCTGCTTGCACTGGTCATCTTCGGCATCTCCGCCCTGCCAACCCAAACGAAACACGCCATGCACATCCAGGGCCAGCTCCATCCGTGGCTGCATGTGCTGGGTTTCGCGCTGCTCGCCTTTTTGCTGCTGAGCGCCGCTCGCACACTCTCAGTTCGACTCGTCCTCTTCGCCTGTCTGCTTCTGTTCGGCTACTTCACTGAGGCACGCGAAAGCAGAAAAGACGGCTGGCCCATAGAGCAAAGGGACGTAAAGATCGATGTCGCCGGCACTGTCCTCGGTTCCGTAGCGGCCTTACTTCTTCGAGCACGCAGCGCTCAGCACGCCGCCAATCGCACCTAGCAACCGACGCGCCGTCGCCCGCCCAGCACCTTCACCATGCGCCCTACCGGTGCTTCCCCGCTCTGGCCATCCGCCGCAACCCACGGCTGGCATACCGGGCACCAGTAGGTCGACCGCACCTGCTCGCCCTGCTTGCGCATCATCACCAGCGCGCCGCAACGGCGGCACTCCTGGCCCTGCCGCCCATACACCCATAGCCGGTCGCCCGCGTTCATGCTGTGCGTCGTGCGCCGGTTGCCGCTGTAGGTCACGATGGCATCGCCACCGGTCGCCGACGATCCGTTCGCGACGTTCGCGCGCATGTAACGCCCGCTCACATCCGCCATCACTTCGAACTCGCGGTCCGTGACCGTGCGCAGTTGCCGGAACGGGTTCACCCCCGCCGCAAACGCCACCTCGCTCTTGTACACATTGCCCAACCCCGCCATCACGCGCTGGTTCAGCAACGTCACGCCGACTTCGGCCTCCGGGTGCTGCGCGCCATAGCCCTTCAGCGCCTTCACCCCGGCATCGGTGGTGTACTCCCCACCAAGGATATCGAGACCCAGCTTCGGAACCTGGCTGTACCGCGTCAGCGTCCGCTCCGTGTGGAACTCTGCCACCGGCACATTCACCGCCAACGCCACGAAGTCCGTCACACTGATCGCACAGCGTACCGAGCTCCGGGGCACCCGCCAACGCTCCCCCGTGCGGTAGATGTGCCATGACCCCGACATCAGCATGTGCGTCACCAGCACCAGGTCGTCAGAGAAATGCACGAGGCACCACTTGCCCCGAGCCTCCACCTTTTCCACCGTGCGCCCGGCCACACCCTTGCTGTCGGCCACAGAAGCCAACGTCGCCACCTGCGCGTCAAACGCCGTCACCACCTTGCCCCCCAGCGCCATCTGCAGTGCGCGGGCCGATCGATAAATTGTGTCGCCTTCAGGCATGCATCGCTCCATTCCATTGGATGAGGGACGCGGCAACCAGCATCCCGCGATTCAGTGCGACGTTGCCGTCCCATCACGGCCCGCAGCCCAAAGCATTGCCCGTCGCAACATTCCGTCAAACCACGGCTCGGCATACATCGTCGGCTCGTGCCCCAGCGCAAGGTAAAACTCCCGGCCGCCGTCAAACGTATGCCACCAGGCAAGCGGCAAAGGGTTCGGGAAGCTGGTCACGGGCTCAGGCGCCTTATCCAGGCCCGCCAACCTGGTGCGGTCCGTCACCAAAACCGGATGGATATCCGGATTGAGCAGGATGTTGAAGTAGCACTCATCGTGCACGGTGAACGCCGGCGCTACGCCACGCATCACGGGAAAATCCGCATCCGCAACGCGCACCCCGAAATCCTGCTCCACCGGATGCCAGCGAAACCGCCCACCCATCATCTGCGCAAACCACGGCCAGTTCCGCTCCGACCCGATGGCCGAGTGGATGCCCACCACGCCCCCGCCATGCTCCACAAAGCCCTGCAATGCTTGCCGCTGTTGTTCGGTGTCGAAGATCTCGTTGTTGCTGTTGTCGAAGACAACGACGGCATACCGCTTCAGGTTCTCCGCCGAGAACGCCGCCGGATCCTGCGTCGCATCGACAGCAAACCCTACCTCCACCCCAATCCGCTTCAGTGCATCCACGCTCGCCGGGATGTTCGCATGCACGTAGCCCACACCATTGCGCGTGTACACCAGCACACGCTGGTGCGTGGCAGCCCGCGGCGTCTTTGCAACGGCATGCTGGGGCAGACCAAATAGCCCGCACGCGATCAACACGCTGAACCACACCAGCCGTCGAACAAGCATTCACCCCTCCCGCGCGAACGTTCACTTCTTTTGCATTCCGGCGTACTCCGCGAAGCGCTCCATCCACAGCACCTGCTCCCGTGTATCTGGAACCGCTGTGCCACGAGCTGCGGAGATCATATGGAACGCTTCCGGCACAGTTCGTCCTGCCACAAGCAGGGCCGCCAGCAACAACGAGGCACGCCCAATCGAAGCTCTGCAGTGCGCCGCAACACACTTCCCTGTTTCAAGCTCCGGCCCCAGGGCACGAACAAACGCCAGAAACGCATTCGTGCTCTCCGGGGTACTTCTGTCTGGGATCGCAAAGCATCGGAAACCCAAGCCAACCCGCTTGCACATCTCCGCTTCTTCGGCCAGACCAAGCTCGATCTCTTCATCGCGGGTCAGCAGCGAAACCAGCACGTCCACGCCCGCAGCCTTGATCGCGAGCAGCTCCTGCTCGAGCCAGTCGTTGCCTCGCGGCCGTGGCACAATCGCCATCCTGCTTGCGCCTTCGTCGACCTTGATCCAGAAGGGCGTCATTGCTGTACCGGCACCGAGGCCCGTCCCGGCAACACAGGCAGATTTCTCCTCACATTGAACCCCATCGGCGCGGCCTGAAACCCCGCATCCAGCAGCACGCGCGCAATCGGATGCTCGGCGACCGCCACGCCGTTGATGCTTGTGATCAACATGCCTCCACGCCCCCGGTCACCGCCGTCGGCCCCACCTTCGGACGCAGCCCGCTGCACCGTCTGCACCAGGAACTCCGCCAACGCGCGCATCGCATTGCCCCGCGCGGGTTCCTCCTCCGGCAGCATCACCTGCACGTTCGGATTGCCACGCCGCAAATAGGCGGTCAAAGCTCCGTCCACCAGCACCACCCGCGCCCCCACACTCCGCGTCAACGACGACCCTTCCTCCGGCGCCGCAGGCCAGCGCAGCAGCGCACCGTAAGGATTTGCCGGATCTGTCGCCGCCAACAGCACCGCCTCGCGGCCTTCTTCCGCGCTGCCATTATGCTCGCCGGGCCGCAAGCTCCGCAGCAGATCCACCGCCGCCGGCTGCGCAAACTGCGTCGCACCAAGGTCTGCGGCGAAGTACCCACGCCGAACTTTGCCACTCTCTTCCAGCGCCTTCATCACGTCGTAGATCGCTGAAAACCCACCCGGCAGATCCTCCGCATGCGCCGTCTCGCGAAAGACCACACCATACCGCGTCAACAGCTGCTGCGCGATCGCATGCGACCACTCCGTCTGGCGCACCGGCGTTCCACGCTCCGCGTCAAACGCTACCTCGTTCAAACTCCAACGCCCCTGTGCCGTGGGCGGCGTCGTCCTGCGTGAGCGAAAACCCTGCTGCTGGTGATGCACCCGGCGCACCGGCTTGCCATTGCTGCGCCCCGCAGACGCACCGGTCTTCTCCGTGTACGCGCGCAGACAATTCAACGCATCATTCGTCACCAAACCCCGCCACACCACCGACCACAACGCCTCAATCGTCTCGCCCGGATAACCCCCACCCAGCCCGTCATGCAACGGCTGAAAAAACGACGCTCCGCTGCGCCGCAGGTACGCAACAATCGCCAGCTCGCGCTCACTCATCTCTTCAGTTGCAACTTTTTTGTTGTCATTCCCGAAGGGAATCTGCGTCCTGCCCGAAGCGCCACCGGTCTCACCTCGGTAGATCCTGTTCGGCGGCCACAGCAACCGCATCCGCTCCGCCAGGTACAACGCCACCCGACCATCGCGTTCCCCCAGCGGCTCCAACCCCACCCACACCACCTCCCCCGCGGCGATCAACGTGTCCAGATCCGCAGGCCGGTAGCCCGCAATCCGCGCCGGCAAAATCTCCGTCTCCAACAACGAAGCCGGCAGCGGCGCCCCTTGCAGGTTCTCCACCACATCCAACAGCGCATCCAGCCCACGCCGCGGTGACACCACGCCCTGCCACCGCGTGAACAGCCGCGCCAACGTGGCCTGCGCCACCGGCTCCACCTCCTTGCGCAGCCGCGCAAGGCTCTTGCGCCGGATCGTCCGCAGGACTTCAGCGTCGATCCACTCGCGGTTCTCACCACCGGGCAAAAACGCGCCTTCAATCACGCGCCCTGTGCCTACGAGCCGCTGCAGCACCGCTTCCACGCTCTCCTTCGGCAGGCCATAGCGCCTGCTCACCTCCGGCGTGGTGAACGGCCCATGCGTCCGCGCGTACCGTCGCACCACGTCGAGCATCGCATCCGGCACCGCCTCCAGAAACGCTCCCGGCAAGCCCGGCGGCAACGGCACACCCAGCGCATCACGCAGCCGCCCGGCGTCCTCCACGGCCACCACGCGCTTCTCACCGCCTACGCGCAGCTCCAACACACGCCGGGCCCGCACCAAACGTTCGATCGTAGCGTCTACATCCAGTCCCGTTGACCGCGCCGCCAATTCCACCCGCGTCAGATCACCCAACCGCAACAGCAAATCATGTACGCCATCGACCGACCGCACCTTGTATCCATCCGCGGTCGACTGCAACTGCTCTTCGGTCTCCTCGATCGCGTTAATGTCCAGCAGCTCGCGCAGATCCGCATCGCCCAGCAGCTCGCGCAGTTGGTCCTGGTCGATACTCAACGCCTGCGCGCGGCGCTCTGCCAATGGTGCATCGCCGTCGTAGATGTAATTCGCCACATAGCTGAACAACAACGCACCCGCAAACGGCGAAGGCGTCCGCGAGTCCACCACGTGCACGCGGATCTCGCGGCTCGCAACACGGCGCAACGTCTCCGCCAACGCCGGCATGTCAAACACATCCCGCAGGCACTCGCGGTACGCCTCCAGCAACATCGGAAAGCTCGGGTAGCGCGACGCCACACTCAACAGGTCATACGCTCGCTTGCGCTGCTGCCACAACGGCGTACGGCCATCCGCTCGGCGCCGCGGCAACAACAGCGCACGCGCGGCCGACTCACGAAACTTCGCCGCAAACAACGCCGTCGACCCCAACTGCTGCTGCACCAGCTCTGCCGCCTCGGCAGGCTCCATCAACAGCATCTCCGCATCCGGGGGCGTGTCGGTGTCCGGGAAGCGCAGCACAAAGCCGTCCTCGCCCCACATCGTCTCCACGTCCAACCCCGCTGCCTTGATCTTCGCTGTCACCGCCATGGCCCACGGCGTATGCACGCGGCTGCCAAACGGCGTCATGCAACACACCCGCCAGTCACCCAGCTCATCGCGCACACGCTCAATCACAATCGTGCGATCGTCCGGCACCTGGTCGGTCGCCATGGCCTGGTCGGTCAGGTAGCGGATCACGTTCTCCGCGGCCTTCTCATCCAGGTCATGCTCGCGCGTCAGCTTGGCAATCGCGGCGCTGCGCGGCAAATCGCGCAACTCGCGCACCAGCGCGCCAATGCGCTTGCCAAACTCGATCGGCCGCCCCGCCTGGTCACCATGCCAGAACGGCATCTTCCCCGGCTCACCCGGTGCCGGCGTCACCAGCACGCGATCCTGCGTAATCTCGTCAATCCGCCACGTCGACGCACCCAGGATGAACGTATCGCCCGTGCGCGCCTCAAACACCATCTCCTCATCCAGCTCGCCCACACGCAACGGCCTGTTCGCAGACCCACTCAAGAACACGCCGTAGGTCCCACGATCCGGAATCGTTCCGCCATTCAGAATCGCCAGCCGCTTCGCTCCACCGCGGGGCGTAATCCAGTTGCGCTGCCGGTCCCACGTCACCCTCGGCCGCAGCTCTGCAAACTCATCCGAAGGGTACCGCCCCGCCAACATGTCCAGCACGCCATCAAACACGGCCACGCTCAACCCGGCAAACGGCGCGGCACTCCGCACCATCGCCATCAGCGCGTCATAGCTGATCCCCGGCGCTTCGTCCTCAATCTCAGCCTCATAGCCGCCGTAGCTGGACACGCCACCCTTGTTGTCATTCCCAAGGGGAATCTGCGTTCTGCTGCGACTGGCTACCGTCCGTCTCGGCTTCCGCTTCTGCCGATCCTCCACCTCTGCCAACGGCAACGGCGGCTGCGCCACAATCGCCACCATCTGCTGCGCCAGCACATCCAGCGGATTCCGCAAAAACCGCGTGTGCTCCACGTGGCCCTCATGCATGGCCTGCGTCACCGCCGCACACGCCACCAAATCGGCCCTGTACTTCGGAAAAATGATCCCGGTTGAAGGCGCACCCACCTGGTGCCCTGCTCGCCCAATACGCTGCAACGCGCTGGCCACACTGGGCGGGGCTTCAATCTGGATCACCAGATCCACCGCACCCATGTCGATGCCCAGTTCCAGCGACGACGTGCATACCAACGCCTTCAGCCGACCCGCTTTCAGCAGCTCTTCAATCTCTGACCGTTGCGCCGACGCCAGCGAGCCATGGTGCGCCCGCGCCAACTGCTCGCCTGCCAATTCATTCAGCGCGCCGGCAAGTCGCTCGGCAATGCGGCGTGCGTTCACAAAGATCAACGTCGACGTCCGCTCGCGCACAATCTCCAACAGCCGCGGATGAATGCTCTGCCAGATGCTCGTCCGCTTCGGCCCCTGCGACGCCGCACCGCTGGGTAACTCTTCAATCTCGCCCAGCCGCGCCATGTCCTCGACCGGCACTTCCACCCGAATCTCCAACCGCTTCCGCGCCCCGGCGTTGACGATCGTCACCGGCCGATACCGCGGCCCTGACGCCCCGCCCGCCTCGTCCGGCATCACCGTCGTGTCTTCCGCCTCCTCCGCCGACGTGTAGTCCTCAACCGCAATACCAATTGCCGCGCTGCCTTTGCCCTTGCTTTTCTTTCTGTCATTCCCCGCACGGGGAACCTGCTGTTCGTCGCGCGTGCCACCCCCCTCCGCGCCCCCCAGAAACCGCGCAACCTCCTCCAACGGTCGCTGCGTCGCGCTCAAACCGATCCGCTGCAACCGGCGCCCACACAAGGCCTCCAGTCGCTCCAGAGACAACGCCATATGCGCGCCACGCTTGGTCGGCACCAGTGCATGAATCTCGTCGATGATCACCGTCTCCACCGACCGCAACGCCTCGCCGGCGTCCGACGTCAGCAGCAGATACAACGACTCCGGCGTTGTGATCAAAATCTCGCCGGGGTGCCGCTTAAAGCGCGCCCGCTCCTTCTGCGGCGTGTCCCCCGTGCGCACACTGATCTCGGGAATATGGACCGGCACACCTTCGCGCTGCGCCATGTTTGCCATGCCCTGCAACGGCGAGCGCAGGTTGCGCTCCACATCCACGGCCAAGGCTTTCAGCGGGCTGAGATACAGCACCCGGCACCCAGGCTCGGCGGTCTGTTCCCCGTCTTTGCGGTTCTTTTTGTCATTCCCCGCATGGGGAACCTGCTTTTCTACATGAGGCGCGCCCTTCCCCCCGAGCATCAGCCGATCCAGGCACCAAAGAAACGCCGTCAGTGTCTTGCCCGTGCCAGTCGGCGCCAGGATCAGCGTCGACTCACCTCGCGCAATCGCCGGCCAGCCTTCCCGCTGGGGTGCCGTCACATCGTCAAACACCGCGCGAAACCACTGCGCCGTCACTGGATGGAACAGATCAAGAACGTCGCCGGCCATTGCCGTGGACACATCCCCGTTCGGCCTCGCCACCTCAACCGCCCGTCGCTTCGCCGACGCCTTCGTACCCGCCATCGTTCCCATCCTATGCGTCATCGGATGCGAACGGTTTCGCTGCCCAGCCTAAGTTCTGCAGTCAAACTCGATGCGATACACAGACCTGCTGCGACACGTGGCGCTCACACCTAGCGCGCGGCGTAATCCGGCACATGCGGCGTCATGCGATGCAGCACAAACTCCTGAAACAGCCCGCCTATCGCGCCCAGCGCTGTGGATGTCATCGCCACCTGCGCCACGCCCGTCATGCCGCGCCGGCTGCCCGCGGGGTAGTACATGTTGGAAGCAGCGGCCCCCGCGAAGTTCCCCAGGATGTTCGAGTAGTTCACCTGCCACCGCTTGCTGTCGCCCTTGCACAGCACCATGCTGGCCACCGCATACATCGCACGCGAGCTCACCGAGCCCGTGCCCTTCACAAAGTAGCGCGGATCCTGGTGAAACACCGCCGGCAGAATCGCCTGCCCCACCATGGTGCTCACAAAGCCATCGGCATACGCGGCCCCAAAGCGCTTGTCATACCCGGTCATGCCCGGCCCATAGCCACGAAAGCTGTTCGGCTGCTCCACCCCGGCCGTCGCTCCTGCCATCGCATACGCGACCGGATCATTGGTAAAGCGCCATGCCAACCGGTACTTCTGCCCCGCCGACAACGGCTCCGCATTCGGTGCATACGAGGCATAAAAGTTCGGAAACACGCCCAGAACGCGTTGCTGTTCTTCCAGCGCGACCTGTGCTTCTGCGATGTCATGCGCCGAAGCACGCACTTCCACTGACTCGCTCGCCGCCACACCCAGCAGGATCTCACCCATGTCCACCCGCTGCCCTGCGCCGAGCTCAGCCTCTGTCGTGTACGGCACAAAACCCGCACGCTCCACGCGAACCTGGTAGCTGCCCGCCGGAACATCCGGCAACACAAACAGGCCATCACTTCCCGCTTCGACATGCAGCGGCGTTGCATGGCCATCGTGCAACAAGGTCACAACGGCATCCGGAATCGCCGCTTCACTTCCGTCGACGACCATGCCGGAAAGGCTCGCCGGACGACTTGAAGAAACCGGCGTTGCTTCGGACAAAGATTCCCCGGTCAGCGCCCAATCCACGGTCTCGGCGGGGGCAAAGCTCAGCCGCAGGTCCTGCGCCCCTGCGCAACCTGCTCCACAAACCCAAACCACCGCAAGGCACGCACTCATCCAGCCCCGCATCATCACTACGCCCGCACTGAACCGCCGCATTGTTCCCCGCTCCACCCCGAGCTCGCTTCGGCCCACGGTCATCCCTTGTCGTAGCTCTAGCTTGGGCGGCATTACCTCCGTGCACCATCCCCCAACCCAACCATTACCCTCCCAAACTCCGCACATTACCCCCGCCATCAGGGGCCGTGGCGTTGCATCTCCGTGGCACACGGGCTACGCTTGACGCCGCACCTATGAGTCCCCAGTCCACGCCCGCCCTCACCCTTGAGCAGCAGCTGTTCCTCCGCGAGCAAGCCACCGCCGCCGCCCACAACTCCTACTCGCCCTACTCAAAGTTCCGCGTCGGCGCCGCCCTGATGCTCACCACCGGCCAAGTCATCACCGCCGCCAACGTCGAAAACTGCTCCTACCGCCTCACCTGCTGCGCCGAGCAATCCGCCATTGCCCGCGCCGTCGCCGAACACGGCCCCCGCATCCGCCTCGCCGCCGTCGCCGTCGCCAACCTCAACAACGCCGCCTCCATGCCCTGCGGTGCCTGCCGCCAGACGTTGTCCGAGTTCGGCGATGACCAAACCCCGATCCTGTATCCCGGTGAAGACAGCCAGCCGCAGCAGACCACCCTCGGCGCCCTGCTCCCCCACGCCTTCCGCCTTGAGCACCTCCGCTGACCCATGCCCGACGCCACGCACCCGCTCGACATCCTGATCAAGAAGCGCGACGGCCATGAACTCTCCACCGCGGAGATCCAAACCCTCATCCACGCCATCGTCCGCAGTCACAGCGCCACGCACAATGCCCCACTCGCGCCCACGGAGTCCATCACCGACGCCCAGATCGCCGCCTTCCTCATGGCCGTCTTCCAGCGCGGCCTCTCTCCGCGCGAGCTCGCCGACCTCACCCAGGCCATGCGCTTCTCCGGCGAAACCCTGCAAGCACCTCCAAACACCTACACCGTGGACAAGCACTCCACCGGTGGCGTCGGCGATAAGACCTCACTCCTGATTGCGCCCATCCTCGCCGCCGCAGCCGCAGAGAACGCAATAGGCCCCCCAAACCTGGGCATCCCAGCCGTCCCAATGATCTCGGGCCGCAGCCTCGGCCACACCGGCGGCACCCTCGACAAGCTCGAAACCATCCCCGGCTTCAACACCCAACTCAGCCTCGCCGAGATCGCCCGCATCCTGCCCCAGACGCACGCCGTCCTCGTCGGCCAGACGCCCAACCTCGTCCCCGCCGACCGCGTCCTCTACGCCCTCCGCGACCACACCGGCACCGTCGAGTCGCCCTTCCTCATCACCGCCAGCATCATGAGCAAAAAGCTCGCCGAAGACCTCCGCGGCCTCGTGCTCGACGTCAAGGTCGGCAGCGGCGCCTTCATGCCCACACCGGCAGCCTCGCGCCACCTCGCGGAGCTCATGGTCGCCACCGGCAACCGCGCAGGAACGCGCACCGTCGCGCTGCTCACGGCCATGGACCAGCCGCTGGGCCGCTTCGCCGGCAACTGGCTCGAAGTCCAGGAGTGCGTCGACATCCTGCAAGGGCACCGGCATCCGATGTCGCAAGACCTCATCGAGCTCTCCAACATCCTCGCCGGCTGGATGCTCCACCTCGCGGACGCCTGCGTGTTCCCTGAAGATGGAGCCCTGATCGCCGACGAGTACCTCCGCAACGGCAAAGCCTACGCGGCCTGGCTGCGCATCATCGCAGCCCAGGGCGGCGACACCACCGTCTTCACCAACCCCGCCGCACATCACAAACCCAGGGCCACCCGCATCCTCACCGCCCCACGAACCGGTTATCTAGCCTCCATGGACTGCAAGCAAGTCGGCTGGGCCGTCCAACGCCTCGGCGCCGGCCGCGCCAACCCCGGAGACCCCGTCAGCGCCCATGCAGGCATTGAGGTTCACGCCAAGCTCGGCGAGTACCTGAAGGCTGGCCAATCCATCTTCACCCTCTACGCTGAGGATCCGGATCTGCTGGACGAGCCCTTCCGCATGCTCACGGAGACACTAACCTTCAGCACTACGCCCCCAACGCTCAAGCCCATGGTCCAGGCCGTCGTCCAGTGAAGCCGCTCTACGCCCCGAGTAAAATCGGCGCGTGATCTTCCCGCGCTGTCTTCTTCCTCTTGCCCTGGCCCTCGCAGGCGTGGCCTGTCCCGCCACGGCGCTCGCTCTTACACCGCAGGAGCAAGCCGTGCTCGCACCGGTACAAGCGCTGTTCAACGGCATGGCACAGCGCAATGCAGACGCCATCCGCGCCACGGCGCTGCCCGGGGCCACACTGCTGCTCATGCGCGATGGCAAGCCCTCCAGGCTCACCATCGAAGTCTTCGCCGCACACATCGCCACGCCGGCGAAAGGCTCCATCGAAGAGCGCATCCACAGCCCGCTGATCCGGATGGACAACGACCTTGCCGTGGTCTGGGCGCCCTTCGACTTCCTCTCCAACGGCAAAGTCGATCACTGCGGCACCGATCTCTTCAACCTCGTCCGCGTCGACGGCAAGTGGCTCATCGCCTCCATCGCTGATACCGGGCAGAACGTTTGTCCCTCCGCGCAATAACACCCTGCGGAGCAGAGCAGTCGCGATGAAGTCATAGCGAATCCTGAATCGTTCCCGGACGCCGCCCATCTGTTCGATGTACATCGAAGTATTCTCGCGGGAAAACACAAGGACAGGAACGATATGGGAAAGCTCAGCGGCAAAATCGCACTCATCACCGGCGGCAACAGCGGCATCGGCCTGGCCACAGCCAAGCGCTTCGTCGCGGAAGGCGCCTTCGTCTACATCACCGGCCGGCGTCAGGCCAATCTCGACGAAGCCGTCAAGGAGATCGGCAGCAACGTCGTTGCAGTGCAGGGCGACGTGTCGAACCTCAGCGATCTTGACCGCCTCTTCGACGGGATCAAGCGCGAAAAGGGCAAGCTCGACATCCTCTTCGCCAACGCCGGCGCAGGCGATCTTGCGCCCATCGGCAGCTACACCGAAGAGCACTTCGACAAGACGTTCAACGCCAACGTGAAAGGCCTGGTCTTCACGATGCAAAAGGCGCTTCCCCTGCTCCCCGACGGCGCCACGGTCGTGCTGAACGCCTCCATCGTCTCCCAAAAGGGCTTCCCAGGTATGGGCGTCTACAACGCCACCAAGGCTGCCGTTCGCTCGTTCGCGCGCACCTGGACCAACGAGCTGAAGGACCGCAAGATCCGCGTCAATGTCGTCAGCCCCGGCCCCATCGACACCCCCGGCATTACCAACCTCGCCGCCGACCCCGAAACCGAGAAGCAGTTCAAAGCGCAGATGATCGCCGGCGTCCCACTCGGTCGCATGGGCACCCCGGACGAGATCGCCAAAGTCGTCGTATTTCTCGCAAGCGAGGACAGCAGCTTCATCGCCGGCGTAGAACTTTTCGTCGATGGCGGCATGATCCAGGTCTAAGCCGCAAGACGCACACCTCGCAACACTTCCTACAGGGCGACGAGTCCAACAAACTATGCGAAACGCATCACCACCCGGTACACTCTGCGCATCCCTCACACGGAGCGTGCGTTTGGCCCGTTTCACCGGTCTGCTCGGACTCGTCGTCCTTCTTAGCGTTGCGTATGCCCTTTCCACCAATCGCAGCGCCATCCGCTGGCGCACCGTGGCGTGGGGACTCACCCTTCAAGTCTTCTTCGCTTTCCTGGTGCTGAAGTGGACCTTCGGCCAGGTCATCCTGCATACCGGCTCCTCGGCCGTGACCTCGCTCCTCGGTCACGCCGTTGACGGCTCCAGCTTCGTCTTCGGCAAGCTCGGCGACCCCACCAGCCCGCTGGAAACGCTTGCCTTCGCCGTTCTGCCCACCATCATCTTCGTGTCGGCGCTCTTCGCGATGCTGTATCACCTCGGCATCATGCAGTGGATCATCCGCGGCATGGCGTGGCTCATGCAGCGCACCATGGGGACCTCCGGCGCTGAGAGTACCAACGTCGCCGCCTCCATCTTCATGGGCCAAACCGAAGCCCCCCTCACCATCCGTCCTTTCCTCAACGGCGCCACCCGCTCTGAGCTTATGTGCATCATGACCAGCGGCATGGCCCACGTCTCCGGCGGCATCATGGCGGCCTACATCAGCTTCGGCATCCGCGCGCAGGACCTCCTCTCGGCCGTCATCATGACCGCGCCCGGCACCATTCTCGTAGCCAAAATGCTTGTCCCGGAAACCGAAGTGCCCGCCACGCTCGGCACCGTGCACATCCCGCAGGAAGAAGAGCACAAAAACGAGAACCTCATCGGTGCCATCGCGCGTGGCACCATCGACGGCGGTCAGCTGGCCTTCAATGTCGCCATCATGCTCATCAGCTTTCTCGCGCTCATCGGCTTGGTGAATGCCATCATGCTCGGCATCTCCAACTTCCTCTGGGCACATGGCCATGTTCCCTTTCCGCACTCGCTCGGCAACGCGCTCGGCACCCTGTGCGCCCCCATTGCGTGGCTCATCGGCGTCCCCTGGGGCGAGGCTAGCAAAGTCGGCAATCTTATCGGCACCCGCGCTGTGCTCAACGAGTTCATCGCCTACACCCAGCTCGGGCAAATGGCCAAGGCCGGCGCCATTTCCACGCGCACACTCGCCATCGCAACCTTCGCTCTTTGCGGCTTTGCCAACATCGGCTCCGTTGGCATGCAGATCGGCGGCATCGGCGCCCTCATCCCCAACCGCCGCAACGAGCTCGCCAAGCTTGGCCTGCGCGCCATGCTCGCCGGCACCATGGCCAACCTCATGAGCGCGTCCATCGTCAGTATGCTGCTGCCACGCTAATCTGAAGCGGATGCTCAACGCCCAAACCCCTGACCTCTACACCCGCGCCCTCGCCGCCGCCGACCACATCCGCGTCCTCCACCCCACCGCCCCCACCCTCGGCCTCGTCCTCGGCTCCGGCCTCGGCAACTTCGCCACACAAGTGGAAGGCGCCACCACGATCCCCTACAGCGAGATCCCGCACTGGCCCCAAAGCACCGTCCAGGGCCACGCCGGCAAACTCGTCCTCGGCACGATCGCAGGCACACCTGTAGCCGTCATGGCAGGCCGCGTCCATGCCTACGAGGGCTACACCCTCCCCGAAGTCACCTTCCCCACGCGCGTCCTCGGCCTGCTCGGCTGCCAGGCACTCATCCTCACCAACGCCGCCGGCGGCCTGAACCCCGCCTACAGCCAGGGCATCCTCGTCGCCCTCTCTGATCACATCAACCTCACCGGCACCAACGCCGCGCTCGGCCCCAACGAACCCCGCTTCGCCTGCACATCGACGGCCGGTCAACGCTTCTTCGACATGACCACGGCCTACTCCCCGCGCCTCCGCGCCCTCGCCCAGACCGAGGCCGCCAGGCTCAACATGCCGCTTCCCGAAGGCGTCTACCTCGCCGTCCTCGGCCCCAGCTTCGAAACCCCCGCCGAGATCCGCGCCTTTCGCACCCTCGGCGCCGACCTCGTCGGCATGAGCACCGTTCACGAAACCATCATCGCCCGCCACATGGGCCTCGACGTCCTCGGCCTCTCGCTCGTCACCAACATGGCCGCCGGCGTTACCGGCGAACAGATCAACCACGAAGAAGTGATGGAAACCGGTGCCCGCGCCGAAGCCCAGTTCACCGCCCTGCTCAAAGCTCTCATACCGCAGATCGCCACGACACTGCAAACAGACCCAACTTCCACCTCAAAAACTCAGACTTCATAACTCAACAAGAACCCTGATCACCGCGAGCCTTCAGGCATACGAAACTCACACCTCAAGAATTCAGACCTCATAACTCAACAAAGACCCGGGTCGCCGCGATCCTTCAGGCATACGAAAACTCACACCTCAGAAACTCATACCTCATAGCTCAACAAAGACCCGGGTCGCCGCGACCCTCCAGGCATACGAAAACTCACACCTCAGAAACTCATACCTCATAGCTCAACAAGAACCCTGATCACCGCGATCCTTCAGGCATACGAAAACTCACACCTCAGAAACTCATACCTCATAGCTCAACAAGAACCCTGATCACCGCGGTCCTTCAGGCATACGAAAACTCACACCTCAGAAACTCATACCTCATAGCTCAACAAGAACCCTGATCACCGCGAGCCTTCAGGCATACGAAAACTCACACCTCAGAAACTCATACCTCATAGCTCAACAAGAACCCGGGTCGCCGCGATCCTTCAGGCATACGAAAACTCAGACCTCAGAAACTCATACCTCATAGCTCAACAAGAACCCTGATCACCGCGACCCTTCAGGCATACAAAACTCACACCTCAAAAACTCATACCTCATAGCTCAACAAGAACCCTGATCGCCGCGATCCTTCAGGCATACGAAACTCACACCTCAGAAACTCATACCTCATAGCTCAACAAGAACCCTGATCACCACAACAGCTCCCTCAGCCCAGTACACTAGACCCCGTGAGCACGGCCCCTCCGACCTCCCCATACCCCACCCTCATCGGCATCGCAGGCTGCTCCGGCTCCGGCAAAACCACCCTCGCCCGCGAGCTCGCCACCCAGCTCAACGCCACCCTGTTCCCGCTCGACTTTTACTACCGCGACCTCTCCCAGTTCCCCCTCGACACCCGCGACAAACGCAACTTCGACCATCCCGACTCGCTCGAATCCGAACTCTTCATCGAGCACCTCCGCGCGCTCGCGCAGGGCCAGCCCATCCAGCGGCCCGTTTACGACTTCAAGACCCATAGCCGGGTTCCGGACGCGTTCACCACCATCACGCCCTGCCGCTTCGTCATCGTGGAAGGCATCCTCGCCCTGCACTACCCTGAGTTGCTTCCGCTCTATAAACTCTCCGTCTACGTCGACGCACCCCATGAGGTCTGCCTCACCCGCCGCATTCGCCGCGACATCCGCGAACGCGGCCGCACCGAAGCCTCCGTCCGCGAACAATACGAAGCCGCCGTCCGCCCCATGGCCGACCAATACATCCTCCCCAGCCAAACCCGCGCCACCCTCACCGTCAGCGGCTGCGAGTCCCTCGACTGGTCGATAGAACGTGTTCTGCGACATCTAGGTCCGTTACACCACGCTTGAAGAAAGACGGCCTCAATTGGCATTCTTGGGTTCAACCGATTGGAAGCGGGCAGACGGCAGGGTAATCCGTTGTAAATTGTCCTGGCTGCATTCTCACGATGGCGACCTTTCCCTGGGGCAACCTGCGCAATCCATCTATCTCACAACTGTCAAATACGAGGTAAGTGGAGTGGATCACCGTCGTGCGGTGCTTGTGGATAGACCAGCGAACGTGGGCGAAGTCTTCGTCGTCCACTATGACCCTGACAAGCCGAACGTATCCTTGCGCCAAACCAGGTGCCTCAGTGGAACGACCCTCGCGTGCCGGGTGCGGGTGCCCCACATCTCGCTTCTGAGATGTGGGTTGCCAGGGCAGCCCACGATTCCGCCATGGGAGATCGAAACTCGCCGAGCTCCCTGTATCGAAAGATGGTCATCTCGACCGAAGTGAAGAGATCTGCATTCTGTGCAGCCGGCCCCGTACCTGTCAATCCCCGTCCCCCGCAACTGCTTCAGCGCAAACCACTTACACGTTGCGTCCAATGACGCGCCAACCCGTAACATAGAACTAGACCACTTCTGGCCGGCGAAGCCCTCACGCCCTGCAGCAGGTCTCCTGAAGGATCTTGGGCACGTCCAAAGGATCAGAAGATCTGCCCTAAGTCACTGATTCCAGAGATTTTGCCCACAAGTTCCCTGGAATCAATATTTTGCAGGTTCGCCCCACTCGTATCTGCAACAAAAGAAAGACTTAACGCCCAAGATACCCAATACCGGGGAGGGGGGATATCCCCCGCGCCCAACAAGCAAGCGGCAGAGCCAAAGCCCTGCCGCTCACCAGCAACCAACAACCAACTACGCCAGCACAGGCTCCAACCGCTCCGCAAACCGCTTCTCCTGCCGCGCAGCCTGCGCATCCTTATGGAACGCATAGCCAGCAATCAGCGGAAACGCAATGGTCGCCTCGGCAAACACCATCTGCTCGTACGTCAGATCCACCTTGCCCCACGAGCTGGCTTCCTTCAGCGTCGATCCACTCAGCGCGCCATCACGGGCATCGGCCACCGTGATCTGGATGGCGTACTTGTGCATGGACGCCTCCACACCCAGGATGTCTGCCGCGACCACGATGTCCTGCGCGAAGTTCTTCGGTACGCCGCCGCCGATCATCAGCAGACCCGTTGTCGGGTTTTGCAGCTTGATCTGCGTGAGCTCATAGAAGTCCTTGCCGGAATCGATCGAGCACATCGCCTTGCCCTGCCGCTCATGCTGATGCGCCACGATGCCAAAGCCGAACGAGCAATCAGAGAACGCCGGCACAAAGATCGGCACACCCTTCTCGTACGCCGCCAACACGATGGAGTCCGCATTGCCGTTCTCCGGCGTGCGGCCGTTCTCCTTCAGGTAGCGGCCCATCTCGCGGATGTACTCGCGTGAGCTGTAGGCGCCGGGCTTCATGCCGTCGATGATCTTCTTGGTCGTGTCATCGCAGATGCGCAGCTCTTCTTCGTCGATAAACGTGTCGTAGATGCGATCAATCATCAGCTCGCGCAACTCGGCATCGCCCCCGCCGTACTTGTACTCTTCCCCGGCCACATAGTGGCGGAAGCCAAGCGCCTCAAAGAAGTCCTGGTCCACGATGTTCGCGCCGGTCGACACAATCGCGTCCACCATGTTGTTCCGCAACAGATCGATGATCACCTTCTGCAGACCAGCAGAGATCAACGACCCAGCGAGGCACAGGATCACGCCGCACTCCGTGTCGCGCAGCATCATGTCGTAAATGGACGCCGCACGCGCCAGGTCACGCGAGCTGTAGGCCATCTTGCTCATCGCATCCACCATCGGCACAATGCCAGGCTGTTGCGTGATGTCGATATGCTGAATCTGGTCCTTCAGAAGCTCTTTCTTCGTTGCCATTGTGACAGTCTCCAGAGAAGCGCAATGTTCTCTCGCAAGAGGTCGCTTGAAACCGAGTCTCACCTTGGCTGGGACCACGGGTGCAGCGCAAGCCAGCCACACCCATCAGCTCACAACAGGTCCAAACCTTTTGCACACGCAGCCATTCTCACCTGCTGCGGTACGTTTCAACATGAAAGCGGAGTTTCAATGCCATCAGATCACTCGGCCGCGGGCCCCATCCTGATCAACCGCATCCCGGAGTCATCGGGTCTCTATAGGATGCGCGAAAGCCCACTCAGATGCAACCGCGAAGTCTAGGCCTGGTCGTCGAAGATCTGTTCAATCGCCATCCCAAACAGCCGCGCAATACGGAACGCCAACGGCAATGAAGGATCGTATTTCCCCGTCTCCAGGGCATTCACACTCTGGCGTGAAACCTCCAGCTGCTCTGCCAGGTAGGCCTGCGACCAACCGCGTTCGGCGCGCAGCTCGCGCAGCCGGTTAGTCATCGCCCTCGACCCTGGCGCGGAACCGATACCCCAGCTTCACGGCGCCGTTGACCAGACCGAACGTCAACAAGTCGGTCACGGGGTCAACATAGCCCCGCCATCCAAGCTCATGGAGAAAGCTGAAAAAAACAGACACGACAAGCAGCGCTGCGGCGCCGGCCAGCAGACCGCGAACCTCGATATTGCGCTGAAACTCGTCCCGCTCCTCATTCAGGTACGCGCCCAGTGCGACGGCGACACCCGCGAGCGGCAGTGCACCGAATGCCGCGACGGCAAAGGCAAGGGAAGCTTCCAGCTGCACGCCCCCAGGATGCTGTTCGCGCAGCCATCGCATCCACAGCAGCACCGCCGCAAACACCAGAAGAAGAACAAAAGAACGCCGCTGATACCGCTCAGACGCTGAACTCTGCAAAGGCTGAAACCAACTCACAGCACTATCCTCCTCGCCGACTTGCTGTCAAGCTTCCTTGACTTACACTCCCAGCTTAGTCAAGCTGTTCTTGCCACGTCAAGCAAACTTGACACAAAGCCCGGGTCTGCACCTTGCCCTCACCTCCGCTAGTCTTACCCGTAGCCATGAATGTGAACTTCGCCGAGCGCGCTCACAACCACAATTGGAAGCTCGATCCGATCGTCCGGTCGCTGCTGGATACGGACTTCTACAAGCTGCTCATGCTCCAGTTCATCTGGAAGAATTTCCCAAGGACGCACGTTACGAGCGAGATCCACAACCGCACCACGCATGTTCGGCTCGCGGACCGCATCTCTGCCGAGGCCTTGCGCGAGCAGCTGGAGCACGTCCGGAAGCTGCGCTTCCTGCGCTCCGAACTCATCTGGTTGGCCGGCAACACGTTCTACGGCGTCCGTCACATCTTCGAACCCGAGTTTCTGGACTGGCTCGACCGCAGCTTTCGCCTGTCCGAATACGAGATCAGCGAGCACAACGGTCAGCTTGTGATCCGCTTCGCCGGGCTCTGGTCCGAGGTCACGATGTGGGAGGTTTACGCACTCGCAATCGTTAGCGAGATGAAGACGCGCGCGGCGCTTGCGGAGCTCAGCGAGCTCGAACTCGACGTGCTCTACGCCCGCGCCAAGACCCGCCTCTGGGACAAGATCGAGTTGCTGCGCAAGGTCGACGGCCTGCGTCTCTCAGACTTCGGCACACGCCGCCGCCACAGCTTCCTTTGGCAGGAGTACGCCGTTCAGGCGCTGGCGTCCACCCTGGGCGACCGCCTTTCCGGCACGTCCAATACGGCGCTTGCGTACAAGCACAACCTCGAAGCTATCGGCACCAATGCGCATGAGCTGCCCATGGTGATGGCCGCGCTTGCCTCCCGCTTCACCGACGAAGAGCTGCGTGATTCGCAATACAAGGTGCTTGAGCTTTGGCAGCAGAGCTACGGTGGCGAGCTCCTGATCCTTCTACCCGACACCTTCGGCACCACCCAATTTCTCCAAGGCGCGCCAAACTGGGTCGCGCACTGGACAGGCGAGCGCATCGATTCAAAGGACCCGTTCGAAGCGGGCGACGAGTACATCGCCTGGCTGCAGGCGCGCGGGGAGAACCCCAGGACCAAGCGGCTGATCGCGTCCGACGCGCTGGATGCGGACACCATCGTTCGTCTGCACGAGCACTTCAATCACCGCATCCGGTTTTCTGCTGGCTGGGGTACGCTGCTCACAAACGATTTCCGGAACTGCAACCCCCGCCACCCCGACCCCACGCACGACACCTTTGCGCCGATCTCCCTGGTGTGCAAGATCACCAGCGCCGACGGCATCCCGACGGTCAAACTCAGCGACAACCCCAGCAAAGCTACCGGCCCTGCCGAACTCATCGCCCGCTACCGCGGCGTCTTCGGCTCCCCGGTGCTTTCAGAGCTGCCGGTGCTGGTGTGATGTCCGCCGTGTCCCCTGTATCCTGAACGCATGTTGTCGCCCGAAGTTACGCCCGAAGATCTGGTCAAATTGCGCAAGGAACCGAACCCACCCGTGCTGCTGGATGTTCGTGAGAAGTGGGAGTTTGACACGGCGCACCTGCCCGATTCGCTGCTCATCCCGATGGGCGAAATCCCGAGCCGCGCCTACAACGAGTTGGACCCCGACCAGCCGGTGATCGTGATGTGCCACCACGGCGCGCGCTCCCTGAACGTCACCATGTGGTTGCGGCAGCAGGGCTTTGAGCAGGCGCAGTCGCTTGCCGGCGGCATTGACGCGTGGTCGCGCAGCATCGACCCCTCCGTCCCGCGGTACTGAGCCCGCCAGGATCGTCAACCGCCTACGAATGCAAACGCCGCCCGTCTACATGAGTGCTGACCGACGCTGCAAGGGTGAGCGAGAGGGTGCTACCATGAGCCGCATGAAGCCCCGGCTTCAACGATCCATTCTTTTGCTTGCGCTGGGAGCAGTCTGCCTGGCGCCCAGGGTCTCGGCCCAGGTGACCGACGACTCCGAAGGCCCGGCCGTTCCCAAGGCCGACGTGAGCCGGCAGCACGCGCTCAACAACGACACCATCATCAAGCTAAGCAAAGCGGGCCTGGACGACTCTGTCATCATCCAGACGATCCAGACCCAGCCAGGGGCCTACGACACCGCGCCCGACGACCTGATCGGTCTGAAAAATGCGGGTGTGTCTCAGAAGGTGATCGTCGCCATGCAGGCCCGCAGCGCCGGTCTGGTCATCCGCCCCGGCACCAACGCGGTCGACCCCGCTCCTCTGGCCGCAGGCGTCGACGAGATCGGGGTCTACTACCAGGACAAGGACGGCCAGTGGACTCCGCTAAGGACAGAGCGGGTCCAGTTCAAGTCCTCCGGCTGGCTCAAGAACGCGGCCACCGACGGCCTGATCAAGCAGGACATGAACGGCCATCTCGACGGCCGGCAAAGTCCACTATCGCTGCCCACCGGTGTCAAAATTCTGATCTACACTCCGGCGGGAACGCAAGCGGAGGAGTACGACTTCCTGCGCTTTGAGGAACACTCCGGCAGCCGCGATTTCCGTGTCAAAACCGGCGGCCTCTTCCACTCCTCCACCGGCTCCGAACGCGATGAGATCGAGTTCCACCCGGTCAAGGTCGCGAAAAACATGTACACCTTCACCGTGCCCGCAGACATCCAGAAGGGCGAGTACGGTGTGCTCCCTCCAGGCTCTTCCAACGTGCCCGGCATCTCCAACGCCGGCAAGATCTTCACGTTCTCTATACGCGAGTGATGATTCGACGACGATCATGGTGGCCTCTTTGGGTCGGCCTTGCGCTGCTGGCCGCCTTGGCTGTGTTGCTTTTCCTTCGCGCCAAAGCGCCGCCCGAAGCTGCGCGCCTGCTGCCGGAAAGCGACGCCATCCTGTACGCCAACCTGCGTCCGCTGCGCACATTGGCCAAGTGGGACGCGCCCGGTACGGTGACGAACTCTGTCCATCGCAGCCATGACTTTCAAGCCTTTGTGGAAGCGACTGGAATCGTCCCTGAGCGTGACCTGGACAGCATCGCGTTTGCGCTGCACCGCATGCCGGATCCGCACGGACCCAATGGCGCCGTTGCGTACTCAGAGGTCTTCACCGGGCATTTCGACGCAGGGCGTTTGCGGCACTATCTCGGGGGCCTCGCGAAGAATACCGAGACCTATGCCGGCCGTGACATCTACAGCATTCCCGTGGAAGGCCGCACCCTGCGCGTGGCCGTGGTGGCGTATGACACCGTTGCTGCCTCCAACGCGCCATCAGCCGAGCAGATTCACTCCATCCTCGACCGGTCGCGTGCCGCTGCCCTGTGGCAGCCCGGGTCGTCACTGCTGGCCGCCCGCTTTCATGAGGTGCCACTGCTTTCACAGGCCTGGGGCATCGGTCGCATCGGGCTCCCATTCGGGGAGCAAGGCAGGATCTCGGTGATGGGCTTTGAGCTGCCCGTGCCGGTGGATACAGAATTGATCGCCAGCCTGCGGTACAGCGGCAATGTTCACCTGCGGGTGGAAGAGATTGCTCCGGACGCGCTCGCCGCGCAGCACACCGCGGAATCGGTCAGCAACATCCTGAGCGTGGTGCGTGGACTTGCCAGCGCCGAAGGCCCGCGTACGGACCGCGAAGCAGCCATGCGCGCTGTGATCAGCTCTGCCCACGTCGGCCAGCGTGACGATCGGGCCGTTCTGACCGCCAGCGCCAGCCTTGAGCAAGCCAGGTTGCTGACCAGCACAGAACAAGCAACAGCAAGTACTGCACCGCAGGTCGACCCTACGCTCACGCCAGCGTCCGTCCCGCGTTGAGGTTCTTTCGTTCCTGTCGGGCATGACGACAGCTCATGCCCCGGCGATGCCACTTGATGGCAGGGACACGACAGGAAAGACCAACAACGATTCCAGGTTGCCAAATGTTAGCCGGAAAACTGTGCCCCTTGGCGGCGGGCTACCTGCATCCAAACTCTCAGTTCACGAAGTTGGAGACCAAACGCAATGCTCGCTTCCGCACGCCGCAACCAAGCCCCTCTCCAGAAGATGTTGCCGATCGGAGCCTCCCTTGCGCTCGCGGGGACGTTCTTCAGCCCCGTTGCGCCAGCGCGCGCACAGCAGGTCCTCACCGGTCAGGCGGCCTTCACCGACTACAGCCAGGAGCAACCGGGCGTTCGTCACAAGATCACCGTAAACGATCTGCCCGCACCCAACCCGGCCGAGGCCGTCGATAACGGCCCGAACGTTGTGCCCCGCCCCGCGGACGCCTGGCCCGTCGCTCCCGCGGGCTTCAAGGTCTCGCTCTACGCCGGCGGCGACTCCACCCCCATGCAGCGCAGCGAAAATCGCGAGCAGACCCATCAGGCCGCAGAGGGAACCTTTGTGATGCCGCGCCTGATCCGCTTCGCGCCGAACGGTGATCTGTTTCTCGCTGACTCGCAGGCAGGCACGCTGTTTGTGCTACGCGGTGCAGGCACCGACGGCAAAGCGCAGCACATTGAGAAGTTCGCCACAGGGCTCGACCATCCCTTCGGCATCGCGTTCTACCCGGCAAGAAATCCGAAGTACGTCTATGTCGGTACCGCCACAACCATTGAGCGTTTCCCGTACCACGCGGGCGACCTCCATGCCACGGCGGCGCCGCAGACCGTCGTGCCCGATATCCCCGGCTACGCGCAGCTGCGCGGGGGCGGTCACTGGACGCGGGACGTCGTGTTCACCGCGGACGACAAGCACATGCTGGTCAGCGTGGGCTCCGGCTCCAACGTCGACGACGCCGACACACATCCTCGCGAGTTCCACCGCGCCGATGTTTTGGAATACACCCCGGACGGCAAGTTTGAAGAGGTTTACGCCCATGGCATTCGCAACTGCGTCGGCGAAGCCATCAACCCCACGACCCATTCGCTGTGGTGCTCCACGAACGAGCGCGACAACCTCGGCAACCACCTGGTTCCCGACTACGTCACCAGCGTTCCTGAAGGCAGCTTCTTCGGCTGGCCCTGGTACTACATGGGTGGCCATCCTGACCCGCGTCTTCAGTCTCCCTGCGCGAACGGAACCGGCCCGAACCCGCAGCTGAAAGCCCCGCTCGACCCCGGGCAGGCCGCCAGCTGCAAGCACGAAGATATTGCGTCCAAGGTCCGCACGCCGGATGTTCTTGTGCAGCCCCACATGGCTTCACTCGAGATGGCGTTCTACCCCGATCACAAGGAGAACTTCCCGGCACAGTTCAACGGCGGTGCCTTCGCCGCGGAGCATGGCTCCTGGAATCGCAAGAACCGCGCCGGCTACAACGTCATTTTCATCCCCATGCAGGGCGGCAAGGCGACGGGCGAGTATGACGATTTCCTCGATGGCTTTGTGACCAAGGATGGCCAGGTCTGGGGACGGCCCGTAGGTGTGGCCGTGGCGCCGGATGGCTCGCTCTTTGTCACAGACGATGGCTCCCGCAGCGTCTGGCACGTCAGCTACACGGGGCAGTCCGGTGCAGGGACGAATGGCCGCTAGTCTTCTCCGACAAAGCTCAAAGTGGAGAACGCGCTCATCCGGGACATGGGTGAGCGCGGGGGCTATGGTGTGCGCATTGCTGCTCGCATCGAGTGTGCAGGCGCAGGCTATTCCCGTCACACAGGCCACGGCGTTGGACGGGCACAACGTCACCCTGCCGCAGGACCTTTCCAACCCGGCAACGGTGCTGATCGTCGGATTTGGCAGGCACTCCGCCAATGCCACAACGGCCTGGGAGAAGCCCGTCCGCCAACAGCTTGCCCAGCCAGGACACATCGGCTTCTACGACATGGCCATGCTTGCCGAGGTGCCTGGCTTCGTGCGCCCCATGGTGCTGCGGGCCGTGAAGCACGATGTCCCTGACGTGCTCAAGCCCAACTTCCTCCCGCTCACCGGGCAGGAGGACGCCTGGAAGCAGGTAGCGGGGTACGCTAACGATCAGCCCGAAGCGGCCTATGTCCTGCTGGTCGACAGGTCCGGCAAGGTGCGCTGGTCCACGCACGCGACCTTCACCCCAGCTGGCTTCGCGGAACTCACAAAGCAAGCGCACGACCTCGCCACAACTTCGCACTAGGTACGTTGCACGTGCTGTTACGGGCGGGTGCGGTAGCATGAGGGCGCATGCCCTTTCGCCGCTGTTTTCTCGCCCACAATGTGCTTCTCTCCCTGGCTCTGCCGGTCCCAGTGCTCCTCGCCCAGACACCTGGGCCAGTGCCGTCGGTGGCGGTCAGCAAGGCCCGGGCGCTGTATTACACGCCCGTGGACAGCGGCCTCGAGAGCTTCCATTGCGAGATCAATTTCGATTGGAAGACGTTTATCCAAAAGGCCAGCAATCAGCCGGTTGCCGACGATGATGCACGGCTGAACTACTTCCGCACTGTCCAGCTAAGCGTCGACGACAAGCTGCGGGGCGGCGGTGAAGTGCACTGGGTCGCTCCAACACCTCCACCCGACGGCACGGAAGACTCAGTCACCAAGGTTCGCGATGGCTTTCAGCAGATGTGGTCCGGCTTCTTCCAGTCCTGGAACGGCTTCGTCACTGGCGACATGGTCACGCTCGACACGAAGTCGGTTGTTGACCGGAATGCCACGGGGTACCATGTCTCCGCCCAGGTCGGCCCTGGACTCGCCGAAGAGCAGTACGACGACAAGCTCCTGTTGCAATCCGTACATGTCACCACCCCGTCGCTGGATAGCACCGTGAAGCCTGGCTTCACGCCCACACCGCAAGGCCTGCTCGTTTCGTCTATCCGCAGCATCTACCGCCAGCCGCCCAGGCCAGACGTCACCGAAGTGCTGATGAAGCTGAATTACGCCCCGGTCTCCGGCTTCCAGATCCCTTCGGAGTTGATCGTCACCGTCGGCCCGGCAAACTTTGATTTCCACCTCGCAAACTGCACCGTGCAGACAAAGCTGACGTCCAGGTAGCGCCGTCTTGGGCCTCCAACAAAGGGCTTTTCACACAGAATTTTCGCTGCTACGCTCTCCTCAAAAAACATTGGAGGAGTCAGCGATGAAGAGCGTCTGGATTCGCGCGGCAGTGGTGTGCAGCCTGGCAAGCGTAGCTGCGGGAGCGCAAACGGGAAAAGGCGCTTTTCCCGAGACTATCTTCGCGGCGAAAACCGTTGCGATCGTCAACGACACCCACACGCCCGGCGTAGAAAAGGGCGCAGCTGATGCACTGCAGGCGTGGGGCCAGTTCAAAGTCATCGATGACCCACAACTTGCCGACGTCACCATTCGCTTCGAGAAGAACCGCCAACACGAAGGGCACGACTCGCAGACGCAGGACCCGAACAGCAAGGACACAAGCTACAACTACTCGATGTCCTTTTCGTCCTCGATCCACATGACGGTCTCGTTGAAAGACGGCGACAAGCCGTTCTACTCGACGACCACCGAGGACTCCAAGGCGAAGGCCGGCTCCACCTGCATCAACAGCTTCCATACGGCCTTCCGCGAAGCGCGCCAGCAGCAAAAGCCGTAGTGATCTGCCAGCGCATGAACCTTAGCGCCGGTATCCTCCGCCGGTGTGGGCGCCCGTTCCCAGGTCGACGGTGAAGGGCACTTCGGCGTCGGCAAACATATCCCAGCCCAGCCCATGCAGCAGCCCGTCGGCAACGCCCGTCAAGGTAACGCCTTCCCAACTCAAGCGCGCAGAGCGCCACAGCACGCCATCGGCACCCAGCGCGAGCACATCGTGGAAGCCGGCCAGCAGCACAAGCTTGGCCTCCGCAGCAGGGAAGACAGCTGTGACGGGCCGTTGCTCCATGAGCGTAGTGTTCTCAGGCCGCAACGTGTCCACGCGATAGGCATAGCCACCGGCGACCGCAAGCAGGTGATCGGGCGAGGGCGACGGCCAGACGCCGGTGGGCAGCGCCGGGTCATGAAAACCGAGCGCACAGGTGGCTAGAAAGCTGCCGCCGCGTGCAGGCCGAACCTCCAGGAACAGGGCCCCGCGGTTCAACGCGTCTTCCTCACCCGGAACATGCATGGGAAACACGAACTGCCGCGCGGGTGCGATCAGCGGCGCGCCTCGCAAAACCTGCACGGTCCACGTCTTCGGAAAGGCGCCGAGCGGGTCGGGCACTGGATTGGCAGAGGTCATCGCAGGTGCTCCCATCCCTCAGATCGCAGCGCCGAGGCACGGCCTTGAGCGTCCACAAGCGTGACGATCGGACGTCCGGCACGCCGCGGCACCACCCTGCCAATCTCCGTCACAGCAACGCCCGCCACACGGCGTGGCAGCCTGGCCCCTGCACGGGCCGTAAACAGCAGTTCGTAATCTTCGCCTCCATGTAAAGCTGCCTTCAGCTTTTCCCCCGGCTCGCTGCTTGCCAGGAGCGAGTGCATGGGCAAGCGGTCAGCATCGACCTCGGCCGCCACCCCGGAAGCCTCGCACATGTGCCGCAGATCGGTGGACAAACCATCGCTCAGGTCCATCGCCGCCGACGCCAGGCCGCGTCGCACCAGGGCAGCCCCCACACCGAGCCTCGGCTGCGGAAAGAGATGCGGATGGAGTTCGCTGTCTGGCGGTCCCGTAGCTGATCTCTTCCGCTTTGCCCGCGTAAGCGACGCAAGCTCCACAGCGGCACCGCCCAGCGCACCAGTCACAAACAGGCGGTCGCCGGCGCACGCCCCCGCACGCCGCAGCGCCCGGCCGCGCGGCACCGATCCGAGCAGCGTAATGTCCGCCAAGATGTGGTCGGTGGGTGACTCCGACGTGTCTCCGCCGGCAAGCGGCACCCCCACCCGCTGCGCCAGCGCCAGCAGTCCATCGAAGAAGCCGTCCAGCCACGCCACATCGTTTGCCACCACCCGTGGAAGCGCCAGCGACAGAAACGCCGCGACGGGCCGCGCGCCCATGGCGGCCAGATCGCTCAGACCGCGTGCCAGCGTACGGTGCCCCACGGACTCAGGGCTGTGCCAATCGCGGCGAAAATGCCGTCCCTCTAACGAGAAGTCGGTTGTGACAACAATCTCTTCGCCCGCCCGGGGCCGCAGAATTGCACAGTCATCGCCGATGCCGAGCCGAAGTTCACGGCTCTTCCCTGCCGAGGCCGAGGCTTTGCGACGGATGCGCTCAATAATGGCGAGTTCGCCGCTCTGCGCAGCACCGCTTTTGTCCTGTGCCGCTCGCTTCCGGGCCATGCCTTCCAGCATAGCCGCCCGCATCCGGGGTCAGCAGGCAGCCGCACCGGGCCGATCGTTCCTTGGCGAAGCTAAGTAGCTACGTTACCATGGAGATACCTTTTGCGCGGGTTCCGTGTGGAAGGCCAATGCCCGGCTCCCTGGGCGGGAAACATCTCATCGCCACTCGCCGTCCATTCACAGGACAGGAACCGGGCCAAGACCTACCGCATGCGCAAACGCTACATCGTTTATGTCACGAGATCGGAAAACGGCGACACCGATCGTGTGTCCGTTCCGATGCGTTACGTGTACGTGTTCCTCGCCTCGGCGCTGGTCGGCCTGTTCACCATGGCCGGGCTCGCGGGGTCGTACGGGCGCATGCTCGCCAAGGCCGAAACCACAAACCGGCTGCGCAACGAACTGGCCCTGAGTCGCAACGACTACGCCAAGCTGGCAAAAACTGCCCATGAGCGCGACGTGCAGGCCGCCAGCCTGGGCTCGCTTGCGACGGAAGTCTCCGCCATCTATGGCCTCACCGCGGGCAAGCTCACGTTTGCGCACGGGCATGCCCTGCGGACCGGCAAAAACGACACGGCTGCCGCCAGCGGCGCCGCCAAGGCTCCGCTGAAGGACGAAACAGCCTTCAACGACGAAAGCTATTACAAGTCGCTGGACACCTTCTATGCCCTGCGCACCACGGCGCAAGAGGGCATCGCGCCCCCATCGCAGCCGCTAAACCCGAATCTTGGCATTCGTGGCGCGCTGGGCGAACTCGCCGGCGGGCTTGACCTCGGGCCGGCGCTTTCAGGGTCCAACGTCCCGGACATGTGGCCCATCCTCGGTCCCATCAACTCAGGCTTTGGGCAGCGCGAAGACCCTGTACTGGGTTTCGGCACGGGTGAGTTCCACAAAGGCATCGACATCGGCTCACCTAACGGCACGCCCGTGCACGCACCGGCGGCTGGCCGCGTGATCAAGGCAGGTCTCGGCACCGGCTACGGCAATGAGATCGAGATCGACCACGGGAACGGCATCACCACCGTCTACGGCCACCTGCAGGGCTTCAATGTCACTGCCGGGCAGCAGGTTGTGAAAGGCGAGGTAATCGGCTTTGTCGGGCACACCGGCCGTGTCACGGGACCGCACCTGCACTACGAGGTCCAGGTCCGTGGCACTGCGGTCAACCCGCACAAGTACCTGCGCTCCACGATGGCTGACCTGGGTTCCTCCGGCAACCCGAACCCCTCGGGCTCGTAGCGCGGCCGAAATTCTTCCCGTGTGTTTATGGACTGCCGCGCGGTCGTCGTTAGACCGCATCCGCTTGACCTTTGAACCTGAGTAGACCACGCTGAAGTCGACCTTCTCCTCGGAGGAAGAACGATGACCAGCACCTCCGGGCTCCCTATCGATCAGATCAAGTCCTCGATGCGCGCTGCGTGGATGGCCGGCGACTTCGGCCAGGTCGCCAAGACCATCTCCGGCGGCGCGGAAGCCTTTGTCGAGCGGCTTGCGCTTCCCGCAGGTACCCGTGTGCTGGATGTCGCGTGCGGCACCGGCAACCTGGCAATCCCGCTGGCACGCACCGGCTGCCAGGTCACCGGGGTCGATATCGCCGCCAACCTGCTCGTCCAGGCCCGCGAGCGCGCGGCTGCCGAGCACCTGACCGCCACCTTCGACGAGGGCGACGCCGAACAGCTGCCCTACCCTGACCAGAGCTTCGACGCCGTCGTCACCATGTTCGGTGCGATGTTTGCCCCTCGCCCGGAGTTTGTGGCGCGCGAACTCGCGCGTGTTCTGCGCCCCGGCGGCTCATTAGCCATGGCGAACTGGAATCCCGAAAGCTTCTCCGGGGCCATGTTCCGGGTGGGCGGCAAACATGCCCCAGGACCGCCCGGCATCCCGCCTCCTGTGCTTTGGGGTGACGAACGGACGGTGCGGGAACGGCTCGCAGCCGACTTTCACGACCTCAGCACCCGTCGGGTGCCCATCCTCTTCGACCTGCCCACAAACCCGGCCGGAGCCGTGTCGTTTTTCCGCCAGTACTTCGGCCCGACCCAGGTTGCGTTCAACCGCCTGGAGGACGCAGGTAAAGCCGCCTTTGCGACTGACCTTGAGGCGCTCTGGGCAGGTGCCAACGTGGCGACTGACCCGGACCACCACACCCTGATTCGCAATGAGTACCTGGAAGTCACCGCGACCAGAAACGCTACATAACGTGCGTAACCTGCACTAAAGTGATGTGGCACCGGCGAGGCCAATCTGCTAGCCTGCGCTTGCCTCTCACTCTATGCAGCGTCTTGCCCTCGCCCTCGTTAGCCTGCTCCTGTGTGGGGCGGCCCCCCTCGTCGCGGAAGATCCCGTCCTCACGGGGGTCGTCACCGACGCAGGCACCCCCGCAAACTTCCAGGTCGACGGCTACCGCGTACTCTGCACGCCGAACCAAACGCTGTCGCAACACGGTACCGCGACCGTCGCCAGCGGCTCACGAGAGTGCCCGCAGCACCACTTGGGGGAGACCGTTCTTGTGGACGGAGTCTTGTCCGAGAAGAAGCGACTTGTCGCTGCTGACCGCGTTCGTGTCATCACTCCAGTGGACGTCAGGGTTGAAGGGTCAGCCCTGGTTGACAAGCTCCTCCACGCGGACAAACAAGGGGCAACTGTGCGCGCCGACGGCTATGTGCTGCAACTGACAGCGTCGAGCAGAATTACGTACGAGAGCACACTGACCCCCGGCCTGGAGCACATCACCACCAATCAGTGGATCGAGTACCGCGGACTCTTGCATCCGAACGGCACCGTTCGCGTTGATGCAGCCGAAATTGGTCCGAATGTGATCTCCGACGCGGAAGACAAGCTCCGCAGCAAACAGGAATTCGACCCCGCCGCGGTAGCAGAAGGCGACCGCCAGAACGGTGTCGGCGAGTTCTTCTTTGGGCAGGACCGAACGCGTATCCCTGCCTACAGCGACCCCGATATGCAGGCGCGGGTCGATGCCGTCGGTCAGCGCTTGATCCCGGAGTACCAGCGTGCCCTGCCCGCCAGCGACCCATCGAAAATCGATTTCCGCTTTCAACTGGTCGATGAGTCCAGGTACGCGTTCTACTCGCTCGCCAGCGGCATCATCCTCGTTTCCAAAAACGTCCCACCAATCCTGTCCACGGACGATCAGCTTGCCGCAGTGCTTGGCATGGCAATCGCCGACGTGCTGCAAAAGCAGGAACTACGGGCTCAGCCTACGAAACACCTAATGACGGCGACCACCATCGTGGGCGACGCGGCGGGCGCCGTGATTCCCGGCCTGTCTGTGGCCGCACTGGTGAGTAACCACAATGTCAAGGCCAGGCTGGACCGCCGCCTCCTGGAACAGAGCAGCCGGGAAACACTCTTCCTGATGCACGACGCAGGGTTCAACCTGAATGCCGCGCCCATCGCCCTCTGGAAGCTTCCCCAGAAGAAAGGCCAGCCTCTGGAGGCGACACCCCTGACGGAATCCGTTCGCTACATGTATAGCCTCCTCGGGACCGTATGGGAGCCGGAGGCATCCGAGTCCCAGGCAGCCAACGGTTCACCGCATCTCGCGACGAGGGATGCCGCCAGCCAATAATCTTGGTGCTTTTTCGTTCCGCACTGTCTGCGTTGACAAACATCGCAGATCGCAATAACATCATCACAGATTGCAATAGATCCATGAAGCTCTCTGACAAACTCCGTTACCTCCGCGAAGTGGAGGGCAGTCTTCGTGGCCTGGGGCGCGCCATGACTCAGGGCGAGTTGGTTCGTGCCCTGGCAGATGAGCTAGGCGAGTCCCTGTCGCAGAGCTACCTCAGCCAAATCGAATCTGGCGCCCGGCCCCACCTCACCAACACGACACGCCTCTTGCTGGCCAAATTCTTCAAAGTGCATCCGGGCTACCTGGTGGAAGATCCCGAGGGCTACCACGCGGAGCTGCTTTCCGACGCGCGACTGCAGGAGGATCATCTCGACTCCTGGCTGATTGGCGGGGCGGAGCGCTTTCGCCGCCGCGACCCGGAGCTTTGCCGCGCTCTGCTTGAAGTCGCCAAGCACGAGGATTCGCGTCGCTGCCTGCTTCTGCTGGAAAGCATTCTGGAAACGCCGCGCCTGGCGGAACGTCTGTTAGCCTTGCTTCGCCCGGACGACGCACCTGCCACCACTGACATGAACTCCCCTGCGCAGGTTCTGCCGGCCGGTACTGCCACAGCATCTTCCTCCGTTGGAGGCCGCCAATGATTCTCTCCCCTGCTCATTTCGATTGGACTGCCGTTTACCTCACCTGCTTTGGCGTGGGCCTGGTCCTCAGCACGCTCGCCTTTGCCGGAGGATTCCTCCATCTGCACTTCGGCCAGTGGCATGTCGGCGGTCACGGACATCTGCTCAGCAAAGCCGGCGCGCATAGCCACGGCCCCGGGCAGATGTCCCCGCTGAATGGGTTCACCATTGTTGCCTTTCTGTGCTGGTTCGGCGGAACAGGCTACCTGCTTTCGCACGGGGGCGTGTTCGTGTGGCTCATCGTGCTTGGGCTGTCCGCACTGAGCGGATTCGCCGGTGCCGGGCTGGTGTTCTGGTTTATGACCAAGGTGCTGCTGCCGCGGGAGCGCACGCTGGAGCCCGCCGACACTCCCATGGTCGGTGTCCTCGGACGCGTCAGCGCTGCGGTGCCGCGCAACGGGGTGGGCGAGATGCTCTACTCCCAGAACGGCGCCCGGCGATCCATGCCGGTCTGTTCCGAGGACGGCGCGCCCATCGATCGCAATGCCGAAGTTGTTGTGCTCCGGTATCAGCGAGGCATCGGCTATGTGCGGCGCTGGGACGAGCTGCAACACACGCTAATGGGCGACGACGCGTCGCTGGCTCACAACGGCGACCTGGGTTCCTAAAGCTTTCCTGCCGCACCTGATCTCAGCGGTGCGGTCTTCCATGGGCGCGGCACTCACAAGCTCATCTGCAGGAACCCCTCTTTGGAGAGAGGAGTCCATGGTGCATAACGAAATCATTGTCGTTGTTGGTTTAGTTGTTCTGGTCACCCTTGTTCTTATGGGCACACTGGCCCGGCTCTTCCGCAAAGCCGGACCGAACGAGGCATTGATCGTCTACGGCATGCGCGGGCAGCGCGTCGTCAAGGGACACGGCACCTTTATTTTCCCCATGTTTGAGCACGCCCGGCTGTTGTCGCTGGAGCTGATGAGCTTCGACGTCGCGCCGCAGCAGGACCTGTACACGAAACAGGGCGTCGCCGTGACAGTTGAAGCCGTCGCGCAGATCAAAGTGCGCTCCGATGCCGAATCCATCATGACCTCGGCCGAGCAGTTCCTCAGCAAGTCGCCGTCCGAGCGCGAAGGCCTGATTCGCCTTGTGATGGAAGGTCATCTACGCGGCATCATCGGCCAGCTCACCGTGGAGCAGATCGTCAAAGAACCCGAAATGGTCGGCGAACGCATGCGCGCCACCTGCTCTGACGACCTAAGCAAGATGGGCCTTGAAGTGGTCAGCTTCACGATCAAAGAGGTCCGCGACAAGAACGAATACATCACCAACATGGGCCGGCCGGACGTAGCGCGCATTCGTCGCGATGCTGAAATCGCCTCTGCGGAAGCCGAGCGCGACACAGCGATCCGCCGCGCGATTGCGTTGCGCGAAGCGGCAGTCGCGAAAGCCGCAGCCGACCAGGAGCGTGTGCTCGCAGAAACCATGTCGCTGGCCAAGCAGGCGGAAGCGCAACGCGATCTTGACATTCAGAAGGCGACGTTTGAGGAGCAAAGCCGGCGCCAGCAGGCGCAGGCCGACAAGGCTTATGAACTGCAGACCAACGTGATGCAGCAGAAGGTGATCGCGGAGCAGGTCAAGGTGCAGCAGGTCGAAAAAGAAGCGCAAGTCAAGGTGCAGGAAGCCGAGATCCAGCGCAATGAACGCGAGCTGATCGCGACCGTGTTGAAGCGTTCAGAGATCGAGAGAAAGCGCATCGAAAACATGGCCGGTGCTGAGCGCGCGCGATTGATCGCCGAAGCGGAAGGCAAGGCGCAAGCCATTCGTACGCAAGGCGAAGCCGAAGCTTCGATCATCTTCCAGAAGGGTGAAGCCGAAGCCAAAGCAATGAACGTGAAGGCCGAAGCCTACCAGGAGTGGACGCAGGCGGCTGTCGTCGACAAGCTGATCACCAACATGGCCGATGTGGTTCGCGCCATGGCCGAGCCACTCAGCAAGGTCGACAAGGTGACCATCATCTCCACCGGCGACGGCGACAGCGTCGGAGCCAACAAACTCACCGGCGATCTCACCAAGATCGCTGCGCAGGTGCCTGCATTATTTGAGGCTCTGAGCGGCATGAAGATGAGCGACCTGATGAGCAACGTCGCAGGCATGGCTCCACGCCAGGATGGCGCCGCCGCACATCCCTCCAAAACCATCGACGGCGTACCGCCGAAGGCGAACTAAGCGAAGGTGCCCACTTCCTGCGGCGATCAGGCAGGAATGGGCACCGGTCGCGCAAGGCCGATGAAGCACATCTTGGGGCCTGTCTCCTGAACCGGACTGGCCCGCCGGCTGCTGATCCAAGGCAGCTTGAGAAAGGACCACCATCATGGCTCTCATGGAACGCGTAGCTACTCTTCTTCGCGCGAATTTGAACGACCTCCTCGAACGCGCGGAAGATCCTGAAAGGATGTTGCGACAGCTTGTGCTGGACATGGAAAACCAGCTGCTCCAGGTAAAGACACAGGTTGCGATTGCACTGGCGGATCAACACCTGCTGGAGAAGAAGGCCGCGGAACAGGAGCAGACCGCAGCCAACTGGCACCGCAAGGCCGAGCTTGCTGTCAGCAAGGGCGAGGATGACCTGGCGCGCGCAGCGCTGGAGCGCGCGTTGAACCATGAAGCCACACTCCACGCCTTTCGCGCGCAGGTTACGGATCAGGCTGCTGAAGCGGAGGCGCTCCGGGCAACGTACACCAACCTGCAGGGCAAGCTCGTCGAGACAAAGGCCCGTTGTGAGGTGCTGATCGCGCAACACCGCCGCGCACGCATGCTAGCCAGGGCAGGGGAAACACGCGCAACGACAACAGAGAACGGCACCGCAGCCGGAGATCCCATCCAGACGCTCGACCGTGTGAAGAACCGTGTGGACGCGACCGATGCAAAGGCGCAAGCCGCAGTTGACGCCGCTTCGCTCGATGATCGCTTTGCAGCGTTAGAGAAAGACGAGCGTGTGGAGCAACTGCTGGCAGACTTGAAGAGCAAGCAGCAGCGTCTCCTGCCCACAGGATAAAACTAGACCGGCGCCGCGCCCGGATCGTCCGGTCGCACAGCAAAGAAGCTCAATGCGGCATCGCCCTGCTGCAGCACGCGGGTGCGCTCCAGTGAGCCGTAGCGCTCGGCAAGCGGATGCCGCTTGGCATGTTCCGCGATCACCACGGCACCGGGAGCAAGCAGCCCTTCATGTTGCTCCGCAAGGAAGTTCAAGGCGAGGCTGTACTCCGCAGCCGCTTCATACGGCGGATCAAGGAACGCGAGATCGAACGGCTTTCCTGAACTCTTCGCCAAAGCCTTGATTACTGCTTGCGCTGACACCGTCGCTCGGTCAGTGATGCCCAAGTGCGCCAGGTTGTTGCGCAAAGCCGCAAGCGCGGCGGGCGCCTGCTCCACAAAAACGCTGTGCGCCGCGCCACGGCTCAGGGCTTCAATGCCTACCGCGCCAGACCCTGCATACAGATCCGCAAAGCGCGCTCCCTGCACACGCGGGCCGAGCACATTGAACAGCGTTTCCCGTAGCCGGTCGCTTGTGGGACGGGTGTTCATCCCGCGTGGTGCGGTCAGGGAACGGGACCGAAACTCGCCTGCAATCACCCGCATCTGCGCTTTTTGAGCATAGCGTGTCAGACCTGTTGACGGCTGCACCCTACAATCGAGATGTGCTTCAATTTTCACTTCCGGCCGGACGCTGGTTCGGTGTGCATGTACGGGTGCACATCTCGCTGTTTCTGCTGCTCGCTTTAGCGGCCGGGTACTCTGCTGTGGCTACCGGCAGCGTGCTCCGCGGCATCGCGTTGTGGCTTGCGTTGTGTGCGGCTGTGCTGGTGCGTGAAGCCGCACGTGCGATCACCGCAGCCTACTTCGGTATGCCGCTGCGTGCGTTGTATCTGCTGCCCGTAGGCGGCGTCATGGCGCTGGCACCCAAGCAGGGCGGCCTGCCCGCCCGAAACACACGCATCATCACCGCGGTCGGGTCTTCAGCCAACGTCCTGGTAGCGCTTCTGCTGTTGGGCTCCTGCTATGGGATCGATCCGCATGTGCGTTTGCTTAGCCAGCCGTGGATCGCGATCGGCCATATCCTTCGCAGTGCGGTGTGGCTGCAGGTGCTGGTAGGCGTGGTGAATCTGCTGCCTTCTGCTGCCCTGCCCACACGCAAAATGGTGGGCGCGCAACCGCCAAAGCCACAACAGCCTGCAACTGGCGGGATCACCGGCGCCTTCAAGCAACGGCCGGCCTTTGGCGTGGGTACCGCCCTGGCTCTGGCCTTCGTGGTTTCCGGGATTGCGTTTGGGCTGTTGTGGCCCGTACTGCTCGGACTCACCTTGCTGCTCACAAGCTCGTTGAACCGCGTGACCAACATGGGTTCCGCGGAAGCGATGTCCGTGGACGTACGCGACGTCATGCTGACGGAGTACAAGCCGTTGAGTGCGTCGAGCACGCTGCGCGATGCCTTGCGCCAAAGTGCCCACACCGTTCAGGAAATCTTCCCTGTTCTTCGTGGTGAACGGTTGGTTGGCTGGATCTCCCGCGCCACACTCACCACACGCTTAAGGCTGGAGGGCGACGGCTTTTTGCAAGGCGCCATGACGCGCTCGCTGCATGCCGCCGTTCCGAACGAAAAGATTGGCGATGCCCTGCGACGCGCCACTGCCATGGGCGCCGGTGAGTTTATCCCGGTCGTAGAAGATGGCGCCATGGTGGGCATTCTGACGCCGGCCAGCCTGGAGCGCGCCGTGGGGCAATTACAGATTGCCCGGGCAGCAACGGTGGAACGCGACGCGTGAGTGAGCCGGGCTTTGACGAGGAAGCAACACCTGAGACACCGCCGGAACGAGGCGGCAGTGAACGGCCCCTGGCGCCGGGCCTATACATCGTAGGCACGCCAATCGGGAACCTGGAAGACATCACGCTGCGTGCCCTACGAGTGCTGCGGTCGGTCGACCGCATTGCCTGCGAGGACACCCGGCAAACGCAAAAGCTGCTGAACCACTTCGGGATTAAGAAGCCGCTGGTCAGCTACCATCTGCACAACGAGCACGGCCGCGCCTCAGAGTTGGTGGACGCACTGCGTGAAGGTGCGCGCATCGCGGTGGTCAGCGATGCAGGGATGCCGGGGATCGCGGATCCTGGAGAAGCGCTGGTGCGGGCCGCGATCAGCGCAGGGGCAAACGTCTTTCCGGTCCCCGGTGCAAACGCGGTCGTGTCTGCCCTGGTGGCAAGCGGGCTACCGACAGAGCGCTTTGCGTTTGGCGGCTTTTTGCCGTCCAAGAGCGGTCAGCGGCGCACCTTTCTCGAAGGCGTACGCCGTGAACTCATGGACGAACCGAGCACTACGCACATCTTCTACGAAACCCCTCACCGCATCCTTGAGGCCTTAGGCGATGTTGTGGAGGTCTTCGGCCCGGCACATCGGGTTGTTGTGGCTCGCGAGCTCACCAAGCTGCATGAAGAGTTCCACCGTGGCACTGCCGGCGAGTTGCTGGCCGCCTTCAAAGCCCGGGATGTCATCAGAGGAGAAATGGTGCTGCTCCTGGAGGGCGGCACGCCTGCGAACAGCGACAGGGCCGACAGCCCCGCCGCGCAACTCACGTTGAGTGAAGAAGTAGCGGCGGCCGTACGCGAGGGCTTAAGCGAAAAAGACGCGCTGAAGCGGGTCGCCAAAGCCCGCGGCCTGGGCAAAAGCGACGCCTATCGCGAGTGGCAACGCAGCCGCGGGAGCAAACGTTAGCGCTACCCCGCGCTAAACCGTTTCCCGGCCTTTGAGCCGGTCATAGTTGTACACGTTGCTGGTGGTGCCTATGGACTCGTTGTACAGGCTCATGGCGCCGATAGCGGTGCGCAGCTCCTGGTCAAATCGCTGGATGCAGCGCAGGTGCTCAGCGGTGGCCGGGATGCGCAACTTCGAGGTTTCCAGAAATTTCTGGTAGCCGTGGTCGACCAGGCGGGAAATCTCGCCGTTCAGGATCCAGCCAGCCTTGGCCAGCACCCGCGTGGGCGCATCCTTGCCCGGCCCGGGGGCGATCTCGGCCGCACAGCCGTACTTGCTCACACGGCGCGCGCCGCTGACGCTCTTTGCACCGCCGGAGGCCGGCGCAACATCGAATCTTTCGTTACCGAGGGTGGACAGCACCCCGTCAAAGGTCAGCTCTTGGGTCTGCTTGTTGATCTTGTTGCGCATGAGAGGCGTCAGGCTCCGGGCAAAGCTGCCCGGGCAGCGCGACCGAAGGACGGACGGCGGCTGGGCTACACTCGCATCTAAACTGTCGCACACTGCCCCGCGCGGGTTCAAACTTGATTGGCCTGAGGGGACGGAAGGAATGGTTGCAGACATGACGGACCTGGCACAGGGAACGTCCGCAAAGCATGCGGACAGCGCCGCAGGCGGGAAGCTTGGGACCTCGCTGCTGGATCGCGTGGGGAACACCCCGCTGATTCGGCTGGAGCGGCTGACCGAGCACCTCACCGGGGTTCAGATCCTGGGCAAAGCCGAGTGGGCCAACCCGGGTGGCAGCGTGAAAGATCGCGCCGCATCCGCCATTGTGCGCGACGCGCAGCGCAAGGGCCAGCTGACGCCCGGCAAAACGCTGCTGGACGCGACCAGCGGCAACACCGGAATCGCGTACGCGATGCTGGGCGCCGCACAGGGCTTCCCTGTCACGTTGTGCATGCCGTCCAACGTCAGCCCGGAGCGCAAACACATCCTCAACGCCTACGGCGCGGAGATCATCTACACCAACCCGGCCGACGGCTCCGACGGCGCCATTCGGATGGCCCGCAAGATGGCCGCGGAGAACCCGGACCGCTACTTCTACGCCGACCAGTACGGCAACGAAAACAACTGGCGCTCGCACTACTACGGCACCGCCAACGAGATCTGGGAGCAGACCCAGGGCCGCATCACGCACTTTGTCGCCGGGCTGGGCACCAGCGGGACGTTTATGGGCACCACGCGCCGTTTGCGCGAGTTGAACCCGGGAATCAAGTGCTACTCCATGCAGCCGGATTCGCCCTTCAACGGCCTGGAAGGCTTGAAGCACATGCCCACCGCGATCGTGCCGCCTATCTATGAGGAGCACCTCGCGGACCGCAACATCGAGATGCCTACGGAGCGCGCCTACGCCATGTGCAAGCGGCTGGCACGGTCGCAGGGACTGCTGGTTGGCATCTCCGCAGCTGCGGCCGTGGCTTCATGCCTGGACGTTGCGGAAGAAGAGGCCAGGGCCGGTCGGGAGGCCGTTATCGTCACGATCCTGTGTGACTCGGCCGATAAGTACCTGAGCGAGCGTTTCTGGAGCGAACCCACGCCTGAAGCTGCCGCGGCCGATGCCGTCGACAGCGAGGTCTACGCAGGGCAGAACGCATGACCAGTGTTCACGACACGGCGCACTACGACCTGCAGCGCAACCCACAAAAGGCCGCCGACGTAGTGCTGGTGATGCCGGAAGCCATTCGTGACAGTCTGCGTGTGCATGGCGAAGCGACCTACCCGCACGAGTGCTGCGGCATTCTGCTCGGCACAGCCAACGAGGCCGCCATCACCGTGCAGCACGCTTTGCCCGTCGGCAACACGCGCCTCGATAGCGCACACAATCGCTACAACATCGAGCCGATCGACCTGATCCGCGCCCAGCGGGAAGGCCGCGCACGCGGTCTGGACATCGTGGGCTTCTACCACTCGCACCCTGACCACCCGGCCTTTCCTTCATCCACGGATCTGGCCGAAGCTCACTGGTACGGCTGCGCCTACGTCATTACCTCGGTGGACGGCACAGGCGCAACGCCACGCGCCGAGGCCACCAACAGCTTTTTCCTGAGCGGCACAGGCGAGGACAACAAGGTGTTCTTGCCGCAAACCATCTCCGTCGAGTCCCGCTAGTCCGATTCGATCTTCACGCTGCAAACCCGGGCCAGATCAACTGCGCCACTGTGTGGTTCTTCCGGTAAGTCCAACGAAGCACCTGAGAGATAATCAAGTCATGAAGATTCACATCCCTACACCGCTGCGCGCGTACACGGACAAGCAGGAGACCGTGAACGTGGGCGGCACAACGGTCGCCGCGGGCTTGCAGAGCCTGGTTGAGGCTTACCCCGCGCTGAAGAATCATCTGTTCACGCCCGACGGCAAGTTGCGCTCCTTCGTCAATGTCTATGTCAACGACGAAGATGTGCGCTACCTCCCCGAAAAAGAAGATACCGGCGTGGCCGACGCCGCTGAGATCACGATCATCCCGTCCATCGCCGGCGGTTGTTGCACCGCCTGTTGCTGTTGTCGCTAGAGGCTTCTCGCTTCGCGCATCGGCGCCCGTTCCCGCGCATCCACTAGGTACCCGTCTGCGGCAGCCCAAGGCCGCAGGCCTTCTCACGCCCCCGGAAGGGATCTCATGATCGCCACTGAAGAACAGACGTCGACCCAACTGCCCAAGCTCAGCAATGAAGAGATCGCCCGCTATTCGCGGCATCTGATCCTGCCCGAGGTGGGCATGGAAGGCCAGCAAAAGCTGAAGGCCGCGAAAGTTTTGTGCGTAGGCACAGGCGGCCTGGGCGCTCCACTGGCGTTGTACCTGACGGCCGCCGGCGTGGGCACGATCGGGCTTGTCGACTTCGACGTGGTGGACGAGAGCAACCTGCAGCGGCAGATCATTCACTCGCAGTCCACCGTCGGCATGCTGAAGGTCGACTCCGCCGAAGTGATGCTTAAAGGGCTGAACAAGAACGTCAACGTTGTGAAGCACAACGAGATGCTCACCAGTGCCAACGCGCTCGAAATCTTCAAGGACTACGACGTCATCGCAGACGGCACCGACAACTTCCAGACGCGCTACCTGGTCAACGACGCCTGCGTTCTGACCGGCAAGCCGAATGCCTACGGCTCGATCTTCCGCTTTGAAGGGCAGGCCTCGGTGTTCGCCACTGAAGAGGGCCCTTGCTACCGCTGCCTATACCCCGAGCCGCCGCCGCCGGGCCTTGTGCCCTCATGCGCCGAAGGTGGCGTGCTGGGCATCCTGCCCGGCCTTGTGGGCGTGATCCAGGCTACCGAGGTCATCAAACTGATCCTCGGCATCGGCGAGCCACTCATCGGCCGCCTGCTGCTGGTGGACGCGCTGGGCATGAGCTTTCGCACGCTAAAGCTGCGCAAAAATCCGGAGTGCCCCGCCTGCGGAACGCACGAGATCAAGGAGCTGATCGACTATGACCAGTTCTGCGGCGTGGTGCCGGCCAGCGGCAACGGCCCGCTCGAGGTAAGCTCGCATGGCAGCGTGGACGCGAGTGCCAATGTGGTCGATGGCATCCCGCAGATCTCCGTAGAGCAGCTGAAAGCGCGCCTGGATAAAGGCGACAAGCCCTTCATTCTCGATGTCCGTGAGCCGCACGAGTACGCCATCGTCAACATCGGCGCACCGCTCATTCCCGTCGGACAAGTCGGTCAACGGCTGAACGAATTGCCAGCAAACAAGGCGGAGGAGATCGTGGTGCACTGCAAGACCGGCGGTCGCAGCCAGCGCGCGGCGCAGGAGTTGCAGACGGCGGGTTATACCAACGTCAAGAACCTCGCCGGCGGGATTACTGCGTGGGCCGATAGGATCGACTCGTCGCTGCCGAAATACTGAGCCGGGCGGGGATGGGCGTCACAGCCCATCCCCGCCCAAGCCTCAGCCTAGAAGTCGTCATTCTCCGGGTCATCCACCACCAGGATCTCGAGCACCAGCGGCGGCTCCACAAGCGCATCCATCCCAGCCATTTCGGCAACCGCGGCCTCAACGATTGATCGCAGACACGGTTCCACTGTGACCACGAACGGCAGCCGGTTCGCCGGGTAGCCGCGGCGCTGCACGATGGAGTCGATGTTGACGTGAAACTTCGCCAGCGCGCCCGCGATGGCGGAGATGATGCCCGGCTTGTCATCGACGACCAATCGCAGGAAGTGCGGCGCGAACACGTCGCCCGAAACCTCGTGCGGCGTTGCCTTGATCTGCACCGGGAAGCTGTTCCCCGCAACCGCGAGGACATCGGTAAGAACGGCAACAGCCGTGGCATGACCGCCGGCGCCGTGGCCGGAGAACACCACGTCACCCCCAAACCGTCCGCTGGTGACAACCATGTTTTGCGTGCCGTGCGACCACGCCACAGGCGAGGACCGCGGCACCAGCATGGGCCCCACGCGGGCGCGCACCGTGGGTTGGTCCGCGCGTGTGTCCAGCGTCGCCCGGGACACCTGCCGAATGGTGCAGTTCAACTCCCGCGCATAAGCGAAATCAACGGCCGTTACACGCGAGATTGTTTGCGCAGCAATCTTCGCCGGATCGATTTCGGCTTCAAGCGCAAGCCGCGTAAGGATGCACAGCTTGGCGCGCGCATCATCTCCATTCACATCGGCGGATGGATCAGCTTCGGCATAGCCAAGCTTCTGCGCTTTGGCGATCATCTCGGGATAATCGGCACCGGCCTCCATCGCGCTGAGGATGAAGTTGCACGTTCCGTTCAGGATGCCGCTAAGCCGGTTGATACGGTCACCGGAGATACCCTGCGTGATGCCCGGGATGACCGGAACGCCGCCGGCCACCGCCGCACCATGCAGCAGTTGCACACCGTGCTTTTGTGCAGTCGCAAACAGTGCCGGGCCGCGCTGCGCGATGAGCTGTTTATTCGCGGTGATGACGTGTTTGCCCTGGCTCAGAGCGGAGATCAGCCAGTCCTCCACCGGTCCAACGCCGCCGGTGAGTTCGACCACAACGTCAACATCGGGCGCGGTCAGGATGTCGACCATGCTCTCCGTCCACACGGCATCTCCGGGCACAAAACGCGCGCGCTCATGATTGCGTTTGCGCAGCACATCGCGGTTGAAGACGTGCGTGATGCGGATGTCGGGCCGGTTGGCCGCAGAAAGTACTTCGGCAAAGCTGCTGCCCACTGTGCCGAAGCCCAGCAGAGCGACGTTGGTCTTCGTCTTGGTTTCGGCTTTCGGCTGCTGGCCGACGTTGGCAAGCACGGGATCGGTCATCAGTAGTCCACTCGGTAGGGGCTGGTTTTCCAGGCTTCGAAGCTGGAGCGCGCTTCGTCGGCGAGCATGCGCTCGATCGGGATAGAACGCTCATGCAGAGGCTTTTTTACCTCTTCATAGAGGAAACTGTCGTCAAACCCCGCGCGCGCGGCATCGGCTGCGTCGTTGCCGTAATAGATCGCGCGGCACCGCGACCAATAAAGCGCGGCAAGGCACATCGGACACGGCTCACAGCTGGTGTACACGTCGCAGTCCACCAGCTGAAACGTGCCGAGCGCCTGGCAGGCGTTGCGGATGGCGACGACCTCGGCGTGCGCGGTGGGGTCGTTGGTCGCGGTGACCTGGTTGGCGCCCGTGGCGATCACCTTGCCGTCTTTCACGACCACCGCGCCGAAGGGCCCACCGCGGCCATGGGCAACATTTTCCGTGGCAAGCTGAATTGCCTGCTGCATAAACTCAGGGCGTCCGGTCATACTCAGCATCATGGTATATGCTCTGCGATCACGCCATGTGATTACGCCCGAGGGAGAGCGCGATGCCGTTGTGGTGATTGACGGCGAACGAATCGCGGCGGTCCTTGCACCGGCTGAGGTGGGCGCCGATGTCGCCATCGAGGACCTTGGTGAGACCGCGCTGCTGCCCGGCCTCATCGACGTACACACTCACATCAACGAGCCGGGCCGCACCGAGTGGGAGGGTTTCTGGACGGGCACCCGCGCGGCCGCTGCAGGGGGCTTCACGACGATCGTCGACATGCCACTAAACTGCCTGCCAGAGACGACCGATGTGAGCGCGCTGACGCTGAAGCGCGAGGCCGCGCGAGGGCAGTGCTGGGTGGACTACGCGCTGTGGGGTGGCGCCGTGGACGGCAACCAGGGCTCGTTGGAGCCGCTGGCCGCCGCCGGCGTCCCTGGCTTCAAATGCTTTCTGATCTACCCGGGATGCGACGGCTTTACGGAGATCAACGTCGCCAATCTGGAACTCGCCCTGCCGCACATTGCACGAACCGGGCTGCCGCTGCTGGTGCACGCAGAGCTCGCCGGGCCCATCGACCACGCGTTCGAGCAACTGGAGCGAGGCGGTGCGGACTGGCGCAAGTACGGGACCTATCTCGCCTCTCGGCCCGACGCGGCGGAGTTGCAGGCGATCGAATTGCTGCTGCAGCTTTGCCGCAAATACCGCTTCTCGCTGCACATCGTTCACTTGTCTACCGCGAACGCGTTGCCCATGCTGCGCGCGGCGAAGTGGGAAGAGGGCTTGCCTGTCACGGTGGAAACCTGCCCTCACTATCTCCACTGCGCAGCGGAGGACATTGCGGATGGAGCAACGTTGTTCAAGTGCGCGCCGCCAATTCGATCTCGCGCCAACCGCGATGCGCTTTGGGGAGGGTTGCGGGACGGCACGATTGACCTGATTGCCACCGATCACTCCCCTTGCCCGCCGCACATGAAGCGGCTGGACGCTACCGAACCTGGCACGGAGGCAGGACGCTTTGACGAGGCGTGGGGCGGCATTGCCTCGCTCTCCGCAGCGCTTCCGGTGATGTGGACAGAGTGCGTGCAGCGCGGCTTTTCGCTACACCAGCTTGCGCAATGGATGAGTGCCCGACCGGCGAAGCTGGCCGGGCTGACAAACGAAACAGGATCGATCGCGGCAGGGATGTTGGCGAGCCTTGTTGCCTTCGATGCTCAAGCGGAGTACACGCTGCAGGCGGAGACTCTTTGGCACCGGCATCCGGTGTCGCCCTACCTTGGCGAGACGGTGCAAGGGGCCGTGCGCACCACGTGGGTACGCGGCCAACGTGTCTTCCACGACGGCATGTTCGAGGGCGATCCGCTGGGGCGTGAACACGCACGGAACCGTGCAACAGCGAGCCACGCATGAACGAGATCCTCGCCCAATGGAACTCCGCTTCAACCGAAGCAGCCGAACAGGAGCTGCTGCCCTGCAACGGCTCGCATGCCTGGGCACAACGGGTCACCGAACAACGTCCGTTTGCAAGCCCGGAAGAGCTGTTCGCGGCAGCCGACGCCGCCTGGTGGGGGCTGGCGCCTGAAGCGTGGCAGGAAGCCTTCGACAGCCATCCCCGCATCGGCGAGCGGCATGCAAAGGCTGCTTCGAGCACGAGCCTGGCCTGGAGTGCAGGCGAGCAGAGCGACGTATCCGATGAGGCTGCCGTGCAGACGGCCCTGGTAGCGGCAAACCTTCAGTACGAAGAGCGCTTCGGGCGCATTTTCCTGGTCTGCGCCACCGGCAAGAGCGCGGCGCAGATGCTGGCCATTCTGCACGGCAGCTTGGACAACGATCCTGCGACGGAACTGCAGGAAGCCGCTGAGCAGCAGCGCCGCATCACGCAACTGCGTTTACGCAAGTGGCTCGGACGGCCTGCCGCGCGCTGCGAGGACGTGTAAAGTAGTCGCACAGCATGGGGCTTTCGACACACATCCTGGATACAGCCTTGGGCCGGCCCGCGGCCAACATTTCGCTTGTGCTTCTGCAGCAGGCAGCGGACGAATGGCATGAGGTCGGGCGCGGAACGACGGATGACGACGGCCGTTGCCGAACGTTGCTGGGCAACAACGAATTCGCAGCTGCGGTGTACCGTCTCCGGTTCGAAGTGGCACCGTACTTCGCAGCCCAGAAGGTTGCGTCGCTGTATCCCTACGTTGAGATCGTGTTCCAGGTTCACGACGCCACGCAGCATCACCATATCCCGTTGCTGCTGGCAGCCAACGGCTTCACCACCTATCGCGGGAGCTGATATCGATGGCGGACGCAGAGACCACGGCACCTCAGACCAACAGCAGATCAGCCGGCGTGCAACTCGCGGCTCACCGTTATGGCAAATCGCGTATCCGGCTGATGCGCGTCACCCGGCATGAGACGCACCACGATCTCGACGATTGGACGGTCGAAGTGCTGCTGACCGGCGACTTCGCAGAAGTGTTCACCGAGGGCGACAACTCGCGCATCATCGCCACAGACACGATGAAGAACACGGTCTATTTCCTCGCGCGGCAATCCAAGGCCGACAGCATGGAAGCCTTCGCGCAGGAGTTGATCGATTTTCTGCTTAGTCGCAATCCGCAGGTGACCGGGGCTGAGGTCCTCATTGAGTCGCACCTTTGGAAGCGGCTCACGGTGAAGGGCGAACCCTATCCCACGGCCTTTATGAAGGGCTCAGACGAGCGGCAAACGACGCACGTCAGTCGTGTGCAGGGCGCGGCGTTCTCCCTCCGAAGCGGCTTCGACCAGATGACCGTGCTGAAGACAGCGCAGTCCGGCTTTGTCGGCTTTATTCGCGATGAGTTGACCACCCTGCCCGAGACCACGGACCGCCTCTTCGGCACGGCTGTCACCGCGGAATGGAGCTACACTGCCGCGGTCCTGTCCGACGCCGTTGACTACAACAAGGTGCGGCACCACCTGCGCGAGCGCATGATCACCACCTTCGCGCAACACGAATCGTTGAGCGTGCAGCAGACGTTGTATGCCATGGCGGAGAGCGCTCTTCAACACACGCCGTTGATCGACCAGGTGTTTCTGCGCATGCCCAATAAGCACAATTTGCTGGTAGATCTCGGAAGAATTGGCAGCGATAATCCCAACCACATCTTTGTGCCCACCGATGAACCGCACGGCACCATTGAAGCGATGGTGCGGCGAGCTTGATGCGAGCGACCGAGAACGGTGCAAGCCGTGCAGCCCGTGTGATCGCGCGCTGCCGTGAGCTGGCGCGCGTCACAGATGTACCCGGAACCATCACGCGACTCTATCTGTCGCCCGCCACACGCGACGCCCACACGCTGGTCGGCTGGTGGATGCGCCAGGCCGGCCTCGAAGTGCACGTAGACGATGTGGGCAGCCTGCGGGGGCTGCGCCGGGCCGCTGTTGACGCCGGTGAAGATGCGCCTACGCTGGTGCTCTTCTCGCACCTTGACACGGTGCCCAATGCGGGCGCTTTCGATGGCCCGCTCGGTGTCCTGCTTGGCCTTGCGGTGGTGGAAGAGCTTGCGGGCGAGCCGCTTCCCTTTCACCTTGAGGTGATCGCTTTCAGCGAAGAAGAAGGTGTGCGGTTTGGCTTCCCTTTTCTCTCTTCGCTGGCGGCTGTGGGTGCGCTTGGCCCGGAGCATGTAGCTCGTGTGGATCAAGCCGGGATCAGCCTTTCCCAGGCCATCGAGAGCTTCGGGCTTAACCCGAACAACATCGCGCAAACGTGTCGCCTGCGCCCTAACACGCGGGCTGCGCTTGAAGTGCACATCGAGCAAGGCCCGGTGCTGGAAAGTGAGAACCTTCCGCTCGGCGTCGTGGACACCATCATCGGCCAATCCAGGCTGGAGCTCACCTTCACCGGCCAGGCAAACCACGCTGGCACAACGCCCATGCCACTGCGTCGCGACCCTCTCGTGGTCGCCGCACAGTGGATTGTCGAGGTGGACCGGTTTGCCTCGGGCTATAAGCAGCTTGTTGCGACCGTTGGTCGCGTGGAGGTCTCCCCTGGCGCGGTGAACGTGGTTCCCGGCGAGGTGCGCGTGAGCCTGGATGTGCGTCACCCGAACGACGAGTCGCGTCATGCCACTGTGGGCCGCTTGCTCACAAAGGCAGAGCATCTCGGCGCTTCACGCGGCGTCCGCGTACAGGTCAAGGTGCTCTCGGAGCAAACTGCCGTTCCACTCAGCGCGCCCCTTGCGGAAGGACTTGAAGCCGCGGCGCAACTCGCTGGGTACAGCACCAAGCGCATGTATTCCGGTGCGGGACATGATGCCATGATCCTGGCACCGCATGTGCCTACAGCGCTGCTCTTTGTGCGCTCGCCCGGAGGCTTGAGCCATCATCCAGAGGAGGCCGTTCTGGAACGCGACGTTGAGGCTGCGCTCGCGACCGTGCTGGAGTTGGTGCAGCACCTGCATCTCTCAGGCAAAAGCGATCAGGAGATGTCCTAGGATGGGTTCCACCATGCATCACCTTGGATCGACGCGCGGTGCGAGCCGCCGCGAGTACCTGCTGCACACACCAGACGCGTTTGTGCGCACTCCGCTGCCGGGGTTAACGAGCGGCTTGGCGGTGGTGCATGTGGCGCCGCAGATGGGCGCGGCATTTGCGATGACGACTGTTTACCTCGAAGCCGGCGGCGCACTGCAGGCCGGGCCGGTGCAGCGCTTTCTGTATGTGCTTCAAGGTGAACTCACGCTGACCGAACCTGCTTCGGCGGAGCCTCATGCGTTGCGCCCGGGGAGCTTCGCCTTTCTGCCCACTGAACATCCGCATATGCTCGGCGCCACCACTAGCGCGCAAGTCCTCATGCTGGAAAAGCCATTTCTTCCGCTCGACCCAGCGCTCACGAAAGCCATCGTCAGTAGCGCGTATCCAGATGTACTAGTCGGTCATGAAGACGACGCCACGGCCACACCGCTGAACGGCGACGAAGGTCTGCAGGTTCGCTCGCTGCTGCCCGCATCCTTTGCCTTCGACTTCGCCGTGAACACCATGACGTATGCGCCAGGCGCCTCGCTGAGCCAGATGGAGGTGCACTGGATGGAGCATGGCCTTCTGATGTTGGACGGCGGCGGCATTTATCGCCTGGGAGACGAATGGCATCCGGTGCAAGCAGGTGACGCCATCTGGATGGCGCCGTTCTGTCCGCAGTGGTTCGCTGCAGTCGGCAAACGTCCCGCAAAATACCTGATCTACAAAGACTTCAACAGGCACGTGCTGGCATGACGGTGCGAATTCAAAGCGACCGGCTATTGGCGGAGCTGGACCATCTGGCTTCCTTGACGGATTGCCAGTCGAACCCCGATCCATCGCTGCCCGAACCGCAGCGCGCGGTGACGCGCATCGTGTTCACACCGCGCGATCTGCAGGCACGCAAATGGTTCAAAGGGCTGGCGCATGCTGCAGGCTTCAACGTGCGCGAGGACGCCGTCGGCAACACGTTCGTGCGTTGGGGAGGCTCTGAGCCACAGCTTCCACCGGTTGGCACCGGGTCGCACATCGATGCGATCCCCTTCGCCGGCATGTACGACGGCACGGTGGGCGTGCTAGGTGGGTTGGAAGCTTTGCGTGCGTTGAAAGGGAGCGGCTTCGAACCGCGTCGCTCGCTGGAACTGGTCATGTTTACCAGCGAAGAGCCGACACGGTTCGGCATTGGCTGCCTTGGGTCACGCCTGATGGGCGGCGTGCTCGATCCGGCCGTGGCCGATGCACTTCCCGATCGGCTCCATGAGACCGATCCCACTGCCGCTTCGGGCGGCACCCTGCGCACAGCACGCGAGGCCGCCGGCTTCAGCGGAGCTCTCGATCAAGTGCGGTTACAAGCAGGCCACTACGCCAGCTGGGTCGAGCTGCACATTGAGCAGGGGCCACTTTTGGAGCGCGACGAGCAGGCTCTCGGCATCGTCACGCATATCGCGGGCCCGGCCAGCTACCGGTTCACCATCGAAGGCTTCGGCGGGCACGCCGGTGCCCTTCTGATGCCGGACCGGCGCGACGCCCTGTGTGCCGCCGCGGAGCTGATTCTTGCCGTGGAGCGCGCAGCCCTGGCAGCCAACACAACAAGCGGCGCCGCCGATACCGTCGCCACCGTTGGCAAGGTGGAGGTGTACCCAGGTGCGGTGAATGCAGTGCCCTCGCGCGTGATGCTGATGCTCGACGTGCGCGACACCGATGCGTCCCGACGCGAAGCCGTCATGAACGCCATCCGCAGTGAGGTGCGGACCCTCGCTGACCGGCGCGGTGTCCACATCACCGAAGAGCCCATCAACGCCGATGCGCCAGCCGTTTGCGACCCGGGGATCGTCCGCGTGCTCGATGACATGTGCGAAGCCAGGGACATTACCCCTCGGCACATGGTGTCGCGGGCCTACCACGACACCAGCTTTATGGCGCAGATCGCGCCCGTCGCCATGCTGTTCATTCCGTGCAAGGGCGGGGTCTCGCATCGCCCTGACGAGTATGCCTCCCCCGAGGCGATCTCGCTGGGAGTAGAGGTTCTGGCCGAGGCGCTGGCCCGGCTTTCGCTGCAGACTTAAGTCACCGTGGTGCGCGTAGACTAGGAACCAGCCTTGGTACCTCCGGTGCTTGGGCTGCAAGTTCTCAGGAGCCCGGAACGACCTCATGATCCAGTCCTTGAACCCTGCGACCGGCCAGGTGCTGCGCCGCTTTGATCCCCTGACGCCCGCTGCGGTCGACATCAAGCTGGCTCTTGCTGCCATTGCCGCCAAGACCTACGCGGCGGAGTCTCTGGATCATCGCCGCTTCTGGATGCGCCGCCTTGCGCTGCTGCTGGAAAGCGATCGCGAAGACCTGGCGATCACCATCGTCACGGAGATGGGCAAGCCCATCACAGCGGCGCGGCTTGAGGTGGACAAGTGTGCTTCCGTCTGCCGCTATTACGCCGAAAACGCGGCCCGCATTCTTGAACCGGAGACCGTGGAAACGGAGCACGCGCAGAGCTACGTCCGCTGGGATCCCCTGGGTGTTCTGCTGGCCATCATGCCGTGGAACTTTCCGTTGTGGCAGGTGTTCCGTTTTCTCGCGCCCGCGTTGATGGCCGGCAACGTCGCATTGCTGAAGCATGCACCCAACGTCCCGCAGTGTGCGCTGGCCATTGAGGCCCTGGTGCGCCGCGCGGGCTTTCCCCGCGGCAGCTTTCAGTCGTTGCTGATGGAAGCCAAAGACATCGAATCCGTGCTGGGCGACCCGCGTGTCGCTGCGGTCACCGTTACGGGCTCCGAGGCCGCTGGGCGCGCCGTCGCGGCACAGGCCGGCTACCTGCTGAAGAAGAGCGTGCTTGAACTTGGCGGCTCCGATCCGTTCGTTGTCATGCCTTCGGCTGACCTCGCAACCGCGATCACCAACGCCGTCCAGGCACGCTGCATCAACAACGGCCAAAGCTGCATCGCGGCCAAGCGCTTCATCGTGCACGAAAACATCTACGACGACTTCGAGCGCGGCTTCGTAGCGGAGATGCAGGGGCTCAAAGTCGGCGACCCAGCGCTGGAAGACACCGAAATCGGTCCGCTTGCCACCACGGAAGCCGTGGAGAAAATTCTGCGCCAGATTGACTCCGCTGTGGCTGCCGGGGGACGCCTGCTCACCGGCGGCAAGCGCATCGAAGGAGACGCGTTCTACGTTGAACCGACCGTGATCGCCGACGTGCCTCGCTCAAGTGGCGTGTACAGCGAGGAGACCTTTGGGCCGCTTGCCCTGCTGTTCCGCGTGGGTTCGCTGGACGAGGCCATCGACGTTGCGAACGACACACCCTTTGGTCTGGGAGCCAGTTGCTGGACCAACAATTCCGACGAACAGCAACGGTTTGCGCGTGAGATTCAGGCTGGGGCTGTCTTTTTTAATCGGCCCGTGGCCAGCGATCCGCGTCTTCCCTTCGGCGGCATCAAGAACTCCGGCTATGGGCGTGAGCTTTCGGCCGCGGGCATGCGCGAATTCCTGAACGCAAAGACCGTCGTGATCGCCGAGCCCAGGGACACACCGCAACAGACCGACTTCGCCTTCATCCCCCAGGCTGAACCGGCCACAAGTGGGGAGACAGCGCCTGTGTTGACCGCCATCAGCGCTGAACCCGAACCGGCCAAAGCGCCCGCAAACAAAGAACCCGAGCGTAGAGGAAGCTCTATGCTCGGGCTCTCAAAGTGACCGCAGGGTTAGAAGTTGAAGGAAGCCTGAAGCGAGAGCCGGCGTACCGCGCTCTGCTGGGTATATGGGCCGCCGACGAGGTTGATGCTTTGCCCGAAGAGCTTTGAGCTCAGGTTGCTGATCGGGTTTGCCAGGTCGGTGTTGTTGAACAGGTTCTGCACGTTCACACCGAAGTTGACGCTGTAGCGCCGGCCGGTGCTGGTGCCGCCAAAGCCGCCGCCGCCCGGACCGCCACGACCGCCGCCGCCACGCCCACCACCGCCGGGGCCACCTGGCCCACCGGGACCGCCACCGCCCTGGTTGCGATTCGCGGTCTTCTCACCGAAGCCGATTGCCTTGGTCAGACGGAAGTTGAAGGTGAACTCGTTCGGCCCGGTGCAGGTGTTGATGGGCGCCACCGACGCGCCGGGCACAACACCTGGTGCGGCAAACGCTAAGCCACAGCTAGGAATCGCAAGGATGCTCGATCCGTTGGCCATGCTCATCGGCACCACATCCGGGCGCTCATTGAAGTAGCTGTCCTGCAGTGGATCCGTGCCGAGCGTGACGTTGTACGGGTTGCCGCTTTGCGCAATCGCAAACGGGCTGAACTGGATGAACCAGGGCAGCGTCACCGATCCGCCAAGGAACAGACGCTGGCGCGTATCGAAGTTCGTGCGGCCGAAGTCAGCCTGGATGTCATAGGGCACCGTGAGCGCACTTGCCCCACCGGAGCTGTCACCCTTGGCGAAGTTCAGGCCATAGAAGCCGAACAATGAAATCCGCTTCGAGGTCTGGACGCGGCCGTTGAAGAACAGCTGGTCCTGCTTGAAGTAGCCCTCGGAAAAGTACTGGTTTGTCACCGTGTTCGGGCTGCAGGTCCCGCCGTTTGGGTTAAAGGGGTACGGGCAGGAGATGTTCTGCTCGGCAAGCTCGTGCACACCCTGCGAGTGGATGTAGTTCACCGACAACGTGCCGTGCCGGCCAAGCTGCTGATCAAATCCACCGGCACCGGTGATCAGGTAGGGCGAGCGCAGCGCGGGTTCGTATTGGCCGTTGGCTTCAACGTAGGTAGAACTGCCGCCGACCGAAGCCTCTGCAATGCAGTTGGCAATCGCGCTTGGACTGCAAGCGGCGGTCGGTGCCTGGTCCGACAGCAGGATCTCCGAGGTGCCGTTGTAACGAACCGTGTTCAGGATGTAGTTGGTCCCGAAGCGGTCATAAAACATGCCGAATCCACCACGCACCACCGTCTTCGGCGCACTCTTGCCGCCGCCGATGCCATAAGCAAAGGAGAGTCTTGGGGCAAAGTCATGGTGGTCGCCGGGAAGGTGGTTCTGTGTCTCGTACCGGAGCCCGTAGCTCAACGTCAGGTTCGTGAGCGGCTTCCAGTCGTCCTCGGCGTAGATGCCGAGATCTTCATAGGTGTAGTTGATGCTGGTGCTCTTCAGCTGGCTGATGGTGAACTGCGTCGGGACACCGGTCAGGTAGCTGTTGTCCGTGGTTTCCTTGGTGGGATCGAAGGTCAGATCCGCATACGTAAAGCTGCCGTTGGTGTTGCCGGCAGCGTACTGCGCCTCGCGTGTGATGCGCAGCCGGCCGCCAAAGCGGATGAAGTTCTTCTTCAGAGCAAGCGAGGTGTAGTTCTGCACCTCAAAGTGATCCTGGTGATCCGAGGTGTTCTGCACGGAGGCGCCACCGGTGGTCAGCGTGCCCTGCACGGTGATCAGTGGCGAGTTATTCAGCGGGAAATCAGAAGAGCGATCGCGCTCCCACTCAAAGCGTGTCTCGTTGATCAGGCGAGGGCTGAACGTTTGCGTGTCGCTGAGTTGCAGCTCTTCATTGCGCGTGTTGGAGTTATAGGCTGCGCTGGGCAGCGTGAAGCTCCCCAGGCCGGCACTCAGGACGTCGTTCTGCACATACTGAAAGCGCGCCGTCAGCACATTCTTCTCACCCAACGCAAAGTCGAAGCGTGGCGCGATATCTGTGCGAACCTGCGGGTAATGCGTGAAGATCTGCGTTGGCGTCGCGTTCGCCACGCAGCCAGGGGTGTTCGGCGGGCAAAGGACGCCGGGCGATCCGGGCAGCGAAGCGATCGTCGCGTCACTGAACTCGTTGTCCTCGATGTCACGGTGAGAGCCGCCTACCGAAAAAGACGCACTCTTGCTGAGAGGTCCCGTGAGGCTGCCGAACATGAAAATGGTGTGATACGGCGGCTGGTACGCTCCGCTGATCGGGTTCGGCGAGTTGAACTGCGACGGGTTGCCGTTGACCTGGAAATTGCCGTGGTAGGTGTCCGTGCCGGGCTTGGTGAAGACCTCGACCCGGCCGTAGCCGATGCGGTCGTACTCGGCCGAGAACGGATTTTGATTGATGCGGATCTCGCGAATCGATGATTTCGGCGGCAGCTGACCACCGGTAAAGCCATCCACATAGATCTGACCACCATTGGGCCCGGCGGCAGGACCTGCCAGCGCCGAGAGCTCATCTGAAAGCTCATCCGGGTCGTCGGAAAGTGCGTCGAGGTCCTTGCCCTGGATCACCGTGGAACTGGCGTTCGCGTCAGGGTCGACCGATAGCGTGACGGCGTTCGCGTCGACGTTGATGACCACTTCCTGCTGCCCGATCTGGAGCTTCGCGTCCACGGTCAAGCTGGCCACGGGAGTGATTTTGAGGTTTTGCACGGAGTAGGTGCTGAAGCCCTGCTCCGAAACCAGCAGAGCGTAGGTGCCCGGAACCAGCGACACGCTGTAACTTCCATCAGCCCCCGAGGTGACCTTGCGCACGGCACCTTTGCTAGGGGTAAACGTGATCGTTGCGCCGGGGATGGCAGCGCCGTCAGGGTCCGCCACCGTGCCGTGGACGCGGGTCGCCCCCGTCTGCGCCTGGCCCGAGCCGGTGCCACTGGCGGCCTGCGTGGTGGGCTGCTGCGTCCCGCTGGTGCTATCCGTCGGCGTCGGGGTAGGTGACGCCGGACTTTGGGCAGCGGGACCTGGTACGGCGGGGCTCTGGGCAACGGCCAACGTACCTGCACTCAGAAGCAGACACAAGGCACCGGCAGAACCTGATCTGGGAAGCTGCATCACTCTCCTCAAAAAGGGAAACAGATTTACGGTTGAAACTACGGGTTGGACGTTGAGCTAACCTGAAGGCCTCAACAACACGTGGAATTTATCGCCCACCCGGGCCGCCTGCACCACCGCCACCCTCGGCGCCTTCGCCTTCACCCTGGCCAGAGCCGAGGCTCCAGGGAGAAAGCGTGGCCTGGCCATTCGGTGAAGCTGCCAGGATTGCCTCGACGCCGCTGACCATGGTGATCGCCGTGGGGTGACCGGTTTCTGGGTTGTTGGATGCCACAATCATCACGGCTTCGCCCGTCTTCAGGTCGGTGGCTGTTTCGGTCGGCAGCCGCGTGATCATGCGAGACAAATCCATGCGCCCAGCGCCCGCAGGCCGTGCACCCGCGCCCGCTTGGCCTGCACCGGCGCTTGCACCCGCGCCTGCTGCAGGTGCTGTTCCGGCTGCTGCTGATCCGGCTGGTGCTGATCCGGCTGCCCTGGCACCTGCTGCCGCCTGGCCACCAGCGCCCGCGCGCGCCGCCATGCCCTGCGCAAACGCAGCGGGAAGGTGGCGGAGATTGCTTTGACCCGTGAGGGCTACGGTCACGGTGCGCTTGCTTGCCAGGTCCTTCAAGGTCACGGTGCCGGCAGCAGGATCAACCGCGGTGAGAAGCCCGGAAAAGTTGCTGAACGACCCGGTAACGATCTCGTCCGCCGTCACCGACGTGCCGTCCGGCGAGCGCTGACCGCGCGCCTGCAGCTGATCCCCGGGCTGAATGGCCGCGACCGTGCTCTTGACCGCGTCTTCAAAGCGTACGGAGCCACCCGCATACCGGCGAACCACGGTGTTGGCAGAGGTGTTCACGGTGGTGGTGCGAGCACCGTTGGCCACCGTGATGGCCCCGGTTGCCGCATCGACGCTTCGCACGATGCCACCGACGCTGCGAGCCCACGCCGCTTGCTCCTGGGCATGCAACGCCGCGATGGCGCCAGATTTCAACAGATAAATCCGGGTGGCGGTCATCGACTGCCCCGTATCACCCGGTGTGCCGGTCACAATGGCTTTATCGCCACCGGCGATGTCGGCCACTGTTCCCGGCTGGGCCGTCTTCACGTCGCGTGTTGCGGGGTCGACCAGCAGGATTTTGACGCTCGCCGGAATGGTCACGGCCAGGTCCTGTCCTGCTGCCGTGGTCAGCACAAAGTCATGCGGTGTCACCGCTTTGACTGTTCCGCTTTGCCGCGGTGCCGCGTTTGCCTGGGCCGTGCCGGCGGGTGCGGCTGGGGCCTGGGCCTGGACGTGTGCGAAGAGACCTGTGGAAGGCAGAAGAAGAACCGCCGCAAGGGGCAGAGTGGACCGAAATGTACGTGCTGGCATAGAAACGTCCTGAACAGCTGATGGTGTGACAGAAGTCCACGGCAGGAGCCCCTTCACTCCTTCGACCGGGATGGGCCCGAAAGCGTGCAAGAACCCCGCAGAAGCGCTTCAGATTGCTTGCGGACTCTACACGGAATACGGGCGACCTACGCAAAAGTTTCCGGAAATGCTGCTTCCGGCAGGCACGCCGCCCCGCCCTCCCGAAGCACTAGGGCAGCACGGAACCTTCAGCGACAGGCAGGGCCAGATGCGACGGGTACTTCGGCGAGTCAAAGATGGTCACCGTCTCCGCCTGGTACGCCGACGCCGGCGCAGCCATGATGCTCGGAACAAAGGTCTGCGGATTGCGGTCATACAACGGAAACCAGCTCGACTGAACCTCCACCATCAAACGATGTCCCTTCAGGAAGGTGTGGTCCACGCCGTGAAGACTCCACTTGTACTCGTCGACCTCGCTCGGCTTCACCGGCTTGGGGTCGGTAAAGCTGCTGCGGTAGCGCCCGCGCAGGATCTCCTCAGCCACCATCAACTGATAGCTGTTGTCCGGGTACACGTCGATCAGCTTCACGACCCAGTCGCCGTCGGTGCCGGTGGTCGCGGCAAACAGGTCGGCGACGACATCCCCGGTCACGGTCACGTCGGAGCTCAACACGGGTGTCTGGAAGTTTGCCAAGTCCTTGCGGTCAGAGACGAAGCGCTGGTCTTCCACCAGCCACTGCCGCCACAACGAGTCCTTGCCGTAGGTGGATTGAACGGGCCGGTGACGGTACGGCACCGGGTTCGCCGGGTCGGCCACATAGGAGGCTGACTGCGCGTTGTAGTCCGCCTTCGGCTCCGCGAAGCTGACGGTCTTTTCCGGGGCAAGGTACGCGTTCACCGTGTGGAAGCCCTGTACGGGAGGCCACGCGGCGTAGCGGTGCCACGCGTTCTCACCGGTGCGGAAGCTGGCGGTGTCCTGCAGGTCAAAGCCCGGCTTGCCTTTCAGGTAGAACTCAAAGAAGGGTGCCTCGATGGTGTTCCGGTAGACTGCGCCCGTGGGCACACCGCCGAACGTGACCTTGCCGAACTTGCTGGCCAACTCATCGCCCGGTCCACGCGCCCAGCCGCCGTGGTTCCACGGGCCGAGCACCAGGAAAACCTTGTGCTGCGGATCGTTGGCGTCTTTGTGGGCATGCAGCGCGGCGTACTCGGCCTGGGGACCCCACATATCTTCCTGGTCCCAGTAGCCACCTACCTCGAGAGTCGGAACTTCCGGCTTGCCCAGCCGCCGCTCCACGGCCATGTCCTGCCAGAACTTCGTGTAGGTCGGCTCATTGAGGAACTTCTGCGCGGTTGGCAGATTGGTCATGCCGGCTGAAGCGGCGGCACCCGCGAAGTTCGTGTGCTCAAGGAAGAACTTGTACTGATCCTCGGGGGCATCCGGGTTCACGTCGTTCTTCTGCGCCTCAAGCTCCTGGACGTAATCAAAGCCGTAGGTCTCGCGGAAGGCGCCGTTGTGGAAAAAGTCGTCGCCCAGCCACACGTCCGTCATCGGCGCTTGCGGGCTGATGGCCTTCACCGCGGGATGTGCGTCCAGCCCCGCCATGATGGCGAGAAAACCCGGATAGCTGATACCCAACACACCAACTTTGCCGCTGTTGTTGGGCACGTTCTTCAGCAACCAGTCGATCGTGTCGCGTGTGTCTGTGGTCTCATCCACGGCGGACTTGCTTGTGTGTTCGACGATGGGGCGGTTCATCACGAACGTGCCCTCGGATCCATAACGGCCACGGATGTCCTGAGCGACAAAGATGTAGCCGCTGTATGCGAGCTCAGGTTTGCCGCTTTCAATGGCGCGCGCCGTTCCTCCATTGACCCCGTAGGGCGTGCGCTGCATCAGGAACGGCAGTGCCGGTCCGCTCTTCGCACTCCCTTGCGGTCGAAAGATCACCGTGTGCAGCCTGGCTCCGTCGCGCGCCGGAATCATGACCTCCTGGCGAACGTACAGGGGTCCGTGGTAGTCCGCGGGGGGCGCCTCATCCTGTACGCCGGCTGGGTCAGGCAGCAGTGCGGGCGCATGTTGCGCACCGGCGGCCGCCAACGGCAAGGCCAAGAAAAAACCCAGGCCTACGGAGATGCCTCGTGATCGCCCCATCGTGTCGGCCTTCCCTACTGCCCGGTCAGGTTGCCGGGGCTGGCCATACACTGCCATCCCTGGCGGGAGTGCGATCCATCGCAGAAGGGGCGCTTTTCGCTGAGCCCGCAACGGCACAGGCCCACGGCGGGCTTGCCGGTCAGGTCCCACTGCTGCCCGTCGGCGTCCTTCAAAATGATGTGTCCTTCTACGCGAAGCGGCCCATTCGGGCGCACGGTGATCACAACGGGTTCATCTGCCAACTTGATCTCTCCTGGTGTTCGTTTAGAAGCTCAGGATAGCAGCGCGGCACCATGGCAGCTGTGGAGAGGGCGCCTTAGTGTGGCTGCGCGAATTGTTTGACACCAGTCGTTGGTCGCGGGGGACACCAGTGGTGACACGTAATTACCGCATGTGTTGATTCTGCATGGGTTCTTCGGTTGTGGCCTGGATTCCCAGATTGCACCGTTTTGATGGCATTTGACCGCGATTTGAGGCGTAACGCTCGGCCCTTTGCTTCAGGTTCTGGATGCACAGCCGCGAACGGTTCAGCCAGCTGAACGTGCCGGTGTGGCCGGCGTTGCCGGTGATGCGGTACATCGGTGCGCCGCCGGCGGGCTTGCGATCGCCAGCTGCGAGTCGCGAAGCATCTCCATCCATAGTCCGGGCCGATGGAGTCCTGGATCTTCGAGTCCCAGCCGATGGTGGGGTTCAGGATGTCTGTCAGCCAAGGTCTGACCCTCCCGAGTTCTCCGCGTAGCTCTGGTTCATGGCCGCGCGCACGTTGTGCTTGTTGTTCATCAGGAAGTTCAGCGCCGATTCGCCATCCACCGCATGGACATGGAGGTGCTGCTCTGTGGTGGACTGCGGCGGCTGCGTGGTGCCTGCGCCGCAGTACGAAGCCATCTGCCCTGGCGTGGGGCCACCGAGCATCAGGCCGAGCGCGTCGCCCCGGGGTGTCTGCTCCCGCGTCAAGCCGCTACGCGCGGCCTCGGCTTCCGCCTTCTGCGTTTGATCTTCCAGCTGCTGCCGGGCTTGTGCGCGTTGGCTGTCGGCGCTGCCGTTAATCGCTGAAGCGCCGCGATCCCACTGGGACGCGCCTTGTTTGTAAAGATCAGAGCTCGGTTCGAGATTCCCGCACACGTCCTTGAACCGCTTCTGAAGCTCATCCAACTGCTTCTTCTGCGCGGCGCCGATGCGCTCAAAGGCGCTGATCTGGTGCGTCGCGCTTTGGTCGACGATGGTGTCGATGGAAGCGCTGAACCGGTCCTGTTCCTGCTGTATTTCTGCATTGGTCTGCTTCTGAGTACTGGCTCGGTCGCGCTCGGTGGAGTCCGTGCGCTCGTCATTGGTCCCGAAGTAATCACTGTCCTGAATGCCTGCTGATCGATCTGCCGGTTCTGCTCGTCATAGCGCTGCACCATCTCGGCCTCGTAGCGCTTGTCGATTGCTGCCATGGCAGCCTGATTGTTTCCATGCTGCTGTACAAAGTCGCGCTCCGCCTGGACCTTCTGGGCCATCAGCAGGTCATAGCCTTTGAGGCTGGCATTGATCGCTTCGTCTTCCAGGCGCCGAATCGCATCCTGCGTTGCCCGATCAGTTTCCACGAACTTGGCGCCCGTTCGGCACGGGCACGCGTCAGCAAATTCTCACGCTCCGGATCAGGCCCGTCGTTGTTGATGGGTTTGATCTTGCCGTTCTGCTTTGCTGCGTTGTTCTGCTCAGTGAGCCGGTGTGTGTGGTCCTCGTCTGCCCGGTCCCTGGCTGCCGCAAACTCAGCTTCAGCGCGGGCCCGTTGATCACGAACAGATCCGGCTCGCTTCGCCTCGGCATCGATGCGGGCCATCTCGTGCTCATGACGGTCCTGTTCTTTCTTGTCAGTCTCAGTGGCGTTGATGCCCTTATCGGTGTTGCGCTGATCGATCTCCCCTGCGCTCATACGCGGGGCCGTTATCGCAAGGCCAGCGTGCCCATAAGTCCCCCTCGCCAACGCCGCCACGCGTTGTCCCATTGTCATGGAAGTCGCATGCTTCTGATCAAGGGACGTCAGATCCTTGTCGATGGCCGCGAACTGCTCTCGTGCCTGGGCGAACTGCGCCGTATTGAAGAACCTTTCCAGCCTGAGCGTTGCGGCGATCGCGATAATCTACTTGGATGTGCACTGCGGGCTGAAGTCGGAGTCCTTTAGCCCGCAGTGTCAGTGGTGTTATTCTTCCGCCAACCGTGAATGCTGCTGAGTTCGATCGTTTCGCTGAAGAATATAACTCCATTCTTCGCAAGACCGTTGCCGTTACCGGCGAAGGGCCTGAGTTTTTCCATGAGTACAAGGTGCGCGAGACAGCCCGTTTCGCCCGTAGGCGGGGCCTATCCTGCGACCGCATCTTGGATTTCGGTGCCGGTGTGGGTAACTCGACTACCTACTTTCGCAAGCTCTTTCCGGATGCAGAGTTAGCTGGAGCAGACATCTCTGAGCGCAGCCTCGAGATCGCGAAGGAGCGGTTTCCGGGCAAGCTGGCCGCCTTGCAGATCTGCGATGGTAGCATTCCAGCAAAAGACCAGGCCTTCAGCCTGTCTTTCTCGGCGTGCGCCTTCCATCACATTCCGCATGAGGAGCATGTGCACTGGTTGAGCGAGCTGCTCCGTGTGACGCAACCCGGCGGAATGCTTGTCATCTTCGAGCACAACCCCTACAACCCGCTCACACTGCGAGCGGTGAATACCTGCCCTTTCGACGAAAACGCGAAGCTCATCAGGCCGGGCATCCTGGCAAAGCGCTTCCGGGATGCTGGATGGGTCGATGTAGAGAGCAGGTACCACCTGTTCTTCCCCAGCGCGCTGTCACGTTTGCGCAGGCTGGAACCATGGCTTGCTGGCGTGCCGCTTGGCGGCCAATATTCAACCGTCGCTCGGAAGCCGCGATAGGCAGAGGACCGGCCCCCAACCGGCTTCAGGTCGAATGGGAAGCCGACGGATGTGCTGCTGCAGCGCGGCCATTTCCAGGTAGCTCATCTCTGGCAGGTCCGAGAGTGTCAGTGCAGCCGTATCGCTCGACGCCCCACAAGCCGGGCAGTCCAGCCGCCACGAGCCGAGGGGATAAGCCCGGCCGGCCACCTCAGAGGCTCTGATCCAAGGAGTGAATACCTTGCAAACTCCGCACGCAGCTCCTAGGTAAGCCGTCACCTGCGAACCAGCCTATCAGCCCGCGTGTATCGGGCTCGACAGGGCTCGTCGAAACGGATTGATCGCATCCAACGGCACACTGCCGCTGGATATCGCGCAACTAGGACGAAGAGTGGGATGTTTCTATCGCTGATCCAACGGCACTGCCACTGGATCAGTGTCAGACAGCGACTGCGGGTCCGCTGGCCCGGAGCACCCCAAACGGTCAAAAGCCACGCCAGTCCCGCCAAATCCCGCCGCCGCCCGCCACATCCCCCCAGTGCCAGGTAGTTCCCCCACTCACACTTAGCTCCTTCCCGTACCGTGGCACGAAGACCCCGCGCCTATGCATGCAGCGGCGGCCTTTGGGCGCGCAGCCAGGCCAGCAGACCAGCGGGATCGTCGGTGATGATCGCGTCGACGTGCGCATCGGCGAGCTTCTGCCAGCTTTCCGGTGTGTTCGCTGTCCAGGGCGCCACTTGCCTTCCCTGCCTGTGCGCCTCGGCGACGGCTTCGGGCGTAACCAGGTCCTGTTCAGGGCTGAGGATCTCAGCTCCCGTCACCTCCGCCACATGGGCGAAGCTCTTGTCGTGGTCGGTCAGGCCCATGAGGGCGTCCGCGCGTGCGTCCTCAAACAGGGCCGAGAGGCGGATCTGCGGATCGATCCTGCGCATGGCGGCCAGGGTGCGGAAGTCGAAGCTCTGCAGAATGACACGGGCTTGCAGTTGATGGCGGCGGACCGCGTCGTCGATCAACTTCACGAAGGCGTCGGGAGTGGGGGTGAGCTCGGGGTGGCTGGGAAAGCTCTTGGTTTCGATGTTGAACTGGACGGCGTTGCCGTGGGCCAGCGCAAGCACCTCATCCAAGGTGGGGATGGGGGTGTGTGGGACTGCGACCTGGTGCGGAAAGTTGGGCAGGGTGTGGGTGCCGCAGTCGTATTGCTTCAGCTCCGCCAGGGTGAGGGAGTGGATGGTGGTGCCGGGCAGCACGGCTGGGCCGTCGCAGGTGCGTTCATTGCGGCCGGCAAGCGATGGCGAGCCATCCGGATTGTGCGCTTCGGGCTGGGTCAGAAAAGGCGAGTGCGACACAACAAGCACGTTGTCTTTGGTGACGGCGAGGTCAAGCTCGAGCACATCGGCACCCACCTCGAGACCATAGCGGAAGCTGGCCAGCGTGTTTTCCGTGCGGTAGGCGCGCCCGCCACGGTGGGCGTGGACGAGGATGGTGCGCGGCGTGGCGGGTGCTGACGAAGAGGTTTGGGCGGCGGGAGTCATGGCGGCCATCAAAACAAGGGTAGGCAGAAACGTGCGCATCGGTACAGCGTGGAGGCAATTTGTTACGCCAAAGTGAAGAAAGCGGCCACGGGCTGGAGCCGGGCGATGCCGCAGCCCAGTCGGCCGAGGAGACCAGGGCTGTGATGCGATTCAAAGACCTGACCGAACGTGTTCTTCCGGCGCGGGCGCAGGCGGAGCGATGGCCCATCCGGTTCGATCACTGTTTCAAACGCATTTGCCTGGATTGGGCGTTCGGGGACGTCTGGTACCGCCATCTCGCGCGGCCTGCGGAACGGCACCTCCGCGGGGAAGCGTTAGCCCTGGCCGTGCAGTGTGCCGAAGAGCTGTCCAGCGGCAGTCGCCTGCTGCTGGCAGAGCGGGACGACGCGAGCCTCGGCTGGCGGGGCAAGCGCCCCAAAGCTGGGCGCAGTGCATCATGAGGCGTCTCCATCGCATCCCTTGTGAATCGCCGGCGAAGTACTGCGGGCGGGGGGGGGGCAATCGGATGTCGGGACAGAAAACAGTGTTGGTGGCAGGGGCACATGGCGTCATTGGCAGGCACGCGGCGCTGCACTTTGCCGCGCAGCCGGGGGTGGAGGTCATCGGACTTTCACGGCGCACAGGGTACGAATTGCCGGGCGTCCGGCAGCTTGCGGTGGATCTGCTGAAGCCGGACGATGTGCGCGCGAAACTGGGCGATGTGCGCGGGGTAACGCACATTGTCTTCGGTGCCTATATCGAGAAGCCGACCGCGCACGAAAAGAGCGAGGTAAACGTGGCGATCCTGCGCAACCTGCTGGAGGTTGTGGAAGACACCTCGCCAGAGTTCCAGCACATTGCCTTCTATCAGGGAGGCAAAGCGTACGGGGCGGATCTTGGACCCTTCAAGACGCCGGCGCGCGAGGACGACCCCCGGCTGATGCCTCCGAATTTCTACTACGACCAGGAGGACTTCCTTCGCGAGCGGCAGCGCGGCAAAGCGTGGCACTTCACCGCGTTACGGCCGGAGGCGGTGATCGGCTATGCCACCGGCAATCCCATGAACCTGGGTATGGTCATCGCGGTCTATGCCGCGATCAGCAAGGAACTTGGGCTGCCGTTGCGCTTCCCGGGGACTGAAGCGGCGTACCGCGCGCTGTACCAGGTGACCTCGGCGAAGATCCTGGCCGAAGCGACGGACTGGGCGGGTGGCACGCCGGCGGCAGCGAACGAGATCTTCAACATCACCGACGGAGACTACTTCCGGTGGGAGCACCTGTGGCCGCGCTTCGGGCGAATGCTGGGCATGGAAGTGGTGCCCCCCACTCCGACGCCGCTGGCAACCTATATGCCTGACAAAGGCCCTCTGTGGGAGGCTATGACCCGCAAATATGGCCTGCAAACCGAGGTGCCCTACGACAAGCTGGTGAGCTGGGCCTTTGGCGACTTCATCTTCAACAGCGGCTTCGACAACATCAGCAGCACCATCAAAGCGCGGCGTGCCGGCTTTGCGGCGTGCATCGATACAGAACAAATGTTCGCCGAGCTTTTTCAGGAGTTGCAAGCCAAGCGGGTCATCCCCCATTGGTAGCAGAACCCTAGCTGGCGCTGGTTATGTGGGAACCAATGGCCGCGTGATACGTCTGAGTTCACATGCTGCCCGTGAGAGGCAGCAGATCGACTGGGGAAGTGAATGAGCAGTTTGCAAGCGGAACAGATGTGGCGGAAGCAGTTGTACGACCGGAGCGTAGCGTCTCACCCCAAGCCGCAGATGCGGCGGGCCGAATGGCAAACGCTGAACGGCACGTGGGATTTTTGCAAGGGGCGCGGCAAGCAGTACAGCGGTCCCGGTGAAGTGGAATGGGAGTGCCCCATCACGGTGCCGTTCAGCCCGGAGACCGAGGCCAGCGGCGTGGCGGACCAGGGTTTCTACACCACGGTATGGTACCGGCGGACGTGGAACCAGGAGCCCCTGCCCGCGGGCAAGCGACTCATCGTGCACTTCGAAGCGGTTGACTGGGCGACCGTGGTCTGGGTCAACGGCAAACGGGTGTGCTCGCACCAGGGCGGCTTCACACCGTTCTGCGCAGACATCACGCATGCCCTCACGAACGGCCCCACGCAGGAAATTGTAGTCCGGGCGGAGGATGACTCCCTGGACCTGGAAAAGCCCCGCGGCAAGCAGGACTGGAAGCTGGAGCCGCACTCGATCTGGTACCCGCGCACAACCGGGATCTGGCAGGAGGTGTGGCTCGAAACCGTGAACTCCACGCGCCTCAGTTCCCTCCATTGGTCCAGCAGCCTGAAGCACTGGGACATCGGGATCGACGCGCGCATCATGGAAGATGGCAACTTTGAGGCGGAGCTTACGGGCCGTGAAGAAGGCCAGCAGCAGCAGCCGTTGAAGTTGAACGTAAGGCTCAGCGTGGGCGGTCAAATGATTGCGGAAGACCGGTACGCCGTGGTCTCCGGTGAGGTTCACCGGCGCATAGCGCTGTCCGACCCGGGCATCGACGACTCGCGCAATACGTTGCTTTGGTCCCCGGGTTCGCCGACGTTGATCGATGCGGAGATCGAGTTACGGTCAGCCGAAGGTGTGCTGCTGGACCGCGTCGAAAGCTACACGGCGATCCGCTCCGTGGCGGCGCAGGGTGACCGGTTCATCCTGAATGGGCGTCCGTTGCCCCTGCGGCTGGTGCTGGACCAGGGCTACTGGAAAGAGACCGGGTTGACGGCGCCGGATGACGATGCGCTGCGAAGGGACATCGAGCTGGTGCGGCGGCTCGGCTTCAACGGCGTGCGCAAGCACCAGAAGATCGAAAGCGAACGCTTCCTGTACTTCGCAGACAAAGCCGGTCTGCTGGTCTGGGAAGAGATGCCCAGCGCCTACCGGTATACGACCAAGTCTATCCACCGCCTCACGCGCGAATGGCTGGAGGTGCTGGAGCGCGACCGCAGCCACCCGTGCATCATCTCGTGGGTACCGTTTAACGAGAGCTGGGGCGTGCCGGACCTGCCGGAAAGCCCGGCGCAGCGGCACTACGTTCAGGGGCTTTATCACCTCACCAAGGCCATCGATCCATCGCGGCCAGTGATCGGCAACGATGGCTGGGAAAGCGTGGCGACCGACATCATCGGCATCCACGACTACGACGACAAGCCGGAACGCATCATGCTTCGCTACGGTTTGAACGACATCGACACCAAGCTGTGGAAACACGAGCGTCCGGGCGGGCGTGTGCTGAACCTGGGTGGCAAGGATGTCACGACAGACCGGCCCATTGTGCTGACAGAGTTCGGCGGCATCGCGTTTGGCGGCGATAAGAAAGAGACCTGGGGCTACTCCCGCTCGCAAACGCCCGAGGACTTCCTGGAACGCTATCAGAAGCTGCTGGAGGCCGTTCGCGGGCTCCCGGCGTTGGGTGGGTTCTGCTACACGCAGCTGACGGACACCTACCAGGAGGTCAATGGCCTGCTCTACATCGACCGTACGCCGAAGGCACCGCTGGAGCTGATGGCACAGGCTACCAGCGGGGTGCGGCCGGAGCTGGAAGAACACCAGCCCGAAGCCGCATGGCAGGAAGAGAACGCGACCAACGGACCCCACTTCAGGGCAGCGGTACAGCCGTAACCATCGCTTCGCCCCCTAGCAACGAAAAGCCGCCGCTTCCGGCGCAGCGAAAAGACTCTCTTCGCGGCGCCCCGGGAGCGGCGGTTTCGCTATTGGGCTCCCTATCCCAGGTGGGCGTTCAGAATCGTGTATCCCTGCACGTTATCGCGTAAATCACAGCGCTACCAACTCCCTTGCTTGCCGCCGTACCACCAGACCAGGCCGAGCGTTGCCGTGGTCTGGTGGTTGGCAAGTGCCGGGTAGTTGTGGGTCTGGAAGTATGGCACGTTGCTCCAGTCGGTGCGGTACTCAACAAAGGTGTCCAGGCCGTCGTGCAGATTGTGCTTGTACGTAAACGTGAACTCCTTCAACGCCTGGTTGCTGCCGCTGAACAGGCCGCCACGATCGGAAAGATACTCGCTGCGGGCTGCAAGGCTGGCACGAGCGTTGAGCTGATAGGCCGCGTACAGCGCGCCTCCAGACACATGGGACGGCGCAGACGACTCGCCCGGGGCGGCATTAGCCCATTGCCGCTGAATCACGTAGTCGCCTTCCCCGGTAAAGGTCCACTTGGGCGTCGCCTGCCAGGTGACGTAGTTGTCGAAGATGTGGATCTTGCCGTTCGGCGCAGGGCTGATGGGCACCTCGCAAAGGCCGGGCTGTACGGGGTAGGTGCAGGTGGTGGACTGTGCCGTGTCCGGATGTTCCTGGCCGAGGTAGTAGTTGCTGGTCCAGGTGATGGACTTCGTCGGGGTCAGTGTGAACCCGAAGAGTTCGTCCTTATAGCCATTGGTGGGTTCGGACTGGTTGGTGCCATTGACGATCCAGTAGTTGAGCGCGAGCTTGTCATTGACGTGAAACGACGTGCGCAGCCCGACGTGGTAGAAGGGCAGGTAGTAGAAATAAAACGAGCGCGTGTAGTTCAGCTGGTCCTTGGTGTAGTTCCCTTCCGCGCCAAGCGAGCTGGCGAACTTGCCGAAGTCGACGTTCCAGCCCTTCGCTACCGGGAACACATACGTGCCATAGGCCTGAAAGATGTTCTGGTAAATGCCGGGGCGAGGCTCGTTGGTGGGATTGCCCTGCAGGGTGTCAGTGGCCTGGCCGTATTGCAGATCGAGACGAAGGCCATAACGCCGCCCTTTGTCGGTGTCCGGGTCGAGCGCAAAAAGAACCGCGGCCTGGTTGATGCTGAACGTGTTGGACAGCACGTCATACGCGCGAAGGTCATTCACGCGGCCCGGCGGCTGGTTGAAGTTGTATTCGTAGTAGCCGTCAAAGGTGTAGTTGAGCGTGGCTCCGCCGGGCAGGTTGATCGGGATGATCGAGGGCTTGTTGACCTCGGCCTGAGCGGAGGCAGGTGCGGGCGAAACGGCCGCCGCTACCGGCGGGGCGACCGTACGTGGTGCGGAGGCGGTGACCGCTGGCGGCGGGAGTGCGGGCGGGGCAGGCGGCGCACCGAGGGACAACGACGATGGCGCCGGTGTGGCAGCCGCCGTCGCAGGTGCGGTTCCGGCGGGCGCGGACACGGTGTCGGTCCGTTCCAACGCATCCAGCCTCGCGGCAATGCGCGCCAGTTCTCCGCGCAGCTCGCGAATCTCCTGTGCCCGTGAACTGTCCGGGGAAGGGTCCTGGTTGGCCGTTTGCGCTTGCAGCGAACTTGCACCCAGAAACAGGGCCAGGAGCGGAAGGAGCATACGTCTCATGCGGGAAAACTCCGAGGTGCGGCAGGCTGGGCGGAGGAGCAGCGGGAAATGAGCGCTCGCGTGTTGTGGAAAGAGCATGGTGGATCACCGGAGTTGGGCACGGAACCGAGCCTCTGTGAAGGTACACACGGGAGGCGTAAAGAGTCCGTAAGCCCTGCATTCGAGTTCGCACATCGTGCCTGTGTACCGCGTTGGATGCCGCTTGCCCGCCACCGCAAAGCGCCTGGTCTGCGCGCCGCAGCCCGCGCCGTCGCGAAGGATGGGTAGGATAAGGCGCATGGACCTGCAACGAATCCAGGGTGCGCTGCGCGAAGCCAAGATCGACGGCTGGCTGTTCTATGACCATCACCACAGGGACCCAATCGCCTACCGCGTGCTTGGGCTCGATCCGCAAAGTTTCGTGTCGCGGCGCTGGTTCTGCTTTGTGCCCGCGCATGGTGAACCCCGCAAGCTGGTGCACCGGATTGAATCCGGCAAGCTGGACACGGTGCCCGGCCTGAAGCGTGAATACTCCTCCTGGCAGGAGCTGGAAGCTGGGCTCGCAGCCATGCTGGGCGGCGCGAACACGGTCGCCATGCAGTATTCGCCGCGCAACGCCATCATGTACGTGTCCATGGTGGACGCCGGCACAGTGGAGCTGGTGCGGGCGCTGGGCAAGGACGTGGTCAGCTCAGCCGATCTCGTCAGCCAGTTTGAGGCTGTACTCAGCGAATCGCAGATCGCCACGCATTTTGTCGCGCAGGAGCGCCTAGATCGCGTGCTGGATGCCACCTGGAAGCGCATCAAGGACCTCGTCCGCTCCGGCGACGGCACCGATGAATTTTCCATGTGCCAGTTTTTGCTGGAAGGCATGCAGCGCGAAGGGCTGTGGACAGATCATGGACCGAATGTAAGCGCCGGGCCCAACTCGGCCGACAGCCACTATGAGCCTTCCGCGGAGCGCTCGCGCCGCATCGGTTCAGGTGACTTTGTGTTGATCGACTGCTGGGCCAAGCTGGCCGGCGAAGAAGGCGCGGTCTGGTATGACATCACCTGGACGGGCGTGGTCGACCGCGCACCGAGCGAGCGGGAAGAGCAGATTTTTGCGCTGGTGCGAGACGCACGGGATGCGGCCATTGCACGGGTGGAGCAGGCCTACGCGTCAGGGCAGCCGATCGCGGGCTGGGAGGCCGATGATGCTGCGCGCGGCGTGATCCGCGACGGCGGCTTCGGCCCGTTCTTTACCCATCGCACAGGGCACAATATCGCGACTGAGCTCCATGGCAACGGCGCGCACCTGGACAACCTGGAAACGCATGACGAGCGCTTGCTGCTGCCCAACACGTGCTTTTCCGTGGAGCCCGGGCTCTATTTCCCAGGGGAGTTCGGCATCCGCAGCGAGGTGAACATGGTCTCCCGGCCTGGCAAGGCGGTGGTCACAGGGCCGAAACAGCGAGAGCTTCTGCGGCTTTGATCTTCGCGGCAGCGGATCCGGGAAATCGATTCTTGGCCGATCCATTGCGCTGCTAAAATCGAGCACGATGGCTGCTGTGACGACGACAGAGACGAACCGCGAACTTGCGCGGCCCATTCCGGGCGAACGCTCCTCCATGCCCATGTTTGCCCTGCTCGCCGGCTGGCTTGTTCCCGGTGCCGGGCACTTCCTGATTGGCAAATGGGGCCGCGGTGCGCTGCTGTTTGTCGCCATCGTGGCCATGTACGCGATCGGTCTTGGACTCGCGGGCAAAATCTACGTGCTCAACACCAGCGAGATGCTGGAGATGCTGGGCTTTGTGGGCCAGCTGGGCATGGGTCTGCTGTACGTGCTGGCGCGCGTCGTGGGCTGGGGCAGCACCTCGGCGCAAACCACGCTGAATGACTACGGCACGAAATACCTGGTCGCCTGCGCGCTGCTGAACCTGATTGCAGCCGTGGATGCACACTCGCTCGCGAGTGGACGAAAGGCGTCGTAGATGGTTCTCACACAGTTCAGCGCGGCCTTGCTGTTTGCCCTTTGCACCTCGGTGGTGTTTGCCATCACGCAGCGTGCCGAGCCGAAGATGATGGTGCGATTCGGCTTGTTCTGTTTCGCCTTGTTCACGATCGGGGTCATCGGGGCGAGCTGGATCTTCTACTTCATCAAGCATTAGCGCTGATTTGGCGGGCTGCGCCGGTTAGTGCTTTGCGGTGGCGGTACGCCGTTAGCGCTTTGCGGTGGCGGCAGCGCGGTTAGGTTTCCCTTGAAGCGTCGCGACCGCCACCTGCCCCCATCTGCGTCCAAACTCGCCAACGCGCAGCGCCACCAGCGAAGCTGCTAAAACGCAGTGTCAACGCGCAGCGACCTAAGGCTGTGGCGTAGACGTGGACGGAGAACTCGTCGTCGGCGTGCTTGTTGTCGGCGAGCTGGAGAACGGCGATGAGGTGCCGAACGGCGAGCTTCCGGTGCCGTTTGGCTGACCGTTGATGCCGGTGCCGACGCTTGAAGCAGGTTGTGACCCAAGCGCTCCACTGCCCATGCCGGCGTTCTGCTTGCCTTTGGCGTAAAGCTGCTCGATCCGCGGGTCGTACCAGAACTCCCAGGTCTCATAGGTGGTCTGCTGGTTCGGCGTGGTCAGCGAGTTGCCGGTGGCTGCGGTGTCGACACCCACGATGGCGCCGCCCCCACCGATGCCGCTTGACCCTGTGCTGCCGGTACTCCCAGTCGCACCGGAGCTTCCCGTCAGGCCTCCGGTGCCCGGGGTCGTCGTGGTTGTGCTGGCCCCCGAGAAGCCGCTGGCCAAGGGTGATGTGGCGCCAACCGTGGAGGTGGACGTGGTCCCCGCGGTGCCGCCGCCGATAGGCGTTCCGATCCCGGAGCTCATCCCCGAGGCGGAGCCCAGGCCACCGGAAGCGATGCCCGCGAGTTCCTGCCCGAAGAAGCCTTTGATCGTCGTTTTCTGCTCACCCATGTGGATCAGCTTCCAGTCCGACTTGCCCGTGAGCGGGTCCACGTACTCCTGACGGAGAAAGCGGATGTTGTTGGTCTGCTTGAGCGCGTCGATCGACGGCGGGTAGTTATGAAACTTGCGGTAGTACAGCCGGATCGCGCGAACATACTGCTCCGCACGGTGCTGGCTTTCGATCTCTTTCTGCCGCCGGAGGTCCTTGGCGATGATGGGCGCCGCCACGGAGAGCGCAATCAGGATCAACGCGACCATGACAACGACAGCGACCAGCAGGTACCCCGCTTCGCTATCGTCCTCAGAGCGCAGTGATGCCCTAGCGTGACGGACGAGATCGGTTTGCGACACGATCGACATGATGCCTACTGCTGCAATGGCAGGTTCTGGGTGTTGTTGGAGCTCAAGTCGGTGACCTGAACGCCGAAGCTCGAAATCTGTCCCACGCGGAAGCGTTTCGCCACAATGTCGCCGGGCGATGCGAGGTATACATCGTCCCCGGACAGCAGGAACGCCTGCTTGACCCCATTTCCCCGTTGTGCCGTACCGAAAAATTTCAGTGGGATGGGCGGAGGCGGGGGCGGGCCGGTGTAGGCGGGCGGTGTAGGCACCTGTGCGAGCGGCCGAGGGGGCGGCACGTTTTTCGGGATGTTGACCGCGGGGGGCGGCACGTAGAGTGCGGAGAAGATGTTGCGGCCGGAGCCGGAGTAGGTCAGGCTCTCCGTACGCAGCATCGCGGCCTGGTCGAGGGTGGGATCAAGGCTGGACGACGTGCTCGCAAGCCGCTGCGCAGCGACTCCAGGCACGGCGGCATTGCCGGATGTGTTCACCGTGGCGCCCTGGCTTGTCGCGACGGGGGCGTCAGGGGCGTTGCGGCTTGTAAGCGCCGACCGTGGGCTCCTGCCCGGCGTGGGGCTAACCGGTGCCACGGCCGCAGGCGGTGTCGACGGCCCGCCAAACAGCCCCGACACGTTGTACAGTACGCCGCACAGCGCTACAGCCCCTAACACGCCAAGCATGATGGTCTTCGTGCGATTTTCCGCTCCAGCCTTCACTGTGGCCCCCCTGCGGGCGGCTCGGCTGCCGCGGACGGTGTTTCCGGCTCTGTGACGGGCGCCTCTGTGGTCAGCTCATCCGGGTTGGCCGCCCGGAGATACGTGGTCAGCCGAAGGCGCAGGTTCACTTGCCCAGTTTGCTGCCCCGTCAAGGTGATGCCGTTGATGACGAAAAACACATGGTCGCGCTCGATCGCATTGATGAAGCCGACCACGGAGCGGTAGTCCCCGGCGATGCTGGCGTCCATGGTCACCTGCGTCAGCGCATACGGGCCGGACAGAACGGGCAGTTGGCCGTAGTTCACCCGGGAAAGGCGCACGCCTGTTCGGCTGGTCACGGCCCCAAGCTCCGCCAGCACCTGCGAGTAGGCAAACGGCAAGCGATGCAGGTAGAAGTTATCGGCCTGCGCGGTTGAGTCCAGAAGCTTCTCGTCGATCCCCTGCAAGGGCCGGCTGGCGATGCGTGCCGCAGTCAGCATGCTCTGCTGCTGGGCGATGGCGTCATTGTTGCTGGCCGTGACCGCCTGCCAGGCCAGCAGTAGATGCGCGAGCAGGAAGAGGTTCAATATGACCAGCGCAGCCACGCCCGCGAAGTGAAGGTTGACGGCGGTGAGCAGTTGCCGGGCCCGCGCGGTCAGGCGCGGCACCCGGCGAAGCACGGACGAGCTGTTGGGCGGCGGAACGACGACGGCGGTGCTCATCGCGGGGCTCCCTGGCGGCTGGTGGCCGGCGCTGTGGAGCCACTCGGCGACGGAACTCTTCCGTTGTAGGGCTTCAACTTCAGGCCGTACTCTGGGTAGCCCTTCTGCACGTTGGCTGCAGGCGATCGCCCGGCGACGTGTGGTGGATGCGTAATGGGCGTCAGGCGGGCCTGTGCGGGGTCGCCGTGCCCGACGAGGTAGGACTCTCCCGTAGGCAGTGGGTTGTAGTCCGCAAGAATATCGAACTCAACCCCGGGGGGCGCCGTTGGAGCCTGCGGGCCTGCACTGGGCACCGCGCGCAGGCCGGTGCCGTTCTCCTTGACCTGCGAAGCTTCCCCGACAAGCCGCGGCGCCAGGAACCGGCGGGAGCGCTCCAGGTTGCGCACCAGCTGTACCGCGTTGGCGCGCTCGCCCGCGACGCGCAGCCGAATGATGACCGTGCCATTGGGCGCAATCTGCGGCTCAATCGACGTGACCTGCACCCCAATCGGAAGTACGTTCTCCAGGTCCATCATCACGGCCGTCCAGGAAAAACTTTTGCGCAGAAAAAGTGTGTTCAGGAAGTGTGCGCGGTCCAGCACGCGGGCGTTTACGGGATCACGCATCCGTTGCTCGGTGTGCAGTTTGCTTTCCTGCGCCGCAATGGTCAGGTTGCGCAAACGGTCGAGCTCCAACTGCTGGCTGGCAGCCCTGGCGCTGAGCATATGCGCCCCGATGGCAAAGCCGATGCCAAGCACCGCAAGGGCAGCCATGATCATGCGGAGCCGCAGGAAAAAGGGCCGAAGTTCAACAAAGGGCCGTGTCGCGAGATTGACCTGAACGCGCATGTTAGCTCTTGAGCGCTCCTGTGACGCCGGCCAGCCAACTGCGCGGGACCGTGTTGGTGACTGCTGCCGGCGCAAGCAGGGCGGGGTCGATCACTTCGCGCACGCGCACTCCATCCTCCTGGGCAACGCCCTGTTCGCGAAGCATGCGATTCAGAGATTCGGCGCCAAGCGGACCGGCACTGAGCAGCGTCTCGGGAGCGACCGAAAGTGAGTCCTCGAAATAGGCAATGGCGACCGAAACAGCACGGGCGATCTCCTCTGCCTGCGCGTCCGGGGCAAGGGTGTGGGTCACTGGCTCGCGGTCTTCCGCAGAAGCATAGCTTGCCAGCTGCCGAAGATCGTTGACTCCCTCGGGGGAGGTCAGCGACTCCATCCCGGTGGGCGCAACCAGAACGGCATTGTGAAACTGCGCGTCCAGCTGGTCCTGCAGATCCGGAGAGGCATACGGCGAACGGGACACCGGAGCGGCTTCGCCAGCGTACATGTCGATCCCCTGGTTGGCACGCCCCTGGTTGGCACGGTTGCTATAAGGGCGCGCCTGGAGCTCATCGGCCTCATCGGTGTACGGCACCGGCATCCCTGTGATTGCATCCTGATTTTGGGTCACCGCTTCATCGTCCAGGCGGTCTGCATAGGGGTTGCGGCCATGCTCAGGCAGCGGCTGTTGGGCGGCCCACTCAGCCTGTGAGTCGTCGCGGTCAATCAGCGGAAGCAGAGGACCATCCTGCGATGTCATCGCGGAGCCCTCAAACAGGGCCGCAGGCAGATTGGCCGGCGTAGGCAGGGTGGCCTCGCCCAGCTCGATGGCCCGGTGCAGCAACAAAATGCCAGAGCGCACAATGGCCGTGGTGACGCCCTGTGGATGAGCGTTCACCAGCAGCGATGCGCCCTCGCCTTCGTCTACGGCAGCCAGCGCGGCAAGCGTGCTGGGCAGCACCGCGCCAGGCTCATAGCCGGCTTCCCGAGCGGCAGATTCATATTCCCCAAGCACATCGCGTGGGATCGCCACCGCCAGCACCCGGATCATGGAGCGGCTGGTGCTCATCACCTGGAAGCTGACCATGGCATCATCCGGCTCAAACGGGATCAGCTTCTTTAGCCGGAACCGCACAATGGGCAGCGCCTCGGAAAGTTTGGTGGGCAGGGCGTCGAAGTCCAGCAGCAGCACGCGAACCGCGGCGTCCGGGATCACCAGCGTCACTTCGCCGTTGCGGACGTTGGAACGCGCACCGATTTGCTCCATGGACCGGCGCAGAGCGGCGATCACGGCTACGCGGTTGGCGATGTTGCCCGGCTTGAGACTGGGCAGGATCGCATCGCCAGGAATCTCGACCCGGGCGACCGCCGCCAGGGGCAGACCGGGTTCAGGTGATCGTGCGGCAACGACGCCCCCGGCGAAGATCTCGCAGGCCACGCGTGGACGGCTACCGGAAGCTTTGGGGAGCAGGTTCATCGATGGGTAACTCTAGCTTACCGTGCGGGCGGCCAGTGCTCCTTGCTTGGACGGTCCAGAGAGCTGGTCGTATGCTGACACGTTTGGGTCATATGGCGGTTGCGAGCGGCTAAAAGGGGCTTCGGTGACGAAGATAGTCCAGACCACCCGGCCGGAACCAGCGATATCCATAGGGCTCCAGCAGAACCTGGTGGTTCCCCTCCGGGCCGGCATCGCTATGGTCGTCGGAGATCAGATTGATAAGCCGCTGCGGCGGCGCAGCAGGATCGAGGCTGGGCCGGAAGTGCACTTCGATCGGGTCACCGGCCAGGTTGTGGATCGTGATAACGACGCCATTGCGCCAGTGGTAACGCAAAATCAGGACGTCCTTGCGACCGCTCGGAAGGATGTCAAAGTCGCCCCAGCCGACCTCGGGTGTCTCCTTGCGCATGCGAATCATGCGCTCCATCCAGTTCATCAGGGCCGCCGGATCACGACGCTGGGCCGCAACGTTGACGTGCTCATAGCCATACGCGCCCCCCTGGATGGGCGGGTTCCCGGGGCGTGGATGGTCCGTAAACCCGCCGCGAGGCTCATCCGACCACTGCATCGGCGTACGGGCGCACTTGCGTTCTGGCAGGGCGAGGTTGTCGCCCATGCCGATCTCGTCGCCATAGCGCAGCACCGGCGTGCCCGGCAGCGAAAACATCAGGCTATAGGCGAGCTCCATCCGGCGGCGGTCGCCATGGAGCATCGGCGCCAGACGGCGGCGGATGCCCCGGTTGTACAGCTGCATGGAAGGGTCCGGCGCAAAGGCCTGAAAGACGGTCTGGCGCTGCTCATCCGTCAAGCGGCCGAGATCGAGTTCGTCGTGATTGCGCAGAAACTGGCCCCACTGCGCCGAGGCCGGGCGCGGCTTGGTCTCATGGAGCGCCTGCTGCAGCGGGCCGCTGTCGCAGCTGGCCAGCGCATAGAACACGCGCTGATTCACGGCGAAGTTGAACATCATCTGCAGCCGCTCGCCCGCATCCCCGAAGTAGTGGAGGTCATCGCCAGGCAACACATTGGCCTCGGCAAGGACGATGGCGTCGCCTTTGCGCCAGGAGAGGAACTGCGAAAACTCGCGCAGCATCTCGTATTGCTCGGTGGGCTGGGCGACGTCGGCGCCCTTGGTGGCGATGACGAAGGGCACGGCATCCATGCGGAAGCCACTCACACCCAGTTGCATCCAGAAGCCCATGATCTTCAGAATCTCGGCCTGCACTGCCGGGTTCGCGGTGTTCAGGTCGGGCTGGAAGTCGTAGAAGCGGTGGAAATAGAACTCGCCTGCCGCCTTGTCCAGCGTCCAGGTGGACTTCTGCACCCCCGGAAACACCACGCCGGATGCGGCATCCTTCGGCTTGGTCTTTGACCAGACATACCAGTCACGGAAGGGCGAGTCAGGGCTCTTACGGGCAGACTGGAACCAGGGATGCTTGTCGGATGTGTGATTAACGACGAGGTCGATCAGCACGCGAAGGCCACGCTGCGCGCAGGCATTGGTGAACTCGACGAAGTCGCCAAGGGTGCCATAGCGAGGATCGACGTTGTAGTAATCGGCGATGTCGTAGCCGTCGTCCTTCATCGGTGACGGCTGAAACGGCATGATCCACAGGCAGGTCACACCCAGGCCCTGCAGGTAGTCGAGACGGCGCATCAGGCCCGGGAAGTCGCCCACCCCGTCACCGTTCGTATCAAGGAAGCTGCCCACCGAAAGGCAGTAGATCAAGGCGTCTTTGTACCAAAGGTCAGTCAGCATCGTGCGCGGTGGTCAGGGTAGCAGGTTGCGGCGCGCTACAGCAGTTCAAACTCGGCGACACACAGGCTGTAGCGGCCGCCCGGCTCTGAAGACGCGGCCGGCGCCGGGACAATAGGACCTTCAGGGCGCCGGTTCGCAGAGTAAAACAGCGTGAGCTTGCGGGAGTTCGGCTGGAGAAACGTGCTGGGCATGCAAACGAAGTAGGACAACCCACATGTCATACGGGCCGGAGTCGCCATCGGCCCAGCCGACGCAGAGAAACCCGAAGTACCGTTTCATGTGCGGGTGGTATGTGATGTTGACGCACCCTGCGCCGCCGGGCCAGGTGAGCACCGGCGCGATCTCCGCGAAGTTGTGTGACCAGCGCGGTTCGCCCGTGTTGGAGTGACCAGCAAAGAATTCCCAGGCCGTCGGATCATTGATCGTCTCCGGCGCTGGCCGCACGCGAGCAAGCGAGACCGCGTCCCCGCTTGACCAGTTCACGCTGCCATCAGAGTCATACGTTCCGTGCCCGGCGAGGTACGCGTAGCCATCCGGCGAGTGCTCCAGTTCCCTGCCACCGACATCAGCTGCCCGAAGAGCCGCAGCCGCAGGGAGCTGGGCAAGAAAGTGGCGGCGATTCATCGAGCTCCGTTGCAGCAAACCGCGCATCAGGGCGGTTGACGTTCTGGCAAGGGTACAACGCGACCGGAAGGCGGCGCCATCCGTCCTCGGGTACGGCAGGAGACCAGAATGGCAGAAACCACAGACGGCGTTGTGTTGATGTACACCGCGAAAGCAAAGCCCGGCAAGGAACACGAACTCAAAAAGTTCCTCGTGAGCCTGGTCACAGCCTCACGGCACGACCCGGGCAACATCAGCTATGAACTGCACGAAGTGGAAGGCGAGCCCGGAACCTTCGTCTTCTACGAGCAGTGGATCTCGCAGGAACTGCTAGACGCTCACACACAAACGCCCGGCCTGAAGGAATTTGCTGCGCGTGCGGATGAGTTGATGGGCCATCCCTTCGAGCAGGGCATGAAGAAACTGACCAAGCTTCGCCCAGAGCCCGAAAAATCGTAAGCAAGCGAAGGGGCAGGGCTACTGTGCCCTGCCCCTTCGCTCTCTGGGCTGCAGCCTAGCGACCGGTTTCGATAAACGTAACCTTGTTGATCTCGCGCAGCGTAGTGACGCCGGCGCGGACGCGCTGCAAGGCGGAGTCGCGCAGGAAGTTCATTCCCTTGTCGCGAGCCTTTTTACGAATCTCGGATCCAGGGCGCTTTTCCAGCAACATGTCGCGCACTTCGTCGTCGAGCTCAAGCAACTCATGAATCGCAGAACGGCCACGGAACCCTGTGCCACCGCACTCCATGCAGCCAGTGCCCTCGCGGAAGCGGAAGCCGTGCCACTCATCCGGGTTCAGGCCGTTCAGTTCCAGATCCGCATCGCTGTAGGTGACCTCGCGCGTGCAGAAGTCGCACACCTGGCGCACCAGTCGCTGGGCCAGGATGCAGTTCAGCGCGGAAACGAAGTTGTAGGGCTCGACGCCCATGTTCAGAAAGCGGCCCAGCACGTCGACCACGTTGTTTGCGTGGACCGTGGTGAACACGAGGTGACCGGTAAGCGCCGAGTTGATTGCGATCTGCGCAGTCTCCGCATCACGGATTTCTCCGACAAGAATCTTGTCCGGGTCATGACGCAGAATGGAACGCAGGCCGCGCGCAAACGTGAGGCCCTTCTTCTCGTTTACCGGGATCTGCGTGATGCCACGGATCTGGTACTCGACCGGATCTTCGATGGTGATGATCTTGTCTTCTTCACTCTTGATCTCGTTCAGCGCGGCGTACAGCGTGGTCGTCTTACCCGAACCGGTCGGCCCGGTGACGAGCACCATGCCGTATGGCTCTTTGATGTAGCGACGGAACCGGCGAAGGTCTTCCGGATCGAAGCCGACCACGTCCAGTGAGAGATTCTTGAACTTCTCACTCATCGACTCCTTGTCGAGCACACGGAGCACGGCGTTTTCGCCATGCACCGTCGGCATAATGCTGACGCGAAAGTCAATCAGGCGGCCCTTGTAGCGAACGCGGAAACGGCCGTCCTGCGGAACGCGGCGCTCGGCGATGTCGAGCTCGCTCATCACCTTGATACGGCTCAGGATGGTCTGGTGATGCTCGCGCGCAATGGGCGCCATCGCCTGCTGCAGCACACCGTCGATGCGATACTTCACCAGCAGCGAATCGTCATAGGTCTCAAGGTGAATGTCCGAGGCACGGCGTTCCAACGCGGTGTACACCGTCGTGTCGACAAGCCGGATGATCGGCGAAATGTCGTCATCGCCGGTCAGCTTCTCGATCGAAATGTTCTCGTCGGTGCTTTCATCAGCGCCGATGACGTCAAACGCCAGGCCTTCGGTCGCCTCATCCAACACGCGCTGCGATTGTTCGGACTTCTTAAGAATCTCCGTGATCTGCGAAAGCGTGGCGACCCGGGTGATGAGTCGCGTGCCGAGCAGGCCGGAGATCTCATCCAGCATCATTAGCTTGGAAGGATCGGCCACGGCGATCGCCAGCTTGTTGCCCGAAAGCTCCAGCGGTACGAAGTTGTACCGGAACATCATGTCGACCGGTACGGTCTTGAAGAGTTCGTGCTGGATCTTGAAGTGCTTCAGGTCGACGAACTCGGAGTGGTAGCGGCGTGCAAGCAGTTGCGCGCGCTCGCTTTCGCTGAGCTGGTCGTTGGAGTAGAGATTGGCTACGGGAGGTGCGGTGGCGGCCATGTGTGTTGGACTCCGTGATTAGGTGGAGGTTAAATTCCTGCCTGCGTGTTAGCTGGTTCCGCTCAAGCTGAAGATCGGCGCGTAAAGCGCAATCAGAATAAAGACCACAACCACGCCCATAACGATGAGCATGATGGGCTCAATCAGGCTCATAATGGCCGCCAGCGACGTCTGGACGTCCTCTTCAAAGAACTCGGCCACAGAGTTCAGCATCTGCGGCAGCGCGCCGGTGGACTCGCCGACCTCGACCATTTCGACCGACAATTCCGGGAACACCTTGGTGCTTTCCAGTGAACGGGACAGACCCTTGCCTTCGCGGACGCTTTCCACGGAGCTGGCTACCGCGCGGCCAATTTGCCGGGAGTCGATCGAGCGGGCAGCCGTTTCCAGGCTTGGGACCAGCGGCAAACCGCCGGTGAGGAGTGTGGAAAGTGTCCGCGAAAACAGACCAACCTGGTACTTCAGCCAGACTGGCCCGATCACAGGTGTGGCGATACGGATGCGGTCAACCATGGTCGCGCCGGCCTCTGACTTGGTCCAGCGGAAGACCAGGTAGAACGCCGCGGCGACGAGAATGGCGATCCACCAGCCGTCATGCTGGGCGGTCTTGCCCAGGGAAAGCAGAAAGAGCGTAAGGCCGGGCAGCTTTGTGCCCAACTGGTCGTACAGTTCAGCGAAGCGCGGCACAACAAACGTGATCAGAAACGTGAACAGCCCAAAGATCATCACCAGCAGAAAAACCGGGTAGATCAGCGAGGATCGGATCTTCTTGCGGAACGTAAGCGCGACGCGCTGGAACGAGAGATATCGCGCGAGCACCTCTTCGAGGTTGCCGGAGCGCTCCCCGGCGAGCAGAGTCGTGGTGTACACGGTGGGGATGTTGCCCTGGGCCTCGAACGCTTCAGACAGGGACTGCCCCGTGCGCACGCGCGTGCCGACGTCCTCCAGTTGCGCGCGGAACGACGGGTCTTTCTGACGTTTTGCGAGCAGATCGAGCGATCCAAGAATGGGCAACCCGGCTTTGATCAGCGTCAGAAATTGCTGGTTAAAGACCAGAAACATGTCCAGCTTGATTTTCTTCTTGCCCGACCCGGCGAACGTGGACCGCGGCTTGACGGAGTACACCAGATAGCCGGCCTGGGTGAACCGGGAACGGAGTTCCTCCGCCGTGGCGGCGGCGTGGGTTTGTTCAAGAACGCGGCCTCGCTCGTCGGCGAGGCGGATGAGGAACTCGGTCATAGGCGCAACGTGGCTCTCCCAGCTTAGACGAAGGTGCCACACGATTCGCTGACCTGTTTGCGGGATTGCAAAAGTGAAAACCCCACCGTAAAGGGTGGGGTCTCGGTCGCGAGGCGTGTGTCCTAGACGGAAAAGCTGGAACCGCACCCGCAGGTCGACTTCACCTGGGGATTGTCAAACTTGAAGCCGGCCGCTTCCAGGGTCTCTACATAATCCACGGTGCAGCCGTTCAGGTACATAGCGCTGGTCGCGTCGACAAACACCTTCAGATCCTCGAAACGGACAACCTTGTCCATCATGCCGGCAGCGTTTTCAAAGCTCATGGAGTACTGAAAACCGGAGCAGCCGCCGCCGACAACGCCAATGCGGAGACCGGCCGGAAGCGGATCCTGTGTCGCCATGATCTCCTTCACCTTGGCAATGGCCGACGGAGTCAGGTTCACTGGGTTTGTCTTTGCCGGTGCTTCTGTGACGACCGGGCCGGTGACAACCTCGGGGGTGGGAACGGCAGTGGCCATGGAGTCTCCTTTGCCTGACACCACGAGCGGCGCCAGGTACCTCTTGATTGTAGTTGGCGCCGGAATCTCAAGACAAGCCCCGGCGCGACACCGGTTTGATGCAGGTGGCCTCGTGTTCGATGCGGGGGAGTGCTTACACTTGGGAGATGCGCCTTCTGGATGCCTTTGCGACCGCATTTATCAACACCTTCGGCATCACGCAGCCGACGGCGGAGCAGCGGCGGCGCGCCTCATGGTTCATTGCAGTCCTGTTGGCGCTCACGGTGGCCCTGGTGGCGGTTGTCGGCTACGTGTTCTACAGCGTCATGCACAGGTAACTTCACGAGGGTACGAGATACCCGTTTCGAGTTACGAGAAAGCCTTTCCGTGGGATTGACACCCGGGTGTAGGATTCTCTCGGCCCAGCCTACCTCTTCCTGTCCGCGCTGAAACAGCAAGATCGGGTATCCCGGACCATATCTTTCGGTTGTTTCGAGGCAAAGATGATGCACATTCAGCCATGGATGGTTCTGACGTGGGCCGTTGTATCGGCGGCTCTGGTTGTAGTCATGATTTACCGCGCAACACTTACCCAGCATGAGACCGATCAGCTGTTTTTAGGTGACGAGGAAAGCCGCTGCGCCCAGCATGTCGAGCACGACCGCATCCTGAAACGCGTGAACACGATCCGTCCCCTGTGCCAGGGGCTTACCGGTGCCACGGTGCTGATGTCGGCGCTGATTGCCGGCCTGTATGTAGTGGAGATGTGGCCGCAAGTGTCGATGTCGCTCCGCTAAGCGTCCGGCTGGGTGTCACTGCCGCGCTCCCGTAGTGCTTCCGCATGAGGGCCACGCTTTCAAGCGTGGTCCCTTTCACGTTCCCTTCCAACCTTTTCCTTTGATCGTGAAGAGCCATGCCGCTGCCACGGAAGTCGCAGAAGCTGCGCTATTCCGAGACGCTATCTTGGCTAAGCAGACGCCTCCTGAGGTTGGCGGCTCGCCGGTTTATCCGCAAAGCGGGAAGCAGTCGAAATCTCGAAGGAAAAGGATTCCATATGCAAATCAACTCGGGCTTAATTTTGACCTGGGCTGTTCTCTTGTTAGCAACAACGATCGTGATGGTGTGCCGGGGCACCGTAACCCAGCATGAGCAGGATCAACTCTTTCTCGGCGACGAGGAGCGCACCAGCCTGAATCAGAAGGAACATCACCGGCTGTTGAAGGTGGTCAGCATCATCCGCCCGGCGTACCTGGTCCTGCTGAGCGCGACCATTGCCGTCTCCGCCTTCATCGCAGGCATCTACGTCATGCAGGTCTGGCCCTACGTCCACATCCTGCAGCGTTAACCTTTGCAGCCGAGGGCGGGCAGCAGAGCTCCAAGCCCTGCCCCGGCACTTGCAACCGGGTCCAAAACATCTTCGGGTACACTGAGCGGAAGAATCCAAATCCCCACGCGCACTTCGTGTCAGGAGCTCTTCCATGGCAGCAGTGTTTTCCCGCAGGGCCTCCCGTCGTACCTTTCTCAGGATGAGCGGCCTTGCCGCGAGCCTTCCGCTGCTCAGTGAAGGCCACCTTGCGTGGGCAGCTTTGCCCCGGCCAGCCTCGCCGGCAGAACCTTCTCCCAGCCTTCCCGTAATGATCAACGCGAATGAGAACCCGCTGGGTCCCAGCAGCGGTTCCCTGGCCGCAATTCAAACGAGCGCACGCACGGGTGGGCGGTATGACGCGACCGGTGAAGCCGATAAGCTCACAGCCCTGGCCGCCAAGCAGCTTGGCCTGCCTGCGGACCACGTGATGGTCTATGCAGGCTCCAGCGAGCCGCTCCATTATTCCGTGCTGGCCTTCACCTCGCCTTCCGCACCCTACGTAACGGCCGACCCCAGCTACGAGGCAGGCGCGTGGGCCGCACAGGCAGCCGGCGCACCGATCAAGAATGTCCCCCTGACACCTGCGTACGCGCATGACGTTCGGGCGATGGTGGCCGCCGCGCCCAACGCCGGTCTGCTCTACATCTGCAACCCAAACAACCCGACCGGCACATTGACCCCGCGCGAAGACATCCTGTGGGCGGAACAGCACAAGCCGAAGGGCTCCATCCTGTTGGTGGATGAAGCCTATATCCACTTCGCCGACGTGCCCAGTGTTGTCGACCTTGTGGCGCAGGGCAAAGAGGTCATCGTGCTGCGGACCTTCTCCAAGATCTACGGCATGGCGGGCATTCGTTGCGGCCTGGCACTGGGCAGGCCGGACCTGCTGCAGAAGCTGCAGCGCTACGGCATGAATCCGCTGCCTATTACCGCCGTGGCCGCGGCCCACGCCAGCCTGGACGACGGCACCCTTATCGAGACGCGGCGCAAGATCAACACTGATGTGCGAAGCTCTACCTTTGCGTGGCTGGATGCAAACGGCTGGCGCTATACACCGGGCGTGTCCAACTGCTTCATGATCGACACAGGTGTGCCGGCAAAGCAGGTGATCGACGCCATGCAGGCCCGCAATGTGTACATCGGGCGTGTGTGGCCGGCAGTGCCCAATCACGTGCGCATCAGCGTGGGAACGCCGGCAGAGATGGCGCAGTTCCAGACGGCCTTCGCGGCCACCATGGCGCAGCTGAAGAGCCCGGCAAAGGCCTGACCGTACTTCAGGCAGCTGCGACGTAGCGCCCTAGTTCCTTGATCATGCTGCAGTGTCCCTGCAGTGCGGCGAGCGCTGCTTCGGCACCCTCGTGCTGCTCGTCAAAGCGCAGGTCGACGAAGAAGATGTATTCCCAAGGCCGGCCTGGGACGGGGCGGGACTCGATCTTGGTCAGGTTCGCGCCCGTCGCGGCAAGTGCCTGGAGAGCCTCCACCAGGGTGCCGGGCCGGTGCTCCACGGCAAATGCGACGCTCAGCTTGTTGGACGTGTCGGCTGCTTTGATAGCGTCGCTTTCAGCACGGCGCAGCAGGTGAAAGCGCGTGAAGTTCTCCGCATGATCTTCGATGTTGGCACGCAGAACTTCCCCTCCGTAGATCTCGGCCGCGAGTCGGGGAGCGACGCCGGCGGTGTCCCGCAACTGGTGCTGCACGACGTGCTGCACACTGCCGGCCGTATCGAAGAAAGGCTGCGCGTGTGCCTGCCTGAAGCCCGCGAGAAACTGGCGGCACTGCGACAGCGCTACCGGGTGCGACAGAATGGTGCGGATATCTTCAAGGCGCGTTCCAGGCGCGGCAATCAGGTTGTGCTGGATGCGCAGCTGGTGCTCGGCATCGATGCGCAAAGGGTAGCTCAGCAGCAAGTCGTAGTGCTCGGCCACCGATCCATGGAGGCTGTTCTCAATGGGGAGCACGGCAGCTGCGGCACGGCCTTCCGTCACTGCGGCGACGACCTCGGCCGAAAGGCTGCACGGCAGAATGTCGATGCCTTCGCCGAGCATCTCGCGAGCTGCAATATGACTGTTTGAGCCCCGTTCACCCTGGATGGCGATCCGCGCTGCGGCAGTGCCGTTGGCCGTCAAGATTGGTGTCCTCTGCTTCCCTGCCCAGACGCGTCGGCGTGTGTCTTTGGCGATTGAATAAAGGTCGTCCGGAGGACAACCTCGGTTGTGTGTACCGCAACCTAACTTAACAAATACCGCGGCTTTTGCCGTGGAATAGAAAAGAATCGCGTGCTGCGCTGCGGCAGCCGCGCCGTCAGGAGATCGCTCACTATGCTTTGGACCATCACCATCATTCTCGTTATCCTTTGGGCCGTTGGATTTATCGGGTTTCACGTCGTCGGCTGGTGGATCCACCTGCTGCTGGTGCTGGCACTGATTGTGCTCATCTTCAACCTGATCGGCGGACGACGCGGCATCTAGCACTCACCACGGGGTGCGCAGCTTCCATGCCAGCGCACCTCTTTCCTTTTCCTCAGCAAGCAAAAGAGGAGTACCCATGAGTACGAGCGATAGCACAGTAAAAGGCAAGTGGGATGAGGTAGCCGGAAAAGCCAAGCAGGCTTTTGGTGACCTGACCGGCGACCAGAGCACCGCAAACAGCGGCGCTGCCCAGGAAGTAAAAGGCCACGGTGAACAGGCGTGGGGATCGGTCAAGGAAGCCGTCCACGACTCGTCGACGCCTGCCGCCGGTACACACACCGACGCCGAGACCGCAGCCGACAACACCGGCCACGACGTGCGCAATTCTGTGACCTCAGCGGCAGCCAACGTTAAGGATCACATCCACAACGCCGTCGAAGACCTGAAGCACTAAGAAGCTCCATTGACAGAAAAGGCCCGGCTCTATGCCGGGCCTTTCTGCGTGCAGGGGACGCTAGCGCCGGGAAAACACGTCGACGGCCACGAACAGGAAGAAGACGACCGAGATCACACCGTTCAGTGTGAAAAAAGCAGCGTTCATTCGGCGCAGATCTGCGGGGCTGATCAGGGAGTGCTCGTAGGCAAGCAGAAGCACAACGATGCCCATGCCCACCAGCGCAATCAAGCCCAGGCCGAACAGGTGCGCAAAAACAAACAGCAGGATGGCGACCGCCAAGTGCATACCGCGGGCAATCCAGAACGCACCCTCCATCCCGAACGCGGCAGGCACGCTGTTAAGCCCGACGCTGCGGTCATGCTCAAAGTCCTGGCAGGCATACAGCACATCAAATCCCCCTACCCAAAGCAGCACAATCACGGTCAGCAGGATGATACGTGGGTCCAGGCTGCCGCGTACGGCAATCCATGCAGCGGAAGGCGCGATGCCGAGGGCAAGCCCCAGCACGAGGTGTGACCAGCGCGTCATACGCTTCATATAGCTGTACGCAAGCACGACAGCCAACGCCAACGGGGCCAGCAGCAACGTGAGGCGGTTGAGCAGTGCAGCGCAACCCAGAAAGATCGCAGCTGCCGCAATGGTGAAGAACAAAACGAAGCCCTTGCTGAGGTGTCCGGCGGGCAGGGCACGCATCGCGGTACGCGGATTGGCCGCGTCCAGTTCCGCATCAGCGTAGCGGTTAAAGGCCATCGCCGCTGAACGTGCACTCACCATGCAAAGAACCACCAGCAACAGCGTGCGCAGGGATGGCCAGCCATTGGCGGCGAGCACTGTCGCCGTCAGAGCAAACGGGAGCGCAAAGATCGAGTGCTCCCACTTGATCATCTCCAACGTGATGCGCGTACTGCGAAGAACACGTTCCATAGGCTGAGTTTAGTGGCCCGCTTCCCCACCCTGGTTCTGTACCTGTAGATCATTCTTGACGCTGAACACGCCGGGAACCGAGTTGGCACGCATCCCGATGATCTCGCGGTCTCCCGAGTTCAGCACCGCGCCAACCAGCGTCACGTGGCCGTTTTCTACAACGATGCGGATGGGCTTCACCGGGTCGACCGCATACTTGGTCGAGACCGACGACCCGTACACCGCCTGGAACTCAGCGCGGCGAATCGCCCAATCGTTTGGAGACACCGGAGCGACCTTCAGGTGATCGATGAGGCCACGCACGCCGGGTGTGTTGGCGACAAGGCCGATGGCGGAGTCCTTGTCCACCGGTTCTACCACCTCGCCACTCACCTCGGCCACACCGTTGTGCACTTGTAAACCGATTGCGTTGAACGGGAAGCTGGGGTAGCCCTGCCGGTCATAGGCGAGCTGCTTGCCGAGCTTATTGGCCAACTGCTCATCCGAAACGTTGGGCGTGTTGACGCTGATCTGGTCCTGAATGCTGGTCGCCTCATGCGTCTTCTCAATGCGCTTCACGGCCTCGAGCTTGTCGGCGAGCACATCGACAGAGCCGGTCAGCGTAACCGTTCCATTTGCAACGGCTGCGTGCACCTCGCGGAACTGCTTCTTGTTGAGTTGGTGCTGCACGTCGGCTTGCAGCTGAGGGTCGTTGGCCTGGGCCGAGGCACACGGGGCGAGCAGCAGAAACGAAAGCGTCAGGGCAAATTGGTTGCGAGTCATGGCGGACAACTCCGTACAGCACGCCGAGAGGCGTTACTAACACCTCATTAGACGCATGTGACGGCCGTGAGATGCGGTTGGCGCCCTACCGTCTGGTTGGGCGCCGAGCCTACTTGTATCGCTTCCGCAACCGGTACACGATGGAGAAGACGCCGTTTTCGTCGCGGGTGGCCACCAACGTCGTGTCGTCCGAGATCTGGTACTGAACCTGGATCAGTTGCTGCGCGCTCTCGTTGACGTTGGTGGCGAAGACCAGCGTCAGCTGATTCGTCAACGGCTCCTGCACGGTGATACGCGCCGTTGAGTTGCCGAGTGTTCCCGTGTAGGACGGGTCCAGCTTCACAGAACCGGAGCCGAACAACTTGCTTACACGGCTGCCCACCGTGGCATTCAGCGCACCGGAAAGGATGGCGCTGGTGGTTGGATCCGTGCCGGCCGCCACTTGTTGCTGGCTTGAGATCTGACTTTCTTCCTGCGTCTTGCCAAGAGCAAGCAGGTTGAAGATGTCAGCCTCAGTCAGGGGCGGCGATGACCGGTAGATCGGCTTCAAGTTGGTGGTATCGCCATGCACGCCGACCGTGATGTTGTAGTTCTCCACGCGCGTGGTCACGTCGAGATCGATGATCGGGTTGATGCGCACGGGATCAGTGAAGTAGATGACGCCGCGCTCCAGTTGATACGTAGTGCCGGCAAAGGTCGCGCTGCCGTCCGTGATGCGCACGGTACCCAGAACGGAAGGCACAGCTACGGTCCCACGGACGTTCAGGTCCACCGTGCCGGAGATCTTGGCATAGCTGTTTTGGAAGTCGAGTTGCGGCGAACTGGCCACCTGCACGTCCATGCGGATCTTGTTCAGGATGGACGTTGGATCTGGCGGAACCGAGATGCCACCCGCGCCGGCAAAGCGCGCAAAGTCAACATCTGCACCGATGCCGAAACGTGTAATCAGCACGTTGCCGGAAAGGAACAGCGCATGACCGCCACCCTGCAGACGGATGGTTGCATCCGCGGTGGTGGACAGGCCGGCGTAACGAACGCGGACTTTATCCACCCGTGCCGTGAGATCGGAGAACAAGCCGCGCTGGTAGCCAACGTAGCCGCCCAGCGTGATCTTGCCACCGCCGGAGGTGCCGGTGATGTTGCGCAGTTCGAGCCGGTTCTGGTTGAACACGGCCGTGCCCTGAAGATTGCTGATGCCGTTCGGGATGCCGTCAATGGCGAGATTCGCATTGTCGAAGCGGACCTCGCCGTTGAGCGCGGGATTCTTCAGACGGCCCCCCACGCCGGCGTTCAACGTCACCTTGCCGGAGGTGATCAGCTGCGGATCCAAGGTGTGCGCCAGCGCAAGATCGAGGCTGCCGTTGGCGTGGATGTCGACCGGGCCGCCATCCGGGCTGTTGTCGCCCAAAACAGTGGCTGTTCCTGCAAGCTGCAGTGTCGTATCAGGACCTGTGAGATGGAAGCTGTCTACGGCGACTACGCCGTTATGCAGTCCCAGGCGAATCGGCTCCGTCTGCTTCAGCGTGATGCCCTGCGAGGTAAGGCTGAAGCTGCTGAAGTTCGCGTCGCCCGAAAGCAGCGTCGGCTTGGCAGCGGGTCCGCTGACGTTGATGGTGGCCGCAATATCTGAAGTTGCGTCCGTAGCGCCCGGCGAGAACAGGGCGACGGCCTTGGCGACATCGACGCCGGAGAGCGTGAGCCTGGCCTGGGTCTGGTAGTCACCCAGCAACGATGTTTGCCCGTTCGCCGCGATCTGCGCGCCGACCAGTTGCGAGTTCAGGTCGTAGAAGACCGTGGAGCCCGTGGAATGCGCTGCAACGTTCAGCTGACCCAGCGTGTTTCCCTGATACGCAATGTTGGCGAGCGACAGGTTGGCCTTGAGATTAGGCTCCTGTGCCGTGCCGTTAGCGCTGGCGTTGAAGCTCAGCACAGCGTCCGCTGGCAGGTTCTGCTTCTTGACGATGTCCAGTGTCGAAAGCCGGATGTTGTTGCCGGCGAGCTGCGCGGTGATGTGCTTGGAAGTCAGGTTGTAGCTGCCGTTGCCCGTCACGGTGACGCCCTGGGCGTTCACCAGCAGGCGAGTCGCGGTGATCTGCTGACCCTGCACGCTGGCATCTACGGAAAGCGTGGAATACGGCTGCCCGTACGCCACGCCGTTGTTCAGCGTGACGTTGCCGCTGCCGTTCAGATTGCCAAGCGTGCCCGAAACCTGTGCATTGATGTTGGCAATACCGGTCAGCTGCACATTGTTCTGCTGCCCGGCAATCTGTAACAGGTCAGGGATTTGCGCGTTCGCGAGCTTAACTGTGCCATTCACCGCGGTGAAGTTGTCCCAGTTGTAGCTCACCACGCCGTGGCGGGAAACCACGCGATGCGGCATCGCCGAGCCGGTCAGATTCAACACGGCGGTCCCGCGCTTGATAGTGGAGCCAGCCACAACAACGCCGCGGTTGGGCGCATACTCCGCGTCGGCAACAACGGAGTCGAGCAGCACATCGGTGGTAGTGCCGTATCGGATCTCGATCGCGTTCGCGGCGAGGTGGCCCTTGACGTCCAGCGTGCGCACCGAGCCCTTGGCGGTGCCATTGAAGGCCAGCGAGCCGTGCACTACCACCGGCAGCGCCGCCGTTCCCTTTTTGCCGTTGGCGGAAACACCGAGCACGGTCAAAGTGCGATCGAACTCGGACAGATCACGGGCATTCAGGTTGACTGAGAGGTTCGTGAGTGGGTCGCCATTGTTGACGCCCAGCACGCCTTTCGCGGAAAGCGTCGTTCCCGGCGTTTGCAGGTTGGCCTGCTGGATGTTCACTACCTGCGTACGGCCGTCATAGTGGGCCACGAGATGGCCGCTGACTGGCACGTTGGAGGTGTTGACCCGGCGCTCACCCATGGGGTGCAGCTGCAGGTCGGCACCCACCTGCACAGAGGAGGCAATGTCGGTCGCCGGTCCGCCCCACTCGGCCGTGACCGGGCCGGAGACTTCCGTGTCCAGCCCAAGGTCGCCGATCTTGTTGGGCGCGGTAATTTCCAGGATGGTGCGCAGCGTGATGCCGCGCAGCGTGACCTTGGCAAAGGCGTGTGCCCGGGCTACCGGCGTGAGCGTCACGGAATCTACGGGCGGCTTGGCGTTAACGCCCACGGCGGCCTTGTTGGCCGTCTGCGCAGCGGCTACGGCGGTGGGCGAGGTTGCAGGAGCACTGGGCGGGACTTCGCCGAGCCAGTTCTCTACCTTCATCTCGCCTTCAATGGTGCCGCCGCCGGGAAGATGCCCTGTGATCGCGCTGAACAGAAGTTCCGTCGGCGTAACGCGCAGTTGCGAGTCCGCGTTGACATTATGCAGGCGAACATCGGCCGTCTGGTAGCCCGCGTCACGCAGGTTCACGTTGCCCACCAGCAGGTAGCCGGCCTGGCAGTTCGGTGTCGGCGGCAGCACTGCCTTCTTTGGCGGAACCGGAACATTGTTGCGCTTGTACGCCTGCGGGTTCTGCTGCGCTGTTTGCGGCGTGACCTCGCAGTTCTGCCCGTTGATGTCGAGGTTCACGACGCCGGAGGTCAGACCTTCCACGCCGCCCAGAAACCCGATCTGCCGCAGGGCGACTCCGCCCTTCACATGGGCCTGCCACTCCGGATGCGCGAAGTTATTGATCTGCGCGGTAGCCCCGATGTGCGAGTTCATCCCGGTGAAGAAGTCAAAGCTTTGCAGGTCCGCCATGTTGCGGCCGAGCTGCAAGGCAAGGTGGAGCTTGGATTCCTCGACCGGCTGCTTCACCATCTGCGTTTCAAGATCGTTCAGGGCGATATCGATGCCGTAGCGGTCCGTCGCCGACAGGTATTGCACCCGCGCATTGAGGTCCTTTGCCGCGGCGTTGAATGGGATGGGGCGATCGTTGATCAGCACCAATCCATCAGCAAGTTCGACCTCGTTGGCCTGCAGATCAAGCAGCGAGTCCTGCACCGGCTCCGTACTGGTGGACGGATGCTTGGGCACGGGCTGGTTGGTCTTGCCGTCCTTGTCGATGATCAGGTGAGCATGCGGCTGCTCCACGCGCAGGAAGCTCAATCCAACGTGCGACTGCGCGCCCTTGCCGATGGTGTGCGAAAGGAAGGTGTTGATCTTCAGGCGAACAAGGATCTTTGCCGCGGAAAGATACGGCGCCTCCCCTGGGGCTTCGGTGCCGTGAATGACCAGGTTGTCGACCTCAATGGCAAGGTGCCAGAGGTTGAAGCTGATGTGGCCGATGTCGACCTTGCCGCCGGTCGAATCCTCTAGCACCGACGTCACTTGCCCGCCAACACGCCGCTGAAAATCAGCGGTTCCCGTGTACCAGTTCAAGCCGAAAATGACGACCAGCACAAGCACCGCAAGCGAGATGAACAGCCAGCCAAAGAAACGTGCCACTCGATGGTGGTTGCGCCGGGGCTGCGGCGAAGACGATGACGACAGGCCGGACGGCTGCGGTGAGTCGGGATTTGGCGTCGTGGTGTTCATGGCGCTTCCTCCCCGGGATGAAGAACAGTGATGCTGCCCTGCGCGCGCAGGCTTTGCAGCCAATCACGCAGCAAGCTGGATACCTGCTGCTGTTGCAGAATCTCGCGGATGCGCGGCTCCACGGAAACGAACGGTGCGGGCTTGGTGCCGGCCTTGCGGTACTGCGGCAGCATGGTGTTTTGGTAGAACTCGCGGATCTGTCCTTCAGTCACGGACGTACCCGCGCCGAAGCGCTCCTGGATGAAGGAGAGGACCTCCATGCGCTGCTTCCAGCGCGTACGAAACTCCGCCACGCTGAAATCCTTTGAGGCCAGGTACTTTGCCCAGCCAGCGTCTGTGGCACACAGGTCTGGCTTGCAGCCCGGAAGCGTCTTGCGCAGCCCCGCGATCTCCTTGTCCACATCGGCGTCTGTCGTGGTGTCCTCGGTCTCCAGACGGGCCTGCTGCAGAATCAACGCGCGGTTCACAAGCCGTTCAATCTCACGGTCACGTGTGGACTGCGTTCCAGCATCGTTCGGGTAGGGTTGGATCGCCTCAAAACGATGCTCTTCCTGAACGTCCGAATCCAGCACCGGCTGCCCGTTCACAATGGCCACAACGCGGTCAATCTGCGCGCCCGGTTCTTTGGGCATCATGGACGGCACCGCAGTAGGCACGGCGACCTTGCCCGGTGTGGAGTCGCTTTGCGCTTTGGCCGCGCCCGGGGTCGGCTGCTGTTGCTGATCGACGGGCGGCGTTGTTGGCGTATTGTGCTGCTGCTGCTGGTCGGCCGGCGTGGTCGGCAGTGCCGAGGACTGTGCAACTGCAGCCGGCAAGCCACACAACAGCAGACTGGCCGCGAACACGTAAGGCACAAACGCCTCACGCACAGGGGTGACGAGTTGAAGTCGCGATCGCATGGTCAGAAAGCCTGCCCGATCGAGAAGAAGAATTGGAAGTGGCTCGCCTGGCCCACATAGGGCGCCGCACCGGTGTAGTCCTGAAACACCGGATACACCGGCGGATTCAGGTTGTATGCCAAGTCCAGCCGAATGGGGCCGACAGGCGTGTTGTACCGAGCGCCCAGGCCAATCGCATGCGAGTAATAGTTGAAGTTGCAGGTGCCCACGGCGTTGCTCTGCTGCCCTTGAGGATTGGCCACACCCACAGTGCCCGGCGTGCCGGCAGGAATGGTGACATTGCGGCAGGTGGACTCATTGGGCTGATGGAAGTTCTTGATGCTGGAGAACATGTCGCTCGGGTAGCGGAACACGTTGCCCATATCGTGGAACAGGACGAAGTTCACGTTGTTGCCTACGATCGGAAGCGTCGTGGCCGGGAGCCGCAGTTCAAATTGATTCACCACCACAGCCGAGCCGCCTACCGGGTAGCCCGTGGTCAGATCACGCGGGCCTGCGTCGTTGATGCCAAAACCGCGGTGCGACTGCGATCCGCCGGCGTACATGCGCTCCGGCAATGGGATTGGATTGCAGGTGGCGTTTTCCGCCGCGTACTGCGCTGAACAGGAATTGCCGCTCTGGCCGATGGCTTGCGCCGTAGCGTTGTTGGCACTGCCAAAAACGTTTTCAAAACCAACCCGCAAATTCCGAGCAAACGTAAACGGATGATTTGCGTTGCCGAAAGTGAAGTAGTTGGAGTGCGTCAGGTCCATGCGATTGAAGTTCGTTGCTGAGCCGAAGATCGAATCGGCAAAGAACTCCTGCACGGAGTAGTACTGACCGCGTGTCGCATTCAGGGGGCTTGGGTCGCGCGTGTCGTGGAAGTACGTGATGCCCGGGCCTCCGACACGCACCGGTTGCGAGAACTGCGAGATCAGGGTGGGCGAGATTTCCAGCGAGTTCTGATTGACGTTGATCAATCGGTACTGGAAGTCGTAGATCAGGTGGTCGGCACGCTGAATCTGCTGTGTTACACGGAAATCGAACTGGGACGTTTGCGCCTGGAACGTTGTGATGTTTTGTACGTTCGAGTAGCCACCCGAAATCGTTGCGGTGAGGTTCGGATTGCCGAGCAGATTCGGGTTATTGAAGCTCAACGAAGCAATCTGCTCCAGCAGACCGTATGTAGTGTGCAGGGTCAGCGATTTCTGCGTCCCGAAGAAATTGATGCGCGATACATCCAGCGACACGCGCGGACTGGCGCCGGCTCTGCCGTTCTGTGCGGCCGTTCCCGTCGCGCCATTGACAGTGTGCTGATACGGCAGGTAGGACGGCTGGTTCAGCTGCGCTTCAAAGCCGAAGCCGTAGGTCACGTCCCAGCGCTTGGCCTCCTGGATCTGGACCAGGACGTTCTTCTCAAGCGCATCCCCGCCGGGATTCTGCACCGCGGCATTCACTTCGTTGAAGAGTGCCAGGTTATAAAGATTGCGCTGCGTTTGCAGCAGCGCCGCCTGATCCAGCGGGTCGCCGGCATGCACTTGCAGTTGGCTATCCACAAGCGACCGGCGGGTATGTTCCACGCCTGACAGCAACACGTGATCGATGGTGACCTGCTGCCCCTCAACCACGTTCAGCGTGACGTCGGTATTGAACTTGTTGTCGGGCGATACCTTGGGATTGACTTCCACCTGAGCGTGGTCAAAACCATGGGACACGTACCAGCTCAGCAACGCGTCGCGATCCTGCGACAACGTGATGAGCGAAAACGGCTGACCCGGTTCTGCAGTCAGCATGTCGTACATCATTTGCTCCCGGGTAGAGTCCACACCCGCAACATCGACAGAACCGAACTTCTGCTGCACGCCTTCATCGACGGTATAAACTACCGCGATCTCCGCGATCGTCTTGCCGTGCTTGCCCTGCTTTTCGATGTCCTTCGCCGTTGCTGTGACTTTGGCGTTCAGAAAGCCACTGGCGCGATACAGCGACTGGATGGAGTCACGGTCGGCATCGCGCAGCTGCGTACTGTAGGCACCATTTTTTACATAAAGACTGGCCCTTTTTACGCGCAAACGCTCTTGCAGCGTGTCGGTGTCGAAGTAGTGGTTCCCCTTGATGTCGACCGAGACGACCCTGTGCTTCTCACCGGGGTCCACGTCATACTGCACCGTGACGTTTCCCGTTCCCGCACCGAGCAGCTTCACGGAATCCTTCACATCGAAGTAGCCCTGCTGCTGCAGGTAGTCGCGAATGTTGAATGCGCCTTCGTTGAGCAGGTCGTTATCGACAGCGCCTTCTTCGTACACCGGCACAAGCAGCTTTTTGCGTGCGCTGGAAACCTTGGTGCCGTTGATGACGACCTTGACGATGGGTCCCTGCTCGGCCGCGAAGTCGTAGTCCAATTGCTTCTTTGGCGGCTCATAGGTTTGCTTCTGCAGCGTGATCGTGCCTTCCAGGCGATTGTTCTTGATGTAGAAATTGCGCACGCCCGTCAGCGCATTGCTGGCCGTTTGCCGCGTGATCTTGGGCTCGCAGCTTTTATCGATCAGCGTGATCAGGCGCGAACAGTTGAGGTCGCCTTTTTTTCGGAAGTCTTCCGGCGTGATGCCCGCATCCTGCCCGAGGACATGCACCGCGCCCACGCGGGCCTGCGGCCCAATCTGCACCTGCACCGACACGTTGATCTGGTGCCCGACGTCGTCCTTCTGCGTTGTCAGGTTAATGGTCGGCTGGTAGTACCCGTTCTCCGCAAGAGACTCCTTCACGCCGTCCAGCGCAGCCGGCAAATCGGTTTCCGTGTACGGCCGGCCCGGATCAAGCTTGGTGGCGAACTCCAGTAGCGATGTAAGCCGTTCGGAGGTGACGCCGACGATCTCGACGCGGCCCACGTAATAGCGCGGCACGCCGGCGTAGATCAGCGTGATGCCGTCACCCGAGCGCTCGGCGCTCAGGGAAATATCGCGGTACCGGCCACTGTTGAACAGGCTCGTCAGGTCGGAGCGCACCTTTTCCGGATCAAGCGGCTGACCAGCCTTTTGCGCCAGCCGGGTGATGGTCGGGTCACTGTCGGCGAAGGTCACGCCATCGAAGCGCAGCGCGGTGACCGTCGTCCCGACCTCCTGCCAGACCGAAGTTTCCAGCGCGGGCAACGGGTTGGACACAACGGGCGGCTGCTGCGGAACCGTGGGGCTGGCCGGGTTGGCAGTCTGGCTGGCCTCAGGCGTCGCCTGCGGCGCGCTGGGGTTTGCCGACGGCGTCACGGGCGCAGACTGGCCGGCTGAGCTGTTATTCAGGTTTCCAGGAGCCTGGGCCCGCAGTCCCGGGGCACACGGCAGCATCGCCAGCCCAAGCAGCGCCGCCGCAGGCAGCCGAACACCCAACGGCGAACCCCGTTGCGGAGTCAAGCCGCCGTGCCGTGCAACGAACTTTGCCGCGTTATGCCCTTTCTGCTTCTTCCGACCCGACACCCGTTTGTCCTTCCATCGCATGGACCCACTGGTCCGGCCATCGTGTGGACCCTGACGGATCCGGAACGCTGCTGCGGCCCGTATCGTGGCGCAGATCAGCCCTGAGGCGCACAGGATAGTACAGCGTGGGACGCGCTGCATCCCTTGCAGGTTGGCCGGAATGGTTCACGCCGTTCGCCGGATCATGCCAGCCAGCCCACTCCTATACTGAACCCATGCCGAACACAGAGACTGTGATAGGTGCAAGGGCACAACAGAGCGCATATCGCCAGGAAACCGCGCAGCTAGAAATCGATCCCCGCGAACGGTATTCGCGCCAGATTCTCTTTTCCGGCATAGGTGCAGACGGTCAGCAGAGGTTGCGAACGGCTCATGCGGCCGTGGTCGGGGTAGGGGCAACCGGGGCTGCGGCAGCGGGCCTGCTGGCCAGGGCCGGTGTTGGCCGGCTGACACTGGTGGATCGTGATTTCGTTGAGCCCAGCAACCTGCAGCGGCAGGTGCTCTTCGATGAGCAGGATGCCCGGGACGCCCTGCCGAAAGCCGAAGCAGCGCGCCGGCACCTCCTGCGGGTGAACGGGGACGTAGAGGTAAACGCACAGGTTGCGGACGTCACCCCCAACAGCATCGAAGGCCTGTTGGCGGGCGCGGAGCTGGTGCTGGACTGCACCGACAACTTTGAAACGCGGTACCTGCTGAACGACCTTTGTGTGCGCGATGGCCGTCCGTGGATCTACACCGCAGCCGTAGGCGCCTATGCCGCAACGATGAACGTGCTGCCCCGTGTTGACGGCGGCCCCGAGGCCCCGGCATGGCGAGCAAAGGCAGAACCCACGGCGTGCCTGGCCTGCCTCTTCCCTGCAGCGCCGGAGGGCGAGGTGCAAACCTGTGAAACGGCCGGCGTGCTCGGCCCCGCGGTGAACCTAGCGGCCTCGATTGCCGTGGCCGAGGCCATGAAGTTTCTCACCGGGCAGCCCGAACGGATGCGCCGGACGCTGCTGTCGCATGACCTTTGGAGCGGCGAGCGCTCCGAAATAAGCGCCGGGAAGCCGCGCGCGGATTGCCTCGTTTGCGGCGCACGCGAATTCCGCGCCCTGGCCGGTGAGGGCCGCCCGCAGATCACTTTGTGCGGCCGTAATTCCGTGCAGATTCATGAACATCGCCGTCTGCTGGACCTGGAGGCGCTGCAGCAGCGGCTGCGCCCCCTGGGCGAGGTTCGCGCCAACGGGCTGCTGCTCCGCTTCAGCTATCCGCCGTACACGCTGACGGTTTTTCCTGACGGTCGCGCGCTGGTTCAGGGCACCACGGACACGGGGCTGGCGCGGTCGCTGTACGCGCGTTTCCTCGGCAGCTGATTCCTGCCCGCGAAGCGCTAAGATGGATGAGACAACTTCGCCCATCCGCTCGTCACTCAAAGGACAGGTCCCGACAGTCAATCTGCGGTAGGCTAAACGAGGCAATCGCGCCGGCATGCACGTCCGGAACGACTGGAACGCTTGCTCATGGAAAAACAAGGTTCACAAACAATGCAATCAAAACCGACTCCTGGGTTGTTTAAGAGAAACCCACCGATCGCCGGCGAAGCCGAAGCGATCGAGCGGGCGAAACTCGGCGACCCTGACGCATTTTCGAAGCTTTACGCGCTGCATAAGCGCCGTGTTTACACCCTCTGTTTGCGCATGCTGGGCAATGTTTCTGAAGCCGAAGACATGACCCAGGAGGCCTTTCTCCACCTGTTCCGCAAGCTGGGCAGTTTCCGCGGTGAGAGTGCCTTTTCGACCTGGCTTCACCGTCTCACCGTGAACCTTGTCCTGATGCACCTCCGCAAAAAGGGCCTGCAGCTGGTGTCGCTTGAAGAAACCATCAACCCGAGCGAAGAAGATGCACCGAAGCGCGACTTCGGCTCGCGGGACCCGCAGCTTTCCGGCTCCGTGGACCGTGTGACCCTGGAACGCGCTGTAGCGTCACTGCCCCCCGGGTACCGCATGGTGTTTGTCTTGCACGACGTTGAAGGCTTTGAGCACAACGAGATTGCCACCATGCTGGAGTGCTCCACGGGCAACAGCAAGAGCCAGTTGCACAAGGCGCGCCTGCGCCTGCGTGAGCTGCTGCGCCACCCGGAGCAGTTGCCGGCCACACCCGTCGCACCTGCGGCTCGGGAGATGGTGCAATGAGCGAGATCAGAGACATCAACTTCGAAGCACTCACCCCGGCGGAGTTTGAGCAACACCTCCCCGAACTGTTTCTGGCCGGTGGCAAGGTCAGCGAAGATCCCCGCCTCGCCAAGTTCCTCGCGGCGAATCCGGATTGCGCCGCGTTGGTCCGTGACCTGGAGATCATCGCTGAAACGGCGAAGAGCCTCTTTGAGCCCGTGCACGACCCCAGCGACGCGGTCTGGTCCAACATCGCCAGCAAGCTCAAGGAAGAATCGCCGGATGATGGCGGCGTGTCGGACCTCGCAAGCTAAGCAACGCAACAGAGCGCGCAAAAGGGCAGACCCGTTCGGGTCTGCCCTTTTGCTTTGCGTGGAGCACTGTAGGAGTCAGGTGCTATGCTCCGCCCATGAGCACAAAGGGACACGCCGAGACGGTAGAGGGTCTGCGGCGCATCGTTTTGACGGGTTTCATGGGTTCCGGCAAGACCACGGTTGGCCGCTCACTGGCGGCTCACATCGGCTGGCGGTTTGCCGATCTTGACGATTCCATTGAAGAATTGCTCGGGCTTTCAGTCCCACAGGTCTTTGCCGAGCAGGGTGAGGGCGCCTTCCGCGCTGCGGAGCTCAATGCGCTGCGGGAACTTCTCGCGGGCTCTCGCGTTGTGATCGCGCTGGGGGGTGGTGCCCCGGAAGCGCCCGGGTTGCGCGACTTACTGGCAGGTGCACCAGAGACCGCGGTGATCTACCTTCAGGGCAGTTTCGATCCGCTGTATGAGCGCTGCATGCGCCAGGCGCTCGACCCTGCGGCTGTTGCGCGGCCGCTGCTCCGCTCCCGCGATGAAGCCGAAGCGCGCTTCCGGAAGCGGCAGGAGTTCTACGATTCGGTCGCCACACACACCGTGTCCGCCATAAGCGGCAGCCCGGAAGAGGTTGCCGCCGAGATCGTCACCGCATTAGGATCACAGGTTCTTACACCCTGAAGCACAGCGTAGCAACGGGCCTTTGCATCACATCGGAGTAACCCATGGCCCCAATCCCGAATTCCAGCGCAACGCCCGTCGTGACGCATATGAGCTCTCCGCCCGATGTGTCACAACGCCGTGCCGTGCGCGGGTACATCCTGTTCACCATCGTTATCCTTCTGACCCTCGCGCTGGCCTGGCGCATGCGCGAGGTCCTGGAGGTCGTGTACGTCAGTGCGTTGTTTGCCGTCGTGCTTATGCCCGTGGTGAAGCGCATCGAAGACCTCCACATCGGCAAATACAAGCCGTCGCGCTTCGTCGCGATCATTGTGTTGATGTTGTCGGTGATGCTGTTCCTGTTTCTGCTCTTCTTTTTTGGGCTGCCACCGGTTCTGCGCGACATCGAACACTTCGCCAACGATCTGCCCCAGCGCCTTCCGGAGCTGGTGGCCCGGCTGAAGCGCGTGCCCCTGGTAAACAAGCTGGGCATCGACAACCTGGCACAAAGAGGCGAGACCTACGCAGCCAGCTTTGCGGGCTATATCGTCTCTTCCGCCCCCAAATGGCTAGGCCATGTGTTCGACCTCGTCACGGCGCTGATTCTTTGCATTTACTTCATGCTGGAAGGTGAGTCCGCGTACTTCTACTTCCTCGCGATGGTACCGGTGGAGTCGCGCAACCAGCTCTCCAAGGCGTTGATCATCGCAGAAGGCCGCATGAGCAAGTGGCTGCTTGGGCAGGGATCTCTGATGGTGATCCTGGGCGTGTGCAGCACCATCACCTTTGCCCTGCTGCATGTGCGCTACTTTTTCCTGCTCGGCACGTTGATGGGTATCTTCAACATCATCCCGGTGGTCGGCGGCGTTATCACGATCCTGCTTGCCGCCGCTGCTGCTGCCCTGGACTCCTGGTCGAAGATGGCGGGCGTGCTGATCTTCTACCTCATCTACACGCAGGTGGAGAACGGCTTCCTGACACCGCGCATCATGAAGACCAGCGTGAACCTGATGGGCCTGACCGTGTTGATCGCGTTGCTGATGGGAACCGCTCTTGCCGGTGTAGTAGGTGCGCTTGTTTCTGTGCCGACTGCCGCCCTGGTGGCCGTGTTCGTGCAGGAATACCTGGTGCAGGACGATGCCCACGCACAGGAGCTACAGGTGAAGTCGGAACAGGTTCAAGTCTAGCTGCTGCACGAAACGTGAAGGAGCCGGTCTGCGTGCATCACGCAGGCCGGCTTTCTTTTTGCAGCAAATGATTCACCAAGACATTCCTGCGCTAGAACGTGCTCAGCGTCCACACGGTTGTGCTGCGAAAGGTTTCTTCCGGGCGCAACACCGTTGAAGGAAAGCCCGGCTGATTGGGTGAGTCCGGAAAGTGTTGCGTTTCGAGGCAGAAAGCACTCCGAAAGCCATACGGGCTGCCAGCCTTGCCCACCGTGCTCGCATCCAGGTAGTTGCCGCTGTAGAACTGAACACCCGGCTCCGTGGTTGCCACTTCAAGTCTGCGGCCATTTGCGGCATGGGTCGCGATTGCAGCTGTCTTCAGCGAGCCGTCGCTGTTGCGCAGAACGAAGTTGTGATCGTAGCCACGACCATTCACCAGTTGCGGATGAGCGTCGTGGATGCGCTCGCCGATGCTGCGGGCCGTGGTGAAGTCGAACGGCGTACCCGCGACGGGCTCATTGTTGCCAATGGGAAGCGCCTCAGCGTCGATCGCGGTGAAAGCATCCGCATCGATCTGCAGTTCGTGGTCGAGGATCGTTGCGCTCCCCTCACCCGCGAGGTTGAAGTAGGCGTGATTCGTCAAGTTAAGAACCGTCACCTCGTCGGTCGTCGCCTCGTACTCCATCGTGATCTGATTGCCCGCCAGCCGATAGCGCGCAACCACGGACAGCGCACCAGGAAAGCCCTGATCGCCGTCAGGACTGGCGACCCTAAACTCGACGCCATCCGGCAGAACGGTCGCGTCCCAGTTGCGATGCCATAAGCCGTCACTGCCACCGTGGAGTGTGTTCGCTCCATCGTTGGTATCGATCTGGTAGGTGTTGCCTTCGAGCGTGAACCTGCCGCGGGCAATGCGATTGGCGTAGCGGCCAACGGTACAGCCGAGAAACGCTTTGTCATCAAAGTAGGGCGCCAGCGCAGCGTGGCCCAGAACGATGTCGGCCAGATTGCCATCGCGGTCAGGCGCGACCAACGACGTGACACGCGCGCCAAAGCTCATCACCTCAAGCCGCAACGTGTCGTTGCTGAGGGTGAAGCCCTGGGCAGCAGAGCCATCCGGGGCGATGCCCCACGAGCGGGAAGTCACAACGACGGGAGAAGAAGCCATAGAAGTAAGGGTTCCGTTTCAAAGATGGCGAGGTCTCGGGGCCTTCGCATATCCTGAGACCTGCTCAGGAGATCATTGGATGCGTCTTTCGTCCCACTGCTTGCTTGCCACACTGCTCGGCTTCCTGCCCGTCTCCGCCGCCACAGCCCAGGAGTGGACCGGCACGTGGGCGGCTGCACCTTCCGCCGCGAACGTCGAGAGCGGGTCCCTGGCTGCTGAAACCACCTTTCGAGAGATCGTGCATGTGTCACGTGGCGGCACCGCTGTCCGTGTCACCTTCACCAACGAACTTGGGACAGATTCGCTGCGCATCTCCGCGGCCCACCTTGGAGTGCGAGCGCAGGGCAGCACGCTGGTTCCGGGATCGGACCGCCCGCTGCTCTTCGGGGGACACACCGAGATCACCATTCCGCCCGGCGCGGTTGCGGTCAGCGATCCCGTGGACATGAAGCTTGAAGCGCAGGCGGATCTCGCCATCACGCTCGATTTACCGGCGCAGCCGCTGCACACGATCACGGCGCACTCGCTAGCGCTCACGACGAACTACCAGACCACCGGCAACGAGGTTTTGAGCACCGCGCTGCCGGATGCAAAGCCGATGACGCAGTGGCGCTTTCTGAAGAATGTTGAGGTCTCTGGCGGGGGCGCCACGGAGGGTGCGGTGGTCACCTTCGGCGACAGCATCACCGACGGTTACCGCTCCACGCCGGACACCAACCGGCGCTGGCCTGACGTGTTGGCACAGCGATTTCAGTCAGAAAAGCACCTGCGATCCGTGGGCGTGCTGAACGAGGGCATCAGCGGCAACCGTGTGCTGCATGACGGCGCCGGCCCGAACGCGCTCGCACGCTTTGACCGCGATGTGCTCAGCCAGAGTGGTGTCCGGTACGTTGTGGTGCTGGAAGCCATTAACGACATCGGCCACACGGTCCAGCCGCGCAAGCCGGAAGACGTCATTACGGCCGAGCAGGTCATTGTCGGCTATGAGCAGATGATCGCGCGGGCACACGCCCACGGGATCAAGGTGTATGGCGCAACGTTAACGCCATTCCTGGGCGCCAACTATGCCTCGCCCGTGGGCGAAGCCATGCGCCAGACCGTAAACACGTGGATCAGAACGCCCGGCCACTTCGATGCCGTGATCGACTTCGATAAGCTCACGCGCGATCCAGCGAACCCAAGCAGCATGCTCCCCGCATTTGACTCCGGCGACCACCTGCACCCCTCCGACGCAGGCTACAAGGCCATGGGCGAAAACATCGATCTGCACCTGTTCGCGCGCTAGGCAAGCGGCAGAGCAAAGGCCCCGCATAGCGCAGGGCCTTCGGGTGTTGGGTCCGAGCGGCTATTTCAGCTCGTAGCCGGCAAAGAAGTACCCAATCTCGAACATTGCTGTCTCTTCGGCGTCGGAGCCGTGGATGGCATTTTCGGAGATAGAATCGGCGAACATCTTGCGGATGGTACCCTCGTCCGCATTGGCCGGATTGGTAGCGCCCATCAGTTTGCGCAGGTCCGCGATCGCGTTTTCCTTCTCAAGCACCATCGGAAAGATGGGCCCGGAGGCCATGAACTTGGTCAGTTCACCGAAGAAGCCGCGCTCCTGGTGGACGTAGTAGAAGCCCTTGGCCTGGTCCTCGGTGAGCGACATCTTCTTAATCGCGACGATCTTGAAGCCTGCCTTTTCGATCTGCGCGAGGATGGCGCCGGCGAGGCCTTTGCGGACAGCGTCCGGCTTGATGATGCTGAAGGTGCGTTGTGACACGAAGTTCTCCTGAAACGAACAGTTCCTTCAGTCTACCGGAAGGGTTCGCTCTAGGCAGCACGGTCAACAGGGAGGTCACGCCGTCCGCGTTCGACCAGCCTCGGCTGGGCCGGTCGAATTACTGCGTCACGGTGGTCCTTCTCGTGCAGGCAGAAAGCCACCAGAGTCTCCACCGCAAAGACAAGGACGGCGCAAACGGTGATGCCACCTATGCAAAAAAGCAGGACAGATGTGAAGGTCATACCGATTTAGGACGCCGGAAGGTTCTCAGGGGATGGGAGTAACGTTACGTTACGAAAGTTGTAGCGGAATCTACCGAGGAACCCTGGGCTCCGGACGCGTCCAATGGTGTATGCGGCGGACAGCGTGGATTTGGCTCCTCGGATGTGTGGCTTGGGCGGTTGACGGCGCGATCAACGTGGTGAAGCGTGAACCGCAGCATGCCGAACTCGCCTTCCTGCTGGCACTGCTGTTTGGGATTGCGTGGCTCTTTTACCGCGGCATGCGGCGCTAGGCCATCGGGTCGCCCGGGCGGACTGCCTTAGATGGGCACGTCCGCCCGGCGAGCGCCTACTTCTTTGCCGCTGCTTCGATGTCGAACTCCATCTTGACGTCATCGCCGAGCATGGAGTCGCCGCTCTGCAGTGTGCCGTTCCAGGTCAGGCCGAAGTCCTTGCGGTGCAAGGTCGTGGTCGCCGTGAAGCCGCGGTGCGGCATCTTGTCCATGCCGATCTGCTCCTTGCTGGGCGCTTCCATGTGCAACGTCACGGGCTTGGTCACACCATGCAACGTCAGGTCGCCGACCACGTCATAGCCGTCACCGCTCTTGGCGATCTTGGTGCTCTTGAAGGTTGCCGTCGGGTACTTGGCGGTGTCGAAGAAGTCCGGGCTGCGGAGATGACCATCACGCTGGGTGACGCCGGTATCCACACTGGTCACATCGATGGTCGCCATCACGGACGAGTCAGCAACGTTCTGGGGATCTAGGTCGACGGTTCCCTCCTTGATCGCGAAACGCCCGTGCACGGTGGAGATGCCCATGTGCTTGATGCCGAAGTCCACCTGTGAGTGGGCAGGGTCGATCGCATAGGGGACATGTTGGGCGAACGCGTGCGTGCCGGCAAAGACAGCGGCCGCAAGAACGGCGGCGGACGTGAAGCGGGTGGAGAGATGACGCATGAGGACAATCCTTTCGCGGGCGCGGCGCAGCGCAGGCAGGTGATCTGCCGCAAGGTCTGCGATGTCGGTCCCGGTTGCTGCAGAAAGGATGCGCTCACCCGCAACAAAGGAGCAACAAAAAAGCGACCCGAAGGCCGCTTACTTTGCAGTAACTAGTTCCCTTACAGGAACTTAACACCTGACGCCGTTAGCGGCCGAGCACCCGCGCCATAGTTTCGCCGATCTCCGCCGGGGACTTCACCACGTGGATGCCTGCCGCGGACATGGCTTCCATCTTGCTTTCGGCCGTGCCTTCGCCGCCTGAGATGATCGCGCCCGCGTGACCCATACGGCGGCCCGGAGGCGCCGTCTGTCCGGCAATGAAGCCGACCACAGGCTTCTTGACGTAAGCCTTGATGTACTCGGCGGCCGCTTCTTCGTTGGTGCCGCCGATTTCGCCGATCATGACGATCGCTTCGGTCTCGGGGTCTTCGTTGAGGAGCTTGATGGCATCGATGTGCGTCGTCCCAACGATGGGGTCGCCGCCGATGCCAATGGCCGTGCTTTGCCCGATGCCGAGCTGGGTCAACTGGTGCACGGCCTCATAGGTCAGCGTGCCGGAGCGCGACACGATGCCCACGGAACCCTCCTTGTGGATGCGCCCGGGCATAATGCCGATTTTGGCCTTGCCGGGTGAAATGACGCCGGGGCAATTGGGGCCAATCAGCACGGAGGACTTGTTCTTGATCGCGTCCCAGGTCTTCACCATGTCCAGCACCGGGATGCCTTCGGTAATGCAGACAACCAGCCGAATGCCGGCGTCCGCGGCTTCCAGGATGCCATCCGCCGCCGCCGGTGGCGGGACAAAGATGACGGTAGCATTGGCGCCCGTCGCCTTCACGGCTTCTTCCACCGTGTTGAAAACAGGCCAGCCTTCATGGGTGGTACCGCCCTTGCCGGGGGTCACACCGCCGACGACCTGCGTGCCGTACTCGGCGCAGCCCTTGGCGTGAAAGGTGCCTTCGCGGCCCGTGATGCCCTGCACGATGAGGCGTGTGTTTTTGTCGACGAGGACTGCCATGGTGAATTCTCCGTTGTTCGTTCTTGGTGCTCGGTGCTCGGTGCTCGGTGTTGTTGTTCTTTTTGTTGTCATTCCCGCAGGGAGTCTGCTTTTTCAAGCGCGCGGGCTAAACCGTACCCAACACCCGGGCGAGGTGTTCAAAGTTGTCGACCAGATAATCGAAGCTGCCTTCGACCTTCTGATCTTCCGTGGGGCGATGGACGAAGCAGGTGCGCAGACCCTGCTTTCCGGCGGCCTCGAGGTCCTGGTTGTGCGCGGCGACCATGAGCACTTCTTCAGGCTGCAGACCGAGCAGGCCGACGGCGCCCTTGTAGAGCTCCGGGGCGGGCTTATAGGTGCGAAACATATCCGCGCCAAGGACTACGGTCCACGGCAAGTTGCCGTAACGGGCAAGGTCAATCATCTGGCGCGTGGTGCCGTTCGAAAGTGGCCCAACGATGAAGTGCTTGGCCAGGCGATGGAGAGCTGCGGGGACCTCAGGCCAGGGCTTCAGCTCATGCCAGCCATGGGTGAGGCGATCGCGATCCGCCTTGCTGAGCTTGCCCGCGCCGAACTGCTTTACGATCTTGTCGAGTTCCTCGCGATGCAGTTCGTCGAAGCCGGCCCACGGCCGCTTGCCTTCGCGGACAGGCTTGATCGCCGGCTTGTAGTGCGCACGCCACTCGCGTACCAGCGCTCCCCAATCGGCCGGGACCTGCGCCTCAGCGCCGATCCTGACCGCATGCGCCGTCATGCTCGACAGCCAGTCAACCGTGGTGCCGAAGGTGTCGAAGAGCAACGCCTTCAGCGCAGGTTTCGCTGCGTTCGTCTGCTTTGCGGCTTTGCCGAGAAGAGCCATGCGCGCTTAAGCCTTTGCTGCAGCGACGACCAGGTCGGCGGCTTCCTTCATCGTGGCGCCGATCTGGAACTTCAGGCCAGATTCCGCAATGATGTGACGGCCCTCTTCGACGTTGGTGCCTTCGAGGCGAAGCACGATCGGGATCTGCACGTTGAGCTTCTTGGCTGCCGCAACAACGGCTGTAGCCAGCACATCCACGCGCAGAATACCGCCGAAGATGTTGATGAAGATCGCCTTGACGTTCTTGTCGCTGAGCAGGATGCCGAACGCATTTTCAATCTGTTCCTGATTCGCGCCACCGCCAACGTCAAGGAAGTTCGCAGGCGAGCCACCGGCGTACTGAATGATGTCCATCGTCGCCATGGCGAGGCCGGCACCGTTGACCATGCAGGCGATGTTGCCATCAAGCTTGATGTAATTCAGCGAGAACTTCGACGCTTCCACTTCAAGCGGGTCTTCTTCGGCGAGGTCGCGCAGATCCTTCAGGTCCTTGTGGCGGAACAGCGCGTTGTCGTCGAAGTTGATCTTGCAATCGAGGGCGGCGAGCTTGCCATCCTTGGTGGTGATGAAGGGATTGATCTCCATCAACGAGGCGTCGGTGTCGATGTAGGCCTTGTACAAGCCGATCATGAAGCGCACGGCTTCCGGCACCTGCGCGGGCTCCAGGCCGAGCTTGAAGGCGAGCCGGCGCGCCTGGTACGGCGCAAGGCCAAGGGCTGGGTCGATGGTCTCCTTGAAGATGGCATCGGGATTTTCGTGTGCGACTTCTTCGATCTCCATGCCGCCGGCCTGCGAGGCCATGAACACCACTTTTCCTGTAGCCCGGTCGAGCACGATGCCGAGATACAGCTCACGGGCGATTGCCGAGCCGGCTTCCACCAGCAGGCGCTGCACCTTCTGGCCCTGCGGAGCAGTCTGGTGCGTGATCAGCTGCATGCCGAGAATGTTTTTGGAATGCTGTTCGGCCTCTGCGCGGCTCTTGGCGAGCTTTACGCCGCCGCCCTTGCCACGTCCGCCGGCGTGAATTTGCGCCTTGACCACCACGACACCATGCCCTGCCCCGAACAGCTGCTGCGCCGCGGCATCGGCCTCTTCAAAGGTGACCGCGACCTGGCCATCGGGCACGCTGACGCCATATCGGCGAAGGATTTCTTTGGCCTGGTATTCGTGGATCTTCATGCGTGCTCCTGGGCGTTGTGTGCGTGGGATGTCGTACGGCGGTTCGCTGCCATGGTAGCGAGTGGCTCTGAAGCGCGGCAAGCGCGTTGTGGCGATTATCGGTGAGTGCGGACGAATGTGGGACCTTGCGCGTTCGTGCGGGACTTCATTTCTCCACATCCCGAAACAACGCTCATGCCCTTCGTGCGCCCAGTGCCGTCATGTAGCCTCGGTGATGTGGCAATCACCGCCGAACTGAAGCTGGTCACCGAGGGCCGGCAAACGCTGTCTGTAGCGGCAGCGCAAGCCTTGATGGAAAAACTTCTTGCCGGGGAAGCGTCCGACCTGGAGATCGCTGCCCTGCTTGGCGCCATGGCAGCGCGCGGGGAGACTGCCGAAGAGATCGCCGGCTTTGCGCTTGCCATGCGTGGACGCGCCGTTACGCTGCCGCTGAGCGAGGCCGAGCGCGCGGAACTGGTCGACACGTGCGGCACCGGTGGCGATGGCGCGGGCACCTTCAACATCTCCACCGGGGCGGCCCTGGTAGCGGCGGCCGCAGGCGTCAAGGTCGCCAAACATGGCAACCGGGCGGTCACCAGCCGATGTGGCTCGGCCGATGTGCTGGAAGCGATGGGCATCCCCATCGGCCTGGAACCGGGCGCAGCTGCCGACGCGCTTCGTCGCGACAACTTCTGCTTTCTGCTTGCCTCGGCACACCATCCGGGCATGCGCGCCGTGATGCCGGTACGCCGGGCGCTGGGCGTGCGCACGCTGTTTAACGTGCTCGGCCCACTGCTGAATCCCGCGGGTGCACGACGCCAGGTGATGGGCGTGTACAGCGCGGCCGTGTTGAAGCCGGTGGCGCAGGCGATGCCGCTGCTGGGCGTGCAGCATGCAATGGTGGTGCACGGTGCGGGTGGGCTCGACGAGTTGTCCTTGAGCGGACCCAGTGAGGCCGTTGTGGTGCGCGGTGCGGGGACGCAACCTGGGTCGCTAACCGAGATGCTGATCCAGCCGGAAACCGCGGGGCTGTTGCCCGGGCCGGCCGGCGCGCTCGCCGCAGGCTGTGATGCACGCGAAAACGCCGCCATTCTGCAAGCCATCCTCCGCGGGGAACGTGGCCCACGGCGCGATGTGGTGCTGCTGAATGCCGCGGCGGTGCTGGTGGTGGCGGGCCGGGAGAACGACCTGGCAGGGGCGGCCCGCGTAGCCGCTGAAGCGGTCGACTCCGGGGCGGTGATGGAGCTCGTTGCTCGTTTGGCTGAGTGATGGTGCGTGGTGCTGTGCACGGGCTTGTGATTTGTGTTGGCAGGGACGATCAGGTTGCGTAGGCTGGCTTGACCTCTTCTCAGGAGCAGCTCGAATGGCACGTGTCACAGGTATCGGAGGCGTGTTCTTGCGTACGCCAGACCCCAAACGTTTGACAGCATGGTACGTCGAGCACCTCGGGATCAAGCTCTCGGAGCATGGCGGTGTCGCGTTCGCCTGGACCGACGAAGTGCCCCCAGGGACAGGTGTGACGGCATGGTCTGCTTTTGCGCAGGACACCGCCTACTTCGGGGAAGGCGTCGCAGGCGCTCCACAAAAGGCCATGATCAACTACCGCGTTGATGACCTCCACGCGTTGCTTTCGGCACTTGAGCAAGCAGGCGTGTGGATCGATCCGAAGCGCGAAAGCTATGGGTTTGGGCACTTCGCCTGGATCAAAGACTGCGACGGCAACCGCCTGGAGCTTTGGCAGCCGCTTCAGGACGAGCCAGAGGACGATTCCGCCAAGCAGCCCTGAGTTACTTATTCAGTTCCATGGAGATGATCTGACCGGCAACGGTCGGGTCATCCACCGCAGCGTAAGTGACCCTGGCCTTCATGCCTTCGAATTCCTTGCACGGATTGAGATCCCTGGTGGGCGTGAAGTTCCCTGTGGTGAAGGTGATGCGGTACATGTCATTGCTGTACAGCGTTATGCCCTTCGCGTCAGGACCGATCCTGATGGTGAGCCCCTTGGGATAGAAGCACCCGACGCTTTGCAGTGTCCCGGTCACCGTGTGGCGCGCGCCCGTAGCCGGCCCATCCGGAAAGGCGTGATCGGGCATAATCGCTTTGCCCGGGTGCAGCACGTTGCCGTGCAGGTCCTTCACCTCGCCGGGCACATGCGAACCTGAAGCAGGGTTCCCCGTCACGTTCCCTCCAGTGATGTCGCCCGAAGCTTCTGTGCTGCGAGCCGGCATGCGCCCGGTCTGCTCCTGCGTGAGGGCGGCCTGGTACTGCTGCACTTGATCCAGCCGCGCTTCCACACGCGCGCGCTCTTCGGGAGTCTGTGCCAGCTTTGCGGTCATCTGCAGGGCAGAGATTGCGGAGATCATCTCCTTGCGCGCGACCCGGACCTCTGCAGCCGTGAGCCGGTAGTCGATGTTGCGCGGATCGCGGGAGACGGCACGGAGGCTCATCTGCAGCGCTTCGTCCAGACGTTCGTGGTGCATCACGTCGAACTGCGCCAGGGACTCAAGCGCAGGCGCAAAACCCGGGTTCAACTCAACGGCCTTGCGCAAGCTGTCGGCCGCGGCTTCAGGGGCGGCGGAACCATCGCGCATGGAAAGGCTCCCGAAGTAGTAATACGCAAGAAAGCTGGTCGAGTGCAGCGCCACAGCTTCGGCGTACCACTTCCGGGCGGCTTCCATGTCGCCGTCGCGCAGCTTGATCATGCCCATGCTCTCGTGGGCTTGCGCGCTGCCAGGGGCTTCGGCCAACACGCTGTGGATCAGCGCTTCTGCCTCTTGCTTCCGGCCGTTTTCTGCCAGCACATCGGCGCGGTACGCATCGGCATCGGCTGTCGGCAACGGCTCCACATCGAGGTCCTTCTCGTCCACAGCGTCCTGTAGAGACATCGTGAGCAGACGGTAGTCGCCGTGATTGATGTAGCTTTCCAGCTGCGCTTGCAGCAGCTCCAAGTCACCAAAGGCGTGGCGTCCGGCTTCGAGCGGACCTTCACCCTGTGCGAGGTACGTCGCGTAGTCGTGCAGGCGATTCTGCTTTTTGCCGAAGTCTGCGAGCGTCAGGAAGTGCGTCAACGCCCATGACTCCCCGTAGAAGATGTTGCCTTTGTTCTCTTCGTGGTAGTACGGCGAGTTGTGATCGACCAGGAACAACGTCTCCAACGGCATAAGTTTCTGCTGGCGGAGGAAGAGGATTTCGTTAGCTGCCGGCTGGCCCAGGCGAACGTCTTTGTCGTAGATATCGGTGTTTTGGTAGAACTGCGCCAAGCCCTCATTCAGCCACACAGGCAGGAACTGGGCGTGCCGCACCACGTAGTGCGTGTACTCGTGGTACACCGTGGCGTACGGATGGTCGCCAGTGCTGTCCAGCCGCAGCAGGATGTAGCTCTTGTCATCGCGCGGAATAAACAGACCAGCAAGATCAAGCGCGTTCGTGGCCAAATAGGAGGCTGGTTCAACAGCCTGAAAGCCTTTGCGGTCACGGAACGCGAGCACAACGATGCGCGATCCAGGATCGCCGGTTGCGTTCGGCAGCAGCTTCGCAAAGACCGCCTGCATGCGCTCAAGCTGGCCGGCTGTGTGACGCGCCTGGTGCTCGCTGCCATTGGTCAACACCAGGAAGTGTGCCGTTCGTACCTGGAGCCAGTGAGGGGTGCTTTCCGCCAGGGCACTTGGCCACAACAAGAGTAAGAAGAACAACAGGACAGCAAGGAACTTACGCATGATCTCCGCGCAAGCCTATAGGAGCGGCGAGGCAACGGCGGCTACTCTTTGGTCACCAAAGCAAGACCCGGAAGAGTCGCTTCCGGCAACACCAACTGCTCTGATCCGACCTCATCCCGATGCGGTTCGAAGTGCGCGCGGCAACGGGCCTCATACATGCCCGTCGCCCCCACAAGCACCAGCTCCTGCGACTGTCCAAGCCGTTGTGTATGGATCGCGCTGGCACCGCAGACCATGCACACCGCGGAAAGCTTGCTGACGGTATCCGCTATCGCCATCAGCACCGGAACCGGGCCAAACGGCTCCGCGGCATACGTCATGTCCAGACCGGCGGCGATCACGCGTTTGCCCATGGCAACGAGCTCCTCCAGCAGGGGCACGACGTCGCTGGAGAGGAATTGCACCTCATCGATACCCACCACTTCGATCTCCGGCAGTTGAGGGAACAGCGAAGCGCGCAGGTCTTCGACGGAGCTCACGGGCAGAGCGTCATGCGTTTGGGCCGAGTGCGACGCGATATGCGTTCGATGGTAGCGAAAATCGATATCCGGCTTGTAGCAGGCGACGCGCTGCTTTGCGATGCGGGCGCGCTTCAAACGGCGAATCAGTTCCTCGCTCTTGCCCGAAAACATGGGTCCGGTAATGACCTCGAGAACGCCGGGGGTGGGAATTGCGTGCATCCGGGTATCGTAACCGGACAGCAGCGGTGGAAGGGCGACGCAAGCTGGGCGAGAAAAACAAGCCCGAGCGCGAAGGGAGGGGTATGCTGGGCGTACCAAGGAGAAACACCTGATGATGAAGCGGATAGCTGCCCCAGCAACGGTCGTGGCGATGCTCGGGCTCGCCCTGGGCACAGTGATGGCGCAGGATGCGAAGCCCGTTAAAGAGATCAAGATCAAGCTGATGACCGGCAAGGGCGAGCCCGCCGGCACGGCAACGCTGAAGCAGAAGAAGAACGGGGTCGAGGTCAAGGTGTCGCTGGAAAACGTCCCATTGGGCGACCACGGCGTGCACATCCATCAGAACGCCGCCTGCGAGGCCCCCGACTTCAAGTCGGCCGGTGGGCACTTCAATCCTGACGGCAAACAACACGGCTTCCAAAATGCCGGCGGCCACCATGCGGGCGATACGCCGACCAACGTGAGCGTAGGCGAGGATCATCGCGGGTCTGCCACATGGAACCTGAGTGCGGTGACCTTGCAGCCGGGCGCACCCAACTCCCTGCTGTCCAATGGTGGGACATCGCTCATTGTTCACGAGCATGCGGACGATATGAAAACGGATCCCAGCGGGAACTCCGGAAACCGGATCGCCTGCGGCGTGATCAAGCAGTAGACCGCAGAATCGCAAGCGTACGACGAGGGAACCGTGCTGCACTCCGTCCGACTCGAGCCATGGGAACCAGAGGCGGCAGGGCTGCGTATGGCACGCTATGGCTTCGATGGTGGTAAACCCGATGATGTTAGGGCTGGCCAGAGCGACAGGGAGACATCACGAGCAGAGGATGCCTGGGGCGGCAAACGCCGGGGTGAGCGCGGTGCTGGCGCCGCGTGAAGAGCCCGCCTCCGGCGCACGGGAGGTTTCCACCGCGGCACCCGCCGGGGTAGCCATCCCGCAGGGTGAGCCAGGGCAGGCCCAGCGCCTGCCTGAGGACCTGGCACAAAAGTCTCCGGCACTCACGGCACTGCAGGCAGAGCAGCAGCGCATGGCGGAGCTGGCCTATAGCTGTCTCCTGGGCGATCCGTTTGCCTGGGAAGCGCTGGTTCGCAGCCAGCAGCGCCGCGTGTATGCCCTCTGCTATCGCTTCACCGGCTCAGGGAGCGAAGCGGAGGACCTTACCCAGGATGTGTTTCTGAAGGTGTACCGAAACCTGCGGAGCTTCGATCCCGGGAAGGCCAGCTTCGGTGTGTGGCTTACCGCACTCACCCGCAACCTGCTGGTCGACAACTACCGTCGGTCCCGCATGGACCGTGCCAGCGAGTCGTTGGACGAGCCGGCCGGCGGTTCGGGCGAAGAAGAAGGTCCAACCCGCGCGGAGCGCCTGGCCGACACGCGCGGTGGCGGGCAGGAGCGGCATGTTGCCGGCGTGGAGCTTCGGGCCAAGATCCAGGCCGCCCTGGCGCAGGTGTCGCCTGAACTGCGGGAAGCGGTCATCCTGCGTGACCTGGAAGATCTGGATTACCGCGAAATCGCGGAAACCTTGTGCATCCCACAAGGGACCGTAAAGAGCCGCATCAGTCGCGGCCGGGCTGAGTTGGCGCGTCTATTGAAGGGTATGGAAGGGCAGGTGGTGTAGCCATGGACTTCAGAACGCAGAAAAACTTTGGAGCCAGAGTAAAGCCGGGGTCGCGTAGTGGGTCTGCCTGCGCACCGTGGGCGATGCTGCTGCCCGACGCTGCCGATGGGTTGCTGAGTGATGCCGAACAGCGCGCCCTGGACCAGCACCTGGCTGGATGTGTGGGCTGTTCCGAGGAACTCGCCGAAGCGCAGCGCGGTCTGGCCTGGCTGACGGTGCTCAAGGATCAAACACCGGAGCCGCCCGTCAACATGCTGGCCAGCATTCTGGCGCAGACCACGGGCTACGCCGAGGCCGGCGTCAGCCTGCCACCCTTGCCGCATGTGCCGGTCATAGTGTCCGCACCGCTTGCCGTGGAACCCCGTCAATGGGAAGGGAGTGCTTCCGGCTGGCGAAGCTGGCTCGGGCTGGGCGAGGGTGGCTGGTCCGCGTTGGTCCAGCCGCGCTTAGCTATGACAGGGGCCATGGCCTTCTTTTCCATCTGCCTGACGCTGAACCTGTTGGGTGTTTCAGTCGACCAGCTGAATGCGCAGGCTTTGCGCAACGGTGGGCTGCACCGGACGGTTGCCAATACAGGTGCCAGCCTAGCTCGCTCCATTCACGGTTTACGTGTGGTGTACCGGGTGGAGTCACGCGTGAACGAGATGCGGGCACAGATGGACGATGCGGACGCAAGCTCATTCGGTCGCTAGTTCGCACACAAAAACTTAAGGTTGAGGCGCAAGGCGCCGGACAGGAGGAGCTATGACAGATGACACAAACACCCAGGCTGGCGGCGCCGGCACGAGCTCAACTGCCGGCACCGCTTCCGGCGCGTCCGCGGGCTACTGCCAGGAGTGCGGACGAGGCCTGACCGTGGACAGCCTGCGGCGCGTAGGTACTGGCGTCTTCTGCGAGCCCTGCGCCAGCTTGCGGCAGTCCGGCGCCGGGTGGCAGAGCGTGCACAGCGGACCCTATCGCCCCGGCGCTCCGGCACCCGGCGCACCCTTTCCCGCAAGCGGGCCAAACCCAGTGCTCGCAGGACTTCTTGGCTTTATTCCCGGCGTTGGCGCAATGTACAACGCCCAGTACGCCAAGGGCGCCATGCACCTGGTGGTCTTTGTCGCCCTGGTGGCCATGGCGGACAACCTGAACTGGGTCTTGTGGTGGTTGGTCTGGGGATGGATCTTTTATCAGGTTTTCGACGCCTATCACACGGCCCGGGCCCGGCGCGAGAACCTGCCGCTCCCGAACCCGTTTGGCTGGAATGACATCGGCGACCGCATGGGCTTCGCTCGGCAGACTTCGGCACCCCCACCCCCGCGAGGGACGAGCTTCGGCAGGAACGCGCCAAACCAGACCCAGGGTGCTGGGGCCAACTGGGCCGGCTACATCCCCCCGAAGCCACCAACCGCACCGTCCTACTCTCCGTTCAACGAGTACCCAGGCGAGAATCCCTATGCCGCTCCGTATACGGCCCCGGGCCCCCGGCCTGTTCCGCCCGCCACACCGCCGCACACAAGCACCGGCTACGTTCCCACTTACACGGGGGTAACCCCCTCGCCGCAAGCTGTCCCGGTTACGATGTTGGTGGGCGCACGCCGCTTCCCTATGGGCGCGCTCTGGCTGATCGGCCTGGGCCTGGTCTTCCTTATGGGCAATCTGCTGCCCGAGTTCAAGCTGAGCCATCGTTGGCTGGCACCGCTCCTGCTCGCTGCTCTGGCCTTCTGGAGCGCCGTCCGCCGCTGGGACGCCCTGCGCACCGGGCGGGCGCTCGGCATACCGTGCCAGAGCCTTCCGGGCGCCATGGTTGGGCCCGCTGTGCTGCTGACCGTCTCAGCTCTGCTTGCTTTGCAAGCGGCCGGCATCCTGCCACTCCACAGAAGCTGGCCCGTGCTTCTGGTTGTCTGGGGCACAATGCTCCTGCTACAGCGCAGTGCCACGGTGATTCCCTTTCCTGAACGCCAACCCGTGCCCGAACCGATTGCCCCACCCGTGCGCAGCACCTCCGGAACGGGATCACTTGGGCTGTAGTGTCACCGGCTGCTTGATCGCCTTGGAGAACCTGACGTGAGTGTCCCGCCACCTCCACCTCCACCCCCACCCGGTGTCCCGCCACCGCTCGTAACCGAAGCGGCTCCGGCGTGGGACCGGCGAGCGTCTCGTGACCAACGCCGGGCCGCAGCCCTTGCCGCCAGGCACCAGCGCAACTTCATGAAACTGCAAATGAGGGCACAGCGCCGCGGTTCGCTGGTCGGTCCTCTGATGTTGGTGGTGATCGGGCTTCTTTTCCTTCTGCTCGAGCTTGGAAGGATTCGCCCCGGCGCGATACTTTTCTGGCTGTCCCGGTGGTGGCCCACCCTTCTCCTGGGGGCCGGCCTGATTCTCTTGGCTGAGTGGGCTGCCGACACCTGGGTCGCCGGTCATCGGCAAACGACCCTTCCCCGCCGAACGCTTGGCCCTGGTGCCGTCTTTCTGCTCGTGCTGCTGACCGCTGCCGGGCTTCTCGCCACGGGCATGGATCGCGGCTCGGATTGGGTGCAGCAGAATCTGGGCGGCAATTTAGCCGAAACTTGGGGACTGGATCAGATCCTTGCACAAGAGAGCGAGACCGATCAGGACCTGAGCAAGCCCTTAGCCGCTGGCGGCTTGCTCTCCATTCACAACTACCGGGGCAGCATCCACGTAACCGGCGACAGTTCGGACGGGCAGGTCCATGTTTCTGTCCATCAACGCGTGGTGGCCTGGCGTAGTGATGATTTTGGAAAGCACAAGCGCCGCAACATACCCTTGTTGCAACGCGATGGCGCGAACCTCCGCCTGATCGTCGGGGGGATGGGGCGCGATCAGGCAGATCTGACCATCCAGGTGCCACACGCAAGCGGGCTGCTGGTCGCCCCGGAGAAGGGTGACCTCTCGCTGTCTGAGATTCGCGGGCCAGTGACCGTCCAGGAGCACACGGGCAACATGACGCTCGCAGGCCTTACCGGGCCGATCCACCTGGCCTCCAACGACGACGACGCGACGATCAATGGCCATAGCCTCAGCGGCGAGGTCACTTTGGACGGTCGCAGCGGCGACCTAACGTTCACCGACGTCACAGGACCTTTGACGCTTCACGGAGACTTCTTTGGGACATCCCACCTCGAGCACATACGCGGCCCAGTGCACTTCCGTAGCAGCTTCACTGATCTGGCCTGCGCAGGCATCCCTGGTGACCTCAATGTAGAAGGCCGAAGTGACTTGCAAGCCGACAACCTGGATGGCCCCGTCGTTCTCTCAACCACCGACCGGAACCTGACGCTCTCAGGCCTTCGTGGTGGCGCCACAATTACGAATCGGAACGGATCCGTAAACCTCGGGCTCGCCGGAGACATGGCGGGGGTGAACGTGAGCACGACCGATGGCTCAATTCAGGTCCACGTACCGCTGAAGACTGCCTTCCAGATCGTCGCGGAAACGACCAGCGGGAAAATCAACAATGATCTGGGGCTCACGCCGGTCCAGCATGATGACCGTTCATCCCTGACCGGCCAGGTCTCGCATGGTGGTCCGCAGGTTTCGCTACACGCTTCTGATGGTGACATCACCATCGACCACGTAGGCCTGCCTGTCATTAAGGAGCGACAAACCGCCGACGATGATGACGACGAAGAGAGCGACAAGGCTGCTCCGAGGATCACCCGAAGCCAAAGAAAAGCTACGAACTAGCTGCCACCGGAGCTTCCGCCTCATCGCTCGACCAATAGCCCTCGGCTGCGCAGACGAAGAACAGCAGCATGAGCGCCAACGTCAGGTAGAAATACCCATCCACCAAAACGTTAAGTGGGATGAAGATCGCTAACGCACAGCACATCCACCGGAGTGTATCGACCAGCGTCGTGCAACGATGCCGTATGAAGCAGTACACGAACAACGCCGTCAGGATTGCCGCCTGCACCCACTTCAGTTGGCTGGGACGGATGACGTACGTCAGCCAGTAGGAAAGGTTGATGGGATCCGCTAACGCATGGGTGAGCCGATCCCACTGGCCTACGGTGTTGTTAGCGATCCGTCCGAAGGCAGAGGCGAGAAAAGGTCCGCTTACCAACAAAGCTCCAAGCGACACTGCGAGGAGCGTGCGGCCGAGTTCCGTAAATCCTTTGCGGCGGTACGCATTCAAGAACACGAAGGGAACCACGACCCAACTGAGTTGGTACACCGCGCAGCTCGCGCCCCAGAACAGAGCCGACAAGAAGAACCGGCGACGTTGCATCAGCACCACGGCTATGGCCAGCGTGAACCAGTGCGGTTCAAGGTAGATGTCGTGTCGATACTGCAGAAAGGGACAAAGCAGAAAGACCGCAAGAAGAAGAGCCGCCTCGAATCTGCGCTCCCGGACAGTCGCCCAGAATACAAGTGCTGCGACAGCAGAAACGTAAAACCAAGAAGCCCAGCGCAGATCGACGTGCAGGAGGGCTGGTGGCAAGTATCCAACGAGCATGCCCGGCAGGTACGGAAAGTCGTACACGCGTCCGCCAACGTACATAGTTCCGTATGGGTTCTCATGCCGCAGCAAACGAGCATCGGCCCAGCCGATCACCGGCAGCATGTCCGATCGCAAATAGTTCAGCGGAAAGCAACAAATGGATACTAGCCAACCAGCGAAAGAAGTGCCCAGGCAAGCTGTGAAGAGTTCGCTTGCCCCCCTGCGAGCATAAAACCAACCCCAACATCCAGCAGCCAGCAGCAGAGCAGCTCCGCATGGAGCAGCGGACAGGTGGTAACCAAAAGTCCGATAATGCCGGGCTTCGGCTAGCAACAGGAAAGCGGCCCACGCCTCGAGCCCAACCAGGATCACCAGCCAAAAAGGAACGGTACGTCCCACATCTACACGACCCACAGATGCGACCGGCTGAATCTGCAGCACATTCCATAACGCATACCCATAAAACCCGGCTGCGGGAAGCAAAAGGAGTTGATGCAGGACGGGGGACGGCTTCCCCGCCCAGCCATCGCAGACAACCGAGAGGACGACGATGAACCCGACGTACCAGTGGAATCGCCCAGTGAGCCCGGTGTTTGCTGGCTCAGCCCCATAGGTCATTGCGGTCATCGCTTCCGGGATGCCCTCCGCACCGTGAACACTGGCCCTATCAACAGAAAAAGCCCACCTCGCGGTGGGCTCTTCGAGATAATGCCGGCGATCACCTAATCTCCCACACACTTGCGCGTGCAGTACCATCGGCCCAACGAGGCTTAACTTCCGTGTTCGGGATGGGAACGGGTGGGACCCTCGCGGTAAACTCACCGGCAAACTTGTCAAGATCGCTAACGGCGATCCCTGGCAACTGCATAGATTGGTGTAGACATATACGTCTTACTTGATAACTACGAGGCTTGCATCAAGAGTTCCTCAGAGCAGCAGCATGCTGCGCAGAGTAAATTCTATGGACAAGCCGAACGGGCGATTAGTACTGGTAAGCTGCACACATTACTGCGCTTCCACCTCCAGCCTATCAACCAGGTCGTCTTCCTGGGCCCTTCATTACCCTTTTGGGTTGGGAGATCTCATCTTAGGGCATGCTTCCCGCTTATATGCATTCAGCGGTTATCATAACCGAACTTCGCTACCCAGCCGTGCCCTTGGCAGGACAACTGGAACACAAGAGGTTCGTCCATCCCGGTCCTCTCGTACTAAGGACAGCCCCCTTCAAATCTCCTACGCCCACAGCAGATAGAGACCGAACTGTCTCGCGACGTTCTGAACCCAGCTCACGTACCGCTTTAATAGGCGAACAGCCTAACCCTTGGAACCTTCTACAGCTCCAGGATGCGATGAGCCGACATCGAGGTGCCAAACCATTGCGTCGATATGAACTCTTGGCAATGATCAGCCTGTTATCCCCGGCGTACCTTTTATCCGTTGAGCGATGGCCATTCCATACAGAACCACCGGATCACTAAGGCCTGCTTTCGCATCTGCTCGACTTGTAGGTCTTGCAGTTAACCACACTTATGCCTTTGCACTCGACGGTCGATTTCCAAACGACCTGAGTGTAGCTTCGCGCGCCTCCGTTACAATTTAGGAGGCGACCGCCCCAGTCAAACTACCCGTCTTACAATGTTCCTCCTCCAGATCATGGAGGCAGGTTAGGATCACAACAATCGCAGGGTGGTATCTCACCGTTGGCTCCACCGAACCCGAAAGTCCGGTCTCAAAGCCTCCCACCTATCCTGCGCAGCAATTGCCGTAACCCACTGTAAAAGTATAGTAAAGGTGCACGGGGTCTTTTCGTCTAGCTGCGGGTAACCGGCATCTTCACCGGTACTACAAGTTCGCCGAGCAACTCGTTAAGACAGTCGTACGATCGTTACTCCATTCGTGCAGGTCGGAACTTACCCGACAAGGAATTTCGCTACCTTAGGACCGTTATAGTTACGGCCGCCGTTCACCGGGGCTTCAGTTCGCAGCTTCGGCTTGCGCCTAACCGCTCCCTTTAACCTTCCGGCACCGGGCAGGAGTCAGCCCCTATACGTCGTTTTAGACTTTGCAGAGACCTGTGTTTTTGTTAAACAGTCGCCGTACGCGTTTCACTGCGGCCCACCTTACGGTGGGCGACCCTTCTCCCGAAGTTACGGGTCTAATTTGCCGAGTTCCTTAACGAGCCTTCACTCGAGCGCCTTTGGATATTCTCCTCGTCTACCTGTGTCGGTTTGGGGTACGGTTCCCAATCTCTCTCCTTAGAGGTTTTTCTTGGCAGCGTGAACTCAGCAGCTTACACCCTAACGGGCTTGCTTTGCGCCTCACTGTTAAGCCCTGACGGATTTGCCTATCAGAACCAGCTTTCGCGCATCGACCGCCATAGCCATATGACGACCTGCTTATCCTTCTGCGTCACCCCATCGTATTAACGAGATATCGGGAGGTCCGGAATATTAACCGGATGTCCATCGCTTACGCCTTTCGGCCTCAGCTTAGGGACCGCCTAACCCTGAGCGGATTAACCTTCCTCAGGAAACCTTAGACTTTCGGCGTCAGTGGTTCTCACACTGATTATCGCTACTTATGCCGGCAGGGTCTCTTCTCTGACCTCCACGTATCTTCCCAGTTACGCTTCAATGATTAGAGAATGCTCTCCTACCACGCACACATATGTGTGCATCCGCTGCTTCGGTATACAGTTTTAGCCCCGTTGTATTGTCGGCACCGGACCGCTTGACCAGTGAGCTATTACGCTTTCTTTAAAGGATGGCTGCTTCTAAGCCAACCTCCTGGCTGTCTGAGCGTTCCGACTTCCTTTCCCACTTAACTGTAATTTGGGGACCTTAGCAGGCGGTCTGGACTGTTTTCCTCTCGACTGTGAAGCTTAGCCCCCACAGTCTGACTGCCGGGCTGGTTGTGATCGGCATTCGAAGTTTGGTTAGATTCAGTAAGCCGGAAAGCCCCCTAGTCTATCCATGTCTCTACCACCGATCCAAATCACCCGACGCTAGCCCTAAAGCTATTTCGGAGAGAACGAGCTATCACGGAATTTGATTAGCCTTTCACCCCTACCCTCAGCTCATCCGAGCTTTTTTCAACAAACACCGGTTCGGTCCTCCAATGGGTGTTACCCCATCTTCAACCTGGCCAAGGGTAGATCATCCCGCTTCGCGTCTATTCCTGCCAACTTAACGCCCTATTCAGACTCGCTTTCGCTGCGGCTCGCTCACGCTTAACCTTGCTGACAAGAATAACTAGCCGGCTCATTATGCAATAGGCACGCGGTCAGACATTCCCTTACGGGCATAGTCCTCCCACTGCTTGTAGGCACACGGTTTCAGGTACTATTTCACTCCCCTTCCGGGGTTCTTTTCGCCTTTCCCTCACGGTACTGGTTCACTATCGGTCAGAAACGAGTATTTAGCCTTACGGGATGGTCCCCGTGGATTCAAGCAGGGTTTCTCGTGCCCCGCCTTACTCAGGTACCTGCTTCGAGTCCAGATCAATTTCGCCTACGCGCCTGTCACGCTCTTTGGAACCGCTTTCCAACGGTCTTCAGCTATCGACTGGATTGGTAACTCTACTAGTGCAGGCCCTACAACCCCCGAGATACCGAAATATCACGGGTTTGGGCTATGTCCGATTTCGCTCGCCACTACTCTCGGAATCGAGGTTTCTTTCTACTCCTGGAGGTACTGAGATGGTTCACTTCCCTCCGTTCGCTTGTTCCTACCTATGTATTCAGTAGGACATACCATGGGATTACCATGGTGGGTTTCCCCATTCGGAAATCTCCGGATCAACGCCTGTGTGCGGCTTCCCGAAGCTTATCGCAGCTTGCCACGTCCTTCATCGCCTGTTTCTGCCAAGGCATCCACCGTGCGCCCTTAGTAGCTTGACCATAGAATTTACTCCAGCGCAGCGTACCTACCGCTGCCTGAAGAAATCCGTGTTTACATCGCCTGGGCAACATCTCTGTTGCCATATATCTAAAGACACTCTTATGCATGATCAGCTTGCTCGCCCCGAGACTACCGAAGCAAACCAAAGCTGCTCAGCCTTGTAGTTATATTTACCCAATCTATGCAGTTGTCAAAAATCGTGTCGCGATCGCTTCCGCGTCGCTTCGCACTCTGAAGTGCGCTTGAGCTCACGCCCAAAGCTCAGAACCCGCATTGCGGATGCTGAACATCGAGTATGTCTGATGTTCATCCCTATCGAGAGGATTCAAAAAGTGGTGGAGCTGAACGGGATCGAACCGTTGACCCCCTGCTTGCAAAGCAGGTGCTCTCCCAGCTGAGCTACAGCCCCACAGTCTCGAGTATACCCGAGGTGTTTCGAAGTGGTGGGCCTGGGAAGATTCGAACTTCCGACCTCACCCTTATCAGGGGTGCGCTCTAGCCAACTGAGCTACAGGCCCGGGCAATCGCCGGAGGCCGTAACCTGCGGCTTGCGTGCTCGGCTGCCTCGCCGGCGAACCGGCAAGGCGCTTGAGCTCTCTCGAAGGGTTTCGAGGACACAGTTGAACGTGCGAGATAGCTACGCTATCTCTGACCATCGGCTCTTGATGAGAGCGATTAAGAGAAGGTTGAGTTCAGATTCTCGCCACCGAAGCGGCGAGGTGCCCGGCCTCGCGCCGACTCAGCTTTCGCTGCCCGCTATCGCGGGTCGTCGACCACTTACCAGGACGTTCTCTCTTAGAAAGGAGGTGATCCAGCCGCAGGTTCTCCTACGGCTACCTTGTTACGACTTCACCCCAATCATGAATTACACCTTGGGCGGCTGCTCCCTTGCGGTTAGCGCACCGACTTCTAGTGCAACCCACTTTCGTGATGTGACGGGCGGTGTGTACAAGGCCCGGGAACGTATTCACCGCGGCATGCTGATCCGCGATTACTAGCGATTCCAGCTTCATGGAGTCGAGTTGCAGACTCCAATCCGAACTGAGGCCGGCTTTTTCCGATTAGCTCCCCCTCACGGGTTTGCAGCGGTTTGTACCGGCCATTGTAGCACGTGTGTAGCCCTGGACATAAAGGCCATGAGGACTTGACGTCATCCCCACCTTCCTCCCCGTTATCCGAGGCGGTTTCGCCAGAGTGCTCAACTAAATGGTAGCAACTGGAGATAAGGGTTGCGCTCGTTGCGGGACTTAACCCAACATCTCACGACACGAGCTGACGACAGCCATGCAGCACCTATATACAGGTCCCTTGCGGGACGACGATATTTCTACCGTATTCCTGTACATTTCGAGCCCAGGTAAGGTTCTTCGCGTTGCGTCGAATTAAACCACATGCTCCACCGCTTGTGCGGGCCCCCGTCAATTCCTTTGAGTTTCAGCCTTGCGACCGTACTCCCCAGGCGGATTGCTTATCGCGTTAGCTTCGACACGGAAGGATTGGGTACCCTCCACATCAAGCAATCATCGTTTAGGGCTAGGACTACCAGGGTATCTAATCCTGTTTGCTCCCCTAGCTTTCGTGCATCAGCGTCAGAAATGGTCCAGTGAGCCGCTTTCGCCACAGGTGTTCCTTCCGATATCTACGCATTTCACCGCTACACCGGAAATTCCACTCACCTCTCCCACTCTCAAGCCCGACAGTTTCCTGTGCAGACTATGGGTTGAGCCCATAGATTTCACACAAGACTTATCAAACCGCCTACGCACCCTTTACGCCCAATAATTCCGAACAACGCTTGCCCCCCTCGTATTACCGCGGCTGCTGGCACGAAGTTAGCCGGGGCTTCTTCTATCGGTACCGTCATTATCGTCCCGATCGAAAGGAGTTTACATCCCAAGGGATTTCATCCTCCACGCGGCGTTGCTGCGTCAGGGTTTCCCCCATTGCGCAAAATTCCCCACTGCTGCCTCCCGTAGGAGTCTGGACCGTGTTTCAGTTCCAGTGTGTCCGTGCGCCCTCTCAGGCCGGATACAGATCATCGCCTTGGTGAGCCATTACCTCACCAACTAGCTAATCTGCCGCGACCCCCTCTTTAAGTGCGATTGCTCGCTTTGACCCGTAGGTATTATGCGGTATTAGCCCAGGTTTCCCTAGGTTATCCCCCGCTCAAAGGTAGGTTAGTCACGTGTTACTCACCCGTGCGCCACTTTACTCATGGATTGCTCCACTTTCTCGTTCGACTTGCATGTGTTAGGCACGCCGCCAGCGTTGATTCTGAGCCAGGATCAAACTCTCGTTTAATCTTGGTTTGCCGTGCGTTCAGGACGGAGGTCCGAACAACACAGCGCTCCGCTCGCTCGAAAGGAGCGGAGGTATAACTTGTGAGAATGACTCAACCAAATATTCGCGTCATCTCACGACTGGCACGTTCAACTATGTTGTCAAAGATCCTGACTGCTTCGGCCTGAACCGGCAGTTTTGGATCAAGGACTAGGCGGGCAGAGCCACAACCTTGTGTCCTCGAACTTGATGCGCTGTCTTCTGTCTGGTGGTGCCCCGGCCGGTCCGCTTTTGCGTTCCTGTCGCCTTTTGGCCTCGCCGCAGTGTTTTGCGCGACTCAACCAGAGTATCGAACCTTGCGCGCCTTGTCAACCCCAGCCCTCAATCTCGTGAGGGCGCCTTCGCTTGCAAGCTCCACTCCCAAACCGGTAAGGGCGTTGGCGAAGAGTTGCAGCGGACCGGGCGGTCGTTGCTTGGCTGCTCAGTTCAGACAGCGTTGAAAGTCAAACATCGTTACGATCCGCTTTGGGCGGCCCGCGGAGCTTTGTGCTCCTTCTTTACTGCAGTGGCTTGGGTTTGGTGCGGAGGGCTTCAGCTCTCATCCGCCGTTCAAACGCTTGGACTGCGCCATGCTCTAGCCGGGTGTTCTCAGCGGCAGGCTGTTTGCAACATCTTCAGAGTAACGCAAACTTCCTTGGTGCGCAACTCTTGTTTGTCAGAAGCTGTCCGTTTCGGATCGCGTCGACAAGATGAATACTAACAACGGCGAGATAAGTGCGCAAGCCCGGATGTACACAGGATTTCCTCCGTCTTTCCGACCAGACCTCTAGCTGTAGTCACCGGAACACACCTTACCCTAAGTCGTTCCTCGGGTTCCACACTGGCCCCGGATGTTTCCTCCCACGCTGTATCCTCCCGCCATGGAACCGGAAGAGATGAGTGAGTTCGCCAAGGAGATGCGTGAAGCTGGGGAGGCCAGTCTCACGCGCGTGTCGCTGATCATCAGCGTGCTCGCCGTGCTGGTGGCGATGGTCACCGTGTTGAGCCACAGGGAACATACCGAGGCTGTTTTGGCGCAGGCGCGGGCCTCGGATCGCTGGGGGCAGTACCAGGGTCGTCGTATCCGGCAAAGCCAATACGCGCTTGCGGCCGACATGCTGGACCTGGGAACGGGTGCGCCTACGAGCGCGGTTCAGGCAAAAGTCGCGCAGCTCCAGAGTCGCCAGGAGAAGATCCAGGAGCAGTTGAACGAAGACACAGTCGAGGCGAAGGCCTTGGAGGCTGAGGTGGCCATTGCCGAGCGGCGCGCATCACGCCTCGACCTGGGTGAGGCCCTGCTGCAGATTTCGGTTGTGCTCGCTTCCATCACGCTGCTCACGCGGCGCTGGTGGTACGTTCTGGCAGCCGTGGCGCTTGGGGCTATCGGCGTGGCTGCCGCAGCCGCTTCGTTGTTGGTGCATTAGAGCAACGACATGTCTGGCTGGGAGTACTGAGAGGACCTGCGGTGTTTATGGTCTGCTGATGACGCCTAGGTCTACCAGGCCGTTTACGAAGTCCTGCACAGCCAGTGCGACCAGCAGCAGGCCCATGATGCGCACAAGGATGCGTATGCCCGTCTCCCCCAAGGCATTGGCCACACGCACGGCGCTGCCAAGCACGAGGAAAGATACGCCGCACGTAACGGTGATCGCCGCGTAGATGGCCAGGTGCTCGCGAAGATCCTGGGCCTGTCCGACAAGAACCATGACGCTGGTGATGGCACCAGGGCCTGCAAGCATTGGTATGCCCATGGGGACAATGCCGGCATCATCCTTGCTGGCGGCCGCCTCGGTTTCACCGCTGGACTCCTGCGTCGCCGAGCGCTTCGCCTCGAGCATATCGAGCCCGATCAATAGCAGGATGATGCCGCCTGCGATTTCAAATGCCGGCAGCGTGATGCCGAAGATTCGGAAGATGAGTTGGCCCGCCGCGGCGAAGGTGGTCAGGATAACCATGGCGGTCAACGCAGCTTTGCGCGCTGTACGCACGCGCCTGGTTGCGTCCTGGTCTGCCGTCACGGCCAGAAACGTTGGCAAGGCTGCAAACGGGTCGACCAGAAAGAAGATGGAGCTGAGTGCCAGGAGGGAAAAGCGGACGTAAGGAGAGGTCCCGAAGCTGCTCAGCGAGATGGAATGCGGCACAAGCACAACCACAGTCTTGCACACGGTAGGGGCGGCATACCGCGATGCTAAACTCACCTCACCCCAGCGCTTGCGAGATGTAAGAGTGTTCTTTCGGCAATGAATCTGACCGTGTCCTCACTGCTGCAGAGCTGCCTGGCGACCCTGGTTTACCTGCTGCTCACAACGCCAGCGGGATACGGCCTAGCCCGTGTAGCGAACGTCTGTGGTTTCCGCGATAAATCCAGAACGGAGCAGTGTCTCTGGTCCGTCGTCCTGTCCCTTCCCCTTGTTCTGGTTGTGGCCAATGTGGGAGGACGGTACTTCTCGCTGCAGAGCGCCTTCGTCGTGCTGGTGCTGATCAGCGTGGCCGGCCTTGTGCTTGTTCTGCTTGATCATCCCGTCCGGCCACGTGTGTCCTGGTCCGCAGGTTCCTACGTCAAAATTGTCATTGTTGCGTTGATCGTGGAGGCTGTCTACATCTGGTGCGCGGGTGCACCGCTGCAATTTGGACATCGCTTATATGAGCCAGCCTTTTCGGGTGATTGGGAAGTTCGGTTCCCGTTGGTACAGGCCGCTGCCATGCAGAACGGCGTTCCACCGCACAGTCCTTTTTTCACCTTCAAGGGCCAGTCACCGCCCATGCGCTACTACTACTACTGGTACAGCGTGTGCGGCATGTTGGCGAAAGTGCTGTATGTGGGACCGCGTGCAGCCTTGCTGGCCAGTTCGGTATACGCGGCCCTTTGTATCGTGGCAGTGCTTTTCCTGTATCAGAAGTACATGGTGACGACGACCTCGTCTGTACGGCAGCGCTGCGCCCTCCTGCTGGCACTCTGTTGCGTCCTGGGTCTGGACGTTATCCCGAGCACGCTGAGGCTCATGTTCTGGCGAGTTCATCTCTTGCCTGAGATCGAGTGGTGGTCGCAGGATCGTACGCCAGGGCTCCCGGCGGTCGTCATCTATGCACCGCATCACGTAGCCGGCGCGGCCTGCGGCCTTCTCGCCTTTTTACTTCTCAGCCTGCTCATTCAGGAAGAGCGCCTCTCATCTGCGCGAACCATCGTTTACGCCAGTCTGATCGGATTCGTCTTTACAGCGCTGGTCGGGACATCAACGTTCGTCTGCATGTTCTTCGCGGTGGCTTGCACGGTACTCTGCGTCGATCGACTGCGGAAGCGTGATGGGCGCGCAGCGCTTGTCCTTACCGGGGCAGCTGTCGTGTCGCTGCTGCTCTCGGCACCTTACTTACACGAACTCCTGGCGAAAGCTGTGACGAGTGGTGCTCAAGCCCAGCACAAGCACCTCCTCTTACCGAAACTGCGGGACAACGACTTCGCCCATTCCCTGGTGTGGAAGCTGTCGCTTGCACTGCACCGTTCGCCCCCAGCCGGACTGACGCGCTTCTTGTTTCGCGCTCCCCTGATTCCTCTCCTTTACCTGTGTGAACTCGGCTTTTTTCTGATCGTTGTGGTCGCACGGTATCGGCAAGACTTTGGCTCAGCCCGTGCGCTTGCCTTCAGATCACGCGCACTCTGGCTTCTGGCCGGCTCCATCGGTGTCTTCTTCTTCTTCGTCAGTTCGCAGGGAGTTCAGAGCACCAATGACCTTGGCCTGCAAGCCGGCCTCGTTCTGCGTCTTGTGTTCATCACCTGGGGCGCTCAGTTTGTCGCCGAGTGGCTCAACGAGCGAGACCGCCACGAACTGAGCCCAAGGTACAAGTGGGTGGTTCGAACTGCCTACGGCTTCCTTGCACTCGGCCTGACGATGACGGTCTGGCAGGCTGTCGTGGAGAGAACCTACGCAGTGTTTGCCGATCGCCACGCGCTGCCTGCGATCAGCCCCTACCCGTACGCCTTCCACATAGGCACCGTCTACCAGGACATCTACGACGCGCAGGCGGCAGTGGCTCGCCTTCTTCCCCCTGACGCTGTAGTACAGAGTGATCCTACAGGGCGCTATCAAACGATCTACCGGCTATACCAGATGCGTCGGCAAGCAGCCGGCGATGAAACCTGTGAAGGCGCGTTCGGCGGTGATCCTGATGTTTGCCAGAGTTTCCTGCCCGCTCTTTTGCACCTCTTCGGCTCACACCCGCCACTTCCCAGTAAACACATGCATGGCCCCAAGCCGAATCCAGCTGACATGACCCTGGCTGCGATGACCTCGCTTTGTTCTCAGGTCGGTATTGCCGCGCTCTCGGCCTCACGCGCAGACCCAGCCTGGTACCAGCCTGACAGCTGGGTGTGGCAGGGCGATTTGATGTACAGCAATAACACGGTGCGTGTGATCCGCTGTCCCCAAGCGCCTCCGTATTCGGCGCACCTATAATCTGAGTGCACGGCCAGCGCAGCAGGCGTGAACAATCAGAAAGGCTTCAGCGATGCCCATTCAACCCACACAAAACATCTGGCACAACGGCCAACTTATTCCCTGGGACAAAGCCCAGCTGCACGTGATGAGCCACGTGATTCACTACGGCTCGTCCGTGTTTGAGGGCATTCGCTGCTACACGCAGGGCAGCTCCGCGGCCATCTTTCGCTTGCCGGAGCACATGCGCCGCATGATCGATTCCGCCAAGATCTACCGCATGCCTCTCCCCTACAACGTAGACCAGTTAAACGACGCCGTCGTCGAGCTCGTAGAAGCCAATGGTGTGGCGCCCTGCTATGTCCGTCCCTTTGCCCTGCGCGGCTACGGCGAGATCGGCGTCAATCCGCTGAAGTCTCCGATCGAGGTCTACATCGCAAACTTCCCGTGGGGCAAGTATGTGCAGGGCGAGGAGGGTGCCGATGTTTGCGTCTCCAGCTGGAACCGCCTCGCACCGAACACGATGCCATCGCTCGCCAAGGCAGGCGCGAACTACATGAACTCGCAACTGATCCGCATGGAAGCTGACATTAACGGCTACGTCGAAGGCATCGCACTCGACCGCAACGGCTACCTGTCCGAGGGCTCCGGCGAGAACCTGTTTTTGATCCGCAACGGCGTGCTTTACACCTCCCCGCTCGCAAACTCGGTACTCAATGGCATCACGCGCGACAGCATCCTGGTGCTCGCACGGCAACACGGCATCCCGGTCGTCGAGCAGGCACTGCCCCGCGAGATGCTCTATATCTGTGACGAAGCTTTCTTTACCGGCACCGCTGCTGAGGTGACGCATCTTCGCTCGGTCGATCGCATCATGGTCGGCGATGGCAGCATGGGACCCATCACCCGCACGCTCCACAAGGCCTTCTTCGACATCGTGAACGGCCTCGCTCCCGATCGGTACAACTGGCTTACACCGGTCCGCGTCCGCAACACCGAAGTCGTGGGCGAGCCCATCAACGCCTAAACACTCGTACACGCTCCAGCCAAATACGGGACGGCCCGGCTCTTTTGAGTCGGGCCGTCGCGTTGTGCACACGCCTTATTTGGGAACGACGACCAGTTCCTGGTTCGGGATCTTCCTGTAGAAGTCCTCACCCAGGTGCAGGTGCTCGTCCAGAAGGCGCAAGGGCAGGTGGGACAGCCACTCACCGGCGGAGATGTCCTGGTAAAACGGCCCAGGGAAGATCTCGAGAAAGACCAGATCCTCATCGCCGGTGTTTTCGATGTAGTGCGGCCGGGTCACCTCGATATACCCGATGTCGCCGGCCTGAAAGTCCTCAGTTCGTGCGGCATCGGCGGCGTCGTAGATGGTCATACGCCCTTTGCCCTTCACGTAGTACTGCCACTCATCGGTCAACGTGTGCCAGTGCAATTCCCGCAAGCCACCCGGCTTTAAGGTGACAATCGCCGCCGCGATGTCGGTCACGGGGAAGTTGGTGCGATCGATGATCCGCACATTGCCGCCACGGTTATCGACGTTGGGCTTCATCTGCGATGGCCGGAACAGATACTTGTCATGTTCGGCGCCGGTCCCCTGCGCAGCCTGGGCCTGTTCTTCCGCCAGCCCTCGCGGCAACTGACTTTGAAAGATGTACTTCTTCTCTTCCGGGATGTTGTCGAAGGTCGACGCAGGCACACTGAAGTTCTTGCCCAGCACCTCCTTCGGCGTCCGGCGGAACCACTCCGTCAGCAGAAAGGTGGAGAACTCATTGAAGTTTCCATCGTTAAACACCAGCAGAAACATTGCGCCTTCCGGTCCCAGGCCCTGAATGGAGTGCGGCACACCGCTCGGGAATAACCAAAGGTCGCCCGCATTGACGTCATTCACAAACGCTTTGCCGCCAACAGGATCAACCGCGGTAATTCGGGCCTTTCCGCTGATCATGAAGGCCCACTCCGCCTGCACATGCCAATGCAGTTCACGGATGCCGCCAGGGATCAGGTACATCTGTACGCCGGCCATCGTCTTCGAAACAGGCAGATCGCGCACGGTGCCCTGGCGCGTCCAGCCACCCGAGTCGATCTCCTTCTTTGCGAGTGAAAAGGACCACTTGAAGGTCTGCACGCCGCCTTTGTCAGCATTGGGTGGCCAAACCGAATCCGGATTCTCTTCATCCAGCATCTGGTTACGAGGCAGCGGCTGTTGCTCATTCACCCGGTGGTGATCGGGGGTGCGCATCTGCTCGCCCTTTGGCTGAGCCACATCCTGGCCCACCGGAATGGGCGCTTGCCCGGTCTGCTGTGCTGCGGCGGCGATCGGTGCGGCTGCGGCTGTCGCGGCCAGGGCCGCTGCTGTGTTGCGGAGAAAATTTCGTCGGGACAGCGCCGCAGCGCCGACCTCATGATCCTGTTCAGGCATCGCGTTGAACTCCTTTGAGTCAGCTGACGAACGGTTAGAGACAACCGAATGACCGTACACACCCGGCACACTGTGAAACGTGCAGAGGAGTTCGTGCTTCCTCAAAGAAGAGAGGCGTTCCCACTTACGCAGGAAACGCCGTACTCTGCCCTGACTTCAACGGCATCTGGAAAGCAGATGCCGGCCTACTCGCCTACGCCTTCGACGGATCCGGCGTCAGCACCATCTCTTTCTTGCTGATGCTTCGTAAGAACTGCTCGCCCGTTTCGAGATGCTGGTCCACGAGCCGCGACGGTGTATGCGCCAACCACTCCGCCAAGGAGATGTCCTCATAAAACGGTGTAGGAAAGACCTCCAGAAACACGAGATCCTCGTCTCCTAGGTTCTCAATATAGTGCGGCAAAGACTGATCGATGTATCCGACATCGCCTGCGACGAAGTCCATCGTGCGCGCATGGCCACCCGCGGAGAACACCGTCATACGGCCCTGTCCTTTGACGTAGTACTGCCACTCATCATCGTTTGGATGCCAGTGCAGCTCGCGCAAACCGCCGGGCTTCAGCGTGACGATGGCCGCGGCGATGTTCGTTGCTGGAAAGTTCTTCTTGTCGACGATCTTCACAACACCACCGGGCGTGGTCTTGGTCGGCTGCATCTTGTCGGTAAAGAATGCAAACGAATTCGGCACCATACCGGTCCCGGCAGACACTTCCTTCTTTTCTTCTGCCAACGGCCGGGGTAGGTCGCGTGGGAAGATGAACAGCTCACGCTTCGGCACCTTGTCGAAGGTGGAGGCATCGACGCCAAAGTTCTTCGCCAACACATCCTTCGGCGTGTGGTGCAGCCAATCGGTCAGCAGGAAGGTCTCGAACTCGTTGAAGTTCCCATCGTTGAACACCAGCAGAAATTGGCAGCCATCCTCACCCACACCCTGAATCGAGTGCGGAATGCCACCCGGGAAGATCCACAGGTCGCCTGCGCTGACATCCTCCACGAAGCCATTGCCGTGCTGGTCTACTGCGGTGATCCGCGCCGTGCCCGCAGTCATAAAGGCCCACTCTGCGCCGACGTGCCAATGTAGTTCGCGCACGCCACCCTTGATCAAGCGCATCTCCACGCCGGCCATCTTCTTGGAGAGCGGGAAGTCACGCACCGTCACCTGACGCGTCCATCCACCTTCCTCCACGCGCCGGTGCCCAAAGGCAAACGGGTACTTGAACGGTGGCTGCCCGCCCGCGTCCGTGGTCGGCGGCCACAGGGAGTCCGGGTTCTGCAGATCCAGCGGGTGATTCTCCGGACCTAGCTGCTTTTCGTTCACGCCCGTATGCGTGTCCCGGCTCATGTCTTTCACTTGCGGGGGCGCCTGATTGTTCTGTGCTGCCGCAAGTGGGGCCGCCGCTGCCGTTGCGGCCAGAGCGGCCGCCGTGTTCCTCAGAAAGTTACGGCGAGAAAGTGAAGCTGCTCCAACTTCTACATCCTTGTTGTCTGTCATATCTTGCTCGTGCTCCTTACGGGAAGTTTGGGTCCCTACTTGAAGGGGGCTGCTGGCACATCTGCGTTAGCGGCCCTCCTGCGGTTTGTGCACATCGATCAACTGCGGCTGCTTCGGAACGCTTAGCTTCTCAACTTGCTCCGTCGTTGGCCTACGCCGGCGCGTGTAGGGTTCCAACTTTTGCGGCTGGCCGGTCGTAAGTGCCTTTTCTACCCCAGCGATCACCCGGATGTCGAGCATGCCTTCTTCGCCATCCGCCTCGGGATGCTCGTTGTTCACGATGCACGCGGAGAAGTACTTCATCTCACCGCCGAAGTGATCCGTCTTCGGGAAGCTTTCTTCACTCTTGCTCTTCCCGATCGTCACAACATGTTTCATCGGCTGATTCATGCCAAAGGCCGGGCTTGAGTACAAATCGCCGAGGGTACCCACCACCCGGTAATCCTCAAGCTCAGCTCCGGAGTAGCTCATCACCATGGTCGCAAGGCGGTCACCCGGAAACTTCAAATTCACCGTGACCTGGTCGTCGAAATCGCGAAACCGCTCCGGATCTGTCCGCACACCCATCGCGCTGACCTCGATCGGCTCAGAAGTAAACAGGTTCCGCACAGTGTTAATTGGGTACGGCCCCATATCCGGCACCGGCCCTGCCCAGTACCCGTTCTTGGCCCGATGGTTCTGGTAGTTCACCGGCTGCGAAAACGAAGAGTTGAAATACCGCAAATGGCCGAGCTTGCCGGACCGCGCCACCTCAAAGGCTTTCAAGGTGCCAGGCTCATGATGCAGGCGATAGGCGACCATCAGCTTCGCCCCAGTCTGCTCCGACGCTGCAATGATCTCTTCGCATTGCGCCACGGACACCGCCATGGGCTTCTCCAGAAGCAAGTGGATGCCGGCCCTCAACGTCCGCACAGCCAGGTCTACGTGGTCGAAGTTCGGTGTCGCAAGGTAGACGGCATCGATCGTCCCGGAGGCCAGCAGGTCGTCGTATTCCTCATAGCTGTACAGCGCCGAAACCCCGTACTTTTCGCCAACCTTCGCAGCTTTTTCTTCGTGACCGCTCACAAACGCTACCACTTCACTGTTGCCGGTATGCTCAATGCCGGGCAACATCGCCGTTTGCGAAATCCAACCGATACCAACGACGGCGTACCGAACCTTGCGGTCCTTCACTACAACTGCCTGGGCCATAAAGCATTTGCTCCTGGATGTGGGCACCTGCCCACAACGTGCATGGATGCCAAACTTGCCTTTCGCGGTGTCTGTCGTTCGGCGACGGAATTCTCAGCCAGTCACCGGAGCCGGTGTGGGCTCCGCTGCTCCAGAACTCGTTGAAGGCACCGACGAGGTGTCCGGCGCCGGCGTTGCTGCCAGCTTGCCCCACCCCGGCAGTTCCTGCGATCCAACAATCAGCCGCACCCCATCCCGCAGCGTGACATAGGTCCAGAACCAGCTACGAAACACGCTCAACCGGTTGCGCAGCCCGATCAGAAAGAAGATGTGCACCACCAGCCATGTCAGCCACGCGAAAAAGCCGCTCAGGTGCGCATGGAACGGCCATGCCACACGCGCAACGGCAGCTTTGCGTCCGATGGTTGCCATATCGCCCTTGTCGAAGTAGCGGAACGGCTTCTGTTTCGCCGCCGCGCCATCATCCAGCTGCAGCAGCTTGATCCGCTTCGCGGCATAGTCGCCCATCTGCATGGCCGGTTGCGCTACGCCCGGAACCGGCTTGCCATCCTGCTCGAAATGAGCCAGGTCGCCAATCACAAAGATCTCCGGATGGTTTGGCGGATTCAGGTGCTCGTCGACAAAAACGCACCCACGCTTGTCCGTTTCAAACCCCAGCATTTTGCCCAGCGGCGACGCTTGCACGCCGGCTCCCCACAAGGTGCAAACGCTCTCGATCCGCTCTTCTCCAACCTTCACGTACCCCGGCCCAATCTCGGTCACATGCGAGTTGGTCCGGCACTTTACGCCAAGGTTCGCAAGCTGTTCCACCGCCTTCTGCTGCAGGTCTTCCGGGTAGGCACCAAGGATGTGCGGCGACCCTTCCAGGATCATCACATTCGCTGACCCTGGATCGATGTGCCGGAAATCCTTGGTCATGTACAGCCGCGCGATGTCGGAGATCGCTCCTGCGAGTTCCACGCCCGTCGGTCCGCCACCTATCACAATGAAGTTCAACGGCGGATGACTTCCCGTCTCCAGCTTTTGGCGTTCTGCCAACTCAAAGGCCAACAGCACGCGCCGTCGGATCTCGGTCGCGTCTTCCACGGTCTTCAGGCCAGGTGCCAGGCTCGCCCACTCGTTATGCCCGAAGTAACTGTGCGTCGCCCCCGTAGCGACCACCAGGTAGTCGTACACCACCTCGGCGCCGCTCTTTACATGCACGCGCTTCGCGGCCGTGTCGAAGCCCACGACCTCGTCCATCAGCACTTCCGTGTTGCGGTTTTCCCGCAGGATGGACCGGATCGGTTGCGCAATATCGCCGGGCGAAAGCACCGCGAGCGCAACCTGGTACAGCAAGGGTTGGAACGTGTGGTGGTTGCGCCGGTCCAGCACGGTCACGTCGACCGCGGCGCTGCCTAAACCCTGGGCTGCATGGATGCCGCCAAAACCCGCGCCCACGATGACCACACGCGGCCGGCGTCCCACTGCCTTTGTCGTCACGGGCATAGCTTTGCTGCCTCCATGGATCTGTTGTCCTTCGTTTCGATGCGGTAGTGAGGTAAATTGATGCCGCGAAATCCGGCATCCGCGCGCCCGCTCAAAGGGAACGCATCCAAACAAGAATGAGCACAGCAACTCTCGGCCAAACGAAACAGCTCGGTAACTCAGACCTCCACCTCACCACGGTCGGCTTCGGCGCATGGGCGATCGGCGGCGGCAATTGGCAGTATGCCTGGGGCTCCCAGGACGACAACGACTCCCTCGCCGCCATCCACCGCGCGCTTGAGGGTGGCATCAACTGGATCGACACCGCCGCGGTTTACGGTCTCGGACACTCGGAAGAAGTCGTGGGCCAGGCCCTCAGGCAGGCCTCTACGAAACCGTTTGTCTTCACCAAGTGCTCCATGACCTGGGGTGAAGACCGCAAGATCGTCAACTCCCTGAAGAAGGTCCGGCAGGAATGCGAAGCCAGCCTCAAGCGGCTCGGCGTTGAGGCCATCGACCTCTACCAGATCCACTGGCCCAACCCCGAAAACGAGATCGAAGAAGGCTGGCAGACCATGGCCGAGCTCCAGAAGGAAGGCAAGATCCGCTTCCTCGGCGCCTCCAACTTCAACGTAGAGCAGATGGAGCGCGTGCAGAAGATCGCCCCCATCACCAGCCTCCAGCCGCCCTACTCCATGCTCAACCGCAAGGTCGAAGCCGACATCCTGCCCTTCTGCCAGCAGCACAACATCGGCGTCATTAACTACTCGCCCATGCAAAGCGGCCTGCTCACGGGCGCCATGACCCGCGAACGCGTCCAGAACATGCCCCAGGATGACCATCGCCGCAACCGCAAGGAGTTTCAGGAGCCCCAACTCAGCCGCAACCTCGAGCTAGCCGACCTGTTGAAGCGAATCGGCATCCGTCACAACGTCGAAGCCGGTGTCGTCGCCATCGCCTGGACGCTCCACCACCCTGCCATCACGGCAGCCATCGTCGGCGGCCGCAACGCACAACAGGTCGAGGGCGTTCTCCCCGCCGCCGACTTTCGCCTGAATGAAGCCGAGTTCAGCGAGATCAACGCTTTCCTCAGCGAGCATCCATAGCGACCGCCAGCGAGCTCACCCCGCCAGCCGGCACCCCTCAGGAACAGAACTTCAGTTCCAGCCGGCTGGCGTGACGCAGCATCAGCGGAGCTAACCCCATCCAGCTGCACCAAACTCTTCACACTCAGGCAGCCCCCGCCCTCTCTTTTATCCAGGATTGAGGTTTGGATCTCGCGCCGTGGACGATGCAACCTGCGACTGCGCTCCCGGCGAGTTTCCGTGGAGGGTTCCTCCATCGTGTGGTACCCTCGGCGCGCGTGAGCGAGAGCGAAAGCGAGGACAGTATGGCTGAAGTGGCGTTGCGGCAAGAGGTTGCAACAGGACTGCAGGAGACCAACGACCGGTTTTGTCGTGAGGCGGTGGGTGACGGGGACTCGAGCGCCTTCGATCGGATCTACACGCGTCAGGCCAAGGTGTTACCGCCGGGCGCTCCGATGGTGGAAGGGATCGAGGCAATCAAAGCCTTCTGGCGGCAGACCATCGCCGGCATGGGACTGACTTCGGCCAAGCTGACCACGGTGACCGTCGAGATGTGCGGGGAGAGTGCGGTCGAGATCGGGCATGCCGAGTTGTCGTTGAAGGACGGTGTGACAATCAAGGCGAAGTACATCGTCCACTGGAAACAGGAAGACGGGGGCTGGCGCTGGGACAAGGACATCTGGAACGCAGATTAGCTGCGTCTATCCACTAACCTCATTGTGCGCCCGGCCTAAGGTGGACTGATTGCACCGCCCGCAGCGGACGCTTCAGGAGTTTTAGCAGTTCGATGGCAAGCGCAGGTTACCTACTGCGTGAGGATCACCGGTCCGTCTTTGGTGATGGCCACCGTGTGCTCAAAGTGCGCGCTTAGGCTGCCGTCCACCGTGATCGCCGTCCAGCCATCCTCCAACACCTTCACATCCGCAGAACCCGCATTGATCATCGGCTCAATCGCCAACACCATACCCGGTTTCAAACGTGGTCCCCTGCCAGGATTGCCGACGTTAGGCACCTGTGGGTCCTCGTGCATGCTCTTTCCGATTCCATGCCCGACGAACTCCTTCACAACGCCATATCCCTCGGCCTCGCACATGCTCTGCACCGCCCAGGCGATGTCGCCCAGCCGCCCGCCCGGCAGCGCCTTCTTGATGGCCGCATACAGCGAGGCTTCCGTCACCTCAAGCAGCTTCTTTGCCGCGGAGGATGGCGTGCCCACGGCATAGCTCATCGCCCGGTCGGAGTAGAAGCCATTCACGACGACGCCGCAGTCGATTGAAACAACGTCACCATCCCGCAGTACGCGCTTCTCGCTCGGAATGCCATGGATCACTTCGTGATTCACCGAAGTGCACAGCACTGCCGGATAGCCATGGTAACCCTTGAATGCAGACACTGCGCCCAATGCCGCAATCTTCGCCGCAGCCGCCCGCTCCAGGTCCATCGTCGTCGCGCCCACGCGTACCACGCCACGCACGGCCTCGTGGACCTCGGCGAGCGCCCGGCCGGAGACGCGCATCTTCTCAATCTCCGCCGCAGATTTGATCAAAATTGCCATAGCTCTTGGATGCCCGGCGCCCAGGAACGCCGCACAGCTCCGTCTAGTCTCCCTGCCGCATCCGCAGAAGCGTCGACCGGATCCCCTCGGTCACATCGTCCAGAGCCCGGTCGCCGTCCACTTCGGAGAAGCGGTTCCCATGCGTCCGGTAGTACTCCACCACGGGCGCAGTCTGCTGCTCAAAGGCCTTCATCCGCTCGTAGAAGACCTCTTCCCGGTCATCTGCCCGCTGCGTCAGCGGCCCACCATCGATATCGCAAACGCCCGCGACCTTCGGCGGATTTGTGTAGATGTTGTAGATGTTTCCAGTCTGCGAGATCCGCCGGCCCGTGATTCGCTCCAGCAACACGCGCTCGTCCACTACCATGTGAATGGCAATGACTGGCAGCTTCGGCATCGGCCCCGACGCTGCATCGGACGGCTCTACGGCTTCGCCATGCTCGCCCGTGATGTACTCGTCCAACCACTCGGCCTGGTTTAACGTGCGCGGATAACCGTCGAGAATGTACCCACGCCGCGTGTCCGGCATCATCAGGCGATCGGCCACCATGTCGTTCACCAGCTCGTCGGGGACCAGCTTGCCCTGGGTCATGAGCTCATCGGCAAGCAGACCCAGCTTCGTATGGTGTTTCCGGTGCTCACGTAGCAGGTCACCTGTAGAAATCTGCGGGATGCCGAATTCCGCCATCAGGCGTTTCGCCTGCGTGCCCTTGCCGACACCAGGCGCCCCAAGCAACAGCACCGGGCCGGGAAGAAAGGTCGTCATCATGTGGTCTTGCTCAGCCAAACTCGTTTCCTGCAACCCAATCCTCAGTCCGCAAAGCGAAGCAGGCGGAGCGGAACTCGCTCACGCCTGCGTTTATTGTTTTCCCGTGACCCGACTACCAGCGGCGCGCCAAACGGCGGCTCGCCTTGGGCGAAAAGCCCTCATAGTGCCGCATGATCAGCTGTGCCTCAATCTGCTGAACCGTATCCATCGCCACGCCCACCACAATCAGCAAACTGGTACCGCCGAAGTAGAAGCGCACCCCCAACCCGTTCGTCACCCAGGTTGGCAGCCGGTCAAAGACGCCGCCAACGAGCCAAAGATGGTTGAAGTGAATGCCTGAAATCAGCAACTGAGGAATGATCGAAATGATGATCAGGTAGATTGCGCCGACCAGGGTGATGCGCGTCAGCACGTCATTGATGAAGTCTGACGTCCGCTTGCCTGGTCGGATACCGGGGATGAACGATCCATACTTCCGCATGTTGTCGGCGATATCGTCAGGCCGAAAGATGATGGAGATGTAGAAGTATGCAAAGAAGACGATCGCCGCGATGTACACCACTTCGTACCAGGGCTCCGCCGGCGCGAGCGCCCGAAAGACCGGTCCAAGATAGGTAGTATCCCGCAGAGGGCCCGAACCGAACAGGCTGATATTGGCCAGCAACAGTGGAGCCGAGAGAATCGATGCGGCAAAGATTACCGGCATCACTCCACCGGAGTTCACCTTCAGCGGAAGGAACGAGCTCGAAGCCTGGCTGGTCGAACGGCCCACCACGCGCTTCGCCGACTGGATCGGAATGCGCCGTTCGGACTTTTCCACGTAGATGATGAAGGCGACCACCGCGATCATCAGGCCAACAAGCAACAGGATCGCGATAGGCGTGAACCCACCCCAGGCGCCCGTCACGGCCTTCTGGTACAGCTCGCTGATACCCCCGGGCAGGCCAACGACGATGCCCGTAAAGATCAGCAGGCTCATGCCGTTGCCTACCCCACGGTCGGTGATCTGCTCACCGAGCCACATGATAAAGGCGGTCCCACAGGTCAGCGTCACAACGCACAGCGGGACAAACGCCACCTTCGGAATCGTGACCATGCCCTGAGACGTTAAGGGGATTGAGATGAAGAAGCTCTGCACGATGGCCAGCAATACGGTCACATACCGCGTCCACTGGGTGATCTTGCGCCGGCCAACCTCGCCCTCCTTCTGCAGCTTCGCCAGTGGCTCATACACCACGGTCAGCAGCTGGAAGATGATCGAAGCCGTAATGTACGGCATGATTCCCAACGCAAAGATCGTGAATTTGCGCAGGTTGCCGCCGGCAAACAGATCAAGCAATCCCAGTGCGGAGCCCGCATTCTGATTGAAAAACTGCGCGAGCATGTCGGCATTCACACCGGGAGTCGGGATGTGGAACCCGATGCGGTATACCGCGAGGAGGCCTAAGGTGAACCCTATGCGCTTCCGCAGGTCCGGTAGACGAAAGATGTTGGCGAATTTCTCGAGCATCGAAAGGACGGCCTTATTTGAAGCAAGGTGCAAAACGAAGCGGCACAGAAGTTGCCTGAGCCAGCGGCTGTTCGCAGTTATTCTACTCTGGAAGTTCCCGGTGTGCACCGGATACACGAAGGCCGGAGCATAGCGCCCCGGCCCGTCGTAATACTAAGCTGCTGCTGATTCAGCGCCGATCACCACGGCCTTACCGCCCGCAGCCTCGATTGCCTTCTGCGCTGCGGCAGAGAACTTGTGAGCATGCACCGTAACAGCGCTGTTGAGCTCGCCATTCGCCAGCACCTTGACAAGCTTGTTCCGACCCTTGACGACACCACGCGCCTGAAGCGTTTCCAGCGTCAGCTCGGTCTCGCTTCCGCCAGCAAGCAGCTCCGCAATCTTGTCGAGACCAAGTACGTAGTACTCGGTCCGGAAAATGTTGGTGAAGCCACGCTTCGGCATGCGGCGGTGCAGCGGCATCTGGCCGCCCTCGAAGCCCCGCATCATGCGCGATCCAGACCGCGACCGCTGGCCCTTGTGGCCGCGACCGGAAGTCTTACCTATGCCCGAGCCCATACCGCGGCCGACGCGCTTCTTATTGCTATTCGCCCCTTTGGGCGCGTTCAGATTGCTGAGATTCTTCGCCATGGTTCCTCGCTAACGCCGACCAGTGTTGGCACACCGGCTCGACTCGCATTCGACCCTCCACAGAGGGCGGGTGGGGACTACTCAACGATGCGGACAAGGTGAGGAATCTTCTTCACCATGCCACGGATCGACGGAGTGTCTTCGCGCTCAACGATCTGATTCAACCGGGTGAAACCAAGCCCCTTGACGACGAGCTTGTGCTTCACCGGCGTGCAGATCTGGGAGCGGAAATACTGGATCTTGATCTTGTTCTCGCTTGCCATGTCACTCTCCGCTGATGTCCTCTTCAGGAGGGCTTCAGCCTTTATCGTTAGAGCTCGTCGATGGACTTGCCACGCAGCGTTGCGACTTCCTGCTTGTCACGGAGCTGCGTCAGCGCGTCAAAGGTCGCCTTGATCACGTTGTGCGGGTTTGCTGAGCCGATGTTCTTCGTGAGCACGTTTTGCACGCCCGCTGCGGTCATCACGGCGCGAACCGTCTTACCCGCGATCACACCGGTACCTTCCGGAGCCGGCTTCAGCAGAACCTCACCCGATCCAAAATGCCCAAGCACCTGGTGGGGGATCGACGTCTGCGTCATGTTGACCTTGATCAGGTTCTTCTTGGCGGCTTCGATACCCTTCCGGATTGCCTGGGGCACTTCCTTCGCCTTGCCCGAACCATAGCCCACAACGCCTTCGCTGGGGTCTCCGACGATCACAAGCGCGGCGAAGCTCATGTTCTTACCGCCCTTGACGACCTTGGTCACACGGTTGATGCTGACGACCTCATCCTTGAGGTTCATCCGATTCCCATCGAGTCTGCGCTTCATTGCCATCGTTATCCTCTGTATGTCTCCCGGCACACCGGTCCGGAACTGCAGCGTCCCACGCTGCCCTGCTGTAACGATTCCCGATATCCGGGAATGTGCCTTTCGGTCTGCGCCGGTTCAGCGGTTAAAACTCGAGACCTGCCTCACGAGCGGCATCGGCCAACGCCTTGATACGGCCGTGGTACAGATAGCCGCCACGATCAAAGACAACTTTCTTCACGCCGGCCGCTTGAGCGCGCTCCGCGATCATCTTGCCCACCGACTTAGCCGCTTCGATGTTTCCGCCGACGATCTTCTCGCCGCCCTTCTTGGCAACCGTAGAGGCCGAAGCAATCGTGACACCGTTAGCATCGTCGATAAGCTGCGTGTAGATGTGATTCAGCGACCGATAGACATTCAGGCGCGGGCGTTCTGCGGTGCCCGACATCTTGGCGCGAATGCGATCGTGCACCCGCTGACGAATCTGGTTACGACGAGGAGCTAAAATCATAGTTTCTTCCTTCCTAGTAGCGTCGCCAGCCTCTGACGACGTTCGGTATGGCCGCCGATTCCTCGGCGGCCCCCTTAAGTTACTTTGCGCCGGTCTTGCCGACCTTCTTCTTCAGCTTCTCGTTGGAGTACCGGACACCCTTGTTCTTGTACGGATCAGGCTTACGCAGCGAACGCATATCCGCTGCCACCTGGCCGACCTTTTGACGGTCAATGCCGGACACCGTGACGTGGGTCTGCTTGGGGTCGATCGCGACATCAATGCCGGTCGGCAAGGGGAATTCGATCACGTGTGAGTAGCCAAGCGTGAACACGACCGTGCTCTTGCCCTTCATCTCCACACGGTAGCCGATGCCGACCACGTCCAATTCCTTCTTCCAGCCGTTAGTAACACCTTCAACCGCATTGAAGACCAACGCACGTGCGAGGCCATGTACGGCCTTCTGCGAATCGTTCTGACGAACGACGCTCAGGACGCCGTTCTCCTCTTTCAGCGAGATACCCTGGGGCACCAGCGCGGAGACCTTCCCCTTGGGGCCTTCAACCAAAACAGTGCTGCCATCCACGGTGTACTTCACACCCTGTGGCATGGGAATCGGTTTCAATCCAATACGTGACATTGTGACATCCTTCGTGGCTTGCGAGTCGCGAGGCTGATTGCATCAGCACCGTTCCACTGCAGCCGGCAGCCTGCGCCGCCTTACCTCTCGAGGGGCCCGCCAAGGCAGGCCGGCCAAGCTACCAAACTTCGCAGAGAATCTCGCCGCCGACGCCTTCACGGCGGGCCTGGCGACCGGTCATCACGCCCCGGGGAGTCGTCATGATCGAGATACCCAAGCCACCCTGAACCCGGCGGATCTCGTCCTTGCCGATATACACGCGGCAACCAGGTTTAGAGATGCGCTTCAGATCCCGAATCGCAGGTTCGTTGTTGGCCCCGTACTTCAGGTACACGCGCAGCAACTGGCGGCCTTCTTCTTCCACCGGCTTTACGTTCGAGATGTAGCCCTCTTCCTTCAGAATGCGGGCTACCTCAGCCTTCAGGCGCGAGGCGGGAACATCCAGCTTCTGGTGACGGGCATTGTGCGCATTGCGGATGCGGGTAAGGAAGTCTGCTACCGGGTCGGTCAGATTCATCTGTTTCCTTTCATTTCCCGTTCGCTCCGGACGGCGCCTCTCGCGAGGTCAAGCCGGGAGAACCAGCGGAAATGGTTGTGGCACGTATCCGTGCCGTACCTCTCATGCAGGGCGGCCCTGCTGCGGCCGCCGGGCAGGTTCGCTGGTGTTTACCAGCTCGACTTCACAACGCCCGGAATCTCTCCCTTGAGCGCTAGGCCACGAAAGCACAGACGGCAGATGCCGAACTTCCGCAGAAACGCCCGGGGACGGCCGCAGAGCTGGCAGCGATTGTGCTGGCGGGACTTAAACTTGGGTTTGCGTGCGTCTTTGACGCGCTTTGCTGTCGTTGCCATAAGTCTGCTCTTTCTGGTCTGTCCGAAGACGGACCGCTACGCGCCCTGGCGGAAGGGCATGCCGAAGAAGCGCAGCAGGGTGCGCGCGCCGTTGTCGTCATTGGCAGTGGTCACGATCGTGACGTTCATGCCTTTGGTCTTTTCCACCTTGGAGTAGTCAATCTCCGGGAAGATCAACTGGTCGCGCAAACCAAGTGTGTAGTTCCCACGGCCATCAAAGCTTTTCGAGCTCACACCGCGGAAATCCCGCACCCGCGGCAGCGCGACGGAGATCAGGCGATCGAGGAACTCGTACATCGCATCGCCACGCAACGTCACCATGGCCCCAATCGGCATACCCTCGCGAAGCTTGAACGCCGCAATTGACTTCTTCGCCTTGGTAATCACTGGCTTCTGTCCCGTGATCGCGCCGAGGTCGGCAACGAGCGGGTCGACGATCTTGTTGTTTTGCGTAGCTTCGCCGATACCCATATTGATCACGATCTTCTCGATCCGGGGCACAGCCATTACGTTCTCAAGCCCAAGCTCCTTTTGGAGTTGCTGCTTGATCTCGCTCGCGTACTTATCTTTCAATCTTGCTGCCATGTTCTGCTCTTCTTTCTCCACGGTGCCGGGGTGGCGGAGGCCGTTTACCGTTGCGTGGGGTGCTCCGTTGCCCTTTGAGGGCGAGGTGGATCTACTTCCGTTCCTTGGTTTCCGCAACATCGGTGTTGTTGGACCGCGCCACGCGAATCTTCTTGTCGCCATCCACCCGATAACCCACTCGAGTCGCATTTCCGTCCGAATCCATCAGCATCACGTTCGAGATGTGGATCGGCGCTTCCTGCTGCAAAATGCCGCCAGCGATGTTGCGCTGCGGGTTTGGCTTGACGTGCTTTTTGATCATGCCCACGCCCTCAACCAGCACGCGGTTTCTGTCCGTGATGATGCGCAGGACGCGGCCCTTCTTGCCTTTGTCCTTGCCGGCGATCACGATCACCTGGTCATTGCGCTTGATCTTTGCCATCGTCGCTTCTCGTTTCTTGTAGACCTCGGCGATCTGTCGGAGCCGGAATCCGCCTTGTGAATCTAGATAACTTCAGGTGCCAATGACACGATCTTCAGGAACTTCTTCTCGCGCAACTCACGAGCAACCGGTCCGAAAACACGCGTTCCCACCGGCTCATTCGCGTCGTTGATCACCACGGCCGCGTTCTGATCGAAGCGGATGTAGGTGCCGTCGCGGCGCCGGTATTCCTTGCGTGTCCGCACGATCACGGCCTTGACGACCTTGCCCTTCTTGACCGTGCCATCCGGCGACGCTTCTTTCACGGCCGCAGTGACTACGTCACCCAGACCAGCCTTTTTACCGAGCCCGCCGCCGAGCGGCAGGATCATCTGGAGCTTGCGCGCGCCGGAGTTATCGGCGACGTCAAGCATCGTGCGCATTTGAACTGCCATGGTGCTTCTCCCATAATCCAGTAGCCGGACTTCCGCCCGGAGCTAACCAAAACCTTACTGCGCAGCGACTGCGACCGGCTTTTCATCGGTCAGGTTCGCCAGCGACGAGCGGCGGATGATCTCTTCCAGCGTCCAGCGCTTCAGCTTCGACAAGGGGCGAGTCTCACGGATGCGGACCACATCGCCCACACGCGCCGAGTTCTGCTCGTCATGCGCGTAGAACTTCTTGTTCGACTTCATCACCCGCTTGTACTTCGGATGAGCCTTGCGCATCTCGATCTCAACCACGATCGTCTTGTTCATCTTGGTCGAGACAACATTGCCGACCTTCTCGTTACGGCGAGCCGGTGCTGCCTGCTCTGCCGTCGGGTTCACAGTGGTATCGGCCATGTTTACTTCCCTGCCTTCTGCTCGGCGAGCTGACGCTCGCGGGCGATAGTGTTGAAGCGGGCAACATCTTTCTTCAGGTCGCGGATCTTACCGATCCCTTCCTGCTTGCCCAGGCTCTTGGCGAATCGAATCCGGAAAAGCTGCTCAGCCGTCTTGGCCTGCTCGCCCTTCAACTCCTCGTCGCTCAGTCCACGAATCTTGTCGAGTTCCATCACTGACTTCCTAACCGAAAACTTATTCCGCGCATACCGAACGGTCACTACAAAAATCTACTTCGCCGAGACCTCAAGCGATGCGCCAGGACGCACCACGAAGGTGGTCTTTAGCGGCAGCTTGTGGCTGGCGAGCCGCATCGCTTCCTTCGCGATGTCGACGGGAACGCCTTCCATCTCGAACAGCAGCTTGCCGGGACGAACGACGGCAACCCAGTGATCCGGCGCGCCCTTGCCCTTACCCATACGGGTTTCGGCCGGCTTCTTCGTGATCGGCTTGTCCGGGAACAGGCGCAACCACACCTTGCCACCGCGCTTGATGAACCGGGTCATCGCGATACGCGAAGCCTCGATCTGGCGGTCAGTGATGTAGCCGCATTCCATCACCTTCAGGCCGTAATCGCCAAACGCGATCTCGGAGCCGCGCCAGGCCTTGCCCTTCATGCGACCGCGCTGCTGCTTGCGGTACTTAACCTTCTTGGGGAGAAGCATCTTGTGATCCTTACGTGCCCGGGTGGGCGGCTGGCCGAAGCCAAACACAACAACGGCACTGAGGTATGCGAGGACGTGGAGAAGTGATCCGCTTAGCTACGAACACCGATGGATCGCTGTACCGCGAAAACGCTGACCGGGGTCTCTGTCAATTCCTCGCATGAACGAACCGAGAAACGACAGACTCAGGGCCAAACTAGAAAAGTATACCGGAAAGCGAGACCGATGGGAAGCCCTGTCGGCCTCGCCTTCCGCGTTCCCCTTTCGGCCTAGAACGCGCCCGTCGTGATTGCGGGCTGTTCGCGGCGCTTGCGCTGCTCGTAGATGTCGCCACGATAGATCCACGTCTTCACGCCGATCACGCCATAGGTCGTCTTCGCCTCGGAGAACCCATAGTCGATATCCGCACGCAACGTGTGTAGCGGGAGGCGACCCTGGAGGTACCACTCCGAACGCGCGATTTCGTTGCCGTTCAAACGACCCGAAACACGCACCTTGATCCCCTTGCAGCCGAAGCGCAGCGCCGAATCAACGCTCTTGCGCATCGCACGGCGGAAGGAAACACGCTTCTCCAATTGCAGAGCGATGTTTTCCGACACGAGCTGCGCATCCAGTTCCGGCTTGTTGACTTCGAGAATGTCGATGAAGACTTCGCGGTTGGTCCGCTTCTGCAGATCAGCCTTGAGCTTGTCGATTTCCGCGCCTTTACGGCCGATGATGATGCCCGGGCGCGCTGTGCGGATGATCAAGCGCAGCTTGTTTCCCGGACGCTCCACCTCAACAGAAGAAACGCCTGCCTGCTTCAGCTTTTCGCGGAGTTCAGCTTTCAGCTTCACATCCTCAACCAGCAACTTGTCATAGCCGCGATCAATGAACCAGCGCGACTTCCACGGCTTGTTGACGCCGAGGCGGAACCCATACGGATGGACTTTTTGTCCCATAAGCTTCCTTCTTCCCTTTCACCGGATCCTCGCCCCGGTGTGGCTTGGTTCAAAAACTTGCCTTACGCGGCAACAGCCTTCTTTGCAGCCGACTTTTTGCCGGCAGCCTTCTTGGCGGTAGACTTACGCGACTTTGTGCCCGCGGTCGTCGATTCCGTTGCGCTCTCACCTGCACCGGTCGCTTCCGCGGCTTTCTTCTCTGCCACCGTGATCACGATGTGCGTAAGGCGACGCTGATAACGGAACGCCCGGCCCATCGGCGCGGGGCGAAGGCGCTTCAAGCGCGGACCTTCGTTGGCGACAGCTGTCTTCACGATCAGGTTGTCGACATCGATATCGAGGCCGCGCTCGTCGGAAAGGTACAGAGCATTTTGCACTGCGGACCGCAGCACGCCTTCGATCACCGGCGCCATCTTTTTCTGGGTGAAAGCCACGATATTCAACGCCGCTTCCACGCGCTTGCCCTTGATCAAGTCCAGGACGAGCTTGGTCTTCTGCGGGCTCGAGCGCTGGAACCGCGCCTCGGCGCGAAACTCAGGGGTTGTTGTTGTGTTTGCCATGTTCGGATCCTTGTCGGCCCCAAGGGCCATATCTTGCTGAGGCCTGACTACTTGGCCTTGGAGGTATCTCCGGCTTTGGCCGTGTGGCCCTTGAACGTCCGGGTGGCCGAGAACTCGCCGAGTTTGTGCCCGACCATGTTCTCTGTGCAATACACCGGGATGAATTTCTTCCCGTTGTGGACTGCGATGGTGTGGCCAACCATGTCCGGATGGATCGTCGAGCGGCGGGACCAGGTACGAATGACCTTCTTATCGTTGGCCGCGTTCATTGCATCGACTTTCACCATCAGGTGCGTGTCGATGAACGGGCCTTTCTTTGCAGAGCGTGCCATTGATTCACTCCAGGTACTGGATACAACGAATCGCGTGAGGGGCGTCCGCGACTTGGTTTTGCCCTACTTCCCGCGCAGGAACTCTGCGTAGGCCTCTCCAGGCGCTGCTCTCATCTGTACCCTGGGCACTCACGCCCGGGGCCCTGGCCTACTTGCCCTTATTACGCCGCTGCACGATGAATACATCCGTGCGCTTGTTGTTGCGGGTCTTGTAGCCACGTGTCGGCTGACCCCACGGGGTAACCGGGTGGCGGCCTCCGGAGGTCTTACCTTCACCACCGCCGTGCGGGTGATCCACCGGGTTCATCGACACACCGCGGTTGGCAGGGCGAATGCCCTTCCAACGGTTGCGGCCGGCCTTACCGATTGTCACGTTTTCGTGATCGGTATTGCCCACTTGTCCTACCGTCGCCATGCAGTCCACCAGCACACGGCGGGTTTCGCCGGAGGGCAACTTCAGAAGCGCGTAATCGCCTTCCTTGGCGACCAACTGGACCTGCGCCCCCGCCGAGCGGGCCATCTGAGCACCTTTGCCGGGCCGGAGCTCGATGTTATGCACCGTGGTACCGGCAGGGATGTTGCGCAGCGGAAGCGCATTGCCGACCAGGATGTCGGCCTCTGGGCCGCTCATGATCGACTGGCCCACCTTGAGGCCTACGGGCTGCACGATGTAGCGCTTGTCGCCGTCCTTGTAGTGAATCAGCGCGATCCGGGCTGAACGGTTTGGATCGTATTCGATCGTTGCCACCGTGCCCGGGACGCCATACTTGTCCCGCTTGAAGTCAATAAGCCGCAACTGCTTTTTGTGGCCGCCGCCCTGGTGGCGGATGCTCAGCATACCGGTGGAGTTGCGGCCACCCGTCCGCTGCTTGGGAGCCAGCAGCGGCTTATGGGGCCTGTCGGTCGTGATGTCGTCGTTCACCAGCTTCGTTTGAAAGCGAAGCGTCGGGGTGATCGGTCGGAAACTTTTAATCGGCATCTCTTTTATCCTTGCCTGCCGCGCCCCGGGTCGCCGGGGCGCGATACGTGTCTAGTGTTCTCAGTGTCGAGATCCTCTTTGCTGGTGAACTGACTTGTTACCCACCAGCCGAGATGCACTAAGAACGTGCAACTTGCTAAATTTCTGCGGCGAAGTCCGGTACCTTTTCGCCGGCCTTCAAGCGTACATACGCCTTCTTCCAGTCAGGCTGGTAGCCGGAGAACCGCCCACGGCGACGCTCCTTGCCCTCAACACTGGCCGTGCGGATGGAGGCCACCCGCACGTTGAAGAGCTTCTCTACCGCTTGCTTGACCTCAGTCTTGGTCGCATTTGCCGCGACTTCGAACACCAGTGTCCCTTCGGTCTCGCGGGTAGTGAGCGCCTTTTCGGTGATCAGCGGACGAACGATGGTTGTGTATAGGGTCGGCATTATGCTGCCTCCTTCTCGGATCCAAGCTCCGTTGCCTTGCGCTTCGGCAGGTTCTTGACCAGCGTCTCTTGGAGAGCCTCAAGGGCTGCCCGTGTGAAGATCGCGTGCTCGTAGCGCAGCAAGTCATACGGGTGCACCTCGGACGAGAGCACCAACTCCACGCCCGCGAGATTCCGCGTGCCCAGATAGACCTTTTCATTCAGCTGCTGCGAGCTTTCGACCAGCAGCGCCGTCTTTTTGGCTTCAAACCTGTCCAGCGCCTGGCGGAAGAGCTTTGTTTTCGCCTCGGCGACTTCGAAGTTCTCTACCACGGTCAGCTTGCCATCGGCCAACTTCGAGGCCAGTGCCGAACGGAGTGCACCAAAGAGCTTCTTGCGCGGAAACTGGTATTCATAGCTGCGCGGCTGCGGTCCATGTACCGTACCGCCATGGCGCCAGATCGGTGAACGTACCGAACCCACGCGAGCGCGGCCTGTACCCTTCTGCTTCCATAGCTTCTTGCCGGAGCCCGAAACCAGCTTCTTGTTCTTGGTCGCGTGTGTTCCCTGGCGCAGGGCAGCGCGATAGTGCTTCACCGCTTCCCAAAGCAACGCGTCATTAACCTCACCGGAGAACACGTCGTCGTGCAGTTCCAGACTGCCCGTTGTGTCACCGTTGAGATTTCGGATGTCGATGTTAGCCATCGCCTTCATTCCTCGTGCGAGCCATCGATGCGGCTCGCCATTCTCTTGTTCGTCTGCGATCCCGGTCTGTTTCCCGCGCAGAGGTTTGCTCTTATGAAGCTGCGGGCCGGTCAAGCTCGCCTCGAGCGCCCTGACCGGCCGTCAGCACTACTTCTTCTTGCCGGCCGACGCCTTCTTCGAAGCCTTCAGCGGATCGACGGTACCCGACCCGGCAAAACCACGACGCTCACGCGGCGGAGCCTTGGCCTTCGAGATCATGACATAGCCGTCACGTGGACCGGGGACCGCGCCCTCAACCATGAGGAGGTTCTCTTCCGCGTCGATGCCGCGAATCCGGAGATTGCGTACCGTCACCTGGTCCGTGCCGTAGTGGCCGGGCATACGTTGCCCCGGAAACACGCGCGACGGGAAGGACGACGCACCGATCGAGCCCTGGACCTGGAACATATGACCGTGCGACTTAGGACCGCCGCCAAAGTTGTGCCGGCGAACTACACCAGCAAATCCACGGCCTTTGCTGGTACCGATCACGTCGACGAACTTTTCGTCGTTAAAGATGTCAACCAACACGCGATCGCCAGCCTTCACGCCGTCGGTTCCGTCCGTTGCTGTCTCAATCGCGACTTCCTTGATCATCCGCACCGGCGGTGCATCCGCCTTCGCGAAATGCCCGGTCATTGCTTTATTGATCTTGGAGGCTTTTACGAACTCCACAAGGCCGATCTGGGCGGCGTCGTAGCCGTCTTTGGCCTGCGTCTTTAATTGAGTCACGACACACGGACCCACCTTGAGCACCGTGATCGGGTGAACCTCACCCTTGTCGTCGAAGACCTGCGTCATGCCGATCTTTCTACCGAGAATCCCACTAACTGGCATTTCTTCCTCTCCTCATCATGCTCAGGAAAGCCCCTGAGCACTGTAGGTGTAATTACAGAAAATCTACTTTGTGACCGTCTTGCGCAGAGCGTTACACGTGCCCTGTCCTGCTTCCGTGCTACTTTGTCACCGTCTTGATCTCGACGTCTACACCTGCCGGCAGGTCGAGCTTCATCAGCGCGTCGACAGTCTGCTGCGTGGGCTCAAGAATGTCGATCAGCCGCTTGTGCGTCCGGATCTCGAAAGCTTCACGCGACTTCTTGTCCACGTGGGGCGAGCGCAGAACACAATACTTGTTCTTGACGGTCGGCAGCGGAATGGGCCCCGCAACCTGCGCGCCGGTGCGCTTGGCGGTGTCGACAATCTCCCCGGTGGAGGTGTCGAGCACACGGTAATCATACGCCTTCAGGCGAATACGGATGCGTTGCTGTGCCATGGTGCGACTGCTTTCTGCGCTTTTGCGCTCTGCTCAAAGACCGGTTGGGAGTAGCTGCCGGGCGTCTTCCATCTAGGCGCGCCGGCAGCCCTCTTTGCATTTGACTACTTGATGATCTCGGCAATGGTGCCCGCGCCGACCGTACGTCCACCCTCACGGATAGCGAAGCGCAGACCCTTCTCCATGGCCACCGGCGTGTGCAGTGTGACCTCGAGCTGGATGTTGTCGCCCGGCATCACCATCTCCGTGCCTTCTGGCAGCTTCGCCGAGCCGGTCACGTCCGTAGTGCGGAAGTAGAACTGCGGACGGTAGCCGTTGAAGAACGGTGTGTGACGGCCGCCCTCTTCCTTCGACAAGACGTACACCTCACCCTTGAACACGGTGTGCGGCGTGATCGAACCGGGCTTGGCCAACACCATGCCGCGCTCGACATCGTCCTTCGCGGTACCGCGGAGCAACAGACCCGCGTTGTCGCCGGCCAGACCTTCGTCCAGCTGCTTCTTGAACATTTCGACGCCGGTAACGGTCGTTGCCTGGGTGTCGCGGAAGCCGACGATCTGGCAGGCTTCGCCCACCTTCACCTTGCCGCGCTCGATACGGCCCGTGACCACGGTGCCGCGGCCCGAGATCGAGAAGATGTCTTCAATCGGCATCAGGAACGGCAGGTCGACCAGGCGGTCAGGCTGCGGCACATTCTTGTCCACCGCATCCATCAGCTCGTCGATCTTGGCTTCCCACTGGGCTTCGCCGTTCAGCGCGCCGAGCGCGGAACCACGAACCACGGGGACGTCGTCGCCGGGGAAGTCGTACTTCGACAGCAGTTCGCGAACTTCCATCTCGACCAGGTCGATCAGCTCTTCGTCTTCCACCGCATCGCACTTGTTCAGGAACACCACGATGTACGGCACGCCAACCTGGCGGGCCAGCAGCACGTGCTCCTTGGTCTGCGGCATCGGGCCGTCAGTGGCGGCCACCACGAGGATCGCGCCGTCCATCTGCGCCGCGCCCGTGATCATGTTCTTGATGTAATCGGCGTGGCCGGGGCAATCGACGTGCGCATAATGACGGTTGGCCGTCTCATACTCCACGTGCGAGGTCGAGATCGTAATGCCACGCTCCCGCTCCTCAGGCGCGTTGTCGATCGTGTCAAAGCTCCGGAAGCTGTTCTTCGGGTTGTGCTTCGACAAAACCTTCGTGATCGCCGCCGTCAACGTGGTCTTGCCATGGTCAATGTGACCAATCGTCCCAACGTTCACGTGCGGCTTGCTGCGATCAAATTTTTCCTTCGCCATGATTCTTCTCCGTCTTGTGTTCCTGCGAAACCGTTTGTGTTCTGCGCGCGCCGGCTTGTTACTTAGCCGGCTCCAGCGCGCGGCCTGCAATGCAAAACGTTGTTACTTATCCTTGCCCTGCACCTTGGCGATGATCTCTTCCGAGACCGACCGCGGCGCTTCCTCGTACTGCTTGAACTGCATTGAGTAGTTCGCGCGGCCCTGGGTCGCTCCCCGCATGTGCGTCGCGTAGCCAAACATGGTCGACAGCGGCACAGTCGCGCGGATGGCCTGCGTGTTGCCCACCATCTCCATGCCCTCGATACGGCCCCGGCGGGAATTCAGGTCGCCAATGATGGTTCCCATGAAGTCCTCCGGAACCGTCACTTCGACCGCCATCACCGGCTCCAACAAAACCGGCTTCGCCTTGCGAGCGGCTTCCTTGAAGGCCATGGAACCGGCGATCTTGAACGCCATTTCGTTCGAGTCGACGTCATGGTAGCTGCCGTCATACAGGCTCACCTTGATGTCAACCATTTCGTAACCAGCAAGCACACCGCCTGCCATCGCTTCCTGGATGCCCTGATCGATCGGCTTGATGTACTCCTTGGGAATGGTGCCGCCCTTCGTGTCATTCGAGAACTCGTAGCCCTTACCCGGATCATTTGGCATGATGCGGATCTTCGCGTGGCCGTAGTTTCCCGAGCCGCCTGTCTGACGAATGTACTTGCCCTCTGCCTCGGCGTTCCCGCGGATGGTTTCCCGGTAGTTGACCTGGGGCTTTCCGACATTGGCTTCCACCTTGTACTCACGCATCATGCGGTCAACGATGATCTCGAGATGCAGTTCGCCCATACCCGCGATGATGGTCTGGCCGTTGGTCACATCTGTACGAACATTGAAGGTCGGGTCTTCCTGCGCAAGCTTCGCAAGGGCAACGCCCATCTTTTCCTGGTCGGCCTTTGTCTTCGGCTCTACCGCGACCTCGATCACTGGCTTCGGGAAGTCGATGGACTCCAGAACGACCGGCTCCTTGGGCGAGCAGATCGTGTCACCCGTAACAATGTTCTTCAGGCCCACGGCGGCGCAGATGTCGCCCGCCATGATCTCGGTGATTTCTTCCCGCTTGTTGGCGTGCATCTTCAGCAGTCGCCCGATCCGCTCCGTCTTTCCAGTACGCGGATTCAGCGTGGAATCGCCGGTCTTCAATACACCCGAGTACACCCGAATGAAGATCAACTGTCCCACAAACGGGTCGGTCATGATCTTGAAGCCCAGCGCAGACAGCGGCTCGCTGTCATCGGCTTTGCGGATGATCTCCACTTCCATGTTGTCCGGATTGTGTCCGACCATGGGCGGGATGTCGAGCGGGCTTGGGAGGTAATCCACCACCGCATCCAGCAGCGTCTGCACACCCTTGTTCTTAAACGACGAGCCACACAGCACCGGGAAGATGCTCATGGCGATGGTCGCTTTGCGGATCGCCGCCTTGAGTTCCGCCTGCGTTGGCTCCGTTCCCTCAAGGAAGTGATTCATGAGGGTGTCGTCGCTATCAGCAACGGCCTCGATCAGGAAGTTGCGAGCCGTCTTTGCAGTTTCCAGCAGATCCGCCGGAATCTCTTCCACCGAGTACTCGGCACCCATGGTCTCGTCATGCCAGAAGATGGCCTTCATCGTAACCAGGTCCACAACGCCGGCGAACTTGGCTTCAGCACCAATCTGGATATTGATCGGCACCGCGCGCGCACCCAGGCGATCCACAATCGTGGACGTCGCATACACAGCGTCGGCGCCAGCCTTGTCCATTTTGTTGATGAAGCAAATCCGCGGCACCTTGTACTTATCCGCCTGCCGCCACACCGTCTCTGATTGCGGCTGAACACCGGCGACGGCGTCAAAACACGCCACGGCACCATCCAGCACGCGCAGGGAACGCTCTACCTCGGCCGTGAAGTCCACGTGGCCGGGAGTGTCAATGATGTTGATACGAATGCCGTTCCAGGTGCAGGTCGTCGCGGCCGACGTGATCGTGATACCGCGCTCCTGCTCCTGCTCCATCCAGTCCATGGTCGCGGTGCCCTCGTGCACCTCGCCGATACGGTGATTTACGCCCGTATAGAAGAGGATGCGCTCGGTCGTCGTCGTCTTACCCGCGTCGATGTGCGCCATGATGCCGATGTTGCGACATTTTGCGAGGGGGATTGTGCGTGCCACAGTGATTCACACTCTTCTGCGGGTCGGACCCGCGGTTGTTGCCTTTTCAGGCCAGGGCCAAAGCCCTCTTACTCAAAACTTGCTGGGCCCTGTACCCTGGGCCCGGCTCCTTGCCGTCTTTACCAGCGGTAGTGCGCGAAGGCCTTGTTCGCCTCGGCCATGCGGTGAACGTCTTCCTTCTTCTTCATCGCCGCGCCACGGCCGTTGGCCGCATCCAGCAACTCCGCCGTCAACTTCTCGACCATGCCCTTCTCGCCACGCGAGCGGCCATAGCTGACCAACCAACGAATGGCAAGCGAGGTGCGGCGCTCCGGATTCACTTCGATGGGCACCTGGTAGTTCGCGCCACCGACACGGCGGCTCTTCACTTCCAGCATGGGCTTCACATTCTCGACAGCCTTCTTGAAGAGCTTCAGCGCTTCGTCCCCGCCGCCCTTTTGCCTCAAGGTTTGTCATGGCCTCGTAGAAAATGCTCTGGGCCGTCGACTTTTTGCCACCCCACATCATGCTGTTGACGAACTTCGTCACGAGAGTGGACTGGTAAATCGGGTCGGCTGCGACCTCACGCTTGGCGATGTGACCTTTTCTTGGCATCCTGCTTATCTCTCTTCTTCCCCCGGCGCGGTGAACTTCTCACGCATCCGGGCCTGTTGCTTACTAGCTTTCTCAGATTTGAACATCCTGAGCTGCCGGGCGTAGAGACAGCTTTTCAGCCCAGCTCAGGCACCACAGTCACAGCGACCTACTTGGCTGCTGCCTTCGGACGCTTGGCGCCGTACTTGGAGCGGCTCTGCATGCGCTTGGCGACACCGACCGAATCCAGTGTGCCGCGTACCACGTGGTAGCGAACGCCCGGCAAGATCCTTCACACGGCCGCCGCGGATCAGCACAATCGAGTGCTCCTGCAGGTTGTGACCGATACCCGGGATGTAGGTCGTCACTTCGATCCCGTTCGTGAGGCGAACACGCGCGACCTTCCGCAAAGCCGAGTTCGGCTTCTTGGGGGTCTGGGTGTACACACGGGTGCACACACCGCGGCGCTGCGGCGATCCCTGCAACGCGGGCGATGCCGTCTTATACCGGGTCGGCGTCCGACCCTGCTTTACCAGCTGATGAAACGTAGGCACTTCAAACTCCTTGTTGCCAGTCCGGCCGAAGGTTCTCACCATCTCCGGAGCTATCCGACTTCCCTTGTCAGAACGCTGTGCAGGGCAGCTCATTCACTCTGCTCTCGAGCGCACGGCCAAACCTCACCGAACACACAAAAGGCGGAGCCCGCAGGGGCGCTCCGGCGAACTTCTGAATCCTGCACGCGGCCAAACCAAACAACGGCAAACCACGCGGTACAACACTTCAAAAAGCTAAGGCTGAGGAGAGGCGACGGTGGCCAAGCTACCGGGGTTTTGCTGCCACACCCGGCCCGACTCCGTTTCGCTGCTCCGGCCCACATAGCCCATCCTCATAGGATCCCTTAGTCCATCTACTCAGGGGAGGAGGGTGTCGCAGGCACTCAGACAGGCAAATTCCCAGAACAAGCGGAACCCTCTTACTGTAACAAGGCGAGGCCGTGCAGTCAATCATTGTGCACCGCCGTGCTTGCCGGGGCACTCTATCAAATTATGCCATCTGACCCTCTGGCGCAGCCCGTGCTGGCCGCCCTCACCACCGCCCATAGCGACTTCGCCCTCACACACGGCCAGGCTCTCCGCTATCCCCCTGAGATTGCCCCGTTTGCGGCTCTCGGTGTCGAGCCTACGCCCACTGCGCTGCATGACCTCGCCACACTGCTCGCGCCTGCCGAAGCCGTGTACCTTTTCGGCGATCGCCCTCCTGAGATCCCAAGCCTGCGCTGGGACGGCGCGGTTCCCTGCCTGCAGATGGTCTTTCCCGCGGACGCCCCCGTGCCGCAACCAGCCACATCCCCGCCGGAGATCCGCCCGCTGACGTGCGAGCACGCGCCTGACATGCTCGCCCTGATCGCTGTGGCTTACCCCGGCTACTTTCGGGCGGAAACCTGCCGCATGGGCCGTTATTGGGGTGTTCGTGACAGCGACGGTACCCTGATCGCTATGGGGGGCGAGCGCCTCATCTGCACTCAACCTGGCCAGTCTGCCTGGCGCGAGATCAGCGGACTATGCATCCATCCGGATCGCCCCGGTAAAGGATTCGGCACCGCCCTGCTCACCCATGTGCTTGCCCAGCACCGGGCCGAGGGCTCGCGCTCCTGGCTGTATGTCACGACAGGCAACACCCGGGCCGTCGCGCTCTACCAACGCCTGGGCTTTGAGACCGTTCGCGCCGTGGACGCGCACCGACTTCAGCGCACTGCCTCGTAACACGGTGTTAGCCTTCGGCCATGCACCTTTCGCCGCGCCCTGCCGCCGCCCGCGCCACCGTTCTCTCCGCTCTTCTGTTGTGTGCTTCCACACTGCTCGCCCAGCAACCGGCGACTGCCCGCCCCAAGGATCCGGTTGCCCGCGACGCCCCGCAGACCCAAACGCAGCAGCTCAGCAATGCCCAGCAGATCGCCGTCCCTGGCAGCGTCGCGCTCTCACCCGACGGCACAACCATTGCCTGGACCCTGCGCGGTCATGAAGGCAGCTCGATCCACCTTACGAACGCCGCCCACCCGGACCCGGCGGCGGAAAAGCTGGTCAGCGTTGCCGGCGCCGCCAATTGCACCTACTCCACCCCCTTCTGGTCGCCCGACGGCCAGACTCTCGCCTTTCTTTCTGACTGCGCCGCGCTTGAAGGCACCCAGCACAAAGGCCAGCTCCAGGTGTACCTGTGGTCCAAGGCGACCGGCGAGACCCGTCAGCTCACCCATCTGACCGGCAACATCCAGCAACCCGCCTGGTCGCCGGACAGCAAATCGATCGCCTTCCTGTTTGTTCAGAACGCTACCCGTACCGCCGGCGCGCTTGACGCCATGAAGCCATGGTCGGGCGTGATCGGCGAAGACGGGGTCGAAGTGCAGCGGGTCTTCGCCGTCAGTTCTTCTACCGGCCTGGGCCAGTTCCAGACGCCACTCACGCTCCACGTATACGAGTTCGACTGGAACCCGAACTCCCGCGAGCTTGCCTACATCGCGGCGGATGCCCCCGGCGAAAACAACTGGTGGATCGCCCAGCTTTGGGCAGCCCCCGTCCGGATGGCGGCCAACGACGTCCCTGAGCAGCCCCGCTCTGTCCTCGATCCCGGAAAGATCTCGGGGTCGCTCCACGGTCTCCAGATCGCCGTTCCCCGCTTCTCTCCGGACGGCAGCAAGATTGCCGTGATTGGCGGCCTCATGTCCGACCAGGGCTCCACCGGCGGCGACCTCTACGTGGTCGACTCCAAGGGAGGCGAGCCCACCGACGTCACCCCCAATCTCGACGGCACCCCCTGCTTTGAGACCTGGATCGGCGACCACACCCTCGGCTTTGTCGAAGATCGCCGCGGCCACACCCTGTTGGTCGACTGGGACGTAAATCGCAAGGCGGCCATCGCAGGCGGCACGCGCGATCTCGGCGAAGTTTCTGTCGGCGGCGGCCCGATCAAGGACGCCGTCTCGTTCAGTCCGGCCAAGGGCGGCAGCATCGCCTTCACCTCGCAAGGCTTCGACAAGGCTCCTGAGATCTGGACGGCCACTGATGCCGGCGCGCACCAGCTCACGCACCTGAACAGCGGTGTCAAAGCCACAGTTCGCGCTGAGTCGGTTGAGTGGACCAACGGCCCGTTCCACATCCAGGGCTGGCTCACCTTCCCCGCGAACTACGACCCCGCGAAGCGCTACCCCATCATCGTGAATGTCCATGGTGGCCCTTCGGCCTCCATCACGGCACGCTTCGCCGCCGGCGGCTTCAGCTGGGCCGACCACGGCTACTTCGAACTGCAGCCCAACCCGCGCGGCAGCTTCGGCCAGGGCGAAGCCTTTACCGAAGCCAATCGCAAGGACTTCGGCTACGGTGACCTCCACGACATCGAAGCCGGGCTCGACTTCGTCGAAACCAAGTTCCCCATCGACCACAGCCGCGAAGGGATTACCGGCTGGAGCTACGGCGGATTCATGACCATGTTCTCCGTCACCCAGACCACGCGCTTCAAGGCTGCTGTCGCCGGGGCCGGTCTGTCGGACTGGCTCAGCTACTACGGCGAAAACTCGATCGACCAGTGGATGATCCCGTTCTTCGGCGCCTCGGTGTATGACGACCCGGCCGTTTACGCCAAGTCCTCTGCCATCACCTTTATCAAGCAGGTAAAAACCCCCACCCTGGTTATCGTCGGCGACCGCGACGGCGAGTGCCCAGCGCCACAAAGCTTTGAGTTCTGGCACGCCCTTCGCGCCGAAGGCGTAAAGACGCAGCTCGTCATCTACCCCAACGAAGGCCACGGTTTCCGCGACCCGGAACACATTCGCGATCGCAACGAACGCATGGTGAAGTGGTTTGATGAGTACCTGCGGGGCGGGGCGGCGGCTGATTCCAAGTCCGCCACCAGCACGCAGCCTCAACACCCTGTCCTACACCAGGCGGGTCAGTAGACCAAAGAATCCAGGAAGGCCCGGCATTTCCGCAAGTGCCGGGCCTCTCCTATTTGCTTCGGCAAACGTCCAAATCTACACTGGATGGGCGAGTACCTCAGGGTAGAACGTCCGTGGGCGAATCCCACAGGTGGGTAAGGACCGTTGCCGCGCCGTCGCGCCGCAGCGGGGAGGTGGAATGCAGCGGTTCTTTGGTCTGATTGTTCTAGTTTTGTTTGCGATGCCCTTGGGCCTCTCCGTTGCTGGCTGTGGTCACAAAACCACCACGGTCTATTGCAGTGGCAACCTGGAAGCTGGTCCAACCACCGGGCAGGTGCAGACCATCACCCTTGCGTCCAATCTCACGGTCAGCGGTGAATCCCTCAACTACGGCCAGATTGGCTCAGGCCTTAGCGCCACCGCTGCGGATTGCAACGGTACCGCCGTCAGCGTGTCCAACATTGTTTACGCCAGTACGGACCCCAGCATCGCGGACGTAAACCCCGCCAACGGCTCGGTATGCGGTGGTACATGGAACCGCAGCACCGGCGGCGGCGTGGGCGACTACACCATCTGCACCCCGCCCGCGGCGACCAACACCAAGCACGTCGCCTACATCACGGCTTCGGCCAGCGGCGCCACCAGCAACCCGGTCGCCATCTACATCCACGCGCCGGTCACGGGCGTCCAGCTCGGCAGCCCCTCCACGGATTGCACCAACGACCCAGCGTCCAACTGTGCGGCCTGCAATCCCAGCACCACTGGCGCCAGCACCGCGGGCATCACGCCGTATGACGGTATCTCCTGCATCTCGCAGAACCAGTCCCGCCTGCTGACCGCCCGCGTGTATGACGCTAGTCACAACAACATCACCTGCCAGGTAGGCCCGGTGTCGTTCGCCCTGCAGGGTGCAACCAACATCGCCACGGTAAGCGCTGCCGGCGTAGCCACGGCGAACCAGCCCGGCTCAGCCCTGATTACCGCCTCGGTGTCCAACTCCTCTTCCGCCTTGAACTCGGGCTTCATCTCAACCTGCCCGCCCGCCAGCATTCAGCTGCAGGCTGCCAACCAGCCCGCAGGCGCCACCAGCATCACCGTCGGCTTGAACACACCGCAGGCATTTACGGCAACGGTGCTTGACACACAGAACAATCCCATCACCGGCCTGGAGCTCGAGTTCAACTCGACGCTGCCGGTCAACTTTCCCGCGAGCTCCGGCAGCGTGACCCCGGCCTTCCCCGGCACGGCCACCATTACGGCCGCGTGCAATCCAGGGACCTGCAACCCGGCACCGTTCTCGCAGATCGGCTACCTGGGCAACGGCAAGCCCATCACGTCCAACGGCATCACCGTCACTGCGGCAGGCACCTCCGCCAGCGTTCTATACATGGCCAGCACGCCGTCCACGACCACGGTCAACGGCACCACGGTCAACAACGCCGGTTCGCAGTACATCGTCAGTGAAGACTTCACCACCGGCCAGCTCAGCGCGCCCATCAAGCTGCCGTTCGTGCCTAACTCCATGGTGATCTCGCAGGACGGCACCACGCTTTACCTGGGCAGTACGCAAGGGCTGATGACGGTGACCACGGCCAGCAACTCGCTTGCCAACACCTACACCAACATTCAGGGCCCCGTGCTGGCCGTAGCTCCCAACAACAGCTACGCCGTCGTCACCGATCCCACCCGCCAGACGGTCTCGCTGGTATCCTCCAGCGGCGCGGTCGCGTCCAGCTTCAACGGCGTCGGCACCCGCGCCGCCTGGACCCCGGACTCAAGCACGTTGTACGTCACGGCCACCGTTGCTGGTACCAGCACAGGGACTGGTTCCACGGCCAACGCGCAGCCCGTCCTGCTGACCTACTCCACGTTTACCGGGTGGGAAAGCACGCCCATCACCGACGAGCCCAGCAGTGCGCAGCAATACACCGACGTCGCTGTGACGGTACCCGCCGTCGGCGCCTACTTCGCCGGACAGGTGACGGAAGGCCGCAGCTATTGCGCCGCCACAACCATCAACCCAAGCACCAGCACCGCGACTACCGGCAGCACAACGCCCACGACAACCAACGTGTTCTCGCCTGTAGCTGACTCGCAGCCCGTGCTTACCGATCGCCTCACCGCAACGACCGATGGCAAGCACATCCTTGGTGCCGCCCACTCCGTCTCCAACAGCTCGCCTGCAACGCTGCAGGATATCGCCGTAAACTTCGCGCAGACCACCGGTACACCGCCCAACCAGACGTTCAGCCCCCTGGCCTGCACCAACCCGCTCGAGCTTGGGCCTACCCCCTTCCAAAGCACGGTCAGCAGTCACGTTCTGAACAGCATCACGGCAGCTGCGATCACCGGTGTGGTTTCGGCCAGCAACTCGGGGACAGCCGTTGTCACGTACACCGGCGCGGGTGGCATCCTTCCGCTGTACCAGCCGTCCGCTGGGACGATCACGAATGTACCGCTGACAGGCGGCGCTACAGCCCCGGTTGCCGGTGTTTACAGCTCTGATGACACCACCTTCTACGCCGGCACCTCCGGCGACAACCAGGTGCACATCATCGGGATCAACGGCGCGAACAGCAAGGACAACGGCGTCATTACCCCCAACCTCCTCGACCCCAATGGCAATCTCGCAACGCCCAATCTCATCGCGCAGCGCGTACGCCGGACGACCTCTTAAAATCAGGAAGTCAGAAGGAAAACGAAAGAGCCCAGGCAAACATCGCCTGGGCTTTTCTCTTTCTGCTGTAACGTTCAGGGTGGGCATGGGTTCCGCCTCTTCAGCGCTCATCCCGAATCCCTGTTCCCTGGCTCCTATTTCCCTGCTTCAAGCCTCTTCTCCAACAACTGCCGCCCGATCGCATCCAACACGCCGTTCAAGAAGTGAATGCTCTCTGGCGCGGCGTAGCGCCGGGCGATCTCCAGCGTCTCATTGATCACCACCGCTGCTGGCGTTGCCGGGAAGCCCAACATCTCCGCCACACCTGTGCGCAACAGGTTACGATCCACGACCGGCATGCGCTCCAGCCGCCAGTTCTGCGCATGTTTCTGGATCAAGCCATCAATCTCTTCATCACGCCGCGTCGCCAGGCGATGGAGATCATCGGCAAAGCCGCGGGTCTCGTCGTCCACGTCGTCGCGCGCGTCCCAGAACAGCTTCTCCACTTCATCGGGCTTCTGCTTGCCCAGGTCTCCCTGGAAGAGCATCTGCATCGCTAATTCTCTGGATTTTCTGCGGCTTCCCATCAGCGGACCGCCTCTGCCGGGACCGGCGCCGCGCCAAGTTGTTGCTGAATGGACGCCATCTCAATGGCCGCAATGGCCGCCTCGAAACCCTTGTTACCGGCCTTCAGCCCGGCCCGATCCAGAGCCTGCTCCAGCGTCTCGCAGGTCAGCACGCCGAACGCATGCGGCACACCGGTGTCCTGCTGCGACTGCCCGATCCCGCGAGAAACCTCGTTGTAGATTGCTTCGTAGTGGGCCGTCTCGCCGCGCAACAAGACGCCCAGCGTAATCACGCCATGGAAGCGCTTGGTCTCTGCCAGCGTGCGCGCTGCGGAAGGAATCTCCCAAGCGCCGGGCACCCGAACAAGCTCCACATCCGCCTTGGCCACACCGCTGCGATACAGCCCGTCCAGGGCACCTTGAAGCAGACGATCAGTGATCACGGCGTTCCAGCGCGCCACCACAATCGCGAAGCGCTTGCCCGCTGCAGAAAGGTCGCCCTCGATCGCCACCGGACGCCCATGCAGCGGGTTCAGCGACTCCCAAAACCCAACCTCAAAGCCGTCAGCCAACTGCACACGGAAAAGCCGGGAGTTCCAATGCGTCTCTTCGACTTCGCTGACAAGGGCGGCCACCTCTTCGCTGCGAACCTCGGCTGCAATCCACTGCCGCACGGTGCCATGCACTGCGTCCAGCGTCGTTGTTTCAATCAGCAACTTCGGCACGGCAGGCGCGCGTCCCGTGACCAGCTCCAGATTGCCGACCGGCGCCAGAAACGCGGCTCCACGGCCGGTGCCGTCGTCCCATCCCCTGCCCTCTTCAAAGCCCAGGGAGCGCAGCAGTTCGTTCAGCCGCGCAAACGTCTCGGGCGATGCAATCTGCGCGATGGTGGTGATTCCTTTAACCATCCCCCCATTCTACTTGCGGAAGCCGCAACTTTCGGCGGCGATGCGCGTTTGCACAACAGCGTCGGGCCCGCTTCGGTATCCTTTAGAGGTGACTGTTTCTGTGTCCTTCCGTTCTGCCCTTCCCTGCTTTTTGCTTGCCACACTTGCCCTCACTGGCTGCCGTGACCGCGTCGTCGCCGGCGCCCAGGCCAAGGCCGAACAGCGCGCCCAAACCGCCCAGCAACGCCAGGAGCTCGACCAGATTCCTCCGCCCAGCAAGAACCGCTACATGAACGTGCGCAGCTTCGACGCCTGGGACAACCCCTACATCACCGTGCAGCCCGACATGCTGACCATTCACGTCATGCTTGCCGACCAGAACCCTTCCGCGTTTGGCGCTGGCGGCATGCTGCGTCCCGCCGGAGCGCGTCGCGAAGACATCAACATCAGTCCTGACAAGCTCGGCGAAGCCATGAGCGCCATCCCGCAGAGCTCGTGGCCCTACGGTCGCGTGGTTGCCGTGGAAGAAGCGCACCAGACGCCAGGCAAGCAGGAGCCGGTGATTCGCCGCAACATGGAAAACACGGTCGGTACGCTGAACGACCTCGGCATCGTGGCCTACGACCTGGTCGACGGCAACTTGCGTTAAAAACTTGACTCGAAACAGAAAGGGCAGGCCGCTTTGGCCTGCCCTTTCTGTAACAGCGAGTTGGCTACTTTGCCCCAAAACCCACAGGCGCAGGCTGGTCACGGTTCCCGATCGCTCCCCCGTGGCGGACATCGTCGCCGCGCACCCAGAAGATGACGTCTTCGGCGATGTTGGTCGCGTGGTCCCCCACCCGCTCCAGGTTGCGCGAAATCACCAGCGCATTCAGCGCCTGCGACGCACACTCCGGATGCTCCTGGATGTACTTGCCCAACGCCTGGTAGGCATCGCGGTTCAGATCGTCTACCTGGTCATCCAGCGTCAACACCGTCTGCGCCATCTCGGCATCGGCTTCGATGAACGACTGCAGCGCTTTGCGCACCATCGCCGACGAGAGCTGCGCCAGTCGCGGGATATCGACCGGAAGATCGCTCTGGTTCAGCATCCCCAGTTCCTTCACGCGCACGGCGATATTCACGGCCTGGTCGCCCACGCGCTCCAGGTCGGCGTTGATGCGGATCACGGCCATAATGAAGCGCAGGTCCACCGCCATGGGCTGCTCCATCGCGAGCAAGTCGAGCGCGAGTTGGTCGATCTCGCGCTCCATCCGATTGATCGCCGGCTCGGACATCAGCACCAGGTCGCACAACTCCGCATCGCGGTCCGAGTACGCCGCCGTCGAACGCTGGATCGCCTGCTCTACCAGGCCCGCCATCACCAGCAGTCGTTCCTTCAATCCATCCAAAGCCTGATGAAATCGCGTCCGCATCAGCCAAACCTCCCCGTGATGTAGTCCTCTGTTCTCTTGTCGGACGGACTTGTAAAGATTTTATGCGTCGACGCGAACTCCACCAGCTTGCCTGTCAAAAAGAACCCGGTCTGCTCTGCCACACGAGCCGCCTGCTGCATGTTGTGCGTCACGATGACAATGGTGTAATGCGCCTTCAGATGAAAGATCAGGTCCTCGATCTTCGAGGTGGACACCGGATCCAACGCACTCGCTGGTTCGTCCATCAGCAACACCTCGGGGTCCACCGCCAGGGCCCGCGCGATGCATAACCGCTGCTGCTGGCCGCCGGAAAGGCTTGCGCCCGACTTCTTGCGCAGGTCGTCCTTCACTTCATCCCACAGCGCCGCCTGCTTCAGGCTGCGCTCCACGATCTCGTCCAGCACCTTGCGCTTGCTGTAGCCGTTCAGTTTCAGTCCGCTCGCCACGTTGTCATAGATCGACATCGTCGGAAAGGGATTGGGCCGTTGGAACACCATGCCAATGCGTCGTCGAATCTCCACCGGCGCAGCATCCTTGTACACGTCGAGCTCACCCATGCGCACGCTGCCTTCGGCACGCGCTCCGGGCGTGGTCTCGTGCATGCGGTTCAGGCAGCGCACAAACGTCGATTTGCCACACCCTGAAGGCCCGATCAACGCCGTCGCGTTATTGGCCGGGATGTGCAACGTCACATCCTTCAACGTGTGCACCGGCCCGTACCACGCGTTCAGGTTTTCCACCCTAATATCGACGCCCACCCCTACCGTCCTCCCTTGAGCACACCGCGGTTCGCGAAGATGCGCACCAGGGTTACCGAAACCATAATCAACACGATCAACACCAACGCACCCGCCCAGGCCAACCGGTGCCACTCATCATACGGTGACTCCGCATACACAAAGATCTGCAACGGCAGCGCCGCAATCGGCTGATTCACGCGCGCGGACCAGAACTGGTTGCCCAGCGCCGTGAACAGCAGCGGCGCCGTTTCACCCGCCACACGGGCAAAGGCCAGCATGCAGCCCGTAATGATGCCCGGCGACGCCGTCCGCAGGCTCACCGAGAGGATGGTCCTCCACTTCGGCACACCCAACCCGAACGCTGCTTCGCGCAGGCTGGAGGGGACCGTCGCCAGCATCTCTTCCGTGGTGCGTGTAATCGTCGGCACCATCATGATGGCCAGCGCCACACCGCCGGCAAAGGCAGAAAAGTGGTGCTGGTGGGCCACAATCAGCGCATATGCCGCAATGCCCATCACAATCGAAGGCACCCCGTTCAGCACATCCGCGGTAAACCGCACAATGTTGCCAAACATGCCCCCACGTCCGTACTCGGCCAGGAACACGCCCGCGCCGATGCCCAGGGGAATGCCGATCACGCTCGCAATACCCAGCACAACTGCGGAGCCCACAATCGCGTTGGCCATACCGCCGCCGGATTGCCCCACCGGTGCAGGAATCTTCGTGAAGAACGCCCAATTCAGTGAGCTCGCACCCTTGTAGATCAGGTAGCCCAGAATGGCGACCAGCGGCACCAGCACTGCCGCCGTGCTCAGAATGGCAAGGCCCGTCACAATGAGATCGGTCGTGGTACGCCGCCGTTTCAGCCAGGTCTCCCGCTGCGGCGAACGCGGCGGCAGGGAGATGCTCGGCACGGTGGACGAGGTACCATGCTGCGCAGGCAACGACGCTGCCGGCGTGGGCACCACCGGAGTCAGTATCGGCCCGGGATTGCGTGAAGGTGTCGTACTCATGCCACCGCCCTTGCCGAATTCCGCGTCACCGCCCACACCAGCAGCCGAGCGATCGCATTCACCACAATGGTCACCAGAAACAGTGCGAGGCCAATCTCAATCAGCGCGCTGAGGTACAGGTCTCCGGTGGCCTCGCTGAACTCATTCGCGATCACGCTGGCGAGCGTATGGGCGGGGTTAAACAGGTTCTTGCTGATGTCCGGGTGGTTGCCGATCACCATGGTGACCGCCATCGTTTCGCCCAACGCACGGCCCAGGCCCAGAATCACCGCACCCACGATGCCGATCCGCGCATTGCGCAGAACGCTCATCCGGATCATCTCCCAACGCGTCGCCCCTAGGGCCAGCGCTGCCTCACGCTGCGAACTCGGCACCGCCCGCATCACGTCGCGGGAGATAGAGCAGATCACCGGAAAGATCATCACCGCGAGGATCAGGCTCGCCGTAAAGATGCCCACGCCGAAGTTCGGCTCCTGAAACAGGCCCGTCCAGCCAAATCCCTTGATCATCCACGGCCCCAGCTGATCGCGCACGATGGGCACCAGGACAAACACGGCCCATAAGCCGTACACCACCGACGGAATTGCCGCCAGCAGCTCCGTCAGAAAGGCGATCGGCGCGCGCAGCGGGACGGGGCAGATTTCCAGCACAAAGATCGCCACGGCCAGCGAGAGTGGCACCGCGATTACCAGAGCCATCAGCGAAGACACCACCGTCCCATAGATAAACGGCAAGGCCCCAAAGCTGCCATTCACCGGGTCCCAGTTGCTGTCCTTGAAGAACTTCCACCCAAACGCGTGGATGGACAACTTGGAGTTCACCAGGAGGACAAACACAATCAGCAGGACGATGAAGATGACGCTCAGCGCGCAAAGCACCATCAAGCCGGCGAAAGACGTGTCTGCCAGCCGGCCGCTGCCACGTTCGCGCAGAAAACGCCGGATTTCAGACGGCGCGGCTGCGGGAGGAGGAACGCCGCCCGATGCCTGAGTGGCTTCAGTCTGGGGACGCAAAGTCTCGGCTCGCGTCGTCGTTGCAGGGATGGAGCCGGATTCAGGCATGCGTGTCGTGGGCACCGTCAGATGCGGATGCTAGGGAGCGAATGTGAACAGAATGTTAAAGACTCGGCCGGCGGGGTAGCAATCAATCGATTGCCACCCCGCGGACGAGCTACTGAATGGCTTGAATTGTCTGCCGCACACGGTCGGCGATCGCTTTCGGCAGGGGTGCATAGGTCATGGTCGTCGCTTCCGCTTCACCGTGGTCCAGCATCCAGTTCAGGAAGTCGACCATCACTTTCCCCTTGGCCTGGTCATCCCAGTGCTGCGGAATCAGCAACCAGGTGAAGGACGAGATCGGGTAGCTGTTCGGTCCCGGGGCGTTGGTGATCGACACGCGGTAGTCGGCGGGGATGCTTTTCGCGTCGGCCGCAGCTGCTGCGGTTACGCCTTCCGTAGACGCCTTCAAATACTTGCCGTCGTGGTTGCGCACATAGCCGAACAGCATGTGATTCTGGGCGGCATACACCAGCTCGACATAGCCAAAGGTGAACGGTGCGTTCTTCACCATCTCAGCAACGCCCTCGTTGCCTTTTTGGCCGATGCCTACCGGGAACTTGACGCTGGTGCCCCTGCCGATCTGCTGCTGAAACTCCGGAACTACCTTGCTCAGGAAGTCCGTGAAAATATAGGTCGTGCCCGATCCGTCAGAACGGTACACCGGCAGGATCTGGTGATCCGGAAGCTTCACCCCGGGGTTGTCATGCTGGATGTTGGCGTCATCCCACTTGGTGATCTTGCCCAGGTAAATGCCGGCAATCACTTCAGGCGCAAACTTCAGGTCGCCGGACACGCCCGGGACGTTGTACACCGGAACCACCGCGCCCAGCACCGTGGGGATATGGATCAGCTTGACCTTGGACTCAGCGAGCTGCTGGTCGCTCATCGGTCCGTCCGATGCGCCAAAGTCGACGGTCTTCTGTGAAACCTGGCGAATGCCCGCACCCGATCCTACCGACTGGTAGTTGATATGCACGTTGGGGTGCTGCTGGGAGTACTCGCTGAACCAGCGCGAATAGATCGGGTTGGGGAACGTTGCGCCGGCGCCGGTGAGGTTCTGTGCGGCCAATGGGGCAACGGCGGTGACCGCGAACAAGGCGGCAGTAAGAAGTTTGACTTTCACAGTGATCTCCTGAGGATCGAACATCGGGAACATGAAACTGTGCCGGGCACCTGATCGCAGGTACCCGGCTACTAGGATGAGGAGCTCCGCGCTACGGGATGTAGTACCGCATGTTCACATGGATCATGCTGTCCTGCGCGCGCGGGCCTGTTGGCGTAGGCACCGGCTCAAAGGCCGCAGCCGAAGCCGTCGAGGTCGCGCCTGACCACAAGTTGCGCTGCAGAAGGCTGTAGGTCACCCCGTACAGCAGACGGCCATACTTCGGGCTGTCGACCACGCGGTAGGTGAAGCCAAACATGCCTTCCTGGATGTAGCGGGTCGGGGAAGCGCAGGGCGCGGTCGACGGATTGTTGATCGCACCGCCCGAGCCACCCGTGGACCCAAGACCACCAATCACCGGCAGCGCATAGCAACCGGCGTCGTTCAGGTTGCGCACACCGTAGCCGATTGTCTGGCCGGCGAAGCCGCCCGTGGTGACCGTATACAGGGTTCGCTGCGCGTACTCGCCACCGTAGAAGGCAAAGATGTCCAGCTTTTTGCCCTCATGTGTCACCAGCGAGAACAGTCCGTGGTAGTTCTTGATCGGCTCCAGCGCGCCGCTCGGCTTCAGCGTTGCGTCAGCCAGCTGCGAGGAACCGTACCGCCCAACGCCCTGGCCGGCCATAGCCTGCACACCGACCTCGATCGCCTTGACCGGCTTGACGCGCAAGGCACCAAAGCCGCCACCGGCCGCTGCCGTGTTGCTCAGGTAAGGCGCCTGCTGGTAGGTGTACGCCGTTACGCCCGCGGCTGAGGTCGGCGCGCCCGTGATCGGGTAGTAGTAGTCGCGCATGAAGCGACCCAAACCACCCAATTCCAGGTGGAAGCGCGGGGCATCGAAGGCAGCCTTCACCATGAAGTCCGGCGCAACGTTGTTGGCATAGGTCGTGATCGCGCTCGTGCCGGCCGCATTGCCCGCGCCCGCACCCTCGGCGGCGTTGTACAAGCCGCCGTTCTGGCCAGGGCCCGCAAAGAAGTAGTTCGCCGGAACCGCCGCGCTGGTTGATCCCGAAACCGTGAAGTTGGTGATCTGCGCCTGCTCAGCGGAAATCGCCAGCGTGAACCCGTTGCCCTTCGCGTCATTCCACCGCTGCTGAAGACGAATCGCCGGCTGCCGCGTCCAGTTAAAGCCCACCATGTACTGGGGGTCGATTGTGTTCGGCAGAATTTCGGTGCGGTTGTCCGTGCCGTGCGCGTCCTCGGTCACCAACGACCACATCTGGCCGGCCGTCAAGCGGAAGCCGCTCGGCGTCTCGGCCGATCCCCAGAACTGCCGCTGACGCAACACATAGCTGTTGCTCTGGTTGTTGTTGGAGCTCGTGCCCGTGCCCAGAAAGTCGGCTTCGATGTAGCCCTGCAGCTTGAACTTGCCTGCATCGCCGGTCACCAGCGCGCTGATGCGGCTCTGCCGGCCAGTGAAGTTCAGCTCGCTGACATGGCCTTCCTGCGCGCTAGGGAACGGGATGTTGTTGAAGGGCGTGTTGATATCGGAGTTCACCGACCGCTGCCGCCAGACGCCCGCAAACTCCACAAACCCACCAGGCTGAATCGTAACGCCCTTGTAGTGCAGGGTCGAAGGAGAGTTGATCTGCTCCTGCACGGACGCCTGGTTCTTCACCACGGTCTCGGTCAGCGTCTGGTTTTGTGTGCTCAGATCGCCCACCGACGTCTTCAGCTGCTGCACGTCCTGTGCGTTCTGCGTGCTCTGCGCGGCCGCGGCCGCTGTTGCCGAGGCCGCTGAAGCCACCTGCGACTGTGCCTCCGCCGCGCTCTGCTGCGCTGCCGCCACCTGCTGGTCGCGGGTGCTCAGCTGGTTCTTCAACGCATCAATCTGCGCCTGCTGCCCGGCGAGCTGCTCCTGCATCTCGCGCATCTGGCGGGCGGCGGCGCTTTCCACGGGCTTGCGTGTCCGTGTGCCGTGCGCCGCGGTCCGGCGCGCCTTCTTGTGAGTCGTGGCTTTGTGCGCGGCCGTTGTTTGGGCACCGCTGGACGCAGAAACAAGCAGCGCTGTTACCAGCGCCGTCATGAACTTGCTGTGTTGTTTCATCAGCTCCTCGAAATGAGCACCACACAGGAGTGCGCAGGGGCCACATGCCCAGCCGCGCTGATCTCTTCTGGTGTTCTCTTTAGGGCTATGGTCCCAGCGGCAGTTCAACGTAAGGAGAAGCCAGTGTTAAAGGAGCGTCAAAACGTCCCCCATCGGTTGTAGGGCGCCTAGCGATCCGTGGGCATTTCTTCCGGCTCCAACTCCGCCATCTGGACCTCTTCCGACGCGCACGGCAAAGTGAACACAAAGGTACTTCCCTTGCCCAACTCACTTTCCACCCAGATGCGCCCTCGCTGCGCCTCCACCAGATGGCGTGTGATGGCCAGGCCCAGCCCCGTCCCGCCAGACTCCCGCGAACGTGCCTTGTCGACACGATAGAACCGCTCAAACAACCGGCCCTGGTAGTCCAGCGCGATGCCTCCGCCGAAGTCCCGCACCCGCACCTGCACCTCCGGCACGCGGTCTTCGGCTTCACTTTCCAGCATGGCTGCAGAGATTTCAATCACCGCCCAGCCATCCGCTCCGCGGCCATAGTTCAATGCGTTTTCAATGAGGTTGCCCATGATCTGCAGCACCGTGTCCGGGTCGGCCATCACGTCCACATCCGGCGCATCCCCGGCGATGGCCAGTGTCCCGCCCTTTTCCTTCAGCAGCCCGGAAACGGCCTCCAGGCACTCCTCAATCAACACCGACACTGCCATCGGCTGCGGTGCAATCTTGCGTTCGCCGCTTTCCACCCGTGCCAGCGCCAGCAAGTCGTCCGTGAGCCGCCCCATGCGGCGGGCGCTCTTCAAAATGGCCTCAAGAAACTCGCGGCGCCGCTCCAGTGCAAGCGCGGAATTCCTCATCCCGGGCGCATACTCTTCCTCCTCGAGCAGCATCTCCACGTAGCCCTGGATGGACGTAAGCGGCGTCCGCAGCTCATGCGACACGTTGGCCACAAACTCGCGCTGGGTCCGCTCCACCTGCTCGATGCGGGTGATGTCGTGCATCACGATCACGGCGCCGCCATCCGGCATAGGCGCGGCGTTGATCGCCACAATGCGTCCGGGCAGCACAGTCACGGGCCGCCGTTCCACCACTTCCCGCGACTCCAGCGCGATCTGCACGCAATCCAGCACTTCCGGCGCGCGCAGTGTCTGCACCAGCGAGTGCCCCGCCCGCACCGAGCCATGTGACTCCCGCATCAGTTGCTGCATTGCCTTGTTCACCCAGCTGATACGTCCCGCCGCATCGATCGCCGTCACCGCATCCTGCATGGAATCGAGCACGGTTTGCAGCTTGCGCCCGTTCTCCTGGGCGGCCTCGATCTGGCTCAACAATCTTGGAGCAGCCGCTGTCAGCGCGTCGGCCAGCGAACCCAGTTCCGGGATGGTCTCCTGCGTCATCGGAGGTTCCGGCAGCGCGTGGGCATCCCGCTCCAGCAACGCCGCGCTTTCCCGCACACGCTGCAGGGCGATCCAGGCACCCACGACCGCGCCCGCAACCCACACGGTGACCAGAAGCCACCAGCGCGCATGCAGCACAAGGCCCAACAACAGCACCAACGCGCCACCGGCAGCCCACAAGAGCAGGTACCAGAACAGGCTGTTACTCCGCTTCACCATGGGTCTATGCTACGCAAAGCATGTGCGGCCACCGCTAGTGTGCGACCGGCTCAGAGATGGCCATGGATGCCGCCCGGATCGCTGGGATGTCGAACCGGTAACCCGCCCCACGGAGCGTCTTCAGGAAGCGTGGCGTTTCCGGCTCAGCCTCAATCTTTTCCCGCAAGCGCCGCACATAAACGTCCACGCTGCGAGGCGTCACGAACCGCGCATCGCCCCATACCGCGTCCAAAAGCTGATCGCGGCTGAACACCCGCCCCGGATGGCGCGCCAGGTACTCCAGCAAGCGGAACTCCGTCGTCGTGGTGGTGATCAGGTCGCCGCGCACCCGCACCTGCATCGACCCCGAGTCGATCTCCAGGTCTTCGATGGTCAGCACCGCCGGCGTCGCTTCCCCCTCGTCCGGCGCTTCACTGCGGCGCAACACGGCACGAATCCGGGCCAGCAGTTCGCGCACCGCAAACGGCTTCACGATGTAATCGTCCGCCCCAAGCTCCAGGCCAAGTACCCGGTCGTCTTCGGAAGCGCGCGCTGTAAGAAAAATGATCGGTACGCCACTTAGCACTGTACTGCGGCGCAACCGACGGCAGACATCCAGCCCACTGCCCCCGGGCACCATGATGTCCAGCAGGAACAACGCGGGCCGCTGCCGTTCTGCATCCTGCAGAATGGCAGCTGGCGTGGCATACGCCCGAACCGCATATCCAGCGCTTTCCAGCCGGTACTGGATCAACCGGCGGATATCTGCATCGTCTTCAAGAACAAAAATCGTCTGAGTCAACCCGATCTCCGGGCGTGCCGCCAAGGCATCGCCTCGAGCCCAGCCTACGCCTGCCCGTCAATGGCTTTGCTAAAGGCAGGTGAAAAACACACCCGGATTGTGTTCCTGAATCACACCATTGTCCCTAAGTGGTAGTCCGAAGGTTACCTTCGGATTACCAGAGCGTTGTATAGTCCTTTCTAGATACACCCCTGATTTAGTTGCTCTTGTGTGGAGGCAGTATGCGTCTCAACCCATCAGCTCTGGGCCTTTTGTTCCCGGTAGCTGCTCTTTTAACTGGCTGTGGCATGGGTACCACCGGTTCCCCGGTCTCCGCCGCTGTGCGCCCTTCCAAGGCGATCACCGGCAAAGCCTATGGCGGTCAGTCGCCGGTCGCGAATGGCACTATCGCTCTGTACGCCTTTGGCTCCAGCGGGTATGGCTCCGGCGCAGCGCCGATTGTCACGGTGCAGTCAGGCGCAGACGGCTACTTCACCATCGATCCGGCGTCCATCACCTGCCCTACGCCCAATACACCGGTTTACATCGCGTCCATTGGTGGAGATCCCGGTTCCGGCCAGAACTCCGCCATCTTTGAGGCGTCGGCCCTGGGACCGTGCGTGGACGCAGCTAACGATTTCGTCACCATCAACGAGATCAGCACCGCGGCTCTGGCCTTTGAGTTCTCTCACTTCTTCAGCGCTGCCCCGGTCAGTGGCGATATGAACACCAATGACCACTTCGGCGCGCCTGCAAGTGCTGCACAGACCGTGGTTAACGGCAACAGCACGATCTACACGATGCTGGACGTCACCAACGGCTACCCGCACGCCAATACCAGCACCTTCAAGTTCGAAGGGCCCAAGATCATCACGATTGGCAACATCCTGGGTACCTGCGTAAATTCAACCGGTCCCTCGTCCGGGGCCTGCTCGTCGCTGTTCAGCAACATCGCCGGCCCTGGCGGCGCAAAGCCGACCAACATTCTGGAAGCCGCGGTCTACCTTGCGCTGAATCCGCTGCAGAACGTCAGCAGCATCTACAACCTCCAACCCCCGTCGGGTGGCGCGGCTTTTGATGGCGGTCTTAGCGCGGCACCCAATGATTGGAGCCTTTCATTAAGCTTCACCTCGCCAACGTTTGCGCTGGGCGTCGACACCCGCACCACCAGCACGATCGACATCGATTCTGCCGGTAGGGTCTGGTTCCCCAGCAACGGCTCCGGTAAGGCAGGCGTCGGCTTCTTCGACCCAAGCACTGGCACCTTCAGCCCGCTGTTCACCAGCGCCGGGCTGCAGCATCCGCAGGAAGTTGCCATTGACCTTGAGAACTACGCCTGGGTTACCGATTCTGCTTCGGCCAACATTGCAGGCTTCCCTGGCACCTCGCCCACAACCCCGACCGCCCTCAGCCTTCCCGGAACGGTGTCAACCGCCGTCACGGTCGCCTATGACGACACACTGCGCTTCGGCATTGTTGTTCCCAACGGCGACCCCGCGCTGGCAGAGGTCACCGGTAAGAACACCTACAGCGTGGTTCCAGGAACGGAGATCGGTGGTGCTGCTGGCTTCATCGCGTCCAGTCTCGCCGGCGACGTGGTTGGCGGAGTCGGTGTCGGCGGTCAGGAACTGAGAACGCCAACCACCTACGACCTTTACTATTCGCCCAACGGACAGGTGACGCCGGTCACCTATCAGACCTATCAGGATTCCGGGCAGGTCGTCTTTACCAACAGCAACTTCGTTGGAACACGTGGCGGGTACGTAGCGCAGGATGACGGTATCTGCATCTGGTCCGCACGGGGTTGCTACTCGATGCAAAACCAGGCCATCCGGCATCCTTCCGGTCTTTCGCTGGACGGCGCTGGCGCTCTTTGGCTGGCCGACCAGGGCAGCAACACGGTTGAACAGATCCCGCTTGTGAACGGCTCGTACATCACCAGCGGTAACCTGGCGAACAACCTGGTGTATATCCACAACACCGACAATGGCGGCACCCTCCCTGGCCCGACGGGCATCGCCGTCGACGGTCTGGGAAATGTTTGGGTCAGCAACTTCGGTTGCTACGGCACAAGCTGCACACCCGGTAACTTCACCCTTTCCGAGCTGATCGGCCTGGGGACACCAACCATCACCCCCGTTTCTCGTCAGGTCGTCATTGACAACCTGGCCGGAACAGAGCCTCAGGTGAAGAGCGGAACAGCTTCGCGCAAGTAGGTCCACTGACATCGCGACGCTCGGCTCCGGTCCGGCGTCGCGATGTCCAGCACAAGCTGCAGCGGCGGGCTCTCTCCTGAAGCAGCGCCACTGCAGTTCAGACACATGCAGGAACTAAAACCGAACCGCGCAAGCAGGGCTTCCAAAACCCGCTTGCGCGGTTCGCGTTTGAGAACCGGGCAGACACAGTGTCACCTCAGCAGCGCACAAGTCCTCTCCACAATTTCCAAAATCAGTTCGGGTCATCGAAACGCCCAGCGACCTCAGCCGGCCTGCGAGCAACTGCAAGGAACAGCACGCATACAGGGTGTCCCACCATCGGCGTTCAGCCTCCTTGCCGTGGGCCCTGTTGCACATGAGCACAACGAAGCGCATGGCGTCGCTCGATATTCGTGGAATCCATAGCGGGCCAGCGAAGTTCTAGGTAAGTTTGCCGCGGTCGACATAAACTGGCGTTCTCAGGCGAAACTTTGCCAGGAGACCATCATGACCAAGATCGATCTGACGGACCGGGTTTCCGCCCTCGGAGACCTCACCCGGCGTGACAGCGAGGTAATCGTCGAAACCATGTTCGACGCTATCGTGAGTGCCCTTAAAGCAGGCGAAAAGGTCGAGATTCGCGGCTTCGGCAGCTTTCGCACCCGGCAGCGCAACTCACGTACCGGGCGCAATCCCAAGACCGGGGCATCCGTCTCCGTCCCTGCCAAACGCGTCCCCTTCTTCAAGCCCAGCAAGGAACTGCGCGAGCTCGTCGGAGTCACCGGAGAGAATGGCAAAGTGCCGGAGCCGGGCGAGCCCGAAGACAACGGAGCAGTGTCCGAGCAGGAATAGGGACCGCACGCATTCACCCCACAAACGCCGGGCATGGCTGCCTGTGTATAACAGTGAGCAATGCCCACCCCGGCTATTGAAACCCAGGCTCTTTCGCGTGTCTTCCACGGCTTTCAAGCCGTAGGCTCCCTTGACCTCACCGTGGAGCGCGGCCAGTTCTTCGGCTTTCTCGGCCCCAATGGTGCAGGAAAATCCACCACCATCAAGATGCTGACCGGGCTTCTTGCCCCATCCTCCGGCCTGATCCGCATCTTCGGCGAGGATCTCCTTACTCATCCGGTAGAAGTGAAGCGCCAGATCGGTGTCGTCCCCGAAGGCATGGCGCTTTTCGGCAAGCTCACCGCATCCGAGTACCTCGCGTTTGTAGGCCGCATGTACGGCCTGGACAAGCAGACTACCCAGGCGCGCACCGCCGAGTTGCTCGAGTTCATGGGCCTCGCCGACCAGCGCAAAAAACTCATCGCCGACTATTCCCACGGCATGGGCAAAAAGCTCGCGCTCGCCGCCGCTGTGATCCATGCACCCAGACTTCTTTTCCTTGACGAGCCCTTCGAAGGTGTCGACGCGATCGCAGCCGGCACCCTGAAGTCCATGCTGCAGGGCATGATTGCGCGCGGCGCCACCATCTTTCTTACATCACACGTGCTGGAGATCGTCGAACGGCTCTGCACGCACGTCGCGATCATCAACCGCGGCCACCTTGTCGCACACGGCTCCCTTGACGAGCTTCGTGCCGGTGTCCAGGCGCGCATCGCGGCGACAGAGCACGCCACCGCCACACCCGAACACGTCAACGACAGCACCACGCTCACGCTGGAGCAGATTTTCCTCGCCGTGGTTGGCAATGAAGGCGCTCCCGCCCACACGGAAGGCGAACTGGCGTGGCTCGGCTAGAGTCTGGCGCGTTGGCGCCCGCGAGCACGTCTCTCGGCAGATCCCAGTTCCTGGCCATCGCCTGGCTGCGCTGGCGCATCCTCGCCAACAGCTTCCGCCGTAAAGGCGGCAAAGCCGAGCTCGTGGGCCGCATCCTTCTGCTGCCATTGCTTGCCGCCCTGGCCATTCTGCCGACGCTGCTGGCGGGCTTCTTCGCCTGGGCTGCTGCGCAGCGGGGCACCTTCGACGAAATCAACCTCGTCTTCTGGGGCACCTTTGTCCTCGCCCAGGTGCTCAACATCAATCTTGGCCAGCCCGGCACCACGTTCGACCCCATCGAACTGATCCGCTTCCCCATGGCTCAGCGCAACTACGTGCTGGTGCGGCTCACCTTCGGCCTGCTCAGCCCGGCCAACGTGATCGTCACGCTGATGTCCGCGGCCATCTTTGTCGGCGTCACCATCAGCCGCCCGCACCTTTGGCCGTGGACCCTCGCCATCACCACCAGCTTCGCCCTGGCTAACGTGCTGTTCTCCCGTATGATCTTCGCCTGGGTCGACCGCTGGCTTTCGACCCGCCGCGCCCGCGAGGTCTTCACCGGGCTCATCTTCGCCGGCTCGCTCGGCATCCAGTACCTCAACGTCACCTTTAACCCTGGCTTCAACCACGGGCGGCCCAGGCCCAGGCCCCAAAGTTTTCAAACGATCCAGGCCCTCGCACGTCAGGCCCATCCCTGGCTCAGCGTGCTTCCGCCTGAACTTGCCGGCTCAGGCATGCGGGCCGCGGTGTTTGGCCGGTATGCACTGTCTCTTGGCAATGCGGCCGTCATCCTCCTCTATGCCGGCATCTTTCTCATGATCTACACCCTGCGCATGCGCGCGGAGTACCGCGGTGAAAACCTGAGCGACCAGGCTAACGCGGTAAGCAGAACTCCCGCACGAAGCGCATCCCCCGCGGCTACGCTTTCTGCCTCACCGGTATTTAGCCCGGCGGCTCCATCCTCTGCTCCCGGGCGAACGTTTCTACCCCCATCCCTCGGTCCGCTGCTGCAAAAAGAGATCCTTACGCTGCGACGCAATACGGGCCTGCTTTACGGCGTCATCGCGCCCACGGTGATGGTGTTTCTTTTCGCCGGCCGCCTTTCATTGCGCGGCGGCTCACACTGGCTGCTGCTTCTTGCGGCTTCGTACGCGATGCTCGGCCTCGCGCCCATGAGCTACAACTCTTTCGGACTGGAAGGCGCCGGCGCACAGTTCTACTTCATGGCGCCCGTGCCCTTGCGTGACGTTTTGTTCGCCAAAAACGTTATGCACTTCCTGCTGGCTGCGTTTGAGCTCATCGTGGTGATCTCGATTGTGGCTTATGTCGCTGGCCGGCCACACCTCGCGGACGTGCTGTTTGTTGTGCTTTGGGCCGTCGCAACGTTGCTGCTGAACACTGTTCTTGGCAACCTGCGCTCTATCTCCGCGCCGAAGAAAATTAACCCCGGCCGCAGCATCAACCGCACCCAATCCCAGGTCAGCGCCTGGATCGCGATCGGCACGCTGGCCGGCAGCGCGGCTATCGGCGCCGCTCTGCAATTCCTCGCACTTCTACTGCATCTACGGTGGCTTGCGCTGGCCCTGGTCGCCGTCTTCGCCGTTGGCGCCCTCGTCGCCTATGAGCAGAGCCTGCGCGGGATTGAAGCCTACGCCCTGAATCGACGCGAAACGTTGTTCGAAGAGCTAGGCAAAAAGACCTAGCGGGCCATCCGTGCGCAACGATGCGGAACAACGCTGAACCCCGCCGCCAGGAAGTCCTAGGCCCTAGCTCCAATCGCGCTGAGCATCCTTCCGCTCACCCCGCCTTCATCGCGATAGCTGAAGAACTTGCGCCGGCCGTCCTGCAGGCGCGTACACGCCGTACACTCCGCCACATCGCTGATGTTCCCCGCCGGCACACCCGCATCCAGCAACTGCTGCCGGTTCGCCGCCACAAGATCCATGCACGGATTGCTGCCAGGCGCAACGCCGGCGCGAAACAACCCCGCCCCATACGCGAACTCCGTCACGAACCGTTCCCGCACCTCCTGGCCCACCTCAAAACAGCAAGCTCCGATGCAGGGTCCGATCGCGGCAACCACGTCCTCCGCCCGCGTTCCATACCGCTCGCGCATCAGCCGAGTGCCCTCCTCCACAATGCGGCCCAATGTACCTCGCCACCCGGCGTGGAACGCGCCCACCGCGTGCGTCCGCGTATCGGCAACCAGCACCGGCACACAATCTGCTGTCAGAATCGCAAGCAACTTCCCGGGTTGACGGCTCACCAGCCCGTCGCCTTCCAGCGCGGCTTTGCCTTCAGTCGTCATCAGCGGCCCTGGCTCTGTTTCCAGGTCTCGCACCACTGCGCTATGCACCTGTCCCACGGTCACCAGCGACAGATCCGCACTGTCGGCCACTGCCCGCGCAAATGCAGCCCGGTTGCGCGCGACGGACGCCGGATCGTCCTCCTTCGTCCATCCCAGGTTCAGCTCGCCCACACCATACGCCTGCGACTCGCCGGCGAGCCGCGTGCTAAAGCCAGCCCGCAACCACGGGTACTGGGCCCAGCCTGGAACACGAATCAGGACAGGCTTTCCATCCTTCGTGTCTGGTGCTCTCAGTTCTGAAGCATTCATCTTGCCTGGCCTCTCTCCCCTTCTTACCCTGATGTAGGCTACAGAAATTCGGAGGTCCTCATGGCTGCGTTACCGCTTCCCCCATTCGTCACTGTCGAGGAATACCTCCATTCGTCGTTCGAGGTCGATATGGACTACGTCGACGGTGTGCTGGAGGAAAGAAACTTTGGCGAACGTGACCACGCAGATCTGCAAACACAGCTGGCGATCCTTTTCGGAACTCATCGCCAGGACTGGCAGCTCACAGTCGTCGTCGAACAGCGCGTGCAGGTTTCTGCCACACGTTTCCGTGTCCCGGATCTTTGCGTCTTGCCGCTCTCTGGGAGGCGTACTCCCGTCGTCCAGGACGCGCCCCTTCTCTGCATCGAGATCCTCTCCCCCGAAGACCGTCTCAGCCGAACCTTCTCACGCTGTGAGGACTACTTCAGCATGGGCGTCCCCGAAGTCTGGATCTTCGATCCCGCAAAGCGCAATGTGACGATCGTCCGACCTGGAAACGCGCTCGAAACACGCGGCGAGGGCTTCCTTGACCTCGCCGGCACGCCCGTTCACCTCTCGCTTCCAGAGATTTTCGCTGTCCTCGACGAGCAGTAAGCCCCACCCGCAACGGCGTAAACTAGAACCCAGAAAAGGGTTCCCACGCCGCAATGGTCATCATCCAGCAAGACGATCTCATCGAGAGCATCCGCGCCGCGCTGCAGTACATCAGCTTCTACCACCCGGTCGACTACATCACCAACCTCGCCCAGGCCTACGAGCTCGAGCAGTCCCCGGCAGCCCGCGACGCGATGAAGCAGATCCTGGTCAACTCGCGCATGTGCGCTGAGGGCCACCGCCCCATCTGCCAGGACACCGGCATCGTCACGGTCTTCATCAAGCTTGGCCTCGAGTGCCACCTCCAAAAAGGTGATGGCCCCGCCACCATGAGCCTCCAGGCCCTCTGCGACCAGGGCGTCCGCGAGGCGTGGCTCGACCCTGACAACAAGCTCCGTGGCAGCATCCTCGCTGACCCCGCCTTCAGTCGCAAAAATACCAAAGACAACACGCCCTGCGTCGTCGAAGTCTCCCTCGTCCCCGGCCAAACCGTCGACGTCACCGTCGCAGCCAAGGGCGGCGGCTCCGAAGCCAAATCCAAGTTCGTCATGCTCAACCCGTCGGACTCCATCGTCGACTGGGTCCTCAAAACCATCCCCACCATGGGCGCCGGCTGGTGCCCGCCCGGCATGCTCGGCATCGGCATCGGCGGCACCGCCGAAAAAGCCATGCTCCTCGCCAAGCAGAGCCTCATGGACCCCATTGACATGCCCGAGCTCAAGGCCCGCGGCCCTCGCACAAACATTGAAAAGCTACGTGTCGAGCTCTACGACAAGGTCAACGCCCTGGGCATTGGCGCCCAGGGCCTCGGCGGTCTTACCACTGTGCTCGACGTCAAGATTCAGGACTGGCCCACCCACGCCGCCAACCTGCCCGTCGCCATGATTCCCAACTGCGCGGCCACCCGTCACGCGCACTTCGTCCTGCGCGGCGAAGGCCCGGTTTACCTTGATCCGCCCAACCTCGAAAACTGGCCCAAGCTCACCTACGACCCCGCCGCGCACGGCGCCCGCCGCGTCAACCTCGACACCCTCACCCACGCAGAAACCAAGTCATGGAAGCCCGGCGACGTCCTGCTGCTTAACGGCAAGCTCCTCACCGGCCGCGATGCCGCCCACAAGCGCATGACCGACATGCTCAACCGCGGTGAACAATTGCCCGTCGACTTTACGGACAAGCTCATTTACTACGTCGGCCCGGTAGACGCCGTTCGCGACGAAGCCGTAGGCCCCGCCGGCCCCACCACGGCCACGCGCATGGACAAGTTCACCCGCCAGATGCTCGAGTCCACCAGCCTTCTCGGCATGGTCGGCAAGGCAGAGCGCGGCGTGGCCGCCATCGACGCGATCCGCGACAACCAGGCCGTTTACCTCATCGCCATCGGCGGCGCCGCCTATCTCGTCTCGAAGGCCATCAAGCACTCCCGCCTGCTCGCCTTCGAAGACCTCGGCATGGAAGCCATCTACGAGTTTGAAGTGGTCGACATGCCTGTCACGGTCGCCGTCGACAGCCACGGCACCAGCGTTCACACCACCGGCCCCGCTGAATGGAAAGACCGCATCGCCCACAGCATGGAACTCGCCGGCACAGCTATCCTCGGGCAATAGCCGCAGTCGTCTGCATCCAACGTGAGGCGTATCGGCTTCTGCACGGGCTAAAGCAGCACACCCGTACGCTTCACACGCTCGGCAAAAGCAGGATCCGCCGTCAGCAGATCGACCACATCTACGCGAAACGGCAGATCGGATTCGTCGAAAGCCTCGGTCAGATCCGCCTGTTTTGCCAGAGTCAATGCTTTCGTACCTGCCAGGCCAAGATCCAGGTCGGAAAGCGGTTTCGCTTTGCCTATTACCCGTGACCCGAACGCCCAGACCTGACACTCCGGCACGTGGGCGGCCAGAATTCGACGCACTTCTTCGCGCTCCGCCACACTCAGGGCAACACTGTTCCAGATCTCAGTGTCCGGCACCCTGCGCCTCCAGGTTCCGCACCAGCGACTGCGCTTCCGCTGCGAACTTCGGCACAACTTCAATGACGCTGAGCGCCTTGGCTTCGTCGTACGTGTGGCTCGTGTTCGTTCGCGCTTGCCGGTATTCCTTCCACTCATTCCAGGAGGACCGCAGCAACCCACGCTCCCCTGCCACACGAATCAGGTCCGGAAAAGACAATCGGCCGATCTCTTCAGGATTCGCCGCCCCTGACTCCAGAAAACGGCGCAGCATCCTGTGGCTCAGTTCGTAAGTGAACTCAAAGCGCTGAATCACGCCATCCCGCAGCAGAGTATTTCCAGACTGCGCAGACCATTCCGCCAAGCCCTCCTCCAGTCGCTGCAAAGCGCGCTTCAGGGGCGTGATGTCGATCTCAGAGGTTCGCACGGTCAGTCTTCGCCTGCAAGGATTCTAGTCCGAACCTTGGGCAAGCTCCGCGATAGATAGCTACGCAAAGCTTTGCAGACCGCTTGACATCGTCCTTTACGGCCGTTGCCCCACCAGCCCGCCACTAACCGCTGCAGCCATCGGTGTCACCACCGGTGCCGCCACGCCGATGAACTGGCTGATCGTGTTGGTCGCGGAACTCGCCACCCAGATGTTGCCGGAGGCATCGATAACCACCGACCCAGCACCGGACAGGTTCGCATCGAGGTACCCGCTGCCAATCACCGCGCCTGCGTTGGTGAAAGGCGTCAGGATATAGCTGCCGAGTGTGTTGGTGACCCACACGCCACCCAGACCGTCCACGGCAATCGCCTTCGGGGTCGACAAGCCACCGCTGAACCCGCTCGTGGTGGAGATGGCCGTGCCTGTGCTGCTGAACGCCGACACCGTGCTGCCGCCGGAGTTTGCCACCCACGCGTTGCCTGCTTTATCCAGCGCCAATCCTACGGCCTTGTTCAGGCCGCCGCCCGTTACGCTTTTGCTCGTTCCAGAGGCCCAGCTCAAGCTGTTGCCGGCACTCGCGTCCCACACCGTGGTGCCGTTGGTTGCCACAAACCCGGTACCCGGCGTCATGTTCCCGGTGTCTAGATTGGTTACCGTTCCGTTCGCCATGTTGTACTTCACGGTGCAGCAATTGCCGATGTTGATCGTGGCCCCGAACACTTGAAGGGCGTACTGCGACGAGTAAAGAAAGTTGCCGGCGCCATCAAGCACAAGATTGGTTGTCGCCGATGGGAAACTCACGCCCAACTCCAGCGGGTTGATGAATAGCGTGGTTGCCGGCTGCACCACCGGCGTATAAGGCACACCCACATTGCTGAGGTGCGCGAAGCCGGCCGTCGGCGAACTGCCAAACGTGGTCTGCCCCAAAACCCAAACGTCGTTGTTCGTATCGATCGCCAGGGCACGAGGAACGCTTACGCCACTTCCGATCGAATAGCCGGTTGCGCCGGAAAGCACGACGCCCAATGGTGAAAGCTTAGCCACCGATGTCTGTCCCGGCACCAGGCTCCATACATCCCCGCTGGCATCCACCGCCAGCGAAGGATTGGATCCGAGCGCCGCACCGGAGTAGTCGACGGCGATCGTGAAGTCAGCTGGCGCGTTCGCCCCGCTTGCCGGCAGTTGCGGCGAAAACGGGGTCACAGCCGTCTGCAGCGGCAGCAACGTGCTGACGCTGGCCCAGGGATTGTGGGCGATGTTGATCGCCGCGGTCGTTACATCGGTCGGCGCCGTTCCGGTCGTGCCACCCGTTTTCGCACCGCTGAACAGGATTGAGCAAGCCGAGGACGAGGGCCCGGTCGAGTTGACGCAAGACGACAGGATGTTCGCAATGGTGTGAATCTTCGCTTGCGGCACCGTCCCCTTGCCGACAGGTGTCATCGTCAGGGCCGTGTCGTTCAGGTTCTGCACATCGAAAAGATTGGCCGCATTGGCAAAAGCATTCGCAATCCCGGTCTGTTCGATCGTCGTTGTGCTTGGTCCGCCGATGTCGAACACATCGGTCGCGTAAGCCGACACCGCATAGGCTGCAACCACTGTCGAGATTTCGCTGATAAAGACGTTCGTCAAGGTGCTGTCGAAGTTGTTGCCGGCCGGGCACCCTCCCAGGATCGCAATCTCCGTCGCGGCGCTGTTGTTCCCCGACCCAGGATTGCCGCCCACCGAGGCGACGTAAACCTGTTGCCCCGGGGAGCACTGATCTGCGATCTGGAAGTTCCCGCCGCTGTCGGTCAGGACGTAGTAGTTCCCCTTGCTGTCCTGCTGCGACGTGTACCCCGGGTAAGACGCGCTCGTAAGCAGCGACTTCGCTGCGGAGCCATAGCCCGTGGTGCCGGCCGCCAGCAGATAAATCTTGGCTCCGGCGATCGGCTGCTGCCCTCCGTGAATGTGCCCTTTCAGCACAGACGATGCGGTCACGGGTGTATCGGGCGAAGAGGATGTCGCACTCGCCTCCATCATCGGGAAAGCGGGCGACCCGGAGCAGCCGGTAAAAAGACTGCAGGAAACGGCGGAAATCAACGCTACAGCCGCAGGGAACGTTCTCATGTTGGCCTCGGGAGAGCGCACAACGCCCTCGGCAAAACCAAAGTTACTGCCGGATATAGAACGGGTAACTCCCCCAGAAGACAGGCACACCGATCAATCGCTGCATGTCGATGGAACGCTCAGGGGAGATCGCGGTCCCGGTCAGGGCAGAGCGGGCCATTACCTTGGTTGCAAAACGGCCCCCCATGCACGCTTTGGTTGTTGCCCCTTGCACAAAGGAAAGGTCTTCGCCCACAGGACTTCCACACTTGCCTCCTCAGAATCCGCTAGACTTTGGTACTTCCGTCGCGTTACCTCGGGGCTGTCCTGAGTCGAGGCAGAGGGCTACCTTTCCGAAAACCGGGGCATCCGACCCTTTGAAGCGCGCAAGATGTGCGCCCAGTGAGCGTGTGCGCATCCCGCGTCCCGCTTTGAAGGAGAGAACGATGCCCCGCAACATGCACCGATTTAGAGCCGCCCTGCCCGCGGCTGCCATCACCCTCGCTTTTGGTCTGCCCGCATTTGGCCTGGCCTCGTTTGCCACGCCGGCTTTCGCTCAGGAAGCCAATCCCACCGCCATCGCGCCGGGCGCCCGCTCCGCTGACGTCATCGCGCAAAGCGAAAACGGCACCTACGTCTACCACGTCAAGGTGGTTCAGCGTGACCTCGACGCAGTGAATTACCTCAACCGTTCCGGTTCCACCAAGGTCGGCTTCGAGGGCACCAACCTCATGCAGAAGGCGCATGGCGAAGCTGAAGTCGATTCCAAGACCGGCAAGACCAATATCCACGTCAAGTTTGAAGGCATGAGCCCCGCCAACGGCTTCGGTCCCGAGTACCTCACCTACGTCCTCTGGGCGATCTCGGCCGATGGCCGCCCCCAGAACCTCGGTGAACTCGAGCTTTCCGGCGATAAAGCCTCACTCGACGTCACCAGCGGCTTTCAAAGCTTTGGCATGATCGTCACCGCCGAGCCGTATTACGCGGTTTCCACCCCTTCCGATGTGATCGTGCTGCAAAACGTGTTTCGCAAGGACACCGCCGGCGTCCTCCAAACCGTGAACGTGCACTACGCCCTTCTGCCCCGTGGCCTGTATGCCAACACAGAAGGCCGCAAATCCAACCCGATGCCCATCACCGACCGTGAACACACGCCCCTCGCGCTGTTTGAGGCCTACAACGCCCAACGGATCGCGCAAAACTCCGGTGCGGACAAGTACGCGGCCGACATCATGCAGGAAGTGCAGCAGGACATCACCAACGCCCAGGCCATCCAGGACTCCAAGCACCGCGACGTCAAGATGGAGTTCACGGACGCGCGCCAGGCAGTGCAGCGAGCTGAAGATGCCCGCCTGACCACCCTGCGCAAGCAAGCCGATGAGCGCCAGCGCCAGGCGCAGCAGGCCAAGGTAGACGCCCAGGCGGAAGCCGCTGCCTCCGCGCAGCAGGCACAACAGGCACAGCTGCAGGCCGCCCAGGCCCAGGCTGACGCCGACCGCGCCGCCGCCCAGCGTGCCGAAGCCGAAGCCCAGAAAGCCAAGGCCGATGCCGAAGCCGCCAATGCCCGTGCCCAGGCCGCTGACTCCGAGCGCCGCGCCCAGGATGCGCAGCAAAGCGTCGAGGCCCTGCGCGCCAAGCTGCTCGCGCAGCTGAACGCCGTGCTACAAACCACGGAAACGCCCCGCGGGCTTGTGGTGAACCTGTCGGACGTGCTGTTCGACACAGGCAAGTACACCCTGAAGCCCAACACCCAGGTATCGCTCGCCAAGGTTGCCACCATTCTTGAGCTCTACCAGGGCCTCAAAGTGCAGGTGGAAGGCTACACCGACTCCACCGGTGCCCCTGCCCTGAACCAGAAGCTCAGTGAAAACCGCGCCGACGCCGTGAAGGACTTCATGACCAACAACGGCGTTCCCCAGGACAACATCACCGCCCAGGGCTACGGCGCCACCGACTTCGTCGCCGACAACAAAACCGCAGCCGGCCGCCAGCAGAACCGGCGCGTTGAACTGATCGTCTCCGGCAATGCCATCGGTGTGCAAACCACCACAGGTCCCGCCGCCGGTACCGCCGGTCAGCAGTAACCATCACCAAAGATTCATCCTGCGGGGCCGTGAGACACCTCACGGTCCCGTGTTTGTTGGCATCACACCAATCTGAATCACTGTTGCACTTCTGATTGAGGAGACCACGTCACCATGGCTGAGGTCCTGCGAGACAAGATCGTCTTTATCACGGGCGCAAGCTCCGGCATCGGCGAGGCTACGGCCCGCGCCTTCGCCCAGCACGGGGTGCGCCTGTTGCTTTGCGCCCGACGGCTCGACAAGCTGCAGGCCATGGAAGCCGAGCTTCGCGACCTGGGCGCCAGCGACGTCTTCAGCTTTGAGCTCGACGTGCAGGACCGCGACGAGGTGGAAGGCACCATCAACACCCTCCCTGACGCCTGGGGCCGCATCGACATCCTGGTCAACAACGCCGGCCTTAGCCGCGGCCTCACCAAGCTCTGGGAGGATGACGTCCAGAACTGGGAAGAGATGATCGACACCAACATCAAGGGCCTGCTTTACGTCACGCGCACCGTGGTCCCCGGCATGGTCAAACGCGGGCAGGGCCACGTCATCAATCTCGGCTCCATCGCCGGGCACATGACCTACCCCAACGGCCACGTTTATTGCGCCACCAAGGCCGCCGAGCGGTCTATCTCCGACGGCCTTCGCATCGACCTGAATGGCACGCCCATCCGCGTCACCTCGGTCGACCCCGGCATGGTGGAGACCGACTTCAGCAACATCCGCTTCCGCGGCGACCAGGAGCGCGCCGGCAAAGTCTACGCCGGCGTCGATCCGCTCACGCCCGAGGACATTGCGGAGATCATCGTCTGGTCTGCCTCGCGGCCGGCGCACGTCTCGATCCAGACCGTGCTTGTGACGCCTACCGCCCAGGCCAATCCCTACGTTCTCAGCAGAAAGAGCTGACATCGCGATACCCTCTCTCACAAGAGAGGTTTGCGATGATATTCAACAACAAATCGAGCGCCGGCTTCTTTGAAACACGCTACAAGAAGCAAGCCGACCCATGGAACTTCGCGGGCAGCGAGTACGAACAGGCTCGCTACGACACGATCATGGCAGCGCTCGCGCACCGGCGCTACCGAAAGGCGTTTGAGCCCGGCTGCAGCATCGGCGCCCTCACCGAACGGCTCGCCGCCGTCAGCGACGCAGTTGACGCTGCAGACTTCTCCCCCACCGCCGTGCAGCGCGCCACGGAGCGCTGTGCGCGCTGGCCCCACGTCCACGTGAAATGCGCCGCACTCACCGAGGACACCCCGGTCGGCGGCTACGACCTCATCATTCTCAGTGAAATTGGGTACTATTTTCGCCTGAACAAGTGGCGCACCGCGGTAGCAAAACTCGCCGCGTCCATGGACTCCGGCGCCACCGTGCTCGCAAGCCACTGGCTCGGCAGCTCCCGCGATCACCAGCTTGAAGGCGATCAGGTCCACGAGGTCCTACGCGCCGAACCGCTCCTGCAACTCGACTACGAGGAGCGCAATCCAGGCTTCCGCCTCGACCGCTTCATCCGCCTTTAGCCTCGCAGGAATGTCCCGCATCAGCCACTGGGCCTTAGCCACTAGAGCTTGATCAACCAGCCCAGTTCCTGCAGGTCGCGCTCGATTGTCGCCAGGGCCATCTGCAGCGCGCTGCGCCGGTGCGGGCTGGAGGTCTGCTCGCTCAGCACACGCTCGCGCTGCATTTCCAGCGCGGCGATGCGCCGCTTGCGCGCTGCGTCATCCTTGCCAGCAGCCACGGCCGAGGCCGCCTCGGACCGCGATGCCGCAGCAGCCTGCTGCTCTTCCACGCTCTTTGACTCCCAACCCTTCGACATTACGACCCTCCGAACCCACAACGGCGATTCACGAATTAGCCACTAGCGTTTGCCGAACCGGTACACCACGCCCGCGTTGAACCCAAGGTTGTTCTGCACCTGGCCACCAAACGTCGACCCGACATAGGTAGGCGCAAAACGGAATGCCAGGTTCGGATAGATGTTGTAATCCGCGTTCACGCTGATCTTGAACGCCGGCCGGATGCCATCCTGCCACAACCCAACCTCCGGGCCGTAGTAGCTATACGGCGATCCACTCGAGAAGATTCCCCAGGCCACACCACCGGTGCCCTGCACGCTCACCGCGACCTTCTCCTTCGTGTAGAAGCGGTAATTGGCCCCACCCGTAAAGAAGTACTCGTTGATCTGCGGATTCGGAAACGGTCCCAAGCCGGAGTTGAACCGTAGCAGCTTGGCGTGGCCAAACGACCCTTGCGCTTCGCCTACAATCGCCAGCTTGCGCGACAGGTAGTAGTTCGCCCCGGCAACCCAGCTCACTTCATTGTTCTTCTGCGTGTATTGGCCGCTTTCCCAACGAAGAAAGCCGCCGCCGCCAAACACTTCCCAGGGGTGCGCATACGTCTGCTCAATCGTGCGCTGAATGCGTGCCTGCCGGCTGGCATTTGTCTCATGCCGCGGCCGCTTCGGCTTGGCCGTGATACGCACCTGCGCGTCCGCACTCATGCCACTCGCGAACAAAACACCCATCAGCAGACCGCCAGCAGTCCACCGTCCCAGACCGCGACGCACCCATCCACTCAAACCAACAACCAAAGCTGCACTCCTGCGACTCGGCCGTTCTGGCCGCACCTTTCCATTAGAACATCCACCCCGCCAAATGTGAGCGTGCCAGCGGGTCAGGAAGGGAGCGGACCAGCCGGCGATTCGGTCAGCAAGTGAGCAAAAAGGGCAGGTCTGCCCCGCTGGTCACCTGAGACACGGCTGCGTCGCTCACTCCGGAGATCTTGCCAACTCGCTGACTCGCTACTTAAACGTGTACGTCACCCCGGTCACATACTGCACCGTATTTGTGCGGTAGTACTCAGCCGGGTTGTTGATGTAATTGTCCGTGGCGGACAAGCTGATGTTCAGCCGCTTGGACAGCGGCAAGGCCACCCCCAGGTACGCATTTGCCGAGTACGCGACAAAGTCGTTCCATGCGGGCTCAATGTTGGCCCACTCCGTCAGTACCACCTTCAGCGGCAGATTGCGCCGATAGTTCTCCTGGAAGATCGAGCCAATCAGCTCGGTATTCATTGGCGGCGGCGTGCTCGCTGTTTGAATGAATTGCTGTTTCTCGTAGTGAACATCGGCCTTCAGATCCAATTCTTCTTTTGGCTTCTGCAATGCGGTCCAACCTACCCCGACGCCATACACCTGCTGAAACTGCAGGCCCGAGGCGAAGTTGTGGTCAAAGGTCGAATCAGCCAACAGGTACAGCCGCGGGCTGATGTACTGATCGCGCTCCGCATCCGCATGAAAGATGCTCGTCAGCACGACACTGGGCGGCGTGAATTGGGACGGAGGCGGGATCACCGGCGTTGTGCTGGTGCCGTACGTTTCCGTAACGTTCAACGTCGTCCGGTGATTGCGCGGCAGGTAGGCCACCGTGGGGATCTGCCGCACAAAGTTCAGCGCTCCCGTAAACGTCGTGCTGGAGGTCGTGGAACGCACCAGCGTGAAGCCGCCGGTGGCCGCTCCCGTCCACCCTGTCTTGAAGCTTGCACGCTGGTCCACTTCTTTCGCGTACGACGGCACATCGATCAGGAAACCCAGATCTTTTTCCGGCAGCGTCGTCGCCGCACCCTGCCCCGTCTGGGCGTCCTTGGTCAGCGTCACGTTGCCATCGGTAAAGGTCACGGTGCCACTGGCCGCGGGCTTTTCCTTGCCCGGCTTCCCCGCCCGCAGCGCCACAAACTCTGACCCTGACCGCAGCTCTTTCACCTTGCTGAACGGGATGGTCAGGTCGCCCGCCATATCGCTGTGAAACACAACATTGCCGCCGGAGGCGCTGGTGAGCTTCCCGGTCAGCTTGTCTCCGTTGGTAAACACCAGCACATCCGGGGCGGGCTTCGGTGCCGCTGGTTTTGTATCAGCCTGGCCGCAACAGACACGTGCGAATGCGACCAGAAAAAGAAGGAAGAAGCAAATTTTGCGCACAATTCAGCTTACCAACTGCGCAGGCGCTTCAACCTCGGGAGACGCCGAGGTGCTGTTGCATGAAGACCATCTCCGCTGCGGCTGCGGAACGTTTCGAAGGCAACAGTGCATGCGAGAACGTTCCGCCGTAGCCAGAGCCAATCAATTCGAGGCGATGTTCACGGCCTGCCCCACATAGGTTCCACTCGCCAGCGCATCCAGCAGAAACCCTGCCACATCCGCGCGCGTGATCTTGTGCGCCGTCTCACCTGTTCCAGGCTCAAAGGTCAGCACATTGCCCGTTCGCTCGCCGTCAACCAGGTGCCCCGGACGCACAATCGTCCACTCGACGCCGCTGGCCTCCACCTCCGGCTCCATCTGCTCCTTGTCTTTCATCGCGCCGCGAAGGAATGTCGGTAGGATCAGCTTCTCGTACCAGCCCGGAACCAGGTCCTTGGTCTCACCCACGCCGATCGCAGACACCACCATCAGCCGCTTCACGCCATTCTTCTTCATGGATTCGATGACCAGCCGCGCCGCATCGGTCTCCAGCCCCGTGTCCTTCCACGGCGTGTGCCCACCCAGTGCGTCAACCACGGCATCCTGCCCCGGCATCGCTTTCCCCAGCGTCGCGGGGTTCAGCACATCACCTTCCACTACCCGGACCTGCGCAGCGGGGTTGTACTTGTCCTTGCTGTGCACCAGCGCCGTTACCTCGTGCCCCATTGCCACGGCCTGCTTCACCACTTCCGCACCCGTTCCACCCGCCGCGCCAATCACCAGTATCTTCATTTCGACCCTCACACCTATCCGATGCAAGGGCTGTCCTTCATATGTCCACCCTCAAACTTCTTCCGCCCTGACGGTTGCCGACAATTTCACCCGTTCCACATACACTCCAGGAACAGATCAGGCACACGCCGCCCGGACCCGGACTCGAACCCGGATCCCTTGGGGAACTTCGGGGGACTCCGGATAAAGGTCCGAACCTAAGTCCCGTATCGGGCTTACTTTGACCAAAAGTACCTCCGGGGGGTACCCACGGACCCAAGCCGGATCGTCAGAGGAAGACGGCGCAAAGCGCTGCCTCGGCCGACCGGACACACCACGGACCTGCTACCCTTCCCCTATGTATGAGGACTTCGTCGCCACCGACCGCTGGACCGGAGAGCAGCTCCACTGCGTCTGGAAGGCCACCGTCGTAGCCATCGCCACCCGTCACGCCGATGCCACCGACATCCGCTTCGCCGTGAGTGACCGCCCGCTCTGGATCGCGATGCCCAACATCGCCTGGATCGAGCAGAAGCGCCGCAACGGTAAAACCATCACCGACTACATCGCTGCGCAGGCTGCCGGCCGCTTCCTCAAGCAAGCCATCGAAAACGGCTACGACAACGGTCGCGAGATGTACACCATGACCGTGGAAGAGGTCCTGGAGCACGCCGAAGCCGTCGTGCGTGAAGGTAAGGGCTCCCTGAACCTGCCATCGCTGCCGGTGATCAACCAGGACGCGCACCCGGCCGAGATGGACTACCGCCTTCCCGCCGAGCCGGAAACCGCAGCCCAGACCGAAGATCTGCAAGCGCCCCGGTAACGACGAACCAGCCCAGGTAACGCGCGGGTCGGCAAAGCACAGCAGCCATCCAGTACACTCGCTCCTCATGCCGCCCGCAGACCTTACCCGCCGACGTGTCCTCCAAACTTCCCTCGCCGCCGCCGCCCTCGGTGTCTGGCGACCGACCCTAAGCCAGGCATCTGCGCCCCCAAGCCGCTGGCTGCTGATTGGTGGCAGCCAGGGTCAGGGCATCTATCGCGCTCGCTGGAACGAAGCCACCGGGGAGATCGGCACCCCTGAGCTGGCCGTCGCGACGACGCAGCCGACCTACCTGACGCCGCACCCGCGCCTGCCCGTCATCTACGCGTGCAACGAGATGGACAGCGCAGCGACCTCCGCGGTTTCGTCCTTCCACCTTGATCGCGCGCAGGCCCGGCTTGAGCCAATGGCCACGCAACACACCACCGGCGCCGCGCCCTGCTACGCCTCCGTCGACCGCACCGGAAATCTCCTGTTTGCCGCCAACTACGGGGGCGGCAGCCTCGCCGTCTTCCCGCTTGGCCCGGACGGCAACCCTGGCCCGGCAGCGACCGTTCTCAACTGCGGCGACTCCACCGAATGCGGCACAGGTGGCCCCGTGAAGGACCGGCAAAGCGCCGCTCACCTTCACTGCGCGGTGCTCTCACCCGACAACCGCTTCGTGCTCGCGTGTGATCTGGGCGATGACGCGATCCTTGCCTTTCCGATTCACCCACACACTCCGCAGCCTCTCGGCAAGCTCACCCGCATCCCGACGGCTGCCGGCGCAGGCCCGCGCCACCTGGCGTTCCACCCGAACGGCCGTTGGCTTTACTGCATCAACGAGATCAACTGCTCGGTCAGCCTGTTCCTGTGGCGCCCTCATGGCGATGAGCCCGCGGCAGAGGCCGTACCCGGAGCCACGGTCAGCGTGCGGCCACCGAATACACCGGCAGACCCGCCCAGCACCGGCGCCGAGATAGCTTTCAGCCACGATGGCCGGTTTCTCTACACCAGCACACGCGCGTGCGACGTGTTGACGGTCTTCAGCGTCGACCCGAGCCATGGCCAACTCACGCAGATCCAGCAGGTTCCCTGTGGTGGGAAGACGCCACGCTTCTTTGCGCTCGACCCAAGCGAGCGCTGGCTGGTATGTGCCCACCAGGACGGCAACTCAATCACGGTCTTCAGCCGCGACAGCAGCACGGGCCGTCTGACGCCCCGCACAACAACGCCCGCCACAAATCCGGAATGCCTGCTCTGGATCTAGACACCCGAGCGTACCTGCCAAAAACAAAAAGCGGCGAGCCCAGGCTCGCCGCCTTTGTTACTTCATACAGCTTTACTGCTGCTTCAGGCTCGCGTTATCCAGCACGAAGCGGTACTTCACGTCGCTGCGCACTACGCGATCGTAGGCTTCTTCGAGTCGGTCGTAGCCGATCACTTCAACGTCGGCCACGATGTTCTTCTCGGCGCAGTAATCCAGCATGCTCTGCGTTTCAGCCATGCCGCCGATCATCGACCCCGCCAGCGAACGCCGGTTGGTGATCAGCGAAAAGGGCGAAATCACCGGGGGCACTTCGGGCAGGCCGACCAGGCACAGCGTCCCGTCCAGCTTCAGCAGGTTCAGGTAGCTGTTCAGGTCGTGCTCGGCGGAGACGCAGTCCAGGATGAAGTCGAACGATCCTGCGTGCTTCTTCATCTGCTCGGCGTCCTTCGAGATGATGACCTCGTCCGCGCCCAGCTTCTTCGCATCGGCAATCTTGCTTTCCGAGGTGGTGAACTGCACGGTGTGCGCACCGAAGGAGTGGGCAAACTTCAGCCCGAGGTGGCCCAAACCGCCAAGCCCCACAACGCCGACCTTCTTGTTCGGCCCCGCGCCCCAATGCTTCAACGGTGAGTACGTGGTGATACCCGCGCACAGCAGCGGTGCCGCACCGGCAGGGTCCAGGCTATCCGCCAGCGAGTGAACAAAATGCTCCTTGGTGACGATCGTGGAAGCGTAGCCACCATAGGTGATCGCGCCGTCATAGTCCTTCGCGTTATAGGTACCAACGGCGCCCTTTTCGCAATAAGGCTCCTGTTGCGCCTTGCAGTTGTTGCATGCAAGGCAGCTGTTCACCAGCACGCCCACGGCGACACGCTGGCCTGCCTTGTACTTGGTCACAGCGTTGCCCACGGACCGCACGCGGCCGACAATCTCATGCCCGGGCACCATGGGATACATGGCGTTCTTCCACTCATCGCGGACCTGATGAATGTCCGAGTGACAGATGCCGCAGAACTCAATGTCGATGACAACGTCGTCCGGGTTCGGATCGCGGTGCTCGAAGTCGTAGGGGCGAAGGGGTGAACTCTTGTCGAACGCAGCGTAGCCGTGGCTCTTGGTCATGATTCTCCTCGTTCCGTTCGATGCAGTGGCCGCGGTTCAGGCGCGGCAAAGAGGTGTGCGCTGACCTGACCGGCGCTATTCAGCGTAGTGCAGCAAGCTGAACACGTCATGGCCGGCCAGCTTATCGCGGCCTTTCAGGAAATCGAGCTCAATCGCAAACGCAATACCCACGACAACACCACCGAGCTTCTCCACGAGCTCCACCGTGGCGGCCATGGTGCCGCCTGTGGCGAGCAGGTCGTCGACCAGCAGCACCTTCTGCCCCGGCTGGACAGCGTCAAGGTGCAGCTCCAGGCAATCCTGCCCATACTCCAGGTCATAGCAGACCCTGGCCGTCTCAGACGGCAGCTTATTGGCCTTGCGCACGGGGACGAAGCCTGCGTTCAGGCGATACGCAATGGCCGGGGCGAAGATAAAGCCGCGCGCCTCGGTGCCGAGCACCAGGTCAACGTCCTTGTCGATGTAATGCGCGGCAAACGCGTCGATCATCTGCGCAAAGCCGGCGGGCTCCTTCAGCAGCGTAGTGATGTCATAGAAAAGAATGCCCGGTTTTGGAAAGTCCGGAACGGTACGGATGAGCGCCTTCAAGGGCTCGCATTGCGACACTTCAACCATTAGCTCTTACCAGGCTCCTTCAATCTGAAACGGCCCCAAAGCCGCTCCCTCACTCTCAAGCAGTTCATGCTCCACCACGGCATCGACGCGACTGCCCCGGGATCCCTTGTGCAGTTCGGTCCTTAGCTCCGCGATGGAGTCCGGGTCGCCGGCGACGACCACTTCTACCTCGCCACTGTCGGTGTTCCGCACGGAGCCGCGGAGGCCCAGCTCGGCGGCTTCACGGTGGACGAACCACCGAAAGCCCACGCCCTGAACCCGGCCTCGCACGAGGAAGTGAACAACCATGACGGTCCAGTGTCTCAGAGTGAAACGATGTCACGCAACCGTACACATCTGCTTCAGGAAACAGACAACCAACGCGCTTGCCATAAGCGTCTGTTTGACTGAACACGCAATACCCCGGCCAACAGCACCGAACGCTCGCTGTTGTAGAGCCTTACCCAAGCGAGAACGTTGTCGTGCGAAAGACCCTGCATAGTCTGGGAGAGCACTCCCGTTCTCATACTGAAACACTTATGAGGAGACCGCAGGTGATGTCCATTCTTCGTCGTTCTGTTCCCGCAATCGTAGTTCTGTCTGCCGTGACTGCGCAGGGGCAATATCTGAAATCCCATGCTGCCTCTCTGTCTGTCGGTGGAACCGGACAGTTCAGCACCATCCTGGAATCAGATTCGAGCTACCGCCCGTTCACCTATCCGATTCAGAACGGAACAAACACGACCGACATCTTTAATCAGCAGCAGTTCACGACGTGGTCGGCGGGCTTTGTGTCGTCCTTTCAGATTCACCCGAAGCCCTGGGCCGGCATTGCGTTCAACTACGGTTTCAACCATTACCAGGAACGGTACGTCTACCAGTACGCTACAAACAGCAGCTACGGTCAGTCGAACGTTACGACCGACGCCCACGAGACCACGGCCGGGTACCTGCTCCACCCCAAGCACATCCCCTTCCAGCCTTATGTGGAGGTAGGTGGTGGTTACATTGGCTTCTATCCCACGCAGGGTTCGACGCAGTGGCGTGGGGCGGGTCTGCTGGAGACGGGCTTTGATCTGCCCACCGGCAGCCCTCATATTGGGTTCCGCATTTCAGGCCGGTCGCTTTACTATCGCGCGCCCAACTTCGGCAACTCCGCTATCAGCAGCCGCTCCTGGCGTGTGACGGAAGAGCCCGCCATTAGCGCCATCTACCGCTTCTAACCAGAGTTGCAACGAACAAAGGGGCGCAGCCATCGGCTGCGCCCCTCGTTCTACTGAAACCTTGTTGCCACTGGAACAGAAAAGACGGCAGACCTAGGCGCGGCTCATGTAGGCGCCTTCGGCCGTATCCACCTTAATCTTTTCGCCTTCGTTGATGAACGGCGGCACCTGCACCACAAGGCCTGTTTCGGTCTTGGCCGGCTTGGTCACCGAGCTTGCCGTCGCAGACTTGATACCTGGTTCGGTCTCAAGAACGGTCATCTCAACCGACGGCGGCAGTTCGATACCAACGGCCTTGCCGTCGTGGAAGCTGACCGAGATCTGCAGGTTCGGGGTAAGGTAATCGACCGAGTCGCCCAGCGTTTCACGCTTCAGGTTTGTCTGCTCATAGGTCTGCTGATCCATGAAGTAGTAATCGTCGCCATCGTTGTACAGGTACTCCATCTTGATCTCGTCAACGACCACGCGATCGATCGGATCAGGAGAGCGAAAACGCTCGACGAACATGGAACCGGTACGGATGTTGCGCAGCTTGGCTTGAATGAAGGCGCGCAGGTTGCCGGGCGTACGATGCTCCACTGAGAAGACCAGATGCAGGTCGTCTTTGAACTTGATGATCATGCCGGGACGCATCTGTGTTGCGGGTATTGCCATGGAGACTCCGAAGTCCGATAAGGTAGCGGAAAGAGGCTTTCAAAACAAGAAAACTCTCGAGATTCAGCAGCTTCATTGTAGCGTACCGCTGTTGGTCAACACGTCTTTGTCATTCGCCAACCGGAGCATGTGGCGTGAGTCGCGGCTCCGGCGCAAGGCGGTCTTTCAGCTTCAAGAAATGACGCTCGTACCCATACCAACTCACGTATGCCGTTGCGAACGCGAGAACAAACGCCACCAGCCCCCTGGTGAGGACCGAGTACGCGCGAAGCCACCGGTACGTAAGGCTGAAAACAAAGGGATGCCACACATAGAGGCCGTAGCTGATCCGACCGACGTACCGCATCGGCCGAATGCTGAGCAGCCGACTGATCCTCGCGCCGGGACAACAGATCAAATATCCGATGACGCCCGCATAGGCTGTGGCCAGCAAGGAATACTTGGTCGCCACAAAGAAAGGATCGCCACTTCCGTGAAAGCGCCACCACGTAAGCGCAACGAGCGCCACGCCTCCGATCGCTAGCCCGAGCAGAACGGAACGCCACCGTTGCAGGGATCCATGGTGATGCAAGGTTGCGAGCACCGCCCCGGCGGACAGGCCATCCAGCCGCGTAAACGTCATGGAATACACATCTTGATGGTGGGCTGCGAGCACGATCCGCAGCCCAAAGCTCATCACGATCAGTGCTGCAAGGATGCGCAACAGGAACCGTCGAGGCACAAAGAGTACAAGGAAGGGCCAAACAAGATAAAACTGCTCTTCCACCGCCAAGGACCACAGGTGCACAGGTCCGTCCATTGTCCTGCCCGTGGAGATCCAGAAGTTCTGGAGGTACACCCAGTAAGGCCAATTGCACGGAAAGAAGAAGTGGTTGCAGACGATCAAGCAGAGGTAGTACAGAGGAAAGATTCTGAGGCTGCGGCGCGCGTAAAACGTGCGCACCTCCGTCCAGTCCCGCTGCCGGGCAGCAAGAAGGATCGAGGTAATCAAAAACCCGGACAGCACAAAGAAGAGATCAACACCCGTTTGCCCGAAGGTCACGACAGATGGAAGTGGAAGCCCTTCTTGCGCAGCGTGGAAGAGAAGCACCATCATCGCGGCAATGGCACGTGCGCCATCAAGCGCCGGGTAATACCGGTGTTGCGAACTCAACCTGCCCCCTGACTGTTGGCCCTCAGTATAACGAGACAACTGTGGCGGCGGGGACGTGAACGATCCTATCTGGACGGATGAAACAGGCGATGAAAAAAGCGGCCAATTGCATGGACAAAGCCGCCCTCATTCGGCGCAGCGCTGGCCGGTTCCGCAGCTCGCGCCGGGGTGTTGGGTTCGGTCGCACCGGACGCCGGTTCCGCTGCAATGCTGGGCGGCGGCCCCTGTCCGTCGCCATAGCTGAACGTCGTAGTCACCTGCGAGCTGGCGGTACCCGCCGGAGCCTCGTTGGTGGCCTCCGGCGCAGGCGCCAAACCCTCGCTTTCGGCCTGGGGGAAGGGGTGCGTTGCCGCCGCGGCTTGTGCGGGGGTGGCAGGCTTGCCGGGAAGCGCCGCGTCCTTCGGTGCCATGACCGGGCAGCCGCACGACGACCGCTCGTGATCCACCACCTTGTGCAGGTCACCTTTGATAAACATCACGTGCTGGCCCGGCAGGATGCGGTAGTTCGCCGACGAAAAAGGGTCAGTGACGTTCAGCACGGGGGCCTCCGCGCCGGCGTTGTCGACGCAGGTGTCGCCTTCGCGCGTCACGCGGAGGCTCAGGTCGAGCAGGCCCTTTGTCACCGGGACGAGCTTTAAGTCCGGCGTTAGCACAGCGTCCTGCGGACGGCTTTGAGTGACGACCTGGATCGCACCTCGGTCCAGCCCAAAGATCAGGGATCCGCCAGACCCGGAGCGCAAGAGGTGAAACTCACTGGTGGAGCAAACCAGAACGCCGCCGCCTCGCTGCAACGTGACCGGGGCCGCGTGGTCCGGTGCGGCCGTAACACTTGCGTTCGTGAGCAGCCGCGTCACGTTGCCCTGGACGTCCAGCCCACCGCTGACTCGTGCGTCCCGCGCAGAAACGGTTCCCATTGGCTCCGGCGCTTGCGTTTGAGCCACCGCTGACAGCGCGCCGCCCAAGGCAAGAAGCCCGCCCATCCAAACTCGGTGGAGTGCGATCGTACGGATTACTGGCATCGTGCGTCGCACCTATCGTCCCAGGAAGTTCGCGATCAGCTGTTTGCCGGATTCGGTGAGGACGCTTTCCGGATGAAACTGTACACCCTCGATGGGCAGAGACCGGTGACGCAAGGCCATAATGGTCCCTTCACCTGCAACGCGCGCCGACACTTCGAGCTCTGCCGGGACACTTCCCTCTTCCACGATGAGCGAATGATAGCGGGTGCATGTCAGGGGCTGCGGTAAGCCTTGAAAGATTGTCTGGCCGTCATGGTCCACGAGACTTGTTTTGCCGTGCATCAGCTGGGGAGCCCGCACGACCTTGCCGCCAAAGGCCGCGCCGATCGCCTGGTGTCCCAGGCAGACACCCAGCACCGGGATCTGATCGTCCGCTGGACGCGCCGCGAGATGCTCAATCAGCGGAATGAGGACGCCGGCCTCTTGCGGCGTGCACGGCCCCGGCGAGAGCAGGATGCGCTCAGGCCGCAGTGCCACCACGTCGGCAGGGGTGACCTCGTCGTTGCGCCGAACCACGACCTCCGCCCCTAACTCCCCCAGGTACTGCACGAGGTTGTAGGTGAAGCTGTCGTAGTTGTCCAGAACGAAAACCATGTCGTCATTCTACGGGCACGGGCAAAGCCTTCGCCGAGACTTGCGGGGGCGAAGGCGGGTTGTCCATGATTACTGCCGAAAGCTTAGCCGCGGCCCACCGTTGGCAGCTCCAGCCCAAGCACATAGGCATTGCACACCTTGCAGATGTGCGGCGTGCATATATCCCCTGTGCTGGTACGGGCCATGCCCTTCACCTGCTCGTCGCTGGCACGCCGCAAGGGCGTCCACCGGTGATGGCATACCAGTAGCGGGGCCAGTCGGTCGTGCAGGCGGCGAACCGCCGTACCGATCCCGTCCTGGTCGATGTGCTCGATCAGGTGAGAAAAAAACAAGGGGGAAAGATCGGCGATCACGGCACGCCGGCTCACGTCAAAAAGAATGCCCTGAAACTCGACTTTGTCCACAAACCCGAACGCCTGCTTTGAAGTCAGTCGCAGATGCCCCAGAGCCCGCTCCAAGTGCTGTATCTGCTCTTCCAAATCGCCACCCATAGCCTCTTCACCTTAGAGCAAAATGGGGCTTTTGCAAGGACCATTCCCCTACAACTTGCGTTCCACGAAAGCCTCGCATGTGGCTGCCTTTGCGACGTCACAGAAGTTCTGCTGAGCTCAGGTTCGGTCAAGGCCGCACATCGCCGCGCCTACCCTCGGCCGCCAAACCTAGGCTCCGCGCGCACGTTCGATGGCACGTACCACCGCACGCGCCTTGTTCTCGCACTCTTCAAACTCCTTTTGCGGCACCGAGTCCGCTACAACCCCGGCGCCTGCCTGGATGTAACCCTTGTCGCCGTCGAGGAACAGCGTGCGGATCGCGATGCAGGAGTCAAAATTGCCGCTGAAATCTGCGTAAACAATCGCCCCACCGTAGACGCCGCGGCGCACGGGCTCCAGCTCCTCGATGATCTCCATGGCGCGGATCTTGGGCGCACCAGAAAGCGTCCCGGCCGGGAAGCATGCGCGAAACGCGTCCAGCGGCGCCAGGCCGGCGCGCAGCTTGCCTTCCAGCGCACTCACCAGGTGCATCACGTGCGAGTAGCGCTCGATGAACATCAGGTCCTTCACCTGCACGGTGCCGAACTCACTGACACGGCCCACGTCGTTGCGTCCCAGGTCGACCAGCATCACGTGCTCGGCAACCTCCTTGGCATCGGCGCGAAGGCTCTGTTCATGCGCCAGGTCGGCGGCTTCGTCAGCGCCGCGGGGCCTTGTTCCAGCGATGGGGCGGTATTCCACCCGGCCTTCCTTCACGCGTACCAGCAACTCCGGCGAGGACCCCACAATGTGGCAGGGCCGCTCGGTTTGCCCGGGAAGGTCGAAGCGCAGGAAGTACATGTAGGGTGACGGATTTACCACGCGCAGCGAACGGTAGATCTCAAACGCATCCACACCCGGAACGCAGTCGAAGCGTTGGGACAAAACACACTGAAACACGTCGCCAGCCGCGATGTACTCCTTCACCGAGTCCACAGCGGCGACGAACTCGCCTTCTGTGCTGCGCGGCCTTATTTCGAGCGGGGCGGCTATGGCTTTCTGCGCGGGCTTGTGCAGGGCTGCCTCGAGCAGCGCTTCCAGCTCGTCCAGCCTTGCTTCGGCATCATCAAACGCCGCCACCGCACTTTCCGCTGTGAGAGGGGCACGCGCGCCCGCGGTCACGGTCAGGTGAATGGCTTGCTTCACGTGATCAAACGCGAGCACCTGGTCAAAAAACATCAGGTGCGCATCCGGCACGTGCAGTTCATCTTCCGCCAGCTCCGGCAGGCGTTCGATCCGCCGCACAACGTCATACGCGAAGAATCCAACAGCGCCCGCGGTGAACGGTGGCAGGCCGGGAAGCTTTGCCGGGCGATGCGCCGTCAGTGTTTGCTTCAGTTCCGCGAATACATCGCCGGCGTAGGTCTTCCCTTCCCCGCTATTCAGCCTGCCTTCACGTACCGTGATCTCGCCGTTGCACGCGGTTAATGTGCGGTAAGGCCGAACGCCGATGAAGGTGTACCGCCCGATCTTCTCGCCACCCTCGACCGATTCCAGCAGAAACGCTTCAGGCTCGTGCGCTGCGACACGAAGAAACGCGCTCACCGGCGTTTCCAGATCGGCGGGTACGGTTCTGGTGACAGGGATCAGCGTGAACTCGTCACACAGGCGCAAAAACTGGGTTAAATCAGGGGTCGTCCCGCTCGCAGGCATACCCCCCATAGTATCCAATCGGGTACGACCTTTGTGCCTTGCCAAAGTTGCGAGGGTGGGCCTACTATCGCCCGGTTTGGCCGAGGTTTACCCGCGGCAGCACGAAAAAATCACGCCTCCTGACCACTCAGCGCGCGTCCTATAGAAGTGGGGCTTCGCAAGCCAAGGAGAACGTCAACATGGCCCTTGAGAATCTGGTACCGACGCCCGAGGCGCTCGCCGCCCGCCCGGTACCCGCAGGAAAGAAGGACAGCAGTATGGCAGTATCCAGCCGCACGACCGTCTCGCTCGCCCAGGAGACAAACCCCTGGGAAGCGCAGGCCGCCCGCTTCGACACAGCAGCTTCAAAACTCAACCTTGATGCAGGCCTTTGGAAGGTTCTGCGCTATCCTCAGCGCGAGATCATCGTCCACATCCCCGTCCAGATGGACAACGGCGAAGTGGAAGTCTTCACCGGGTATCGCGTCCAGCACTCGGTGGCGCGAGGGCCGGCCAAGGGCGGCATTCGCTACTCACCGGATGTATCGCTCGATGAAGTACGTGCCCTTGCTTCCTGGATGACGTGGAAGTGTGCCGTCGTGAACATCCCGTTTGGTGGCGCCAAGGGTGGCGTGATCTGCGACCCGCGTCACATGAGCCAGGGCGAGTTGGAGCGCATGACGCGGCGCTACACCGCCGAGTTGATCGAGTTCATTGGCCCGGAAAAAGACGTCCCCGCGCCGGACATGAACACCAACGAGCAGACCATGGCGTGGATCATGGATACCTACTCCATGCACATGCGCCAAACCGTCACCTCCGTGGTGACGGGCAAGCCCATCAACATGGGCGGCTCGCGCGGACGCCGTGAAGCCACTGGCCGCGGCGTGTCGGTGGTGTGCGATGAAGCGTTGAAGCACCTGAACATGCGCCCGGAAGACACCACGGTGATCGTGCAGGGCTTCGGCAACGTCGGCTCCAACGCAGCGAAGTGCCTTTGGCAGAAGGGCTACAAGATCGTCGGCATCGTTGAATACGACGGCGGTCTTTACAACGCCAACGGTCTCGATATCTCCGAGCTGCTGGAGTACAAGACGCGTCACAACACCATTCATGGCTTTGCCGAAGGGGAGGCCGCCGACAAGGACGACCTGCTGACCCGGCAATGCGGCATCCTCATTCCTGCCGCGACCGAGAATGTGCTGACGAGCCAGAACGCTGACCGCGTGCGGGCCCGCATCGTGTGCGAGGGGGCCAACGGCCCTACCACCACGGTCGCCGATGAGATCCTGGCAGCCAACGGCGTCTTTGTGATTCCCGATATCCTGGCCAACGCCGGCGGCGTCACCACAAGCTACTTCGAGTGGGTGCAGGACCGCATGGGCTACTTCTGGACCGAGCAGGAGGTCAACCAGCGGCTTGACCGCATCATGAGCGACAGCTTCGCCGATGTGCTGCAGTACGCGATCGCCCACAATGTAGACAATCGCATTGCAGCCTATATGCTCGCTGTCGATCGAGTGGCCTACACCACGAAGCAACGCGGCATGTACGCCTAAAACTCGCTCCTTGTAACGCTCTGCCCCGGTTCAGACCCTCTTCGAACCGGGGCAGCGACTTTGTACTTAAGGGATCAGCTTCTCACTCCGCAACTTCGCAAACAGGTCGAAAAAGCTTTCATCGGTCGCCTGGTATTCGCGAAAGCCTAGGCGCCGGCTCTTGCTCATATCCGTAATCACCTCCACAGGTCGCCCAAGGTCAGCGTCCGTGTGCCAGGCCGAGGTCAGCACATTCACATCGGGTTCACGCAAGCCATACTTGCCCGCGATGTCGCGCCAAAGCGCCGCTGCGTTGATCGCCGCGAACTGCGGCGCGAGCGGTGTGTGGCTGGATGGGAACGGCGCGGCCGTAATCCCGAACCATTCCGCGAGCCGTGGCCACATCCACTTCCAGCGAAACACATCGCCGTTCACCACGTTGAAGGCCTGATCGCGTGCAGCCGGCGTCATTGAAGCCCACTCAAGATGCGCCGCGAGCAGGCAGGCATCGGTCATATCGGTCAGGCCGTTCCACTGGGCCTCTGACCCCGGGAAGATGAAAGGCAGCCCCGCTTCGCGGCAGATGGTGGCATACACAGCCAACGTGACGCCCATGTTCATGGCATTGCCGACTGCGAAGCCGATGATGGTGTGCGGCCGGTGAACGCTCCACCGGAAGTCATCACGATCCGCGGCGGCAAAGAGTTCGTCTTCCTGCGCGTAGTAGAAGTTTTCAATCGCAAGGCGGTCCTGCTCTTCGCGAAAGGGTGTTTGCGGCAGGCTGCCTTTGCCGTATGCCTCAAACGGCCCAAGGTAGTGCTTCAGCCCGGTCACCAACGCCACATGCTGCACCGATGCGCCGTCTCGTAGCGCAAGCAGCAGGTTGCGTACCATGCCCGCGTTCACACGGATGTTCTCGGCCTCGGTCTCCATACGCAGCCATGAGGTGAAGAACACGTGCGTGGGGCGTACCTTGTGCAGCGCTTCTTTGAGCGATGATGCGTTGGTAAGGTCCGCGGCGATCGGTGTAATCCCGTCCAAAACCCCAGGTCGGCGCGCAAGGCCCAGCACCTCCCAGGTCCCTTCCCGCGTCAAGCGCTCGGCGAGGTTGCGACCAACAATCCCTGTGACCCCTGCGATCAGTGCAGTTTGCTTCTTCATCAATGTATCGATGCAGCAAACAGCCGCCCTGTTTCAACATGGGGCTGTTGCGCGTTTGGAGGGCTACGCCGAGGCGCTGTTCGGTCCCAGGCGCCGTCCTGTGACAAAATGAGGGTGTTTCCGCTCCGTAAGCTGAGCTCCTGGTGAATCTCCCGAACTCCATCACGCTGACCCGTATCGCGGCCGTTCCGGTTCTGATCTGGGCGCTGTCGGCGCACTCGCCCTTTCATGGAGCCCACGGCGAGCAGGAGATCTTTGCGTCCACCATCTTCATCCTGGCTTCCATCACCGATGGCCTGGATGGCTACCTCGCACGCCGGCGTGGCCAGATCACGACCCTTGGCATGTTGCTGGATCCCCTCGCGGATAAGTTGATGGTGTCGGCCGCGTTCATTGTTCTTGTGGCCTACAACCCGCATGTGGTGCCGCCGTGGATTGCCGTGCTGGTCATCGGCCGCGAGTTTCTGGTCTCCGGCCTGCGTTCCATTGCTGCGTCCGAGGGCTTCACGATCGAAGCCTCTGACATCGGCAAGCTGAAGACCGTCATCCAGATCGTCTCCGTGGTGGCGGCCATCCTCAATCACCGTTGGTATGAGTGGGACTTTGGGCCGGTCATCATCGGCGTTCACCTGATCGCGATGACGGCGATCTACTGGATGACGATCGTTTCCATCATCTCCGCGGTGGACTACTTTGTAGGCTTCTGGAAGAAGGTGGATCGCGCCAGCGACACACGCCGGCGCCGGCGGTCTTCGGTGCTCAGCCGGCGGAAGCGCCCGGCGGAGAGCCAGGCGTAAGCGCCACGTCGCGCTTCCAGCTGGTGCTACGCAATCAAGTCTTCACCAGATTTTCAGCGCGCAGCCATCGCGTTCACAACCGTCTCTGCAAGCGAAGCAACCGACGCCTCCGGAGCTTCCGCGTGTGGCGGCCAGCCGATCTCGTGCATCGTCGCGGAGGTAATCGGCCCTATGGAGATGCGCAGGATCTCCTGAGGTAGCTGTACCCCTGCGGCCTCGCACAGCGCAAGCAGGTTGCGCGCGGTCGAAGAGCTGGTGAACGTGACGGCCGCAAGCTTCTTCGCCGGATCGCTGAACAGGTCGCGAAGCAACGTCACAGACCCTTCCGCAACAACCGTGCGGTAAGCCGGTGCAAGCAGCACCTCCGCCCCGGCTGCGCGCAGGGTGTCCGGCAGATGGTCGCGTCCTTCTTCGGCGCGGACCACGAGGAAGCTGGATCGTCCGCCGTCTGGCCGTCGCGCAAAGGGCAGCAGCGCGTCCGCAAGAGACTCCGCCACGGCCTGCGGCGGGACCAGGTGTACGGGGAGTCCTGCGGCTTGCAAGGCCCGTGCGGTCGATGCACCAATCGCCGCGACGCGCAGAATAGCAGGCAAGGGCCGCCCGTCCAGTCGGCGGGCGAACACCGGGACTGCATTAGCGCTGGTGAACACGACCCAGTCAAAGCGCTCCAGCCCACACAGGGCGTCATCCAGCCCCTCAAAGCTGAAAGGTTCCACGATCTCGATGGCCGGGATGAGCACAGGCGAAAGCCCAGAAGCACGCAAGCGCTCCGCCAATTCGGAGCCCTGATGCGGGGCGCGCGTGACCAGGACACGGGCAGGAACCATGGCGTAAGTGTCGCAGGTGCGGCGATAGATGGTCGTGTGAAGGCGAGCCACAGACACATTAGTTAACGTTTCAATGCGTATACTTTCACCTGTAGCGAGAGCGCTCGATCCCCTTGCCAACACCTACTTGCCCCAGGAGCTCCATGCGCCTCCGTTTGCTCGTGCCCCGATGTGTTGCTCTCGCGTACATGGCTTCGCCCGCTTTCGCCCAGGTTGCGAGTGAGATGAAGGGCCGTGTCGCTGACGTTTCTGGTGCCGCTGTCCCAGGCGCGGAGATTGTGGCTACGGAGATGCGGACCGGCGAGCATTACAGCTTTTCCGCAGGCCCGGATGGGTATTTCGATTTCGCCAATCTCGTTCCCGGCCGCTACAAGCTGCAAGCGACTGCCAATGGCTTTCGCCCTTATGTGCGTGAAGGCGTGACCCTTGCTGTCGGCCAAACGCTGAGTGTTGATCTTGCCCTGGAGGCGGGCAGCACAGGCGAGACCATAACCGTCAACGCCGACCTCCCATTGCTGCAGACCCAGACCAGCGATGTGCAGTTCACCGTGCCGCAGCGCCACATTGAGACGATCCCACTGAACTCGCGCAACTTCATCCAGCTCACCACCCTGGCGCCAGGGGTTGAGCTGCCGCCCGGCACCTTGCTTCCGCGCATCAATGGCGGCCGTCCCCGAACGAATGAGTACTTGTACGACGGGATCTCCGCCCTGCAGCCGGAGCCAGGGCAGGTGGCGTTCTTCCCTATTCTCGACTCGATCCAGGAGTTCACGGTCGAAAGCAATAACGTGTCTGCGGAGTTCGGGCGCTTCAACGGTGGCGTCGTCAACCTTTCCACGCGCTCGGGAACAAACACGATCCATGGTTCGCTGTTCGAGTACCTGCGCAACGAGGACCTCAACGCGCGCAACTACTTCGCGCCCACGGGCCGCAAACCTGAATACCGCCGCAATTTGTATGGCGGGACCATCGGACTTCCGATCCTGAGAAACCGCCTCTTCTTCTTCGGTGACTACCAGGGGATCAAGCAGCTGGTCGGCATTACGCGCATCTCTACCGTGCCCACGCTGGCTGAGCGAGGCGGCAACTTCAACGGCGTCGCCACGGTCTACAACCCCGCGTCCACGACTGTGGTGAACGGCCGCTATGTGCGCTCTCCATTCTCCAGCAATATGATTCCCACAACGTCGTTTGATCCGGCATCCGTCGCTCTTCTGGCGCGCATCCCGCTGCCGAATCTGTCGGGTGCAGCGAACAACTTCACCCGCACTGCCAACGACTCGGATCATCAAAACCAATTCGATACGCGGCTCGACCTCGGGCTCGGCACCAGGGACCACGCGTTTGCGCGCTACACCTACTACAACGAGGTGGAAACGCCGGTAACGCCCTTTGCGGAAGGCTCGGGCGCGATCACCGGGTCTGTCCTGGGCACCGGCAATGTCGCCGGCCCTTCCAACATTCTGGGCCAACAGGCGGTGCTGAACGAGACGCACGCTTTCACCGTGCACCTGACCAACGACCTGCGGCTGGGCTATACACGACGCGCGAACTACCAGACGGGTGCTGCCCTCCCAAACACTGCATCGGCTGCCCTGGGCATCCCAGGTATCCCCACCAACGCCGCCTTTAACAACGCGCTTCCGCTGTTCACCTTCACCGGCTTTCAGCAACTCGGCTCTTCGGCCTCAACGTTCTCGCAGTACCAGACAGGTGTGTGGGAGCTTGTGGACGAGGTGCAGTTCACGCGCGGGCGGCACGACATCCGCGTGGGCGGCGACATCCGCTGGTATCAGCTGAACGCGGTCTCTCCTCCAAACCCGACGGGGTCGTTCGCATTCACCACCACCGGAACGGACTCGCAAGGGACGGGCGCCACGGCCAGCGCCACAGGCGGCAACAGCTTTGCGAGCTTTCTGCTTGGCCAGGTCGACACCTTCTCTATCGATCTGCAGACCAGCATCCTGCGCCCGCGCGACCACGTGCAGGAGTACTTTGTGCAGGATGACTGGCGCGTGACGCCGAAGCTCACCGCGAATCTTGGGCTCCGCTGGACGTTCAACAATCCGTCGACGGAGAAAAACAATCAGGGTGCCATCTTCAATCTGAACACGCAGGTTTTGGACTACGTCGGCGTGAACGGCAACCCGAAGTCCGCACGCGAAACGCACTACGACAACCTGGGACCACGTCTCGGATTCGCCTATGCCCTGAACCAGAAGACCGTGGTGCGATCAGGTTTCGGCGTCGTCTTCTTTGACCAGTCAGGCATCACGACGCCGTTCACTGTACCGCAGTTTCCGTTCATTCAGAACGTGCGGCAGGCCACGCAGGATTCCATCAACTCCGCTTTTGTTCTATCGCACGGGCCAACGGTTTCGCCCATTGCGCTTACGGCGAACGCGGGATTGGGCCAGAGTGTCTACACCGCAAATCGGCAGGCGGGATCAGGCTATGTGCAGCAGTGGAACCTTGCCGTGCAGCGAGCGATCACCAACAGCCTTTCGTTTGAACTGGACTACGTTGGCTCGCATGGTGTGCACGTGGGCGTTCCGGATCAGAACCTGAATCAACTCACTGCGGCTCAACTTGCTGTGGGTTTGACCAATCCTTCTGCCCTCACCGCGCAAGTGACAAACCCCTTTTATGGCCAGATTCCGAGCTCAAGCACCATCGGATCAAAGACCGTTGCTGCCGCGCAGTTGTTGAAGCCATACCCGCGTTTCCAGAACGTGGCGACCTACCGGCAGAACACGGGACAGACCAATTACAACGGCATCGAAGCGCAGGTTCAGGAGCGTCTGCGTCGTGGGATTGCCTTCACGTTTGCGTACACGCATTCGCGGCTGATTGACGATGCCTCTTCGGTCTTTTCTTCAACCGTTCTGTCGTCGCCGAATACCAGCTCCTTGATTGCGGCAGACACCTACCGGCCGTACCTGGAACGGGATGTGAGTTCGGGCGATATGCCGAATGTAATCAGTGGTTCGGTTGTGTATGAGCTGCCCGCGGGGCGTGATCATCGCTTCGGTAACTCGACGTGGGCGAATGCCCTTGTGGGTGGATGGAGTTTGAACTCCATCGTCACGGCGCAGTCGGGCATGCCGGTCACCGTCACTCAGGGGACCAATTACAACTCCTTTGCCGGCTTTGCGCTGCAGCGGCCCAACCTGGTGGGCAACCCGAACCTGCCGCCGAACGGCAACGCGTCGGGCGCACGCAGCCCTGTGCGATTCTTCAACACCGCAGCGTTTGCGACAGCACCGGAGTTCACGATCGGGGATGCCTCGCGCAATCCCGTGCGCGGGCCAGCGTTTCGCGATTGGGATGCCTCTCTGATCAAGCGAACCAGCCTGGCGGAAGGCACTTCCTTGGAGTTCCGTGCGGAGCTGTTCAACGTGACCAACACGCCTGCCTTTGCGCAACCCAACGGCAGCTTTGGCACGGCGGCGTTCGGTTCCATCACGGCCACCGTTGCGGAAGAGCGGGTCGCCCAGTTCGCCTTGCGGCTGAGCCGGTAGATCCCCTCCCAACGCATCGGAAGTGCACTGCGGATAGCCGCTCCGCAGTACACTTCCTGTCTGGGGGTTCCGTCGTGCAAACGAATTTGATGGCGAGCGAACAGCGGCCGTCGGCAGCTCTTCCTGTCTCACTCCATGGGCGGGAGTTGATCGCCAATCGGCAGACACCGCTGGATCTCGGCGTGGTGGAAGAGGTCCGGGTGAACACCTCCGCCGTGGAGCGCCGTGCGGCGCAGGTGGGTGCACGGCGGTCAGTGAAGAAGGACTGGCAAGCCGCATGGCTGCTGCGTGCCATCGCCTGCATGGATTTGACCACGCTGAGTGGCGACGATTCTGCAGATCGTGTACGGAGGTTGTGTGCAAAGGCGAGAAAGCCACTGGCCGATCACCTGGTGCGCGCGCTCGGCATCGAAGACCTGCACCTGAAAGTGGGTGCCGCGTGCGTGTACCACGCCTTCGTTGAGACTGCGGTGAAAGCGCTTGAGGGCAGCGGGATTCCTGTAGCTGCTGTGTCCACTGGCTTCCCCGCGGGCTTATCTCCGCTGGACACGCGCGTTGAAGAGATTCGGCGAAGCGTCGCCGCGGGCGCGAGTGAGATCGACATCGTCATCACACGAGCGCACGTCTTCAACGGCGAGTGGAACGCCTTGTACGACGAAGTTGCCGCGTTCAAGGAAGCGTGCGGACCGGCACACATGAAGGCGATCCTCGGGACAGGCGATCTGTTGACCTTGCGCAACGTCGCGCGCGCTTCGCACGTTGCCATGATGGCCGGCAGTGACTTCATCAAGACCAGCACGGGCAAAGAGGCCGTGAATGCCACGTTGCCTGTGTCGCTGGTGATGGTGCGCGCCCTCCGCGAGCATGCGGAGCGAACCGGGATGGCGGTGGGCTTCAAGCCTGCCGGCGGGATCAAGACGGCGAAGCAGTCTCTCGACTGGTTGAGTGTGATGAAGGATGAGCTCGGCCGACCATGGCTTGAACCGTCGCTGTTTCGCTTTGGTGCAAGCTCCATGTTGAACGACATTGAGCGCCAGCTCGAGCATCATGTGACGGGACGCTATTCTGCGGGCTATCGCCACGCGATGGCTTGATTCGACCAAGCACGATCTCCTTCCCTGCACGCTGTTGACGCGTTCCGCAGGCACAGACAGAACACACAGAGGAACGCGATGGCCAGCAGCGTCATGGTGAAGTTTGAGTCGATGGAGTACGGTCCGGCAATGGAGGACGCGGGTGAGGTTGTGCGGTGGTTGGAGGCACGCGGCCGGCGCTTTGGACACTTTATCGGCGGCAGTTGGACAAGCCCTGGCGAAGACACCTTTGAGACTCGCAACCCGGCGACAGGTGAACTGTTGGCGACCATTGCGCAGGCCGGTGCTGGCGATATCGATCGGGCCGTTGAGGCTGCACGGACTGCGCTCTCACCGTGGCAGGCGCTGACGGGACATCAACGTGCACGCTACCTGTACGCGTTTGCACGACAGGTACAGAAGCATGCGCGCAAGCTGGCGGTGCTGGAAACGATGGACAATGGCAAGCCCATCCGCGAGTCGCGCGACATCGACGTTCCGTTAACGGCGCGACACTTCTACTACCACGCGGGGTGGGCGCAGTTGCTGGGCTCGTTGAGCGAGGGTGGCTTCAGCGGCGAGGACTTCCGGGGCTATGCGCCCGCGGGCGTTGTAGGGCAGATCATCCCGTGGAACTTCCCGCTGTTGATGTTTGCCTGGAAGGTTGCGCCTGCGCTGGCAGCCGGCTGCACGGTGGTGATCAAGCCTGCGGAGTACACGCCGCTGACGGCCATCATGATGGCGGAGATCGCCGAAGAGATTGGCTTGCCTCACGGCGTGTTGAACGTGGTGAACGGTGCCGGAGAGACGGGCGCGACCCTGGTGCAACATCCTGGGCTCGACAAGATCGCGTTCACGGGATCGACCGAGGTTGGGCGCCTGGTCCGGAAGGCGACGGCGAACACGCCGAAGAAGCTCAGCCTGGAACTTGGCGGCAAGTCGCCCTTTATCGTCTTTGACGATGCGGATCTTGACTCTGCCGTAGAAGGCTTAGTGGATGGCATCTGGTTCAATCAGGGCCAGGTATGCTGTGCTGGGTCGCGCCTGCTGGTGCAGGAGCGCGTGGCAGAGCGGCTGTATGACAAGATCCGCAGCCGCATGGAAACGCTGCGGGTTGGGTCGCCCTTGGACAAGGCGATCGACATCGGCGCCATTGCCGATCGCGTGCAGTACGACCGCATTCAACGCTACATCGAGGCGGGTGTGCGCGAAGGAGCGACGTGCTGGCAGCCGGAGATGACCCTGCCAGCCAAGGGGCTCTTCCTGAAGCCCACGCTGCTGACCGGCGTGGCTCCCGCGAGCACGGTGGCGCAGGAGGAGATCTTCGGACCCGTGCTGGCAAGCATGACCTTTCGCACACCTGCCGAAGCGGTGGAACTGGCCAACAACACCGCGTTTGGACTGGCAGCGTGCATCTGGAGCGAGAACATCAACGTGGCGCTGGATGTGGCGGCGCAGGTGAAGGCCGGTGTGGTCTGGGTGAACGCGACCAACGTCTTCGACGCGGCCTGCGGCTTTGGTGGCTATCGCGAATCAGGCTATGGGCGTGAGGGCGGCAGAGAGGGCATGTTTGAGTACCTTGTGCCCGCATGGCTGAAAGCTGAGATCGCGTCCGCGCCCGAAGCCCCTTTGCCGGAGCCCACGGCCGGCTCGGAGTTCGGCTCGTCCCCTTCAGAGCTTGTTACACAGCAAGATCACGCGTTGAGTGAGTTGGCGATCGACCGGACCGTCAAGCAGTACATCGGCGGCAAGCAGGCACGGCCGGATTCGGGGTACAGCGTTCCGGTGCATGGAACGGATGGTCGGTTGCTGGGTCATGCACCGTCCGGCAGTCGCAAGGATGTGCGCAATGCCGTAGAGGCCGCACGTGCAGCTGGCGCGAAATGGGCCAGGCAGACGGCCCATGGTCGGGCGCAGGTGCTGTACTTCGTGGCGGAGAACCTGAGCCAGCGGCGCGATGCGATCGTGCGGGCGTTGACGGCGTTTGTGGGCGCGGCGCAGGCGGCCGTGGAGTTCGACATGGCCGTGGAGCGTACGTTCAGCTACGCGGCATGGTGCGACAAGTTCGAGGGTTCCGTGCACAACCCGCCGATGCGGATGGTCGCGATGGCGATGCATGAGGCTGTGGGTGTGGTTGGCGTGCTGGCGAGCGACGACGCGCCGCTGCTAGGGCTGTTGTCGCTGGCCTTGCCGGCGGTCGCGATGGGCAACGCTGTGGTTGCGGTGCCGAGTGAACGCGCCGCGTTGCTGATGGGCGATCTGTACCAGGTGTTCGATACCAGCGACCTGCCTGGCGGCGTGGTGAACCTCGTTGCGGGCAAGGCGATGGAGCTGGGCAAGACGCTGGCGGAACACGACGATGTGGATGCCGTGTGGAGCTTCCGGGATGAGGCTGCATCTGCGCTGGTGAAGGCCGGCTCGATCGGGAACCTGAAGCAGGTTTGGACCAACGAGGGCCGGGCGGTGGACTGGTTCGACCCGGCGCAGGGCGAAGGACGTTGGTACCTGCGGCATGCGACGCAGGTGAAGAATATCTGGGTGCCGTACGGGGAGTGAGGGAGATACCCCTCCCCCCGGGGGAGGGGTATCTTGGCCGCAAAACCTTTGTTTCTTTGCATTTGCAGCCCACCATGGGGCGCAAAATATTGATTCCAGAGAACTTGTGTCCAAAATTCCTGGAATCAACGACTTACAGTCACTTTGGTGCGGGTGATGCATTTGGGGCAGGTGTTCTGCTATGTCCATGGTATGGGATTGCGGGTTAATGGAACGCAAGCCGCAAGTGCACGTAAAGAAAGGCTTTGTCACTGCCAGGGACTTGACAGCAATGATTGCCTGTTCGGAATCGAGGGATGAGTGCCCATTTGGGCAGGATCGGCGCGCCAGCCGGCGCGGGCGCCAACGCCTTTGGTGGTTGGGTCGCGTTCGGGGGGGGACTTCAACTGACCGGTCCTCAGCGTCTCTGTTGAGGTATGCGGTGTTGGGGTGTTGAGGTCAGGGATGTAGGCCCAGGGCTTCGATGAGCAGCGGATCAGGTGAGGCTTTGCCGTTGGTCTTGGTGACCAGGCCAAAGTTGTCCTGGTAGTCCCACATGTTCCAGCCGATGTTGTGCGCTTCCAGCGCGACACGCATGTCATGCAGCCAGGCAGCGCGGTCTTTCGGGTTGGCAAAGGGCTTGTGAACCCCGAACTCGCCGCAGTAGACGGGCACGTTGTGCCCCTTGCCCCATTCGGCGGCGAAAGCTATGGTGCGGTCCACGCGCTGGGCGTCCCAGCGGTCCAGACCGTAGTCTTCGACGAAGAGCTTGCCATAGGCGTTAGGCTCCTGCGCGATGTTCTTCGCGACGTTGTCCGGCGTGGACGGGTACGGGACATCACGCAGCGGGCGCACGCGCGCGTCGGTCCAGGTAGCGCCCTGGTGCGTGAAGGGAAACGGCTCGTAGTCGTGAAAGGTGTAGATGACGTTGGGGTCAGCGAGCGGCGCAGTCTCGAGCAGGTCCTGCAGGCCGGACCAGTGCGCGCCGGTGGCGATGATGGTGTGGTTGGGCGCGACCTGCCGGATAGCTTCAGCGACCTGGGCTTCGATACCGACCCAGCGATACGCGTCGCTCTGTTCAGGCTCGTTCATGATCTCGAAAACGACGAGGTTCGGATCAGTGTTGGCGAGGTGGCTGGCGAGGCTTGACCAAAGTGCCGTGAAGCGCTGCACGCCTTCACTTCCCTGCAGCAGGGTCTGCTTGTAGTGCTCTTCCGGGTGGATGTCGACGATAACGGCAAGCTGCTCGGCGTTGGCTTCCTTGATGACGCGGTCGAGCTCGCCGACAAAGGCGTCGCCGTCAGGGCGATGGTAGAGCCACGGCTGCAGGGGGTCGGCATCAACGCTGAGGCGGATGTGGTCAAAGCCGAGGCGATGCATGAGCGCGAAATCGTCCGCCGTGGTGTAGGAGCGGAGGCGATGCCACGGCGCAGGTGGGCCGCGCGCTGGAAGGGGAGTCCCTGCGATACCGGGGTTTGCGACCGGCCCTGGGGGGCTGCGATGGCAAGGCCGGCGACGGCAAGGAGCATCGAGCGAAACATGTGAGGATACATGGGTCTCCGTGAGGATGGCGTAACGGGCACGGCGTGATGACCTCTGACAAACGTTCACCGAAAGGGTATGCCGAGCCAGCCCCGCCATGATAACGTTCCCACAAGTTTGCGAGCGATTTTGGTGGGCAAGCCTCCCCAAGTTTGCTTATGCTTGGTGCGTTTGAAGAAATCGCTTTCTTTTGGTGAGAACGATGAACGAGGAACGGACGGACAACGAGCAGCTTCTGCCGTCAGCTCACACCCGGACGAAACCTCCAGGGTTAAAAGAGATTGCCGCCTATTTGAACCTTTCGCCGGCAACGATCTCGATGGTGGTGAACGATGTGCCGCTGGCGAAGTCCCTTTCTGAGGAGACGCGGGCACGCGTGCTGGCCGCCGCCAAGCACTTTAACTACCGGCCTAACCTGATTGCCCGGGCGCTGAGCAAGCGCGAATCGCGCACCATCGGCGTCATTGCGCCGGAGTCGAGCGACGGCTACTTTCCGCGCGTCATGCGTGGGATTGAGAACGCGATGCTGGCGGCAGGGTACCTATATTTCACCACCAGTCACCTTGGGCGCGCGGAGCTGGCACGGGAATACCCGATCGCGCTAGTGCAGCGCGGTGTGGATGGCCTGATCTTTGTAAATACACCGATCCATGAGGACCCGGGCGTGCCGGCGGTGTGCATTTCTGACGCATGCAAGATCCCGGGCATCACGAGCGTGCTGGTGGACCAGCGGGAGGGCATGCTGCGAGCGATGGAGCACCTGGTCGCGCTTGGCCATCAGAGAATCCTGCTGATGCGCGGCTCCGAGTGGTCCCTGGATGCTGCGGACCGGTACCGGGCGATGTTGGAAGCCGCGGAGCGCCTCGGTGTGTCGCGGTCGCCGGAGCTGACGCTGCAGTTGGAGACAAATCAACTGACCCCGGAAATCGCGTATCGAGCCATGCGGCAAGTACTGCAGCACGGCCTGGAATTTACCGCCGTGCTCGCGTTCAACGACGTTGCGGCATTAGGAACGATCCGCGCGTTGCGGGACTGTGGCCTGCGGTGCCCGGAGGATGTTTCCGTGCTGGGCGTGGATGACGTGAGCACGGCCGCCTATATGCTGCCGCGCCTGTCGACTGTCGCACAGCCGCTGGAAGCGATGGGAGAGGCCGCGGCAAAACAGCTTGTGGCAAAGATTCAAAGGCCGCAGGAGGTGCATCCTCCCCGCCTGTTTTTCCCCATGACGCTGCAGGCGCGGGAGTCTACTGCGCAGGTGCAAGCTGTGGGTGCGGAGCGGACGCGGCACCCCCGGGAGGCGGAGGCGGAGCCGCTGCGGACGTCCCCATCCAGTGCTGCAGCTCCTGCGGCGTTTTGATCTGGCCGTGGATGAGGGCGTCCAGCAGGGACCGGGTGCGCACGGCGTCGAAGCCATCGGTCAGATTTAACGGCGTTTGCTGGTTGGGCAACTTCAGCAGGTAAGCCGGGCGTGGGTCGTAGGCGCCGTTGTGGCTGGCCTGCTGTTCTTCCTCGGTCCAGTGGGCGGAGCTGGCCCAGACGGCCGATGTGCGCCAGGAATGATCGCCCATCACCAACACAGAAGTGCCGTTCCAAAGATCTTGTCGCTCAAGTTCTGCCCGCACCCTGCCGATATACAGATCAGCAAGCGCGAGATTGTCGAGATACGAGGTGCGGTGGTCCGGAAAGGTGCCTGTTTTGCGGTCGTAGAAGCCCCATGGGTGCGGTATGGGCATGTGGATGAGAACCAGGCCGGGCTGCCCGGAGGCGAGGAGCTCGTCGCTGGCGTGGAGCAGCGAGACGTAGTCCGCGCGGTGCCGGCGCACGTCCAGCGCACCATGTGTGGGCATCACCGGGCCGATGCCGGCAGGACGAATGCTGAGACGAAGAAAGTGGATAAAGGGTTCAACGGTGTGTTGCAGGAGCGTGCCGTCATCCGTGAGGCCGGCGGGCAGTTCGTCGGAGTAGGTCCAGTAGCAATGGTTCAGCACGCCCGGCAGTAAGCGGCAGTAGGGCTCATACCAACCGGCAATCGCGGTCTGCAGACCGGCGCGCTGGGCATCGGCAAACACGGTGTCCTGAGGGTCAAACACGGTTTTCTGGCCGCTACCGGCGTGGTACAGCAGCAGGGTGCGGCCGTCGGCGCTGGGCTGCGCGCGCCGGATCGGAATGCCGGTGAACATGGACGGCATGGCGCGGCGTGTGTACTGCGCGGACGGAGCTACGTTGGTGAAGTCGACCGATTGTTCCGCGAGGCGATCAAAGTTGGGCAGTGCGAGTCCCGGGTAGCGGTGACCGTAGATCTGGTCGTAGGAGAGCTCGTCGAGGAGGATCCAAAGGATGCGTGGCTGCGCGGTTGGGTCGACGGAGGCGGCGGTGTGGATCGGCGCGGGGAGAAACGGCGGGTTGAGGTGCCGGGCCTGCCAGCCGTACCAGAGAAGTTGCGCAAAGAGCAGGAGCTCCGGCAATGCCAGGAAGCTGAGGATCAGGGAGATCCGGGGACGCAGACGATGAAACCGGGGGATGGAGGTCGCCGGGCGCAGATTGATGGCGACAAAAGCGAGAAGCGCGACGAGCGCAACGGGCCAACCGAGCCAGAGCGGCACGTTGGTGTTCTCAAACCCATAGATGGTGGTGATGAGGCCTGACGGCAGGGCAAGCAGGAGGCCGGACCAGAGGAGCAGATTGAGCCGCGGGTGCGGCCGTGCCAGCAGAAGTGCGGCGGTAAGGACCAGGAAGACGAGGACGACGTCTGCGATGACCGGGACGAAGAAGGCGGTCGCCGAGCCGGGAAGGTGGAAGACGAGCTCGTGCTGCGGCGAGACCAGCGGGCCGATGAGAGAAAGCAGGTAGAGGTTAGCGAGGGCGAAGGCGGCGGTTGCCGCGCCGCCGAGTCCCTTCACGGTGTCGAGCGCTCCATATGAAACAGGATGCGGCCATTAGCAAGGGCGTGCTCGGCGAGGATGTGGAAATGTACACCGAATTCGGCGCGGAAGGCTGACTCGGTGAGGTGAGCGAAGATGGCGTCCCGGCCGCGCACAAGCTCGCGGAACATGGGATCGGTCGGGGGAACCCACTCAATGATGAGGTGACGGGTGGTGAGGTCTGCCGCGAGGCGGGCGACTTCGGCGAGCGGGATGTGGTCGTGCAGCAAGAGGTGGTGGATGACGGCGAGCATTATGACGCCGTCGAAGCTGCCAGCTGCGCGCTGGAGGAAACCAGCGCTTTCACGATTGCGCCAGCCCACGCCCGGAGTAGGGTTGGCGAGGTCGACCACCAGCGGGTGGATGGGCTTCTGAGTGCCCGTGAGGCGCGTTTGGAGGCGGTCAAGCGTTTGCAGGTCGGTATCGACCGCGACGACCGCTGCGCCTGCATCGACGGCGAGCTCGGAGTAGATGCCGGCATTGGCGCCGACATCGAGGACGTGCGCGAGGCGGGCCTGCCCGAGCGCGTTCGCGACGAAGCTGCGCTTGGCGGCGTGGTCGGCTTCGCTGTAATGGGTGGCCGTACCGGAGTACGCGGTCCAGGTGGAGGCGCGCGGCTGGGGCATGGCGCGGCGCATCTGCTTCTGGAGTTTGCTGACGGTCTGCTGGAGGACGTGGAGGACGAGTTCGGGGTCCTTGTTTGTGGGGGTGCTGGCGGTCGGGTCAGGGATGGCTCCAGCTTTTTTGGAGCGCGACTTGCCGAGCAGGGCGGGCAGGGTGACGGCGGAAAGGGCCGGTTGCCGCAGGCGCTGGTTGACACTCAGCGCGGCGTAAAGGTCTTCAGGCTCGATGCCGTCGCGGCGCAGGAGAGCAGCACGCAGGGGCCAGCCCAGCTCAGTGTGCGCCAACATCGGCAGGAGAAACGTGCGGACGAACTGGCTGTAGGCGAACCAGATGGGCTTGGTGCGGTCCACGCGCGCGACGGAGGGCACATCGACCAGGATGGGGTCGGCGCCGCGGAAGAGGATGTTGAGCGGGGTGGCGTCCTTGAGGATCCAGCCCTCGGCGAGGAGCTCCCGGCAGAGCGAAAGCGTGAGATCAGCGGCGGCGAGCCACTGCGCGGGGCACCATTCCCACGGGTAGGAAACGAAGCGGATGCGGGGATGGCGGAGAACCAGAAGGCTGGGGTCGACGTCCGGAAAGGCGGCGGGTTGCTTGCCGAGGATCTCGGTAGCGACGAGGCGACCTTCCGCTACAAGCCGGGAGGCGAGCGGGGACGCGAGGAACTCGAGGAGCTCGGCCTGGGCTTCTGGGTGGAGGAAGCGGTATGCGGCGTCGTGGTGAAGTTCGACCCAACCGGCCGGGTCGCGAAAGGTGCGATCCCGGCGGGGGGCGGTGGTCAACTCTGCTGTCTCCGTGGGCAACGGCTTAGGAGTCAACGCGCGACATCACGGGCGCGGAGGTTACGGGCTTGGCGGCAGGGGAAGAACGGCTAAACAGGCGCTTGATGTTGCGGCGAAAGTAGAACAAAACACCGGACGCGACCGCACCGAGGCTTTGGAAGACCAACAGGGCAGAGCCGGGATCGGTGTAGGCGTGGGCAGGGCGCTCAAAGGCCACGCCAAGGAAGAAAAACAGCAGAAGGGTCAACGACCAATATGTCAGCTTCAAGCGCATGCAGGTTCCTTTATTCGTTCATGAGCCGTTCATCTGGGAGACGTGGGACAGCGGATCAGAGTTGCAAAACGCTTCTCACGTTTGCCGGAAAGTTGCGGGACCCGAAGACCGCCACCGGAAAGAGTGGCCGAGGAAGGGGCGGTCGCCAACGCCCGAAGCGTGGACCTTGAGGTAGACGTGCGGGATACTTCCGAGTTGCGGATGCCGTACAAAATGTTGCGGCGGGTTGCGTGAGGCCCGGATATCGCAGCAAACGGCGCATTGTCGCCAAAGAGCGACACAATCTTCAGCGCGATCACGACAGAATGACGGTGCAGCCATCCACTACCCGTCAGGCCTGGACGGCGGTGAGCATTGGGCCACGTTGGTTCCCTTTCGTTGATTCCCTTTGAAGGAGCAGGGCTCCCCCCATGCCACAGAATGTTTACCGGTTTGCAACGTATACGGTCGATACCTCCGCCCATGTTTTGATGGAGGGTGACGCGCATCTCTCAATCCAGGAACAGCCGTTCCAGGTGCTTCTGGCCCTGCTGGAAAATGCCGGGGAGGTTGTGACCCGCGAGGCTCTGCGCCTGCGCCTTTGGGGAACAACCACGTTTGTCGACTTCGACCAGAGCCTGAACAGCGCCATGCGTCGGCTGCGACTGGCGCTGAAGGACAACTCACGCGAGCCGATGTATGTGGAAACCGTGCCGCGCGTTGGCTTCCGGTTCCTGTTACCCGTGCAGATGGGTGCACCGGCGCATGCCCTTGCCGAAACAACGATGGGCAGGGGCCGACCGGTGAACGAACGTAACGCCGCGATGCTGCCGATGCACCTGGTAGACCGGGGTGCAGATGCCACTGCGCGAGGACTTCCCCGCTGATCCTGAGTGTCGGAACGGGCCTTGCCGGACGGCCTGGGAAGAGCACCTGGCCTACCAGAAGGTCCATGCTCGCAACGACACATGCAGAACCTTCCAGCGATGAACGGGCCCTTGCCTACACAAGCTTGTAAGCGGCGTCGCTCCAGTGCAGTTCACGGCGAAACGCCGGGATACGGGTCTCGGCGTCGATAGTGACGAACTCCACACCGGCAATCTCGGCAAAATCGCGCAGGTGCTCCGTAGTGAGCGCTTGCGAGAAGCCCGTATGGTGAGCGCCGCCGGCGTAGATCCAGGCGGCCGCAGCGATTTTTAGATTGGGTTTCGGCAGCCAGAGTGTGCGGGCGACCGGCAGCCTGGGCAGGTCATGCTCGGGCGTCACCACGTCGATCTCGTTAACGATCATGCGGAAGCGACTGCCCATGTCGACGATGGACGCCACCACGGCGGGGCCGCTTGGCGAGGTGAAGACGAGGCGGACGGGGTCGGCCTTTCCGCCGATGCCGAGCGGATGCACTTGCAGGCTGGGCTTGTCTGCTGCAATCGTGGGGCAGATTTCCAGCATGTGCGAGCCGAGGACCTTGGAGTCCGAAAGGCCGGCCAGGTCGTAGGTGTAGTCCTCCATGAAGCTGGTGCCGCCGGGCAGCCCCTGGGCCATCACCTTCATGATGCGGACCAGGGCAGCGGTTTTCCAGTCCCCTTCCCCACCAAACCCGAAGCCGGAGGCCATGAGGCGCTGGGTGGCGATACCGGGAAGCTGGCCGAGGCCGTGGAGGTCTTCAAAGGTGTCCGTAAAAGCACCGAAGCCGCCCTCGGTGAGAAAGGCGCGCAGGCCAAGTTCGATGCGCGCGGCGACGGCGAGGGAGTCGGGTCTGTCGTGGGCGGAGGCGATGCTGTATTGCTCGCGGTACTCTGCGATGAGTTGTTGCACCTCGGCGTCGCTGAACCCATTCATTCGGTCGACGAGATCGCCGACGCCGTAGCCGTTGACCTGGTAGCCGAAGACGCGTTGCGCTTCGACCTTGTCGCCTTCGGTGACAGCGACGTTGCGCATGTTGTCGCCAAAGCGCGCCACTTTGAGGTGCTGCGACTCGTGCCAGCCAAGTGCAGCGCGGGTCCAGGTGGCGACTTCGGCAACCGTTTCCGGGTCACGCCAGAAACCGACCACAACCTTGCGTGCGAGGCGCAGGCGCGCGGTGAGGAAGCCGAACTCGCGGTCGCCGTGGGCGGCCTGGTTCAGGTTCATGAAGTCCATGTCGATGGTGCTGTAGGGGAGCTTGTCGTTGGCCTGGGTGTGCAGATGGAGGAACGGCTTACGCAGCGCTTGCAGGCCGGCGATCCACATCTTTGCGGGCGAAAACGTGTGCATCCACAGCACCAGGCCGATGCACTGACTGGCGTTGTTGGCTTCGCGGCACAGGGCAAGGATCTCGTCAGCGGTTTTCACGACGGGCTTCCACACGATGTTGACGGGGATGGCCGCTTCGGCATCGAGCGACTGGGCGATCGTGCGCGAGTTGGTGGCCACCTGCTCCAGCGTTTGGGGGCCGTAAAGGTGTTGGCTGCCGGTGATGAACCAGATCTCGTGCTTGGACGCGTTGCTCATACGGACTCCCTTGGCCAGTGCGGCGTGTTCAGCGTACCCGAAGGCAGCATGTGGAGAGCGGGGAGCGATGTCCCAGTGTCACCCCATGAACGGCTACGCTGCCCAGTGTAAGCGGTTTCGCAGGCGGGGCTTGTGTACGAGACCGGGGGCGGCCCGTGCGCCTGTGCGGTGGGCAGGCCGAGGGAGGCGCGCGCACGGCATCGGAGAATCCGGGATGATGGAGCCATGAATATCGCAGCCGTTGCCCGCCGCGCCCGCGTTTCGACCGCGACTGTCTCGCGTGTGATCAACGGAACGGCTTTTGTGTCGCCGGCAACGGCGGAGCGTGTGCGCAAGGCGGTGGAAGCGTTGAACTTCTACCCCGATGTGAATGCACGGACCCTGGGGTCAGGACGCAGCGGCTTGTTTGGGCTGATCATCTCCGACATCACGAACCCGTACTTCCCGGAGCTGGTGAAGGCGTTTGAAGACATTGCGGTGGAGCACCGGCAGGAGGTGCTGATCGCCAACACCAACTACGACCCGAAGCGGATGGCGATGTGCGTGACGCGCATGCTGCAGCGCAAGGTGGACGGCGTGGCCGTTATGACGTCAGAGATGGGCGACCACCTGGTGGCCAGCCTTTCGAAACGAGAGATCCCGTTGGTGTTTATGGATGTGCAGCCGCAGTCCTCGCGCACCAGCGTGATTCGCGTGGACTACGAGGCCGGCGTGCGTGCGGCCATGCAGCACCTGTTTGCCCTGGGGCACACGCGCATTGGGTTCATCAGTGGACCGCTCTCGTTGCGCTCCGCGCAGATGCGTGCCGAAGCCTTCCGTAAGGCGCTTCGACAACACGGGCGCAAGAACGACCCTGCGTGGTGGGAACAGGAAGGCGACCACCGCGTGGAAGGCGGACACCGGGCGATGCAGCGCATTTTGCAAGGGGGCAAGCGCCAGCCCACGGCGGTGCTGACCTCGAACGATCTGACGGCGATCGGGGCCATGGGCGCGATTCACGAGGCAGGCCTGCGCATCCCGGAGGACATCTCCGTGGTCGGATTCGACGGCATTGAGTTGAGCGCGTATACGCAGCCGGCGTTGACCACCCTGGCGGTGTCACGTGGCGAGATGGCGGCGGAAGCCTTCCGGTGTTTGCTGCGTCTGCGCGATGCGGGACCGAAGAAGCGGGTGGAGATGAACCATGTGGTGGTGCCGCAACTGCTGGTCCGGCAGTCCACGGCCAGGCCGCCCAAGCTGCGCGGGTGAACGGGAAACCGGGTCCAGAAGCCGTCGCTTTGCATGCACGGGTGGCTTTCGTGCATTCTGGTCCAGCCCATTTCAAGGAGCCTCGATGAAAAACCGGCTGATCTGTTGCCTGCTGTTGTGGACGATGACCTGCGTTGCGGAAGCGCCTGCCGCAAGTCAACGATGGAGTGAGGCCAAGGCGCAGGACTGGTACGACGCGCAGCCCTGGCTGGTGGGCGCCAACTACGTCCCCTCCGACGCGATCAACGAATTGGAGATGTTTCAAGCCGCGACCTTCAACCCTGCCCTGAACGACAAGGAGTTGGGCATGGGCGAGTCGATTGGCATGAACACGATGCGGGTGTTTTTGCAGGACCAGCTTTGGACGAGTGACCCGAAGGGCTTTCAGCAGCGGCTGGACGCATTTTTGACCATTGCGAACAAGCACCATATCCGTCCGCTGCTGGTGCTGTTTGATTCGTGCTGGGAGCCGAACCCGCATCTTGGCCCGCAACATCCGCCGATCCCAGGCGTGCACAACTCCGGCTGGGTGCAGAGCCCTGGGCAGCAGCGGCTGCTGGATCCGGCCGTGGAGCCGGAGTTGAAAGCCTATGTGCAGGGCGTGGTGGGTGCGTTTGCCAATGACGACCGCGTGCTGGGCTGGGATGTGTGGAATGAGCCTGACAACACCAACGACGATCGCTTCCACGAGGATGCCGAGGCCAAGGTGCGACGCGTGGATGAGTTGCTGCCCAGGGTATTTGAGTGGGCACGGGCGGCGCACCCGAAGCAGCCGCTGACCAGCGGTGTGTGGAAAGGTGACTGGGTGCACCCTGACCGGGAAAGCGCGACGACAAGGATCCAGTTGCGCGAGTCGGATGTGATCTCGTTCCACAACTACGACTGGCCGGAAGGCTTCGAGGGCCGGGTGAAGGAACTGCAGGCGCTGCACCGGCCCTTGATCTGCACCGAGTACATGGCGCGCGGCAATGGCAGCACCTTTGACACGATTCTTCCGCTGGCGAAGCGTCTGCATGTTGCGGCGATCAACTGGGGGTTTGTGGCGGGCAAGACGCAGACGTACCTGCCGTGGGACTCATGGGAACGGCCGTACACGTTGCGGCCGCCGACCATCTGGTTCCATGAGGTGTTTCGGCAGGACGACACGCCGTACCGGCAGCGCGAGGTGGACCTGATCCGCGAATTGACGGGCCGCGGAGCACCGGCCGCTGCCGGGCAGACGCGGTAAGGTGTCTGCCCGGCGCTGCATCGCTGCGTGACAAGGGCGATGCAGCGCCAAACATTGCGCGACCGCAGTACACTTTCTGCCTACGGAGACCGAATGAGACTTTCGCTGTTTGCCACGTCGCTGTTTGCCCTTGCTCCCCTTGCCCATGGCGCTGTGACGGTTGCGCCCTGGGGCAACGTGGACGGAAAGCCGGTGGAGCTGTACACGCTGACCGATGCCGACCTGACGATCCGGATTACAAACTTTGGCGCGCACGTTGTGAGCGTGGAGGCACCGGACCGCAGCGGCAAAAAGGCCGATGTCATTCTTGGCTACAGGGACCTTGCCGGGTTCCAGGCGGACACCAAGACCTACATGGGGTCCGTTGTGGGGCGGTACGGCAATCGTATTGCGAAGGGGACGTTTTCCCTGGACGGGCAGACGTACCACATCCCGACAAACGACCATGGCAACGCGCTGCACGGTGGAACCACGGGCTTTGACCGCAAGGTGTGGACTGGGCAGAAGACCGCCAATGGCGTGGAGTTGACGCTGGTGAGCCCGGATGGCGACATGGGCTTTCCGGGGCAGCTGACAGCGCATGTGCGCTACACGCTGGAGGGCGGGTCGCTGAAGATTGACTACAGCGCGACGACAACCAAGCCCACCGTGTTGAATTTAACGAACCACACGTACTTCAACCTTGCAGGCGAAGGCAGCGGCACGGTGCTGAACCAGAAGATCATGATCCCCGCGGACCGGATCACGCCGGTGAACAGCACGCTGATCCCGACGGGACAGCTTGCACCGGTAGCAGGAACGCCGTTCGACCTGCGACAGCCGACGGCAATTGGCGCGCATATCCATGATGCGAACGATCAGCTGAAGATTGGCGGTGGCTACGACCACAACTTTGTGCTGAACGGCGGCGCGGGGATGCACCTGGCAGCGAAGGTCGTCGATCCCGCAAGTGGGCGCACGCTGACCGTGACCACGACAGAGCCGGGCGTTCAGTTCTACTCAGGAAACTCTCTGGATGGCTCGACGCATGGCGCTTCGGGCGCGGCGTATGGCCGGAATGCGGGGTTCTGCCTGGAAACGCAGCACTTCCCTGACTCGCCGAACCAGCCGAACTTTCCGTCAACGGAGCTGAAACCGGGACAGACGATGCGCTCGGAAACGGTGTTTACGTTTGGGGTGCAGAAGTAAGCACGCCAGTGAGTTGTTGCTTGTGGTTGTGGGGCGGTCAGGCCTGAATGGTCGGCCGCCCTGTTCGTTGTTGGCGCTGCCCCGTGCTTAGCCTGGGCCGAAGCGGTAGATGATGCCGAAGCCTACGCGCAGATTGTTCTGGTGAGTGTTGACGCCATTGAGCGCGCGTGAGTACACCCAGTCGGCTTCTACCGGGACGGAATAGTGGCGCTTGAGGTTGGTTTCTACACCCAGGCCGGCCTGCAACGCCACCGCTGTTTCGCCGGATTTGTAAGCGTAGTAATTGGACGAGACGTGCGACGCACCGCCGAGGACCTGACCGTAGGGCGTGTAGCGCGTCGAGGTTCGGTAGTTGTAGCGCGGGCCGAGGACGTAGTTGAAGATGCTGAGCTGCTCGTCGGTGTTGTTGATGGCTCCGTTGGCGCCGTAATACACATCAGCGACGACGCTTACGTTGGGCCAGAACGAGCGGACGAGCTGCAGGCCGCCGCCTTCCATCCAGAAGCAGCCGCACTGGCCTGGAGGCGCGTTGGCGTGCGTGGCCTGGATCTGCAGGCCGACCTGCAGGGGTGGTGCCTGGCCGGCTTCCAGGCCAAAAGGGGCTGAACCCGAAGCTTGCCCATGCGCCATGGAAGCGCCACAAAGCAAGACAGCGGCGAGCAATTTAGTTGTGGACAAACCTTTCATCGAATCCTCAAAGCCTGCGGAGTAGCTGGGACCGCTGCGCCTCAGGAGGAGCCCGGAGGCTCCCCGGGAGACGTTAGCGAACGTTCAGGGTGACGGTGGTGGTGCGCTGCAGTGTGCCACTGGTGCCAGTGACGGTGAGTGTGTAGCTGGCGGGTTGCGGGCCGAAGTAGCCGCCACCGCAACCGGTGAGCGGAGCGATGACGCCGAAGGAGCCAAGCACCAGAGCAAACATCAGCAGAGCCTTCGGCAGGCGACGGCGAACGCGACGCAGACCGAGCAGCGGGAAGAGGCAGGCCCAGGCAGCGGCCGTTTCCAGCGTCTTGATGTGTTGCTCATGCTCCATGGCCGTGAGGGCCTGTGCGAAGGTTTGCACGGTCATGGTGGTGGAGGCGGTGGCCGAACCCGGGGTGACCGTGCCCTGCCCAAACGCTGCGCTGAATTTGGCCGGCAGACCCGTGACCGTGAGGACGACCGGCGCGCTGAAGCCGATGGTGCCTACCGGGGTGACGGTGATGTTGAAGGCAGCGGCGGCACCGGGATCGGCGCTCATGGCCGGCGTGGTGTTGCCGATGGTGTAGTCGGCGACTTTCTGCGCCACGATGGGCGAGGTGGAGGTGGCGTAGTTCGCATCACCGGCGTAGACGGCGGTGATGTTGTGCGAGCCACCCGTGAGGGTAGAGATTGGCAGGCTGGCGACGCCGGACGCGTTGAGCTGCGCCGTGCCGATGCTGGTTGTGCCGTCGTAGAAGGTCACCTTGCCAGAGGGTGCAACGCCGGGGATGGACGTGGGCACCGTCGCGGACAGGGTGATGGACTGGGTGACGATGGCCGGGTTCTGCGACGAGGCCAGCGTGATGCTGGAGACCGCCGCACTGACCACCTGCGAAACCGCTGCCGATGTTGCCGTGGTCAGCGTGCTGCCGCTGGCCGGGGTGAACGTTGCGGTGATGGCATGGGTGCCGATCGCGAGCGTTGCCGTGCTGGCCGTGGCGACGCCGTTTGTGACGGTGGCGCTGCCGATGGCCGTGGCGCCGTCATAGAACGTCACCGTGCCCGCGATGGTTGCCGTACCGGGCGTGGTGACTGTCGCCGTGAAGGTGACGTTGGCACCGACGGTGGTGGCGGCCTGCGACGAGGTGAGCGCGACGGTGGTGGTCGTGGAGGCGACGTTGTCGGTCACCGAAGGCGACGTGGAGGCAGCGTAGTTGCTGTCGCCGTTTGCCGTGGCGGTGATGGTGGCCGTGCCTACAGGAAGAGCGGAAGTGGTGAAGGTGGCGACGCCATTCGCGATGGTGGCGGTACCCAGAGCGGTGGTGCCGTTGTAGAAGGTCACCGTACCGGTTTCGCCCGCGGGGACCGTCTGCGTGATCGTGACCGAGGTGCCGAAGGCGGCGTTCAGCGGGGCGACGGTGGGTGCGGTAAGCGTCGGCTTGGTTTTGCCGATGGTGACCGCGCCGGTGCCGGTGCTGCCGCTGTAGTTGGCGTCGGCCGCCTGGCTGACGGTGAGGTTGTCGGTGCCGATGGCGGCAGTAGCCGTGGGCAGGTTAGCGGTGCAGGTCAGGACACCCTTCGCCGCGGTGCATGTGGAGGCCTGCACGGCGACCGTGTTGCCGTTGCTGTCGGCGACCGTGATGGCGCCGGTGGGCGCCGTGGCCCCCGCGTAGGGGATGGTGACCGTGACGGCCGTGGTGGCGACGCCGAAGTTGCCGGAGCCGGTAACGGTGTCGCCGCCCGTAGCGGCAGCCTTGGCTACTGTGACGGCACCCGTGCCAGTGCTGCCCGGGAAGATGGCGTCAGCGGCCTGCGCGACCGTGATGGTGTCGGTGCCGGTGGGCACATTCACCATGGGCAGGTTGGCGTTGCAGCTGAGCACGCCCTTGGCCGCGGTGCAGGCCGAAGCCGGTACCGTCACGGTGTTGCCGTGGCTATCGGTGAGCGTGACCGCGCCGGTGGGAGCGGTGTTGCCGATGAAGGGGATGCTGACGGTGACGGCAGCGGACGCCGAGCCGTAGGTGGTGGAGCCGGTGACGGTGTCACCCGTGCTGGCGCCGGGCTTGTTGATGGTGACGGCACCGGTACCGGTGCTGCCGCTGTAGTTGCCGTCCGGTGCCTGGGCGACCGTGAGCTGGTTGCTTCCCAGGAGTTCGTTGGCGGTGGGCAGCGCCGCCGTGCAGGTGAGCACGCCCGCGGCGGCGGTGCAGCTGGAGGCCTGGATGGTGACCGTGTTGCCCAGGCTGTCAGAGACGGTGATGGCGCCCGTGGGAGCCGCCGCGCCGGTGTACGGGATGGTGACCGTAACCTGCGTGCTATCGCCCGCGTAGGTGCCCGTACCGGTCACGGTGTCCGTGCTGGTGGCGGGTGCCTTGTTGATGGTCACGGTGCCGGTACCGGTGCTGCCGGCGTGGTTGGCGTCGGCTGCCTGGCTGACGGTGACGGCGTTCGCGCCGACAGGCTCGTTGGCGGTGGACAGGTTGGTGTTGCAGGTGAGCGTGCCGTTGGCCGCGGTGCAGGCGGTGGCGGCCACGGTCACAGTGTTGTTGTGCGTGTCGGCAAGCAGGATGCTGCCGGTAGGCGCCGCGCCGGTGTACGGGATGGTGATGGTGACCGGGGTGGTCGCCACACCGTAGGTGCCCGTACCCGTGGCGGAGTCAGCGCCGGCGGCGGCCTTGTTGATGGTGGCCGTGCCCGTGCCCGTGCTGCCGAGGAAGTTGCTATCGCCGATCTGGGTAACGGTCAGCGGGTTGCTGCCGACCGGCTCGTTGACCGTGGCGAGGTTGATGGTGCAAGTCAGCGTCCCGGCAGCGGCCGTGCAGGTGGTGCCGGCAACCGTGGCAGTTCCGCCAAAGCTGTCCGCGACCGTGACGGCGCCGGTGGGTGCAGTCTGCCCGACGTAGGGGATGGTGACCGTGATGGCGGTGGTGGCGGCGGCGTAGGTACCGGTGCCGGTGGCCGTGTCGGTCGTGGTCGCCGGTGCCTTGGCGAGCGTGATGGTACCGGTGCCGGTGCTGGCCGCGTGGTTGGGGTCGGCAAGCTGGCTGACGGTGACGGTGTTCCCGCCGGCAGGTTCACTCAGCGTGGGCAGAACAGCCGGGCAGGTCAGCGTGTTGTTCGCAGCGGTGCAAGCCGTAGCTGCCACGTTGACGGTGTTGTTATGGGTGTCCGCCAGGGTGATGGTGCCGGTGGGCGCCGCACCCGTGTACGGGATGGAGATGGTGACGGCGGTCGTCGCGGCACCATACGTGCCCGAGCCGGTGGCGGTGTCTGTGGCGGCGCCGGGCTTGTTGATGGTGACGGTGCCCGTGCCGGTGCTGCCGGTGTAGTTGTCGTCACCAGCCTGGCTGACCGTGACGTTGCTGCTGCCGACCTGCTCGTTGACCGTGGGCAGGTTGACGGTGCAGGTAAGGACGCCCGCGGCCGCCGTGCAGGTGGATCCCTGGACGGTGACCGTCTCGTTGAGGCTATCCGTCACGGTGACGGCACCGGTGGGTGCGGCCACGCCCGCGAACGGGATGTTGACCGTGACGGCCGTGGTTGCAGCGCCGTAGGTGCCGATGCCGCTGGCGGTGTCCGTTGCCGTAGCGGCAGCCTTGCCGATGGTCACCGTGCCGGTGCCGGAGTTGCCGCTGTAGTTGCCGTCCCCAGCCTGGTTCACCGTGACGGTGTTGCCGCCGACGGGCTCGTTCGCCGTGGGCAGGGTTGCCGTGCAGGTAAGCGTCGTGCTGGTCGGTGTGCAGGTGGAAGCCGCGATCGTGACGGTGTTGGTGTGGGTGTCCGTGACGGTGATGGCGCCGGTGGGAGCCGCCTGGCCGACGAACGGGATGGTGATGCTGACCTGCGTGTTCGGCGCACCGTAGGTGCCGGTGCCGCTGGCGCTGTCCGTGGTGGTGACCAGGGCCTTGTTGATGGTGAGCGTGCCCGTGCCGGTGCTGGCGGCGTGGTTTGCGTCAGCTGCCTGGTTGATGGTGAGGGCATTCGAACCGACAGGGTCGGTGCCCGAAGAGATATTTACCGTGCAGGTAAGCGTCGCGGAGCCCGTGGTGCAGCTGGTGACGGTGACGGTGTTGCCGTGCGTGTCCGCCAGGGTGATGGTGCCAGTGGGTGCCGCACCCGTGAACGGAATCGTGACCGTCACCGGGGTGGTGGCCACACCGTAGTTCCCTGTTCCGGTGGCGGAGTCAGGAACCGCAGCGGCCTTGTTGATGGTGATCGTGGAGCTCGAACTGGTGCTGCTGCTGTTGCTGCCGAGATAGTTGCTGTCGCCAGCCTGCGTGACCGTGATCGGGTTGTTGCCGACGCTCTCGCTGACGGACGGGAAGGTAACGGTGCAGGTGAGTGCGCCGGCGGCTGCGGTGCAGCTGGAGGCAGGAACGGTTACGGTCTCGCCGAGCGTGTCCGTAAGCGTGATGGAACCGGTCGGGGCATCGACGCCCGCGTACGGAATGGTGACCGTGACGGTAGTGGTCGCGCTGCCGTAGACACCGGTGCCCGTGGCCGTGTCGCCGGTGGTGACCGGAGCCTTGGCAATGGTGATGCTGGTGCTGGTTCCGGTGCTGCCGCTGTAGTTGTTGTCGCCCGCCTGGGTGACGGTGATGGGATTGGTGCCGACAGGGTCGTTCGAGGTGGTCAGGCTCGCCTGGCAGGTGAGCACGCCGGCTGCGGCGGTGCAGGATGTCGCAGGAGACGTGATGGTAACGGTGTTGCCATTGTTGTCCTTGATCGTGACGGGGCCGCTGGGAGGCGTCTGGCCAACGTACGGGATAGTGACGGTGACCGGGGTGCTTGCGCCGCCGTAATACCCTGAGCCATTGACGGTGTCACCGCTGGTAGCTGCAGCCCTATTGATGGTGACCGTGCCGGTGCCGGTGCTGCCGAGGAAGTTGCTGTCGGCGGCCTGGCTGACGTTAACCGTGTTCGCGCCGGTGGGCTCGCTGGCTGTGGGCAGGGTCACCGTGCAGGTGATGGTGCCGCTGGCCGTGGTGCAGGCGGCCGCAGGGACGCTGACGGTGTTGTTGTGGGTGTCGGCAACGGTGATGGCGCCCGTGGGTGCCGTGGAGCCGACGTAGGGAATGGTGACGGTGACGGCGGTGTTCGCCGCGCCGTAGGTGCCGGTGCCGGTGGCGGTGTCCCCGGTGGTGGCGCCCGCCTGGTTGATGGTGAGGGTGCCGTTACCGGTGCTGCCGGTGTAGTTGCTGTCGCCGATCTGGGTGACCGCGAGCGGATTGCTGCCGAGCGGCTCGTTGGCGGTTGCAAAGTTGGTGGTGCAGGTCAGGGTGCCATTGGCTGCCGTGCAGTTGGTGGCAGGAATGGTCGCCGTGTTGTTGAAGCTATCCGACACCGTGATGGCGCCCGTGGGTGCCGTGATGCCGGCATACGGGATGGTGACGGTGACGGGCGTTGTGGCGGCGCCGAAGGTGCCGGCGCCAGATGCGCTATCCGTCGTGGTGGCGGTGGCCTTGCCGATGGTGACCGAGCCCTTGCCGGTGCTGGCCGCGTAGACCGCATCCGGTCCCTGGGCCACGGTGGCGTTGTCGGTGCCAACAGGAACGTTCGCGGTGGGCAGGTTCGCCGGGCAGGTCAAGACGCCGTTTGCGGCGGTGCAGGCCGAGGCCTGGACCGTGACGGTGTTGTTAAGGCTGTCGGTGACGGTGACGGCGCCCGTAGGAGCGAGCGCACCCGCGTAGGCGATGCTGACGGTTACGGGGGAGGTCGGGTCGCCGAAGTTGCCGGAGCCCGTGACGACGTCAGTGGTTGAAGCGGCAACCTGGCTGACCGTGAGGGTGCCGATGGCGCTGCCGGCGGGGTAGTTGGAGTCCGCAGCGACGTTCACCTGGATCTTGTAGCCACCGATGCCCAGCGTGGCCGTCGGGTAGTTGGCCGTGCAGGTCATGGGCGAAGAGCCCGAGGTGCAGACGCCCTGTACTGTCGCGCCTGTGCCGCCAATCACGGTGAAGGTCACCGCGCCGGTGGGGGGCGGACCGTTGAAGACGATGGTCGCGTAGAGGCTGGCGCTGGCCGTGCCGTAGGGCACCAGCACGCTGTTGACGTAGCTGCCCGTCGCCAGGATCGGCGAGACAGGCGTGGACGCGGTTGCCGCCACGGTAAGGAGAGCCGTCGCTTCACCCTGCGGGTAGTTGCTGTCCGCGGCTTCCAGTGCGGTGATGACATAGGTCGCCGGCGCGAGCGAGGCCGTCGGATAGCTGGCCGTGCAGGCCAGCGGTGACGGACCCGAGGTGCAGGTTGCCGTCACCGGCGTGCCGCCCGGCAGGTTGAAGGTAAGCGCGCCGGTGGGTACAGGGCCGGTGTAGGTGATGTTGGCCGTCAGCGTGGCGTTCTGCGTACCGGCCGTGATCAGCACGTTGCCGACGTAGCTGATGGAGTCAAGGATCGGGCTGACCGAACCGGCGGCTACGGTGAGCGTGCCTGTGGCGGTGCCGGCGGTGTAGTTGGCGTCGGCGGCTTCGTTGGCGGTGATGGTGTAGGTACCGATCGCGAGCGAGTCGGTCGGGTACATGGCGGTGCAGGTTTCAGGCGATGCGCCGGCGCTGCACGTTGCGGTGACCGGCGAGCCGCCAGCGACGGTGAAGGTCACCGTGCCGGAGGGCGGGATGGCTCCGCCATAGGCCAGGGTGGCCGTCAACAGCGTGGACGCCGTGCCCTGGGTGATGGTGACGTTCTGCACACCGGACGAGGTGTTGCCGACGGGGCTGACCGGCGAGGTGGTGATGGTGACCGTGCCGGAGCCGGAGCTTCCGCTGTAGTTGGTGTCTGCGGCCTGCGCCACGGTGACCGTGTTGGAGCCGAGCGGCTCGTTGGCGGTAGGCAGGTTGACGGTGCAGGTGAGGGTTTGGCTCGCGGAAGAGCAGGTGGAGGCCCCCACGGTGGCCGTGTTGCCAAGGCTGTCCGTGACCGAAACAGCGCCGCCCGGGGCGGTGACGCCCGTGTACGGGATGGTGACCGTGACAGAAGTTGTGGCGTTGCCGTACTGCCCTGCCCCGGTGGCCTTGTCGTTGGCGGTGGCCGGGGCCGGGGCGATGTTGAGGGTGCCCGAGCCCGTGCTGCTGGCGTGATTCGGGTCAGCAGCCTGCGCGATGATGAGGATGTTGCTGCCAACCGGCTCGTTGGCGGTGTTCAGCGTGGCGGAGCAGACCAGCGCGGTTGCCGAAGCCTTGCAGTTTGCCGCGGGGATGTCGACCGTGTTGCCGAGCGTGTCAGCAACCGAGACGGTACCTGTGGGCGAGGTGGAACCCGAGAACGGGATCACGACAGTGATGGGCGTCGACGGCGCGCCATACGAGCCGGAGCCCGTGGCAGTGTCATCGCCGCGGGAACCCGCGGGGTTGATGGTGACGTAACCGGACCCGGAGCTGCCGCTGTAGTTGCCGTCGCCGGCCTGGTTGACGGTGATGGCGTTCTTGCCGGTGGGCTCGTTGGCAGTGTTCAGGCTGACGGTGCAGGTGAGCGCGCCGCCGGAGGTGACACAGGTCGACGCCTGGATCGTGGCGGTGTTGCCGAGGCTGTCAGCCACGGTGATCGCGCCTGAAGGTGCAGTCTGACCGATGAACGGGATGGTGACGATGACCTGGGTGGTCGCATCACCGTAGGTGCCCGTGCCGTTGGCGGAGTCACCCGTGGTGGCCGCGGCCTTGCCGATGGCGAGCGTGCCGGTACCGGTGCTGCCACCGTAGTTGTTATCGGCCGCCTGGCTTACCGTGAGCGGGATGTTGGTGCTGACGGGGTCATTCGCCGTGGGCAGATTCGCCGTGCAGGTGAGAGCGGTGCTGGTGCTGGTGCAGGTGGTATTGGACGTGGTGTTGCCGTTGTTGTCCTTGACGGTGATCGCGCCTGCCGGAGCGGTCTGGCCGACGAACGGAATCGTGATGGTAACGGGCGTGGTTGCCGCACCATAGGTGCCGTTGCCGGTGACGCTATCGCCGGCGGTAGCAGGCGCCTGCTTAATCGTGATGGTGCCGGAGCCGCTGCTGCCGGCGTAGTCGTTGTCCGTGGCCTGGCTGACCAGGGCAAGGTTCGCACCCAGCGGCTCATTGGCCGTGGGCAGGTTGATGGTGCAGGTGAGGGTACCAGCCGCCGCTGTGCAGGTGGATTCCTTCACGGTCAGCGTGTTGCTGTGGGTATCGGCAAGCGTGACATCACCGGTGGGCGCCGTTGTGCCCGCGTACGGGATGGTGACGGTGACCGCGGTGGTCGCTGCGCCGTAGGTGCCTGTGCCGTTGGCCTTGTCGTTCGTGGTGGTGGCCGCCGGGCCCATGGCGATGGAACCTGTGCCGGTGCTGCCGCCGTAGTTGCCGTCGGCTGCCTGGCTGACCGTCAGGGTGTTGGTGCCCAGCGGCTCGTTCGCGGTGGGCAAGTTGATCGTGCAGGTAAGGACCTGGCTCGCGGCGGTACAGGATGCAGCCTTGACGGTGAGTGTGTTGACGGGGCTGGCGTTGTCGGCGAGCGTGATGTCGCCCGTGGGTGCCGCCTTGCCCGCGTACGGGATGGTGACGGTTACCGACGTCGTTGCCGCGCCATAGCTGCCGGTGCCGCTGGCCTTGTCTGTGTTGGTGGCGGCGGCCGCGGTGATGGTGACTGTGCCGCCACCGCTGCTGGCGCCGTAGTTGGTGTCCGCAGCCTGGCTGACCGTGACGGGGTTGCCGCCGACGGGCTCATTGATGGTGGGGAGGTTGATGGTGCAGTTCAGGAATCCGGCAGCGGCGGTGCAGGTGTTGGCCGCGACGCCGATGGCGTCACCGTACTTGTCCGCCAGCGTGATCTGCCCGCTGGGCGATACCGTCCCGGTGTAGGGGATGCTGACCGCAACGGCGGTGGTCGCCGCGCCGTAGCTGGCCGTGCCGTTGGCTTTGTCGTTGGTGGACCCGGCCGCGGGCGAGATGGTGATGCTGCCGCCGCCGGTGCTGGTGGCGTAGTTGTTGTCCGCCACCTGGCTCACCGTGACGGCGTTGCTGCCCACCGGCTCACTGGCGGTCGGCAAGCTGATGACGCAGGTGAGCGCCTGGTTGGCTGTGCCGCAGGTGTTGGCCGCCACGTTGATCGTGTTCTTGGGGCTGGCGCTGTCAGAAAGCGTAATACTGCCGGTGGGGGCGAGCTTGCCCGCATACGGGATGGTCACCGTAACCGGGGTGGATGCCGCGCCGAAGGTACCGCTACCGCTGGCGGTGTCGTTGCTGGTGGCTGCTGCCGGTCCGATGGTGATCGTGCCACCACCATTGCTTACGCCGTAGTTGCTGTCCGCGGCCTGCGTGACCGTGACGGTGTTGGCGCCCAGCACCTCATTGGCCGTGGACAGAACGATAGCGCAGCTGAGGGTCTGGCTGGCCGCTGTGCAGCTTGAGGCTGCCACCATGATCGTGTTCCTGGGGCCCGCGTTGTCAGACAGGGTGATGCTGCCGCTGGGCGGCGTCACGCCGGCATACGGGATGGTGACGTTGACGGTGGTGGTCGCAGCGCCGTAGGTGCCGGTGCCATTGGCCTTGTCACTGGCGGATCCGGCCGCCGGGGTGATGCTGATCGTACCCGCACCGGTGCTGCCGGCGTAGTTGGTATCGCCGGCCTCGCTGACCGCGACCGGGTTGTTGCCGACGGGCTCGTTCGCGGTGGCGAAGTTGACGGTGCAGGTGAGGTTCTGGCTCGCCGCGGTGCAGGTGGAAGCCTTGAACGTGATCGTGTTCGCAGGGCTCGCGGTGTCCGTCAGTGTGATGTCACCGCTCGGCGCGGTCTTGCCGGCGTAGGGGATGGTGACGGTGACCGACGTCGGGCTCGCACCGTAGGTGTTCGCGCCGGAAGCCTTGTCGCCGGTGGTGGCTGCAGCCGGCCCGATGGTGATGGTGCCCGTGCCTGTGCTGGTGTTGTAGTTGCTGTCCGCCGCCTGGCTGACCGTGACGGCGTTGCTGCCCAGTGCTTCATTAACGGTCGGCAGGTTGATGGTGCAGGTGAGCACCTGGCCGGCAGCGCTGCAACCGGCAGCGGTGGTGTGGACCGTGAGGATGTTTTTGGGCGAGGCGTTATCGGAAAGCGTGATGTCGCCCGTGGGGGACGCGGTGCCCGCGTACGGGATGGTCACCGTGACCGCGGTGGTTGCCGCACCGTAGGTGCCCGTGCCGCTGGCCTTGTCGTTGGCGGTGGATGCAGCCGGGCCAATCACAACAGAGCCGCCGCCCGTGCTGCCAGCGTAGTTGCTGTCGCCGGCCTGGATGACCGTCACGGCGTTGGAGGCGAGCGCTTCGCTGGCTGTCGGGAAGGCCACGCTGCAGGTGAGCATCTGGTTGGCTGCACCGCACGTGGGGCTGGAAGCGTGAAAGGTGATGCTGTTCTTCGGGGAAGCGCTATCGGACAGGGTGATGTCGCCCGTGGGTGCTGCTGTGCCCGCGTAGGGGATGGAGATTGCAACAGTTGTCGTCGTTGCACCGTAGGTGCCGTTACCGGAGGCCTTGTCGTTGGTGGTCACCGCAGCGGGGCCGATGGTGACGGTTCCGCCGCCGGTGCTGGTGCTGTAGTTGGCATCAGCCACCTGGCTGACGGTCACGGTGTTGCTGCCCAACGCCTCGCTGGCCGTGGGGAAGGCGACGGTGCAGGTGAGCACCTGGCTCGCGGCGCTGCAACCCGTGGCGTTGGCGTGAATGGTAATCGTGTTCTTGGGCGAAGCGCTATCGGACAGCGTGATGTCGCCGGTAGGGGACGCAACGCCGGCATAGGGGATGCTCACGGTGACAGACGTGTTCACCGCGCCATAGGTGCCGGTGCCGCTGGCCTTGTCAGCGGTCGTGGCCGCAGCCGGTCCGATGGTGATGGTGCCACTGCCGCTGCTGCCGCCGTAGTTGGTGTCCACGGCCTGGCTGACGGTGACCGTGTTGGCGCCCCCGCCTTCGTTTGCAGTCGGCAGAGTGATGATGCAGGTCAGCACTTGGCTGGCTGCACTGCAGCCCGGAGCGTTGGCGTGGATGGTGATCGTGTTCTTGGGCGAAGCGCCATCGGAGAGCGTGATGTCGCCCGTGGGGGACGCAGCGCCGGCGTATGGAATGGTGACGGTGACGGCCGTCGTGGCCGCGCCATAGGTGCCGCTGCCTGTGGCCTTGTCCGTAGTGGTGACGGCGGCCGCGTTGATGGTCAGCGTGCCTCCACCGCTGCTGCCGCTGTAGTTGCCGTCGGCGGCCTGGTTCACTGTGAGGGTGTTGCCGCCAACCGGCTCGTTCGTGGTCGGCAGACTGATCGTGCAGGTGAGCGTCTGGTTGCTTGCGCTGCAGGTGCCTGCGTGCACGGTGATGGTGTTCTTGGGCGAAAGGCTATCGGCAAGCGTGATGTCGCCTGTCGGCGCGGTCGATCCCGCATAAGGGATGGTCACCGTCACGGGGGTAGTTGCCGAACCATAGCCGCCGGTACCGTTGGCCTTGTCGGTCGTGGTTGCGGGCGCCGCGGAGATGACGATTGTGCCGCCGCCGCTGCTGGCGCTGTAGTTGCTGTCGACCGCCTGGTTCACCGTAACGGCGTTGTTGCCGACCGGCTCGGTGGCCGTAGACAGGTTGATGGTGCAGGTCAGGACCTGGTTGGCCGCCGTGCAGGTGCTGGCATGGACCGTGATCGTGTTCTTCGGCGTCACGCTGTCGGCAAGCGTGATGTCACCGGTGGGCGAAGCAACACCGTCATACGGGATTGTGACGGTGACCGGGGTGGTGGCTACGCCGTAGGTGTTCGAGCCGGCGGCCTTGTCCGCAGTGGTAGCCGCAGCCAGGCCGATGTTGACCGTGCCGGAGCCCGTGCTGCCGAGATAGTTGGTGTCCGCAGCCTGGCTGATGTTCACCGCGTTGCTGCCTACCGGCTCATTGGCCGTGGGCAGGGGGATGGTGCAGGTCAGGATGTGGGCGGCCGCCGTGCACGTGGAAGCATGCACGGCGATGGTGTTCTTGGGGCTGGCAGTGTCAGAGAGCGTGATGTCGCCCGTGGGTGAGGCCACGCCCCCGTAGGGGATGGTCACCGTGACGGAGGTTGTGGTAGCGCCGTAGCTGCCGGTACCTGTTGCCTTGTCGGTGGTGGTCGCCGGCGCCGCACTGATCACGATGGTGCCCGTGCCGTTGCTGCCGAGATAGTTGCCGGTGCTGCCTTCTGAAGCCTCGCTGATGTTCACCGTGTTGTTGCCGGTGGGCTCGTTGGCCGTGGCTAGCGTGATGGTGCAGGTGAGCACCTGCTTGGCCGCGGTGCAGGTGGATGCATGCACAGTGACTGTGTTCTTGGGGGAGGCGTTGTCAGAGAGCGTGATATCCCCAACCGGTGCAACCACGCCCGCGTACGGAATGGTCACGGTCACCGGGGTGTTGGTCGCGCCGTACGTGTTGGATCCCGTGGCTCCGTCGGTGGTGGTGACGGCCGCCGCGCTGACGTTCTCAAACAACACGGCGGAGGCCGGGCTGTAGTTGCTGTCGCCACCGTAGTTCGCGGTGATCTTGTCGTTGCTGCCGACCGGAAGCGAGTTCGTCTTCAGCGTGGCCACGCCGGTGCCGTCGATGTTGCCCGAGCCCAGCGGCTGTGAGCCGACGTAGAAGGTCACCATACCCGTAGGCGCAACGCCTCCAAGCACCTGCAGCGTGTCCGTGAAGGTAACCTGGTCGCCGTAGCCCGGGGTGGCCGTGGAGGCCGTCAGGTTGTTGGTGTAGCCGGCGGCCTTGTTGACGATCTGCGAAACGGCCGACGAGGTCGAAACCGCGTAGCTGGTTGCACCGTTGTAGCCCACGGTGATGGGGTGCCCGCTGGTATTGACGCTCAGCGTTGTGGTGGTGAAAGAGGCCGTGCTGGAGTTGCCGTTGCCCGGCGTCAACGTCACGTTCTGCGCAATGGGTGAGCCGTTGTCGTAGAAGGTGACTGTGCCCGTGGGTGCGCCGGTACCGGGATTGGAGGTCACCGTGGCCGTGAACGTGACCGAGGTGCCAAAGGTCGAGGTGTTGTTGGTCGAGGAGGAGACAACGGTGCTGCCGGTAGTGCCCGCGGCGAGCGTCAGGGTTCCTGTGCCTGTCCCCGCGTTGTAGTTTGTGTCAGCTGCGGAGGACACCGTGATGGTGTTTGCGCCCGCGACCAGACCCGGATACGTGGGATAGCTGGCGGTGCAGGTTTCCGTGCTGCCGGATGTGGTGCACTTGCCTGCTACCGCCGCGTTGCTGCCGACGACGAAGCTCACAGCGCCGGTGGGGATGACACCGCCGCCGTTGATGGTCGCCGTGAGGGTGGCGTTCTGCCCCAGGGTGCCGGACACGCTCGCGACCGTGACGGTTTGCGCCCCTGCGATGCCAACGCCTGTCAGATTGATGAACTGGAAGGAGCCGGCAACGTTGGCCGAGTTATCCGTCGTTTTCACCTGGCCGCTGATGGTGCCGTTGGGGCTGGCAACAGTGGGGGTGAACTCCACCACCTGGGTGCAGCTGGCGCCGGCATTTAGCACAAAGGACGAAGTTGACGAAGGCGTCAGCGGCGGGCACGTCGAACTTGAGTCGTAGGTGTAGTTGATCGACGTACTGGGATTGGTGCCGCCGGGATTGGTGGCAGGCGGCGAGATGGTGAGCGGTGCGGTGCCGTCGTTTTCCAGCGTTACTGTTTGCGACGCGCTCGTCTGGCCGACAGCCGTGTTGGGGAAGTTCAGTGAGAAATAGCTGCGGGAATACACCTGCAGCGTGCTGTTGCTGTAGACCGTGTAGAAGTCCCCGTCCGGGGTGATGTACAAGCTGTCGCCGCCGGGCACAGAAAGAGAGGCGGGGGCCGAGGTGTAGCTGCCTGCCGGAAACCGAAGCAGGTTGAAGCTGCCGCTGCCGGTGGTGCCGGGGATGGTGGTTGCGACGTACAAGCTGCCCGCGGCGTCTTCGGCGATGGCATGCGGCGCCGTCGTTGACCCAAGGTTGTACAGCACGGTGGGCGTGCTTGCTCCCGCGGCCAACTCGTACAGGATGCCGTTGTTGTAATCCGGCGCAAAGGTGTTGCCACTTGCGTCCGTGGTGGCGCCGACGAAGCGCGCTCCGGTGGGAGCGTTTCCAAGTACCGAAACGACATGACTCCCCGCCGCAACCTGGAGGAAGTAATTGGACTCCGGCGTATAGGAGGTGGGGTACAAATTGCCCGCCGCATCCGCGCTCAAATGGTCGTCGGTGGTGGAATTGATGGTCTTGCCGTTCACGTCGACGTAGCTGATGGGGATGGCCACCGGGTTGACGTTCAGTGCGGTCAACCTGGTGGGCGCGGCTGTGGGGAGCAGCGTGTCTGCCAAGGGCAGTTCGTAGATGTTGGTTTCGCCGTTGCAGGTGTAGAAGACATTGCCCTGACCGTCGATGGCGGTCCCGACCGGGTTGCAGCCGTTGGTGGTGTTGACGTAGTAAGGAACCTGCGAATTGACGTTGGGATTTCGCGAGGTAGCGACAAATGCCAGGATCTGTCCGGGATTACTTTGGCTGTTGGCGACCCATACGTTGCCGGCGGGGTCCACCGTGATGCCACGGCCATAGTTCAAGCCGTTGGGCAGGGTGGCGCTGCACGCCGTGGGCGGCGTCGCCGTGCTGTTCGTAGGGCACGCAATGGTGTTCAACAGCGTGACTGCCTGGTAGGCAGCCAACGGCGTGAACCCGACGCCACCCAGGTAGCCGGAGCCGATGATCTTGCCGCCGGAAAGGACGTTGATGGCACCCAGGCGTGAGCCGGACGCCTGCGGGTTGAACTGCACCGTTACCGTGCAGACTTGACCATTGGAAAGCGTGGCGCCAACGTTCTGCGTCGAGTAGCAGGTGCCTCCACTGGCAAGCTGGTAGTCATAGCCGGCGAGACCCTGGGTCACAACGGTCGGCTTATCCAGCGTGACCGGGCCGCCGGAGGTCAGGGTGATTGCGACGGTCAGGGTTGCCGGAGCACCCGGCCCGACGGAGCCGAAGTTGACATACCCACCACCGTAGCCAAGCCTGGTTCCCGTCCCTGACGATACGACGTACACGTTGCCGGAAGGATCGGTCGCCAGATCGGTTGCGCTGTACGGATACAGAACGGCAGTGGCGTAGGCCCCCTTGCTCAGGGCAGCCTCGTAGATGCTGGTTCCGGTGCCGGCAAAAAAGAGGTTGTCGTTGGCATCGACGCCCATGCCCGTGATGGCGGTCGCACCACTGACCGTCAGGGCCGTCATCGTATAGGCGGTGCCGCTGCCGGTGAACTTGCGGAAATTTCCGGTTGCATTGGCAGTGAACACGTTGCCCCGCGTGTCCACGCTGATAAACGTCGGGTTGGTCGTGGTCGTGCCAATGATTGCCTGGGTGAAAGTGGGCGGGGTGGTCGCGGTGGCGATGCTCTCCTTGATCAGGTTGCCCGTGCTCGAGTCCACGATGTACACGTTGCCCTTGGTGTCGACCGCGACATCAGCGGCATTGGTGAACCCGGTAAAACTGGTACCCGCGCTGTACGTGGTGCCGGAGCCCGTAAACTGCAGAACGCTCTTGCCCGTCCCGGTGCTGACGTAGATGTTGGCCCCGGTGTTGTCGACTGCAATGGCGGTGGCAAGACCGCCGGGCACGGTGAAGAGCTGTGTTTCGGAGTAAACCCCGGAGCTTAGGGTCTCCTTATAGACCACGCCGGTCGCGGTGACCACATAGCTATTGCCGGAACCGTCGGCAGCAACGCCAGCCGGTGTCACGAAGGCACCGTTGAAGGTGGTTACGGAGCCGGCCACAACCGCTGTCTGTGCGCCCGCAACAACCGACAGAAGCAACAGGATGACTGCCGCAAGCGAGCGCAGAAGCACGTTCTTGTCTGCGGGCACGCCAGCGCGTCGACCTGCAGAGACACTTCTTCCCTGCGCGGCCGTGCCGCGTGCCTCGCAAGCCGCGCTCGTCGAAATTGTCGCCATCAATGGCGTCAGGGAGCGTGTCGAGGTTGAGGGGAGTGTGCGACCGTTCGTGGGATTCATGAGTTCCGAGTTCCTATGTGCAACAGTTCTGTTCGCCCTTTCGGGGCAACGAGATCGTGAGGTCATCAAGCAGCCCCTGCCGAGCGCCGGCAGAAGCTTGGGCTGTCATCTCTCGTGAAAGCCTTGGGGCTGCGTGGCGTAGTGAGCGGTCACTGCGCAGCCTCGAAGAGCTGGAGAACGAGGGTGGGATCCACTGTGAGGCTCATCGTGTGAGTGGGGTGACAAGGGCCAGGTAACATGACTTCGCGGTACCCTTTGACCGTATTGGGAACACTTGGCCGTTCCCATACCACCAACGCTCATCCGTCATTGCACGAGAGTGGTAAGTGCCGCGATTCATGGAACAACGCGGAGCACCGTTGGACTGGCTGAAGGTCCGAGACCTGCCGAGCTTCACCTAAGGTGAGCTCGCTTGCTGCCGACTTGAGCAACGCCCATCGCTCACCCGGCATAGCGCAGGGCCGCTTCAGCAGTCCCCCCCTGGGCCAACAGGCAGACGCTGCAGCAGGCAGGATTTGCCTGAAAAAGCATCGATAGCCAGTGCAAGGTCAAGCTATGCGATGTAGCTCAGAGCACGCCGTTGTGGCCCGTGCACTTATGTCGCGGAACGAAGAGGGACGCCTCCGAGCACAACGCTTTTCTGGTGTACGCGAGGGTAACCAGGGAGCGGAACCGTCGTGTTAGACGTCCACACAAATTAACCATCAGGCGGCCCGTAAGTTGTAGTACGTTTGCGTGAGCATACACACCACCTCATGCAATGCGTTATGTCGTAGCGCGCATTTGCGGATCAATCACTTCGGTGATTTCGCAAAGGCACGTCACAACAGACGTGGCTCCTGTGCGTCTCGACGGGGACTTCGGCAGTGCGGTGGGTGTGTGTTTTCGGGCTCGCAATACTCTCGTTCGGCACTCTGGGCTTTATCACTTGTCAAACGCGTTGATCAGCGATGAAGGCCAGGTTGAATGGGTAAATCCTTCTGTGGAGCAGTACATGTCACCCTGGTCCCGTATGTCCCGCTTCGCCCTGGTATTCACCGGAGCGATCTCGATCCCCTTCACGGCTTCGGCCGCATGTCATCATCCCAAATGCTCGGTAGACCTGCTCAGCAGCGCAGATGCGTCGTCTGTTCCGGTCATCGTGCAATACGCGAACGATCCTTCTGACGCGGAGGTATCAGCGGTCGGTACCTTCGGCCCTGTTTCGCACCGCATTCACTCCATTCACGCTGTCTCAGCCATGGTTTCCGGCTCGAGTCTTGAAACCCTCGCCAACCGTCCGGGCGTTGCCTTTGTTTCACTCGACCGCAAGTTGGGTGTCAGCCAGGCCGCCGTTTCTCCCATTGGCACAACCCCGGAGTTCACCGCTGAGCCCATCAATGCAACATGGGCGAACGCGAAGGGCTACACGGGCAAAGGCATCGGCGTGGCGGTGATCGACAGCGGCATCAGCCCGGTCGATGATCTCGCTGGCAAGATCGTCTACAGCCAGAACTTCGTTCCCAAGGAGACCACAACCGCCGACGGATACGGACACGGAACTCACGTGGCCGGCCTGATTGCGGGCAGTGGCAAGGATTCCACCGGCGCCAACTACACACGCACCTTTACCGGCATTGCGCCGGGAGTGAACCTGATCAACCTGCGGGCGCTGGATGAAAACGGCCTCGGCTCTGACTCGGCCGTGGTCGCAGCCATCGACCAGGCGATCGCGCTCAAAAACACGTACAACATCAAGGTCATCAACCTCTCGCTGGGTCGTCCGATCTACGAGAGCTACACCCTTGATCCGCTGTGCCAGGCTGTGGAGCAGGCGTGGGCTGCCGGCATCACGGTGGTGGTAGCTGCGGGCAACGACGGCCGCAACAACAACCTGAACAACCACGGTTACGGCACCATCAACGCACCGGGCAACGACCCGTATGCGATCACGGTGGGCGCCACCAACCCCATGAACACGGCCACGGTGAACGACGATGAGATGGCCAGCTACAGCTCCAAGGGTCCCAGCTTTATCGATCAGGTCGTCAAGCCCGATATCATCGCGCCCGGCAACCTGGTGACCAGCCTGCTGGCCCCTGGGTCCAACCTGCAAATCAACAACCCAACCTTCTACACGCCTCTGTCCTGGTATGTGGCCAACGGCGCTTCCACGGCGTCGACCACCTACTTCCCTCTCAGCGGTACCAGCATGTCGACCGCGGTTGCCAGCGGCGCCGTGGCTGACCTGCTGCAGGCCGACAGCGTGCTGACACCGGACCAGGTGAAGGCTCTGCTGATGTACAGCGCCAACAAGAACGTCATTCCGCAAACCTATGTCATCAGTGACAGCGGCAACAGCTACACCGAGCACGACGACATCTTCACCGTCGGCGCGGGGTATCTGGATGTGCAGAAGACGATTCAGAACGCGCAGGCCTACGGCCGCTTCATCCCGACGGGCGCACCTGCGTTATCGCCGGTAGCGGTGTATGTCGCCGGCACCAACCAGGTGGGTATCGCCACCAGCAAGACCGCTTTGTGGGGAGCGACGGCCCTGTGGGGAGCGGCCAATCCGCAGGCCAACACCGCCCTCTGGGGAGCAACGGCCCTGTGGGGAGCCAACGCGTTTGACTCAAGCTCGACGGCTCTGTGGGGCGCAACGGCCCTGTGGGGCAGGACAGCTCTGTGGGGCGCCAACAACCCGCAGGCCTACACGGCCCTGTGGGGAGCAACCGCTCTCTGGGGAGCCAGCGATCCGCAGGCCTTTACGGCTCTGTGGGGCGCAGGCACGCCGCAGGGCAGCACCGCTTTGTGGGGCGCAACGGCGCTCTGGGGTGCAGGCAATCCGAATGCAGCGACGGCTCTGTGGGGCGCAACCGCCCTGTGGGGTGCCGGTGCTGCGCAGGGCAACACGGCCCTTTGGGGAGCCACAGCACTCTGGGGAGCCAATGCGAACCAGGCCAACACGGCTCTATGGGGCGCAACGGCTCTGTGGGGCGCCGGTACACCGCAGGCCAACACGGCCCTGTGGGGCGCCACCGCTCTATGGGGCGCAGGAACACCTGATGCTGCCACGGCTCTGTGGGGAGCAACCGCTCTCTGGGGTGCCAATGCAGATGAGAGTGACACTGCGCTTTGGGGTGCGACAGCACTTTGGGGCAGAACGGCTCTGTGGGGCAGATAACAACAGCAATGCGGATGTAAGAATGGGCGCTCTCCCGGAGAGCGCCCATCTCCTATTGCAGGGACACGGTCCGGGCTTCTGATCCCGAAACCCCGTTCAGCCACCTTTTACGACGGGGAACCCCTTGCGGATCCAGTCCGTGGCAAAGTTTCCCGGAAGATAGAGCACCTGGATTCTGGTAAACCCGAGGCCCGCCAATACCTGGTAGGCAGGATGAACGTTAGGACAGTGATCCCAGGGGCAGCACCCGCAGTACAGAACAATGGGCTGGTCCTTCTTCAGCCCTGCGACTCTCCTCCGCAAGGCTTGCGCGCCTTCGGGTGTGCCCGCTTCCTGAATCGACTCTGCCCCAGGAATGTGTCCCTTGGTATAGAGCACGTGCGGGCCTACATGGAGGATCATGGGCCGCTGCCCGGTCGCAAGCAAAGGAACAAGATCCCCGGGTTGCATGAAGCGTTGCGCGGGGATGGTGTCCTGCTGCCCGGCCGCAGGCTTGGCCGCAACTCCCTGCGACTGCGCAGGGTGCGTTAGCCATGCGGCCAGCAAAGCAGCCGCGAGAAGCTTTTTCCACGAGGATCTGGTCAAAGCGGAATCTCCTTTCGCATGGATCCCACGCGGATGCGGAAGTTCGCAAACGGAAGAAAGCCCCCGAGTGCGGGAGCTTTCTTGAAACTGGCGGAGAGTGGGGGATTCGAACCCCCGATAGAACTTTTGGTCCTATAACGGTTTAGCAAACCGCCGCCTTCAGCCTCTCGGCCAACTCTCCAGCGCGGGTGATGTGGTGATTATAGCGTGAGGTGGTGCCGGCGCCTATGCACCGCTGTGCAACTTACGCGGAGAAGGTGTAAGGCGCGCGCTGCGGCCGGGCGAGGTGCGCGTTCGCGGCCTCGTCATTGTGGAACCGCTCGCGTTCCGGGTCCCAGTGCAGGTGCTTGCCTTCCGCGTGCATGGCGATGTGGTGCACGAGGCAGGTAGAGCACGCGCGATGACCCATCTCTACGGGCGAGATCGGGGCCTGGCGGCTGATGATGCAATCGAGCCAATTGCCGTGCTGATCGGAAGATTTGTAGAGATGCACCTCATCCGGGCCGATGACCGAGGTGAGGATCGCGGGCTCGCTGGCGTCGAGGCCAGTCGCCTTCTTGCCGCCGACCGGATGCCCGCCTGGATCCGTGGGCGTGGTCTGTTCGGTGCGCGTGACGAAGACCCAACCCTTGGTGCCGTAGAACTTGATGCCGTTGGGGAAGTCGCCGGAGATGTCCATCGTGACGCCGTTGGCGTAGACGGCGTGCGTCAGGAACTTGCCATGGACATCCCAAAGGCCGGGCTTGTCGGGCGAGTAGTGTGGGAACTCGGCGTTGCCCCACACTTCGACCGGGCCGGTGTATTCGGTATTCATGCCCCAATGCGCGCTATCGACATGGTGCGCGCCCCAACCGGTGATCATGCCTGCACCGAACTGCTCCATGCGCAGCCAACCGGGACGATCGTAGCCTGTGGGAGGCATCACACGGTCGACGGTGTAGGTCGCCTCCGGCGTTGAGCCGAGCCAGGCGTCGTAATGGAAGCCCGTGGGCACAGGCATGGGTGTCGGATTGCCACCGGCCGGATCGCCGGGCAGGCCGATCTCCACGTGCTTCAGGTCGCCAATGCGACCGTTGCGGACAAGCTCGGCAGCGTAGCGGAACTGCACCCATGAGCGCTGCTGCGAGCCAATCTGCACGATGCGGCCAGAGGCCTGCACGGCGTCCGACAGATAGCGCCCTTCGGCGATGGTGAGCGACGCCGGCTTTTGCAGGTAGACGTCCTTGCCCGCACGTACGGCATCCACGGCGATGATGGCGTGCTGGTGGTCGGGGGTGGAGATGACAACAGCGTCGATGTCTTTGTTTGCGAGCAGGTCGTGATAGTTGCTGTACCCCGTGACGCCGTCGTAGGCGTTGCCGGTTTTTTTGCTGTAATGTTCGTTGATGTAGCGCTTGGCTTCATCAACGCGTGGGGCGTACAGGTCAGCAACGGCCATGATGCGCGCATTGTCGAACTGCCAAATGCCGGGCAGGTCATGCACGCGCGAGATGCGTCCGCAGCCGATCGCCCCAACGTTGATGCGCTTGGAGGGGGCGTACTGCCCGAAGACACTGGCCGGAAGAATGGTCGGGAAGCCCACGGCAGCGGCAGTGGCGGCGGACCGTTTGAGGAAGCTGCGGCGTGTTGTGGTGTTCGGTGTTTTCGGCTGTTCGAGGCTCATGGATCGCTCCGCTTGCGGTTCTGGAAAGCCCAGGTCTGAAACGCGAGAGCTGGGGTACTCGAGTCTGTGGACTGTTTTAGCTGATGGTGGCGTGCGTGGCTTGCATCTGCGCACGGATGACGAGCTCTGCGGCGAGCAGGCACTGCGTCTGGTCCTGCGCAACGTGTGTGCGGTTGGCAACGTCGGCGATGAACTGCGGGCCGAAGGGCAGAACGACGTTGTTGCAGTTAAAGGCGCGCGCGGAGTTCTTGTCGACGAGAAACAAATGATTGCCGGTATGCGAGCGCGCCACATCGGCGTACTTGCGAATTTCGATGTAACCATCCGTGCCCAGAATGAAGAGACGACCGTCGCCCCAGGTGCCAAGACCGAAAGGGGTGAACCAGTCGAGTCGCACGTAGCCGAAGCCGTGATTACCACGCAGCATCATGTCGCCGAAGTCCTGGAACTGCGGGTGATCCGGGTGGCGCACATTGCACACCTGCGACGCGACCACCTCGGCCTGCGTGCAGCCGGTGTAGAAGAGGAATTGATCGACCTGGTGCGAGCCAATATCGGTGAGGATGCCACCGTACTGCTCGGGGTGCCAGAACCATTCGGGGCGCCCGGTGCCACCGCCGGCGTCGCCCTGCCGCTGCGTGATCTGATGCGGTGCGATGTTGATGGTCTGGATGACCTTGCCGATGGCTCCCCCTTGCACCAGGTAGCCGGCCTCCACGGCGGCCTTTACCTCCAGCCGCTCGGAGTACATGATGGCGAAGATCTTGCCGGTCTCGGCGATCGTCTTGCGGATCTCGGCGAGCTGCTCCAGCGTGGTGACGCCGGGCTTGTCGGAAAGATAGTCCTTGCCGTGACGCATGGCGCGGATGCCGATGGGCGCGCGCTCGTTGGGGATGGCGGAGCTGAGTACAAGCTGCAAACTGTTGTCGGCGAGCACCCCGTCTTCCGTGCTGACGAGCTTGGCTTGTGGGTAGCGCTTGGTGAACGCGGCCCCGCGCTCTGGCTCAGCGGCATACACGCTGACAAGCTCACCGCCGCCGCGGATCATGGCTTCGACCATGCCGTAGATGTGATCGTGACTCATGCCGCAAACGCCGAAGCGGACCGGGTGGCTCGGCTTCGCGATCTGCGGCGGCGTGGAAGGCGCCATCTCTTCGGTTGGCGTCGGTGTGGCAGAGCCCTGACCCCACATGGTTGCGGGCATTGCGGCGGCGAGACCCAAGGTGCCCGCATTTTGAAGAAAGGACCGTCTATCTCGGTTGTGCATCGATCTCCCAGTCTGGTTGCAGATGATGATCTTCGCGCCGTGCGGTAGAGATCGCGCCGGACGCTCTTTATTTCGGCTCGGAAACTTTATGCCAGTGCCACGTTGACTGGCAAGCACAATGCGACAAGGAAAGGAAACGCCATGGGGAACTCACCAGGCGCAATGTGGGCCAGGCAGTCCTTGTGGTGGACTGGTGCGCGCCCGCCATGGATCGCCATCGCGGCCAGGAGCCCGCCCGAGACTACGCCCGGGCACCCCTGAGTTTGTGGGTGGCTGCGGCGGCGGTGCCCGTTAGAATGGAAACGTTCTTCCTGAACGCTGGAGCTCTTCCCTGCACCCTCTGCTGAATGCGCTTGCCTTTTTCGCGACACGTGGCCTGGGGCATTACTGGAAAACGCACTACGCGGACCATACGTTTCGCGATGCGTACCGATGGAACAGCTTCGACGTGGCGATGTTGGTGCCGTATTTCATCGTGATGCTGATCCTGGCGTTTTATGGGCTGCATCGCTACCAGTTGGTGTGGCTCTATTACCGCAACAAGCGCAACGCCACCCACTCCACCGAGCCAACGGCGCAGTTCGATGAAGGCAAGCTGCCCTTTGTGACGATCCAGCTGCCGATGTTCAACGAGCAGTTTGTGGTGGACCGGCTGGTTGATGCATGCTGCCGGCTTGAGTACCCGCGTGACCGCTTCGAGATCCAGGTGCTGGATGACTCCACCGACGAGACCAAAGACGTCGCCGCGGGCGTTGTTGCCCGTTACGCCTCCGGTTCCGAGGGACTGGCGCCACAGCCGATTCACTATCTCCACCGCACCAATCGCTACGGCTACAAGGCAGGCGCGCTGGAAGAGGGGCTGAAGAGCGCCAAGGGTGACCTGGTCGCGATCTTCGACGCGGACTTTGTGCCGCCGCCCAATTGGCTGATGCGCGTGGTGCATCACTTTGCGGAGCCCGGCGTGGGCATGGTGCAGACACGGTGGACCCACCTGAACCGTGACTACAGCTTTCTGACGCAGGTGGAAGCCATTCTGCTGGATGGGCACTTTGTGCTGGAGCACGGTGGCCGCTCGCGTGCCGGGGTCTACTTCAACTTCAACGGCACGGCTGGCATGTGGCGCCGCGAAGCCATCGCCGAGGCCGGGGGATGGCAGCACGACACGCTGACCGAAGACACAGACCTGAGCTACCGCGCGCAGTTGAAGGGCTGGAAGTTCAAATACCTGCAGGACGTTGAGTGCCCCGCCGAGCTGCCCATTGAGATGACGGCCTTCAAGACGCAGCAGGCACGCTGGGCCAAGGGGCTCATCCAGACCAGCAAGAAGATCCTCCCCCTGGTGCTCAAGTCCGATGCGCCGTTCCACACCAAGCTGGAAGCCTGGTATCACCTGACGGCGAACATCAGCTATCCGCTGATGATCATTCTGTCGACGCTGCTGATGCCGGCGATGATCATCCGCTCCTGGCAGGGCCCGGTGCAGATGCTGCTCATCGATCTGCCGCTTTTCCTCGCGTCCACCGCATCGGTGTCCAGCTTTTACATGGTGAGCCAGAAAGAGCTGCATCCGCGCACCTGGTGGAAGACGGTGATTTATCTGCCCTTCCTGATGGCCATGGGAACGGGCCTCGCAATCACCAACACCAAGGCCGTGATGGAAGCGTTGTTCGGCATCAAGAGCGCGTTTGCACGCACGCCAAAGTACAGCGTTCAGCAAAAGGGCGAAAAGTCGAAAGCCAAGAAGTACCGCAAACGGCTCGGGATCATTCCGTGGATTGAGCTGCTGATCGGCTGCTACTTCGCCTGGACAGTCTGGTATGCCATCAGCACGGAAAACTTTTTTACCGTGCCGTTTCTGCTGTTGTTCGTGCTCGGCTACTGGTACACCGGGCTGCTCAGCCTGACGCAGGGGCTATTTGAACGCAAAGGCACTGGCAGCCAGGGCGAAGGGCTGCACGAGAAGCCCTACCCGGTTGGCATCTGACGGACTGCTGCGAGCAAGGAAAAAGGCCCGCCGAAGCGGGCCTTTTCTTTCGGTGATGGTCACTAGAAGCGGATGCCGAACTTCACCGGCAGATAGCCCGAGCGCAGGCTGTTCTGGGGGAAGTCGTTTGCCAGACCGATGTTGGAGCTGTTCAGGGTTGCGAGCGTGACGCCAGGGCGATTGGAGTTGAAGGTGTACACATATTTCACCTCGCCGTACAATCGCTCGTTGGCAAAACGCGAGAACTTGTAGGTAACGCCGAAGCCTGCGTCCACGCCGAACGAGTTCGAGGTGTAGTGGTCGATGACCTGATTCGACACATAGGTGTAGCAGCCGTAGATGTAGTCGCAGTACTCGCCCTCTTCAGGCACTTCGAAGTTTGCGACCTTGTGATAGAAGCCGACACCGCCCGTAACATAGGCTCCCAGCCCCTCACCCGACTTCAGGTTGTACACGGGATTCAGCGAAAAAGACCAGATATGGTTGTTGCCGTCGAGTCCGGAGATGATGTACCCATCCGCCGCCGCATTCGGATCGTAGGCCAGCGAAATCGTGTTGTATAGGTTCTGCTGGTTCTGCAGCGTGGCGCTGGTCATGCCGAACTTGTCGTAATCGAATTCAAAGTTGGTGCCGAAGTGCCGGTTGAAGTTGCGGCCGGCACCGGCCTGAACGCCCCAGCTCGTCGTCGCATAGTTGAAGTTCGAGGACGCGGGCGAAGAAAAACCGCCGCCAACATAGCCGGTGTACTTCTCCGAGCCGTCTGCATTGGTGTTACCGCCGCGATAGCGGGGCGCGCCATAGCGGCGACGCTGGCCGTACTGCATAGCCTCTGCGCCCGGCATATTGAACTTTTCTACGGAAGCGAGCTGCTGGTTGGCAGCCTGGGCCGGGTCATAGCCTTCAGTCGAGGACGACGCGCTCGAGCTGAACAACGGCGCGGCCGTGCCGGTCGAAAACGACGGAACCGCGGCAGTTTGGAAGGCGACCGGCTGCGCAGGCGACGTGGCGTCTGCTGCCGTGGACGGGGTCTGCGCACCGGCTACGGCGAGCCCGGCGCCGGAGAAGACAGCCAGAAGAAGGCTGCGACGCATAAGTGGGTAGAGCTGGAACGACGTGGACATCTGAAGGACTCCTTGTTGCGATATGGCTCTCAGCGGCTGTAACCCGTGGGGGCTCCGAAAGTTGCCGCGAAGGCCAACGCTCCTGCTTTGTGAGACGGGCAAATTGGCCAAGTGGATGCAACTTTCGGGTAAGCGGCAAGTTGCTGCGTTTGGCCCCGTACACTGACGTGGTGAGTATTCAGGCAAATCTGGAGCGGGTGCGCGCGGAGTTTGCTGACGCTTGCGCACGCGCCGGGCGATCACCGAACGAGGTGCGCCTCATGGCCGTCAGCAAGACCCACCCGGTGGACGCCATCCGGGAGGCCTACGAGGCCGGCCAGCGCTTGTTTGGCGAAAATCGCGTGCAGGAGATGCAGGGTAAGGCACCCGATCTGGCGGAGTTCCCCGGGCTGGAGATGCACCTGATCGGCCCTTTGCAGAACAACAAGACCAGCAAGGCTGCCGAGCTGTTCGGAGCCGTGGATACGCTGGATTCAGCAAAGACCGCGGTTCGCCTGGACGCCGCGGCAGGCGCTGCGGGCAAGGTGCTTCCGGTGCTCGTTGAAGTGAAGCTTTCCACGGAAGAAAGCAAGCACGGCATCGCCCCGGAAGAGCTTGGGGCTTTGCTGGAGGCCGTTGCGCCGCTCCAGAACTTGCAGGTGAGCGGCCTGATGACTGTGCCGCCGCTGGACGCTGAAGGCGAAAAAGCACGGCCTTACTTCCGCCGCCTGCGCGAGCTGCGCGACGAACATTGCGTGCGCTTCCCTGGCCTGCGCGAGCTTTCGATGGGCATGTCGGGCGACTTCAAAGTGGCCATCGAAGAGGGTTCGACCACGGTGCGGGTGGGGACGGCAATTTTCGGCAAGCGCGAAGCCGTTTAGCTGCTCGCGATTGCGGAGGGGCTACTCACCGTCAACGTCATCCGGCGAGCGACGCGTTCTGCCCGCCATCAACACAACAAGGCCGACCAGCACCGCCGCGGCTCCTCCGCTGAACAGGCCACCGAGCGCCCCGCCCATACGCACGCTGTACTCCGGCGTGCCCCGGGCCACCCCGTGGGCGATCAACAGGTGCATGGTCGCGTAGCCGACCCCGACGAAAGTAAGCAAAACCAGCAGCACGCGCCAGACGATACGCAACTCGCTACTCCCACTCGATGGTGCCGGGCGGCTTGGACGTGATGTCGTACACGACGCGGTTGATGCCGCGGACCTCGCTGACGATGCGGCTGGAGATGCTGCGCAGAACGTCATATGGGAGCGCGGCCCAGTCGGCCGTCATGCCGTCTTCGCTTTCCACGGCGCGGATGGCGCAGGTGTAGGCATAGGTGCGCTGGTCGCCCATAACGCCCACGGTTTTCACCGGAAGCAGCACGGCGAAGCTTTGCCACAGCCTGGTGGTGAGACCCGCACGATGAATCTCCTCGGTGCAGATGGCGTCAGCCTCCTGCAGGATGGCGACGCGGTCCGGGGTGATCTCGCCGAGGATGCGAACAGCAAGCCCTGGGCCGGGAAATGGCTGGCGCTCCAGAATTTCGGTGGGCATCTTCAGGTCGCGGCCAACGCGGCGCACTTCGTCCTTGAACAGGTCGCGGAGGGGCTCAATGAGCTTCAGCTTCATGTCGGCAGGCAGACCGCCAACGTTGTGGTGGCTCTTGATGACGTGGGACGGCCCGTGCACGCTCGCCGACTCGATGACGTCGGGGTAGAGCGTGCCCTGCACCAGCCAGGCGACTTCCTCGCCGGCGCTGCGTTCGGCCTCGAAGATCTTCTTGGCTTCATCGTCAAAGACCGCAATGAATTCGCCGCCGATGATCTTGCGCTTTTGTTCAGGGTCGGTGATGCCGGCGAGCTTGCCCAGGAAGCGATCGCTGGCGTCGACGGCGACGACGTTGAGGCCGAGCCCCTCGCGCATGGTCTGCTGCACGGCCTCGAACTCGCCTTTGCGAAGCACGCCGTTGTTGACGAAGATGCAGGTCAGGCGGTCGCCGATGGCGCGCTGCACCAGCACCGCGGCGACCGAGGAATCCACACCGCCGGAAAGGCCACAGATCGCGTGACCCGTGGGGCCTACCTGCTCGCGGATGCGCTGCACCGTGGTTTCGATGAAGTGGGCGGGCGTCCAGTCCTGCGCGGCCCCGCAGATGCCGACGACGAAGTTGCGCAGCAGCTCGGTGCCCTGGCGCGTGTGGGCGACCTCAGGGTGAAACTGCACCGCCCACATCTTGGCCGGCTCATTGGCGATCGCGGCGACGGCGTTGGCGGTCTTCGCGACGACGTGGAAGCCGGGGGCGAGCGCTTCGGCATGGTCGCCATGGCTCATCCAGACGTCAATCTGTTCGGGCAAGCCACGGAAGAGCTGCGACTCTGCCGTGGTGTGGACTTCGGCGTGACCGTACTCGCGCGCCGCCGCGGGCACAACGCGACCGCCCAGGTGATGCGTCATGAACTGCAATCCGTAGCAGATGCCCAGCAGCGGCAGGCCGGTCTGCAATACAGCGGGGTCGGCCTTGGGGGCGGCAGCGTCGTAGACCGAGCTGGGACCGCCGGAAAGGATGATGCCTCTTGGCTTCAGGGCAAGCACATCGGCCAGCGGCGTCGTGCACGGCAGCACGATCGAGAAGACGTCGAGCTCACGGATGCGGCGGGCGATGAGCTGGGTATATTGCGAGCCGAAGTCGAGGATGACGATGGTTGCAGTCTCGACGGCGGCCTGGAACTCGGGCTGACTTAGGTCCACGCTTCCAGTCTACCCGGACCCGCGGGCGCAACAGACAGCGTCAAAGTCTGCTGATGAACGTGCGCAGGGCTATTCAGATCGTTTGTGCCAGTTGCGGTGTGCTGCTTTGGCAGGGTTGCCGGGCCGCCAAGAAACCGGCAGAAGAAACGTTACCAATCACCAGACCCGGCTCTCGAGCGCTGCCCGGCAGCGTAGACGCGGCGGACGCCCCGGAAGCCCCGAAGACCAGTACAGACGCGGCTGGTGTGACGACCTTTGCCGACCCGCAACATGGCATTCGGTTTGCCTATCCGGCATCATGGCGTCCCCTGGCTCAGGGTGGTCCCATGGCGGCGCCGGCGTTCACGCGGGCAGCTGCGCCGGCAGAGGGCACCGAGGCCTTTCTCGCGCAGGGAACACCGTATGCGACCACCAATCTTGTGGGGGTCAGCTTTAGTTGGACCACAAAGGACGGCCTGAACGCTGAGCAATGCGCGGCACTGGCGAAGAAAGCCGTCCGGGTCCGAACCAGCAGCCAGGAGGCCATCAACGGCGTCGCCTACACCAGGGTCAACGGGAGCGACGCCGGAATGTGCCACCAGGTATCCAGCACGCTGGATACAGCAACGCATTCCGGTACGTGCTTCCTCTTTGAGCGCGATGAAGAGACGGTCTGCCCAGACATCAAGGCGCCTGCAAAGGACGCTGTACTCACGTCTGCACAGCAGCAAACGCTGCAGCGCGCGCTGGACGATGTGATGAGCAGCGTCCAGTTGCGCTAGCTGGGGTCCTTCTGGCGGGTGTTGCTGACGCCGCCCATGATGCCTGCGCCCAACAGCAGAATGGCGATGCCGATCTCCCAGCGCTGCGGGACGTGCATGAGGTGGCAGACGTACAGGACGCCGGCAATAAGGATGATGGTTCCAACGGTGTAGATACCGAACGACATAGGTCGCGCTCCGTACGGCGAGAAATGGTGTTTCCTGAGGGGTCCTGCAGCTAGGATGCGGAGGACGAAGCCGCGTTGGCTGCACCGGCGATGCTTTGTAGTAACCGCAGATACGTTACGCGCCGAACGACGTGGAACAGGTCTGAGCTGAGGATGTAAAAGACAGCGACGCCGACCCACCAGACATTGATGTAGGCCTGTGTTTCGCGCGTCTGGAACGGCAACGGCGAAGCGGAGAACGTCAACGCCAGGACCAGCAGGATGACGCGCACGATGCCCATCACGAGGTTGGTCTCGATCAGCTTGGCGCGGAGCTGCTTCCGCTGGGCGCGTGTACCCTGCAGCCCCGCCATCCGGCGCAGTGGCAGCAGGTCCAATGCCCAGATGTTCAGCGACCAGGCCAGAAAGAAGATCAGGGTGGTAAGAACCATCAACGCCGTAAGCAGGACGAGGTTGGGTTCCCCACCCGTGCGGCCCGGGGCCACGACCGTGAGATAGACGGCACTGCTGACGGCACGAAACCAAAAATAGAGCAGCAGGCCGAAGGCGGCCGCGCGCACCAGGTTGACCGCCGCCATGGGCGCGAGCTGTGGGCGCAGGGACGGGTCGGCTCGACGAAGCACGGCGGTGCGGCCCAGCGCGGTCACCGCGGCCCAGACCAGAAGCGCGAGCGGGATCCACCACTTCGCTGTCGCAACCAGCGGTGCACGGAACGGTGTGAACTGGTGCGCCAGTACCGCGACCGAGCGCACGGGTTCAAAGAACGTCATGCTTTGCAACGCGGCGGCGTCGAGCGGGATGGCCTGGAACGCCGGGGCGAGGCTGTGCCAGGCGAGCGCCAGCAAAGGCGCAGCGGCGAGCCAACGCCAGAGCAGCTCCAGCGCCGTGAGGGACGGGTGCCTGAAGACGAAGGTGATGACGCCGACGAGCGACTGCGTGCCGCGAAGGGGGACAGAGTTTCGGTTTGACTGGACCGCTGGCTGCGGTGAAGGCCTGTTCAGGCCGGAGCTTTCCACACTTCCAGTATGGCCATGAGCACGAGGTGCGGCAATGCTGGCAGACGACGCGGCCAACAGGAGCCGCCCGCCTTGTAGCATCACCAGCGGCTAACGGTGCAATTCGTTGGCGTCATGGATGGCACCGCTGAAGCCGGTCTCTGACCAATCCTTGCAGCAGAAGTGAAAGCGGTGCTGCATATAATTGACCTACCCGATGGCAGGCAGCAGAGACAGACGTTTTTTTGGCCGAAACGCCTCGGTGCTGCTGGATGTACTGCGGTTCGGTGCGGCGATTGCGGTGGCGCTGAGCCATATGCCGCTTCACTATGTGAAAGCGGGCCCGATTATCTCCGAACGGTCCGGCAACAGCGCTGTTTGCGTGTTCTTTGTGCTTTCGGGCTTTGTGATCCGGTATGTGACCGTGGCGCGCCTCGGCACGGGGGAGGCCTATGCCATTGATCGCGTCTCGCGAATCTATTCCGTCGTGCTGCCGGCCCTGGTGATTACCGTGGTCTTCGAGCGCGCAGCCTTTCTGATCTCGCCGGGCGCGTATGCGCAGGTGGCCAACCCGTTTCCGTGGGCCGTGGTGCCGCTGGAGATGTATCAAAATTTGTCATTCACGGTCGGCTGGTGGGGATGGGGATCGCCGCCGCTGTCGAACGGGCCGTTCTGGTCGCTGCCGTTCGAGTGCGTGTACTACGCGCTCTACGGCCTGCTGCACTATGCGCCGCGGGCGCGATGGGTCTTCGTTCCGCTGCTGCTGATAGCTGTTGGGCCGTCGATCGCGCTGCTCTTTCCTATCTGGCTACTCGGCGTGGTGCTGTATGACCTGTACGCGCGGCTGCACAACGTACGCAACGCCGTCGCGTGGACGACCGGCGTGCTGACCGCGTACCTGGCTGTGCTTTGGGCGTCCCGCAAGCCGCTGGCGCACATGCTCGAGACCACCACGGTGGCGTACCGGTCCGCGGCGCTGACCCATGCCGTCGCAAGCTTCGCGTGGGGGCGCGCCGAGTTCCATGGCGAAACCCTGCACTGGCTCGATCGCTTCAGCGTCAGCTTCTTCCTCACCGGCACTGCCCTCACGGTGGCGCTGCTGCCCGTGCTGCTGGCACTGGACCGCTACGCCGCGCCGGTTCCGGAGCGAGTAGCCCGTGCGATCCGGTTGGTGGCCGACAGCACGTTCACGCTGTACCTGGTGCACGTACCGTTCTTCATCCTGGTGATCGCGCTGGCAGGCGGGCCGCTGCAGGGCTGGGTGGGCGGATGGTTGATGGTGCTGGCGGCCGTGGCGCTGAGCATAGGGCTGGCAATGGTGTTCGACCGGTTCAAGAACGCGATGCGGGCGGGGTTACGGCGTGTTGCTGGAACGCCGCGTGCCCGTCCCGTTGCGCCCTAACGCACCACCAGGTTCAACATCTTGCCCTTGACCAGGATCGTCTTGACGACGGTCTTGCCTTCGAGACGACCGGCGACCTTTTCGTCCGACACGGCTGCTGCCTTGATGGCGTCTTCATCCGCGTCGGCCGCGACCTTGATCACGGTGACGAGTTTGCCGTTGATCTGCACGGGAATCTCGATCTCGTCTTCCCTGGCCAGGGCGGGATCCGCGACCGGGAACGCCTGGCGGAAGACGTGGCCCGTGCCGCCCAGCTGCTCCCAGAGTTCGGCGGTCATGAAGGGAGCGAAGGGCGCCAGCATCAGCGTGATGGAGCGGAAGAGCTCGCCGAGCGTGACCGTGGATACCTCGCCCGCATCGATCTTCGCTTCTGCAGCAAGGATCTCGTTCACCAGGATCATGATGGCGCTGATGGACGTGTTGAAGTGCCAGCGGCCGTTGAAGTCTTCGGTAATCTTGGCGATGGTCTGGTGCAGTGTGCGCAGCAGCGCGGCGCCTGCCGGTGTTTGGGCGGCGTTGGCTGCGGGGGCGATCTCATCGCTTTGCGGGCTTGCCGCCGCGCGGATGGGCGGGGCGTACTTGGTCGCCAGGCGGTAGAAGCGGGCCAGGAAGCGGCTTACGCCGGCGACGCCGTCCTCCTGCCAGTCGAGTTCGCGGTCAGGCGAGGTCGCAAACAGCGCGTAAACGCGCGTCGCATCGACACCGAACTTCTCGATCATCTCGTCGGGGCTGACGACGTTGCCCTTGGACTTCGACATCTTCGCGCCGTCTTTGATGACCATGCCCTGCGTGAACAGGCGCTGGGCGGGCTCGCTGTTGGCGATGAGCGGTTGCCCATTCACCTCGATGTCGCGCATGACCTTGGTCCAGAAACGCGAGTAGATCAGGTGCAGAATGGCGTGCTCGACGCCGCCGATGTACTGGTCGATCGGGAACCAATAGTTCGCCCTGGCGGTGTCGAAGGGGCGCTCCGCGTTATGGGCGTCCGTGTAGCGGTAGAAGTACCAGCTCGAGTCGACAAAGGTGTCCATCGTGTCGGTTTCTCGACGGGCAGGGCCGTGGCAGACCGGGCAGGTGGTGTGCAGAAATCCAGGCACCCTGGCGAGCGGCGAGCCGCCTTCCTGCGTGATGGTGATGTTTTCCGGCAGGATGACCGGCAGGGCGGACTCGGGCAGCGGAACGGGATCGTTTGCGTTGATGCCTTCGTGACCATTCGTGCAGTAGACGAACGGGATGGGCGTGCCCCAGTACCGCTGGCGGCTGACGCCCCAGTCCTTCAGGCGGAAGGTGGTGGTGCGCTTGCCGAATCCGTTGAGCTCGGCAAAGTGCCCCATCTTGTCCTGGGCTTCCAGGCAGGCTTCGCCGGTCCACTCGCCGGAGTCAATGAGCACGGCCTCTTCTTCGCCGGTGTACGGCAGGGCGAGATCGCCGGTATCGTCCCCCGAGCCGCCGGAGACCGCCTGCGCAACAACGCGCTTGATAGGCAGACCGTACTTGGTGGCGAACTCGAAGTCGCGCTCGTCGTGGGCAGGGACGGACATGATCGCGCCCGTGCCGTAATCGGCAAGGATGTAGTTGGCGACCCAGATCGGCATGCTTTCGCCGGTGAAGGGGTTGGTGGCGCGGTGGCCGGTAAAGACGCCATGCTTTTCCAGCGTGCCGAGGTCGCCGGCTTCTTTGGCCGCCTGCTGGTCGGCGATCATGCGATCGACTTCGGTGGCGAGGTTCGCGTCCCCGGCGGTCCACTGCTTGATGAGTGCGTGCTCGGGGGCGAGCTGCAGGCTGGTCGCGCCGAAGATGGTGTCGACCCGGGTGGTGAAGACGGTAATGGATCGGTCAGGGCTGCCGGGTGCGGGACTTTTCAGCGCTTCGGAGACCCAGGTCCCAGAAGCGGGACCTGGGGCACCCGGCGTCTCGCCTTGCTGTGCCCTGGGCCCTGGACCCTGGACTTTGAAGGTGACCTCTGTGCCTTCGCTGCGGCCGATCCAGTTGCGCTGCATGGTGCGCACTTTTTCCGGCCAGCCAGGCATCTGGTCCAGGCCGTCGAGCAGCTCGTTGCCATAGGCGGTGATGCGCAGGAACCACTGCACCATCTCGCGTTGCTCGACCGTGGTGTCCTCATGCCGCCAGCAGCAGCCGCCCACAACCTGCTCGTTGGCCAATACGGTGGCGCACCTGGGGCACCAGTTCAGCTTGCTGGTTTTGCGGTAAGCGAGGCCCTTCTCGTACATCTTCAGGAAGAACCACTGGTTCCAGCGGTAATAGTCGGGCAGGCAGGTCGCGAGCTCGGTCCCGCCCCAGTCATAGCTGAAGCCGAGGCGCCGCATCTGGGTGCGCATCTGCGCGATGTTGTTCAGCGTCCATTCGCGCGGCGGGGTGTTGTTTTTGAGCGCGGCATTTTCCGCCGGCAAGCCGAAGGCGTCCCAACCCATGGGATGGAGCACGTTGTAGCCGCGCATCCACATGTAGCGCGCCAGCGCGTCGCCGATGGAGTAGTTGCGGACATGCCCGATGTGGAGCTGGCCACTGGGATACGGCAGCATCTCCAGGCAGTAAAACTTCGGCTTCGGGGTGGAGCCTGGCGCCTGGGGCGCTGTGGGGTCCTCGGCGCGGTAGAGAGCGGGGTCGGCGTCCCAGCGGGGCTGCCACTTCGCTTCGATCTCGGCTGGGTTGTAGCGCGCGGGTTCCGGGGTGGTGTTGGGTGTGGTTGCGGGCGCGGTCTGGACGGCTTCGGGCATGCTGCTTTGATTTTAATGAATGCGGCTTACCGAGGCTCACGCTGGCAGATCTGATCCACGCCGTCGGGCGTCTTCTGGCATGACCAGGCGACGGCCGCCGCGCCCGGCTTTCCGAGCAAGGCATCCGGCGTGGATGCAGGTTGCACGTCTGCCGGGTTGAACGACACCGCGCCCACGGAAGTGAGAAGACGGGACCTCAGGTCGGGCTCCGCGCCGAGAAGCACACTGAGCGCGTGCGGGGAGTTTGCGATCTGCGGCGGGAGCTGGGCGGCGGGAAGCGCGGGCTGCGCGGCGAGCGGGATGATGGAGGAGTCGAGCCACGGCGCGTTCGCCAGGATGGCGTCCCGGCTCCGGACCGCGTGAACGGCCATCCAGTAGTTCGGATTCCACGAAGGCGCTGTTCGCTTTGCGGGAGGAAGCGTCGTGCTTTCCAGCGACAAAACAAGTTCTCCCGGATGGAGCGTCGACGTGTGTTCCAGCGCCTGCGCCTGCAGGGCGATGGGGCGCAACGCGGCATCGGCCGAGATGAGCAGCGCGCAATTGGCGGCGGCCACAAAGAGCAGAAGCGCCGCCGTCAGCCAAAACGCGGGGATGCGCTTGTGGGCAACAGGGGTGGTTTGCCACCCCGCCGCAGCCAGTAGGGCGAACACCCAGATCAAAAGGATGAGCCGCTCGGGAAAGTAATAGGCACCACTGATGTCGGAGGGCAGCCACGGCAGGGTGATGAGCAGAAACAGCGCAGCGAGCAGGAACAGATCGGCAGCCGTGAGCCGGCGTTGGCGCAGGCTGAGGCGAAGCTGAGCGCCGGCAAGGCCCAGGGCGAGCAAAAGTGTGCCAAAAAGGGCCGCGCGGTAAAGGTCCACCCCGAGGGAATGGCCAAACAGCAGACTCAAACTCTTGCCCTGCACGTAGCCTGCGAATCGCGAGGACGCCCGCTGCAGTGGGCCGGTTTCCGCAGTGCGCTGGGCGAGCAAGTGCGACGCAGCGAACGCGTGGACGTAGAGCAATGGGAGGGCCGCGAAAGCCAGGGTGAGGAGATCGGACCGCAACGGAGCATCGACGCGATCTGACCGGAAAGGACGCGACAGGAGGTCCAGGGCGCACATGCCCAGCACAAGTAGCAGCGGCACGGGGTGCGCCAGCGTGATGAGCACCACGAGCCAGAGAAAGGCGATGCCACGGCGCAACGGCGTGCCTGCGGGGCGGCGAAACCACACGGCAAGGGCCCACAGCGACAGGGCCAGCGACAGGCAATAGTTCACAAAGCCCATTCCCAAGGGCCAGTTCAGCAGCAGAACGGTGGCCAGGAGCGTCGCCCGGTCGGCGGCTCTGCCCGACGGCCCAAGGGCGCGTGCAAGAGCGTGAAAGCCGGTAAGAAAGAGCACCAGGTAGGCGCAGATCACAAGGCGGTCCGCCAGAAGAAGCGAAACGGCATGCGACAGCACAAGCAGCAGGTAGTAGTAGAGCGCGTACGGCGGAAGCAAGTGCTTGATGTAGAAGAACTGTGTGTACGCCCCACCGCTGTGCCCGAGCAACTGGCCGAGGACGTGCGTGTAGTACAGGTGCACGGGGCCATCCTGCGAGGGCCACGCGGGCAACGACAGAACCCAGACGACGTAGACCGCGAGCAGCAGAAGTGTGGCGAGGCGTTCAACAGAAAGAACGCGCCCCGGACTGGGTGGCGTCATGCAATGTCCTTCAGAACAGCGTAGCTTCCCTACTTGCGTCCTACCGACACTGAAGCAGGGTCGAGCGCTGAAACACCGGCAAGCAAGGGTGACCCGTTCAGGATATAGAGGCGATAGCTGTCACGCTCGTCCGCGGGGAACGGGGTGTCCGCATGGTAGGTGTAGCGCTCCTGCGGAAACGAACGCTGCATCGCGAGGGTGTAGTGACTCGCCAGGTAGCTTTCGAACTCCGGCCATCGCTGAAGCTTGCCGTAGCTGTTGGGCTCGGCGAAAACGCCATTGCTGACCACGATCACCGAGGCGGGGTCCCGTTGAGCGTAGCTCCAGAAACGATCGCGGTAGAAGAGCACGGGCGGGGAGAGGCGCGGCGCAAAGAACAGCATGTCGCCCGTGAAACCGGAGTTGTCGACCAGTTGCAGATGGTAGAGAGCGTCCAGGCAGCCGTACACAAGATCGAAGCACTGCACATGACCGTCGAGTTCCTGGTGCGGACCGAGTTGCGTGAGATCGCGCTCCAGGGTGAGCTCAAACGAGGTTTGGCCCACAACGGCGTGTGCGGTGTGGAGATGCCCCGGGAGGGCGCTGAGTGAGAGCAGGAGCGTCGCGCCAGCGAGCCACTGCGGCCAGCCCCGCTGAGCCAGGCCGGAAAAGATCTCGGAACCAACCAGGATCAGCAGGAACAGCAGAAAGATATAGCGGTGGTAGACGTAGCCCTTGCCCTGCGCGAAGTACGAGACGAGGCCGAAGCCGGCGGCCATGGCCACCGACCACCGGCGCCAGTCCCAGGCGCGCCGGCCGATGCTGCGCACCATCAAGGGCAACGCGAGCACGGCCACCGCCAACACGGCACGAGGCAGAAGTGCGGCGAGTAACGGGCCGAAACGGAGCCGCGAAAGATCGCGGTATGCGGGAATCACGTGCAGAAGGATGAACGTGAACCCGTGTGAAGCGTGGAAATGCAGGAGGAACAGAAGGACCGTGGCAGCGGCCAGCAGCAGTCCCGCAAAGGCGTATGCCAGGGTCAGACCCACCGGGCGTTGTTGACGCCGAAGGTGAAGGGCCGCCATCGCAAGCAGCACTACGGGCAACAGCAGCACGGTAGGTTTGATCGCCGCCGCCATGCCACAGGCAAAGCCGAACAACAAGGACAGCGTCGGCAGTTTGCGGTCGACGGACTCGAACAAACAAGCGCATGCGCCCATCAGCAGAACAGCGATGACGAGGTCGCGTTCCACGGCAAGCTGCGGGCCCTCGGCGGCATGCAGGGCCACGAACAAGCCAACAGCAAAGATGCCCGCCACCCAGTCACTGCGGCGCGTGATCACCGCGGCGGAGGCGGCCAGCACCCCCATCAGAAAGAATTCGTACACGCGCCAGGCCAGATCGGTCCGCCCGAAGACCGCCATCGCCGCTGCCTCGGTCAGATAGGTGCCGGGCATGTTGTTGTCCGTGATGTCGGAGTACGGCTTCAAGCCATGGTGAAGCAAAAACACCACATAGTGCATGACGGGAGTGTCCACCGCCATGCGCCAGTGCAGCGAGAACGCCACGTAGGCAATGGCGGCAATCGCCATGGCCAGCAGCGTGGCCCAGCGGCCCACACCCAGAAGGGGCCTGGGACTGGAGACGCTGGCCGGCCCAGGAGCCCCGGGAAACTCTTGCATGTCAACCCTTCGCCCAGAGACTTTTCTGCACCTTAGCACAACGTTGCAGGAGGCTCCGCGGGGTGCAGTCTGCGACTCTGCAGCGGTTCGTGCGTCCAATGTAGAATTCGCTGGTGCAGCGGAGGGCTTCACCCGTACACGTTCGATGAGTTCGCCCCAGATCAGCATCGTCATCCCGGCTTACAACGAAAGCGCCCGCATTGAGCATGCGTTGGAGCGTGTTCTAACCTGCGTGGAAGAGCGGGGTTGGGATGCGGAGGTCCTGGTGGTCGACGACGGCTCAACGGACAATACGGCTGCCATCGTCCAGCGTTGGCAAACCCGCTACCCGCATCTGCAACTGTTCGAGAACCCCGGCAACCGTGGCAAGGGATACTCCGTCCGCAATGGCCTGCTGCAGGCTACCGGCGAGGTCGTCATGTTCACCGATGCCGACCTTTCTGCGCCGATCGAAGAAGCAGAACTGCTGTTTGCTGCGATTGAGGCCGGGGCGGATGTGGCTATCGGGTCGCGCTGGCTGGACAAGCAGCGGCAAACACGTCATCAGCCGTTGTACCGCCGCTTCTTTGGCCGCTGCTACAACGCCTTGACGCGCTTTGTCATGGGTTTGCCCTACAAGGACACCCAGTGTGGATTCAAGGCGTTCCGTCGTGGCGCGGCAAAGTGCATCTTCCCGCTGCAGACCATTGAGCGCTGGGGCTTTGACCCGGAGATCCTGTTTATTGCCCGCAAGCTGGATTTCAATGTTGTGGAAGTGCCGGTAACGTGGGGACACGATGAGCGCAGCCGCATCAGCTACCTGCGTGACGGCTCGCAGATGCTGAAAGAAATGTTCGAGATCCGCTCGAACTCGCTGCGCGGACGCTATGACCGGGCTATCGCCGCAATGAAGGACACCAGCGGCTTCGTGACAAAGGCCGTGCCATCGCTGTATGGCGAACCGGAAGCGTCCCACGAGACCGTGGCGCCCGTGGTTGGGCTGCAGTCGGCGGAGAAGTAAGGCCCGAAATCCATACGTGCCATCTGGAACTGCAGATCTCCACTTCGCTTGGCTACCGTCTAGATGACCTCCAGGGCGTTTTGCCCGTGAACCCACACAAAGAGCAGGGACAGTTAGCCGGCCGATAACGCGCGCAGGGCGGTGACGTTGCGTTGCTCGTCGCCGGGTTCGTCCACAGGCGTTTCGGCGATAAAGGCGGCGTGGGCGAAGCGCTGGTCGTGCAGCAGGCGGCGGAACGCGGCAGCGCCGATGGTGCCTTCGCCGATGTGTTCGTGACGGTCAAGCTTGGAGCCCATCGGTGCTTTGGCGTCATTGCAGTGCCACACGCGGACGTCGTCGAAACCGACGGTTTGGGCGATCTGTTGGGTGGTGGCTTCGTAGCCTTCGGTGGTGATGATGTCGTAGCCGGCGACGTGGGTGTGGCAGGTGTCAAGGCAAACGCCCATCGGGGCGCAGGCTTTGAGGGTGGCTACCAGTTCGGCGACCTGCTCAAAGCTGGCTCCCAGGGAAAATTCGGCGCCGGCGGTGTTTTCAATCAGGATGCGTAAGTCGGTTCCCTGCCACGGCAAACCGTCGATGGCGCGCTCGATGTTTTGGGCGGCGAGGCGGAGGCCTTCTTCGCGGGTGAGGCCTTTCCAGGAGCCGGGGTGGAGGACCAGGTAGGTGGCGCCGAGGGTGAGGGCGCGGTCGACTTCGTCGTGGAAGGCTTTGGTGGAGTTTTCGCGGACGGATTCGGTTTGGGAGCAGAGATTGATGAGGTAGCTGGCGTGGATGACGAGCGGGCCGATGTCGTGGGCAGCAAGGCCCTCGCGCATCCTGCGGGCGTCTTCGGGTTTGACCGGGCCGGCTTTCCAGGTGCGCGGGCTTGAGCTGAAGATCTGAAAGGTATTGGCGCCGGCGTCTACGGCGCGCTGGACGGCGGTGTGGCAGCCGCCGGAGGTGCCGAGGTGGACGCCGATGCGTTTGCGAGGCATTTGTTTAGGCTAGCGCGGCGGGAGTGGCTATGATGGGTGCGATTTCCACTGTTGGGTACGAGGTGTGGTGTGGCTGAGGCTCAGAGTTTTGGCAGTCATGCGCGGACGGATCCGCCGTTTCACTTCTTTGTGGCGCCGGTGTTGCTGATCAATGTGCTGGTGACCCTGGGGGTGCTGATTCACCACTGGCCCTATCATCTTTGGCTGCATGGGTGGCTGTTTGTGATGTCGGTGGCGCTGCTGACGCTGGCTGGGGTGGCGCGATCTTCGGCGCTGCGGGCGCAGGACCGGGTGATTCGGCTGGAGGAGACGCTGCGGTATCAGCGGCTGTTGGGGCCGGAGGAGTTGGCTGCTTCGGAGGGGTTGAGCCTACGGCAGATGATTGCTTTGCGATTTGCGAGTGATGCGGAGTTGCCGGGGTTGATGCGGCGGGCGTTGGCGGAGGGGATGACGCCTAAGGCGATCAAGCAGGCTGTGGTGGATTGGCGGGGGGATTTGTACCGGGTCTAGTGTTGACTGCGTGGGATGCAAACAGCAGATCGCCCGTTCTGGGAAGGGAAGAAAGAAGGGCAAAAAGCAGATTCCCTTCGGGAATGACAACGAGAGAGGCAACGACGAAGGCCGCTCCTTGGGAGCGGCCTTGTTGTCCGGGCGTGATCTGGGGTTAGTAGACGTCGCGCTGATACCGCTTGGCCTTCTTCATGTTGGCCAGGTATTCCTGAGCGTGTTCCAGCGTGCCGTTGGATCCCTTGGCGATGCAATCGAGAAGGGCGAGCTCAACGTCCTTGGCCATACGGCTGGCGTCGCCGCAGACGTAGAAGTAGGCACCCTGCTCCAGCCAGTCGTACACGTCCTTCCAGTTCTCCTGCATGCGGTCCTGCACGTAGACCTTTTTGCCGGTGTCGCGGCTGAAGGCCGTGTGGAGCTTGGCGAGTGTGCCGTCGGCGAGCATGGCGTTGAACTGCTGCTCATAAAGGAAGTCGGACACGCGGCGTTGTTCACCGAAAAAGAGCCAGTTGGGACCCTTTTCACCCTTCACCTGGCGCTCTTCGAGGAAGGCGCGGAAGGGTGCGATGCCGGTGCCGGGACCGATCATGATGACCGGCGCGTCGGGGTTTTCCGGCAGGCGGAAGGCGTTGTTTTCGTGCAGAAAGATCGGCATCGTGCCGCCCACCGGGGCGCGGTCGCCGAGGTGGCCGGAGCAGACGCCTTCACGATCGAGCCCATGCGCGTGGTATTTGATGACGCGGACGGTGGTGTGCACCTCGCCGGGGTGCGCGAGTTGCGAGCTGGCGATGGAGTACATGCGCGGCGTGAGGCGCTGGAGCACGTTGAAGAGCTGCTGCGGGTCGGTGACCGCGCCGGGGAACTCGCGGGCGAGGTCGACAAACTCACGGCCCCAGACATACTCCTCCGCAACGGCCTTGTTTTCCTGGCCCTGCAGCGCTTTCAGAGCCTGCGGGATGTTCTCGCCGAAAAGCTTGATGTACTGGTTGACGCTGCCGCGGGCCAGCTTGCCGATGCCGAGATGGCGCGTCAGTGCTTCGTGAAGATCGATCTCGTTCTTGTAGTGATCGAGCACGCGCTCGGTGCCGGTGAAGCCAAGGGCTTCCAGCACCTCGTCAACCTGCGCTTCGCGGTTGGTCGGGATGATGCCGACGGCGTCGCCGGGCGTGTAGTGCATGCCCTCTTCGATCTCGAGCTCGATGTGGATCGTTTCTTTTTCGCTCTCGGGGCCGGTCATCCGGTAATTGGAGATGACGCGCGATTGGTACGGCTGATTGCGCGTGTACTTGGTCGCGTGCGGCTTGGGCGCGACGGCGGTGGGTGGCTCAGCGACGGCAGTGGCGGTCGATTCGGTCATCACTCGATATTTTACCGGGAAACCGGCTGCCGGGGCGATCCCTGGTTTCGCGTTCACGGCTGTTTTCCGGGCAAACAGATTGCCTGGCGAGAACGGACGCGGGCCGGGGCCGAACGGACGCAACCGCTGTCTGTAGAATCCCAAGAGAGGACGGCCAATGATGATGCGTTCTGCGACTGGTCCACTCGCGACGGCGGAGGATGGACGCCATTCTGGAAATCGCCGCCCCGTTCCCTTCTACGACCCCGAACTGAGCTACGAGGAAAACTACGAACGCGGGCCGTTTGGCGCGTTTGCCACTCCCAGGCGCACGTCCGCGCGATCCGCGGAGCCGCAGCATACCTTTCTCGGCCTCCCCGTGACGCTGCCTTTCGGCATCCCTGCCGGGCCGTTGCTGAATGGGCGGTTTGTGAAGGCTGCGCTCGATTTCGGCTACGACTTACCGGTGTACAAAACGGTCCGCACGCGCAAATGGGCCAGCCATGCATGGCCCAACGTGCTGGCCGTGCACGCAACGGGCGATCTGCACCCAACGACGAACCGGCTGCGTGGGCACGGCGACTACAGCGGGAATGCGTTGTCGATTACAAACTCTTTCGGTGTGCCGTCGATGGATCCCGCGGTGTGGCAGCCGGACCTGGCCGACGCCGTCGCGCATGCCGGGCCGGGGCAGGTGGTGATCGGCAGCTTCCAGGGAACGCAGCCGGAACATGGCGGCGGGGTGAAAGAGTACATCGCGGATTTCGCGCTGGGCGCGCGGCTGGTGCGTGAAACGGGTGTGCGTATGACCGAGGTCAACCTTAGCTGCCCGAACGAAGGCACGGCGCACCTGCTGTGCTTCGACGCCGAGCGCGCAACCGCGGTCGTGGAGGCGATCAAGGCGGAACTGGGCGAGGTGAAGCTGCTGGCGAAGATCGCCTACTTTGCCGACGAAGAAGCCCTGCGCAAACTGTTAACGGGTATCGGCCCCGTGGTGGACGGCGTGGTCGCGATCAACACGATCCCTGCCGAGGTGGTAAATGAGGCTGGAGAACAAGCCTTGCCCGGCGAAGGCCGGCTGCGGAGCGGCGTGTGCGGCAGCGGGATTCGCTGGGCCGGGTTGGCGATGACCGAGCGCCTGGTGCGGTTGCGGGAGGAGCTTGGGTTGCACTTCGCGATCGTGGGTGTCGGTGGTGTCAGCAGCGCCGCGGACTATGCGCTGTACCGGGTTGCAGGTGCCGACGCGGTGATGTCCGCCACGGGAGCCATGTGGAACCCGAGGCTGGCCGAGCAGATCGAGGCGGAAGTGAGGGACATGGCGCATGCCCACTGAAGCCGTTGCGGTTGCGGACGCGTTGCTGGAAATCGGTGGCGTGGGTTTCCGCCTTCATGATCCCATCACATTCAAGTCGGGCATCGTGTCGCCGGTGTATTGCGACAACCGGACGTTTCCGTTCTGGCCGGCGCAGTGGAAAAAAGTCATTGGGGGCTTTGCGTCGCTTGTTGAACGCGAAGGCATCGGCTTCGAGGTGATCGGCGGGATCGAGGCGGCCGGCATCCCCCACAGCGCAGCGCTTGGCTATGCGATGGAGCGGCCCTCGGTATTTATCCGCAAGCAGCCCAAGGAGCACGGCAAAAAGGCGCGCATCGAAGGCGGCGATGTGAGCGGCAAGCGCGTGCTGCTGGTCGAAGACCTTGTAACAACCGGCGGCAGCAGCTTGTCGGGCGTACAGGCCTTGCGCGAAGCGGGCGCGACGGTGACCGATTGCCTCGCCATCATCAGCTACGGTTTCGAAGAAGCGCGTGACGCGTTCGCAGAAGCTGACGTGAAGCTGCATACCTTGACGAACTTTGACGCGGTGCTTGCCGGCGCGTTGAAGCGTGGACTGCTGGACGAGCGTGGCGCGGCGGCAGTACGCGAGTGGCTGCGCGATCCGCACGGATGGGCCGCGCAAATAGCCGCGCGGTCGGCCGCACAACGGGGCACGCCATGAGGGCAGTGTCTGTGGCAATCCAGAAGCTTGAGGCCCGTATGGAGGCTTCTGGTTCCCTGCTCTGTGTGGGACTGGATCCAGAGCTGGCGCGGGTGCCGGAGCGCTTCCACGCGGAGCTGCATCCGCTGTTCGCGTTCTGCCGTGAGGTGATCGACGCTACGGCGCCGTTCGCCTGCGCGTTCAAGCCAAATACGGCATTCTTCGAGGCGTTGGGCGCGCAAGGATGGACCGAGCTGGCGATGATCTTCGCGCATGTACGCGAGCACCATCCCGATGTGTTTCTGATCTGCGACGCCAAGCGCGGCGACATCGGATCGACCAACACCGGCTACGTGTCTGCTGTGTTCGACGGCCTGCGTGCCGATGCGATCACCCTCCATCCATACCTTGGCGCGGAAGCGTTGCGGCCGTTTCTGGAGCGCGAAGAGAAAGCGTCCATCGTGCTCTGTCGCACCTCAAACGCGGGCGCGGGCGAGTTGCAGGATCTGCAGATCGATGGCAAGCCGCTTTGGGAGCACGTGGCTGCGCGTGTAAGCAACGAGTGGAACGCGCGTGGAAATTGCATGCTGGTGCTGGGCGCAACGTGGCCTGCGGAGATGCGACGCATCCGCGAAATTGCTCCCGAGATGACGTTTCTCGTGCCGGGGATTGGCGCGCAGGGCGGGGATGTGGAGGCAACAGTGCAGGCCGGGTTGCGAGCCGACGGCAAGGGCCTCGTGATCAGCAGTTCGCGAGCCATCCTCTACGCGACGGACCCGGCGCAGGCTGCGCGCGAGACACGCGATGCCATCAACGCCGCAAGGGAGCGTGTATATGCCGGGCGCTGAGCCAACCCAGAAGCCGCTTGCGACTGGAAGGCACACTGGTCAACCACGATGGTGTATTCGACGGTGCTGTTGAGATCGACCTGGCAACAGGTCTCATTGCTGAGGTCGGGCCTGCGCTTGGGCGCAGCGATGTGGATTGTCGCGGCTGCCTCATCTTCCCCGGTTTCGGTGATATCCACATCCATGCGCGTGAGGATGTCAGCGGCGCGCAGGCATACAAGGAAGACTTCACGTCAGCTTCTGCCGCGGCGATCCATGGCGGCGTGACGCAGGTTGTGGATATGCCCAATAACCCGATCGCTCCGGTGGACGACGCCCGCTATGACGCCAAACAAGCGCTCACTGAAGCCAGCGACGTGCATGTGACGTTGTATGCGGGCATTGGGCCGGGCACCGAGCCGCTGCGCCGGCATGTCCCGTACAAGGTCTACATGGGGCCCAGTGTGGGCGATCTTTTCTTTACGTCGCAGGCGCAGTTGGAAGCGGTGATTGCACGGTATCGCGGATGCAATGTGAGCTTTCATTGTGAGGATCCGGAGATCCTGGAGGCGTCCAAGGGAGAACCGACGCATGAGCAGCGACGGCCGGCGCGCGCGGAGATCACGGCAACAACCTTTGCACTGCACCTGATCGAAACGTATGGCCTGCTGGGCAAGCTTTGCCACTACTCCACGGGCGAAGGCTTGCGCCAGATTATCGCGGCCAAGCAGCGTGGCGTGCGCGTGACCTGCGAGGTGACGCCGCATCATTTGTTCTTCGACACCTCGATGCTTACGGACGCCAATCGCATGGCGTTGCAGATGAATCCTCCGCTGCGCTCGCGTGAGGATCGTCTGGCGCTGATCGAAGCGCTGCGTTCCGGGCTGATCGACTACATCGCCACCGACCACGCGCCGCACACGCTGGAAGAAAAAGCTGTCGGCGCCAGCGGTGTGCCGCTGCTCGATACCTACGGCGCGTTCGCAACGTGGCTGATGGAGGAGCACGGCTTCACGCCGGAGCAGATTGCGCGTGTGTGTGCATGGAATCCCGGGCTGTTTGTGCGCGAGTTTCTGCCGCACAACTTCGGCGAGGGCTACGGGCGCATCGCGCCAGGCTACGTCGGATCGCTGACGGTGATCGATCCGAAGGCGCCGTACAACGTCACGCGAGAAAGTGTGCGCACCAAGTGCGCGTGGTCGCCGTTTGAAGGCTTCACGTTTCCGGGCAGCGTGCGTTATACGGTCTTGCAAGGCAACGTGCACCGGGCCGACGAGCCCAGCTGAGGTTGAGAGAAGAGCTTATGTTTGAGTTGGAACACCTGATCAGTGCGTCGCAGCTTTCGCCTGCGCTGCTGCAACGTCTCTTCACGCTGGCCGATCAGTTGCAGGCGCAGGACAAGTCACGGACGCTTGAACCCGCATTGCGCGGGCGCATCCTGGCCACGCTGTTCTATGAGCCAAGCACGCGCACACGCCTTTCGTTTGAAGCCGCGATGCAGAAGCTGGGCGGCAGCGTGTTGTCGGTGGAGAACGCACGCGATAGCTCCTCCGCAGTAAAGGGCGAAACGATCGCAGACACCGTGCGTGTGGTGAGCGGCTACGCGGATGCCATCGTGATTCGCCACTTTGAGGAAGGCACCGCGGCCGCAGCCGCAGGGGCGTCTCCCGTACCGGTGATCAACGCCGGGGATGGCGCCGGGGAGCACCCGACGCAAGCGCTCGCCGACACGTACACGATCCTGCGCGAGCTTGGTCACCTGGACAACCTTCATGTCGTGCTGGTGGGGGACTTGCTTTACGGCCGCACCATTCACTCCTTGGTTCCGCTGCTGGCGCAGTTCCCTGGCCTGCATGTGGAGCTTGTGTCGCCACCTTCGCTGCGGCTGCCGGGCACCATCCTCGACCAACTTACGGCGCGTGGGGTGGAGGTCCATGAAACCGCTTCGCTGGACCAGTCGGTTCAGGATGCCGACGTGGTGTACGTGACGCGCGTGCAGGGTGAACGCTTTGCGTTTGCCGCCGAATATGAAGCGGTGAAAGACGCCTATGTGCTGAACCTGAAGACCGCCGAACGATTGAAGCAGGGTGCCGTGATCATGCACGCCCTCCCACGTTTGAATGAGATCGCGCCGGAGGTCGATCTTGACCCGCGGGCCGCGTACTTCCGGCAGGCGCGCAACGGCCTGTACGTGCGCATGGCACTCCTTTCGTCACTGCTTGGGTAAACCAGAGTGCCGCGCAATCGTTTTCACACTGCGGAAGCGTGCATGCGACAATGAGCCTGCTCTATGCTTCGCTCGGTCTTCATCTCGCTCTCCGCCAATCGCCACCTGCGCTCGTTCTCTGAGCGCAACTCCCTGGGCCAGCGCGTATCGCGCCGCTTCGTTGCGGGCATGACGGTGGACGAAGCCATCGCGGTGGTGGAGCAGTTGAACGCCGAAGGCATCGTGGCCTCGCTTGACTCACTGGGCGAGAGCGTCGTGCAGGTCTCGCAGGCGGAAGAAAGCGCGGCGGTGTACCACCGGCTGCTGGATCGCATAGCAGAACGCAAGCTGCGTGCCAACATCAGCGTCAAGCTGACCGCGATGGGCATGGACATCGGTGGCCATGGCGCGGGGCCCGAACTGGCCGAGCGCATCGTGGGTGAACTGGTCGAACACGCGGCTTCCATCGACAGCTTTGTGCGGCTGGATATGGAAAGCTCGGATTACACCGAAGCAACGATTGCGATGACGGAGCGTCTGCACAGCCGCTTCCCGGGCCGGGTGGGGACGGTGCTGCAGGCCTATCTGTTCCGCACCGGCGAAGACACCGAACGACTGCTGCGCCAGGGCATCCGCATCCGGTTATGCAAAGGCGCCTACAAAGAGCCGCCGACCGTTGCCTTTCCCAACAAGGCCGACGTGGACGCCAACTACGTGGTGCTGATGAAGCGCATGGTGACCAGCGGTGTGTTCTGCGGGATTGCCACGCATGACGAGGCGATCATTGACCAGCTTCGGGCGTTCGCGCGGGAGCAGTCGCTCGATCCCAAGGCGTTTGAGTTCCAGATGCTGTACGGTGTGCGGCGCGACCTGCAACGCAAACTGGTTGCGGAAGGCTTTGGTATGCGCGTGTATGTGCCGTTTGGGACGGAGTGGTATCCGTACTTCATGCGGCGGCTGGCAGAGCGCCCGGCCAATGTGCTGTTCCTTGCGAAGAACCTGCTGAAGAGCTAGGCCAGAGCGGACGGGGTTTTTACCGCGTGGGCTGCGTCGAGGTAGCCGGTGTTGGGGCGGGCAGCATGGGTTCCACACGCAGCAGGTTGAACAGCACCGTGCGCTGCGAGTCGTTCAACTGCCCATAACGACCCGTGGCATAGGCGCCGACGCGCTGCTCGGGCGGCAGGTCCCGCAGCTCTCGGAACGTGTGCGCCACCTGGTGACGCTGATCCTGCGGCAAACCACCAAGCTGAGACAGCGCGCCCCGCACCTCGGCACGCTGGTCGGGCGAAAGACGCTCCATGGCTTCGTTGCGGGCCAGCAAACGCTGGCGCTGGTCCGGCGTCATGGCATCCAGCTGCGCCAGCCGGTTCAGCATGCGCTGCTGGGTCGGCTGTGGCAGGTCATGGAAGCCGGGCTCGCGCTCCAGCGCCTGCTGCTGCTGCGAAGGGGACAGATTGCTGTGCTGATTCATCCACTCGGCGAGGTGCTCGCCACGCGGGCCACGGTGGTTGGCATTGTTCAGCTCACCATTTGGACCCGCAGGCCGGGGCGCAGGGGCCCGGCGCTCAATGGGCGCGGGCGGTTGCTGTTGCGGCACCCTTGGCAAACCCGAGGCAGACCCGGCGCACACGCCCGCGAGCACACACGCGGTGACCAGGGAGGCAATCCCTTGCGGGCTTCGAGTTAGGCTGCGGCGCTTCATTCCGTTCACGACATTTCAGGCGTGCCCCCAAGGGACACTCCCGTCTTTCGGCTCTCTTGTTCGTTTTTGTTGCAGTTCCGGTGAGAGCCCATCATACCGAAACCGCATCGCGGCCCTGTTTCAGCTTTGGGGCGCGGTCCCCGCATCGGACCCGGATTCATCCAGAAGGTCCATTTGCTGCAGTGCCTGCGCATTGTTGTCGTAGATCTTCAGGTCATTCACCGTGGGGGACGCGCTGGGGCTGGCCCCATGGTGGGTCAGCAACGTGGCGGCCGTTCCGCCCCCAAGCAACATGGCCAGGGCGAGAGCCCCCGCCAGCGCCGGCTTGATCTGCCGGCCGGTGCTGAAGCGCATGAAGCTGGTGATGCGCTGCCACACACCCTCGGGAGCCTCGGCCTGCACCTCGCGCAGGCGGGCATGGAGCCGCGAGTCGAAGTAGGGTGAGGGCTCAGGGGCCACCCACTCATCCATCAACGACCAGGTCGCGCGCAGTTCGTTCCATTCCTGACGGCAGCCCTCGCAGGCAGCCAGGTGCGCGGACAAGGACGGCGGTGCGGCCGTTCCGTCCAGCAGAAGATCAGGGAGTGAGGTGCGGCAGGTCGTGCAATCGGTCATATTCATACTGGCCCCCTTTTGGCGGTGGCTCTCCTGGGTGATCTGGATCGCCGCACGCCGCTTCGCCCTACGTCCGGATTGGATGTGGAGGGCAGGCTGGCGATGCGAACGGGCGCTTGGCGATCCAGACGGTTCATGGTTAAACAAACTCCTTAAGCTTTTCCCGCAGCGTTTGGTACGCGCGGAAGAGCAACGACTTGGTGGCCGACTCCGACAACTTGAGCACCTCGCCGATGCTTTTGTAATCCAGGCCTTCGTACTTATGCATCAGCACGGCCATCCGTTGACGTTCCGGCAAAGCCATCACATGCTGCCGGATAGCGTTCATCCGCTCCCGGCGAAGCATCTGGGTTTCGGCGGTCGGCGTGGCGTCGGCGACATCCGGCGTGGTGCCGGTTTCCGGGTCGGGTTCGTCCAGCTGTACGGTCTGGGCGGTCCGCTCATTCTTGGTGTCCCGGGCATGGTTGACGCCCAGGTTGGTGGCAATGCGGTACAGCCAGGTGCTGAAGCGGGCCTCGGCGCGGTAGGTCTCGCGGGAGCGGTACACCCGCAGAAAGACCTCCTGGGCCAGTTCCTCCGCCACGGCCTGGTTGTGCACCATCCGAAACATGAAGTGGATGATCGGCTTGCGGTACTTGGCCAGCAGGATGTCGAAGGCATCCATGTTGCCGGCCTTCAGCTCCAGCATGACTTCGGCGTCAGACAGGCTGGCGGCATCGCCGCGGGCCATGGCCTCGGCCCGGCGCTTTGCCCCTTCCGGGGTCAGATCGACGTCGGGGGCGGGCCGCTCAACCGGGACCGGCTCGGCTTCACCGCCGCCAAACATTCCGGGATGGAGCGCCAACGTGCCCATATCCTCCTCAACCCGTGTCTGGGCAGGAGGTTGCGCCGAATCCTGCAAAACTTGCGAGGCGGCAGGGGCTGAGGGCCCGGAGGCGGTCGGGTCACGGTCCATCAGCCCGTAATTGTACCCGGAAGGGGCTGAGTCCTTCCTTAAGGTGCCTCGTCCCCCTGTGGAGACAGCTGCGGCAGAGGCAATCATCCGGTGGTCCACGCCCAAACCGGATGCCCTGGGCGGGCCGACGGTGGTACGATACCCAAAGCGAATGTCCGCGGCAGGGCAAGCCCCAAGGCCGGACAAGGGCGCATAACTCAGCGGTAGAGTGCCACCTTCACACGGTGGAAGTCGTAGGTTCGAATCCTGCTGTGCCCACCAATCAATTCACAACTTAGCTGATCAAACGAGTTGGCGAGCCACTTCGGCTCCCGTCGGGCGTTTCGGCATGTCTCACATCCGCCATGTGTCCCTGGGCATGTGCCGGGGCTTCCCCATGGTGACCGGTCCGCTTCCTCGGAGCTTCCTGCTCGCCGAGCGCAGGTACGGAGCCTGGAGACGATCTTCGCGTGGGCTAGTCGACCCGGCTTCTCTCAGATACTCGGCGCATGATTCTGGCGCGACCTGCCAGTCCATGTCCTCTCGCAAATTTTCACTTCGCGGCTCATAACGGGCCGCCAACGGCGTTGTCTAACCCTGCGAATGGAACCTTGGGAGCGAGAGGCGATCCGGCGCGTGTTGGCCGGTGATCGGGACGCGTATCGCGTTCTGATGGACCGCCATCTGCCTGCAGTTCTCCGTATGACGCTGCGCGTCACCGGAAACATGGAAGACGGAGAAGAAGCCGCGCAGGAGGCCTTTCTTCTTGCCTACAACAAGCTCCACAAGTTTCGCGAAGAGGCCGCTTTCGGCACATGGGTGTATCGCATCGCTATGAACTGCTCGTTGAACCTCGTGAGACGCCGGGCCCGCAATGTGGAGTGGAATGCCGACTCGCTGGACAGCGGGCCGGGGCTGCATGAGGTTGCCGTTTCACAACACCCAACCCCGGAAGCGCTGGTGCTGGATGCAGAAGCCCACGAGCGGCGCAAACGTGCGATGAGCCTGCTCACACCCACGGAGAAGACAGCGTTTGTTCTGCGTCACCTGGAAGAACAGCCGGTGGGCGTGATTGCAGAGGCCCTGGGCATGACGGCAAACTCCGCGCGCCAGACGATCTTTCGTGCGGTCTCCAAATTGCGTCGCGAGCTTGCACCGTCAGCAAGGAGCGCGGGCCCGGTTCTTGCGCCATCCCCGTTCACAAAGGAGCTGCGGTGAAGCCCTTCACAGACGAAGACCTGATTGCGTACCACCTGCATGAACTGCCACCCCGCAGGACACGCGCTCTGGAGCGCGCGCTGCAAGCGGACCCGTCGCTGGCCGCTGCATCGGAGGAGTATGCGGCGACGCTCCGCGCCTTCAAGAGCGACGCCCCGCTGGTTGTGCCTGAGGACGTGCTGAGCCGGAACTGGGACGCTCTTCGACCTTCTTTGGCCGTTCATCAAGCGCGTGCTGTGGCGCGGCCGCGCTGGCGCCTGGCAGCGTTGGTGGGTAGCGGGCTGGCCTTTGCGAGCACGATGTGGGTGGTTGCCACGCACCATCACGAGGCAAAGCACGTTCACGTGGCCTCTGCAGACCGCGAGCCCGGGCGTACTCCGCAATCGGCTGCCCCTGCTGAGAACTCGCTGACAGCGCTTGCTACGCCCCAGAGCACGCTCGACGATAGAGCGCAACCGAGGCATTCTGCGAGACATCTGCTGCCGCCACAAGCCAGCGCTCCCCAAACGGCCCATCGCAGGATCTCGTACTTATCGCTCGCGACCGAGCCCGCTTCGGTGCTGCACTTTATCCCGCTCGCTCCAACACACGTGCCGGCCCTGCCGCCAGCGCCGCCTGTGCCCGTCACCACCGAGCCTGCAGGACCTTTGTCCTCTGGTACGGGCAGGGCCTCAAAGGAGAGACGGGCACGCAACACTGTACGTCACGAACACCTGACGGACCTGACGTTGGCCATGGGCGGTACGTTGATCGGCACGCGGCAGGCGAGCAGTAACGGTACGGACAGCTACTTCCAGGGAGCCACACACGCCATCAGCGCGGTAGCAGCTTTCCATCAGCAGTTGCGACCCGCTGTGGGCTACCGGGTGACGGCTTCCTACACGCGCCCTGACTTCCAGTACACGCTTCGTACCCCAACAACAACCGGCTCAACGATCGACATCGATGGGCGTGTATACGAGCTGGCTGCGACCTACGTTGTGCAAGGGCCTCACCACGGGCGGGTGAGCACCTCCGCGGAAGCGGGCGCGGGCGTGATGGGTATCCTGCCCACCCTGCCAAGCACCGACACCAGCGACAACGTTCGGTTTGCGGCGGTGTATGGCGTTGTGGCGGAAGTTGGCGTGACGAAGCACCTGGCCGTCCACCTGGCGTATCGGGGCCAGGCGTTCAAGGGGCCTGACTTCAAGTACACCGGCTTTTTCGGTCCTGTATCCACTGCCGTTCTTCTCAGCAACGAGCCCACGGTGGGCATCACGTACCGCTTTTCTCACAAATAATTTCGACGGAGAGACACGTTCTTGAGTACCTTCTGCAGCCGCACGCGCCGCGTCGCGATCGCTCTTGCTATCAGCCTGCCTGTTCTTTTCCCGCATCGCATGTTTGCCCAGTCCGAAGCTGGGAGTTCGGCGAGCCAGCAGGCCAACGCCGGCACCAACCTGCCCGCTGCGTCGCACCCGGTAGGGGTGGTGCAGCATGGGGTGGAGACTTCCGTCTCCGTAGGCGGCTTCGCGCAACTTGCGGCTACGCGCATCAACGACAGCAGCAGCAACTTCGTAACCGAAAGCCTGTCGCCTTCGGCCGGTGTTTTTGCCACCTTTCAGCAGAGCTTCAAGCCATGGCTTGGCTACTCGGCCAACTTCGGCTACACGCGTGCGACGTACCGCTACAGCGCCGCCCCCGCAATGTACGAATCGATCACTGCCACGAACGACATCCCCAACAACGTGTATGAGACGAGCGTCTCCTATATCGCGCGCAAACACTTCACGAGCAGATTCAGCCTGTTCGGTGAGGTAGGCGGCGGTACGTTGGGCTTTGCGGCGATCACCCGATCGCTCTCATCCACGCGAGGCGGTTACCTTACGGTCGAGCGATCAAACACCTTCCGGCCGGTTGGCATTGCCGGATTCGGTGTGGACTATCGCTTAGGGCACGGTCTTGGCTTGCGTGGCGAGTACCGCGGTCTCTTTCTGCGCTACCCGGATTACGGCTCCGGACGTCCCGGCCTGAACACGCTGACAAGCGAACCGACCCTGAGCGTCACCTATACCTTCGGCAAACACGCCAGGCATTGAGGTACACAGCGCCGCACGCCGAGGCATTCCGTGTGCCTCCGATTTGTCTGGAAGCCTGGGGCGAGGCTGCACTGTTTTGATGGGCGCCACCGGCGCTGCCTGGCAAAAATGTTGTCCAGTGGCTCTTTGCCGCTAGCATATTCTCCTTCGACTCAGGTACGTTCACAGAACGCGCTCACGTTCGATCAAGGAGTCCATGGCAACATTGGCAGTTGCGCCTTCGACACGTCCACGGCCACAAGCCCGGTACAACTTGCTGCTGCAGACCGTTGCAGGTTTAGGTGGCCTGCTGTATGGCGTCGACATTGGCATCATCGGCGGTGCGCTTCCCTATCTGGAAGCGACCTCCGGGCTCGGTGCGGGCCAGCTCGCCACCATTGTTGCGGCTGTGCTGCTGGGCAGCGTGCTGTCCACCATCTTCGCGGGTGCACTTGCGGACTGGATGGGACGCAAGCCCATGATGCTGATCAGCGGTCTTGTCTTCGTTCTCAGCATCCCGATCATTGCGCTCTCGCATGGGTATACCGCACTGTTCGTTGGCCGGTTGTTGCAGGGTGCCAGCGGTGGTTTCATCGGGGTCGTTGTGCCGCTGTACCTGGCAGAGTGCCTTTCGTCGGCGAATCGCGGCAAGGGCACCGGCATGTTCCAGTGGCTGCTTACCTTTGGCATCGTGTCGGCCGCGGTTATCGGCATTTACTACAGCTATCGCGTAGAAGCCGTGGTCAACGCGCAAAACGCAGCGGCCATTTTTCAAGTCAAGGACAGCGCATGGCGGCACATTTTCTGGATCTCGCTACCGCCCGGCATCCTGTTCACGGTTGGAGCGCTGTTTGTTTCTGAGTCGCCGCGCTGGTTGTTTCGCAAAGGGCTTCAAGAGCAGGCACGGCAGGCGCTGCTGCGTTCCGCAGGCGAGCAACAAGCCGAGGTCGAGCTTGCAGAAATGGCGGCAGTGTCGGAGAGGTCTGCTGTGGCCAACGGCGCGGCGTCGTCTCTGCTGAGGCGCAAATATGTCCTTCCGTTCCTGCTGGCGTGCTTGATTCTTTGCTGCAACACCGCCACCGGCGTGAACTCGATCATCGGGTACAACACCGAGATTCTTGTGCAGGGCGGCCTTTCCGACCTGCAGGCGCACTGGGGTTATGTGATGTTCACCTCGGTCAACTTCTTCATGACGATCGTCGGCATGCTGCTGGTTGATCGCAGAGGACGCCGCTTTCTGCTGATCACCGGCACAACTGGCCTCGCGCTTTCCATGCTCGCTGCCGCGCTGATCTCCCGGCAAACGGAACGGCAGGTCGTGGATGCACACTCGGCATTACAAGCCATGACGACGTCCGACGGTCAGCTCACGCTGATGTTCGACCAGGCGCAGGCAAGCCGGCTCTTCGCAACAACCGGGGCCGCTAACCCCGACGAGCTTGCCCACCGCGCTGCCCTGTCTGTCATCTATCGCTACGGCGAGTTCACCGGCGCGACCACGACCGTTCGCTCCGATGCCGGCGCGCAAAGCATTCACATCAGCCGCAACGAAGCCTTGCCGTCGAACGCCGTTGAGGCGTTCTTCCGCAATCCGCTCGCCAGTCTGCCTGCTGCCCGCTCCGCACCCCTGGTGATCGAGCGTGCACGGCTTGGCCCGGTGCCCGATGCGAAGCGTGGCAGAGAGCTGGAGTTGGCCCTGTTCGCGTTTATCGCCTTCTTCGCTATCGGCCCGGGTGTGTGCGTGTGGCTTGCACTTTCCGAGCTGATGCCAACGCGTATCCGCTCCATCGGCATGAGCATCGCGTTGGTGATCAATCAGTTTGTCTCCACACTGGTCGCCCTGCTTTTTCTTCCGTTGGTCAGCAAGTACGGCTACTCCACCATCTTCGTCATGTTCGCGGGAACAGCGCTGGTCTACCTGCTAAGCGTTACGTTCTTTCTGCCTGAAACGAAGGGCAAGACGCTGGAAGAGGTGGAACAGGTGTTTGAGCGTGCCGCCCTGCGTTCGTGAAGCGCACCGGCATTTTGTGAAAGTTGCAGTACACTTCCACATCGGCGGTGCCGCCGTGCCGTTGCTCTCCATGACGATTCTGAGCCCCGGCGATCCAAATCATCGCGCACGCTCACCCCGTTCCAGGAACAATCACACACATGGCCGATCCGCTGGGAGGATGGTGGCAGTTCGAAGGGTATGAGCTGGACCTCGCCCGCTGGCAAGTTCGCTACAGCGAAGAGGTCCTCCCGCTCACGCGCAAAACCTTCGACCTGCTGCTGTACTTGGTGGAGCATGCGGACCGCGTCGTTACCAAGGACGAGCTTTTGCGGACCCTGTGGCCGGATCAGTTCATCGAAGAAAGCAATCTCACCCAACAGGTCTTTCTGCTCCGTAAGGCGCTGACGCGGCACAACTCGGGCGCCAAGCTGATCGAAACCGTCCCTGGCCGCGGCTACCGGTTCGCCGTGCCCGTGCGGTTTGAGCCACGTCCTGAGCCGCAGGAGCCTCAGCGGGTCGTGGGCATCTCCGCTACCGCTGCCGAACCTTCCGGCGCGATTGCCTTCTTTCCCGGCTCGCGCGGCAGCGCACATCCTGCTGACAGCGACACACTGCCGGCAACGAACCGCGGTCCTTTTTGGGTTCTCGGCGCACTGCTTGCGGCGCTGGTGGTGGTGCTCTTGTTTCCGCATGTCAGGCATCCCGCACGGGTCAACATTGCGGCATACACGCAGATCACGCATGACGGCCGCGCGAAGTCCATCGGCGGCACGGACGGAAGCAGAATCTACTTCACGCGGTTGGAGAAGAGCGCCATCGCGCAGGTCTCGATCTCGGGCAAAGGCGAAGCGTTGTTGCCCCTCACGGTGCAGGACCCCTGGAGTGGGGCTGTGTCGCCCGATGGATCGACGCTGCTGATCGTTTCCCAGGCCAGCGGACAGGGGCCGGCGTCCTCGCTGTGGTCGCTGCAGCTGGTCACCGGCGCGCTCCGCCGGCTTGGCAACGCGGTCTCGTCGGCCTGGTCTCCGGATGGCGAGCAGATCGTGTATGCCACCGCCAGCGGCGAGCTGTGCGTGATGCGACCGGATGGCTCGAATGCCAGCCGGCTTGCGTCGGTTGGCGGCAATATCGGGTCGGTCGCCTGGTCGCCCGATGGGCACATCCTCCGGTTCTCCAGGGATGGCGTGCTTTGGCAAATTTCGCCAGACGGCAGCAATCTGCGGCAGGTCCTGCCAGGGTGGGGCAAGTCGCCGCGGCAGTGGAGCGGTGAGTGGGCGCCCAACGGCGACTACTTCTTCGTCGCCGAAGGACAGATCTGGATGATCGAGGCGGGGCGGAGTCTCATCCCATACACCACTCCTGAGCCCATCCAACTCACCTTCGGTCCAACGGTATGGGATCACCCCATCGCGAGCCGTGACGGAAGGACTCTTCTTGCCTCGGGCCGGACCGCCCGGGGAGAACTGGTGCGCTTTGAGGGCACAACGGCAGACCCGAAGCCGATCCTGGGCGGCATCTCTGCGGAGTTCGTCACGTTCTCCAAGGCCGCCAACGCAGTCGCCTATGTGTCGTTTCCCGACGGTGTTTTGTGGCGAGCCAACCCGGATGGCGGCAACCCTGTTCCGCTGACCGAGCCCCCAACCTACCCGAAGTCGATCTGCTGGTCGCCGGACGGCACGCAGATGGCTTTTGTCGACCGGACGGCGAATAAGCCCAGTGCCATCTTCACCGTCCGCGCGGACGGCTCCGCCAAGCCTCAGCCTCTGCTCCCCAGGCATAACGCCCCGGAAACCGACCCAAGCTGGTCGCCGGATGGGCGCAAGATCGTCTTCTCCACGGCGCCTAACGTGGGGGCCAGTGCCCAGTCTGACCTGCGCGTCCTCGACCTTGGGACGGGCAGTGTGACACCTGTTCCCGGCTCCGACGGCCTGGTGGTCCCTCACTGGTCGCCGGATGGGCGCGCCATCGTCGCCATGACTCTGGACGTAAACAGCCTGCGGGTGCTCGATCTCGGGACCGGCAAGTGGTCCTCTCTGGACACCGGCGCCGTCGCCTTTCCGGAGTGGTCCCGGGACGCGAGGTGGATCTACTACGTTCGGTGGACAGCTCACCCGGCACTTCTGCGGATACGGGTTGCCGACGGCAAGCAGGAGGTTCTGGCCGACTTGACCGGCCAGCGCTACACCGGCGCCTTTACCCTCTGGATGGGGCTGGACCCTGCGGACAGGCCGATGATGCTGCGCGACACCGGCGCGGACGACATCTACGCCCTGAAGATCCAACGCTGAACCCTGGGGCAAAATGGTTGCCCGTTTAGAGCGTTCAGCCAGCGGACGTAGCGTAAAGATCGCCTAATCCCCTGGTATTTGAGCGAAATTTGAGACGGCTTTGAGGGTCCGCTCAGGATTCGCTGCGTCCAGCGGCCTAACCTCCTGCAAATAGAGGACACCCTCCCCGTCCGGGGTTGGCGCCTTACTGATCAGAAGAGGTCCCCATGTCAGAAACCGCCGCCGCCATCCTTATTCTGCCTACCCTGGCCGCCCTGGTGCTTGTGCTTGAGTGCTCCAGGCTGGGGTGCACCCACCTGTCTCGGCGCTGGGCGAAGCCTCGCGCCGCAACCGCGCAGCAAACGTCCGAAGCCTACGATCCGAGCCCGCTCCCGGATCAGATCGTGAACTACTAACCCGAAGTCCTCAGGAGACCCGGCCCGTGTCTCAAGCATTTCAGTCACCATCTCCCTTCCGCTCCGCAGCGAGTCCGTTTGGCAGTACCCACAAAGCCTCGCAGCCTGTACCTCAACCCGTGCCCGCCGAACCATATGCTCCACTCTCGACCAGGTTTGGCATGCGTCTCAGGTCGCTGCGACGACAGAAAGGCATGACCCAATTGCAGGTGGCCATCGAGTTTGGAATCGACCGGACGTTCCTGTCCGACCTCGAACGAGGCCGCAAGTCCGTCTCGCTCCCCTTTCTCGAGGTGTTCGCGCTGGGCTACGGTTTGTCGCTTTCCGAACTGCTCGACCAGCTCTGATCGACTGCGCCCGTCTCGCAGGGTTGCCACTGTGCAGCCCTGCCTTTGTGTGCACGGATAAGAGCGGGCTTGCCGGCCCAGGTAGCTTGTTGAGAGCCCGGCATCCGCTCGGCTCTGAAACACCCAGATAAGCTTTACAGTCCACCTGTATATCTGAGACGATTGCCTCGTGAGCCATGAGGCCGATCTCGCAGAGGAGCAGCTCGCCGGTGTTCTTGCCGCCGAGCTTCGCGCCGTGTTCCGCAAACTCAAGATGCGCCTGCGCGAGCACGGCAGCGGCGATGGCCTGACGCTCTCGCAGTTGTCCGTTCTGCTTCGGCTCGAGCAGGGACCGGCGTGCACGGTGTCCAGCCTTGCGCGGGCCGAGGGCATGCGCCCGCAATCCATGAGTGCCGTCGTCGCACCGTTGCAGGAAGCTGGCCTGATCCAGGGCGCACCCGACCCGGGGGACCGCCGCCAAACTCTGATGTCGCTGACACCCAAGTGTCACCAATGGCTGCAGGAAGGCAGGGCCGCCCGGCAGGACTGGCTGGCCTCAACTATCGCGCTGAAACTGTCTCTCCGCGAACAGGAAACGCTCCGCACAGCGCTCCACCTGCTGACGCGCCTTTCCGACGACTGAAGCACATTGCCCTTGAGCGAGGCACGCTTCCGCGCGCGCTCACCACATCATCGTGCTGCGCCGATCCGCTGATTGGGCGGCTTTGGCCTGGGTTACCCCCAGGAGGGATCTGAACGAATGCATTGGCCGTGGCTGTTGTCGTACTTCTTTGCGGGTATGTTTGCGGGCAATGCTGTTCCGCACTTCGTGGCGGGCACCCTTGGCCGTCCCTTCCAGAGCCCTTTTGCCACGCCGCCCGGCAAAGGGCTGTCGTCTGCCACAGTGAACGTGCTTTGGGGCTTCCTGAACGGGGTGATTGCCTACATTCTTGTCGCGCAGGTCGGCCTGTTTCGGGCACGGGCAGCGAGCCACATCCTCGCACTTGGACTGGGCGTCCTGATCATCAGCCTGAGCGCGGCGCATCACTTCGGCAAGCTTCACGGAGGCTCTCTGGCGGCGCGTTCATGAAGACGTCTACCGCAGAGATCTTCCGCTCTCTGCGGAGCTTCAACTTCCGCCTTTGGACGGCCGGCGGTCTGGTGTCCAACGTGGGCACCTGGATGCAGCGCATCGCCCAGGACTGGCTGGTGCTGACGCAACTGACGCACCATAACGCCTCGGCCTTGGGCATTGTGACGGGGCTGCAGTTTGCACCGCAGCTTCTGCTGTTGCCGTGGACGGGCTCAGCCGCCGACAGGCTCAACCAGCGCAAATTGTTGATGGTGACGCAGGCCACCATGGGTGTGCTCGCACTGGTGCTTGGAGGGCTGACCCTTGCGGGCGTGGTGCGTCTTTGGCATGTGTACCTGTTCGCGTTTCTTTCAGGCTCGGCGGCTGCGCTGGACGCGCCCGTGCGGCAGACCTTTGTGACCGAGATGGTGGGCGACGCGGATCTGCGCAACGCGGTCGCCCTGAACTCCATGTCGTTCAACGCGGCCCAGATGCTTGGGCCGGCCGGGGCGGGTCTGCTGATGGCACGAGTCGGCATTGGCTGGGCGTTTGTGCTGAACGGACTTTCGTTTATGGCCGTTCTGGTCTCGCTCTTGTGCTTCCGCATGGCGGAACTGCGTACCAGCCTCCGGGCGAAACGCAGTGCTTCGGCGTTCAAGGATGGCCTGCGTTACGTATGGGGGCGCGGGGATCTTCGCGGCATCCTGATCATGCTGTTCCTGATCGGAACCTTTGGCTTCAACTTCCCAATCTTCATCTCCACGATGGCCGTGAACGTGTATCACGCTGATGCACGCGGCTTCGGCCTGCTTTCGTCCATGATGGCGATCGGAACCACCTCCGGTGCGCTGTATGCCGCGGGTTGGGACAACGCAAACAGCAGGTCGCTGGTGATCAGTGCGGTTGTGTTTGGCATTGGCTGCACGCTGGCCGCGCTGGCACCCGGCTACTGGTGGTTCGGGGCCGCTCTGGTGGTCTTCGGCGCGTCGGCCCTGGTGTTCACCAACGGCACCAACAGCATGATGCAGCTCTCCACGGAGCCGGCCATGCGCGGCCGAGTGATGGCGCTCCGCGTTGCCGTTGCGCTTGGGGGCGCGCCGGTGGGGGCACCGGTCGCCGGTTGGGTGGCAAACCACTTTGGCCCTCGGTGGTCGCTCGGCCTGGGCGCATGTGCCGGGTTCCTGGCGGCTCTGGTGGGGGCTCATATGCTTAGCCGCGCGCAGGACGAGGTGCTCGCGGTCTGACGAACTCGCGATGGAACGGCCATCCTGGCAAGATCGCCATCGACGAGGCTGCGGGGTGTGGGTTGGACATCAGCGGCAAGGAATGATGTCTCCGGGTGCTGCATGCTTGTTCCTGTTCTCTCCCTGGTAGTGATCAGGTCCTCCGGCCGGTCGTCAAAGCTTCGCATCCGCGGTACCGATCGGCTATCCGCACTGGGCGTTTGACGATCGCTGTTTGGCGGACGTACATTGCGGTGGCAACGCTGCCATAAGCATGTACGCTCATCTGCCCTGCAGGGCGAGCGCGTGCCGTTAAGAACAGGGATTATGAGGACCAGTGGTTCGGAAACGATGTGCGGTGAAACATGTGTCGCGAAAGACGGCGTTGCCGCGACAAGACATAGCTCGCAACGGCGATCATCGTGGGTTGTTGCCCTTGCTGTTGTCCTTACCGCCCCTGCTTCCGCTGCAAGCGCCTGGGCAGGAGTTCCTTGGCATGCTGAGCGATGTGGTGCCGGACTCCGGCGACGCCGTGATCTCCAACGCAGCCATCACCGTGATCAAAGGCCAAGCTGGCTCGCTGCACAAATTCGTACATGACAAGGCGACAGCGGTACACACTTGATCTCCGGGCAACGAGAGACACAGTGAAGCAAAGGAGCTACATGAAACGGTTGCTGCTGGCCACGCTGTGTCTTTCCTGCTGCGTGACGACCCTTGCACAGCGCGTGCCGGGCTACCGCTACGAAGAGTCAGAGATTGCGCCGTACACCATGCTGAACCCGTTGGTGATGCAGAACGGCCGGCCTGTCACAACGCCCGCGCAGTGGATGGACCAGCGTCGTCCGGAGATTCTGCGGCTGTTCGAAGAGAACGTGTACGGTCGCACACCGGCCGCGGCACGGCATGCCGTGATGCATGCCAAGGTAGTGGAACACAACGATCACGCCTTGGATGGACTCGCCGTACGCGAGCAGATTGAGCTTACGTTCGACCCTGCCCCTGGTGTGCAGCCACCCGCCTCCGCGCAACGCTCCATGCGTCTTCTGCTGTATACGCCGGCGGGCGTTCATCATCCGTCGCCCGTAATTGTGGGGCCCAACTTTACCGGCAATCAAAGCGTGGTTGATGACCCTGCGGTCCAGCCGACGCCGTTGTGGTCGAAGTCGAAGGACACGGGCGCACCGGCGCAAAGTCTTCCCGCAGAGAGCACGCGAGGCACGGTGAGCGAAACGTGGCAGGTGAAGTTGCTGCTTGCGCGCGGCTACGGAGTTGCGACGTTTTACTACGGCGACCTTGAGCCTGACATGGAGGGCGCTGCGAGCTACAGCGTGCGGCAACTGTTTACGCGTGCAAGTGAGGCACAACCCGCGGATAGCTGGGGCGCGGTTGGTGCGTGGGCGTGGGGTCTCAGCCGCGCCTTCGATTACCTCGAGCTGGATCCGTTGGTGGACCCAACACACATCGCGGTGACGGGACACAGCCGCCTGGGCAAGGCCGCGGACTGGGCAGCGGCCCAGGACAATCGATTTGCTGCGTTGCTTTCCACCGAGAGCGGGCACGGCGGACAGTCCATTCAGCGGCGCGCGCTCGGTGAAACTGTTGCGCACCTCGAGCACTCATTTCCATACTGGTTCGCGCCTGCATATGCGCAGTGGGTGGGGCACGACGCAGAGATTCCGGCCGACGGCAATCTGTTGCTCTCGTTGCAGGCACCGCGCTTGTTGTATGTCGCCAGTGCAGAGGGCGATGCATGGTCCGATCCGAAGGGCGAGTTTTTGGCGGCCAGCAGTGCAAGCAATGTGTATCGCCTACTCGGGAAGGCGGCGCTTGACGCGCATGCAACCATGCCCGCCGTCGATGAACCAATTGGCCTTGCGAGCTCAGTGGCCTATCACGAACGCGCGGGCAAACACGATGTGACGCGCTTCGATTGGGAACACTACCTGGACTTCCTGGATCAGCACTGGGGCAAGCCGTCCTCCACGCCGGCCGTGCCCGTAACAGGCGCAGCGCCACCGCCGGCATGCGCCGCGCAGAGCACGCCTCCCCTTGGTGATGCGGTCGCTCATGATCCGCTGTTGCGTGCGCGGGAAGCACCGTGCGTCAAAGTCGTAGCACCGCCCGCAAGCAAGGCGCAGATCCGTCAGTGGCTGGCTGACGTGCATCGCGATCTGTATTTACCCGATCCCCTGCCCCGGCCTGAAGCTGAACTCTATGCCACGCAGGAGATTGCACCGGGAGTGACGATCGAAAAGCTGAGCTACACAACGGCGTACGGTTTGCGTGTGCCCGCGATTGTGTATCGGCCCACGTCGTTGCCGCATGGCAGCAGGATGCCCGCAATTGTGGTCGTCAATGGGCATGGTGGTGACAAGTCAAGCTGGTATGCCTTCTACACCGGCGTACTCTATGCGCGCGCAGGCGCCGTGGTGCTCACCTACGACCCCATCGGCGAAGGCGAGCGCAATGACGAGCACAAAGACTTCACGGGCGAGCACGATCAACTGGTACCTTCACCGGCCAGCATGCCCGTCCGTCTGGGCGGATTGATGGTGGCCGATGCCATGCAGGCCGTCAGCACTTTGCTCGCCCGCCCTGATGTGGACCCGCATCGCATCGCCATGATGGGCTTTTCCATGGGCAGCTTTGTTGCCTCGTTGACGGGTGCGGCTGACCCGCGCATCCATGCGCTGCTGCTGGTCGGCGGTGGCGATCTTGATGGGCCTGGCGGCATCTGGGATGCGGGGCATGCGGTGATGTGCCAGGCCGCGCCGTATCGCGCGCTGCAAGGACTTGGTGATCGTCCCGCAGTCTTGTTCACGCTCAGCGCACGTCGCGGCGACACCTACATCTGGAACGGAACAGCGGACACCGTGGTCGGCATCCCGACGCATGGCCCTGCGTTCTTTGACGAGATGCGACAACGTGTCCTTGCGCTCAACGGCAGCCCGCATGGTGTGTTTACCGACGGCTTTGACCCAGGTGCAAGTCATCGGCCGTCATGGATGACGGTCACCGCAGCACAGTGGTTGAACCAGGAGCTGCACTTCTCCGCGTGGCAGAGCAAGCGGTTGGACACGCTGCCCACCCTCACGATTGGCGACTGGGCGAAGCAGGTTGGTTTGCCGTTGGGGAAGAGCGCGGACCGGCAGGATCGCGATGCAGGCATTGTTGCGCTTGCCGCGGATGTGCCGTTGCTGACCGCGGAACAATTGAACGTGCTACCGCGCGCCACCTGGGATTCGCGCAAAGAAGACTTTGTCTATAGCTCGTGGTTGAAGCGAGCCGCAGCCGCAGCCGCGAGCGAGTGACGTTGGATCGCTAAAGCTCGCGCGCCGGAACCGCTCACATGAGAAAGGAAACCCTGTATGGCATCGAAGAAGGCGCCATCGCGCCGCACAGTTTTGAAGGCGCTCGCCATGGGAGCATCAGCGTCGTGCATGCCGTTTGCACCACACGCGTTGTTCGCCTCAGCCCCGGGCGCAAGGACGAAGTTCGGGCATGAAGTCAGCATCCCGGATGATGGATGGCAGCTTTGGGTGGACGATAAGGCCCCCTGGCAGAGCGACGAGATTTTTCTTCCTGAAGATGTGGGGTGGAAGGACGGTGCACTTTGCGGAGGTGGGCACCCGCTGCCCGTAAATGAACCCACAGGCGGATGGAGTGTGTTGTCTACGCGTGCAGGCATCACCGTCATGCTGCCCACCAGTGTCGAGCAGCACTTCTGGGGCAAATATGGCGCCGGGAGCGACGGCCGGCCCCGGCCCTACACACCGGAAGAGTACCGCTACGCCGCCACCACGCCACCCGTGGCACCCGCTGATGACAACGTGCCTCAGAACGGCGCGTACTTCGGCGTCAGCTGGTTTTACCGGCACATCGAGATCCCTGCATCGATGGCAGGTAAACGCATTCTGCTGCACATTCGCGGGGCTCATCTGCGCGCGGAGGTGTACTGCAATGAACGGCTTTGCGGCTATTCCATCATGGAAGAACTGCCCTTCCAGGCAGACCTCTCGCATGCCGCGAGGCCTGGCGGCGATAACCTGCTGGCGATTCGCATCACCAATCCCTTTGGCCGCTTTGACTGGGTGGACGGCCTGAACGCGAAGTGGGGCAAGGTCGCGTTGTATCGATCGCACGGCTTCGGTGCACTCGACCGCGAGCTTACCCTGACAGCGCACGCGGGGGACACACGCATTGCGGATCTTTGGGTGTTGAACACGCCGGAGCCGAAGCGCGTGATGGCCTATGCGAAGTTGGACGGCCCAACGCAAAACGGCCGGCTTCGCTTCGAAGTGCTGGACGTGACATCCGGGCATGTTCTGGCAAGCGCTGAGGCGACACCCGGAGCAAGTGAAGGCGTTGTGCAGGCCAGTCTTTCTGTGCCCTCCGCTTCGCTGTGGGACATCGGGCAGCCGAAGCTCTACACCATGCGGGCAACGCTTACTGCAGCGCCGCAAATCGAGGACGTCCGCAGCGTCACGTTCGGCTTCCGCAGCTTCGGCCCCAGCGGGCTTGGGTCGAAGGCCATTTTCCATATCAATGGCCGGCGCATCCGCATTTACACGGCCATTTCGTGGGGCTTCTGGGGACTGAACGGCATGTTTCCTGTTCCGGAGCTCGCGACCAAGGAGGTACGCGCTGCCCAGGAACTCGGGCTCAACTGCCTGAACTTCCATCGCAACCTCGCCAAAGAAGACGTGCTGCGCGCGCATGATGCGCTCGGCGTTCTGCGTTCTATGGAGCCCGGCGCCGGCAAGCTCGCGATCGGAAAACTGCCCGCGAATGTGCAAGCAAACGCTGCCGGCATCGTCATGGAAGCACCCAGGGATGCAGCGGATCGCTTCGCCCAGAGATACATGTTCGCCAAGTGCGTTGCCATGGTGAAAGCTTTTCGCTCGCACCCGTCAGTCATTGAATACTGCCTGCAGAACGAGATTGGTGCGGACCTGAAGAATCCTGCAACGCTGGCCGTGCTCAAGGCCATGCACGACGAAGATCCATCGCGTGTCGTTGTGCTCAACGATGGCTTTGTGGCCCCGCCGCGCAACGCTGCTCAAGCCTGGTATGAGCCCTGGTCAGACGATCTGAAGTCCGGCACCCTGCATCGCAGCGACCACGAAAAGTATGGCGGCTGGTGGAACAATCACCAGGGCGCGGGCGACCAGTGGTACGACCACTTCTACAAGTCCCCGGAGGACTACACCTATAAGGCGCCTTTCCAGGATGTACTGACTGAGTACGGCGAGATGGAAGGCTGTGCGCGGCCAGACAATCATCCGCTGGTGATGCAGCAGATTGAGCACACCTACGCCAAGTACGGCGGCACCAGCTATGACCTCGTGGATCATCAGGAGATCATCGCCGGCTATGAGCAATTTATTGATCGCTGGGGCTTCCGAAAGGCCTTCCCTACAAGCGAAAGCATGTTTCTGGCGGCTGGGCGCACCTGCTACGAGTCATGGATGAACTACATGGAGAATGCCCGCATCAGTGATGAGCTGGACTTCGCGGCGATCTCTGGGTGGGAGTCTACGTCCATCGAGAATCACTCGGGCATCGTGGACAACCTGCGCAACTTCAAGTCCGTTCCAGCGCTGATCAAGGGATCGCTCCTGCCCGTGCGCCCGATCGCGAAACAGCGCGGTCTGAGCATCGAGCGAGGCACACCAGCGGTCTTTGATTTGTACCTGGCCAACGACACTCCAGACCCCGCAACAGGCACGCTGCGCTTCGCGATGATCAGCCCCAGCGGCAAGCATCAAGAGCTTCTTTCTTTGCCGGCACCGTCCCATGTTGTCGACCAGTTCAGCTACCTGTTAAAGACGGACTTCGCCACACCACCGCTCACCGAAGAAGGCCTATACCGCTTTACGTTCTCGCTCTCTTCCGTTCCGCTCGCGACGCAGACAAAAGAGCTCTGGGTGACCGCCGGTGAGTTCAACGCACGCAAGTCGCTGCGCGTGGGACTTTCCGGCGTGGCACCCGAGCTCAACGCCCAGCTCGCGAAATTTGTCGCAGTGAGCAACTACAAACCGGGCGAGCACTATGACCTGCTGATCTCCTCCGGCATCGCTCCGCACACATCGTCAGAACAGAAGGATGTCGGCGAAACTACCGGCGAACAGATGCCGGCAACGAAGCGCAAGCCAGGGGACGAGCAAGCTGCCGCAGCCCAACCTGGACAGCTCGCTCCGGGCATCCTGGAGGCCGTCCGCAACGGCACGCCCCTGCTCGCCATCCCGGGCACCGATGCGCTTTCTGAGGGTGTTGCCCGTGAACTTGCCGGCGCCGGCGCCTTTGCATATCACGGGACTGTCGGCGACTTTCGCGCGCCCTGGATGGGCAACTGGTACTTCGTTCGCGAACACCCGCTGTTTGACGGCATGCCGGTAAACCAGGCGATGGGCGGCTTCTATCAAGCGCCAGGCCGGCAGTCCAACGGCCTGCTGATCGAGCGCGCCCAGGGCGGTCCGGAGTTGGAGATTGTGGTGGCGTACTCCCGCGATCACGACCGCAAACTGGGCGCGGGAACGTTCACCTCGCACCTGGGCGCGGGCAAGGTTCTGTTTCACCGCGTGCCCCCCATGCAGCCGGTCATGCAGCAGCGCTTTCTGGCCAACGCCGTGCGCTGGCTTACCGCATAGCGCACACGGGGCGCTTCCTGGTGCACTGGCGTGGCGTTCACCGGTGGAACGCCGCGCCTGATATTCTTTGGGAACGCCGGCTCAGCAGGGTGTTGCGGAGGAGTGGGTGAGTGGTTGATACCGACGGTCTTGAAAACCGTTTTGGTCGAAAGGCCAACGGGGGTTCGAATCCCTCCTCCTCCGCCAGTTTCTTCCGCTGCTAGGGCACAACAGGAAGCTCCACGAAGCTGGCGTCTTTGGCACTGTGATAGATCGTCTCCGTGGCCTTGCGGTAGCTTTCCGGCCTGGCGAAGAAGATGTTCGGCACAAAGGTTTGCGGGTTGCGGTCGTACAGCGGAAACCAGCTTGACTGCACCTGCACCATGATCCGGTGACCGGGCAGAAAGACATGGTTCGCATTCGGCAACGCAAAGCGATACGGCAACGGCTTGCCGGCCGCAATCGCCTTCGGATCAGCGAGGCTTTCGCGATACCGGCCGCGGAAGATGTCCATCGACACCGGTAGCTGATACCCACCAAGCTCGGGCTGCCCCGCGACCTCGTCCGGGTACACATCAATCAGCTTCACTACCCAATCCGCATCCGTGCCGGTGGTCGCGGCGACCAGGTTGGCCACGGGTGCACCGCTGATGCTGAGCGGTTCCGTAAGGACATCGCTCGTGAAGGTCAACACATCAGGGCGCCCGGAGAACTCACGCTGATCATCCACCAGCCAACGTACCCACGACAGGTTTTCCGTATAGCCGACCGGCTGGCTCGGTCTCGCGCGGTACGGCACCGGCTTCGCCGGATCAGACACATACGCGTCGCTGCCTTCGCCCGCCGCTGGTTGCGTAAAGCTGAGCGCGCCCTCTGCGTGCAGATACATAGGCTTTGGCGTCGGTGCTGCACTGCCCGGCGCAGAGGGCCATGTGTCCAGGCGCTGCCACTTGTTTACGCCGGTTTTGAATGCACTCACACGCGCTACGTCCATGGCAGGCGCGCTGTCCTGCAGGTAGTGCGCGAGAAATGGCGCGAGGATCTCCGTGCGGAAGTACAGCCCCGTATCGCTGCGGAACTTGATGGGACCGAGCGAGTCGGCGTACTCGATCTCCTGCCCGTGATGCCATGGACCCATCACCAGCCACAGGTTGTCTTTTGCATCGGGCTTGTCTTTCAGAGCCTTGTACACGGCCATCGCGCCGTAGATGTCTTCCTGGTCCCACAGGCTATCGACCAGCATGGTCGGCACAGTCAGCGGCTGCGCTGCCAGCAGCTTGTCCATGGCCTGGCCACTCCAGAAGCTGTCATAGCTCGGGTGCGAGGTGATCTTCTTCCAGAAGCCGATCTGGTCCATGTTGCGCTGCCGGCCCAGCTCGCCCGCCGAGCCCGCACGCAGGTACATGTCGTAGTCATCGAAGGTCGAGCTTAGCCAGCGCACTTCATTCGAGCGCGTCGCCGTTTGCTCATAGATGTACGGCATGTTTTGTTCGCGGAACGCGCCGTTGTGGAACCAGTCATCGCCCATCCACCCGTCAACCATCGGGTTCATCGGCACAACGCACCTCAGCGCCGGATGCGGGTGCACCAGCGGCGTCAACGAAAGAAAGCCGTCGTAACTGATGCCCAGAATGCCGACCTTGCCGTTGGTCTCCGGCACATGCTTTACCAGCCAATCGATCGTGTCATACGTGTCGGTCGACTCATCCACCGGCGTCGGATTCAGCGGCCCGTGGAAAGGCCGATTCATCACGTAATCGCCTTCGCTGCCATACTTGCCGCGGATGTCCTGCACCACGCGGATGTAGCCGCTGTTGATAATGGGTTCCACGGCGTTGTCATAGCCCCACAGGCTTACGCCGAGATGCTCGCTGGGTGTGTTCGTCGTCAGCGCAACGGCGTTGTAGGGCGTGCGCGTCATCAGCATGCCCGCGTGCTTTGCGCCCTTGGGCACAAGGATGATCGTGTGCAACTTGACGCCGTCGCGCATCGCGATCATCACGTCGCGGCGCTGGTAATCCATGCCGGCCGTAGGCTGCTGAAAAGCTTGCGGCGTTTCGCTGGGGTAGTTGGGGTACAGCGGTGCCTGCTGCGCCGCAGCGATTGTTGCCACGCCCATGCAGCAGGAAAACAGACCAACACCAAGCAGCGGAACGCGCCTCATAGCACCTCGTACAAAAGGGAGATATGGGCAACGTATCACGTCAAGGCAAGGCATGGCGCGGGTCTCCGCGGCCACGCCAGCCTCGTTACTCGAAGGAAGCTATTGGACCGCGAACCGGCGACGTATTCCAAAAGCGAGTGCCAGCGCCCCGGTGCCAAGCAGCAGTGCACTGTCCGGCTCCGGTGTCACTGCGGCGGCGCCGACATCCGTGAAGACAAACTCGACGTCGTTGTAATCCAGATCGAACGCAGGGTAGGGCAGATCCTCGATGCCAAGGTACGTACCCGCGGGTACACCCAGCGTGGCATTGCCCGAGTAGGACGTGACATACGCATGGTTATAGCCGTCGAAGCTGTACGCCGGATCAGAGGCCATGACATAGCCGTTTGTCTGCGCGTTCGGGTCGAAGGGCCTTGGCGGCGCGCCAAAGTCGGTGCCGTCCTTGTTCCCTTCCACGTCAGAGTTGACGATCTCGAATACCAGGCTGTCCCCCGCTGTAACCGCGCCGAAGTCGACAGAGCTTCCCAGCATGCTGGAGTGGTTGTCGAGCAGAAACTGGCTGACGTAGCCACTTGTTGTATCCACTAGCCGCACATAGTCCGTACCACCCGCGTCTGAGCCGACGAAGTAGCCGACCACGTTTCCAGTTGAAGACGCCGTTAACGGCACCGTGGGCGCAACTTGACCAAAATTGCCATACGGGACCGCATCGGCGCGCAATGCGGATGCGGAACTAAGCAGCGAAACAATTGCCAGGCATTGCCAGGAACGCATGGAACTCTCCTAAGCTGAAGTGGGGGCCTGGTTTAGTGGATGCGTCCTTTGTAAGTCGCGCCGGATTTTTTCGTGGCTGCCCCTGACGCCCCGGAGCGACAAGAGTGCCTTTGACACTTCTTGCGTGAAACATGAGTTCCTTACGGCTGTTCTGCGGCTCAGGTTACTCTGGTTGCGTCTACCCCACATCACCCCAGATTTGCCCAGGAGCCCCTGCCCGATGCGCTTTTCCCATGCTGCTGCCGTCTTTGCTATGCTCTTGCCCTGCGTAGCCGTGGCCGCCGCTCCGCCCCGCGAGCAATACCACATCCTTCAGCGCCCTGCGCTCACTGAGACCACCATCGTCTTCAACTACGCCGGTGATCTTTGGACCGTGCCGCGCAGCGGTGGACGCGCCATTCGGCTGACCGCAGGCGTTGGCCTGGAGACCGCGCCCGTGGTCTCACCCGATGGCCAGACCATTGCCTTCTCCGGCGAGTACGACGGCAATACCGATGTGTTCACGATCCCGATCAACGGCGGCGTGCCGAAGCGCATCACCTATAACCCTGCGGCTGACGCACCCGTTGCGTGGACGCCTGACGGCAAGATCATCTTCCGCTCAAACCGCTCCGCGCATAGCCGTTACACCGAGCTCTTCACGGTCTCACCCAACGGTGGTTTTGCGACACGCATGCCGTTGCCACTGGCCTATGCCGGTGCGCTGACCCCGGACGGCAAAACTATTGCGTACTCGCCCATTTCGCCGGCGTTCGGCTTTAACTACACCTCGTATGTAGCGTGGGGCAACTACCACGGCGGCGAGGCGGGCACCATCAACATCACCGACTTTGCCTCGCTGAGCACCGTCACCATTCCGCATGAAAAGACCTCGGACTTTTCGCCCGTGTGGATGAACGGCAAGGTGTACTTCCTGTCCGCGCGCAAGGGGTCCATCGGCCTGTTCTCCTACGATCCCGGCAGCAAGGCCGTCACCGAGGTCTTTCACAACACCGGGCCGGATCTCCATTCGCTAAGCGCTGGACCGAATGGACTCGTCTACGACCAACTCGGCGAGATCTACCTGATGGAGCCCGGCGGCAAACCGCATCGCGTCGAGATCGACGTCACGGCTGACCTCCCTGAAGTGCGCTCCCGCATTGAGAACGTTGCGGCGCAGATTGAAGGCGCGGCCATCTCGCCCACCGGCGTGCGCGCCGTGTTTGAAGCTCACGGCGAAGTTCTCACTGTGCCTGCGCGCCGCGGGCCCACCCGCGACCTGACCAACACACCCAATGCAATGGAGCGCCACCCGGTGTGGTCGCCCGATGGCCAAAGCATCGCCTTCTTTTCGGATGCCCCCGGCCCCGACGGCAAGCCCGGCCTGTACGCCCTGCACGTCATGAATCAAACCGGCGAGGGTACAGCGAAGGTCTTTGCGCTCGCGCCGGAACCTACGTATTACTTCGCGCCGAAGTGGTCGCCCGATTCGAAGAAGATTGCCTTCTACGACAACCGTCTGCGGCTGTGGTTCCTGGATGTCGCCAGCGGCAAGCTCACCGAGGTCGGCGCACCCAACCACTTCTCTTCCATTCAGCGTGAATTCGCGTGGTCACCCGACTCCCGCTGGATCGCCTTCACGCACGAAGAGGACAACCACCTTCGCGTGCTCTATCTTGACGACACGACCACCGGCACCATCAGCCCTGTCACTGACAAGATGGCCGATAGCGGTTCGCCGGCGTTCGACCGCAACGGCAAGTTTCTTTACTTCACGGTCAGCACCAACGAGGGTGGCGCGTCCTTTGGCCTGGACATGAACACCGACCTGATCCGCACATCGCGGAGCATCTACGCAGCTGTCCTTGCAGCGGATGGACCAAGCCCGCTGGCCCCGGAGAGCGATGACGAAAAGACCGTCGCACAAGCCCGCGAGCGCAACCGCGACAACGGCGATGAACCCGGAGCCGGTCCACGCCGCGGAGGCAGCGGCCCGGGCAACGGCGAAGGCGAGAACGCGGAAGAAGGTGCTGCCCCACCGCGGCCCTCAAACCCGGTGACGCCTGTGACGCGGCCTACGCGGATCGATGTCGCCGGCATCCAGTCGCGGCTGGTCTCGCTGCCGCTTCGTGGGGGCGAGCCTGCCAACCTCCAGTCGGGCCGTGCGGGCGGCTTCTTCTACCTTGAGCGCAGCGAAGCCGGCGGGCGCGGTGAAGGCGCTGGTGGCGCCACACTGCGGCGCTGGTCGCTGGAAACGCGCGAGTCGCAAACAGTGGCTGAGCGCGTCGCCATGTATGACGTCTCGGCGAATGGTGAGAAGATCCTGATCGAGCAGGCTCGACCGGGCGGCGCTGCCGAAGCCGGGCCACCCGCCGCCGGCGAACGCACGCCGCCCAGCTTCGTCATCCTGAACGCTCCACCGAATCCGCCCGCAGGGTCTGGCGGTGCGAGCTCCATGGCCGCGCGTGCGGCAGCCTCGCCCGCAGCGGCCGCGGCTTCCGCTGGAACACCTCTGAATCTTTCCGCGATGGAGATCCGCATCGATCCCAAGGCGGAGTGGAACCAGATCTACCACGAGGTCTGGCGCATCGAGCGCGCGTACTTCTACGACCCGAATCTCCATGGCGTCAACGCCAACGAAGAAGAACGTCGCTTTGAACCCTACGTGGCGCAGATTGCGAGCCGCAGCGACCTCAACTACATCCTGCAGGAAATGCTTTCAGGTTTTTCCGTTGGTCATCTGCGCGGCAACGGCGGTGAGATCCCTGAAGCGCGCCGCGTTGCCGGCGGCCTGCTCGGCGCGGACTACACCATCACCAACAACCGCTACTGCATCGCCAAGCTGTACAACGGCGGCGATTGGAATGCGGGCGCATCGGGTCCCCTTACGCAGCCTGGTCTGAACGTGCATACCGGCGACTGCGTCGTTGCCATCAACGGCCAGGACGTGACAGCGGCCATGGACATCCAGCAACCGCTGGAAGGCACGGCAGGCCACGCGGTCACGGTGCGCCTGCAGCCCGCAGGCGGCGGTGCGCCACGGGATGTTGTTGTGATCCCCGTGCGCACAGAAGCCAACCTCCGCAACTTCGACTGGATCGACGAGAACATCAAGAAGGTCGATCAGCTTTCGGGGGGCAAGCTCGCCTATGTGTATCTGCCTGATACCGCACAAGGCGGCTTTACCAACTTCAATCGTTACTACTACGCACAAACCGAGAAGCAGGGCGCCATCATCGATGAGCGCTTCAACTCCGGCGGGCAGGTTGCGGACTACATCATCGAAGCAATGGAGCGTCAGTTGCTCAGCTACTGGTCACCCCGCTACGGTGCCGTCGATCGCACACCGAACGAAGCGATCTACGGGCCAAAGGTGATGATCGCGAACGAGTTCTCCGGCTCCGGTGGCGATGCCATGCCATATCTCTTCAAGCGGCAGAAGCTCGGGCCGCTTGTGGGCAAGCGCACCTGGGGCGGCCTGGTCGGTATCGGCGCCATTCCCATCCTGATGGACGGCGGCACCGTGACCTCGCCTTCCTTCGGGCAGTTCTCGCCTGAAGGCACATGGGACGTCGAAAACAAGGGCATCGAGCCGGACTTCCCGGTGGAGCAGGATCCCAAGGCAGTCGCCGATGGCCATGATCCGCAGTTGGAGAAAGCAGTTTCGCTCGCAATGGAGCAGCTCGCCAAACAACCAGCGCCTGAACCGCACCGGCCCGCTTACCCGAACTATCACAAGTAAACAGCCGTGCTTCCACCATGTCCCGGGCAGCCGTACGCTGCCCGGGATTTCCTTTTCTCGACACCGGTATCATCGCCTCTCGGTAAACCGCAGGCTTTCCTTTCAACGGCCTGCAACAGCTTTGCGTCGGTTGCAGGATTTAGCACCACTTCCGCACCGCGCCCCATAGACTAGGGTTGTGTACGACCGCTCGACCGCTTCTTTCTCAACGTTTGCTAATGACCGCCGCGAAGTCGCGGTCCATTTGGCTGAGAAGCTGGCCGACGGATGGTTTCGGCAGCCGGAAACAAGCGCAGGCGAGCCGCCACACGCAGCGCTCGCGGGTCTTCGGACAAACGGTTTGTTGTTTGCTCCTTTGCACAGTGACTTCGGTGGGCTGGGCCTTGGCACAGAAGCCGGCGGGCAGCTTGCGTTGCTCCGCGTGCTCACGGCGCTGGGCGGTGCGGACCTTGCGCTGGGCCGGCTGTATGAAGGTCATGTCAACGCACTTATCCTGATACAAACTTACGGCTCTTCGCAGCAGATCACCGCGGCAGCTGATGCCGCGCACGCCGGCATGCTGTTCGGCGTGTGGAACACAGGCGAACCGCGGCCCATGCACATCGATGAGCGCAATGGTGATCTTGCCCTGAAAGGCTGCAAGACCTTCGCCACGGGTGCGGCGTTTGTGCAACGACCCATCGTCACCGCTGAACGAAATGGCTGGCAAATGACGCTTCCCCGCATGGAAGCACCGGAGGTCGCAGCGGCCATTCGGCTGGATCGCGAGTCATGGCATCCGCTCGGCATGGAAGGCTCGGAAAGTCTCACCATCGACTTCACCGGCGTCCCGTTGTCGCCCGGCGACCTCGTCGGCCGAACAGGCGACTTCTACCGCGACCCGCTCTTTCGCGGTGGGGCCATACGCTTTGCAGCTGTACAAACAGGAGCTGTTGCGCGACTCGCACAGGCCTTCGGGGATTGGATCATGAGCCGCGGCCGGCAAAGCGACCCGTACCAGATCGCCCGGCTTGGCGAGATCGAACTTCTCGCGCAAGGCGCAGTGCTCTGGATTGAGCGTGCCGCCGCGGTCGCAGAACTCTGCATGACGCTCGACGCCACGGAGCGTGAAAGCAAGCAAATGGTTCGGTTCGCCAATATGACGCGGCTTGCCGTGCAGCATTCGGCGACGTCCATGATGACGCACGTGGTAAGCGGTGTAGGCGCCCATGGCTTACTGCGGCCCGCCCGCTTTGAGCGCATCGTCCGCGATCTCACCATGTATCTGAGGCAGCCAAATCCGGATGGAACCCTGGCCGATGTTGGGCGCAGCGCATTGCTGGAAAATGCAAGCGGCTATTGGGCTGGTGCGGCCAGCACGTCCACCGAATAACTCGCTTGTTCTGCCGCTCTTCCCCCGAGCGCCGGCGCGGCAATCTGCCGGTTCATAACAACCGGCGCCCCCGCGAGGCGAGTGCGCAAGCCGAGGATCGCCCGATCAATATCTTCCTCCTGCGCATCGGAAAAGCTTTCTGCAATCAGGATGTCGCAATACACCGCGCCCAGGAAACCGGGACAAGTCGTCTGCTCGCCCAACGCGTTCGCAAACGTGTCGCGCCACCAATCGGTCGGCAGCTGTAGGTCGCCGAGGTACTTGCTGTCGAAGATCTCGCGTAGCCGCCGCATAAAGCGGAAGCGGAAGTCCAGGAATGCGGCGCTGCGCACAAGATGTGCTTCACGGTCCGGCAACCTGCTCCACAACCGGAGTTGCCCCGCAAGCCCCATCCCCGCACGTCCATGCATGCGCGCGGACGTGTACACGCGCACATCGGGCGCATGCCGCAGCCGAAGACCTGCGTGACGCACGCGGTCAACAAAGGCCTCATCTTCAAGCGGCGTTACTGCGGGCAAGCCGCCAGCCTGGGCGTACGCAGCAGGCGTACACGCCAGGGATGATCCAAAGTGGTCAAGATGCCGTGGCCAGCGATCGTTCTCCTGCGGATCGAGCACGTCTTCCAGTTGGGCGATCAGTTCCGCATACTCGCGATCGCGCTCATAACACCGGCGCACAAAGCGCGGCAGTGCCGCCAGGTGCTCCGGCAGCAGATGGACGTTGCCGCCCACAACGTCAGCCGCCTGCAGAGCCAGGAGGTTCTGCGCAACCCAGTCCGTGGCGACCACGGTGTCCGCATCGGTCGAGAGAATCGCGGTGACAGTCGCTGCGGAACGCTGCAAGCGGTGCCACGCTGTATCCATCAGCATGCGCCGGGCCGTGCCCACATGCGCCTGCTCGGGCAACGTCGTGCACTCCGCTATGTAGAGCGGCATAGACAGGGGATGCGTTTCACGCCACGCTTGCGCTACGCCCATGGACGCATCGGTGCAGTTGTTCAGCAGCAGCAGGACTTCATAGGAGCTCCACTGTAGAGGCACGCCATCCAGGTCCACCTGTGCCGCGAGTGCGTTCAAGCAGCGCGACAGATCTTCCGCCTCATTGCGGACAGGGATCGTGATGCAGGCGCAGCAATCTTGGTGCGCAAGCCCTTCGATTACGGATGACCAAGGCCCGAAAGGGTCTGCGCTGTCGTTCACGCCTGGCTCTCCTCACGCGCACACAGGTCATGACCGCGCCACGCCGCATTGGCCCAGAGACGTTCTCGCCCGCCGTACATCGCGCTGAACTCCGCGATGCGCGCGACCTCATCTGAATCAATCTGCGAGTCATAGCACTCGGCGAGCTTGCTTTTGCGGCGGATCGCTTCCTCCGCTTGCAACGGCTTCGCGAGCGGGAAGCAAGGCTCCAACTCGCGCTGAAGTTGCTCGGCCAAAGGCCCGAGCATTTCAGCAGCACCGGGCCGCGCAGCATAGGGCAGATCTTCATAGAACGCCAACGGCACAGCAGGGTCAGTCAACGCGTCCAGGGCGGCTTGCCGCGCTACGCGATGGTCAATGTGACCACCCGCAGCGAGTGGAACCGCAAAGGCACAATGACCTGCCGGGACCCCGCGAGCCATCTTGGCAAGGGCGCCGGCAATGCGAGCCACAGCCCGGTCACCTGGTCGGATCTCCAACGTGAGAACGTCGTCCACGGCACACGCCAGGCGCAACGGTGCATCCAGCAGGTCCAGATCGTTCAGCTGAAGAGCCGTGCCTGCCCTCTTCGTCCACGCGACGTCTTCACGCCGGCGCACAGCAGTGACAAATGAGGTCTTGTCGTTGGCGTGCAGGGAGGACACGTCGGAAAATGGCGCGTAGTCGCTCTGCGTGAAGCAGTTGAGCACCGTCACCTTGTGACCGGCACTTAGCCACTGATCGATGGCCAGCCCCAGCGAGAAGGCAGCATCGTCCCGGTGAGGTGAAACAACAACGACTTTCAACGTTCCGCTCACATCGCCTCGGGTCGCAACAGCGACATACCGAAAAACCAGGGGCACCGCGAAGCTCCCGCGGTGCCTCGTACAGGTTCTAGCTTGCTCCGGCAAGGCTGTCAGACTTCGGCGCGGCCACTTCCACCGCGGCGCGAGGCCGTACCGTGGAAGGGACACTTGCCCCGGGCCGGCGTGGCATCAGGATCGATGTCGAAGCTTCTTCTTCTGCGATATTGCGATACAGGTGCAGAGCCTGCGCCACGACCTGGTCCATGTTGAAGTACTTATAGTTCGCCAGACGTCCGCAGAAGTACACACCCGGCGTGCTTTCAGCGAGCTCGCGGTACATCTCGTACAGCCGTGCGTTTTCGGGCATCGGGATCGGGTAGTACGGGTCGCCTTCGGCCTGCGGATACTCGTACACGATGCTGGTCTGCGGATGCTCCTGCCCGGTGAGGTGCTTGAACTCCGTGACGCGCGTGTAGCGGTGATCGTTGGGGTAGTTCACCACGCCGACAGGCTGGAGCTGCTCCTGGTTATGCGTTTCGTGCTCGAAGCGCAACGACCGGTATGGCAGCTTGCCGAAGCGATAGTCAAAGAACTCATCGATCGGCCCGGTGTACACGGTCTTCACATTCGGGTAGTCGTCCATGATCTCGCGGTAGTCGGTCGAAAGCATGACGGTGATCTTGGGGTTCGACAACATGCGCTCAAACATGCGCGTGTAGCCTTCCAGCGGCATCACCTGGAACGTATCCGAGAAGTACCGGTCGTCGCGGTCGAGCCGCACCGGGATACGACCCGCGACGCTCGCATCGAGCTCCGACGGATCGACACCCCACTGCTTGCGCGTGTAGTTCTTGAAGAACTTCTCGTACAGCTCACGCCCTACCTTGGAGACCACGATGTCCTCCGAGGTGCGAATCTCTGCGCGTGGCTCCGCTCGTGCCGCAAGGAACGCCTCCATCCCCGCCGCATCCAGATTCAGGTCGTACAGCTGGTTAATGGTGTCCAGGTTGATCGGGATCGGCACCATCTTGCCATCTACCGACGCCAACACCTTGTGCTCATACGGCCGCCATTCGGTGAACTGCGACAGGTAGTTGAACACCTTGTCCGACTGCGTGTGAAAGATGTGCGGACCGTACAGGTGCACCATGATGCCGTGTTCGTTGTAGTAGTCATACGCATTGCCGGCGATGTGCGGCCGCTTGTCGACCACGAGCACACGCTTGCCTAAACCTGCAGCCAGGCGCTCGGCCACCACTGCCCCGGCAAAGCCGGCACCAATCACCAGGTAATCGTAGCTTTCGCGCGTCACAGGGACGTCCATGCGGGAGCTTACGACCTGCAACGAACGCGACGCCTTCATCGAAGCGGTCAGCTTCGCTGCACGTGCACGCTCCATCTCCACATGCATGCCAGCCCAGGTCGAGTCCCACGACGAGGAAGCCAGCTTGCTGTTCACCGCGGCGCGCCATACCGGGTCCGCCTGCGGCAACAGCGCACGGTCCACCGCCTCGGCAAAGGCCTGCGGTGTGTCTGCGATCTCCACCAGGCCGCGGTCGCCGTAGTCATGCACCACATCGCGGATCGGCGTGGACACCACGCGCTTGCCGGCCGCAAGGTACTCCGGCGTCTTGGTCGGCGAGATGAAGCGCGTCGACTCGTTCAGCGCAAAGGGCAGCATCGCTGCATCCCAGCCCGCCAGGTACGACGGCAGCTCCTTGTAGCTTTTGCCGCCAAGATAATGCAGGTTCGCTGCCCTGGGCAGGTCAGCTTCGGCGATCTTCACTACCGGCCCCAGCAGCACAAAATGTACCTCGGGCCGTAGACGGGCTACCTCCGCAATCAGAGCGATATCGAAACGCTCATCCAGAACGCCATAAAAGCCCACCCGCGGATGGGGAATGGATGCCTGGTCGGCGGGGTCCGGCTGCGGTTGCAGTGCCTTGGCAAAGTGCGCCGCTTCGATCGAACTGGGAAATGCATGGACGTTGTGGTGCTGCGTACGCTTGTGCTCGTACAGCGAACGGCCGCACCGGTGAATACCACGTGGGCGCGACGGAACAGCTCTCGCTCACGCTCCAACAACTGTGGCGGAGCGCCCGCAAACGCGGAAAGCTCGTCCATGGCGTCATAGATCGTCACTTCAGGCTTCAGATGGGCAGCAAAGCCGAGTGCCATGGGGGTGTAGAACCATGCGTCGAAGCGTGTGATCGACCGTTCCGCCAGGAAGCGGTCCAGCAGGGCGCGCTCGACGGCAACGGCATTTTCGCCAGCGCGTAGATGCGGGCGCACCACGGTCAGGTTCGGCGAGCCTTCGGCTTCCAGGAACTCAAGACGGCCTTCAGCGGGCAGATCGGACGGCACGTTGGTGTCGTCGTAGGCGTAGGGCTCTTCCCAAAAGTACACCGTGCGATCTTTGGCCGCACGCGTCAGCAGATGCTGCGGCCGCTGCGTGACGAAATGCCAACGCAGATGAGAAAAGACAAGAAGATCGGGAGGTGCGGATCCGCCGTTCTTCGACGACTGCAAAGTCCTGAACAGGTTCAAGTGAACTCCATACGCGCGCTTGCGCAAGCAACGGCCACGACGTACCGGCCAGAACAATTCCTTACTGTTTCGGCATGCCCACGGCTGGCGCACACGACGCCCAGGGCTGCCATTCAAAGAGCTTGCGACTATGTACTTAGAGGGTTCTGCTCGCCTTAGAGTTGTCGCGGGGTGGCCGGCGGAATCGCTGGTACCTTTTCGCTGCACCGTGAACGGTGCAATATCCACCAGCCGACAAACTTTTCGCTTCCCTCACTGCCCTAGTTCAAAAACATCGTCCGGTACAGGGTGTCGCGCTGCACTGGTTTGAACCCTGCATCGCGGATGACGCGTCGCAGCTCCTCTTCCGTGGTGCAATTGCTGGTCCCGGCGGCACGGACGACATTTTCCTCCAGCATCACCGAGCCAACATCATTGCCCCCAAAGCGCAGGCCCATCTGCAGAACCTTCAGGCCCTGCGTTACCCACGAGCTCTGGACGTTCTCGATGTTGTCCAGAAACATGCGGCTGACGGCAAGCGTTTTCAGGTACTCCACCGAGGTCGCCTCGTCCCACCCGCGGCCGCCCAGGGCGGTGTTGTTGGGCTGAAAGCTCCAGGGAATAAAGGCGGTGAAGCCGCCGGTCTCTTCCTGCAGCCGGTGTACCACCTCAAAGTGGTTGACGCGCTGCTCCACCGTCTCGCCCACCCCGAACATCATGGTGGCGGTCGTACGCATGCCCAGCGCATGGGCAGTCCGGTGCACGCTGACCCAGTCTTCGGTCCGGCACTTCAGGCGCGCAATGCGCTTCCGGACGTCGTCGTCGAGGATTTCAGCGCCGCCACCGGGGATGGAGTCAAGGCCGGCATCCCGCAGGCGCGCAATGGTAGTGCGCAGGTCGATCTCCGAGTACTCGGCAATGGCAAGAATCTCGCTCGCGGAAAGGCAATGCAGCCAGATCTGCGGAAAGCGCTGCTTGATGCCGCTGAAGAGGTTCTCAAACCAATCGATCTTCAGGTCAGGGTGTATGCCGCCCTGCATCAGCACGCCGGTCCCGCCCATCTCCACGGTTTCGCGGATCTTTTCGTAGATCGTGTCGAAGTCGAGGATGTAGCCTTCCGCGGCCAGCTTGCCCTTGAGCGGGCGATAGAACGCGCAAAAGGTGCAATACTCCGTGCAGAAGTTGGTGTAGTTGATGTTGCGGTCGATGATGTAGCTGACAACGCCTTCCGGATGCAGACGCCGGCGAACTGCGTCGGCTTCCATGCCGATACCAATCAGGTCGTCCGAAGCGAAGCAATCGAGAGCTTGTTGACGGGTAATGCCCATAGCTCCAAGTTTACGCCTGTCAGCCCGCAGGCCGAGTCGGCCTTTGTAGTGGGGCGAAAGCCCCAGCCCTGCCTGCCGCCATCAGCCACCGCTTGGTGCGGAAGTCAGAAACCGCAGGAAGGGTGTGGGATATTGCACCCCGCGGGCGCCCTGGCCTTCAGGCGCAGCTTGCACGGGCGGCGCCTGGCTCCGCCCCGGCTGGGCCTGAGCGGAGTAAGCGAGCGGTGCGTTGTTGCCGGGGAGCAAGGGGTCAGATCTCATCGATGGCCCGTGCAGCCTTCTGGATAGCATCCGTAATGCGGTCAATCTGCTCATCGCTGATCCCGGACCGCGACTCCCGTGCACGAAGCCCGACGCGCAGCACGGACTGGCGAAGCTCCAGAAAAGCACGACGGATCTTGGGCGAGCGTCCCTGGCCGAAGCGTTCTTTGCCCTCCTGAAAACGATCCATCAGGTCAGCCAGGCGGTCAGCCTGGGCGCGCAGCTCGGCATGGCCCGCTTCCGTGATGCTGTAGGTCTTCCGGGTGCCCTCGGACGGCTCCACCTGGGCAAAGCCGCGCTCCTCAAGCAGGGTCAGCGTCGGGTAGATCACGCCCGGGCTGGGCGCGTAGCCGCCACCCATGCGGTCCTCAATGGCTTTGATCAACTCGTAGCCATAGCTGGGCTTTTCCGCCAGCAGGCTCAGGATGATGAGCTGCAGATCGCCGCCTTCGAAAAAACGTTCGCGTCCGCCGCCCCCGGCAGCAAAGAAGCGCTCGAAGTGGCCGTGCCGTCCGCCGCCGAAGCGGGCGAAAGCGGCAAAGGCGCGCCGTGGGTCGCACTGTGGGTCAAATTGTTGTCCGAAGCCGCGGGAACTGCCTTCGCGCGGGTCGGGGCCGTAGTGATGGTGATGATGCTGGTGTCCAAACATTGATTTCTCTCCCTTCCGATGTATCGAAAGATATATCTTAGATACACTCTTCCTCACCTGGATGCAAACAGATCTTCTTTTCTGGCCAGAAAAGCTCTCGGCGCAGAACGCCTTCACCGAACTCCGTGCCGGTCAGCCCAAGCTCCTCCCTGCTGCTGCTGGGCCGAGGTAGGCTGAGAGGGCCGATGACCTGCTTCCCCCGCCGCTCCCTCCTTCCCCTGTTGCTCGCCCTCTGCCTCCAGCGATGCACGCCGGCGCAGGCGCCCGCGCACAACTTCGTGGTCCAGGGCGACCACTTCGAGCTGGACGGCAAGCCCTTTGAGGTCATCGCGGGCGAGATGCACTACGCGCGTATCCCCAGGGCCTACTGGCGCCAGCGCATCCAGATGGCGAAGGCCATGGGGCTGAACACGATCGCCACCTATGTTTTCTGGAACGTCCACGAACCGAGGCCGGGGCAGTTTGACTTCAGCGGCCAGAACGACCTGGTGACCTTCTTGAAGATCGCGCAGGAGGAGCACATGTATGTGCTGCTGCGCGCCGGCCCGTATGACTGCGCGGAGTGGGAGTTCGGCGGCTTTCCCGCGTGGCTGCTGAAGGACCCGAAGATGTCTACGGCCCTGCGCACCAGCGACCCGGCCTTCATGGTTCCAGCCGAGCGTTTCCTCCGCCGCCTCGCCCAGGAGGTCGCCCCACTGCAGATCGGCAACGGCGGCCCGATCCTTGCCACCCAGATCGAGAACGAGTACGGCAACTTCGGGAGCGACCACGCCTATATGGCGCACTGGCGGGACATCTTCGTCTCTGCGGGCTTCACCAGGTCGCTGCTCTACACGGTCGACCCGTCAAAGGCGCTGGCCAATGGAGACATCCCTGGCGTCTACTCCGGCGTGAACTTCGGCACGGGTCGCGCCGAAGCCGGCCTGGCCGCACTGGAGCGCTCCCGGCCCGGCCAGCCGCTGTTTGCCACCGAGTACTGGCCCGGCTGGTTCGACCTTTGGGGGCATCCGCATGAGACGCGGCCCATTGCCCCACAGATTGCGGATCTGGAGTACATGCTGAGCCACCATGCGTCGTTGAACATCTACATGGTCCACGGCGGCACCAGTTTTGGCCTGATGGCCGGGGCCAGCCAAAGCACCGGAGCCTACCGGGGCAACGTGACCAGCTACGACTACGACGCGCCCATCGATGAAGCAGGCCACCCTACGCCGAAGTTCTACGCCTATCGCGACGTGATCCTGAAGTACACGCATCAGCCCGCCCAGCCTGTCCCGGCGGTGGCACCGGTGGTCACGGTCGCGCCCTTCCCGGTGGTCTATGGGGCGTCGCTTTGGGACACGCTGCCCGCGCCAGTGCAGAACGCGCAGCCCCAGACGATGGAACAGCTGGACCAGGCGTACGGCTACGTGCTCTATCGCAAGCAGCTCCCCGCGACCCAAACGGCGGAGGCGTTGCAACTCACGGATCTTCGTGACTTTGCGCTGATCTATCTCCACGGCAGACTCGTCGGCACGCTGGACCGGCACTACAAGCAGGACAGCCTGACGCTCCCCGCCCACGCGGCGGCACGGCTCGACATCCTGGTGGAAAACACCGGTCGGCTGAACTCCACCAAGCAGATGCGGTTTGAGCGGAAGGGCATCACGGGCGCAAATCTGGCCGGAGCGCCCGTGACGGACTGGGCGATGTACTCCATTCCGGCGGACAAACCACCTGCCGCCGGCAAGCCAGGCCTGGCCGCCGCGCCGCCACCACGCTATGCTTCCGCAACGTTTCAGCTGAAGGAGGTCGGGGACATGTTTCTGGATGTGGGCGCGCTCGGCAAGGGGGTGATCTGGATCAACGGACATCCGCTGGGGCGCTTCTGGAACATCGGCCCGCAGCGGACGCTGTATGTCCCCGGCCCGTGGCTGAAGCGCGGCAAGAACGAGGTGACCTTGCTGGAACTTCTACCCCAAACGCCAACGCCGCAGCTGGCTGGTTTGGCAAAACCGATCCTGGACGCCCCGACGCCCGGCTACGCGACCGATCCGGAACGCAAAAAGCCGGAGCCCGCCGACGCAGAGTTCGGCCCCAAGCTCGCGAAACCCTAAGCTTCCGCGGAAAGCGCGCTACCCCTGCACGCGACGGACTGCCACGGCCAGGTCCTCGCGGAAGGGTGGCAGGGTGAGACGGCCTCGCTCTGCCACCATCTGCTGCGTGGTGGAAACAAGGGTGCCGTTGCGGGTATCCCAGGCCTGCACGGCGTAAGGGCCGGGCTGCAATGTGGGAACAGCGAGCGACAGCGTGACCGGCTCCGCGCGCAAGGCAGTGCGGCCGCACTTCAGCACCGTGTCGCGCCGAAGCAGATACACCACGGCCTGGTCCGCGGAGGCACAGCCGAAGCGGGCCAGCCGTTTGGGGCCGAGTTCCTTGCCGGTGCCGTCGTACACGCAAAGGTCCGCAGTGATGTTGCGGCGGTCGAACCGTGTCCAGTCGACCAGAGGAAGGAACCCAGCGAGGCCGCGCTGTGCCACCCGCATCCCGGCAGTGAGCGAGTGGATGCGCCGGTTGGGCCAGCGCATCCCACCGCCGGTCCCGCCAGAGGCCAGGTGTGCCCACTGCATGTGGCGGAAGTACTCGTCGTCGAAAGGCTCCGGCAGCGACTTCCTGTGGTCCTTGAAGGTGTGGATTGGACCGTGTTCGGAGTCGAAGAAGGGGCGCTGGTCAGTGATTTCGGCCAGCGACTCCTTCACGATGCGGCCCATCCCGATCGCCGCGTCCACCGTGTTCTTCGGGTGGTCGATCGTGCCTTCCTCGTAGATGTGGATGGTCGCAAAATCCAGCGCGGGATGGCGATAAATGGCGTGCTCCATCCTCATGTGGGCGCGCCAGCGAAGCTCCGGTCCAAACAGCGAGACCGACTGCGGATGTGCGCGGCCAAAGGCCTTCATCTCCACCGCGCGAAGATGCCCGCTGAGGTCCTCAATAAATTCGACGAAGGGCTCGGCGCTCATGTCCGCCTGGGCCGGATGAATCTCGTTCCACACGTCCCACGCAAACAGCGCGCCGGAGCCGCCCCAGCGCTCGGCCGCAAAGGTGAGGCGGTCCTTGATGGCCTGCCGCGTGTCCTGGCACAGCAGCAGCTTGGACGGGTGCTGCAGCATCCCGCCGCGCTTGCGGTTGTAGGGGTGGTACTTGAACTTCAGCCACATCCAGAAGGTGTCAAAGGGCGTCAGCAGCAGCCGAATGCCGTGCTGCTCGCAAAGGGCAAAAAGGTCGTCCCAGAACTGAACCACGTTGCGCGACCATTTGCCGGGCCGCGTCTCAAAATACCGGCTGCGGACCTGCGCGTACTCCAGCATCAGGCGCATGGTGGTGACGCCATGGTCGGCCAGCAGCTTCAGGTAGGCCTCGACGGCAGGCACGTCTTTGCGGCCGAAGAGCGGGTTCAGTTCGCGCCAGCTGATCGCATCGTTCTGGCCGATGGGGTGCCAGGCTTCCCCTGTCTCGGTCTGGAAGTACGGCGATCCCGGGACGGTGACAATCCACGGCAGCGATCGGCGAGCAAAGGGGTCACGGGGTACGCGCAAAGGAGAGGCAGGACTCAATCAGATCAGGCTTTCGGCTAGTTTGCGCGCCGTGGCACGGGCGTCGCGGATAAGGTCTGGGACGCCAACTCCATGGTAGCCGTTGCCGAGTAGATGCAGCCGGCCAAGCGCTTTCACGCGTTCACCGAGGGCCGCCATGCGCTCCAGATGTCCCACTTCGTATTGGGGGAGGCTTTGCGGCCAGCGGCGCACCGTGGTGAGCTCCGGCGCAGGCTCCGGCAGCGGGCCAAGGATGGATTGCAGCTCCGCAAATGCTGCCTTGGCTACGGCGTCGTTGGTCGCACCCGCGAGCCGCGCGGCGCTGCCCCCGCCGAAGAAGGCACGCACAATCCTGCAGCCATCGGGAGCGCGATACGCGTACTTCTGGTCGACAAATGTTGCTGCTAGCAGCTGCGGGGCGGCACTCTGCGCTGCTGGCACTAGGAAGCCGAAGCCGGGCGGAATCTTGAGGGCTGAAGACGTGCTCGCGGGCCAGCAGAACGTCACCAGGACGGCCGAGCTTGCCTCGACGGGGATCCATGATGCCGCTTCGGGGTCGACCGGCGCCAGGAGCTGCCGGGTGACCCCGGCCGGCGTGGCGAGGACGACTTCGTCGTACGGCACAAAGCCGATGGCACACGCATGCGCGTCCGCGCCGCCAAAGCGAACCAACCAGCCCCCGGCCGGAGAACGCCGCAGCATCGCGGCAGACGTCCGGCTGTGCAGGCGATCTGCAGGCAGCGCCGCGACGAGCGCCTCCGCCAGCGAGCCCATGCCACGCCGCAGGCTCATAAACGTTGGCTGGGGCGGACGCCCGGCGCGCTGCGCGGCCTTCGCCTGCAGCGCGGCGATGAGACTGCCATGCGAGGCTTCCATCAGCACAAAGGCGGGCATCACGGCACGCACGCTCAGCCGCTCCACGTCCCCGCCGAACACGCCGGACAACAGCGGCGCCGCGACACGGGCCAGCACCTCGTCGCCAAAGTGCCGGCGCACGAACGAGGCGACAGACTCATCCTGCGGCGAGGCAGCCGCTCTGAGTTCATCCGCCCGCGTGAGCTCCGCCGCATAGGCCCCCTGCGCGGAGGGCGAGAACAGCGGTGATCCCCGGAGCGTATCGAGATCTTCCGGAACCATCAACCGCATGCGCCCGGGCATGGCGACCAGCTGCCCGTCGAGCCAGATGTAGGTCTTCTTGTCTGCCTCGTTGCACGCGATCACCTCGGCGCCCAGGCCCAGCTCGTCGGCAAGCTCGCGCGCCCAGGGCTTGTCTGTCACCCAGCCATCAGGGCCGTCTTCCAGGATGAACTCGCCGTCCGGGGTCGCAATTCGCGTGGTGGACACGATGCCGCCGAACCCCGCGCCAGCCTCAAAGAGGTGCCAGTCCACCGGCCTGCCTGCCCGGCGCTGCTGTTCCAGCTCATACGCAGCGGTGAGCCCGGCAATGCCGCCACCGATCAGGGCAACGCGCGCCATTACGCCGGCTGCAGCTCGCTGCTTGACTCGGTTTTCGGCTCTGGCAGCGGTTCATTGCGCACCTCTGCGGGCGTCGCCCAGGCCCCGGAAACACTGGCCACCGGTGCGGGATCTTCCCCGGTGCGCGTCGCCAGCACATGCTGCAACGCCTCGATCAGGAAAGGCGAATCGTTCAGGCTCTCCGCCCGCGTGATCTCCAGCCCAATCTCACGGCCAAAGTCGCGGAAGTTGACGTCGATGTCATACAGGATCTCCACGTGATCGCAGAGAAACCCGATGGGCTGCATCACGACGGCCTTGTGCCCTGCTTCGGCCAGCCCTTTGAGTGTGTCTTCTACGCTCGGACCAATCCACGGGGCACCGGCCACGCCCTGGCTTTGAAACGCAAACACCCAGTCGCCTTCCGTCATGCCCACGGGCGCAAGGCGTTTCGCTACCGCTGCCGCGGTGTGCTTGCATTCCACTGGGTACGGGTCGCCGGCACGCGCTGCCCCGTAGTTCTGGATGCCCTCCGCCGGCACCGGTGCGCCCGGACGTGCCGCAGATCCGCGTGCTGCTTCTTCCGGCGTCGTCGCCCGAATGGTCCGGCAAGGCACCGAGTGTGCCGTAAACAGCACCGGCACGCGCTGCCCTGCCTTGGCAGAAGCTTCCGCCCACGCCGGCCAAAGGCGGTCGGCAAAGGCCTGCACCAGCAGCGGCTCGTCGGCCCAGCCGGCGATGAATTCGTACGCAAAAGCCGGCCCAGGTGTCTCGCGCAGCGCAGTATCCAAGGCACGGCGGTACAGCCCGGTGGAGGTGCGGCTGTTCTGCGGAGCGAGGCACAAGACTTTCGCTTGCTGGATGCCGTCAGCCTTCATCTGCGCGACGACATCGGCGATGTAGGGATGCCAGTTGCGCATGCCCACATACACCGGCGCGCCCATGGCCTCCGCAAGCAAGCGCCCCTGCATCAGCGTCCAGCGCGTCAGCGGAGGCCCCTCGGGCAATGGCTCCTCGCGCAACCCGATCTCGGCGTAGCGATGCTGCAGCTCCTCAACCACGTGGGCGGGCATGGGGCGGCCGCCGGTCACTTTGTCGAGATACAGGGCCATTTCGCCCAGGCGGTCCGGCGTGCCGTGGGCGAGCAGAAGAACGGCGGTTTTGGCGTTGTCAGGCATGGCGTCACTGCCATGGTACGACTCCTGACCGCGCCGCAACCGCCGTCCTCTGAATCCGTTTGCGCTTAAGCGAGAGGTTCGGCCACAACTTCGATGTCGATGTGGCGTGTGCTGCCGACGACATCGATCCCGCCAAGGTTGAGAGGTTTGCCAGGTGTGATGACGGAGGTGCCTTCCAGGACGGACTGCCGGACGATGGGCTCGTCCACGTCCATGATGGTCTGGTGAACAGGCGCCACGGACGATTGCTCGACCTTGGATCGAAGGCGAAGCCCGCCGGCGAATTGATCGATCGTGGTGTCGAGGTTCACCCCGATGTCCAGATAGGTGAACTGGGTCTCCTGGGAGTCCTTGTCCTTGCCGTAACTGCCGGTGACCACCGGAATCTTGTCGCCCTGCTTCAACATGACGCGCTGGCCTGGGACGACGATCATGGTGAAGTGTTGGACCCCAACGCGCTTGCCGTTATCGGATTCAGCGAGGGTATAGGTGAGGCGATACGCGGGCTTGGGGTGGTCCAGCTGCTTGATCAGCGAGTCCGCGAGGTCCAGTTGTTCGGGCGAAGCTGTGACAACGATGTCATACGAAGTCGTCAGCAGGTACATCTTGTCCGTTGGTTCAAGGATGTTGCGCAGGGCTACAAGAATCTCGTTCGCCTCGTTCTGCTGCGCCGCATACCTGAGGTGAAAGACGCGGACAGGATTCTGCGCAGGGCCACGGTGGGGCGAGGCGGCCGGCGTGGTTGCAGGGCCGGCAGTCTCAGGACTTTGGGCGCAGGAAGGAGCCGCCGGAACAAGGAGCATGGCGGCGAGGGTGGCGAAGGACGGGACAGAGCGAATCAACGTAGATTTCCTTTCTTCAGTTCAAGGGCGAGTTCAGGCGAAGGATCGGGGTCAAAAAAGGTCTTGAAGGAACGCTGCTCCGCATCGGTCAGCCGGACGCTTTGCGCCGAATCGAGCTGTGCGAGGTCATGCTTTTCTCCGCGGCGCAGCATCAGCCGCACCATCCGTTCCTGCGCGGTCGATTGCAGCGGCGGCGGCGGGCTGCTTGCGGCATGCAGATCGTCCAGGGCCTGCCGGTCAAGGTCGCGAGCCGTCGCGACTTCGTGGATGTCGCCATCGATTGCGGGCCCCGGTGCAGACGCAGCTTCGTGTCGGGCAGCATGGACCACCAGCATCCGGTAGGCGGAGTGGGGCGCCTGTGGTGCGGGCTTTGCTTCGCTCGTCACCACGGCTGGAGATAGCGCAGGCGCAGGGACGAGTGGTGAGCGTGAAGAAGACAGGTCAGCCACCGTTTCCCTTCGCAGCGGCGACGTCGAACGCTTTGACCAAAGGTGAACAGAGAGCAGCACGATCAACACCGCAACAACACATCCTGCACCGGCCAGAAGGCCGCGCACAGAAAGGCCAAAGCGTCGTGCGGGCTGCTCAGGCTGTTGGGATTGCTGCGCAAGCCGCTGCAGAACTCGATCCTCAAAACCCGCTGCGGGCTGCACGGCGTCCAGTGCGCGCAACACTCGCTCTGTCGTAGAGTCGTCCCTTTCCGCCTGGAATGAACGCATCACTTGCCTCCCTTCCCTAAACGCTCCCGAAGTCTTGCCCGCCCCCGGTGCAACAGGGCGCGAATCGCGGAGTCCGTCTTGTCCATCACCGTCGCAATCTCTCCTGTCGACAGCTCTTGCAGCACCGAAAGCAGAAGCACCTGGCGCTCGGCTTTGGGCAGGCGATCGATGGCCGTCAGCACGCGACGTGCCTGCTGCAGGTCATCCAGGGCCTGGTCGGCCCCAACCTGCGGAGCTACCAGCGTTTGCAGGAACACCTCATCGGCCTGGTCCGGGCGAACGCGACGCCGGCGGTCCAGCGCAAGGTTCCACGTGATGCGAATCAACCAGGGCCGCACGTCGCGCACGGCAGGCAGACTGCCCCGATGCTGCAACACTCGCAGAAACGTGTCCTGTACCGCGTCTTCAGCCTCGGCCCGATTGCGCAGAAGGCTATGGGCTACCCGAAACAACGTGGCCGCATGCGCCTGCACCAGCGCGGGAACGTCTACCTCGTCAGCAGCGGCAGAGGCAGGGGTAGAGTGCGGCAGCGGCAGTGTAAGTTCCTCGAGCACGTAAGCCTTCTACCGTGAAGACGGACGAGAACGCGGGGCGCTCGGGAAAATTGTGATTAGCTTCGAATCGATGCCAGCTGCATCCGCCGTGGTCAGGCGCGGATGGCCCACTCGCTGCTTGCCTCGGCAGCGGCGCGGGCTGTTTGCGGATGCTTGCCGTACTGCTTCACAAGCTCCATCACGTACAGTACGTTGTCGACCGGCGTGCCCGGCACAATGCCATGGCCGAGATTGAAGATGTGCCCCGGCCGATGGTTCGCCAGCGCCAGGATCTCGCGCACACGTGCCTCGATCACAGGCTGCGGGGCAAACAGCGTGATCGGATCAAGGTTTCCCTGGATCGCGATGCCCGACCCGACGGCACGCCATCCCTGGTCGAGCGGTGTGCGCCAGTCCAGACCGATCACATCGGCCCCGGTTTCACGCATCATCGGCAGCAACGTCGCCGTATCCACGCCGAACAGGATCACAGGGACACCCATCGCCTGCACGCGGTGCACCAGCTCCGTTGTGGGCCCAAGCACGTAGGCGCGGTAGTCCGTGGGCGAAAGCGCTCCCGCCCAGGAATCAAAGATCTGGATGACATCCGCGCCGGCTTCAACTTGTTGTTGCGCATATTCGGTCAGCACGGAAAGCAGCTTTTCCATCAGCAGCGGCCAGGCCTTGCTGCCCATGCCCGCGGCGTCCGCACCCTCCGCCACTTCCGAGGCGTACATCATCTTCTTGGTCTCGATATAGTTGCGCGAGGACCCGCCCTCGATCATGTAGCTGGCCAGCGTGAACGGTGCACCGATGAAGCCGATCATGCCCAGGCGATCGCCGGACGGATCGCTCAACGGGCCTTCCGGTGCGCGGGCTCCGCCGAAGTGCGATGCGACGCGCGAAATGGCTTCCGCGACGTAGCCCAGCTCCTCGGCGCGGTCCGTCCGTAGCGCCTCCACCTGCTCCAGCGTGCGGATCGGGGTGCGCACCACGGGGCCTTCCCCGTTTACAAATTCGAAGTCGACGCCCATGGGCGTAAACGGCAGCAGCAGATCCGCAAAGATAATCGCCGCATCCACGCCCAATCGCTCGGCCGCGGTGATGGTCACCTCGGCGGCGATCGCCGGCGTACGGCAAATCTCCAGCAGCGAATGGTGCCGGCGCACGGCCATGTATTCCGGCATATAACGGCCCGCCTGGCGCAGGAACCACACAGGGGTACGGTCAACGGGCTGCCGCAGGCAAGCGCGGACAAAGCGGCTGGAAGCCTGCGAAGGAGCGGATACGACGGGGTCAGTCACGGTGTTTAGGCTAGCACCGCACGCGTGTCGGCTCTCGGGAAGGCACGTCACTCCCTCCGCCGTGGCATGGCAGCATCGGCCTGGGTTGGGGGATTATCGATATGCCATTCCAGATCGGCAGCGCGTCTAGGGCGCACAGCAGGGGCAACAGGATCTCGCCGTAGACGGGTGAGAGGTTTGCCCCAGGCTCGAACCCTGGGGCATTCACTTTGTCTGGAAGGGTGGTGATGCGATGCAGCCATTCAAGTTGCACGTGCGTTGCTCGGTTGAGATCCCGGGGAAGGTGTTCCTGGCTCTCATTCCGATCATCGTGGCGATGGTGATCGAGGTTCTAAAGTCGGTCGTCCATCACTAAATCACCGTGTCCGTCCGGTAGCCGCCGGGCGGGCACGCCTTCCATAGCTTACGATGCCGCACAGCCCCTCGCAAGAACTTTTACCGCCCCAGGTCACGCTGTGAAACATGCGGGCGGAACGGGATGGTGTACACCACGCCGATGGTCCCCAGCGTCGGCGTGTAGATAAACTCCCCTGTGTTCCAGTGCTGCCCTTGTACATCCAGTTTCAGGGCAAAGTTGCGGTACACGGGAACATCGAGCCCGCCCCCATAGCTGTACACCGTGGAGTTATCGCCGACATAGCCGACGTTCAGCGGGAAATGGATATTGCCGGGTCCAACCAGGAAGTCCGCATAGGGGCGGAAGCTGTAAAACGGCACCGCCGCCCGTACGCCGACAAGGTACGTGTGCTCGCTGACGTAGGTATTGCTTAAGAAGTTGGCGCGGAACTCCAGCGAGGGCTCCACCGGGATGTGGAAGTAGTGTGTGTAATCCAGCCCAAACATGCCACCGGTGGCACGGCTCGAGGCATACGCCGGGTCCCCATCCTGAAACCCCGCAAAGACGCTGATATCCGCAGATTTGCTCGCGGTACGTACGGCCTGGGACCAACCAAGGGGCACACCAGCACACAGCAACAAAGCCGCAAACGCGACAACCAGGAGCACTCGAAAACGCAAAAAACACATACGGCAGATCACCATCACAGGCACGCACGGAACGTTCCTTCGTCCGTGCCCTACCTACTTTGGATGCGGGCAAATCAACGGTCGATGGCAACCGACAGGGACGCTTTGGTCACGCAGCCTGGTTACGCGAGTAGATGGCCGCCTTGGCAACAGCTACACTGGGGAAAGCGTCCGTGCGACTGGTGGCAGCTTGTGTGAGCCCTTGGCGTGCCCGCGAATGCCACACGAGAGTTTGAACCGAAACCAAACTATGCCCAATTATCTGGAGCTTCCTGTAGGGCCACGCGCCCCCGAGCTGGTCAACGCCGTTATCGAAATCCCGCTGGAGTGCAAGTCGAAGTTCGAATACGACAAAGAACTGCACGTTTTCCGCCTGGACCGCAACCTGTATTCGCCCGTGCACTACCCCGGCGACTACGGCTTCATCCCCAGCACCCTGGGCGACGACGGTGACCCGCTTGACGTGCTCGTTCTGGTCGATAACCCCAGCTTTACCGGCTGCGTCATGGAGGTTCGCCCCATCGGCGCGCTTGAAATGACCGACCAGGGCCAGGGCGACGAGAAGATCCTCTGCGTCGGCTCCGGCAATCCGCGCTTCAATGACGTCGTGAACTACTCGCAGATCTACCCGCACATCCTCAAGGAGATCACCCATTTCTTCTCGATCTACAAGAACCTTGAGAAGAAGCGCGTGGAAGTGCATGGCTGGCGCGATGCGGCGTACGCCCGCGAGCTGGTCGTCAAGTCGCAGAAAGCCTTCCAGGAGAAGAACGCGACCGTCGCGAAGTAAGCCACGGCAGCAGATCAGGCGAAATCAGAGCGGCGTCGGCGGGTACGGTTCACCTCGGTGAGCGCGTAGACCACGGCGCCGCTTACGCCGACCAGGGCCGCAAACACCGGTGCGCGCAACGGCCCCACATGCTCATCACGCGCAGCCCACAGGGCATAGCCGATCAACGCCGCAGGACCGACTCCCACTGCCACGGCCGCGCCCAGGCCACCGGGCACGCGAAAAGGCCGCACCAACTCCGGCTCCCGCCAGCGCAGCACGACCAGGGCGACGAACTCCAGCAGCAGCGCGGCCCCATACAACACCAGGTCGATCGAGATCAGCCGCTCAAAGCTGAAGCGCAGCGCCATCGCCCACAGCACAGCCAGCGTCACCAGCGCAAACCATGGCACCCCGCGTGCATTTTCGCGGGCAAAGATGCGTGGCAACAGCCGCGCATGGACCGGCGTTTCCTGTGCCATCGCGAAGGGTACGCGCGCGTAGCTCATCATCAAAGGATTGAACATGCCCACGCCATTGATCATGCCGCCTGCAACCACGGCGAGCGCCAACACCGGTCCGGCAACCGTGCGCGCCGCATCGGTCCACGCACCTGTCGAAAATTGTGTTGCGTCCAGTCCCGCAAGGCCTACTGCAGCTAACGGCAAAATGTAAGTAATCGCCACGAGCGCGATCGCACCGAAGATTGCGCGGGGATAATTGCGCTGTGGATCATCGACCTCCTGCGCGACAGTCGACGCGTTGTCCCAGCCCATGTAATTCCACAGCGCCACGGAGATTGCGCCCGGCAGGTCGCTCGCAGTGCTGCCGGCATGCAGCGCCCCGACGCCATGGCCGTGCCATTGCCATATCGCTGCGGCAGTAATCACCACGAAGGGTGAAAGCAGAACGCAAAACAAGACCACCGACCCGTTGCCCACGGAACTGGCGCCGCGCAGGTTCCACAAGGCACACACCAGCACAACCGCCAAGGCCCACAGCGTGCCGCGGTAGCCGGAGGTCCACGCCGGCGCAAACCGGCTCAGGTACAGCACAAACGTCACCGGATAGATCGCCATATCGAAGACACTGGCGGCGAGTGAAAGCCAGGCCTCCTGGAACCCCCAGAAACGGCCCAGTGCGCGATACACCCAGACGTAATACCCACCCTCAGCAGGCAGCGCGCTTGCCAGCTCGCCAATCATCAATCCCGTGGGCAGGCTCCACAATAAGGGGACCACCGCAAGGATCAGCAGCGCGCGGCTATAGCCCGCTTTGCCAATCACATCCTCAAGGCCATACGGGCCGCCGGAGACCATGAAGTAGGTCGCGGCGATCAGCGGTATGAGGCGCATCTTGCGCGTGGGTTGGTGGATGGGGATGCCCTCCTTGCTCGCTCGCTCTGGGCGTCCAAACGACACCGGGAGGCCAGCATGCCTCACGCTCTGTTGTACTTGAGATTTGCTGCTGCTCTTAGCGGTTTACAGGCTCGTGCGGATTCCGCACCGGCATCGAAGGTGTCCAGCCTGAAGGGCTCCAGTCAGGGGACTGCACCGGCCAACGCAGATCCTCGGCACCGTCGGGCAGCACGGTGTTCAGCACCCAGCCAATGCGTTCGGTTGCATCCTGGATCACCCTCGTCAGTTCCGGATCATTCTGCACGGCCGCGGTAAACACAACGCCGGTCAGGGCGTTCCGGATGTGATGGTTCACCTCGGCCGCTACCTGCATGCGCCGGCGCAACAGTGCCCGCCGCCGCGCCTCGTACCGAAGCAGCAAATACGAGAACAAGAATGCGATGCCCAGCGTGTAAAAGTCTGAAGCCAGCAGCTGGTTTGCCCCGTGCACAACGTGGTCGACCAGAAAGCCGCAGCCGGTAATCAGCACCGCCGCGGTGACCGCCAACAGCCAAAGCGGCAGGTGCATCAATCGTGCGTGCCATGGAACCTGAATGGGACCCTCGCCTGACTCCCTCTAGTGTAGCGGTGCGTTCGCGCGATTCAACCCACGCACACAAGGGACAGCGATAGGACTCTCGCCAACAGGGTTTGGTTACAGGGAGACAGGAACCAGCGTCGCAAGAGCTACCGGCGGAGCAAAAGCGTGACCAGCAGACCGAACGCAGACACACCGGTCGTCAACCACACGACATAGTCGCCCGGATGTCCGCTTTGCAGGTTGCGCAACGGCTGCAACCCTGTCTCCAGGTAGGGCCCCAGGCGCAATGCCTTGGCGAGTTTGTGCCGGTACACGCTGGTCAGCGCAAGTGCCATGGCCAGCACCGTCGCAATCAGGCCATGCAGGGCGGCAAGCAGTTGATCCTCCCTGCCCGCCAGATCGCCATGTGCAGGCAATGGCGTCCCAGGGAGATGCACGGTCTGCCCCGTATACAGCACATGCCAGTAGCCTGGCTGATTGCTGAACCGGGATACCGCATCGGCCATCCAGGGCACAAAGGTCGGCCACAGGAAAAGCCCGGCAGCCAGCACAAGACACACCAGCGGTGGCAGGAAATGGTACGGCTTCACCGTGCGATTCTCTTCCCTGGTCTCTGGAAGCTCATCCACCGAGGCGGCTTGATCCGTGAGCGGCGCAGATCCGACGCCAGCGAAGACATGCAGCCCGACACGAAAGACAGCGGCCGCGGTGAGTGCTTCGCCGAAGATAAACAGCAGCGAGACACCGGGAAAATGCACCTGCTTCGACGCCGCATCCGCGATGGCCTCGCCCATCCACGTGCCGAATGGCGGAACACCCGCAAGACCAAGGCCGCCCACGAACCACAGCACGCCCGTCCAGCGCAACACGCGCCGCCGCTGCCACAGCAACTGCTCGCTCATGGAGCGCAGCCGGTGCAACACAATGCCCGCGCAGAAGAACAGCGATGCCTTGATGAATGCATGGCCGATCACGTACGTAAAGAACGCCGCATCCGCCGTTGTCCCCTGGATGCTCAAGGTAGCCAGCATCAAGCCGGCGTGGCAGATGGTTGAAAACGCGAGCAGCCGTTTCAGGTGGTGCTCGGTATAGCACATCACTCCGCCAATCACGACCGTGACCGCACCAAAGCCGAACAGGATGCCACGCAGCGCCCCGGCATGCGACGCGAGACTGGCCGCGAAAATCACCGTATGCAGGCGCGCTACGGCGTACAGGCCCAACTCCACCATCAACCCGCTGAACAGCACGCACACACTGGTGGGCGCGACGGCATGCGCATCCGGCAACCACAGGTGAAACGGCACAATCGCGCCCTTGATGAAGAAGCCGCACAGCAGCAGCACAAACGCAAACAGCACCAGAGGATCATGGCGGGGGCCGCCGGGTGAGTTCGCCAGCTGCAGCCCAATCTGCGCCATGTTCAGGGCGCCGGTGATCGCATACAAAAGCGCAATGCCGGTCAGTCCCAGAAAAGCGGCAATGGTGTTGGTCACAGCGAAATTGAATGAGCCCTGCAGTGGCGCAGGTTCGCTGGTCTTTAAACCGCAAAGTGCGAAAGCCGCTGTGCTCATCAGCTCAAACCAGACAAACAGGTTGAACAGATCGCCGGTAAGAACGAAGCCACTCATGGCTGCAAGAAACACCAGCATCAGTGGATGAAAGTGCTTTGCCCCGGCGTCCACAAAGCGATAGCTGAAGACAAAGGCAAGCAGAAACAGAACGCCGGCCAGCAGCGCCAACGCAGCCGCAACCGGGTCAACCACAAAGCCGATGCCCAACACCATGGACCCACGCGGAAACCAGTTGCCGAACCAGTACACCAGCGTGTGCGCATTCGCCTGTCGCAACAGCACGGCGCAGATCATCACGTGCACAGCGACGATTGCGATGGCCAGGGCGTCCATCGCGCGCCGCGGCAGCACACTGCGCAGGGCAGAAAAGAGCGCCGCCCCCAGCAACGGAAGTACAACGGGCAACGGTGGAAGCGGGTTGGCGTGGGCTGCAGACAACATGGGCAAAAAGATCCTCACCCGCGCATGGTGCGCAGGTCATCCGGTGACGTGCTGCCTGCCTTCTCATGGGCTTTCACCACCATCGCGAGCAGCAGCGCTACCACCACAGCTTCGACCACCACGTCGGTCAACATCAGCGCCTGCACCACGGGATCTACGGTAAGCTGCCCGGGCGAAAGCCAGTCCGCAAAGATGGGCGCCGCTCCGCCTTTGCGGAACCCGATCGCAAGCAGCAACACGTAGGTGGAGCTCTGCAGGATGGCGAGACACATCACCGAGTGCACCAGGTCCCGGCTGGTGCTCAGCCCATACAGGCCGCAGCAAAACAGCCACGCAGCAACGAAGTACGGAAGGAGATGGAACGCATGGATCATGGTCTACTCCTCTGGAACCTCGCCGGTGATGATCTCCTGCAGGTACGTGTACATCACCAGCAAAAACGCTGCCGTGACCTCAACCCCCACCGTTGCGGAGATCAGCGCAACGTTGCCGGACGAAAAGACATCGCCAGTCTTGCCCAACGGCAAAGCGTTGGTAAGCAGGGGCAAACCGAAGCACAAAGGCGCCAGCCCGATCAGCACATAGGCCCCCGCGCCTATGGCTTCGACCACCTCAACCACCGTATGCGACGTAAGCCGCTGAAATGCGTCCGTGTTTTCCGCAAGGTAGATCAGAAACAAAGCACTGGCCAGGATGACACCCGCTTGGAACCCACCACCCGGCGTTAGCTGCCCGTGCAGGCCGATGTAGAAGCCGAAGATGATGGTCACAATCATCGCGGGGATGTTTACTGCGCGCACCGCAACGCCCAGCGTCGGTTGATCGGCGACCTTTCCGAACTGGATGAGTGGCTTGGTCGGCGCCCCTTCCTCGCGGCGCAGCAACATCATCACTCCGACAACGGCCGTAAACAGAATGAACTCCTCACCAAGCGTGTCGAAGCCGCGGTAGTCGTAGTTGATCGCGTTCACTGTGTCCGTCGTGTGCCGCTCATACACGGCCAGCCGAGAGATCATGTCCCCGTACGGCCCGCGGTAGTCGCCCCAGGCCGGCATATCCCACGCCGCGTAACTGAACAGCCCGAAGAAGATCGTTCCGCTAAAGGCAAACATCCGCTTGCGTGTGCGCTCAGTCATGCTCCTGCCCTTTCTTTTTCAGCGCATCGCGTACGCGCATCCGTGAGATGGCCAGCATGATCATGAGCGGCAAGGCCACAGCGCCTACTGTGATTTGCGAGAGCGCCACATCCGGTGCCTGGAAGAAGAAAAACATCAACGCCGTAATCAGGCCATAAAAGCCCAGCGTGATAACCTGCTCCGTGGTATCGCGCGTGGTGACCACGCGGGCACCGGCCACCGCCAACAGCAACAACAACGCCGCACCGATGCCCATCATCATGCGGTGTGCTCCGTTGGCTGCCGTACGCGCTCGATAGCATCACCGGGATGCGGCTCCCAATGGCCAAGCTCACGTGTCCGAAAGGCGCGGGCTGTTGCATGGGTCACTACGGAGTTGATTGCCAGCAGCACAAAGCAGATCACCACCGTCTTCCACGAAGCCTGGCTGTTGCCTGTACGGAGGAATACGGCAGCTACAAGCGCAACCGAACCAACGCACGCCGGCAATGACAGGTAGTGCAGCGACTGCATCGGTTCCCGCATCCGCACCATGCCCAGCGTGCCCAGCCAGCATGAAAGAACCACCACAGCCAACAACCCCGCTTCAATGATGAGGTGCGCGCTCACAGGTGCTTCTCCAGAAAACGCGCAAACACAAGGCCTCCACCAAAGCTCATGATCGCCATCGTCAGTGCCAGGTCGATGAACGGAATGCGCCCTGACCAAACCGTGAAGATCACCAGGGCGAAGATCACGACCAGGCTCGTCATTTCCAGCCCGACAAGCCGGCGTTCCGCATTACCCTTCAGCGCCATCCACGCGCAGGGCAGCAGAGCCAGGCACACACCCGCACCCGCCCAGAGCCAAAGCGTTGTGGGGGTCATAGCTGTTGCGCTCCCAGGGCGCGCACCGTTTTTGATACCTCACTGCGCTTGATCTGATGGAAAAGCATCAGGCTCTGCGCCGGATCGATGCCAATCGCGATCATGTTGGGAGATGTCGTCGCGTAGGCAATCGCCAGCGCGCTTCGTCCGACGAGCACGGGATCGCGGCGACTCGATTTGAAGCCGCATGTCCGGTAGAAGGACCCGGCGCGTTCCTTCCCGAGCAGATCCTTGCACAACACCACGGTGATGATCCAACAGTCCTTCAGGATGTCCCCCGGCAAGCGCCAGCACTGGGCCAGATCCCGCGCCCGCACTTCCAGGTTCAACGTCTCCGTCCGCAGTACGTTTGCGAAGAACAGAACGGTCAGTGCGGATGCAGCCATTCCGACCGCAAGTTCGTGCCAACTCGGGCTATCCGTAAAGAGTCGCCATAAAAACAGCACGCCAACGGCTGCCCCGGTGAGCAGTCGTCCGGGCCGGTCGAACATGCCACCTGCGTGTTGCGCTCGCGCCTTGCTCATAGCCGGCTCCGCGATCAGGATTTGCTGCCAAATAGATGATGGAGGGCTCCTTTTGGCTGTATGCGTGAATGCCCGTTCACAACGGCGACGCAACTGCGGAACCACAAAGGGGCCGGCCTGCGTATAAGCCTCAGGGCAGCGCACCCTTCGGCTCGAATCAGGGTCTGAACAAGCGCGTCTCTCGCGTGCAGGCATCAGACGGGAGACAGGACCAACGCACGCCGGCAAAGGAGCTGGATGTTTCGCAAGCGGTACAACACCAACAGGTTCGCAGCCGCCGCCCGGCGTCTCGGCTCCCCATGGAACAGGTTCTCCGCAAACCGCAGCGGTCGCGCGGATGGCCGCCTGGAAATTTACGGCGCCTACACGCCCGGCAAAGGCTTTGAGCAGGAGTCCCAGTGGGTGTTGAAGCAGCAACAGCGCGCCACCGACATCCAGACCGCCGCCGACCGACGGATCGCTGACTGGGTGCGCAGCCTGCAAACCGACAAGGAGCGCCACGGGCGGGAACTCGTCGCCGTGGATGAAAAGATCCGCACCATCCTTACCCAAAGCCAAAACATGCACAGCAAGGTGCCGCGGACGAACCATCGCGCCAAGGTGATCTTCTTCATCCTGATGTTTGTCTTCGAGTTCAGCTTCTCTGCGGTCGCCCTGATCACCTCGGGCCTGGTGTCTATCGGCTTTGAACTCGCCATCGCGGTAGTGGCCGCGGGCGTTCTCGTGTGGCTGTCCGACATCGTCGGCACGCACATCCGGCAGCTGCCCTTGTCGCATGAAGCCGGCACAACCGATCGCGTCCGCCACTGGAGCATCATCATCTTTTCGTGCCTGGGCCTTTCCGCCATCCTCGCCGGCGTGAACTTTCTCCGCTCACTCACGAACACCGGCATCCCCGGTGACAACACGCGGCAGGTGGTGCAGTGGGCGCTGTTTGCCATCGGCCTGGGCCTGGTGCTCACGGGCATCTTCCGCAGCGGTGAAGACGAGTACTCCGGCCCGCGCTACGGCCTTGCCCAGCGTGAGCGTGAACGCGGCAAGCTGCAGCGTGAAATCGCTTTCTGCGAGAGCACGCAGGCGCGCCTCAACGGCTTCCCCGCTCACCTGGAAGCGTTGCTGCGCATCAACCTGCAGAAGGTTATCGCGGTGTACGCCGACCAGTACCGGCGACAGGCGCTGCAGCGGCAACGGAGCATCCACCGTGCCTAAACTGCGCCGCGTCACTGCTGCTGGGGCATTCGCCCTCGCGGGCGTGTTATTGCCGCTGACCGCGTGCAAGGGCAGCTCCGCTCCCGCTGCGCCCACCACGTTCGTCATCCTGCTGGACAAGTCCGCTTCCATCAACGAGGGCAAAGCCGCCAGCTACACACACTACCTGCGCGAGTCCGTCTTTCCTTCGCTCACGCCCGGCTCCCGCGTCGTCATCGAGCCCGTCGTCGGGGCCAACACCTACAGCGACCCCGAGGCGCGCGTCACCGCTACGCTGCCCATGGTGCATCCGCTTACAAAGGACGCCAGCTACTTCCTGCTGAAGGGCGATCTCAGCGCCGACAAGACCTGCCTGGCCCGCGTGAGCACTGAGCTTGGAGCCTTCAACAGCGCGCGCGATCAGTTTGCCGCCGACGCTCTGCGCGTCTTTCGCGGCAAGAGCCTATCCAACGACACCTACCTGCTTGACGGCATGAAGGAGGCCTCCGAGCTAATGGAACCACGCAAGGGCCGCGGCGTTCTGGTCGTGCTCTCGGATGGCCTTGAAGACAGCGACAGCTTCGGCGCGCACTCGCGCTTTGAAGACCCCGGGTTCTGGTCGCGTAATCCGCCCGATCGCCTCGTTGAGCAGGTCGACCCAGCGAAGGCCACACCCGGCCTGAAGGGTGCAACCGTGTACTTCTACGGCATGGCCGCCGGGACGGGCCGCGTGTATGACAACGTTCGCCGCTTCTGGCAAAGTTTCTTCCGGGCCGCCCATGTGGACGCGATCTCCGCAGGCCATCAGCCGCTCTACGAAGAGCCCGCCTACAACCCGCAGCCGGAAGACCTCTGCAAGTAGCCGCGTTGCCAATCGAGCCGGCAACGCTAAACCTCGAGCGGCGTTCCGCTGAGCAACTCCATGGCCCCACGCACGCGCAGCGACTCTGCCACAGCCTGCCCAAACTCAACGGGCTGCACACCCACCGGCGCCTTGTGCAGCAAATGAATGACTGCTTCACCATCCGGCGCCGCCACCATGGCATGCAGGTGCCATGCGGTGTCCACGGCGTGGCAGTAGGCCCCGAGCGGCAGATTGCACCCGCCGCCCAGCGCCCCCAGCACCGTGCGCTCCGCCGTCGTCGCAAAGGCAGCCTCCGCGTTGTTCAGGGTCTGCAACGCGTCCTGCACCCTGGCACGGTGCTGGCCGCCAGCATCGCGCGGACTGGCCCCGCTCAAGGTTTCCAACCCAAGCGCGCCCTGTCCCGGCGCCGGGCAAATCTCGTCAACGCTGAAGCGCTGGTGCAGATGCTCCGTCCGGCCCAGGCGATCGAGCCCGGCACAGGCCAGTACCAGCGCATCGGCCTCACCCGTAGCCCACTTGCGCAGCCGCGTGTCGATGTTGCCGCGCATCTCCACAAACTCAAGATCGGGCCGCAGCGCCAAAAGCATCGCCTGCCGGCGTGGGCTGGTCGTCGCCACGCGGCCGCCCGTGGGCAGCATGTGCAGGCCCCAGTAGTCTTCGCAGATAAAGGCGTCCCGTGCGTCTGCCCGCGCGGGCACCGCGGCCAGGGTGAACCGCGCATCCAGCGTCGTCGGCAGGTCCTTCAGCGAGTGCACGGCGACATCGATGCGCCCATCCAGCAGCGCGTCTTCGATCTCCTTGATGAAGATGCCCTTGGCATCCAGCGGCGTGCCGTCATCGAAGGTGGCCGGTGCAGTAAAGTTTGGGTCCTGCATGCGGTCGCCGGTGGTGCGAATGACCTCGACCTCCACAGTGTGCCCGTGGTGGCGCAGTTCCTCCGCCACATGGTTTGCCTGCCAAAGGGCAAGCTGGGAGCCGCGGGTTCCAAGACGAATCGGTTGGGTGCTCATCGTGGTTAAGAATACGCCGCCGCTGCGCCACGGTTTGTGAATGTGGTCTAAGCTTGCCGTCATGCGCGTTCTTCTGCTGGGTGCAAGCGGTATGGTGGGCCAGGGCGTGCTGCGCGAATGCCTGCGCGCTGCGGATGTGGACGAAGTCGTCGCGCCCGTGCGGCAACCCTTCGACATGCACCATCCCAAGCTGCGCGAGGTCATCCAGGCAGATTTCTTTCACTGGGACGGCTTCGATCTCCACGGCTTCGACGCCTGCTTCTTCTGCCTCGGCGTTTCCGCCGTGGGCAAGACCGAAGCCGAATACCGCCGGACCACCTACGACCTCACGCTGGCCCTGGCCGAGGCCTTGCTTGCAGCCTCACCGCAGGCAGCCTTTGTCTATATTTCCGGCACCGGCACCGACGCAAATGGCCGTGCGATGTGGGCCCGCGTCAAAGGGGTGACCGAAAACGCACTCCTCAGCCTGCCTTTCCGCGCCGTGTTCTGCTTCCGGCCCGGCTACATTCAGCCGCTCGGGGGCATCCGGTCCAAGGTGGGCTGGTACCAGCGCATGTACGACCTCGTGGGCTGGGTGTACCCGCTGCTGCGACGCTTTCCGGCGCTGATCACCAGTACCGAGCAGGTCGGGATGGCCATGCTGCAGGTAGCCCATGACTGGCATCAGCACGTGCTGAACACGGCCGCGATCAACCAGGCTGCGGCGTCGAGGCTCGCCGCCACTGCAACAGGAAACACCCCGCGCCAGTAGACGCGGGGTGCTGTCGAACGCGTGTCGTCGTTGAAGGGAGCTAGCGGCTGCCCTTCTTGGCCGCAGACTTCTTGCCCGCAACCTTCTTCGCTGCCGTCTTCTTGCCCGGCACCTTCTTGGCGGCTGCCTTCTTGCCAGCCGACTTCTTTTCGGCCGCTTTTTTGGCAGCGCCCTTCAGCGCAGTCTTCTTGGCGGCAGTCTTCTTGGCTGGAGCCGTCTTCGCCGATGCCTTCAGCGAGACTTTCTTGGCAGCCGTCTTCTTGGCAGCGCCCTTGGAACCGGACTTGGCTGCACCCTTGGTCGCGCTCTTGGTCGCGCTCTCGGTCGCGCTCTTGCCAGCGACCTTGCCCGCAGTCTTGGAGCTTGACTTTGACGCTGTCTTCGCAGTGGATGTCTTGGCTGCCAACTTCGTCGCACCCTTGCTGGCTCCCTTGCCGCTCGACTTCTTCGCGGAGCTCTTCTTCCGCGCCGTCTTGGCCAGCAACTGCTTGCCTTCAGGAGAGTCCGGCTCCGGGTAGATCAACTTGTTGAAGTTCGACTGCTCACCCTCCGCAGTCTCCTCCTGGTACAGGAGCTCCAGGCCGCTCTCGTCGAACTTCTCGAAGAACTCGTCCCAGCTGATCTCCTTCAGTGCGTCGTCGTTTGCGTTGGGAGCATCAGGAAATTCAAGCCGCAGGATCCCGGGGGCACCCTCGGTCTCTGTGCTGGCCACTTCCGCTGGCTTGCCTCCGCGCTTTTCTGCCCATTCACGGATGAAGTCGTGATCTCGTGTCGTGTTCGATGCCATTGTCCCTGACCTTGCCTGTATGTGGAGTGTGAGCCGTCTTGGCTTGGGATGAGAGATCATCGCACAGCGCTGTCTCGTCTTGCACTCTTTTTTGTGCGCGTGTTATCAGGACTGCATTCAGCCACACCGCGGTGCGCAGAATTGGCTTGCGCTTATGTAAGAAGCGCTCACGCAAAGGGCGCCAGGGTTACGCGGAGGAAGCAAGGTCAGCAAGTTGGTCCGAAGCTCCCGTCGCGCTCTTTGCGAAACCTCCGCGACTTCTGCGTGTGCGCTTTGCTTGCTTACTCGTCGCCTTCGCGCTTCACGCGCAACGCAGCAATCTGCGGATGCAGCAGCTTCGCCGTCAACGACCGCGTCATTGCTTCCACCGCGGCCTGCTGCTCCGGCGTCAATTGCAGGCGCGCCAACGACCGCGCCAGCTCCGCTTGTCGCACCACCTCAGCCTCGGCCATCAAAAGCTTGATCGCTTCGGTCGCAGGCGCCTGGGCCAGCCGCTCGGTATAACGCTGCACCTCGGCCAGCACAATGCGCTCAGCTGCTTCCGCTTCACGGGTGCGCCCGGCGCGATTGCCCTGCGCTACCTGCTGCAGGTCGTCGATGTCGTAGACAAAACAGCCTTCAACACTGTTGACCTCGGGCGCCACATCGCGCGGCACTGCAATGTCGATGAAAAACATCGGCCGGTTGCGCCGCCGTCCCAGCAACGCCCGCGCCTGCGCCGGCACAAACACCTGCCCCGCCCCTGTCGACGTGATGATGATGTCGGCCCGGTGCGCCTCGGCATGGAGTTGCTCAAAGGGGATCACGCCCGTCGTGATGGCCGGTGTGCGCAGGTTATCGGCGATGCGCTCGGCACGGCTTTCCGTGCGGTTGGACACCAGCAACGTCGTCGCCCCCTGCTGGATCAGGTGACGCGCCGCCAGGTCGCTCATCTTGCCCGCGCCCACCAGCAGCACGGTCTTGCCCTGCAGCGTGCCGAAGATCTTGCGCGCCAGATCGGCCGCAACCGAGGCCACCGAAACTGTCGTCGTGCCGATCTGCGTCTCGGTGCGAACACGCTTGGCCACGCTGAAGGCGCGCTGCAGCAGCGGGTCCAGCGTCGCCTTCACCGCACCCACCTCACGGGCCACGGCAAACGACTGCTTCACCTGCCCCAGGATCTGCGATTCACCCACGACCATCGAGTCCAGCGAGCACGCCACCCGGAACAGGTGCCGCACCGCCTCGCTGCCATGGTGCTGGTACACATGCGGCTCCACCTCGGCGGAGCGGAGATGCAGATAGTGCTCCAAAAAGCCCATCGGCGACGCCGAAGGGTCGTGTACGGTCAGCAGCTCTACCCGGTTGCACGTGGAAAGAATGAGTCCCTCGTGGATTCCGGGCTCATGGACCAGGGTGCGCGTGGCCTCGGCCAGGCGGTCGGTCGGGATCGCCAGCCGCTCACGCACGGACAGCGGTGCCGTGGTGTGGTTCACCCCGACCAGCAGCAACGAATGGGCGTTGGAGAGTGTGCTCATGGCGCCTTGAACCGGTGCACCGCGGAAAGCTGGTTGGCCGCCCACACCGCGAGCACAAAGAACAGCGCAAAGCTGGACAGATACACCGCCCGCCGCCCCCGCAAGCCGGAGTGCTTGCGAATAAAAATCATCAGCACGTAAGCCACCCACAGCAGCACCGAGAGCAGCACCTTCGGGTCAGCGAAGAACACCGGCCCCACGGTCTGCAGCGCCACCACGGAGCCGATCAGCAGCCCCGCCGTCATGCACGGCAGGCCCCACAGCAAGGCCTTCAATGCAATCGCGTCCGTGGTCTCCAGGGGTGGCAGCCAGCTTTTGCCCTGCGACAAGCGCTTCTGTTTCAGCCCGCGCTCCTGCACCAGGTACAGTACGCTGGCCAGCAGCGAAACCAGCAGCGCCGCATAGGCCGCCAGCAAAAGCGCCACATGCAGAAACAGCCACCATCCGGATCCAAGGTAGGGGTAGGAGATCATCTCCGCGCCCGGCCGGAACGCTGGTGCAAGCGACACCAGCACCGCCACGGGCAACAGAAAAATGCCAAACGCCACCGTTTTGTAGCGCACCGCAAGCCCCAGAAAGGCGGCAGCGAGTAGCAGGCCAAGCAGGCTCAGCGTCTCGTGTGTGTCTACCGGCAGGGCGTGGTGCGCCGCGGTAAGCGTTTCCACCAGCGCGACGAAGTGAAAGAACACGCCGCCCAGGGCCGCCGGCAGGGCCAGGTACCGCCAACGCGGCCGGTTATACAGCGCCGCCGGCAGCACCGCGAGCGCGGCAATGGCGTACAACAACACCGCGACTCGGAGCCAAAGCAGGGGCATACGTGAGGGAACACGCCCCTTTCAGGGCACACCCCAGTATAGATGTCCCGGCCGGCGGGAAGTCGCCGTCAGCCTGCAGCCAGGCTTTGCTCCAGGAACGCCTTCAAACGGCCTTCGATCAAACTTTCAGGCAGCAGAAACGGCTTTTCCAGGATGGTGATCCGCAGCCGGTCCTCGGCATGCTCATATTTGGCCGTGATGCCGTCCTTGGACAACGTTCCGGTGGGCCCGGAAAGCTGGATGCCGTTTGTGGCAAGACGGCGGGTGGCAGCGGCAAACTGGGCCTCGGTCATCGGCACTTCAATCATGCACGGAGTGTACCCCGCACGGCCCGCTGCGTGCTCGCCCGATGCGCTCGGTTCAGAACGGAGGCAGGCCCACCAGGTGCGTGTTCGCGGCGGCAAACGCAAGCATGGTCCGCACAGCTGTCCGGTCCGCTTCTCCGCGAAACGTGAACGACATCCCGGCCTGGTTGTCGTGCAGGCGAGCCACACGCGCCTTCAGCTCATACGCGCTTTCACCGAAGTGCAGCCGCAGTTCGCCCTGCGTCCAAAGCTCCGGCGGCACCGGGAAGGAGGCAAGTAACCCGGATTCACTGATATTGAGGCAGTGCCCGCGCACCGTCTCGCCATCCGCCTCAAACTCCAGCGGAAAGCTGAGATCCAGCCGGGCTGCACGATCTTTGAAACCAGCCATGGAGGCCCCCCGGGCCGGAAACACAGCCGCCTGCTCACCCTACCACGCATGCATGAGATTGATCGCTGTCCTGTTTTGCTCCATGCCGCCCCAAAGCCCACAGCCGCCCGCACGCTATTCTGGGCGATGTCACCCAACGCATGGCATCCCCCACCAACCCGGGCCCTGAAAGCAACGTCACCCCCGCCATGCGGCAGTACTTCGCGGCCAAGCAGACGCATCCGGACGCGCTGCTCTTCTTCCGCATGGGCGACTTCTACGAGCTCTTCTACGACGATGCCCTGGTCGCCTCGCGTGAGCTCCAGCTCACGCTCACCTCGCGCGACAAGCACAAGTCTGTGCCCATGTGCGGCGTGCCTTTTCACGCTGGCGCGGCCTACCTGCAGCGCCTGCTGCGCAAGGGCTACAAGGTGGCCCTGTGCGAGCAGATGGAAGATCCCAAGTTCGCCAAGGGCGTCGTCAAGCGCGAAGTTACGCGCGTCCTCACCCCCGGCACCGCGCTGGACGCCGCGTTGGACCCCGGCCAAAGCCAGTGGCTCGCCGCCGTGGCCGCCGTCGGCTCCGGCCCCAACGCCTGCATCGGTGTCGCTTCCATCGATCTTTCCACCGGGGACATGCGCGCCACCGAGTTCAGTGGCTCCATCGCCTGGCCACTCGCATTGGACGAGCTCGCCCGCATGCGCCCCGCGGAAACGCTGCTGGCGCGCGGCAGCACCTTTGGGGCTAGCGGCAAGGCGCGGATTCCTTTCGGGGACGACAAGAAGGAGAGAGAAGCTGAGCCGGAGCAGGAGGCGCTTCCCCACCTTACCGGCGCCAAAACCGAGCTGGATGATTGGGTTTTCACCGCCGACTATGCCCTTCCGCTGCTGCGCCAGGGACTGCGCGTTCATTCGCTGGATGGCATGGGCCTGGGCGGTCATACCGCGGCCGCCGTCGCAGCGGGCTCCATCGTTCACTACCTCCGCGCCACAAAACAAGGAACGTTAGACCACCTCGACACCGTTCGTTTCTATGAGCACCGCGATTGCCTTGAGCTCGACGCGGTCAGCATCCGCAACCTCGAGCTCGTGGAACCCATCTTCTCCGGTGAAGGCACGGAAAGCACGTTGCTCCACACGCTGGACGCCTGCTGCACGCCCATGGGCAAACGCCTGCTGCGCGCGCAGCTGCTGCGTCCGCTGAGCGATCTTGCAACCATCAACGCGCGACTGGATGCAGTGGCCATCGCTGCCGGCGACATCCGCCGCCGCGAGGGCGTACGCCGGGGTATGTCCGGCGTGCTCGATCTTGAACGCCTCCTCGGCCGGATCTCGCTGGACTCCGCCGGACCGCGCGACCTCGCCGCGCTGGGCGCCACGCTGCGTTGCCTGCCAGGCCTGCGCTCCGCCGTCACGGAGCTGGCAGAGCGCTTCGGCCGCTGGGCGGAGCTTGCGGCCTTTGATGTACTGGCAGACCTCCACGAACTCATCACGCGCACGCTGGTGGACGAGCCTCCCGTGACGCTCGCCGACGGCGGCGTCATTCGCCAGGGCCTGGACCCCGAACTCGACGAGCTGCGCGGTCTGTCCACCACCGGCCGGCAGCGCATCGCGGCCATTGAGGAGCGCGAACGCGAGCGTACCGGCATCAGCTCGCTCAAGGTGCGCTTCAATTCGGTTTTCGGCTACTACCTTGAGGTCACCCGCGCCAATCTCAAGGCCGTTCCCGCCGGACTACGAGCGCAAACAAACCCTCGTCAACGCCGAGCGTTTCACCACGCCCGAGCTCAAAGAACTCGAGACCAAGATCCTCACCGCGCAGGAGCGCTCGGGAGAGATCGAGAAGCGTCTCTTCGCCGAACTTCGGCGCCAGCTGCTCACCGAAGCGCCGCGCGTGCGCGAAACCGCCCGCCATATCGCCGAGATCGACCTGCTCGCCAACTTTGCCCATCTCGCGGCGATGCGCGGCTGGACCCGCCCCATTGTCGACGCGAGCGCCACGCTGGAGATCATCGCCGGCCGCCACCCTGTCGTGGAACGCCGTCTTGAGGAGTCCGGCACAGGTCGCTTCGTTCCCAACTCGCTTAGCCTTTGCGGCTCTGCCGACGGCACGCAGGACGACGCGCACCATCCCTCGCTGCTGCTGATTACCGGCCCCAACATGGGCGGCAAGTCCACCTTTCTCCGCCAGGCGGCGCTGCTGACCATCCTTGCGCAGTGCGGCAGCTTTGTGCCTGCCGAACGCATGCGCCTCGGCCTGGTCGACCGCATCTACACGCGCATCGGTGCTGCCGACAACGTCGCCCGTGGACGGTCTACGTTCATGGTCGAAATGACCGAAACCGCTGCCATCCTCAACACGGCCACGGCACGCTCGCTTGTGTTGCTGGACGAGATGGGCCGCGGCACCGCGACCTATGATGGCCTGTCGCTCGCCTGGTCCACGGTGGAGCATCTTCACGACCGTATCGGCGCGCGCACGCTGTTTGCGACGCACTATCACGAACTAACGCTGCTGGCCGAGCGTCTGCCGCACATGCGCAATGCCCGCGTCACCGTGCGCGAACGCGACGGCGGCATCGTGTTCCTGCACACCGTGGAAGCCGGTGCGGCCAGCAAGAGCTATGGCATTGAAGTGGCGCGGCTGGCGGGCCTGCCCACCGCTGTGATTGATCGTGCCCGCGAAGTGCTGCGCGTGCACGAACGCGCTGAGGCTCAGGGCGTTCGTGAAGCCACACCACCGCCGGCGGACCGCGCCCCTGCCCTGCAGATGACCATGTTCACGCCGCTGTCGCAACGCATCGTCGACCGCCTCGCATCGCTTGACATTGACGGTCTCACCCCGCGCGATGCGCTGTCCCTCTTGGCAGAATTACAACGTGAACTCCGCAGCAGCTAGACCTAAGCGCCATCTCGCGCCCCTGCGACGTGCGCACCATCTCCGGGATGATGTCGGCCATTGGCGATGTGCCTGTAGATTCGCGCCTTTGATGCACAATTCCCCTTTGACGGCCATACCACCTCCGTGTAGTCTCTAGCCACCCCCGTCGTACTGTGAAACCTATTCCTCTCGAGGCGCTCCGTCATGCGATCCATCTGTCGTGTTCTCTTTGCATTCCTGCTTCTTAGCTGCGTTGTCCAGGCCAAAGCCGTGACCATCACCGCGCAGGATCCCCCACCAGAGCTCATCACGCCCCCGGCGCAGTTCTCGTTTGAGTCGTGCTCGGGCTACTTCTTCAACGGCAATCAGGTAAGTGCCGATGGGTGCTACCAGTTCGAAAATGAAACCGGGAGCGAGATCACCTCTCTTACCCTCACGTTCGCGACGCCGGCACCTGGTGTCGACACCTCAGCCGGCGAAACAGCGAATAGCGACATCTGGTCAAGCCTGGGCGCCGGCTGCTCCTCTGGCGTGTGCACCTTTACCTACGCTGATGGCGAACTGAACGATAACTCAAACCTGCTGCTCACCGAGGTTGGTATCAAGGACCTGAGCCAGTTTGGGCCCGTCACGGTGAACTTCACCACCTCGGCTACGCCGGAGCCATCTTCCTTTCTGCTGTTGGCGACAGGCCTCTTCGGCGTGGGTGGTATCTCTTTCCAGCGTCGCCGCGCCTGATTCCTCGGTATGCTTCTTCCTGAACCGGTAGAGGCGCGCAAATAACGTGATGAAGCGAACACTATGTTGGGCGGCAAGCCTGGTCCTTTTCTCCGGGCTCTTGCTTTGTGCCCAGACTCCGGCAGGAAACAGCCCTACACCACCCCAGGCTGGGCAAAGTGTGACCATTTCGCTCGGCCACGCCGCCACGGACCTCTTCGGTCCGTGGCGTTTTCACACCGGCGACGACCCAGCCTGGGCCGACCCCGCTTTCAACGACAGCGGATGGGAGACAGTTGATCTCCACGCGCCGGGCGATGTGGCCGACCCCGAACTGGGCACCAGCGGCTTTGCCCCGGGCTGGACGGCCAAAGGACATCCGGGCTACTCAGGCTATGCCTGGTACCGGCTTCGCTTGAATCTTCAGGGCGCCCCGGGCAGACTAGCCATCAAGATGCCCGAGGCCTTCGACGACGCCTACCAGGTATTCGTCAACGGCCAGCAAATTGGCCAGTTCGGTCACTTTGGCCGTCGTCGCGAGTGGGCGTACGCCTCGCAGCCACGCGGGTTTGTGCTGCCGGCCAACATCCGCGACGGGGACATCGAGATTGCCATCCGCATGTGGATGAACGGCGCTAGCCGCTTCACCGGACCGGATGCCGGCGGGCTCCATGCGCCTCCCATGATAGGCTCCTCCTCAACCATCGACAGCCAGGTCATCTTGGATTGGTACGCCGTCGACCATCTGCTCGGCAGCGGCTTTCTGGAGATGCTGGTCCTGCTGCTGGCCCTTTGCGTTGCGACGGCGCATTTCGTTCTGGATCGTTCTGAGACGGCGTACTTCTGGCTGGGCCTGGTAGCCCTGGTCACCCTGCTCGGCAATCTGATTCTGCAGCTCGGCAACTACACCACTACCTTCAGTGCGACCACCGTGCTGGTCTCGCGCGACGTCGTGCTCACACCGCTCCGCATCGGCTGCTGGGTTCTTTTCTGGGCCGCCTGGTTTCATCTCGGGCCACCCCGTTGGCTGTTCCGGCTAGTGTGGGAGATCGCGGGCATGCTGGCCGTTTGCACCCTGATGCTTCGGCCGCCGCTCTACGGGCAGCTCGTTCCGCTGGGCTACGCCCCCTATCTCACCACTGCGTCGCTCTGGCTCAAACTGGGGCTCGCTGCACTGTTGATCTGGGTGACCTACAAAGGCATCCGCCAAGACCGGGCGGAGGCTTGGCTCGCCGTGCCCGCCATCCTGCTCGCCATCGCTGCCAACTACCAGAGCGAGTTGCACAAGGCCCACGTCCAGATCCACTACCACGTGCTGGGCTTCGCAGTTACGCTCGGCCAGTTGTCCACCATGCTCTCGCTGCTGCTGGTCACGCTGTTGGGCTCAAGGCGCTTCCTCGGCACGCAGCGCCGAAAGATTCAGTACATCCTTGAGGTCGAACAGGCCAGTGAGCTGCAGCAGGTCATCATCCCCAGCCAGCTGCCCCACGTGCCCGGGCTGCGAATCGAGAGCGAGTATCGCCCTTCGCGCGACGTGGGTGGTGATTTTTACCAGATCATCCCCGACCCGAAAGACGGCAGCGTACTCATTGTTGTCGGCGACGTCACCGGCAAGGGTTTGCGCGCCGGCATGCTGGTCGCACTCATCGTTGGGGCCATCGACACCGCGGCCAAGGACAACCCCGACCCCGCGCACCTGCTCAACACGATCAATTCCCGGCTGTGCGATCGCGGCTACGCCACCGCAACCTGCCTCGCCATCAACATCACGGCTGACGGCCTGCTGACTGCCGCCAACGCCGGGCACATGCCGCCCTACATCAACGGCACCGAACTGGAGATGGACGGTGCCCTGCCTCTCGGCATCCTTTGCGCCGTCCCCTATGACAACGTCGAGTACCAGCTCAAGCCCGGCGACGCACTCACCCTCATGACCGACGGTGTAGTGGAGGCGCAGGACCAGGAGGGCAAGCTCTTCGGGTTCGATCGCGTTCAGCAGATGGTCGCGCAGCGCGCCACCGCAACCGACATCGCCGTTGCCGCCCAGGACTTCGGCCAGGACGACGACATCCTTGTCCTGCGCATCGAGCGGCTCGCCCCAAGCCCCGTTCTGGCGCACGCCTGAACCGAGGACACGCACAGACAACGACACGCGGCCGGCATCACGGTAACGCCTGCGACACCCATATGCCTGGGTGCCGCCCAAATCGGTACAGTAAACACATCTCCCGACGCGGGCACCCTTTGAGCAAGCAATCGACGCATCCCCGGCCACAACCCAAAGCGCTGACCGTCGCAGGCATCATGTCCGGCACCTCGGCGGACGGTGTCGACGTGGCGCTCTGCCGTATCGCACCCGCCACGCAGCCAGGGGGCACGCCGCGGCTCAAGCTCCTCGCCCATCGTGCGTTTCCTTACGCCCCGGACATCCGCGCGGCTGTGCTCGCGGCGATGAACGCCGGGCAGACGTCTACCGCCGAGCTCGCCCGCCTATCCTGGCGGCTGGGGCAAACCTACGCCGAGGCGGTTGCCGAAACGGTCGCCCGCACCGGCTTCCAGCCGCAACTGATCGCCCTCCACGGACAAACCCTCTTCCACGAGACCACCCCGACCGACTTCCTCGGCGCCCCGACCCGCAGCACCTGGCAGGCCGGTGAACCCGCTGTGCTTGCCGAGCGGCTGCGCCTGCCCGTGGTCAGCGACTTCCGCACGGCCGACCTCGCCGCCGGCGGCCAGGGCGCACCGCTCGTGCCCATGCTCGACTACACCCTGTTTCGCCATAAGACACGCAACCGCATCCTGCTCAACCTTGGCGGTATTGCCAACCTGACGGCTCTGCCCGCGAGTTGCGACGCAGGTGGCGTTCTCGCCTTCGACACAGGGCCGGCCAACATGGTCATCGACGCCGCGATGGAGCGCCTGACCGGCCGCGCCTACGACTGCGGTGGCGGGGTGGCCGGCCGTGGGCAGGTTCTGCCGGCGGTTCTCGGCGAGCTGATGCAGAACAGCTACTTCGCGCAAGATCCCCCCAAGAGCTGCGGCCGCGAACAGTTCGGCTCCGGGTTCACCGACACGTTTCTAGCCCGCTGCGAGGCTGAGGGCGCGGGGAAACGCGACGTCATCGCCACGGCCACCGCGTTCACCGCGGAAACCATCCTTGACGCCTATCGCCGCTTCGTGTGGCCGCACCTCGGCCAGCGCGCTCCCCTGGCCAGGGCCACGGACCTCTTCGTCTCCGGTGGCGGCGCACGGAATGCCACGTTGCTCAAACACCTGCGCGCCGGATTCGAGCCGCTCTACGTCAACGTGAAGACCACGGAAGACGCAGGCCTGCCGGTCGAGGCCAAAGAGGCTGCCGCGTTTGCGCTTCTTGGCTGGCTTACTTGGCATGGGCTGCCCGGCAATCTGCCTGCGGCTACCGGCGCCAACCGCCCCGTGGTCCTCGGCCGTATCTCGCATGGGTAGCGAAAGGCCAACCTCGCCCGGGCACCCTCTCCAGCCCTCGCCGGTGTCCCGCTTCAGCACACGCCTAAACCTTCGCCGCGCTCAGCCGAAGAAGAGGAGCATGTGGTTGGCGTTTCTTCTTGCCTGGACTCTCGCTGCGACTCTCCTGCTTGTCGCCGGATGCCGCGCGCCTAAAGCCGACCGCCAAACCCTTCGCTTCCTGATCGAGAGTTCCCCCAACAACCTCGACCTGCGGCAAGGGACGGACGCGCAGTCCGAGCGTGTCGGCGCGCTCATCTACGAAGGGCTCGCCCGCAAGGATGAGCATTTTCAGCTCAAGCCGTCGCTTGCTGCCTCCTGGGAACAACCCGATGCGCTGACCTGGGTCTTTCATCTCCGCCCCGGCGTTCGCTTCCATGACGGCAAGCCGCTCACGGCGGAAGATGTCGCCTGGTCCATCCGCAGCATGACCAACGGCGCGCTCGTCACGGCCAAGGCGGGCAGCTTCGCCACCGTCACGGGCGTGCTGGCCCGGGACTGGCTTACCGTCGAGGTCCACACCAGCAAGCCCGACCCGAGTCTGCTCTTCAACCTGAGCGATGGCCTGTTCGGCGTCGTCCGCAACGGCGCCGCCCGCGATGAAGGTCTCCACCCGGTCGGCACAGGTCCATTCCGCTTCGTCAGCCAGGTGCAGGACAAGGAAGTTCTGCTGGAACGCAACGGATCCTACTGGGGCCCACCGCCGCACATCGCCCGGATCCGCTTTGACGTTGTCCCCGACAACATCACCATGGCCCTGGAGCTCAAGAAAGGCGCCGCCGACGTTGAAAGCAACGCCATCACCCCCGACGAGGTGCACGCTCTCGCCAACGCACCCGGGCTGATCACCGACACCCGTCCTGGCGCCGACGTCTTCTACGCGAACTTCAACGTCACCGATCCCGCCCTGAAGGATGTGCGGGTGCGCCAGGCGATCGCCTGCGCCATGGACAAGCCGGAACTGATCCTTGGCCTTTGGCGCGGACACGCTGTACCCGCTGAAACCCTGTTGCCGCCCGGGCACTGGGCTGAAGCACCGAAGGGCGACCTTCCCCAGTACGCCTTTGATCCGGCACGTGCCCGCGCGCTGCTCGACGCTGCCGGCCTGCACCCGGACGCCCACGGCATCCGCCTGCGCTTCACGCTTAAAACGTCCACGGATGAAACCACACGTCTGCTCGCGCAGGTGCTGCAGCAGCAAATGCGGACCGTCGGCATCGAACTCGACATCCGCTCCGCCGAGTTTGGCACCTTCTATGCCGATATCACCCGTGGCGCCTTTCAGATGTACATGCTGCGCTGGACAGGCTCCAACGAGGATCCTGATATTTTCCGTTACGCCTACGCGGCTGCTAGCTTTCCTCCCAAAGGGTGGAAATCGCGGCCGTTACAACAAACCCGCCCTGGACGCGCTGCTGACCAAAGCCGCCACGGAGTCCAGCGAGGCCGCCCGCGCCGTGGAGTATCGCAACGTTCAGGAGGTCCTCGCGACGGACCTCCCCAGCGTCCCGCTCTGGTACCCGGATGTGGTCGTGGTGCACTCCGATCGCTTGACTGACCTCCACCTCGAACCCGGGGGAACGTTCCAGTTCCTGCGGGAAGCCAGGTTCAAGGACAACTAGACTTTCCTGCAGTCCTGCCCGGGGCGTCCGGTTGAGCAGCTCTGTCGCAATCGCCTGCAAACCTGCTCCGGACATTCCTTCAACTGCCGAACTATGTCAGCCAAACCACGCCCGCCTCTGCAACCTTTGGGGTGCTGCACCCACTTCGATAACCGCACCCGCCCTACGCATCCTTGCTCGAGAGGTCTAGCATAGATAGGTCATGGCAACCAAGACTGCCCCGGAACCCAAGCTCTCCCGCAAGCCTGAAACCACCCAAAAGACCGCAAACACAAGCACCGGCGACCTCCACGCCACGGACCGCGATGTGGTCTTCGACATTTTTCGTCGCTGGGGCTTTCTCCAGGCCACGCTCGACCCACTCGGGCAATACCTCCCGGCAGAGCCGTTTCCCACGCCGGCGCCCGACGGGGAAGCCTCGACCGAGGCCCGCGGCTTCTACTGCGGCTCCATCGGCGTCGAGTTCATGCACATCGCCTCGCCGGAAAAGCGCGCCTGGATCCAGGGGCAGATGGAGCGGCCGTACACCGCGCCCGACCCCAAGCGCATCCTCACCGGCCTCATCCGCGCCGACATCTTTGAGCAAGTCATTCAGCAGCGCTATCTCGGCACCAAGCGCTTCTCGCTCGAAGGCCTCACCTCGCTGATTCCCTTCCTCGACCAGCTCTTCACCACCGCCGCCGACGGCGGTGTCACGCGTTCGGTCTTCGCGATGAGCCACCGCGGCCGCCTCAACGTCATGGTCAACACGGTCGGCCGCGGCTCGCACGAAATCTTCTCCAAATTTGAAGACGTCGACCCGCGCTCCACCATGGGTGGTGGCGACGTGAAGTATCACATGGGTGCCACCGGCGACATCAAGACCGCCAACGGCAAGACCGTCTCGCTCCATCTCGCCTCGAATCCCAGCCACCTTGAGGCCGTCGATCCGGTCGTGATGGGCCGTGCGCGCGCCCGCCAGGAGCGCATCCGTAACGAAAGCGGCGCGGAGGGCAAGCAGCAGATCCTGCCGATGATCATCCACGGCGACGCGGCCTTTGCCGGCCAGGGCATCTGGGCTGAGACGCTGACGCTGGCTACAATCCACGGCTACAACGTCGGTGGCACCGTGCAGATCGTCGTCAACAACCTGCTCGGGTTCACGGCCAATCCCGAAGAGTCCAACTCATCCCGCTTTGCCACCGACCTCGCCAAGCGCTTGCCCATCCCGATCTTCCACGTCAACGCCGAAGACCCCGAAGCCGTCGTCCGTGTCGCCGAGATCGCCGCGAACTACCGGCAGACCTTCGGCTCCGACGTCGTGGTCGACCTCATCGGCTACCGCCGCCACGGGCACTCCGAGGTAGACGATCCGACCGTCACGCAGCCGCGGCGCTACGCCAAAATCAAGGATCATCCTCAGCTCTACAAGCTCTATGCGGAGAAGATCGGCGTTGACCCGGCCGCCGAAGTCGCAGCTTTCCAGAACGAGTTCATGGAAGCCCAGCGCCGCGCCGCAGCCCATGACGCCCAGCAGGAACACACCGGCTTCGTGATGAAGCGGATGCATGAGCTGCCGGGGTACTGGGACGCCTACAGTGGCGGTCCCCTAGCCGCCGACGATCAGCCCCGCACAGGCCTTCCCGCCACGGAAATCGAGTCCCTCACTGCCGCGCTCACCCGCTCACCCGAAGGCTTCCACGTCCATCCCAAGGTCGCCAACCTGCTTAAGCAGCGGCAGGACATGGGCACCGGCAACAAGCCCATCGACTACGGCTTTGCCGAGCTCCTCGCCTACGCGTCGCTGCTGAAAAACGGCACACCCGTCCGCCTCAGCGGGCAGGACTCACAGCGCGGCACGTTCAACCAGCGCCACTCCGTCCTGATCGACACCGAAACCGAACAGCGCTGGTCGCCTCTCGCGCATCTGGCTGAAAAGCAGGGCCGCTGGGAGGTGTACAACTCCATGCTCTCCGAGGCCGCCTGCCTCGGCTTCGAGTACGGTTTCTCCCGCGACTTCCCCGAGGCGCTCGTCCTTTGGGAAGCCCAGTTCGGCGACTTCGCCAATGGCGCGCAGATCATCATTGATCAGTTTCTCGCCGCGGGCGAAGCCAAGTGGGGCCTGCTCTCCGGGCTCGTCCTGCTACTGCCCCACGGCTACGAGGGCCAGGGGCCGGAACACTCCTCCGCCCGTGTGGAGCGCTATCTCCAACTCTGCGCGCAGGACAACCTGCAGATCGCGCAACCCTCCACCGCGGCGCAGTACTTCCATCTGCTGCGCCGGCAGGCGTTGCGCAAGTGGCGCAAGCCGCTGGTGGTTTTCACGCCCAAGTCAATGCTGCGCCACCCGGACGCCATGTCCACGGTCGCGGACTTCGGCACCGAGGCCTTTCAGCCCGTTCTCTCCGACACGACCGTGCAGAACCCGCGGCGCATCCTCGTCTGCAGCGGCAAGATTGGCCACAATCTCCGCGTTGAGCGCGCCAAGCGCAAGCTTGATGATGTCGCCATCCTCTTCCTAGACCAGCTTTACCCCTGGCCTGAGCGCGAACTGCTGCAGGCGCTGCAACAGCACTCCAATGCCAAGGAGATCGTCTGGGTCCAGGAGGAACCGGCCAACATGGGCGCTCTCAGCTTCGTCATGCCCCGCCTCCGTCTACTCGCCCACGACCGCCCCGTCACCTCGGTCAAGCGCACCGCCTCCGCCAGCCCGGCAACCGGCTCAGCCAAGGCGCACGAGTTGGAAGAGCGTACGCTGATCAACCTGGCGTTGGGCCACTGAGCGCCAAGCTTCTAACGTAGAAGCCTCGGTGAACCCGAGGCTTTTCTGCGTTCATGAAAGCGGCGGCGTAGAGTCTTGCAGCTCTGGGAGGGCAGCGGACGGGAGGGCTCCGCTCTCGGTCTCCTTCAACCAGACCTGGTGCGTGATTCGCGGCGGTTCCGGCCCGGTGTGCAGCGCCCACACCCGCTCGCGACATACCTGGTCGGCGGCCGTCGTCCGCTCGCGAGACCGCAGGTATTCCAGCCAGCTTTCCATGATGAACGTCTCGTTCAGGTGCTCCGGATCATTGGCATCGCGATAGATCGCCCACCGAATGGCGCCGTCCCGCAACCGTACCCCCTTCATCTGATAGATCGCTTCAGTGAAGGCATGCAGATTTTCCGAAGTCACGCGGTAGTCCACCGAGATCCGCACCGGGCCATCTTCCGGATCCGGCGCAGCCGCTAACGTCGGCACGGGCCGCTTCCACTGGTACGGCGTCAAGTCCGGCAACACGCCTTTGAGCACGGGAATCCGCAGCACAAACGGCAGCGTTGCGGTCATGCAAGCAGCCGCCGTGAGCAGGGCCGTGCTCACCGAGGTCCGCTCCGCCACGGCACCCCAAACCACACTGCCCAGCGCCATCCCACCCTGAAACACCATGAGGTACAGGCCCAGCGCCCGCGCCGCCACCCATCCTGGGGCAGCCAGCTGCACGCTCACATTCAGGGTGGACATGCTGCTGGTCCACGCAAACCCGGCGCCCAGCAGAATCAGAATCACCGCCCACGGCCGATGCACCAGCGCCAGCCCGGCCAGTGCGCCCACGTAGTACAGCGACGTTGCCGCTAAGAGCGCCGTCGCATTCACCCGCCGCCGGATACGCGCCAGCACCGCCGCTGCCGCAACGGCTCCCAAACCCAATGAGCCGTTCAGGATGCCGTAGCCCATCGCACCCTGGTGAAGATCGCGCTTGGCTACCAGCGCCAGCAGCGACCAAACCGCGCTCACGAAGAACGTAAAGCCAAATGCCCGGATCAGGGACCCCCGCAGATTGGGCGAAAAGCGCACAAACCGCAGTCCCGCCCGGACAGACCCGGCGATGCGCTCGGCCGGCAACGCGCTCTTGAACAACGGCTGCCGGTGCCACTTCCATAAAATCCAGATCACCCCGGCGAACGAAAGCGAATTCAGCGCAAACACCCAGCCTGCCCCGGTGTTCGCCTTGGCGAACGCCGCCACAAGCAGGCCACCCAGCGCCGGGCCCACCGCACGCGCAAGATTATTGCTTGCTGCGTTCAGCGTTACCGCGTTGGGCAACTCTTCCTTCGGCACCAGCTCCGGCACAATGGCCTGCCAGGCCGGGTTGTTCATCGCCGACCCGACATTCAGCAGAAAGGTAAACAGCAGCAGCGTTACCGGCGAAACCAGCCCGGCGAACGTCAGCGCCGCCAGGACCGCCACGGCGCCCAGCATCCAGCACTGCCAGAAGATCAACAGCCGGCGCCGGTCATAAATATCTGCGGTTGCCCCGGCAAGCAGACCAAGAATCAGCACCGGCAAGCTTGCTGCCGTCTGCATGAGCGCGATCAGCAGCGGCGACGACGTCAGCGCCGTCATCAACCAGGTGCCCGCGGTGTCCTGCATCCACGTGCCCACGCCGGACACGGTCGACGCAATCCAGCGGTCGCGGAAGAGTGGCAGCTTCAGCGGCGCAAACGCCCCTTCGCCCACCGGCCGGGATTCCTCAGTCGCCCGCACCGGCACGCTGAGATCGGTGGAATCTACCTTTGCGATCTCGCCCACGGTCCTTGGATGCGGCTTGGCCGCGCTCTTCGACGAGGAACTTTACCCGAACCGCCACGTATCATCAAGATATGCCGTGGCTGAAGGCAGCGCTCTGTCTTACCTGTTCCCTTCCCTTGCTGCCGCAACCGCGCGCACAGGCTCCGGCAGCGCCAGCCGCCCCTGACACGGCGAAGACCGACGCCTCGGCTCCGCTGCCAAATCCCGTCACCCTGCTCCAGGACGTGGAACGAAACCAGAAAAAGCTCGAAGCCCTGCAGCGCGACTACACCTACCACGTCCACACCGATCAGCAGGAGCTGGACAAGCACGGTGGCGTCAAGAAAGCCGAAACCGAAGAAGCGGAAAGCGTCACCATCGACGGCGTGCGTGTCAACCGCATCACCGCGCGCAACGGCAAACCCCTCACCCCGGACGAGCAGCAAAAGGAAAACGAGCGGATCGACAAAGATGTCGCGAAGGCCAAGGAGCGCCGGTCCAAGGTGCAGGCCAAGGGCGGCGACACCGACGCGCGCGGGGACGAGATTATGCCGCTTTCGCGCATTCTCGAGCTGGGGAGCTTTTCCAACCCCAGGCGCGAAGTACAGAACGGACGGCCCGTCATCGTGCTGGACTACGCTGGCAATCCGCAGGCCAAGACGCACAACACCTTTGAAGGCATCATGCGCGACGTGGTCGGCACGGTATGGATCGACGAAACGGACCGGGTCCTGGTCGCCGCGCAGGGTCACTTCCTGAACGACTTCAAGCTCGGCGCAGGCCTACTGGCCGACGTACGCAAGGGCACCAGCTTTGAGTTCAGGACCACGCGCGTGAGCGACGGCGTTTGGCTACCGGCGGACATCCAGGGCCAGGGCAGCGTCCGGCTGCTGCTGTTTGCCAGCTTCAACGGTCGCATGCACGTTACCACCAGCGACTATCGCCGTTTCCGCACCAGCGCAACCATTGTCGGCAGCCATGGCGTCGTCGATGCAAATGGCGAGCCGGTGCCTGATCAGGAGGCGCCGCAAGCTCCGCCACCGTCCACACCTCCGGCGAGTCTAGGCCCGCCCAGGCCATAGAACAGACAAGGGAGGCATTGAGCCTCCCTCTTGTCTCAACCCCGCACGCAAATTCGCCGTCGCAGGTAAAAGTTATAGCGGCTGAACGTCCGAGGCCTGCCAGCCCTTCGGTCCCTTGACCACGTTGAACTGGACGGCCTGGCCCTCTTGAAGGCTCTTGAAGCCGTTGGTGTTGATGGCCGAGTAGTGCACAAACACATCCTCACCGTTCTGACGGCTGATGAAGCCGAAGCCCTTTGCGTCGTTGAACCACTTCACTGTTCCCTGTTCCATGTCTCGCTGATCCTTCTATGTACGTTACTGACGCTGAATCCAAATCGCGGCTTCGACGGCGAATTTCCGGCAGAAATCGTGCATTTGTTTCAAACGGTGAGCAAATGTTAGCACGGGGTCGCAGGAAAACAAGGCCCGCTCCGGCTTTTTTTCAACCCGGCTGCACTAGGGCTTGTGCAGTTCCGATTCGCTCACCGCGCGGCTCACCAGGGCCTCGGCTTGTTGCAATACCTCTGCCAGCGTCAGGTGAGTTGTGTCAATCACCGTCGCATCCGAAGCCGGGCGCAGCGGAGACTCCGCCCGGTTGCGGTCGCGCTCGTCCCGATCCTTCAACTCCGCAATCACAGCAGCCGCGGTTTCCGGCGCATCCTTGGGCTCGTTTTGACGGTAGCGCCGATTGCCCCGCACCTCCGGCGCCGCATCCAGAAACAGCTTGACCTCCGCGTCCGGAAACACCACCGTTCCAATATCGCGGCCTTCCATCACCACACCGCCACGCGCTCCCAATGCTCTCTGCTGCTCCACCATCCAGTGCCGCACACGGGGATGCACCGACACACGCGACGCGCCCGCCGTCACGTCCGGTTCCCGCAGCCGGTGCGACACGACAAAGCCGTCCAGCAACACACGGTTGCCGTCAATCTGCGGCTCCAGAACGATGCGTGTGTCCGACGCCAGCGCCATCAGATCCGCCTCATCGTCAAAGCCGATGTCGTTCTGAATCGCCTTCAACGCCAACGCACGGTACATCGCGCCGGTTTCCAGATTCAGCAGCCCGAAGTGCCGCGCCAGGTGCGAGGCGACCGTACTCTTCCCCGCCCCGGCTGGTCCGTCAATGGCAACAATCGGGCGCGTACGCCCCGGCAGCGCGGAACTCATGCCTCATCCTCGGGACGGGGCTTACGCGCCGGACGAGCCGGACGATCGGTTCGCCCCGCGAACTTGCCGGGAGCCTTCTTGAAACCCGCCGACTTGAAGCCGGGCTTCTTTGGGCCGAAGCCGCCCGGTCCGCCCGGACGTGGTCCCTTGCGGTCGCCAAAGCCGCCGGGTCGGGCACCCCGCGGCGCCCCGCCTTCACTGCGGCCCGCAAACGGCGGACGCCGGCTTGGACGCCCCTCACCCGCATCACCACCCTCGCGCGAACGATAGGGGCGATCGCCCCCACCCCCGGCAGGACGCGGACGAAACGGTCGGTCCCCGCCACCTTCGGTTCTTGGACGGAACGGACGATCCCCACCACCTTCAGGGCGTGGACGATACGGACGGTCTCCGCCTTCAGCGGAACGCGGGCGGAACGGGCGATCCCCACCCCCCTCAGGACGCGGGCGGAACGGACGGTCGCCGCCACCCGCAGGACGCGCGCGGAAGGGACGATCACCACCTTCGGCCGAACGCGGCCGGAATGGACGGTCACCGCCTTCAGGCCGTGGACGGTAAGGACGGTCACCACCACCTTCAGGACGCGGGCGGAACGGACGGTCACCGCCGCCTTCAGGACGGGGACGATACGGGCGATCTCCACCAGCTGCCGGACGTGCGCGGAAGGGGCGATCCCCACCCTCGGACGAACGCGGACGGAACGGACGATCTCCGCCGCCTTCCGGACGAGCACGGAAGGGACGATCGCCCCGCGGCCCTGCCCCCCGCTCCTGCCCGTCGCCAGCATCGCGTCGGCGGAATGCCGGTCGTTCCCCACCACCAAAGTCACGCCGCGGCGGACGCCGGTCGTCGCCGGTACGCGCCGGACGGTCGCTTCCCCCTGCACCCTCGGTACGCGGACGGAATGGACGCTCGCCCTCGTTGCGCCGCGGTGGGCGGCTGCCCCGTTCTTCATCCCATGGCTTGGCAAAGCTCGGCCGGTCACCGGCTGGCGCACGCCGCGCCGGGCGCTCCGCATCACCGTCGCGACGAACAGGACGATCTGCTCGATCTGCTCGATCGGTGCGCGGCGCAAACGGCCGCCGCTCCGCCCCGCCCTCACGCGGTCCACGACTTTCCTGGGGTCCGCGGCTAGATCCTTCACGACGCGGCCGATCGGACGCCCCCCGCCCTGCAGCACCTTCCCGGTTCAGCGGCTTGCCGCGGAAGTTCCGGTCCTTGGCCGCTGCGCCCTCCCCGGCAAAACGCCGGATGCGTTCCTTGGGCGCCTCTGCCCCAGCTTCGCCGTCCGCTGCCTGCTCACCTTCGGTCGTCTCGCCGCTCACCTCAGCGCTATCTTCCTCAGCTTCGTCGGCGTCCGGCTCCGCAAAGGCCGCAAAGTCCGGCAGCGCATCCGGGACGTACAAGACGGCCTTGCCATTCACCACGCCCTCGGCCAGCTGCCGTCCGGCGATCAACCCATGCAGCACCTCGCGTACACGCGAGCGCGCCGTCAGCGGCGACAGGAATCCGGCAGTCTCTTCCTCACTCGCCACAAATACCTGGGTCAGATACAGCGAGACCAGCGCGCTCAGGGCAGTAGGCTGACCGGCATTGGCGCCCGCCTTCACGGCCTTCAAGAAGCGCGTCGTCGTCAGCTCCCACAGCGTTTCGCCTTCGCCCTGCTGCAGCACGGGGATCACGCGCAGCAACTGCCACAATTCGTTCAGCGCCCGCGCGATGGCCGACTCTGTTACCTCACGGCCAATCTCCGGCACCATGTCCGCGATGGTCATGGCTCCCTTTTCGGCCAGCAACTCATACACCCGCAGCCCCAGCGGCGTCACCTTCACCGCGCCGCTGGTCTCCGGCGGACGCTTCCACCCTTTGTCGCCCCGCAGGGTGAAAACAAACGGGAACGTCTGCGCCGAAACCACAAAGTCCGGCAGATCGCCGGGCCCGCCCAGCAGGTTCAACGGCAACGCCGAACCCTCACCCACCAGCCGTGCCACCAGCCCGCGGGCGGTCTCCGTCTCCGCCAACGCCACCGTCGGCTTGGCCGCACCCAGGGTCGCCTCTACAAACGATGGCATGGGGGCGCCCAACGAGGCGCCGCGAGGTGCAAACAGCACCAGACCGTACTCATTCAGCCACGTCCGTGCGGCTTCCAATGTCAAAACTGCGTCGCCTGCCTGATGCCATGCCGCCGCGCGTGCCGCCGCTATTTGCGGCTCGTGTAACTCCGGTGTTGTTGCCAAAACTGCCTCTTTGTCTGCGCTTGCGGTGCGTTTTCGCGGCAAAAACCCGCGACGCGCAGCCATCGCGTGTCTGGATGAAATTATGATGCGGGGAACTGGCCTGAAAGGGACCGCGATTCGCAAGGGATCCGCGGGAGGCGGCCTGTCTGCAAAGCTCAGATCCGCTGAAACGCCCGTTGGATGTCCTTTAAAGAATACCGCAACGCGATCGGTCGCCCATGCGGACAGCTCGTCGGGTGCTCTGTTTTTCCTAACTCGCGCAGCAACCAGTCGATCTTGGCCGGCTCCAGCGGCGTATTGATCTTGATCGCCGCGTGGCAGGCGATCGACGCCGCGATCCGTGTTCGCCGGGATTCGGCGTTTTCGGCCTGCTGCTCCCGGTCCCGCACCGCGAGCACCTCTTCCAGCATGCGTTCCAGCTCGCGGCCTTCCAGGCCCACCGGTGCGGCCTTCACGGCCAGCGTGCGCGGCCCAAACGGCTCAGCCTCAAAGCCGTTGCGCTCCAGCTCCTCCGCAATCGAAGCAAAGGCGACCATCTGCTCCGGCAACAGCTCCACCAGCACCGGCATCAGCAGCCGCTGCCGCTGCACCGCTTCTACCTCGCGCTCGCGCAGGATCTTCTCAAACAGCACGCGCTCATGCGCCACATGCTGATCCACAATCCAAAGCCCTTCCTCGTTGGTGGCCAGGATGAAGCTGTCCCGCAGCTGCCCCAGGGGCCGCAGCGTCGCCAGCGAGTTCAACGTCGGCTGCTCCGCTTCAGCTTCAGCCGCCGCAACCTCCTCGGCGATTGCCACCGCCGTCGCGGCTTCGTCGTACCCCACCGCCATGCCCGCGCCCTGAAAGCCCAACCGCCCCGGCGACTCCGGTACTATCGGCTGCCGCAGCTCAAAGCGGTCCACATCCCCGGGCTCGATGCCGCCTTCACTCTGCTTTACAAGCCCATGCGGCTCATACCAAGGTTGATCCACCCCTGGCAACGGACTCACGTCCACCATCAACGACTCACTCGCCGTCGGGGCCGCGCTCAAGGCTGTGAAGAAGCTGGCCGCCGGCCGTGCCTTCATCAGCGCTGTCCGCACCGTATCGCGCACAAAGTCATGCACAAAGGCCGACTGCCGAAAACGCACCTCGGTCTTCGCCGGATGCACGTTCACATCCAGCTCCTGCGGCGGCAGCTCCAGGAACAACAGCACCACCGGAAAGCTCGTCGGCGGAATGATATTGCGGTACGCCTCCGTCAGCGCATGCAGGATCAGCCGGTCGCGAATCAGGCGCCCGTTGGCAAAGATGTAGATCGAATTCCGGTTCAGCTTTTGCAGCTCCGGCTTTGCCACAAAGCCCGACAGCCGCACCATCCCGGGCTCCGGCGGCTCATAGTCCTCACCGCGCTTCCACGGTGGCGGCTCCGGCAACCCCGCCCGGCTGAAGTCGATCTCCGCCGCCACCGGGATCAACGAATCAAACGTCTCGCGCCCAAAGATCTGGTACAGCCGCTCCCCAGCATTGGCCACCGCCGGTGCAATCACCAGTGCCTGCGTCGCCGAATGCAGCTCAAAGTGTTTCGCCGGATGGGCGAGCGCGTAATGCGTCACCAACGCTGCCACATGCCCCAGCTCCGTCTGCTCCGACCGCAAGAACTTCCGCCGCGCCGGCGTATTGAAAAATAAGTCCTTCACCGCCAGCGTCGTCCCCGCCGGCAACCCCGCATCGTCCACTCGCAGCAGGTTCCCGCCCGCGATCTCGAGCGACGTCCCGACCTCGTCCTCCGCCGCCCGCGTCTCCAGAGTCACCCGCGCCACAGACGCAATGGATGGCAACGCCTCCCCGCGAAATCCCAGCGTCGCAATCGACAACAAATCATCCGAGCTGCGCAGCTTCGACGTCGCATGCCGCTCAAAGGCCAGCAGGGCATCATCGCGCCCCATCCCATGCCCGTTGTCCACGATGCGGATCAGCTTCCGCCCGCCGCCCTCAACTTCCACCCGAACCCGCGTCGCCCCCGCATCCAGCGCGTTCTCCAGCAGCTCCTTCACCACAGAAGCAGGCCGCTCCACCACCTCCCCCGCCGCAATCTGGTTCGCGACCTGGTCCGAAAGTACGTGGATTCTACCCATGGGCTCCATTGTACGAGCCTCACCACGACCACCATCGAATAATTATGTACAGAATTGCCGCATTCAGGTCATACTAAGAAAGAGGGGGCACCCATGGCTCAGTGGCAAGTCAACCAGGCACGTACCCACTTCAGCGAGGTGCTCGACCAGGCCGAAGGGGAGGGTCCGCAGATCATCACACACCACGGCAAGGAACGCGCCGTCGTGCTCTCCATCGACGCATACCGCGCGCTCAAGCCCGAGCCCAGCCCAGAAGCTAAGCCCACATTGGACTTTATTTCTTTCCTGATGACCATCCCGAAAATCGATCTCGAGGATTGGGAGATCGAGCGCGACAAGGACACAGGGCGGGAGATTGACCTCTGATTCCGAGCGGCCTTTTCCTCCTGGATACTAACGCGCTTTCCGAACTCACCAAGGCGCGGCGGAACTCAAGAGTGATCTCCTTCCTCACGCGCATCGAGCCGCAACATGCCTTCCTCAGCGTTCTGACCGTCGGCGAGCTGCGAAAGGGCGTCTTTCAACGCTCCGGCCGCGATCAGCTTGCGGCAAATCGTCTCGCGGCCTGGGTCCGGCGAGTGGAGCACGACTTCGTCGACCGCATTCTCCCTATTGACCATGACGTCGCCAACGTATGGGGAGAGTTAGCCAGCCAGCGGTCGCGTCCTGTGGTTGATACGCTCCTCGCCGCCACTGCGCTCTCCCGAAGTTTGACGCTGGTCACCCGGAATACTCGCGATGTGGAAGACACGGGTGTCCTCCTCTTCAACCCGTGGGATGACCCGGACCTTGACTAGCGCCACCCTTCGCTAAAATCAAACCTGCACCTCAAAGCGGAAGGCAGCCGCCCGGCACACGCCAGCGGCACACGGACTCAAACCCAGCGTGGCGGATCAAACCCTCAACCTTTACAACACTCTTTCCGGCCAGACCGAACCCCTCTCCGCCGCCGACGGCCAGCACTTCCGCTTCTACTGCTGCGGCCCGACCGTCTATGACTACGGCCACATCGGCAACTTCCGCACCTTCCTCCAGGTCGATGCCCTCCGCCGCGCTGCGAACCTGTTCGGCCTGCCGCTCAAGCACGTCATGAACATCACCGACGTGGACGACAAGATCATCCGAAACGCCACCGCGGCCAACCTCCCCATCGGCGAGTACAGCGCGAAGTACGAACAGGCCTTCTTCGAAGACATGGACGCCCTCGGCGTCCAGCGCCCCGAGATCATCGCCCGCGCGACCGAAAATATCCCCGAGATGGTCGCTCTCATCCAGCGCCTCGCCGCACAGGACATCGCCTACCAGGCCGAGGACGGCAGCTGGTACTTCCGCGTCGCGCGCGACAAGAGCTACGGCAAGCTCAGCAAAAAAGACCTCGAAGGCATCGAAGACGGCGCCCGCATCGCCGCGGACGAGTACGAAAAGGACGCGGTCCGCGACTTCGCCCTCTGGAAGGCCACCAAGCCCGGCGAAACGTCATGGCCCACCGAGCTCGGCGACGGCCGCCCCGGCTGGCACATCGAGTGCTCCGCCATGGCGCTCAAGTACCTCGGCGACAGCTTCGACCTCCACGCCGGCGGCGAAGACCTCATGTTCCCGCACCACGAAAACGAGATAGCCCAGAGCGAGTGCGCCACCCACCAGACCTTCGCGCGGCACTGGTTCCACGTACGCTTTCTGCTCGTCGAAGGCAAGAAGATGTCGAAGTCCGAGGGCAACTTCTACACCCTCCGCGACCTGCTCCTGAAGGGCTACAAGGCCTCGGCTATCCGCTTCCTGCTACTCAGCGTGCCCTATCGTCACCAGCTCAACTTCACCTTCGACGGCCTCCGCGAGTCCACCAATGCCATCGAACGTCTGCGCACCTTCGCCCAGCGCATGCGCGACACCAAGTGGCCCAACTCAGCCCTCAACGCAGGGGAACAAGCTACCAATTCGCGTGCCCCACATCTCGCTTCTGAGATGTGGGAAGGCAAGGTCGACACCTCCTCCATCGCCACCACCATCGAGCAAGGCCACCACGCCTTCCGCAACGCGCTCGCTAACGACCTCAACACCGCCGAAGCCCGCGCCGCCATCTTCGAAGTGATTCGCGCCGTCAACACCGCCGCCGATGGGGGCAAGCTGACCCAGTCCGACGCCGCCGCCACCCTCGCGCTCCTCGCCGAGTTCGACGGGATCTTCGCCGTCCTCCACAACGGAGATGCAAAAGACGCCGACCTCACCCGCTGGGCCATCGACTGGGCCAGGGCCGAAAATCGCCTCGACCAGGTCGATCCCGACGTGCTCGCCCGCTTCAGCAACGCCGGCCCGACCGACGCCGACATCGACACCCTCGTCGCCGAACGCAACGAAGCCAAAAAGCGCCGCAACTTCGCACGCGCCGACGCCATCCGCAACGACCTGCTCGCCCAGGGCATCCTCATCGAGGACAGTAAAGACGGCGTTCGCTGGCGCAGAAAATAGGGCCAAACAGTCGACGAGCACTTCTGGCGCGTCTAGAGCTGTTCTCGCCCTGGTGTTGTCTTTGCCTTTGCTTTCTGTTGGCGTTCCCGAAGGGAATCTGCTGTTTTGGGTCCCAGAGCAGGGCTACACCCAAAGGCAATCGGCTCTAGTAGGTCATCCAGCCCTTCAAGTCATGCGCCGTCTTCTCGATCTCACTCGCCTTCCGCAGCACGTCCACGGAAAGCTGGTTGGGCGAGCGATCCACCGCGGCCTTTAGCTGCATCGACAACTCCACCAGCTTGGCCGTGTCTGCCGCGATGCGGCGGCGCTGCTCGGCCTGACGCATCTGGTCCACCTTGGACGCACTCTCGGACGTGCCACGCTGCGGCACCGGGTTCAATCCCGCCGCTGCGTGCACTGACTCGGGCCCACCCTGGTTCACCCCGGCTGTCTGTCCAGCCCCGGGCGTCGGCAAACACAACAACCCGCCCGCAACGATGATCGCCAGCACCCCCTCAGCCCCGTTCGTCCTACGGCTCAGCCCCCTAGATCCCGCACGTATCCGCACAGCGCACCTCCAGCCACTCATCTTTCCGGGTGCCCCATCATCATCCTGCACGCCGCCCCGCACAAGGGGAATCGTCCGCCACGTTGCAGTGTCGTCCACGTCCGCCGCGATCCCCACGTCCTTACCGCGGTTTGCGTAGAACCCAGGTCGTCATGCAGCGCTGGTTCTGCACCACCGTGGTCTTCAGCGGATCCTGCAGCACCCCGCCCAGTTCCTCGGTCAGGCGCATCAGCATGGCCTCGTCCACCAGGAACCACTCATACCCGCCGCCAACGGTGTAGCGGTGCCCCGTTACGTGCTCAAAGTCCATGCCAATGCGTGACCCCAGCCGGCAAAACAACATCCCACCCGGCCGCAACACGCGCCACAGCTCGGCAAGGATGGACCGAAACTGCTCCTCATCCGCGCTGAAGTGCAACACGGAGTTGCACAGCACCACGTCCGCAAAGGCATCTGGAAACGGCAGCTCCTCCAACAGGCCTATGTGGAAATTGGCTGCCGGCAACGTGGGCTGCAGGCTGGCCGCCATCTGCCGCACATGCTCCACGGCCTCATGGTTTGCATCCAGCCCAAACACCTCATAGCCGGCCTGCAGCAGGTACACCAGGTTGCGCCCATAGCCGCAGCCGGCGTCCAGCACCCGCATCCCCGGCGCGATGTTGCCCCGCAGAATCTGGTCAAACACATAGATATCGATCTGCCCAAACTGCTCCTGCACACTCAAGCCCACGTCGCCATCACCCTTCCCCAAGCACCAGCCTCCGCGCGCGCACGCTACTCCGCCGCATTGCCGCTCACGGCAACAACTTCACGGTCCAGCGCCGCCCGGGTCTTCGTTCCACCCACGCGGCTCAGCACCACCATCGCCACGGAGCACACAATCACCGCCATGCCTGCCATCTCCGTGCGCGCCAGCCGCTCACCCAGCACCACCACGCCCAGCAGCACCGCGATCATCGGGTTCACAAACGCATAGGTTGCGACCTTGGTGACCGCCACGTTCTGGAGCAGAAATGTAAACGCCACCAGACCCACCAGCGATCCCATCACGCTCAACCACACGATCGACTCCGCCCCATGCACGGTCCACACCGCACGCCGGAAGCCGCCGGTCACCAGCGCAAACGTGGCGTTGAACATCCCCGCGATCCCGATCTGCCATCCCGTCGCAATAAATGTGTCTGCCTTGAATTTGAATCGCCGCGACAGCACCGATCCGATCGCAAAACACAGTGCCGCCAGCAGGCAAACCACCGTGCCTAGCCCCACACGGCTGCCCGGCCCCGGCGGGTGCCCATGCAGTGACGGCCACACCAGCACTGCGATGCCCAGCGTGCCCAACAGCGTACCCGCCCACCCACGCTTGTTCAAGGGCTCACCGCCGGGCAGCCTCCACTCCATCAGCGCCACCATGATCGGCAGCGTCGACACGAGCAGCGACGCAAACCCGGACGGCACCATCGTCTCGCCCCACGTCAGCAGCATGTTGTTGCCGCTCATGAATAACAGCCCGATCAGCGCCAGCTTCGGCCCTTCACCCTTGGGCACGCGCAGACTCTTGCCGCGGGCCAGCGCGATCGCCAGGATCAGCACAGTGGTCAGGATCGACCGTGTCGCCGACACCACGGGAGGCGGCAGGTGCTCTCCCGCCACACGGATCGCCGTATAGGTCGACCCCCAACACAGGTACACCGCGGCGAACGCGGCGATCACCTGCGTCTGTTTCGAACTCCGTTCCGGCATCCTCTCAGAATACCCACCTCGGCAATGAAACGCGTCGGCACCCGGACAATCTCAGGGCGACTTCCCTCAGACCCAGGCACCAATGACTCACAACTCATCGCTCACAGCTCAACAGATCCGGTCAGCCACCAATGCTCCGCCCGGCAGCAGCCAACAAGCCGCAGTCTCCCTGCGCTACCATCGCCTCATGCGCTTCATCACGGCTCCGCTCCTGCTTCTCCCCTTTCTGCAAGCCACTGCGCAAGCCTCCCCGGCAGGGGCCCGGCCCACCCCCGCATCCGCGGCGATGACCAACTACCGCAACGATGCCCTGCACCTCACCTATAGCTATCCGGGCAACTACGCGGACGCCACCGCCGTGATCGGCCCCGCGATGGAGGCCAGTCTGGGCGGAGATCCTGCCTCGGCTGCGGTCGCCCACTGCATCACCGTCCCGTTCTCCCGTATGGACACAGGCGCCGGTGCCGGCCAGATCGGGGTCGTGCTGCTCGCACACGCCGACAGCGCCTGCCTGAAGAAAAAGTTCAACCCCAAGTCCCTCGCCGACTTCACGCAGGGCGAAGCGCAGGGCCTCAGCGCCGCGGGCGCCAAAACCACCTTCGGCCAGCCCATCAGCTTCGAACTCGCCGGCCGGCCTGCCGCGTCCTTGCAAGGCACGTTCACCCTGCCCGCCGGTCAGCCCATGTTTGCGCAGGTCACCTGCGTGCTCACGCAGCCCGATGTCGTCTGCTGGCAATTCCTCGCCAACTCCGCCGAGCGCCTGAAGACCCTCACTGCCTTCCCCGTCACCTTCGACGGCAGCACCCCAACCCCGCTCGCCCCCAGCACATCAGCCACGAAGCCCTAACTGGCGCGCGGACAGCCTCGCTTCGTCAGGGCCCGGCTTCAGCCAGGCCGTGTACGTCTACAACAAAGCACTGCTCCAATTCGTTGTTAGCCCAGATCAGCAGCGCACGGGGACAGCCACGGCCGATCTCCCTCCTACAGACATTTCAGCCGCACAAGAAAGCGGCCCGGCGAAAGCCGGGCCCTGACGAAGCATATTCATGGTTGAACCACGAACCACGAACCACGAACCACGAATCACTGACCACGGACCACGAACCACGAACCACGAATCACTGACCACGGACCACGAACCACGGACCACGGACCACGGACCACTAAAAATGAAAACTAACCTCCGCCGTCACCGTCCGCGGACTCACATAGTGCGTCCCCGAAAACGTTGACAGGAAGTTATACAGCGCATACTTGTTCGCCATATTGATCGCCGTCACCCGTGCACCGATCTTGTAGCGATCAGCACGCCAATGCACCACGTCATCATCCCCCAACGCCATATCAAACAGGTTGCGCTGTTGAATCCTCTGCGGGTTGTGGTCGTCATCTTCCGTGTTCGGCGCCGGGATGGTCACCAGGCGTGAGGTCAGCTGCGACGCCAGGCACTGCCCAAAGCCCGAGGTCGGCGTCGCTTTCACGCCATTGCACGTCAACCCTGCCTGGAACTGCTCGTCGGCGGTCAACCCGCTCAGATCAATCCCCGGCTGGCCACCGATCGTGATCGACGTCGCTCCGCACGTGCTGTTCGGGTCCGTCACTCCATAGCAGGGCACCGCCCCGGCTACCTGCCCGGAGTCGTACCGCCAATTAAACGAGTAGTACATCGACTTCCGGAACGGCAGCTTGTATTCCAGGTGCGTGGTCTGGTTGAAGCGCTCATCATGATCAATCCGGAACGGGTACCCACCCGCCGTAGCGATCGTCGCGCCCACACCGCCCACCTGTGGATTGAAGAACCGCGCCGCCACCGACGACAAACTCACCTCTGCCGTCAGCCCCTTGATCTCCGTCAATGTACCCGTCACCGCAAAGCCGGGAATCTTTGAGCTCTTCCACTCGATCGGGAAGGTAATCGGCGTTGCCCCCAACACGCTGAAGTCATAGGCGTTGTGCGTGTACTTCCAGATGTACTCGCCGCTTAGGACAAAGTGCTTGCCGAAGCCCTGCTGCAAACCCGCATGTGCCTCGTTCCGGAACCCCGGATTGAAGGGCGCGGCCAGACACGGCCCCACCGTCGAAAACACCGCGTTCAACACCGGGTCATCGCACCCATGCGCCGAAAGCACCAGGTTCTCGTTGAACGGCGTTTCCTGCGTCCGCGCATAGGACGCCCGCAGCACCGTGCCCGTCTTCTTGATGCTGTAGCTCACACCCAGCCGTGGCTCGGCCTGCCGCTGGATCGCCAGCCCGTTGTAAATATCGCCGCGAATGCCCGCATTCACCAGCCAGTTGCCGGCCTGGATCGAGTCCTCGCCATAAAACGACAGCTGCTTCACATCGGTCTGCCCGTGCCAGCCATACAGCCCGCCGCCACGCGTCAGGTCGTACGGCGCCAGCACCGCGTTGTAGGTCGGGGACGCCGGGTCGTTCAGCCCCGGATCCACCAGGCCTAGCTGCAGGTTCTCGCGCAGAAACGTCTGGTTGTACACGCCGCCGATCTTCACCGTGTTGCGGCCGGCAGTGAACGAAACATCGCTGCGCACCCCCGCATTGGTCAGGCTGCGCTGCTGCGATACGCTTTCCTGCTGAATCGGCCCAAGGTCGTTCAGGCGATCGTTGCTGGGGTAGTAGTTGTAGCCGTCCCGCCGTACATACGCGCCGAACGTCAAGACCGCCGACGGGTTCAACGTCCGCGTGTACGTCGGCGCAATGTCAAACGTGCCGATCTTGGATCGCTGATCCATGATCCCCGTCGTCAGCCCCTGCGCCACAAACCCGCCCTGCGTGTCGTAGGTGTTTGGGGTTTGGAACCACGACCGCGTGTACTGCAGGTTCGTCCGCAACGAGCTGCCCGGCCCCAGGTCAAAGTCCACCCGGTCGAAGAAGTTCGCTTCGTTTCCCTTGTCGTGCATGACCGCGAACTCCGGCGCGTCCAGAAAGCGCCCGGTCTCCTGCCCACTCGCCGTGATGAAGTTGCCCCAGCTCTTGCCGCCATAGGCCAGGTCCGCCGCCAGGCTGCTGGTGCCGAAGCTGCCATACTGCGCCGTGATCGCCCCCGTCGGCTTGGTGACGCCCTGCCCGGAGCGCGTCGTCACGTTGATCACCAGTGACGTCTTGTCGCCATACTCCGCCGGCGGCGCGCCCGCAATCACTTCCAACGATTGCACCGCCGTTGCCGGGATCTGGTTGCTGAAGATCTTGCTCTGCTGGTCCGAGATTGCCTGCCCATCCACGGAAAACGTGTTCTCGGCGTGATCGCCCAGGCCGTGCATCAGCCCGTTCGCGTCGGCAGATACACCCGGCGAGGTCAGCGTCACAATCGAGCTCAACTCTGAGGTCCCGCCGACGGGCAGCCGCTCAATGGTGCTGCGGTCCACGTCGGTATGGAAGGTTGGATCACTCTCCACCAGGTCCGGCGGAGCCTCGACGTTGACCACCTCGCCGGAAGTCGCCACACCCAGCGTGACATTCGCCGTCACTGGCAACGCCGAGCTCACGGCTACGGTTTGCGACGACGCGTTGAACCCCGGGCTGGTCGCGGACAGCCGGTACTGATCCGCTGGGAGATTGGTGAACCGAAACTGCCCGCTAGGGTCGGTTGTGGCCGTGCGGTTCAGTCCACTGACGCTCTTGGACAGGTGCACGGTCGCGCCCGGGATTGCGGCGCCGGTCGCATCAGACACCGTGCCGGACACGGTTCCAGAAACGGCCTGTGCCAACGCCGGTGGAGAAGGGGCGCCGGCAACCGCCAGAGCGCCCGCAAAAAGGAAAAAGCCAAGTCCATGGGGACTACGAGTCATCGATCAGATCCTGTGCGCGATGGGCGACGCGGCATAATGCCCCAGTCTGCCCTGCTATCGTTGCCCGCCTCAAAAAGGCGGATCGGCCTTCCCACGCGTACATGCCCACGCGGAAGGTCTTCTGCGATCGCTACTGCTGCTCAGGTGGAGGTCGCCCAAAGCGCGCAAAATGCCAAACCGACGCAACAGTCTGTTCGGGCACCTCGCCCATTGCCACATCGGCCAGCAGGTCTGGAGCGCTTCCCGTGTGCATCGATGCAGGCAGCGCCTGCTGATGCATCGCAACGCACAGGGGACAGTGCTCTTCGCTGTCGGTACTTTGCGTACTGACTGCCGCCGTGCGCACCTGATGCGTTGCGGAGCCCGGCGGGTGAATGTGCGCCGCCTGGCCGGTGGTCACTACGCCAAAAAGCAGCGCAAAAACAAGCACCAGCCACCGCGACCAGGACGATGGGCCTGGGGCCACCGCGTCACGGGTCGAGTGATACGTTGCGTGCTGGGCTTTGAAGCTCACTTGTACTTCAGTGTAGACGTTGGAAAGGCCGGAACAGACGCGAGCGCGCCCATGCAGAGTTTCCCTGGCTTAAAGCCAGGCATTCAGCCGGGAGGTCATCGGTGCGCAGGCGCGGACCCAACAGCGTTACTGCCTGAAACCAGAGCTTCTACTGGAATCAAGTGAGCCCTTGAAGCAGTACTAGTAGCTGAAGAACTCGTTCAGCCCGCGCCGCAACCGCAAGCCGGTCAGCAGGAAAGCCAGCGACAAGAAGCCGGTCAGCCCATCCCAGTACAGCATGGGGTGCGCCCAGCCTGGCGAATACTGCCAGTCCTGCCCGGCCCACAAGGTCACCAACGTCGCAACGATTCCAAACTGAAACCCAAGCACGATAAACAACTGCCCACGCCGGCGCCGGCGATCCAGCAACTCCACCTCATCGGGGGTAAGCGTGCGCTCTTCGGGCGGCAGCAGGTAGTTCGGCATCGCGCGGGAAACTCCTTCAGTCAACTCTGACTTCGACATTACATCACATTCGGCGCTGTGCAGAACTGCCCCAAACCGGGTGCGCTCCGAACACCGCACCACCTCGGCCGCCCGTCCTCAGATCAGCTCGGAACCGAAAAAACCTCAACCAGAACTTGAACCAGGGTGTTACCACCGTGGTTCCTCCCGCAAGCCCACAGCCAAAGCACTTACTCTCGTCCACGCCCCGCAAACGCCGCCCGGATGCGCGCTGCCCGGTCTTCCACGGAGCCTTCGCCCGCATCCTGCAAGAAAGCCACGCTCTGCAGCCCGGCAATCTCGAATCGCTTGCGGCACCGGATATTCTGGCACCCGACCTGGTCATCCCGCCGCACCATGTAGCTTTTCGCCTTGGCGAAGCGCGCTTGCCGTGCCGCATCCGCATAGCCCGTCAACTGCGCCCGCTTGCGCCGGACCAGCCAGGTCAGCGCGTAGTCGGCTTCCTGCTGGCAGTTCGGGCACGTCAGTGTATGCGTTTTGACTTCGGTTCGCTCCTCAAAGAAGTCCCGCTCCTCGTTTCCGCCCTGCGGCGCTGAGGGCGATGTAAACTCCCGCCCGCCATAGCCGTACCCATCCCGACCGCCCCTGCCACCATTCCCCATGCTCCGCATCTGGTTCCCCTTGCCGGCGAGTGCCGCCCTGTCTTCCAGCATAGACCCGGACTCCGGGGCCGCAACGCTCCGTCCACACGAAAGAATTGTCACCCGAAGCAGCTTCCGGCAAAGGCATATGTCGCATCATCCCCGTGCAGAACTCCGCTCAACCACGGTATTCTGCTTCTCGCCCGGTGCGACGAGCCAAGCCTGTCCGAAACGACTACTCTTGCATCGCATTTCGCTCGCCAACCCGACCCAGAACCCCGCTTGCAGGAGCCTCCATTGGCCGTTTTTGTCAGAAATCCCAGCGCCCCCGGCTATGACACTGGCCTGGAGATCAAGACCGATACACGGGCCATGACCGTGGTCACGACCCTCTTTTTCATGGTCGGCTTTCTTACCTGCCTCAACGACATCATCATCCCTCACCTCAAAGGGATCTTCGAGCTCAACTACGCCGAAGCGATGCTGGTGCAGTTCGCCTTCTTCAGCTCCTACGCCATCTTCAGTTACCCCGGCGGCATGCTGGTTGACCGCTTCGGCTACAAAAAGACCATGGTCATCGGCCTGATCACCATGGCGGCCGGCGCCGGCGGGTTCGTCCCCGCCTCCATCGTGGCCAGCTTCCCGGTCTTCCTCAGCAGCGCTGATCATCCTCGCCGCCGGCATGACTATCGTCCAGGTCTCCATCAACCCGTACGTCACCGTCATCGGCCCCGCCGCCACCGCCTCCAGCCGCCTCAATCTCGCCCAGGCCTTCAACTCCGTCGGCACGTTCATTGCGCCATTTCTCGGCGCCTACGTCATCCTTCGCCACGTCGCCAAGCAGCTTCAGCCGGCGCAGCTCCATTCGCTGCCCGCCGCCGCGCTCCAGAGCTATCGCGCCACCCAGGCCTCCTCGGTGCGTATGCCCTACATCGGGCTCGCGCTGATGCTGCTGCTCATCGCCCTCGCCCTCGGCCTCATCAAGCTCAAGACCACCACCGGCGTCTCGCAGCACACGCAGGACTTCCGCCCCGGTGCCTTCGCGGAAGCTCTCACCAAACCCGACAGCATCTGGAACCACCCCTGGCTGCTCTTCGGCGCGCTCGGCATCTTCACCTACGTCGGCGCGGAGGTCTCCATCGGATCCTTCCTCGTCAACTACATGGGCCTGCCGCAGATCGCCGGTCTGCGCGAAGACATCGCCGCCAACTTCCTCCCCGTCTACTGGGGCGGCGCCATGATCGGCCGCTTCGTCGGCTCCGCCATCCTGCAGAAGATCAAGACCGGGACCGTGCTCGGCATCGCCGCGATCTGCGCCTTCGCGCTGGTCATGGTCACCATGCACACGCACGGCACCGGCATCATCAGCTTTCACGCGATCAACCTCTTCGGTCATCACGAAAACATCCCCATCCCCGACTCGGTCGCGATGTGGTCGCTGCTCGCGGTCGGCCTCTTTAACAGCATCATGTTTCCGTCCATCTTCACCCTCGGCATTCAGGACCTCGGCCCGCTCACCAGCAAGGGCTCCAGCCTCATGATTGCGGCCATCCTCGGCGGCGCGATCGTCCCGGAACTCATGGGCAAACTCGCCGACCACATCGGCGTACAAGCCGCGTTCATCCTCCCGGCAATCTGCTACATCTACATCGCGTGCTTCGGCCTGGCGGCAATCCGGCGCCGCGTCGCCTCCGACGCCCTTCTGCCCGCCGACACCTAGCCCGACACCTAGCCCGACACCTAGCCCAGCCGTTAAGGCGTCTTCACCAGCGTCATCGTTACCGATCCCTGCAGGCCCGTCACCGCCGTCATCTCCACCACCTGCGGCACGCCTGGAACCTGCAGCGGCGTGACGTACACCACCCCATCCTCGCCGGAGGTCCCCGTCACCTGGGATGTCGTGAGCACCGGCGCTGACGGGCACCGCACCGTCGCAAGGCAGTCGCCCTCCCAGGCCAGCACACGCTGGTAGATCGTCACCGGCGCTCCGCCCAGCAGGTGCCCGGCGTTGTCGGTCACGATGAAGGTCACCGTGCCAAGACTGGCCGTGGAAGCCACGCTCTGCCCCGAGCCTGTGCCGGCGTTGATCTGCCACTGCGACGGGTCAACCCCATACAGTGTCCAGGTTGCGCAAACGCTCGTCCACGCACATCCCGTCACCGTGCCCACAAGCCCCACGCCCAGATTCGACACAGACACTTCCGGTCCCATCTCCCCGGTAAAACTCGTCCAGCTCGGTCCACGGCTTCCGGCGGTTCCCCCATTGAGAGCGGCTGACACGGTGAAATCAACCTCAACCGGCGCCGCCGTTTGACCATCCTGCTGAACCGCGAGCAGCGGCAACAACCTCCCCGTGAACCCAGCTGCCATGTACTGCTCCCCGGGCGTAAAAGCCACCGCCCGCACCGGATCCATATCCGCGATCGTCACCTGCACACTCGCCCCGCCACTGACGTCGGTCGCCTGCAACGTCACTGAACCCACGGCCCCGCCCGTCACGTTCGTCTGGACCAATCCCTGAGCGTCGGTCACCACCGTACACACAGCAGCGCCGCCACAGATTCCCAGCTGCGCAGCCCCGGCCACCACCGAAAACGTTACGGCCTCGTTGGCCACCGGCGCCAGCCCGTCGCTCGCCACCACCCGGACCCTGAACGGCACCGACGCAGTCACGCCGGTCTCCAGCGCCACAGGCGCCAACACCTTCTGGAGAAGGTTCGGCTCTACGGTGTAGCTCATTGCATTCGGAATGGTTGCGGTGCCGCCGGTGCTCGCATCGAAGACCGTGATTTGCAGGGGAACCCCGGCTTGCGTCCCGGCTGCGCTCATGGTCGGCGCATCGGCCACAATCTGCGTGGCGCTCCAGCTCAGCACGGTGGCCGCGGCTCCGTTCACCAGAACCTGGTTACCCTGCCGGAAACCCATCCCGGTCACCACAATCTGCCCACCACCGGAACCCACCGTCGCCGGCGTCACGGCCGCGGCGTACAGCACACGCGCCGCATAGGCAAAGTCCGGGCGCCCTGCGCCATACTGGTCCGTCACCACGACCCGGTAAGAGCTGTCGTTGTCCGGTGCGGCCATCTGCATCTGCGTCATGCCCATGGTCATGGAGTTGAACGGCACGGCCTGGCTCGCCACGGTCGGCTCAGTCCCGGTTGCATCGCTTGCGTTCCACACGCCCATCACCGGCAACGCCTTCGCCGCGGAGGCCGCCCCGGTTTCATCGGTGGCCGTGACCTCCATCGTCCAGGTGTGGCCTGCCGCAATCGGCACATTCCACCATGAGCTATGTCCCCACGCACACAGCAGACCACTCTGCCACCCACTGCCATCCAGCGTTGCCGGTGCGCTTTCCGTTCCATCGGCGCCAGTGTTGCAGGTGTTTGCAGCATCACCGGCCACAAGATTGCCCGTGATCGGGAAGTCTCCGATGGCGTAAGCCGACCAGTCCACCACGGATGCGGGCGATCCCGAAGGTGTGGAAGGTGTGCGGATGTACGGGCCAATCGCGTACTCGCCGGTGTAGAGCGGATTGACCGCTTCCGTGATGAAAAACACGTTCGATACACCATCCAGCGGAACCCGTCGAAAGGTGAAGTACCCATCACCGCCGAGCGACCATCCAGAGCTGGCTGCTGGCGTCGGGTCCACCGGTGTGGCAATCGCTTGCTGGTACTGGAACCCGGTGACGGCGGACGTGGTTTGCCAATCCTCCTGGTAGGCCCCGTGCTGGCGTGTGGTGGTGATATTCACCATATCCATGCCTTGCCCCGTCGGAAAATACAGAATGCCATGGAACCAAAGCGCGTCGTTATCACTTCCCTGTTTGCCCGGAGGTGGTCCGCCCACCGGCACGGCATACAGGTTTGCCAACGAGTTCAGGTCATCCACCCGCAACGTAAACGGATTCACCATGCACTGGTAGCTGTAATTCCCACAAACCACATCGATCGGGTGCATCAGCGGCCAGTACGCCATCTGGTTGGCGGTCACGGGCTTCTGCGCGGTAAAGACGTTGTCGTTCACCTGCGACCAGGCCAGGCCAAGCACTCGTCCAAACGCCCGCGCCAACTGGTACTGCATCTCCGTCAACTGCTCCGGCGCGGACCCTACGCACCGCCCGTTAAGAATCAACGTCGCGTGCCCGATCGTTGCGTTCCAGGTGTGCACATCGTCCACGTCGCCGACCACGGCATTCTGCCGGCAGCCGTCCGGCTCACTCGCACCCTCACCCAACAGCAGATCGATTAAGCTGCCGTCCACGTCATACACGATCGCCACCGGGATGCTGCTCTCGTTCGTCAACTGCACATCGGACGGAAACACAATCTGCGTTCCGTCGAAGGAGGTGTTTGCCGTGCTGACGTCCTCAGCCAGCGTTCCCCCCTGCGTGAAAGAAATGGTGGAACTTGGCACTGTCCAGACAGCCGCCGCCGCCGCAACCATTGCGTCTGCCTGCGCGTGATTCACATTGGGACTCAAAGGGCCAGGGTCGGTGTAGTACGGAAGGACGGTGCGGTTCCAGAGAACGACGTACCAGGGCGGCACAGCCCATCCGTTTCCCGGAACAAACCGTTGGCCGCCCGCCGCGGCGGTTGCCCAACTGCCAACCAGAAGCAGGGTCGCGACCAGCGCCTTCAGGGCACGCCGGCTCATCTGGACACGCGCGTGCACCCTCACGGTTGCACCTGCAGAAGTCGGGAAAGTCGCGGAGACCCCACCGAAACTACGCCCGATGCTGAGGTCGTGCTGCTCTCAAACCGCGTCGCCCGGGACGCATTGGGCAGATCCACCGGTGGGCGTCCCCGCACCGGTAACGGCAAGCTCCCCAGGATTGTTCCTGCAGTTTTCTGGACCGGCGCAATCATCCCGATCACGGCATCCAGCGCCAGGGCGCCATCGGTCGTATCAGGCAACCGCGTGCCCGGGGCCCGCACCACAGAAGCGGCCACGCGCCGCACATCCAGCAACCTGGGTGCATCAGCACCCTGGACCACCACCGGCACCAGGCCTTCGGTCCCGTGGACCGGCGAACTCAGCCCCGCGCCGCCCGCACCGTGCACAAACGCCAGCACGCGTTGACCCACCGTGTAGCGCTGTACGTTGGGCGGCCACATTCCCGCCCATTCCCGCAAGGTGAACGTCTGCCCGGTCGAGCCCATCACCGGCTGCTCTACCCGAAACGTGACCTCGACCACGCCGCCACGGCGTTGAATGCCGACGATCTGCCCCACAAAAATCGTGCGCGCTGCCTGGGCCAGGCTTTGCAGCTCTGCCGAAACGCTTGCCTGCGACACCGTGGCCTGCGCTCCGGCCTGGCCAAAGCCACCGCACCCAAGCAGGGCTGCGACAAGGAGCCATGCCATCCGTATTGCCGCCCGTCCGTGCATGAAAGTTCCGCCTCCACACACCTTTTCGTCTCAAAACGGGACGAACTGTAGTGGTGTGCGAAGGCGGAGCAGCAACGCCGGGCTTTATGCAACCTTTGTGCCAGACTGTGCGCTTCGCTCCCAGGAAGAGGGAGCGAAGTCACGGTCTCGGGCTTAGATCTCAGGATAAAAGTCGAAGAAGGCCTCCACCGAAAGCTTCAACTGCGCTTCAATCTGCTCACGGCTGCCTTCCAGGATGTGCATCGTCACCTGCGCGTCATTGCCGTTCTTCAACTGCACCGGCGCAGCCTGGACGCCCGCCACTTCATCCGCCGGCAACAGCCGCATACCGTAAACCAACACTAGATTTGCCATAGGAACAGCGTACAAGGCGTCGGTGCACGGTGGTGGGTTGCTTCTCGAATGTCTAACCACGAGCCCGCCATCGCTCCAAAGCCTCACACCGCGCACCAACCACCAACCACTACTGAGCACCAACCACCGCCTCTGCATCTTCCCCGCCCCGACTACAATCAAACCCTAGCCATGTCTGATCAGAACGCCGTTCGCGACACCGTCATCCTGGGCTCCGGTTGCTCCGGCCTCACTGCGGCCATCTACGCCGCCCGCTCCAACCTCAAGCCGCTCATCATCGAAGGCCACGAGCCCGGCGGCCAGCTCTCCATGACCACCCTGGTTGAAAACTTCCCAGGCTGGCCCGAGGGCATCATGGGTCCGCAACTGATCGAGAACATGAAGGAGCAGGCCGGCCGCTTCGGCGCGGAGCTCCGCATGGGGCACCTGGCCAACATCGACCTCACCAAGACTCCCTACGAGCTCGACCTCGGCGGCGGCGACGTCGTCCAGACCCGCACACTGATCATCGCCTCCGGCGCTTCAGCCCGCTGGCTGAACCTGCCCTCCGAGCAGGCCCTGATCGGCTACGGCGTCAGTTCCTGCGCCACCTGCGACGGCTTTTTCGCCTCCGGCAAAGACATCGCCGTCATCGGCGGCGGCGACTCGGCCATGGAGGAAGCGCTCTTTCTCACCCGCTTCGCCAAAAAGGTCACGCTGATCAACCGCTCCGAGAGCTTCCGCGCCAGCCGCATCATGCTGGAGCGCGCCCAGGCCCACCCGCAGATCGAGTTCGTCCACAACACCCTCGTCGAAGAGGTCCTGGGTGTGGAAGAAAAGGACGTCAAAGGCCTCAAGCTCCACAACCGCAAGACCGGCGAGCGCTGGACCCTGCCCGTCAGCTTCATGTTCCTCGGTATCGGCCACGAGCCCAACGCGCGAGCCTTTGAAGGCCAGCTCGACCTCGACTCGGACGGCTACATCAAAACCGATCGCAACGTCTTCACCACCCGCATGGGCATCCCGCTGCCCGGCGTCTACGCCTGCGGCGACATCCAGGACCGCCGCTACCGCCAGGCCATCACCGCTGCCGGCTCCGGCTGCATGGCTGCCCTTGAAGTCGAGCGCTACCTCGAAGAGCTCGGACGCTGAACTCCACCTTTTCGCAGACTGGAGGCGGCCATCACGGCCGCCTTTTCTCTTGCGGAATCGCTCTTCGTTGACTCACAGGCGCACATTCCGCTTGCACTGCCTCCCACCTTCGTTGTACCTTCACAGAAATTCACAAAAACTCAATATTCCAGGTTTTGTAGCACCGTAGCAACGCAACACCGCAGCAGCACAACTGCAGTTCGTTAGTCGGTAGCAACTGGTAAGCGGCCCCAAAGTCACCTTTGGGCGCACAGCTCTTCTGCGCTCAAAATCAGCTCGCCGCAACCCCTCTCCTGCAGGGGCACAGCCCCTCTTTGCCCTGGAGGTTTCATGTCACACCGCACGCGACGTTCCCTGATTCCCGCCCTCATCGCCAGCGCCGTCATCGCCGGCCCCACGCTCGGCGTTTACGCTCAAACCTTCCGCGGCGGCATCAACGGCTCCGTCACTGACGCCACAGGCGCTGCTGTCGCCGGGGCCGCGGTCGTCGCTACAGACACCGCCACCGGCACCGCCACCAAAGGCGTCAGCTCCTCTTCCGGCGACTTCCTTTTCCAGGACCTTCCCCTCGGCGACTACTCCATCAGCATCGCCGCCCCGGGCTTCGCCAACACCAAGGTCGACCACATCAGCGTTTCCGCCGGTCAGGTCTACACCCTTCCCGTCAAGCTTTCCGTCTCTGCCACCGGTGAGGTCGTCGAAGTCTCTGCCGCCAGCCTCGCGCTCGACACCACGACCACCACGCAAACCACCGTCCTCGACGCCAAAACCGTCGCTGACATCCCCCTCAACGGTCGCGACTTCACCCAGATGATCTCGCTCACCTCCGGCTACGCCGGTTACAGCGGTGGCGGCTACGGCTCGCTCAACGGCACCCGCGCCAACCAGATGAACTGGCAGATCGACGGCGTCGACAACAACGACCTTTGGCACAACATCCCCGCCGTCAACCAGGGCGGCGTTTCCGGCATCGCGGGCATCATCCTCCCCATTGACGCCGTCGATCAGTTCTCGGCACAAACGCAATCCGGCCCTGAAGCCGGGCGTAACCCGGGCGGCACCGTCAACCTCACCCTCAAATCCGGCACCAATCAACTCCACGGCACCGTCTACTACTTCAACCGCAACGAGCTTTTCGGCGCCAAGAGCCCGTTCTCCAGCACCAAGCAGAAGGTCCGCAACTACAACACCGGCTTTTCCGTCGGCGGTCCCTTTCTCAGAGACAAGCTCTTCGGCTTCCTCACCTTTGAACACCAGCGCTTCGTGATCGGCGAATCCGGCAGCGCCACCGAGCCCTCGGTCGGCTGGCAGAGTCAGGCCCAGGCGCTCCTCGCCAAATACAACATCGCGGTCGACCCCGTCATGCCCAAGGTGCTCAACTCCCTCTGGGCACAGGGCAACCTCTCCGCCGACACCGTCGGCACCGTCAACAACTTCCATTCCAACGACCCCGAGTTCGGCTACAGCTGGAATGGCCTCGGCAAAATCGACTACCAGCTCTCCGACAAGGACCGCCTCAGCGCCCATTGGTTCGTCGGCCAGGGCAACCAGGTCGCTCCCGTCGGCTCGCAGCTCCTCAGCTACTACGAAGTCGCGCCAATCCACGTCCAGAACATCGCCCTGGTCTACAACCGCATCATCTCCCCCACGATCTCCAACCAGATCCTCGTCGGCGTCAATTACTTCAACCAGGTCTTCTCCGACTACAACTCCAGCTACAACGTCCAAAGCCTCGGGTTCGTCACCGGCGCGCCGTTCAGCAACGCGCCCAACATCGTCATCGGCAACTCCACCGGCAGCGGCGCTACAGCGGCCGCCAGCGGCAGCTTCGATGAGGTCGGCCTTACCCCGCCTGAGGGCCGCAACGACATCACCGGCCACCTCACCGACCAGCTCTCCTGGGTCAAGGGCAAACACGAAATGCGCTTCGGCGGCGAGTTCCGCCAGGCGCAGCTTGATGAGTTCTATAAGCGCCACGCCGTCGGCGCCTTCACTTTTGACGGCTCACGCATTCAGAAAACAATCAACGCCACACTCCCCGGCTGCAGCGGCGCAACGCAAACCGCCAGCAACTGCTTCACCCCCGACGGCTACGTCGCCCCGCTCGCCGACTTCCTTTCCGGCCAGTTCGACACCGCCTCCATCGCCATCGGCGACCCCGAGCGCCAGGTCTTCGTCAATACCTGGTTCCTCAACGCAGGCGACAACTGGCAGGTCACCCCCAAGCTCAACATCAACTACGGCATCCGGTATGACTACGAGGGGCCGCTCCACGAGCCCTTTCAGGACATCTCCGTCTTCCGCCCCAACCTCACCGCGACCAACGGTCTCGCCTTCCAGGGCGCCCAGATCGCGAACCTCTATCAGCAGTACTACAAGGACATCAGCCCGCGGCTGGGTCTCAGCTACGCCATCTCGCCACGCACGGTCCTCCGCGCCGGCTACGGCTGGTACGCGGATACGCCCAACCTGAACCCCTTCCTCGACAACCGTCCCGGCAACCAGGCGCCCAACGGTGTGGAAGGCAATCCAGGCGGCCCGGACCCGGTCTACACCGTCGGCGCGCTGCCTTCCGCACAAACCCAGATCCAGTCCGGCGCCGCCATCTTCCCCTCGGCAGAAGGCTACCCGTGCAGTGCCACCTCGCCCTGCGGCGTCTTCTCGGTCGACCCCAACTTCCGGCCCTCCTACAACGAAAACTTCAACCTGCAGCTGGAGCAAAGCCTCGGTTCCCGCGTCATCATGCAGCTCGGCTACGTCGGGTCTGAAGCCCGTCACCTGCTCAGCTTGCTGGACATCAACCAGGCCAAACCCGGCGTCTACGCCACCACCGCCGCGCTGCAGGCCGCGCGTCCCTACTACAGCCAGTACCCCCAATACGACAACATCAACCAGGTCGAAAGCATCGGCACCGCCAACTACAACTCGCTCCAGGCCACCTTCCGCGTCAACAACCTGCACGGCTTCTCCATGAACACGGTCTACACCTTTTCGCACAACCTCGACGAGGTCTCCGACTACCGCGGTACCCTCCCGCAGGACAGCCGCAACTTCAAGGGCGACTATTCCAACTCCGAGTTCGACATCCGCAACACCTTCGTCAGCTTTGTCAGCTACGCCGTTCCCGGCAACGCACACTTCAAACCGCTTACCAACGGCTGGCAGGTAAACAGCCTGCTCAGCTTCCACGGTGGCCAGCCGTTCACCGTCTTCGCCGGCGGCAATCCCAGCGGCACCGCAGAAGGCAACGACCGCGCCAACCAGATCGGCAACCCCCGCGTCGGCTATCTCGGCCAGCACCCCAACGTAGCCTGGTTTGACATCTCCGCCTTCACCAACCCCGCCCCGGGCAGCTTCGGCACCTCGCGCCGCTACTCCCTCTACGGCCCCGGCTACTCTGACGTCGACCTATCGGTCTTCAAGAACACCCACATCGCCGAGCGCGTCACTGTCCAGCTGCGCGCCGAAATGTTCAACGTCTTCAACCGCATCAACTACGCGCCACCCTCCGCCACCGCAGGCGGCAACCCCACCCTCTACGACACCATCGGTGACTACAACGGGGCCCCCGGCATCGGCGCCGGCGAACCCTTCAACACCCAGTTCGGCGCGAAAATCATCTTCTAAACAGAAACAGGAAACAGGAAGTAGCAAACAGCAAACAGGAAGTAGCAAACAGCAAACAGGAAGTAGGAAGTAGCAACAGCAGAAAGGCCTTCACCCCCACCGGGTGAAGGCCTTCGCTTTTCGTCGCGTACCTTGGCGTTCTTAGCGCCCGTTGCGTTCGCAGTTGCACTTGCACTTGCACTTGCACTTGCATTTGCATTTGCATTTCTTGCTGTCGTTCCCGCAGGGAACCCGCTGTTACCCCGGCGACGAACCCTCCCCGCCCTCAGCGAAACCTTCGCGCCCTCCGCGTGAGCGCCTTACCCCAACGCCGCCAATACCTCTTCCGTAGACCGCACAAAGCCCATCATCGGAAAGATCGTCCCCACCGCAAACGCCTGCATCTCCGCACTCATCGTCGACATGGCATCCTCGGCAAACACCAGCTGGTACCCGTATTCAATGGCTGACCGAGCCGTAGATTCCACGCCAATGTTCGTCGCGATCCCACCCATCACAATCGTCTTCACGCCACGCCGCCGCAGTGCCTGGTCCAGGTTCGTCGCCGTAAACGCACCCCACTGCCGCTTCGCAATCAACACATCTGTTCCGGGCTGATACCCGGCTTCCGGCACAAGCTCGGAGGCCTCGGGCGGCGGTGGCGGCGCGTTGGGCGGCATCATGGGTCGATCCCCGGCCGGCCGTGCAATCTCGTTCATCAGCACATGCACATAGACCACGGTTCCGCCCGCCGCACGCATCGCCTGGGCCAGCCGCGCACACCGCTCCACCACATCCTTGCTCGTATGCGGCTTCAAATCACGCGCCACAATCCCCCGCTGCAGATCAATCAACACCAGCGCCGTCTCATTCGCATTCAACGTCAGGCTCATAAATCCCTTCGAAATCGTTCTTTCCCGTTGCGTACAATTCCACCCCGGTTTGCTACGGTTGAAGTACAGGGCCGTGTGCCATCAAAACCGGCTGTTTCGCCTCGTCAGGGGCCGCTTCGCTTTGGGCAGCGATTCACCCTCAGCACTGCTTCGCCTCGTCATGGCCCGGCTTCAGCCGGGCCATAAACAACAGCCAGCAAACCGGCTTTAGCCGCCGGGCGAGGCCAGCGGCCCCCAAATCCGCCGCTAACCTCAATGCTTGCAATATTTTGGCCGTAAGTTCCCTGTTTGCAATATTCTGCAGCCCCAAGCTACCTGCAAGTGCAACAAAACAGAGATTTTACCGCCAGGATCCGATGGAGATAGGGGGAGGGGGGATCCCCCCTCCCCGCCAACAAAACTACTTCGTCGCCGCCTCGAGCTCCGCGAAGTCGCTCTCCGACAACTGCAGCTCAGCAGCCTTCAGGTTCTCCTCAAGGTGCTCCACCGAGCTCGTGCCCGGAATCGGCAGCATCACCGGCGAACGGTGCAGCAGCCACGCCAGCGAGATCTGCGCCACGGTCGCGTCGTGCTTCTTCGCAAACTGATCCAGCTTGCCACCAGGCTGCGCCAGCTTGCCCGCAGCGACCGGATACCACGGGATAAACCCGATGTTCTCCTTTTCGCAGTACTCCAACACCTCTTCGCTCTTGCGCGTGGTGATGTTGTATTCGTTCTGCACGCTCACAACGTCGATGAACTTGCGTACCTGCTCAATCTCGGCAACACTCACCTCGCTCAAGCCCACGAACCGGATCTTGCCCTGGCGCTGCAACCGCTTGATCGGCGCCAAAGAGTCCGCGAAAGGCACCTTCGGGTCAATCCGGTGCAGCTGCCAAAGGTCGATCTTATCCGTCTTCAGGTGCCGCAGACTCATCTCTACCTGCTGCTCCAGGTACTCAGGACGTCCCACAGGCAGCCACTTGTTCGGCCCCTGCCTCGTCAGCCCACCTTTGGTCGCCACAACCAGACCTTGCTTGAACGGCGCTAACGCCTCACCAATCAGAATCTCGCTCACATCCGGTCCATACGAGTCCGCCGTATCGATGAAGTCCACGCCCAGCTCCACAGCCCGGCGCAACACCTGCTTGGCCTTCTCACGATCTTTGGGCTCACCCCAGATGCCTTCACCCGTAAGGCGCATCGCACCGAATCCCAGGCGGTGAATCTCAAGCTCTCCACCCAACTTGAAGGTGGCACTGACGGCAGTCGCGTTCGGCATAAGCAAATCTCCTCAAGCCGTTGGATGACGTCAACCGCCCAAACAGTTCACCCGTTCTTGCCGGGGGCAAGCCGCGTCTCTCGCATGTTCCTCTCCTGTGAACGAACGGAGCCGCCTTGCATCAGGGATGCAGGCGCAGCATCACCACGCCGTGCGAGGGCACCGCTGCCGCCGTATAGCTGCCCTGCACTGTACTGACGTCCTTGCCGCTCCAAAGGTCGTGAGCATGCATCGTCAATGACTCAGGCAACCCGACCTCCGCCAGCGAGAATCGCACCGGCGCCGCGGCCGCGCCACGATTCAGCAGCAGCACCGCGCGGTCACCATTCGACAGTTCCCGCGACCACACTTCGACATCGCCCTGCTTGCGCACGCGACGACCCGCATGGCCCATCGCATCCTGGTCCACCGCAATCACGTCCTTGTTCATCAGGATGGACCGCGTATCCGCGCTCATGTGCGCCACATCGTTGCCGGCAATCAGCGGCGCCGCCATCATCGCCCACAGGCTGAAGTGAGCGCGATACTCGTCCGCCGTCATGCCACCATTGCCAACCTCCAGCATGTCTGGATCGTTCCAGTGCCCTGGCCCCGCATAGCTGTACAAGGGCTCGTTCAGGTCGACAATCGTCATCATGCCCAGCGAGTAGCCGTGCTTGCCGTCCCACTTGTCCGTGATATCGCCCGTGGTGCGCCACAGGTTGCCCGTGCCCTCACCTGCCCACATCCACGGCTTCGCTGTGCCCCACTCACACATGCTGAACACGATTGGCCGGCCCGTGTGGTTCAACGCCTCACGCATCACCGCATACGAAGCCTGCGCGTTCTGCGTCGAGGTGCTGCACCAGTCATACTTCAGGTAGTCCACACCCCACTTCGCATACTGCGCCGCATCCTGGAACTCATACCCGCGCGACCCGGGCCGGCCGGCACACGTCTTCATCCCGGCATCGGAGTAAATTCCAAACTTCAAACCCTTGCTGTGCACATAATCCGCGAGCGCCTTGATGCCTGAAGGAAACCGCTTGGCATCGGCCTGGATGTCGCCGTGCCCATCGCGCTCGCCGTGCCAGCAATCATCGATGACCAGAAACTTGTAGCCCGCGTCACGCAAGCCGCTTGTGGCAAGGGCGTCCGCAGTGTCACGAATCAGCTGTTCACTCACATTGCAGCCGAAGTGATTCCAGCTGTTCCAGCCCATGGGCGGCGTCAACGCAAGCTCTTTGTCGACTGCAGCGGCCGTCTGCGTCTGGGAAAAAGCCTGCGGGGCCAAAGAGCCGCAAACAGCAAGAAGAAGGGCAGCTACACGAGGTCGAAACACAGAAGTTTTGCTCCTTGCAGGTAGATGAAATGCGATCCGGTGATCAAGGTTGCTGCGCTCCACACGATCCCCGGATAATGAGTTCCACAGGCAGAACAACACGCTTGCCTTTCGGCTGTTGATCTGTTTCTGCCAGGCGCGCAAACAGTGTTTCTGCGGCCTGGCGTGCCATGGATTCGAAAGGCTGGCTGACCACAGTGACACCGGGACGCAGCAGATCAGCCGTCTCGAAATCATCAAAGCCCACCAGCGCCACCGGGCTTGGCGAGTGAAGATCCAGCGCCTGTAGAGCGTGCAGTGTTTGCCGCGTGGTCAGGTTGTTGGCGCAAAAGAGCGCCGTCGGGGCGTACCGCTCGGACATCACGGCTCGAAGTTCTTCAAGGGTGCCTTCCGCCGTTTCCGGCACGATGATCACCTTCGGCTTCAGGCCCGCCGCTTCCACGGCAGCCTCATAGCCGCTGATGCGTTGGCGCATGGTGTAAAGCCGGCGACTCAACGCGATGCACGCCACGCGTTTGTGCCCGAGCGAGAGGAGGTGGTTGGTTCCATCCATCGCGCCCTGTTTGTTTTCCACCAGGAACGTATCGACATTGCGGCCGGCACCACTCGCAGGGCGATCGATGGTGACCACCGGCAGAGCCTGGATTTCGGGCGAAAGGAGTCGCGAGTTTCCCTTCACATCCACAGGAATCACAACAAGCCCTTCCACGCTGCGACGCACCATACGGCTCGCTTCTTCAAACTCGAGTTCAGCGTCCTCTTCCGTTGTAGCGATGCTGACCGAGTAATCGTTATCCCGCGCCACGCGGTTGATTGCCTGCGCTGAGATCGCAAAAAACGGGTCGCACAGGTTGGGCACCAGAATCCCGATCTGGCGAGACCGGCGCTCCCGCAAAGAACGGGCCAATTCGTTGCGCTGATATCCCAGCTTTTCGACTGCTGCAAAGACACGCTGCCGCGTTTCCTCCAGAACGTTGGCATTCTCGTTCAGGACCCGGGAGACCGTCATCGTGCTAACGCCGGCCAGCTTTGCCACGTCACTCATGCGAACGGGTTGATTCAAGCCGGTGTCCTCCGTCGCAGAAGTAAGTTCTCATACGAATGCAACACCAGCCTACATCTCTCAGGAACCAAACTGCGGTCGAAGCCAGATGTGCTTCAGAGGGTGGCAACGCTTAAGCGCTTCAACGAGCTAAGGCTCGGACGTGAACGTCGAGGCCGGTAGACCCTGAGCGTTGTACAGATTGTTCGCGATCACGCCCATCCAGCCATAACGAACATTTTCGGGCGCAGACACATTCGGCGAACTCACAACCACGGTCTCGCCTTCGACCCTTGCCTCTGCCGGCATGAATCTACCATCGGGCCCTGCCAGTTCAAAGCCGGTCGCACTGCCGCCGCGGTAGCTCAAACCTTCAGCATGGTCGAACCAGACTCGCATGGCCGTTGTGCCGTCGGGTTGCAACTCGCGGGTGGCCTGCCGAAACAGCGGCGACGCATACGGAATGCGCTCGCCATACACCATCGCACGAGCAGGCAGTGCAAGACGCTCCGCCACGGTCTGCTTATCCGGCGGATGCACGTTGTCCGCCAGGCCAATATCCAGCGTGACTGCCATCGCTGTATTCGCCACCGCCAGAGTGCGACGCTGTGCATCGCGCACACGGCCCCAGTCTTCACCAGGGGAGTTGAACGACGAAATCTGCACGAAGAAGAACGGCAGATCGCCTTGCGCGAACTGCATGCGCCAGTCGCCGATCAACGAGGAGAACAGCGTGTAGTAATACGGCGCGCGATCATGCCCGGAGTTCGTTTCGCCCTGGTACCAGAGAAAGCCCTTCAGCGACATCGGTGTAAACGGCGCGATCATGCCGTTGAACAACTCCGCAGGCTCCCATGAACTTTGGTACGGGTGCCACATGTGCGACGGTACCGGTTTACCGGCTGCCCTGGCCGCATCATCTTCGCGCTTCTCGGCAGCGATCATCGCGTCCGTTTCTGCGAGGTGCGTGGCGAAGTGGGCCCGGCTCGCAAAGGCAGGCAAAAGGTCAGCATGCGTGCCCATCGTATTCATCGAAACCCAGGAGTCCGCCGGTGTACCACCCCACGTGGAATCAATCAGTCCCACAGGCACGTTCTCCTTGGCAGAAATTTCACGACCGAAGAAGTACGCCACAGCGGAAAACTGCCGCGCTGTTTCCGGGGTGCACTGCGTCCAGCCCGTCGTGATGTCATCCAGCGGAAAGTCGGAGCTCTTATGCTCCACACGCAGCAGCCGCAGCTTGTTGTTGGTTGCGGCCGCAATCTCCCTTTCGCCGTTCTTGATCGGCGCCGTAGGTTTGCCTTGCGCATCACGGAAGCCATCCAGCGGTATCTCCATGTTGCTTTGTCCGGAAGCAAACCACACATCGCCGACGAGCAGATCAGAGAGCGTCACCTCCGGGCCATCGCCGTTGACGGTCAAAGTGTAGGGACCGCCCGCGGTCTCTGGCGCCAACCACAAACTCCATCGGCCAAACTGGTCAGTCACGGCAGCCACCGTCTGCTTATGGAAGCGTGCAGACACGTGCGCCCCCGGCGTGGCCCAGCCCCACACATGGATGGGACGCTCACGTTGAAGCACTGCATGGTCAGACAACAGGTGGGGCAAGCGAATTTCAGCAGCGGCGGCAAAGGGCAAAGCCAGGGCAAGCAGGGCGGCAAGGAACTTCAACGGCTGATCTCCTGTGTGAAGCGTTCAAAGCTGGGTGGCTCTGCGGTAAGCGCAACCAGATGGGGCAGAAGACCGGCGCCCAGCAGCCCGGCCACAGGGCCCAGCATTGCCGGGCGCACGAAGGTGCGGTCGCGCTCCATAAACTTGTGCTGCGATGGTTCAACCAGGCGATACACAACGCTGTGCTCGCGCATGGCGGCGAACATCGATGGCGCAAACAACGGCCATGCACTCGCCACACCACCACCAACAACGATCATCGGCGGATCCAGCGTGCTGACCAGGTTCGCCAGGCCGAGCCCCAGGTACCGTCCCAACTCCTCGAACGCACGTTGCGCCGAGCGGTCCCCTGTCTCGGCCAGCAGCGCCACATCGAGCGGCATGAAGGCTTGTGCCGTGAGCGCACGCATCGCGGGCGAAGCATCTTCCGCGCTGCCGGCGCCTTTCGCAAGACGGATCAAGCCATTGGCAGAGGCGTACACCTCAAGGCATCCACGGCTGCCGCAGCCACACCGCGCGCCACCCGGTTCCACAATGCTGTGGCCAAGCTCGCCACCCATGCCGAACATGCCATGCCAGAGCTTGCCACCCAGAATCAGGCCACTGCCCACGCCTGTGCCCAGCGTGATCATCACCATGGTGTCCAACCCGCTTGAACGGCCGGCACCCAGCTTCCATTCCGCGAGAGCCGCGGCGTTTGCGTCAGATTCAAGAATCACCGGCAGGCCGCTGGCTTCCGCAAGGGCATCGCGCAACGGAAAGTTCTCCCATCCGTGCAGATTCGGCAAAAGGCCGAGCACACCGGTGCGCAGGTTGATAGGGCCCGGGCTGCCAATGCCGATACCGATGAGGTTGCTCTTTGCCTTCAGGCCGACACCAGCGCACAAGGCATTGATCGCAGAGGCCATTTCGTTCACGGCTGCCTGTGGACCTGCCGCGACCCGGGTCGGCATCGAGTGCTGAGCCAACAACTGCATCTCAAGGTCATACAAACCGACACGAATGCTGGTACCGCCGAGATCGATCCCAACGGTTACGGGCGTTGCTACCGGCATGGGTACGCTCTCCCGAACAAACCAATCGAGGAACCCCGCTGACTGCTTGCTGTGCGGAGGCGAACCCAGATCGCACGGTACGGGGTAAGGGCTAGCGGCTTTTTCACATCGACTCTCCTACAGATGGGGCACATGGGGCGGCGATTGCTGTGAACGATATCATGCGCTCTGAACCTGCGTCATCGCTCCAGGTTGAACGTTTGACGAAGGGCGGAAGTGAAACGCTTCAACATGGATGGGCTCGTCCCGCGGTTACACTGAACGCATTGCGCTATGCCCATCTCTGACCAGACATCCTCACCCACCGATGCCCCTTCCACCCTGTCACCTGTGTTGCTGGAACCCGTGCTTGTGGAGCGCATCTGGGGTGTTCAGGACCTGTCGCCATGGCATAGCGCCGTGGTGCAAGGCGCGCCTGTTGGTGAGATCTGGCTGACGGCGGAAGACTGCAAGGTATCGAAAGGACCCTTGGCGGGCAGGTCGCTGGCGCAGGTCACATCTGCTGCCCCGGAGCCGTTCGGCGATGCGCAGCACGAGGGCTTCCCTCTGTTGATCAAGCTCCTGTTCCCGCGAGAAAAGCTTTCTGTGCAGGTGCACCCCGACGACGCGCAGGCACGTGCGCTTGGGATGCCCCGCGGCAAGACAGAGTGCTGGTATGTGCTGTCTGCGGAGCCGGGAGCGCAGGTGGCCGCCGGCTTCAAGGAAGCGCTCACGCCGGCGGACGTGCGATCAGCCATTCAGGATGGCACGCTGGAAGAAAAACTGCGCATGATTCCGGTGAACGCCGGCGACATGGTGTTTGTCGATGCAGGAACCGTGCACGCTATCGGGCCGGGTATGGTGGTGCTGGAAACGCAACAGTACAGCGATACCACCTATCGGCTTTGGGACTACGGTCGCCCGCGCGAGCTGCACGTCGACGCAGGAACAGCCGTGACCCGGACGGACACCCAGGCTGGACTGGTCGCACCGGTGGCGATGGACGGCTTCACGCGGCTTGCGTCCTGCGAGTACTTCGCCGTCGATCGCTTTGATCTCCCCTCGAATACGGGTGCCCAACTTGGCCATGCCGACAAGCTGCAGATCCTCATCGGTCTGTCAGGAAGTGCCTCCCTGGAGACAGACAAGGGCGAGCCCCTGGAGGTGCCGCGAGGCGCAGCTCTTGTTCTGCCCGCCAATAGCGGCGCGCACACGATACGTACGCACGGCGCGGCCCAGGTGATCCGGGTGCTGCAACCGTAGCTGCCGCGCTACTTGGTGCCTGTGCCGCCACTCTTGCGCCAGACCACGCGGACCTCTTGCCGCCAGCGCTCATCCAGCGCCAGCAACGTCCACTCCACACGTGGCGACACGTAACGCAGGATCGTCTCGGTAGCCGGGTGAATATGCAACGCCGGCGCCACAAGAAACAGCCTCGGCGGCAACGGCGAAAGCTCCACCTCACGAAAATAGCCATGACGCTGCAGATCGTTCACACCCGAGGGCGTGCCTGTCGCCGGGTCGAGCGTGGATGCATGGTGATGGCGCACGCGAATCCAGTAATCCAGCCCCTGTAGCGCAAGCTGCAGATCGTCTGACGCCTTGACTTCGATGACGGCAAGGCGGCCATCTTCGGTGACGCCGAGCAGGTCCAACATGCCGCGGTCGCCCGCGCCTGCGATGGCCGGCACCTGCGTATACACATAACGTGGGTCGAAGCGCGGGATCAGTCGCTCGCTTGCGCGCGGGCTGCGTCCTGGTCCCCAGCCCCATCCACTTTGCGGGCGCGTCGCACGGTTGCCCAGGGTGTCGGGATCGACGTCCTCAGCGGTGCGCATCTCGGACGTTCGTACCGCGGCAGGAGCTGGCCCAAGCGAGCGCGTTAAGGGCGCAAGGTTCTCACGCAGCACTGATTCCAGCCAGCGCTCCGGTGCGGCCCGGAAGAGCGGGTCCTGCTGCGCGGCGAGCGCACGCTCCCTGGCCTCCAACCGCGAAAGACCACCGGAGCTGGCAACGGCGGCAGCGACACCCACTGCACGTGTATGCGCCGGCCGGCCCGTGAACATGCCGATGCCCCGCCCCGGTGTGTGCGGACGAAGCGTCCTGCCGTGACTGCCAGCATGCGCTTGGCGGCGGCGAAACAGTTCAGCCAGATGCTTCTTGATCTCTTCACGGTTTCCGGATTGGAGCGCCGTTTCTTCTGCGCCCACGCCGACCGAAAGCTCCAACACATGCGTAAAGCTGCCCGGGGCAAGGGAAATCCTTGCGCGCGCAAACTCGAGCCCGTGGAGCAAAAAGGCCAACTCGGCGGTGCTGCGGAGACGTTGCTCTACACGGTGCTCTTCGCCCGCCGGCAGCAGCGCCGCAAGCTGCTCCAGCGCCGGAGCAAACCGTTCTCGCGCCGCAGCTTCGTCGGGATGGTGGACCAGCCGGGTCTGTACATTGCCCTGGTCAGCGACGTCGCGCTCCAGCAAATCTTCCGCGCGCTCGTCCAGCTCATACAAGGCCCACTGCGCCGCCGTGCTGTTCATCCAGGCCAGCCGCGCCAGCGTCACCATCGCTAGCCCGCGCGGCACAACGACACGCAGGCCCTTGTAAAGTGGGCTGCCGTTGCTGCGCTCGCGGCAGTGGTGCAGCCACAGAATGCCAAGCGTGAGCACGCCGTCAACGATGGCCTGCGATTCCATTGCGCCGATGCCGATCACGGCCCAGGCCTCGCCCCCACGCACCATGGAGCCACGCGCATAGGCCGGACCGAACGAGCGCTCCAGGTCCATTGCCGCGCGGAAGCCATCCAGCTGCCAGTCCGGGAACTCACGCACAAGCACCCGCTGCAGCAATCGCAGGTATGCCTGCCGTGCCGGTTCGCGGCGGGCCGGTTCACGCCGCTGCACCTGCGCAGTAAGGACGAGGGTCTTGGTTTGCGTATGCCCGAAACGCTTTGTGCTTAGCCGCAGCGAGCCGTTGCGTTCAGCAGCCGCAACAATCGTGCGCACAAGGTTGCGCTCGCCGCTCCAGAGTTGCAGCGCACAGCGGCCATTCTCGACGACGATGCGATGCTTTGCCTCCGGCAGTTCGAAGACGACCTTGCCGTCTTCCAGCACGGCAGCTTCCTTGTGCTCCTCGAGGAACAACTGCAGCCTGTGGCCGATCTGTTCGGCAGATTGCGTGGGTACGTCGGCGATGTCCGCGGGTACAGCTCCGGGCGGCGGCATGTCGCCACGCTATCATCACCGCCGCCTCGGTCAACTCACACGCAAGTGGCAGGAGCCGCAGCCCCGTTACCAGTTGTTCAAGGTGCGCAGGTGCGTGATGTGTGCCACATGGTGCCTTGAGTGCCACGCGTAGAGCATCGTTACGAGATCGAGCTGCATCGGGCCTCGCTCATTGTGCTTGAAACCGCGCGTCCACTGCTCTTCCACAAGGCTCTGCAGCACCATAACCCAACGCGCGTGCACGCTTTCGATGATCTCCAGCGACCACTCCACGGGCGCGGTCACGTCAGGCAGCACGGCAAAGCCCTTCTCGTTGTAGCCCTGGATCTCAGGCCAGTCTTCGGTGAGCGCACGGCGCAGACGGTAGAACGCAATCATGTGCGAGTCGGCAACGTGGTGCACCAATTGGCGCACCGTCCATCCACCCTCGCGGTACGGCGTGTTCAGCTGTTCATCATCGAGCGACCGCACCGCCTCGCGCATCTGCTCCGGCAACTCCGCAATGGCAAGCACCGCATAACGACGATCCTCCTGCGTGATGGGCCTCGGCGGCGTGAAGCGGCCAATGGGATAGCGAGGGTCTTGCGCGGGTACAGACATGGTCGACATCGATTGTGTCCCTGAAGGGTGTTCTGCCCTCGGGTGGAAGCCCGGGCTTGGGCTGTAGTCTAACCCGAGGAGTTTGCGATGCGTTCCTGCTGTGCCGTTCTGGGTGGTTTGGTCCTTGTGCTTTCAGGCTGCTCACGCGCGGTCTCGCCGTCAACTCCCGCCGCCCTTCAAGGGCAGCAGACCTCGGCAGCACAACCGGCTGCAGACGTCGCGAGCGGCCGCACGAACACGGGCCAATATCGCGGCTTCGATCGCAATGACTACCCCGGCGACGACGTGATGGCAAGCCTGCGCAAAGCGCCAGATCCTTTCGCCTTTACCGGATACTGGCTGACCAACCCGCCCGGCGAAAACGCCAACACCTGGGTTGGCAAGCGGGCACTCTTGGTTCAACAGGGATGGGGCTTTCTTGTGCTCGCCAACGGCCGTCTCGATGCCGAGATCCTGAACGCGCAGAAGGCCGGCACGAGGCCCGGAGACCTTGGCCGGCAGGACGCCGCCATCGCCGTCGCCAGCGCCCATCGCGAAGGCTTTCCCGCGCATACGGTGATCTTTCTCGACCAGGAAGAAGGTGGACGTCTGCTTCCCGAGCAGGCCGCTTATCTGCTGGGCTGGACCGAGGCCGTTGCCGGCAGCGGCTTTCAACCGGGCGCGTATGCGAGCGGCCAGGCCGTGCAGGACTCCCCCGGCGCGACCATCGACACCATCCAGGACATTCGCGCCCAAGTAAAGGCCGGCAAGCTGCATGAGGTCGCCATCCTCGACGCGCTGGACCAGTGCCCGCCGGCGCCAGGTTGCACCTTGCAGCCTAAACCGCTGAGCGCTGCACCCGATGCAGGCATCATCGCCTGGCAATACGCCCAGTCACCGCGGCGACCGGAGATCACGCAAAGCTGCGGCAAAACGTACGCTGCCGATGGCAATTGTTATGCGCCTGGATACCCGCAGATGTTTCTCGATATGGACGTCGCCGCGAGTGCCGATCCCTCGCACGGACGCTGACCTTACCCATAGGTAACCTGCGCAGGGCCGTACAATAAAGGGATGGCGGCTCTTCCCTCCTCTCTTTTGCAGCCTGCATATGATCACAAGCGCTACTTTTTCGACACGCTCGGGCTGAGCGAGCGGCTGCTGGAACGTTGCCTTGGCGAAGCCCTGAGTGCCGGCGGCGAGTTTGCGGACCTGTACTTCGAGTCCGTTACGTCCACCTCGCTGGGCGTGGACGAAGGCATCGTGAAGACCGCGGCCGAGGGTATCAGCGTGGGTTGCGGCGTACGCGTGCTTTCCGGTGAGCGCACCGGCTTCGCCTACACCGATGACCTGTCGCCCGAGCGCCTCTTGAAGGCTGCACGCACGGCAGCGCTCATTGCCAGCGGCCCGCAAACGGAGCGCGTGCAGGGCTTTACGGAGCGGCCGGCACCGCAGTTGTACCCGGTGGCTGGCGCCACCGTGGACGCCGAGATCGCCACCAAGCTCGACCTCATCGCACGCGCAGATCGCGCGGCCCGGGCGTTCGATCCGCGCATCGTCCAGGTCCGCGCCGGGCTCAATGACGAGCTTCGCCGCATCCTGATCGCCGCCAGCGACGGCACCTTTGCCAGCGACACACAGCCGCTCGCACGCTTCAACGTCTTCGTGATCGCCAAGGACGCAAGCGGCGAAGTAGCCCGCGGCACCTCTGGCGGCGGTGGTCGCGTTACGCTCGACTTTTTCACCGGCGACAAAAGCCCGGAGCACTTTGCCGAGGAGGCCGCACGCACGGCGCTGCTGCAGCTCGGGGCCAAGGCGGCACCGGCCGGCGAGATGGAAGTCGTCCTGGGCCCTGGCTGGCCCGGCGTGCTGCTCCATGAAGCCGTAGGCCATGGGCTTGAAGCCGACTTCAACCGCAAGAAGACATCCGCCTTTGCCGGCCTCATCGGGCGCCAGGTCGCGTCCAGCAAGGTCACGGTCGTCGATAACGGCACCATGCCGGGCCGGCGCGGATCGCTGAACGTGGACGACGAGGGCAATCCGACCCAGGAAACCGTACTGATCGAAAACGGCATTCTGCGCGGCTACCTCAGCGACAAACTCAGTTCGCGGCTGATGGGCATGCCCAACACCGGCAGCGGGCGCCGTGAAAGCTACCAGGCGATCCCCATGCCGCGCATGACCAACACCTACATGCTCAACGGCGAGGACGATCCGGCCGACATCCTGCGCAGCGTCAAACGCGGCCTTTATGCCGTCAACTTCGGCGGTGGCCAGGTAGATATCACAACAGGCAAATTCGTCTTCACCGCGAGCGAGGCCTACCTGATCGAGGACGGCAAAGTGACCGCCCCGGTGAAGGGGGCAACCCTGGTCGGCAATGGGCCCGAGTCGCTCAAGCATGTGTCGATGGTGGGCAATGATCTTGCGCTCGACGAAGGTATCGGCACCTGTGGCAAAGCCGGGCAGAGCGTACCGGTGGGCGTAGGTATGCCCACCATCAAGTTAGACCGCATGACCGTGGGCGGAACTGGACAGTAAGCAAGGAGCTATGTGACGGGAACGAAGAAAGAAGTCATCTACGAGTGCGAAGTTCGCAGACGGCGCCGGCGTACAGGAGCAACGGGGTATGAAAGCTTCTGGAAAGTAAAGTCCGTGCAGGACGCACTGGACGACAACGATACCGAGTTTCGCTGCAAGGACTGCAATGGCTCTGTAAAGCTGCACAAGCGCAAGGTGGCGCACGGCGCAGCCTCGCATGCCGAGCACCTCCATCGTGCAGACTCCGAGTACTGCCCTTCCGGCCTGTATTTCCAGCAAGCCAAGGACGGACGCGAGCCGAGGCTGTCGCTAAACCCCGTCCAATAAGGCAAAACGAGGCAGCGGACCCGCGAGGGACCGCCCTTTGCCTGCGTCTTTGCGGGGCGCGAAGTTTTCCTTGCAGATGTATCGTGTCAAGATGTATATTCCTCTCGTTACAAAATGCCTGTCTGATCTGCGATCAAAGGTCAAGACGCAGGCGGAGGATTGACATGCGGTATGCAAGCGGAGCAGTCATTGCGTTGTCAGCGGCGCTGCTGTGCGCCGGGACGGCGGCAGCCCAGGAGATCGTGCACGCCCTGAGCGGCACCGTAACCAAGGTGGACCCAGCGGCCAGAACGATCCAGGTGACCACCAACGACGGCTCGGAGGGGACGTTCAGCTACCCCGCCAAGCAGGGCGCCACCGAGGTCAGCTTCGACCGGGACGTCAAGGACCGCACCACGCCAGTTTCCAGCTTCAGCAAAACGGGCGAGCAGGTGGTCGTGTACTTCTATGGCAACAACAGCGTGCGCACGGCGGTTGCCATCCAGGACCTCGGGGCCGGTCCATTCGACACGGTGGAAGGAACGGTGACCAAGTTCAACAAGCACAGCCACCAGATCTCAGTAAAGGACAGCACCGGCAAGGAGCAAACCTTTCAGATTGACCCCAAGGCCATGGCCGACAGCATGAACGGCGCCGTACCAGCGGACAAGTTTTCCCCGTCCAAGGGCGACAACGTGCGCGTGATCGCGAGCAAGGGCGGCAGTCCGGAAACCGCCATGTTCATCCGGGACTAGGCAACGCAGCAAGTCACGCGCCTGCGACAATAGCGGTGTATGGCGGATCGTAACGACACAGCACAACATGCCGGGCCTGCCTTGCGCACCCTCGCGGAGCAGGCTCTCCATCGCGCCTTGCGGGCGGGCGCATCGGACGCCGAAGTCGTCATCTATGAAGGCGAAGAGTTCAACGTACACGTCCGCCTCGGTGAGGTGGAGCAACTGACCGAGGCCGGCTCCCGGGCCATCGGGCTACGCGTCTTCTGCGCAGCTGAGGGCGGCCAGCGTACCGCGTCGACCACGTCCTCCGACCTGAGCGAGGCCGGCATCGCCCGGCTGGTTTCAAGCGCCGTGGAACTCGCCAGAGTTACTGGCGTCGACCCCTTCGCGGGTCTGCCGGAGAGCGACGCCTTCGGGCAGCACGACCCCGCCACGCAAGCGCTCTACTTCGAGGATGCCAACGCGATCCCCGCCCCCGAGCGCATCGAGATTGCCCGGCGTTGCGAGGCCGCAGCGATGGGCTTTGACACGCGCATCCAGAACTCCAAAGGTGCCAGCTTTGACTGCTCCTGGGCGCACCGCGTGATGATGAATTCCCGCGGCTTTACCGGCGAGTACCGGCGCTCGTACGTGGGCTTTTCCGCTGCGCCCATCGCACAGGATGAAAGTGGCATGCAGGGCGGCTACTGGTACTCCAGTGCGCGCACAGCTCGCCTGCTGGAAGATCCCGAGGCCGTGGGCCGCGAGGCCGCCAGGCGCTCCCTCCGCTTGTTGGGTGCACGGCGCGTGCCCACCCAGCAGGTTCCGGTCATCTTTCCGCCGGAAGCCGCCCGCGGCCTGATGGGCAGCCTCCTGAGTGCAGCGAACGGCGACGCAATCTACCGCAACGCGAGCATGTTCGCCGGCAAGCTGGGCGAGCAGGTCGCAGGGGAAAACATCACCATCGTCGACGACGGAACAATGGTCTTTTCGCACACACTGCCGGATGGCTCAACGCTGCAGGTAGGCGGCTTTGGCACCTCGCCGTTCGACGGAGACGGCCTGCCCACCCGGCGCACCGTGGTGGTAGAGCGCGGCGTGTTGAAAGAGCTGATGCTGAACACCTACACGGCGCGCAAGCTCGGCATGCAGTCGAATGCAAAGGCTTCGCGCGGCATGTCAGGCGCGCCGGGCATCGGCGGCGGCAACTTCTTTCTAGAGCCCGGCACACAAAGTCATGAGGAGATCGTGCGCGGCGTGCAGCGCGGGTTGCTGGTGCTGAGCACCATGGGCTTCGGCGTCAACCTGGTCACTGGCGACTACTCGCAGGGTGCAAGCGGATTGTGGATTGAGGATGGCGAGATCGCGTTCCCCGTGGAGGAGATCACGATTGCCGGCAACCTGAAAGACATGTACCGCAACGTCAGCGCGATCGGCAACGACCTGGAATGGCGTGGATCCGGGGCGGTGCCGACCGTGCGCGTGGAAGGCATGACGGTCGCGGGCAGCTGAAACGCCCCCGAGCTTTAGCGAAGCGCGATGGCCTAGAGCCGGTCGATCGTCACTCCGCCATTGGTTGTCTCGAGATGGACCGCGGGACCACCGCCGTTGACATCGGTATCGATGTGATGGCCGATCTTCCCTTGCACGGTGATGGGGAAGTCTATCGAAATTCCGCCGTTCGTGGTGTCCGCGACCAGGTGGGCGGCAAAGTGCTCCGGCGCCTTCACGGTGATGGGGCCGTTGGTGGATCTCGCGAAGAGTCCATCACCGTGCCACCGGTCGCCGGCAAGCGAAATTTGCACACCGCCATTGGTGGTTTCAGCGTGAACGGAGCCGCCAAGGTCTGCAAGCCGCAGGCCGCCATTGGTTGTCGAAGCACGGAGATCCCCGCGTACATGGGCTGCTTCAATGCCACCGTTGGTGGTTTTGGCAGAGAGCTGCCCTTCCAGGCTTTCCACCTGGATACCGCCGTTTGAGGTGTTCAGATCGGCATGGGCTACACGGCGTGGAACGCGCAGCCGAAAGCTTGCATTCCAGTTACGGTGGGAGAAAAGGCCGGAGTCCCCGTGGGGGCCTTCCGCGCGAATGTCGCTGCCATTGGTGACGATACGGACCTCATGCAGCAGGGCTTCGGCCTCAGAACGGGAGCCGGCCTGCGCGGTCACTTTCACTTCCAGCGCAATGTCAGAGCGGTCTTCACCGACAACCTCGATGCTTCCATTGCTCCCTGCAACGCCGAGATGGCCGCCGGTAAGCGCAAGAGTAGTGCGGCGCAGTTCGCAGGCACGCTCCTGGTGCCCGAACCAACCCGAGCCGCCGTCACCGCTGTTTGGGCAAGGTGAGGTGGCAAAGTTCTGTGCGTGCCCGAGGGTGCAGGCAAAAAGGGCGGCGATACAACCGAGAAGATGCAGGCGCATACGTTGTCTCCAGAAAAAGCGGCTTCGAAAGGACCATACGCACGTGACGGGTACTTCGGTTGCAAAAAGTGGGCGCCGCGGCCAAATGTCTCGTTTTGATACGAAGTACGCCCGGAGCCAGGGGGTGAGTTCCACGATCGGGGCAGGCGGCCGAAGCCCCGGGAAAGCTAAAATCTGACCCATGGCCGAGCCGTTTGCCTTTGCGCACCGCGTCCCTTTCACGCCTGAAGAGGCTGAGGCGACTTTGCGTGGTGTGCCGGCACGCCCTGGCGTCTTCGCCCTGCGTGGTGAACGCGACACCGACCAGCCCTACCTGATGCGCGCGGCCGATCTGCGCCGCCGCCTCCGACGCCTGCTGCTGCCGCCGGAAACAGTGGATGCGGACGGCAACCCGGTGCTGAGCAAGAGGTTGAATCTGCGCGATCGGGTGCGCTCGATTGAGTGGACCGAGACCGGATCGGACTTTGAAGGCGTCCTGCTGCAGTACCGGGCCACGCACGCCCTTTTCGGCGAAGCGGAAGCGCGCAAGCGACTGCGACTGCACTGCCCGTATTTCCTGCGCGTCACCATGAGCCATGACCATCCGCGCGTGTACGTCAGCAACAAAATGAGCCGGAGGGCGCTGCACGAAAGCTTTGGTCCCTTTGCCTCACGCGCCGCGGCCGAGCGCGTGGCCGAGGCTGTGGGTGAGTTGTTCAAGGTGCGACGCTGCCACGAAGACCTGGAGGTCCATCCCGAGCACCCCGGCTGCGTCTACGGCGAGATGGGCCGCTGCCTCGCACCGTGCAAGGTGGCTGTAACCGGAGACACCTACCGGACCGAAGCCGAGCGGGTATTTGCCTACCTGCGCACACGCGGCGAAAGCCTGATGACAGAGATTGCCGCCAAGCGTGAAGCCGCCAGCGAAGACATGGACTTCGAGGGCGCGGCCACGCTGCACCGGCAATGGGAAAAGGTGAAAGGCATCGCCCAGGGTGCCGACCCGTTGGTGCGGGCGGCGCACGAGGTACGCGCGCTGATCGTGCAGGCCGCAGCGCGGCCGGAGGCTGCTGACGGTGGAGACGCGATGCCGGATGCGGCGGTGTTTCTGCTGGACGGCGGGCGGCTGGTCGGGCCGGAGCGGCTCTCCACGCTGGGTGTGCGCGCCGTGCGGGAGCAAACTGCGGTGGGGTCTTCGCTCTTTGCGCAGCCACTGATGTTGAGTGCTGTGCCGGAAGCGCGCACCGGGGCGGACGCAGGGGAACCCGGATCGCAGGAGCATGCGCAGGCAGCCGGCCCAGGGCAGGCTGCGGGACAAGCCCCAGGCGCACTTTCGCCCGAGGATCGGGCGCGTGCAGTCATCGAAAGGCTTGAGGCAGAGACCAGCGCCGAAGGTGAGCCGGAGCCGACCTTGCGTGGCGATGCGCTGGCGCTCTTCAAGCGCTGGTACTACCGCCCGGAAAAGCAGCGGGCCGGGGAGGTACTGCTGCCCAACGCGGATGGCAGCTGGCCGGTTCGCCGCCTGCTGAACGCTGCGGCACGCGTTGTGCTGGGGCCGCCCGCCGAGGTGACCCCGGTAGATCGCGAAGCCGCTAAAGTTTTGTCCGAAGCTGCCGATAAGGGAAGCAAGACCCGAGTTCTGCATCCGGGGCGTGAGGGGGTGGAACGGGTTGTGCCGGTGTTGCCAAGACGCAAAAGCCGCCGAGGCAAGACGCTGTTGCCGAGTGAGGTTGTGCCGTAGAAGGCTCGGGGGCGCCTGATCTCTTCCCGAATCGTGTGTCCGTATGCGGAGAATGGCGAATTAGCTTTCTTTTCCGCAGGGGATCATGCTCAGAGCGACGCTCCCTGACAAAGGGCAGGAGGCCACCCCAGCGACGTGGACAGGCGCCTCAGGGCAAGCGCTTTACTGAAAGTTCTTATGTGAGCACGACCGCTGCGGAGGGCGTCGTGTAGCGTGGGTGCAAGAGCCCGTCGGCGGGTCCAAACGGGTAGGAGATGTATGCGACTGCTGAGTGCTTTGCTGATCTCGAGCTTGTGTTGCGGGTTTGTGTCCTGTAGCAGTGGCACATCGAACTCCACAGCTCCGCCGAGTACGCCGCCGGTTACGACCCCAACGGTTTTCACCATCCAGGCGGGTGCGGAGACGAGCGTCCTCACGTCCCCACAGCGGACCGCTCTGGGGTTTCAGTACGGGCCTCCGGACGGCAGCATTGGCGTGCTGCTCAGCGGAAGCAGCTATACCTTTTATGTGCCGGCCCGTAGCTCCACCGCATGCGCAGGCACACCGTCAACACAGGGCACGTACCGTTTAGGTGGATCCTTGACGGCCATGACGGAGCCTTACGGGTGTTCTGCGGAGATCACACCGAGCACGAACGGTGACCCGAACGGCTACACGTTTGATCAGGATTACGCGGGTGGCGGCCCCGTCCTTGCCGTGACCAGCGCGACAGGGGCAGCCGGCATTCTGCACGTGTACCACGGCGAAGCGCACGGTGGTACCTGTGCGGCAACGGGACATTGCACCTACGCTTCGTTGGGCATGGCTTTTTCCAAAGATGGCGGAGCGACCTTTTCCAAGCTCGGCGAGATCGTGCAGCCGTATCTGACGCGCAACGCGGTGCTCGGGGCCAACCAGGGCCTGGATGTGGGCGGAGGAACGCTGGTGGTCGCAGATGGCAACGGGCAGCACATTGCCAATCTCGCCACGGCAGATCCTGCCAACACCTATCTCTACGTGTTTTATAGCGATCGCGATCCGTCGGCGGCTACGGCCACGGCGTGCAACCAGACGCCCTGCCTGGCGGTGGCGCGCGCTCCGCTGGCCACTGTGGTGGCCGACGCATTCGCGGGCAATACGGCGGCCTTCCCAACGCTCTTCAAGAAGTTCTACAACGGCGCGTTCACAGAACCAGGCACCAGCGGTGACCCCAATGCGGCCACCAACTCCGGACACTACACGGCGGTGATCGCAGCGCCAGGGAGCTTCCCTTCGGTGCTGTATGACGCGAGCACCCAGCAGTACGTCATTGTGTACACGACCGGCAACAACGCGATCGCGATGCAACACGGATCCACTCTTCTGTCGTGGTCCGGTCCGATTGCCTCGGGCGCAATCACGGACGGGACAAACACCATTCTGTACCCTACCCTGGTCGGCGAAGGCAGTGACCCCACGACCGGAAACGGCAACCCTTGGCTGTTCTACATCTCTGCCACCGGGTGGCCTAGCTGGCCAACAGCGACCTTGGTGAATCGTCGGCTTCAGTTGACGTACCAGTAAGGCCGCTACGCCGGTGCAAGAGCGCCTGACGATGACCGTCAATGGCCGTGGCATCAGGCGGCGGGCCGGGCGGGGGGAGCTGGGGCGCTGCTATTCTGCGAAGAGCCTGAGCGCGTAGGAGATGTGGCGTTGATTGAGCTTTGTTTTTCGATTTTGGCAGCTGACTTCGCCCACCTGGCGGACGAGATTGCCACGGCCGAACGCGGCGGCGGAACCATCGTCCATGTGGACGTGATGGACGGTCATTTTGTGCCGAACATCACCTTTGGCCCGCCGGTGGTGAAGGCGATCCGACGCGTGACCGAGCTGCCGCTCGACTGCCACCTGATGATCGAGGATCCCGATAAGTTCATCCCGGACTTCGCGGAAGCCGGCGCCGACATGATCGGCGTGCACTGGGAAGTATGCCGGCACCTGAACCGGACGCTGCAGTTGATTGCAGACCACGGCATGCAGCCGGCGGTCGTCATCAATCCGCACACGCCGGTGGAACACATCGTCGAAGTGCTGCCCATCGTGCACCACGTGCTGGTGATGAGCGTGAACCCGGGGTTTGGTGGGCAGAAGTTTTTGCCGCGGAGCGTGGAGCGGATTGCGCACCTGGCGCGCCTGCGGCGGGAGATGGGACTGAACTTCCGCATCGAGGTGGACGGTGGCATCGCTCACGACACCGTGGGCGCGGTCGTCCAAGCTGGAGCGGACATGCTGGTGGCCGGGTCGGCGGTGTTTCAGCCGGGCAAGACCGAGGAAAACGCTCGGTCCCTTCTGCAGACGGCGCGTTCCGCGGCAGAAGTTCGGGTTTAGCCCGGCATTCTGCCGACGTTGGTGGCCTGATGCGCTCGGGACGCCTAGAATACTGGGAGTGCCGGTTCCCTTTCGTGGGCCGGCGGTTTGGAGTTGTGGATGCGGGCAGGTAAGCCGAACTTTTTCCCTCACAGCCGGGCAGCATGGGCTGCCGGGGCTGCATTTTCGCTGTTGATCTCCGGGCCGTTCGCTTTTGCGCAACAAACGCCCGCACCGGCCGCACAGGATAGCTCCTCCCAGAGCACCTCCGCCGCGCCCCAGGCGCAGGCGGACGAGGCACCCGCCCCGAAGAAGCACAAGTGGATTCAGAAGGACGAGCCGGCGAATTCCAGCAGCAAGCCTGCCCCCGCGCCGAAGACGGTGAAGGCGCCGGCAAAGGGAACCACGGCCAAGTCAAAGGAAAAGATCGCCAAGGAAGACAAGACCGTCCAGACCAAGGACACCAAGGCCGAACTGCGCCGCGAGCAGAAGTACAACCCGCTGGTAGGCAAGGACGCGAACCTGCCGGACAAGCAGCTCTATGACAAGGCGCTGGACCAGGAGAAGAGGGGGCATTACGACGTGGCCCGCCTGGACCTGCAGACCCTGCTAAACACCTATCCGGATTCGCAGTACCTGATGCGCGCCAAGCTGGCGGTCGCGGACTGCTGGTTCAAGGAGGGTGGCAGCGCCGCCATGGCGCAGGCCGAGCAGGAATACGGCGACTTCATCACCTTCTTCCCGAATTCACCCGAAGCCGCCGAAGCGCAGATGCGCATGGGCGACATCTACATGAAGCAGATGGACGTGCCCGACCGCGACTATTCCAAGGCGATCAAGGCCGAAGACCAGTACCGGACGATGCTGAAGACCTATCCGGACGCACCCAAAACGGTGTTGACCGAGGCGACCCAGAAGCTGCGCGATGTGCAGGAAGTGCTGGCCGAGCGCGAATTCAGCCTGGGCCAGTTCTACGCCAGCCACAATAATTTTCCGGCGGCAATCGCGCGCTATCAGACGGTGGTCGACACCTACCCGCTGTTCAGCCACATGGACGACACGCTGATCGGAATTGGCGACGCGTACGAGGCAGAAGCCCGTGTCGTGCGCTCGCAGGTCAACATGCCGGAAGGTCCCAAGGCCAAGCTGGAGCAGGAGTACGACGGCAAAGCAGCCGCGGCGTACCGCGAAGTGATCCTGCAACATGCTGCCGCACCGCACGTGGAAGACGCCAAGGATCGGCTTGGCACGATGAACCTCCCGATTCCGCAGCCGACGGCCGAGCAGGTGGCCGCGAGTGATGCGCTGGAAGGCAGCCGTGCGCAGTACACCATGCGCAAGCGGCTGGAACTGCTCATGGTCCGCAAGCCGGACACGGTTACTGCCGCCCAGCTGGGCGCACCTCCGCTGGAGGATGCCAAGCCCACGGTGGCCCCGGCGATCGTTCACCAGATCGAGGCCGATTACAAGTTTGCATTCAACCCGGCTACAGCAGAGCCCGCCAAGGAAGCGGCAGCTGCGGCGGCAAACAATACGCCTGCTCCAGCCCAACCCACGCCGGCACCCGCCGGTGCCAGCGGCGCCCTGACTCTGTCTGACGTGGGCAACACCACTGAAGGCGAGCGTTCCACCGGAACCATGACCCCGGCCAGCCCATCGACTGGCGGCGGTGGAGCCCGTGTCGGTGGCAGCGGTGCCTCGCTGGGCGTGGACGTGCTGAGCCCGGGAGCCATGACCGGGGCACCGGTGACCGATCGTGCCAGCGACCGGCCAGCGGCAACAGGCGCGCCGGATGCAAACTTCGGCATCGCCGCTCCCAAGCCGCCGGACAACACGCCCCTGCCCGCCGCAGAGTCCGCAGCACCAGCACCTGATGCTGTCAACGAGGTGCAGGGCCATCCGCAGCCGGCAGCACAAACCAAGGCTGAAGGCCAAAAGAAGAACCCCAAGCCGGCCTACGACAAGAACGACGAAAGCTCCAGCAAGCACAAGAAGAAGAAGGGCATCGACAAGATCAACCCGCTGTAGCTTTCACAACACACAGCAGCAAAGGCGGCGTTCTCCGGAGCGTCGCCTTTGCTTTGTGTGCGGGCCTGAGCAGGTCGTATGCAGCGTCCGGGCGGGCGCACCAAGATGGTTAGCGCACGGTAGTTTCATCAGGTTTTTGCATCCGTTCCCGGGAACCGGAGCGCTATGGTGAGCGTAGGAACGAGCAGACACTCGCGCCGAGAGTTTTCGGCCCGTGATGGTCTGTCTCACCAAACGTCACACCGCACACTGCACCACCAGCTAAGGACGTAGCAATGAAACGCCTTGTACCGGCGATCGCGTTTGCGACGCTTGCGATCCCCCATGCCTTTGCGGAAGCCGAAACGCAGCCAGCTACCGGCAGCGCCTGCCGCAGCACGCAGGCTGCTGCGCTGGCCGGCACCGTGCGCGACAGCACGATGGCGCTTGTTCCCGGGGCGTCGCTCACGCTGGATGGAACGACCACGTTGACCAGTGGGCAGGATGGGCGGTTTCGCTTCCCGTGCGTGGCGCCAGGCGCGCACAAGCTGGTGATCCAGGCAGAAGGATTTGCCGCGGATACGAAAGAGATCAAGCTGCCCTACGGAGGCGAAGTTGAGTTCGTGTTGAAGCCGGATAACGTCGCCATCGACGTGAACGTGAGCGCGGAAGACACACCCCTGCCCGATGCGCAGACAACCGGTGTGTCGCAAAAGATAGACGGCAAGCAGTTGCAGTCACTGGCCGACGACCCCGACGATTTGCTGCGGGAATTGCAGCAGCTTGCCGCAGCGACGGGCGGCAATCCGGCCAATGTGACGATCTCGGTGGATGGCTTCCAGGAGTCCAGCAGTCTGCCACCCAAAAGCTCCATTGCATACATTGAGGTGAACCCTGATCTATTCTCGGCCGAGTACCGCGAGCCCCCTTTCGGCGGCGGCGGCCGCGTGAATGTGTACACCAAGGCCGGCAGGAGCGCCTTTCACGGTGCTTTGTTCACCACCAATGGCAGTTCGTGGGAGAACGCTCGTGATCCCTTTTCGACCAGCAAGGGCGCGATCGGGAAACAGCGTTACGGGTTTGAGTTCACCGGCCCCATCCGCAAGCAGGGCTCTGATTTTTCGCTCGACCTGGAAAGGCGTGCGATCGACAACGTCAGCGTGGTGAACGCGGTGTCGCTGGACAGCAATGCGCAGCCCATCAACGTGCAAAACACCGTCGCCAGCCCGCAGCGCCTGTGGATTGGGCAGGCCCGGATGGACTGGCAGCTGGGCGCCAAAAACACGTTCACCGCAACCTACAGCGCCAATGTGAATCACCTGGACAACGTCGGCGTCGGTGGCACCAGCCTTGCGGAGACAAGCTACAGCAGTGAGCAAGCACAACATGTGCTGCGCTTCACGAACTTCACCGCGCTGTCTCCGAAGCTGGTGCAGGAGGCGCGCGCGTCCCTGCGCTGGGACGTGGAAGACGATGCACCAAACTCGCTGGCGCCGCAGGTGCAGGTTGCCGGGTCGTTCAGCGCGGGTGGATCCATCAACGGTCAGCAGCGGTTGTGGGGCTTCCGTACCGAGTTTGATGACGATGCCATTGTGACGTTGAAGAAGCAGAACCTGAAGTTCGGCGTGCAGTTGAACACCTACGACCTGCACAACCGGTCAACGCAAAACTTCAACGGCACATACGGCTTTGGCGGCGGCATTGCGCCGGTGCTGGACGCCAACAATCAGCCTATTGCCGGGCAGACAGAGACCATCAGCGGCTATGAGCAATACCGGCGCGCGCTGCTGGGCTTGCCGGGCGGTACACCTACGGCCTTTACCAATGTCACAGGAGACCCGAACCTGAGGTTCACGCAGACGCGGGTGGCCTTCTTTTTTCAGGAGGACTGGACCCTTGGCCACGGCGTGAAGATTTCGGGCGGCATGCGGTATGCCTTCCAGAACGACCCGACAACCCTGAACTCCGCCACGCCGCGAGCTTCGATTCTGTGGGCGCCGGGCGCCAAGCCAAAGTGGACGCTGTACGCGCATGCCGGCATGTTCGCGAGCCGTATCAGCAGCAATGATTATGCCGAGGTCATGCGTGAAGATGGTGTGCACCGCATCACGAACACGATCTACAACCCGGTGTACGGTGCACCGTTTTCAGCCAACGCCGTTCCGATCCACACGATGCGCGAGTTCTCCGATCACATCACGCAGGAAAGCTGGAGCGCGGAAGACCTTGGCGGCTCACGCCAGCTGCCCTTTGGCTTCAACGTCTCCATGGACCTGGTCTACGGGCGTTTTTGGAACGCGCTACGTTCGCCCAATGTGAACTCGCCGCTGGACGGTGTGCCTACCGGACCACGGCAACTGGGCATCAGCAACCTCAACGTCTTGCGCATGGACAACAGCGGCCAGGGGCACCTGAATGTTGAGTTCCTGGGCCTTGAGCAGCACACCATCAAGAACGTGCAAATGTTTGTGGGGGCCGTGCATGTGGACCTGATTGATGACACGGACGATAACGAGCTGAACTCGCCGCAAAGCAGCACCAGCAATGCGGGCGAGTTTGCGCGCCGGTCCAATCAGGGTGTTTGGCAGATCTTCGGCAACGGCACGTTTACCCTGCCGAAAAAGATCACGCTCAGTGGTGATCTGCAGGTTTCCGGCGATCAGCACTTCAACATCCTCACCGGCTTCGACAATAACGGTGATGGCAACTTCAACGATCGGCCGAACGTCGCGCTGCCTGGCACCGCCGGCGCTGTGCAAACGCCCTACGGCCTGCTGACCGCAACGGGCGGCGTTGCCCCGCTGCAACGCAATGCGGGCATTATGCCCTGGACGGTGCACCTGGACACCAACCTTCAGCGTGCGTTTGTGGTGACGCGCAACGCCAAGGCTGAGCACCAGCAGACATTCACCATCAACCTGCGCTCGTCGAATTTGCTGAACCACACCAACATCACCTCCGTGGGCAACGTGCTGGGCTCGCCCCTGTTTGGTGTCGGCTATGCCGCGGATAACGGCCGGCGCGTGGAAGCCGGGCTGCGCTACAGCTTCTAGCCGCTGGCGGATTTGGGAACTCTTTCGGCCTAGCAGGGCGCGCGGTACTCCATGGTTCGTGCGCCCTGCTAGGCTTGAAGGGTTATGAGTTCTGAGCTACCCAAGGCGTACGATCCCGCGGCGATTGAAGAAAAATGGGCGCGTTACTGGATTGAAGAGAAGTTGTTTGCAGTAGAAACCGGTGCGGAAGCTGCCGCCGCAGCGAAGGCCTTTGTGCAACTGCTGCCACCGCCCAACGTCACCGGCCGTCTGCACATGGGCCACATGCTCAACCAGACGGAGATGGACATCCTGGCCCGCTGGCACCGCATGCTGGGCGAGCGGAGCGTGTGGGTGCCGGGCACCGATCACGCAGGCATCGCCACGCAGATGATGGTGGAGCGCCAGCTGAAGGCCGAAGGCGGCCCGACACGGCAGGAGCTTGGCCGCGAAGCCTTCACAGAGCGTGTGTGGTGCTGGAAGAAGGAGTACGGCGGCGCGATCACCGAGCAGATGCGGCGCCTGGGCGCGAGCGTCGATTGGACGCGTGAGTACTTCACCATGGACGACCGACTGAGCCTGGCCGTGCGCGAGGCCTTTGTGCGCTTGTGGGATCAGGGGCTCATCTACCGCGGCGCCTATATCGTCAACTGGGATCCGCAACTGCAAAGCGCGGTCAGTGATCTTGAAGTGGTGCACGAAGAGCGCCAGGGCAAGCTGTATGAGATTCGCTATCCGCTGGCAGACGGCTCCGGGTCCATCACCATTGCGACCACGCGGCCGGAAACGATGCTGGGCGACGTGGCCGTTGCGGTCAACCCTGAGGATGAACGCTACAAGGGCTTTATCGGCAAGATGCTGATGCTGCCGCTGGTGCACCGCGAAATCCCCGTGATCGCCGATGACTGGGCGAGCCCGGAGTTTGGTACCGGTGCGGTGAAGATCACGCCCGCGCATGATCCCAATGACTTTGCCGTGGGGCAGCGGCACAACTTGCCGCAGCTGAACATCATGGACGAACAGGCACGCATCAAGCTGCCGGGCTCGCCCTATGACGGCATGGATCGCTACGAAGCGCGCGAACGCATCGTTGCAGACCTCGAAGAACAGGACTCGTTGGTGGCCGTGAAGGACCATGCGATGGCCGTGGCGACAAGTCAGCGCACGGGCGCAACGATCGAGCCGCGCCTCTCCATGCAGTGGTTCCTTGCGGTGAACAAGCAGCCCCTTGTCGACGGCCAGCCCGACGGCGAAAGCATCGCGGCCAAGGCCATTGCTGCCGTGCGTGACGGCCACGTGAAATTCACGCCCGACAACTACGCCAAAACGTACTTCGAGTGGATGAACAACCTGCATGACTGGTGCCTGTCGCGGCAGTTGTGGTGGGGGCATCGCATCCCGGCATGGCACTGCGGCGCGTGCGGCAAGACGACGGTCTCAGTCGAGCCCCCGGGCAATTGCCACGGATGCGGCATCACCGACATCAAGCAGGAGACCGATGTGCTGGACACCTGGTTCAGCTCAGGGCTGCTGCCCTTCACCGTGTTCGGCTGGGACGGAACGGATGCGTTGACGCCGGACCTCGCTGCGTTCTATCCAACCGACCTGCTGGTCACCGGCTTCGACATCCTGTTCTTCTGGGTGGCTCGGATGATCATGCTGGGCTGTCACCTGATGACCGATGTTCCTTTGCCCGACGGAACAAAGCGCGCGCTGGCCGATACGGTTCCCTTCCGCGATGTGTACATCCACGGGCTGATCCGTGATGCCAACCGCGAAAAGATGTCGAAGACCAAGGGCAATGTCATCGATCCGATTGCGATCATCAGCCAGTACGGCACCGACGCGGTGCGCTTCACGCTGGCGTCGCAGGCCTCGCCGGGTACCGACATCGCCTTCAGCGAAGGGCGCACGGAAGGCTACCGCGCGTTTGCAAACAAGATCTGGAATGCGGCACGGTTCCTCGCCATGCAGGTTGAACGTGGACGCGACGCAGGCTACCGTGTGACGTTGCGTTCGCCGCTCGCGGAGGCCCAGGTAAGCCGCATGGTGTTGCTGCCGGATACGCCCCTGGAGACGCGGTGGATCTTTGCGCGCCTGCATGCGGTCACGGCCAGCGTGGGGCGCTCGCTCACGGATTACCGCTTCGACGAAGCCGCCAGCGCCGTGTACCAGTTCTTCTGGGGTGAGTTCTGCGATTGGTACGTGGAGCTCGTGAAGTTGCGACTCGACTTCACCGCCGAAAACAACTTCGGCACGGCCTTTACGCTCGGCGCGCTGGTCAGTGTGTTTGAGGCGGCGTTGCGCCTTCTTTCCCCGTTCATGCCGTTCCTCACCGAGGAGCTTTGGCACGCGCTGCATCTTCAGCTGAACCTGCAGGTGCCGGCGAAGTCGATTGCGCTCACCCGCTATCCGCAGCCCGGAGACTTCCCCGCGGACGACGCGAGCGTGGGAGCAATGGAGACATTGCAGGAGATGGTCGTCACGGTACGTGGGCTGCGCAAAGAACTTGGGGTGCCGGAGAAGGAATCAACGCCGATCCAGGTGCATGCTTCCAATCGTGTCGCCGCACTTGCGGATGCTCACCAGGATCTGCTCGCGCGGTTGGCACGCGTCAGCAGCGTGGAGTTAATCGGCACGCCGCTTACCGGGAACAATACACGGTCGACGGCTGCTTTCGATGTTGCTGTTGTCTACGAACGCCAGATCGATGTAGCCGCCGAACGCGAGCGGCTTAGCAAGGAGATTGCGAGGCTTGACAAAGGCCTGCAGTCGGCTGAGAAACAGCTCGGCAGCGAGAGCTTTCTGGCGAAAGCTCCGGCCCACATCGTGGAAGGCCTGAAGGAGCAGGCCGTTGAGACGCGCGCCCTCAAGGAGAAAGCCGAGGGAGGCGCTCGCCGCGCTGGACGAGACCAAGTCCTGAGCTCCAGAAACTCCGGTAAAGACACCCTGATTCGCGATAAGGGCGTCTTACCGGAGCGAGGAGATCATCAATGGCTATCCAGACCACACCGCACACCCAGACCCAGCAGGACACCCCCGCAACCCAGGCCGACCTCGAACCCAATCAGGCTGCGCAGGAGAGCGGACAGGACCAGGATGCAGAGCTTTACCAGAACATGGACGGCGCCCAGACCGGAGGCACACGGGCCTTCAATGCGAATGCGAGCGATGACGACCTGACCAACACCGTTGGGCAGGACTTCGCCGGGAGCGGCAAAGTGAACACGCGCACACCGCACAGCGATCTACAGGGTGTAACGAACCACTCAGCCACTGAAGAGAGCGAACGCAACGAGAAGGTCGTCGCAGACCGCCCCGATGCGCAACAGGGCGTCAACCTCACGGGGCATAAGGCGTAGGCCTTCAGCAAAATGGTCCGATGAAACAAGAAACAGGGCGCTGCATTCGCAGCGCCCTTCGCTCTGATCGTTCCGCCACGGCTTACTCGCCGCGAGTTCCAGAGTCTCCGCGCAAGCCACGACCTGCGCCGCGGTTGCTGTCCTGGCCACGGTTGAGCCGGTGCGACGCGAGTTCCAGGTCGACGATGCGGGTGCGGTCGTCCTCAGCTGGCTTTGTATCCGGGTGTGCTCCACCCTCGTGGGCGGCCGGCGAATGCGCATGCAGAGTTCCTGCGCCGGGTACAGCATCATTGCTGCCGGTAGTGTGGGTATCGTTCTCGCGCATGGCCGCGAGGGAATCCTTGCTGGCGTGCTGATTGCTTTCGTTCGACATGCTTACTCCTTTGCTGCTGTGCCGCTGTTTGCGACGTTGGTTTCTGTGCTCGGCTGAGGTGTGTCCTCGGTCGGCTTCAGGGCCCTTGCCAGTTCATCCCCATGAAGCTTCACTTCGTGGTCCTGCCGCACGGCTTTGTTGTCGGTAAGGTCGGTCATCCCTTTTGCTCCTCACCCTCTGCCTTCGTCGGCGACGCTGTTGTGTTCTGAGTACGGTCGCGTTCTTCCAGGGGAATCGAGGTGTTCACGGGGACGTCGCCAAAGTCCTGTGCGCCGTACTCGTAATCTGTACCGCCATCGATATCCTGCGGTGCGTCCGGCTGCTTGGTGCGCTCTTCCACATCCAGGCCCCAGCCCTGCTCATGGGCATACTCGCCCGCGAGACCGCGGGTGCGCTCCCCAAAGCCGCGTGGCTCCTGCGGCGGTTGCTGCGTTGTGTCGTCTGCTGCCATCCGTGCATCCTCTCCTGCCTTCAGATGGCGGGACCATGGACCGCGTTAGCTGGAAGCCGCAGCCTACTTCGAGGCCTGCGGTGAGCCGTCCGGCAACGCCGTCTGCTCTACCGCGATCGAGACGTTCTCGTGTTTGATATCCAGGCGTAAGCGGTTGTAGAGGCTCATGTAGAAGTTAGCCACCCACACTACCGCAAACCAGGCGACCACATATCCACGCCAACCGTCATAGAGCAACCGAAACTGAAAGAGGATCAACGCCAGCGCGGAAACATAATGGGAAAAACAGTACTCACACGTGAACAGGTAGAAGAATTTGCGCTTGGGCAATGCCTTGCTGGTCTGGCTCTTCTCTTTGCAGAACTCCCGGGGCTCGCGAAAGACTTCTTCGTGCGTTACGGTCCAGGCCGCGCAGGCAACCGGAAGCGCAACGATGATCAACATGGCGGCCTGATGCGTGAGTGGGCTGGTCAGTTCTGTCGGCATGCGTGCGTACAAAGGAGCGCTGTTGGAGATTGGATGCGCATTTACGCTGGACGAGCGCGTTAGGATCGAAGTTGATGCCGACCAGCGTGCGACAAGGCAATACGATCGATGCCACGGAGCTGCGCGCAGCCCTGCAACACACGGTCCTGGGCGGCGGTGTGCATCACCTCGCGGAGACGCACTCTACTAACGATCTCGCCCTGGCGGCAGCACAGTCCGGGCAGACGCATGGCGTTTGGGTGGCAGACGCACAGACGGCGGGCCGTGGCCGTGGGGGACACACGTGGCTGTCGGCTCCCGGTGACGGTTTGTATGTCAGCGCGTTGTTCTCGCCACGTCTGCCGGCCACCGCGTTCGACCTGTCGCTGGCCGCGGGCCTTGCCGCGTGGGACGCAGTGCGCGAAGTAACCGGGATCACCGCCGATATCCGCTGGCCCAATGACCTGGTGACGCGCGATGTACGCGGCAGCCGCAAGCTGGGCGGCGTCCTGGTGGAAGCCGCCGTGACTGCACCCGGAGGGCAGAACGAGGCGATGCTGCGCTATGCCGTCATCGGTGTAGGAATCAACGTGGCGCATCGCAACTTCCCTCCTGAGCTACGAGACCTCGCGACGTCGCTTTTTCTGGAAGGCTGGCAGCTGCCTGACCGGCAGCCGCTTGTGATTGCGCTGCTCGATCACCTTTGCCTGAACGTGCAAAAACTGGAAGAGGCCTACGCCGGTCGCCAGCAGGGTGCAGCGGTGCTGTCACGCCTGCAGGAGGCCTCCACATGGCTCCATGGCAAGCGCGTCCAGGTGCCCGAAGAGGGCGGCTATACTGGCGTCACGGCCGGGTTGGATGCACGTGGATTCTTGCTGGTGGACAGCGACGACGGAGTGCGCCGAACGGTACGCTCCGGCGGTGTTCGCGAGTACTAGCTGCCGACTTTTGCGATTGGATTAGGCAGGATGCTTTTAGCGCTGGACGTTGGCAATTCAAACACAGTGATGGGGCTGTTCGACCGCACAGAAAGCGGCGAATCCCGGGTTGTTGCCGATTGGCGCATCACCACGCCTTACCGGCAAACCGCAGATGAAGTCAGCGTTCTGCTCGGGACACTGTTTGCCATGCGCGGCCTGAAGACGAGTGATGTCACGGGCGTTGCAATCTCCTCCGTTGTACCGCCGCTGGATCCGACGCTGCGCCGCATCTGCGAGACCACCTTTAACGTTCGTGCCCTATTTGTGGAACCGGGCGTCAAGACCGGTGTGCCCGTGCTGACGGACAACCCGAACGAAGCCGGCGCTGACCGCATTGTCAATTGCGTGGCCGCGTTTGAGCTATTCGGGGGACCTTCCATCGTGGTCGACCTGGGTACGGCCACGACCTTCGACGTGGTATCGCGTCGCGGCGAGTTTCTGGGCGGTGCCATCGCGCCCGGGCTCGGGATCTCCGCGGAAGCGCTGTTTGCGCGCGCTGCACGGCTGACCCGCGTGGAAATTAAGAAGCCGCCCAAGATCATCGGCACCAACACAACCGACAACATCCAGATTGGGCTGTACTACGGCTACATCGGCCTGGTGGACGGCATCCTGGAGCGCATGATCCAGGAGCTTGGGCCGGAGACCAAGACCGTTGCAACGGGCGGGCTGGCCAAGCTGATCGCGCCGGACTGCAAATATGTGCAGAATGTAGAGCCAATGTTGACGCTGAACGGCCTGCGCCTGATTTGGGAAAGAAACCACGATCGCACACGCAGCGTGCACCGCAAGTAGCGATGCTGGCTTTCCCCGTTTTCCGGTGAGCGCGCCATGGTGGGTATGAATCACTTCGAATATTTCAGCGAGATCGAGGAGCGTTTCACTGCTCGCAGGGGATCAATCCTGCTGTTGTCGACGCTGGATTGGGCCTTGATCGAGACATGGCGTGAAGCCGGTGTTCCGCTCGCTGCTGTGTTGCGGGGCATCGATGCAGCGTTCGACAAACACGACGCCCGCAAGGCACGTGCCAAAGGAAGGTTGGCCAAGGTGAACGGCCTGGCGTGGTGCGCGCAAGCCGTGATGGATGCCGCGACGGAGATGACTGAGGCCTCGGTCGGGGGCCGGCCTGTGGCAGACGAGATGCCTCGTGAGAGCGGCTTTGAAGCCGAGCGCGTGAGCCGCTTTCTGGAGGCCAATGCGGCCGCGCTGGAGAGTACGTCCAACCCCGGCGAGCAGCGCTCAGCGCTGTGGCTGCAGACGTCCGGTGAGGTCGCTCAACGCTTGCGCGAACTCGCCGCCGAAGTTCGCTCGAGTGCCCATCCCGCGCTGGATGAACTTGACCGAACGCTTACCGTGTTGGAAGAGCGTATGCAGGCGTCGTTGCTTGCGAGTCTGCCGGAAGATGAGTTGCTTGGAGCGCGCGAAGCGGCAGAGCGGGAACTCGCGCCGTACCGGGCCAGGATGGGTGCCGTGCAACTGCGTCAGGTGCGCGACCAGTTTGTCCACAAACGGCTGTTTGAAGCTCGTCATCTGCCGCGGCTAAGCCTGTTTTACATGCCGCTCGACGAAGCTGGTGAGGACACGCAGCCAGGTTCGGAGCCGACGCATGACTAACGAGAATGCCGACGCAACAACGGCGCCGTTGCGCATCGAGAAGGCCGTGTACGGCGGCGATGGTCTGGCCCGCACCTCTGCTGGGCAAGTCCGCTTCCTGCCTTTCACCGTGCCGGGCGAACTGGTCACGGATAGGGGCGTCTCAGACCAAGGCACCGAAGCGCTGCAGATTCTTGAACCCTCAATCCACCGTGTGGCTCCCCGTTGCGTCCACTTCGGGGTTTGCGGCGGATGCCAGTACCAGATGGCGAGCTATGAGGAGCAGCTCACCATGAAGGCGGCCATCCTGAGGGAAAGCCTTGCCCGCGCCTCGGAGACGGTGTTGCCGGAGCTCCGCGTGTGGGGTTCGCCCGAGCCGTATGGGTATCGCAATCGCATTCGGCTACGGGTGCGCAAGGCGGACAATGGGGTGCAGCTTGGGTACAGCCTTCGGGGCAGCAATGATTTTCTGCCAGTGACGATGTGCCCCATCGCTGCCCCTGTGCTGTGGCACTGTGCGGAGGCGCTGATGCAAGCAGCCGCGGCAGACCGGGATGCGGCAGAGTGGATGCACGCCGCCGCCGAAGTCGAGATTCTCTGCGATGCGGACGCGAGCAAGGTGCAGGTGCACCTGCTTTGCCCAGGGCCGGTGCCGCAGCGCAAGGGTGCCCTGGAGCGAACGGCCCAGCGCGTGGTGGCGGCGGGCGTGCCGCTGGTGTCGGTGGGCGCATCGCGTCTTCATGTTGCGTCCGGACGCGCGTTGGAGGCCCTTGCTGGCTGGGGGCCGGATGGCCTGGCGTACCGCGTCGGGAAACACAGCTTTTGGCTCAGGCGCGGCAGCTTCTTTCAGGTGAACCGGTTCCTGGTGCCGCGGATGGTAGAGCAGGTTTGCGGGCAACGGAGCGGCGCGCTGGCCTGGGACTTGTTTGCCGGGGTCGGACTGTTTGCGCGCACGCTGGCGCAGCGCTTCGCCCAGGTGACTGCGGTCGAGGCAAGCCCGATTGCCGCGGAAGAGTTGCGCCGGGGCCTGCGGCCTGGCGACGCTGCGGTGCAGGAGACGACGCTGGCCTTTCTGCGTAAAGCCGTTCTGCAGCGCGAGCGCCCGGAGCTGATTGTGCTGGATCCCCCACGGGCAGGGGCAGGCGAAGAGGCCTGCACGCTGTTGCGGCGCCTCGCTCCAAGGGAAATTGTGTACGTCTCTTGTGACCCAACGACGTTGGCGCGCGATCTGACGGTGCTGGCGGCAGAGTACGATGTCGCAGAACTGCACATGGTGGACCTGTTTCCGCAGACGTACCACCTCGAAACGGTCATGGTGCTTCGGCGCAGAGCTGTGGCAGGCTAGGAAGCAGTCGATCTCGCCTCCGCAAGGGGGCGAGGGTAGCGCTTCCCATGCCGAGCTTTGGTGCTGCCACATTTTGGATGAGCGGGCGTCCGCCCGTGGAGCCGCTGCGCACCCGTGGCGTGCCGATGCTGCTGGCCGCGCTGGCGTTTGCGGGCGGCATCCTGTGTGCGCGGCAATGGCATGGGCCCCTGGGCCTGCTGCTGAGCCTTCTTGCCCTGCTGGGGCTTTTTTTCGCGAGCCAGCGGTGGGCGAAGCGCGCATCGTGGCTGGTCATTCTTGGACTCTGGACGGCCGTGGGCTGCTGGTGTGCGCAGGTGCAAACGCCCATCGACCGCCAATTCGCGGTGCACGGCTACGCCGACGGCCTGAGCCGAACGGTGCGTGGCCGGGTCACCTCGGTCCGTTCGCTCCGCGAGGTCAAACCTGTGCAGGGTGCCCCCGTGCAGCCGCTGGAACCGTGGCAGGTAGAACCGGGTGGGTGGGAAACCGACGGTGCCGCCGCGATTCAGAGCGTCGATCTCGTGCTGGATGCGGTGGAGCGAGTCACACCGGATGTTTCGGTGATGGACCCCGTGCAGGGTGGCCTCCGATTGACCGTGGTGGGCGGCGCTGTTCCGCTACATTGCGGCGACGTCATCGAAGCTCCGGTGCGCCTTCGCGAACCGGAGATCTACCGCGATCCTGGAGCCTTCTCCTACGCGGACTGGCTTCTGGGGCAAGGTGTAGGCGCGACCGGAACGTCCAAAGTCACCACGGTCCGTGTGCTGGAAACGCGTGCGCCCGGCCTGCGGTGCCGGCTGGGCGAATGGCAGCACTGGGCTGCGACGCGTCTGGAAGCTCTGCCCGGACAATCCCCAATTCGCAGTCTTCCCGGGCCGCTCCGGCTTACGCCAGAGGACACCGGCATGCTCGCCGCGATGCTGTTTGGCGATCGCACCCAGCTGGGCGCAGAGCAGCGCGCCGGCTTCGAACGTACCGGCACCTTTCACCTCTTTGTCGTCTCCGGGCTTCACGTGGCGATGCTGACCGGGGCGCTTTTCTGGCTGCTTCGGCGGGCACGCGTGCCGGAGGTCCCTTCGGTTGCCGTGACGATCGTCCTTGCGCTCGGGTACGCGCTTCTGACTGGCTTCGGCGTGCCCGCCCAGCGCGCCCTGGCAATGAGCTCGCTGTACCTGATTGCGCGAGCCCTGGACCGGCAAGGATCAGGGCTGAACGCCCTTGGCGTGGCCGCGCTGCTGATCCTGGTAGCCGACCCACGCGCGTTGTACGAAGCCAGCTTCCAGATGACCTCGCTGGTCATCCTCGCCGTCGCCGGCTTGGCCGTGCCCTTGGGGGAGCGGTGGCTCGGCTCATGGCGCTCCGCGGCGGCGCGCCTGCACGTGGTCGAGCTGGATGCCTTCCTGCCCCCAACGGTCGGTGCGCGCCGGGTGCAACTGCGCATGTGGGGCTCGGTTTGCCGCGACCTTGCCGGCAAACGCTGGGCCGCGGCTCTTCCACGCCTCTGCGTCCAACTGGCAATCACCGTCGCGCAAGCCCTGCTGTTCTCGGCGGCCATTGAGCTGTGCATGGCACTGCCGATGGCGGTGTACTTTCATCGCCTGGTGCCCCTGGCGCTGCCCGGCAACCTGTTTGTTGCGCCGCTTGCGATGTTGCTGGCCGGCGCTGCGGTGCTGACCTTTGTGCTGGGCCTGCTCGGCCCATGGCTGGCCGTTGCTCCCGCCATCGTGACCGCGGCCGTGCTGCACCTGGTGCGTGCTGTTGTCGGCGCGTTAGGCCACGCAAGGCTGGGTGACCTCCGGGTGCCTTCGCCGCCAACAGTCTGCGTCCTTGTTTGCGGGGCTTTGGCGGCCTTCGCCATCTGGGGACTGCGCGCGCGGCGGCCGACACTGGCCTGGGGTGGCCTGGCAGCGGCGCTGTGTGTGCCGGTTGCGGCGGTGTGGCCGGCACCCGCCTACGTGCACCCGGGCGTGCTGGAGGTGACCGCGATTGACGTCGGCCAGGGCGACTCCGTGCTTGTCGTCTCGCCCGAAGGCCGCACGATGCTGGTGGACGCCGGCGGTCCTGTCGGCCGCATCGCGACCAAGTGGGACGTCGGCGAGCAGGTGGTGGCTCCCTTTCTCTGGTCGCGCCATCTGCGCCGGCTGGACGCCGTTGTGGTCACCCACGGGCACAGTGACCACATCGGCGGCATGCCCGCGGTGCTGCGTGACCTGCGTCCACGGGAGCTTTGGCTGAGCCTGGAGCCTGGCAAATCGTCAGCCATGCGCGATCTGCTGGCCGAAGCGGACCACTTGGGGGTCCAGGTTCGCTGGCTGGCCGCCGGAGACGAACTCCATTGGGGAGGCATGCAGGCCACGGTTCTTTCTCCGCAGCGTGGCTATGCGAACTACGGCGAGGCGCGCAACGACGACTCCCTGGTGATGCGGCTGGACTGGCAACGGGCCAGCGTGCTGCTGGAAGGCGACGCCGAAGCGCCAAGCGAAGCAGCCATGGTGGCCAGTGGACGCCTGCAGCCAGTGACGCTGCTGAAGGTGGGACATCATGGGAGTCGAACGTCGACCAACCCTGAGTTTCTCGCCGCCGTAGCGCCCAAGGCTGCCCTGATCAGCGTGGGCCAACACAATACCTTTGGGCATCCACGGTGGGAGGTTCTGGACCGGCTGGAGGCAGCGCACGTAAAGACCTATCGCACGGACAGGATGGGAGCGGAGACGCTCCTGCTGCACCCGGACGGCACCGTCACGGCGGAGCGGGCGTATAACTAGCTTCACCGGAGACCCGGGACGGAGGTGCAGGTGAGCGAGGTGCGCAAAGATCCAGAAACGACCCTGAAAGCGGCTGACAACACCACCTCAGCCCAGACCGCAGACAGCCTCACGGACCACCTCACCGATGCCAACAGCCCACCGCAAAGTGCGGAGGATGCCCGGGAAGAGGCCAAGCTGCTGCGGCGGCTCCAGATGATGATGAACATGGTCATGGGCGTCATCGCGCAGGACAACACGCTCAGCTATGACGAGGCCGCCGCCATGGTGGCGGACGCCCGCACAGCCGCGCTGTCGATGTTCCCCGGCAAGGAGCTCGCCTACGACCTCATCTGGCGGCCACGATTTCAGCGCCTCATGCGGGAGCGCTTTCGCCTGATGTAGCCCGGCAGGGTGCCGGCACGCCCTTCGACGTAACCAGATCGGTTCGCTGCACAGGGGTTGCAGAGGATGCTCTGGTAAAGCTGTGCATAGATGCCGACCCGTGCGATCCATGCTGCGCTCCTGTTTTTGCTGGCCCTGCTAGCTCTGCCCCGCTGCGCGGCGGTGAACGCGGATTGGACGATCCCCATCGCGCCGTTCCGCATTGCAGACAACCTCTACTACGTGGGCAGCCGCGATCTCGCGGCGTACCTGGTCACGACGCCGCAGGGCGACATCCTCGTCAATGCCAACTACACCAGTTCCCCGCCGCTGATTCGCCGCAGCGTGGAAAAGCTCGGCTTTCGCTGGAAGGACGTAAAAATCTTGCTGATCAGCCACGCCCACGTGGACCACGCGGGCGGCGCGGCGGAGATCCTGCGCGAAACGGGCGCAAAGCTCGAAGTGATGGATGGCGACGTCGACGTGATGGAAAGCGGGGGTAAGACCGACTTCGCTTTTGGCGGCCCCAACAAGGCGCTGCAGTTCCCACCCGCACGCGTGGACCATGTTCTGCATGATGGCGAGGCTGTGACCCTGGGCGGCGTGACGCTGGTCGCCCACAGAACACCGGGCCATACTCGCGGGTGCACCACCTGGACCATGCAGGTTCACATGCCCGGAGAACCCGCGAACACGTTGCGCAACGTAGTGATCGTGGGTAGCTGGAGTGTGCTTTCCGAGTACCGGCTGCTGAGCGTGCATGGGGGCAGGCCAGCGTCCTACCCGGGCATTGCGAGCGACTTCACCACGGCCTTTGCGACCCTGCACCGGTTGCCTTGCGATGTGTTTCTCGCTTCACACGGCAGCCTCTTCGACATGTTGGCGAAGCTCAAGCGGATGCCCGCCGAAGGCGATCGCGTCTGGATTGACCCGGATGGATACCAGCAAGCCGTCGCGCGGGCCCAGCAGGCGTTTGAGCAGGTGTATTTAAAAGAGTCGAAAGCAGCGGAACGGGGACCGGCGCGATGATGATCCCGAACGATAGCACGCAGCAACGGAGCGCGCCCGCACGTCTCCATGGCCTGGACACGCTGCGCGCGCTGGCGATTCTTTGGGTAATGCCGTACCACCTGATCAGCTACTTCCCGGAACCATTGCACTTCCCCGCTCGTTTTGGCTGGATGGGCGTGGATCTGTTCTTCGTGCTGAGCGGTTTTCTGATCGGCTCGCAGATGTTGCGGCCATATTTGCAGGGCGGCTCAATGGACATTCGCGACTTCTACGTCAGGCGGGCTTACCGCATTCTGCCTGCCTTCTTTACGGTTCTGCTGTTGTATATGTTTGTGCCGGTTTGGCGTGAAGCGCCGGGGCTGCAAAGCTGGTGGCAGTTCGCGACCTTTACGGAAAACCTGCTCATTGATTACGGCAAGAACCAGGCGTTCTCGCATGCGTGGTCTTTGTGCGTTGAAGAGCACTTCTACCTGCTGTTGCCGTTGCTTACGGTACTGCTGATGCGGCGCCCTGCCGCCTGGAAGGTGTACGCGGTCCTGATCGGGGTGCTGGTCTTTGGCATAGGCATGCGCGCACACGTCGTGTCGCACGTCCTGCGGCCTCTGGGTGTGGACGATGAACACTTCAGCACACGGTACATCGAGACCATGTACTACCCGACCTATGTGCGCCTGGACGGTCTGCTTGCGGGCGTGTCGCTGGCGCTGGTACGTGCCTTTCGCCCGCATTGGTGGGCAGCCCTGCATCGGCGCGGACATCTGATGGCCTTCGGCGGCCTTGCGCTGCTGGGCGCGACCGCATGGCTGATGTTGCCCCGCTTTAACTCGCTCTCAACCAGAGCTGTCACAGCGGATCTCGTAGGCTACCCGATGCTGGCTCTCGGCTTTGCGCTGCTGACGGTTTCCGCCCTGAGCGCCAATGGCCTGTTGGCGCGCGTCCGCATCCCGGGCACGCGCCTGTTGGCTACGCTGGCGTTCAGCCTGTATCTCACGCACAAGGAAGCCGTGCACCTGCTGTTGACGCTGTTCCCCAGGCTACCCAGCCAAACATACTGGATGTTGCCCGTGTACTTCAGCGCGTGCCTCGGTGTGGCAGGGCTGCTGTACGTAGGTGTGGAGCGGCCGTTCCTGCGGTTGCGGGAAGGCCGGGCGCAACAGCATGCGAAGCTCCCTGCGCTTGACCTGCAGGCGCGCATCGACCCCGCACTTTGAGCCGCTACTGCGGCCCAGCGTTGGGCACGAGTTTTTCGAGCGCGCTCAGGTGATGCAGGTCGTGGCCGGCGGCGATCTCCACGATGTTCCAGAGCGTGATGTTGCCCAGCTCAGGATGTGTTGCGGGACGGAGCTTGTCCGCCTCGGTCAGCCCGTCGATCAAGGCAACGTTCCAGCGGCGCAGGGGCACCCATGTGGAGCGGGCAGCTTCTGTGGTGTACTCCACGCCGTCATAGGCGCGTGCCCAGGCGTCCTGCTCAAAGGGCTGCAGCGTGGGGTTGTCGGCGCCATAGACGGCGCGCAGGCGCCAGGCCCAGGCGACCTCACAGTCCGTCATGTGGCACAGGATTTCGCGGATGCTCCACTTGTGCGGCGCGGGTTTGTGCTCGATGGTTTCGGGTGGCAACGCGGTAAGCACCTTGATCAGGCGTGACGGTGTGGCGCGCAGCACCTCAGCCGGGTTGCGGCCTTCCAGCAGATGCACATATGGGCGGGCTTTCTCTTCGCTCATGCGTCATTGGATGCGGATTCGTCCGACACTGCTGGCTCCGGTGCCGTCCAGAGGCTGTATTGGCTCCGAATCCTAAGACGCGTAGCGGATCGCGACCGCATCGTTGTGGTTTGGCCAGCATCATCCTGCGCGCCCGGGGCATCTGTACAGAGGATTCGGTTGAGGTAGGACAATAGAAGCGGGCATCCGTTTGCCCGTCAGGAGCAACTTGTGGCAGAACAGCAGCGCGTCGTCGGCATCGATCTTGGTACCACCAACTCGCTCGTAGCATTCATGCAGGGCGACCAGCCGGCGGTCATCCCCGGCGAAGACGGCTCGCCCATTGTGCCCAGCGTCGTCGCATTCGATCAGGACACGGAGCAGGGTTTTGCTGTGGGCAATGCGGCGCGCGATGTGCTGCTGACCAAGCCGGAGAACGCGGTGTACAGCGTCAAGCGCCTGATGGGCCGCGACCTCACTGACGTGGAGCCGGAGCTGAAGTTGTTCCCGTTCAAGCTTGCCAGGGGCCTGCAGGCGGGTGAGGTGTTGAAGCTCAACGTCGGCGGCCTGACGCTGACGCCGCCGGAGGTTTCGGCCTATGTCCTGCTGCAGTTGAAACGCAACGCCGAACGCTTCTTTGGCGGGCCGGTGACGAAGGCGGTCATCACCGTGCCGGCGTACTTCAACGATGCGCAACGGCAAGCCACCAAGGACGCCGGTCGCATTGCCGGGCTGGAAGTATTGCGCCTGGTGAACGAGCCCACGGCAGCGGCGCTGGCCTATGGTCTGGACAAGTTGCATGGCGGCAAAGACGGCGTGATCGCGGTGTATGACTTCGGCGGCGGAACGTTCGATATCTCCATCCTGAAGCTGCATGAGGGCATCTTCGAGGTCATCGCTACGGGTGGGGATACGCACCTTGGCGGCGACGACATCGACAACCTGCTGACGGCTGTGGCGCTGGACGACATCAAGGGTGACCTGGGCGTCGATGTGAGCGGCCAGCCCGAGGTGATCCAGGCTCTGCGCAAGGCAGTCATCGAGGCAAAGATTGCGTTGTCGTCGCAGGGGAGTGCGCGGATTCAGCTTGAGATTCCTGCGGGTTCGGCGCAAACGGAGATTCCCTTCGGGAATGACAAGCAAAAGGGCGAGGGCAAGCAGTACCTGCGTGAAATTACACGGGAGCAATTTGAGGGCCTGGCGGCGAGCGTGATCGAGCGCACCGCAGGGCCTGTACGGCAGGCGCTGAAGGATGCACAGCTGACGCCTGAACAGATCGACGAAGTCGTGATGGTCGGTGGCTCGACGCGCATTCCCGCTGTGCGCGCGCTGGTGGCCAAGCTCTTCGATTTGGAGGCGCGTGGCAAAACTCTGCATACGGAGTTGAATCCTGATGAGGTCGTTGCACTCGGTGCGGCGGTGCAGGCGCAGATTCTTTCCGGGACAGAAAACGCGGCGACGGACGAACTATTGCTGCTGGACGTGACTCCACTATCGCTTGGCATTGAAGCGTTGGGCGGCGTGGTGGCGAAGATCATCCAGCGCAACTCCACCATCCCGGCCAGCGCGACGGAGCACTTCACCACGGGCGTCGATGGGCAGACCAATGTGGCCATCCACGTCCTGCAGGGTGAGCGCGAGTTGGCGAAAGATTGCCGCTCGCTTGCCCGGTTTGATCTCAAAGGCATTCCGCCCATGGTCGCCGGCCTGCCGCGTATCGAGGTCAAGTTCCTGATCGACGCGAACGGCATCCTTCATGTCAGCGCACGGGAGCAGCGCAGCGGCCAGGAGGCCCAGGTGGAGGTGAAACCCACCTACGGCCTCACCGACGAGCAAGTGGAATCGATGATTCTGGAGAGCTTCGACATGGCAGAACAGGACTTGCATGAACGGCAGGTAATCGAGGCCAAGAACGAGGGGCAAACGATCTACGACGCCGTAGAAAAGGCTATGGCGCAGCCCGTATGGCAGCAGTTGACCTCCATCGAACACGAACAGATCAAGGCTGCGACGCTGGACCTGAAAGCTTCGCTGACCGGTAATGACTACCGCATCATTCGCAACTCGATTGAGCAGCTGGACAAGAAGACGCGACGCCTGGCGGAGCTGATGATGGACTCCGCGGTGAGCGGCGCGATCGGCGGCAAGACGATGGCCGCGGCTGGCGAAAGCCTCGGCGAAGGTCCCACGGCGCCGCATCCCTTTGCCCCGGCGCAGATCTCAGAGAGTGAAACTTCAGCGGACGCACTCACAAGTGCCGAAGCCAACCCGGAAACGCCCGGCGAATCAACGGAGGACTAAGGGTCTTTTCAATGCGGTGGTAGAGCCCTGCAGCCCAGGTGCTAGGCTGCTGCCATGGGCAGTGGGCTGTACGTTGAGGCGGGCATGCGCGGCTCACTCGAGCGGCTGTGGGAATTGACGCAGGACCCGGCTCTTCATCAACGCTGGGACCTGCGATTCTCCAAGATTACCTATCTGCCTCGCGCCCATGAGAGCGAGCCGCAGCGATTTACCTATGCCACGCGCATCGGTTTCGGCGGGGCGATCGTTGGCACGGGTGAGTCGATCGCTACACGGGAGGGACCGCAGAGCGTGCGCACCTCTTCCCTGCGCTTCTGGTCAGCTTCGAAGTTGTCGCTGATCGAAGAAGGCAGCGGTTATTGGAAGTACGTCCCCGTTTCAGCCACCGGCACAACGCGATTCTTCACCTGGTATGACTACCGCACGCGCTTTGGCTTCTCTGGTCGTGCTGCTGACCTTGTCTTTCGTCCGCTGATTGGCTGGGCCACGGCGTGGAGCTTCGACCGGCTGCGCTTCTGGGTGGATGAGGATGTGCCGCCTGAGTTGGTAAGAACGTGCAGCACCATCTACACGCTTGCCCGTCTTGCCGTCGTGTTCGTCTGGCTGTGGCATGGGCTGATCCCCAAGCTGTTGTTCCACAACGGCGACGAGCTCACGATGCTGCACAACTCCGGCCTTTCCGATGCATGGCTGCCCGTGGTGGGCACGGCCGAGGTGCTGATCGGCCTGGCTGGACTGCTGCTATGGCGATGGCGGGCGTACCTGCTGCTGAGTGCCGCAGCGATGGTGTTCGCGACCGTGGCGGTGGCGCACTCCTCGCCTGCGTATCTCCAGGCTGCTTTCAACCCTGTGACGCTGAACCTTGGCGTCTTTACCCTGAGCGTCATTGGCTGGCTCGCGTGGCGCTACACCGCGTTTGCCACACGCTGCCTGCGCAAACCACCTGTCCCACTCGGCTGAGGCCCAACCCTGATGGCTTTCCGTTCGATCTATGAGCGCGTTCTCGGACACGATGAGTTTCAGAAGCTGCACCCCATGATTCAGCGCCGTTTCGGCTTTGATTCCACGGCCGGAATCGGTGCGATTGGGCGCGGCACCATGGAGCGCGTGTGGCATGGTCGCTGGTTCACGTTGCCGTTTCTGTGGATCGGCACATGGCGCGCGATCATGTTTCCGGAGCGCGGCCATGCGGTGCCGTTCACCATCCAGAACTATGCCTACAAGGATGCGCTTGGGCGCGAAACGGTGACGTGGCTCCGCACCTTTGAGGTCGGCCGGCGACGCCGCTTTGACGCCTACATGATCTACAGCGAACAGCGCGGCAAGATTGTGGACTACCTGGGAACGCATCAGCATCTCGCGGTGGATATCGACATGAGCGTCGCGCCTAACGGCGGCATGCGGCTTCGTTCCGGGGAGCAGCGCTTCTATGAAGGGCGAGTTGCGTTTCGCTTTCCCATGCTGTTCAGCGGCGTGGCCGAGGTATGCGAATGGTATGACGATGATGCCGGCTGCTTTCGCATTGAGGTCGTGGTGAGCAACCGGCGCTGGGGCAAGCTGTTCGGCTACACCGGCAGCTTCCAGGTTGATTGGCAGAACACTGTATCTGTGCCGGCAGGCGTACTGCCGCGGAGAACGGAAGTACGGGAATAGCGCGGCTTGGTCGCCGCGCCTCACTCACATCTTGTTTCGCATCGTCAGTGGAGCAGCCCAAAGACAGCAACGCCCGACGGTGTGCCGACAAACACCATGCCGTTGCTGACCACCGGCGTCAGGAACTTGTTGCCATTGCCGAAAGCATCGCGGCTGTTCGCCGCCTGCTTGCTGTTGTAGAGCTCGTGCTGCAGGTTGCTTGCGTCGAAGGCGTGAAGAACGGCGGGTGCGTTCTCGGTGCTCTCAAGCGCCCACACGATGCCGTTCCCCGATCCGTTGGAGCTGACCGACGGCGTTGCTCCTGGATAGCCGAAGGTTGCGCTGGAAACACTGGTCGGAGCGTTGCTGAGAAGGGCGTTCGTGATCGAAAATGCCCGCAAATTGTCGTTCACGCCACCGTAGAAAACGGTGTTGTTGAAGTAGGCCGGACCTGCCCATGCCCCTTGCGGCAACGCACCTGGGAGCTCCTGGTACAGCGTGGTGTTGCTGCCTGCAGCGGAGAACTTGCCCATGTTGTCGCGGTCGGCAACGTAGATATTCGTGTCCTTGCCGGCGGCGACCACCAGGTGGCGCACGGCGCCTTTGCTGTCGGTGAGGTCCGGGAGCAGCATGGCCCCGCCTGAGCCCAGGTCGACATCGGCGTCGGACTCCGCAACCGTGTTGTAGGGCTCCCAGAAGTCCGCAACGGCCAGGCTGTTGCCGGAGGTGGAAAGCTTCACAATGGCGTTGCCGAAGTCGCCCTGGCTGGGGAAGCCGTTGCCGTTGAAGCCCGCGTCCAGCGTCCCATTGGCGTCCGCAAAGAAGATGTTGCTGGAGGTGTCTGCGGCCAGGCCGTAGCCACTCATCCAGACGGAGCCGTCGCTGCCGTTTGGCGTGAGATTGATGACGGAGCTTTGCTTCAGGGTGCCTTCGCTGTAGCCCATCACCCATCCCGTATACGGGCGAATGTCGCAGTGGCTGCTCCAGCCAACGTAGACCGTGCTGTTCATCAGCAGCAGACCCGCGCGTGCGACATACTGCCCGGGGCTGAAGGGAACAACGCCATTGGCCGTGGCGTCGCCCGTGCCAGGGAAGGAAGCGGTGATCTCGGTAGGGCTGTTAGGCAGTTCAGCGCCGCTCAACAGGTCCAGCGCGTGGAGGCGTTGATGGTAGGCGCCGGTGGCATCCTTGCTCATGCCGATAACGAAGATCGCCCCGTTCGTGCCGTAGCTGCGGTCGATCACTGGCGTTGACGTGATACCGATCTGCGGCACGATTTGCCCGCAGTTGCGGCTGTCGCTTGGGGTTTCGCCGCTGCCCAGCACGGAGGTCTTCCACTCCTGTGCGCCGGTCGCGGCGTTCAGGGCGTAGACGCTGTCGTTCTCGGTCGCAACAAACACGACGTTGTCGGTGTGGGCCGCGGTGCCTGTGCCGAAGGTCAGCCCGCCGAGATACAACGGCTGCGCATCCACCTTGCCGTCGACGGGGTAGTTGCCGAGCAGGCCAAAGGTGGTGCTGTTAACGTTGGCCGTGGTCAGCAAAACCTCCTTGGAGTTCCAGCCCTGCCGCGTGTTGTCGTAGTGGTAGGTCGTGACGTCCGCGCCGGTGGGCGGGGCGATCGTCAGCTTCAGCACTGTGCTGGAAGCAGTGGGTGTGACGTTGGCCGTGGTGGCCCAGGCGACCTGGATGGAGATGGCGCCGGGTGTGGCTGTAGCCGCGGCGGTCAGGGTGACCGTGGCGTTTGTGCCAGGACTGATGTTGAACGTGGTGCCAGGTGCGGCGGTGACGCCAGCCGGCAGTCCAGATAGGGTAACGGCGACGGTGCCGCTGAAGCCGCCGCTCGGGACCACCTGGAAGGTGACCGGCAGACCCGCGCCCCCGGCGGTCAGAGTCGTCGATGGCTCCGTGAGGTTGACGGTATAGGTCGGGGAGGCGGATACGGTCAGCGCCAACGTCGCAGTCTGCGTCAGCGACCCGGAGGTGCCGGTGAGCGTAACCGTGGTGGCACCGGCTGCGGCCGTGGCGGTCGCGGCGAGGCTCACCGTGGCCGGGGTGCCCGGGGTGAGCGTCAGCGACGCCGGGGAAGCTGTCACGCCCGCTGGCAAACCCGTGACGGCTACGGTGACGCGCGCAGTGAAGCCGTTGGAGGGCGACGCCGTGACGCTGAATTGTCCGCTGGCGCCCGCCTGTACTGCCAAGGTGGCCGGAGTGATCGCGAGCGTAAAGGTGGGCTGGGGCGTGACGGTGAGCGCAACCGTAGCCGTCTGACCGAGTGAGCCTCCCGTGCCGGTGAGCGTCACAGTGCTGTTGCCGGCTGCGGCCGCGGAAGCTGCGGTCAGCGTCACGGTTTGTGGGGTGCCGGGCGTTAGCGTCAGAGTGGCGGGGCTGGCGGTCACACCGGTGGGCAGTCCCGCGATGCCGACCGTGACGGTGCTGTTGAAGTTTCCGGTCGCTGCCGCGCTCACACTGAACTGGACTGTGCTGCCGGCCTGCACGCTGACGCTTGCGGGGGAGACTGCCAGGGTGAAGCTCCCAGGGATAGCGCCGCCGTTACAACCTGCAAGCGTAAGAACAAGCGCAACAACACAGAACAGACCCAAAACTCTGAAGGAACGCACGCGGGATCTTCTTCCTGAGAACCGGATGGTAGGGCTGTCTGTAAGACGCGCCCCAGGGAGCGGCTGGTGCCGTTGCACCTTGAAGATCACAGTTGCTTCCGGACGGACGGAAATGCCGTACGGGACACAACCATGGGATCAATCATGAAGGCCCGCTGAAAGGGGGCGCGAAGGGTTCTACACTGGAGGGGTCATGTCTGAACACGAAGCCAAACCGCTGCCCGAGATCGATCTGTCCCTGCCGCCCGCGCCCAACATGGTGCGCGTGACCTTTAAACCGGAAAACAAAACGGTCGAGTTCCCCTTCGGTTCCCTGCCCTACGACGGCCACGGAGAGCCCATGAGCTTTCTGGATGTTGCCGAAAATTACGGCATCTTCCTGGACCACGCCTGCGGCGGTGTGTGCGCCTGCACTACCTGCCACCTCTTCGTGCTCGAAGGCTCCAAGAACCTCACCGAGGCCGAAGAGAAAGAACTCGACCGCATGGACCTTGCCCCAGGGCTGCAACTGAACTCGAGGCTCGGCTGCCAGGCGGTGATCGAGAAACCCGGAACGTATGTGGTGGAGATCCCCAACTGGAACAAAAACTATGTGCAGGAGGGCAAGCCGGTAGCGAAGTAAGCGCTTCTGGCTGACGGAGGCTAGAACAGCGTCGGCCACTCCACCATGGAGTGGTGCTTGAAGTCCTGTTGCAGCGTCAGGGTCAGTTCCCGCCTGTCGCGCAGCACGGAAAGCGTGATCGGTTTGCCTTTGGCGGCGTGGAGACGCTTGGTCCAGTCTGCGGTGTTGCGCATGGTGTACAGGTCGGCGCGGACCACTACGTCGCCGGCACGTAGACCGGCGTTGGCCGCGGGACTGCCCGGGGAAACAGAGTGCACCAGGAGGCCTGTTCCCTGCGGCGCACCGAAGAAGCCCGCCAGTTGTGGTTCCATGGTGTCGAGCACAGCCCCGGTGTAGATGCTGCCGTGCACGATGTGACCGATAAAGCCGGAGCCGGGCGGCGGGGTCGCCGGGGCGGTCGGTGCAGGAGCTTCGGCGGGGTCTGGCGCGGGTTCGGCGGCCGGGGAGGCCTCCACGAGACCAAACACCATGGTGCCGGAAGCAGCCGATGGAGGCGGAGTGTCGTTGGCCGCCAGGTGCGCCATGGCCGCGCGGTCCACCGCGTCACGGTTGGCCAGTTTCGCGGTGAGCGTCACGGGATGGCCGCCGCGAATGACCGTGAGTGCAATCTGCATGCCGGCGCCGGCGTCGTGGATCATGCGCCGCAGGGTTTCGGCACCGGCGATGGCCTGGCCGTTCAGACTGACGATGATGTCGTGCGGTCGCAAGCCCGCCTGGCCGGCAGGGCCGTCGTGGTCCACCATGGAAACCTCGACACCGCGGCTGTTGCTGAGGTGCAGGGCCTGCACCTGGTCCTCAGGTATGTCGTGGAACTCGATGCCGAGATAGCCCTGCGCATGGCCGTTCGCAGTTCCGCGCAGGCCGGTGTGCCCGTGCCCGGACGGGACATGGTGCAGCGCCCACGACGGCTGCACAGCACAGAGCAGAGAGCCGGCGAGCAACATGCTCCCAAGGACCTTCGGTCCGCGTTGATGGACAAAAACAGGCAGCGAGAGCGTGCTCACAGCAGAAGGTGACCGCAGCATGGCCGGCCTACTCAACGTCCGAAGCGCTTTGCAGCACCTGGAACGACGCATTGCGTACTGCAGGGTTGGCGTCTTCCGTAGACACCGTGCGAAGGGCCTGGCGAACGCTGGAGTCCGCACCGACGGGCGACAACATGGAGATCGCCTGTGTGCGCACAGCCTCGCTCTTGTCGTGCATCAGCGCTTCCAGCACCGCGTCGCGCACATGCACATCCTCCGCGACATACGGCTCCAAACCGTTGAGCGCATGCAAACGCACCGCGGCGCTCTTGTCATAGCGAAGACTGTTGACCAGGGCGAGGCGAAGATCGCCAGAGCCGCTTTCCGAGCCGTCCGTAGACCCGCAGGCGTGACCCGTGCGGCATTCGTCGGCCACCAGGGACACCGCTGCCTCATGCGCCTTGCTGTTGGCGGCAAGCTTTGTGCCCATGAGCAACAGGTTGCGGATCTCCGGGTCGCTCATCGAGCCCTGCATGCTTTCCGGGACCAGCCGGTTGTACTCCACTTCGACACGGTCGGAGTTCGGGGTCTGGCGGATGCCGGAAACACTGGCGATATCGCCCTGCATCGGGTGGGAGATGACCACGGGGCCCTGCTTGGGCGGCGTGTGCCGCACCTGGTAGCGGGTCAGCGCGTTGCCGCCAAGAAACCCAACGCCCAGCAGCAGGGTGGCCAGCGCCGGTGAGCCCGAGACGAAGCCTACCCAGCGGAAAGCGTTCGCGAACATCTGCTGGGACAGTGAGCGCGGGGGCAGCGCATCCAGAGCCTCGTCCAGGCGCATGCGGGAAGCCGCGAGCAGGTTGGGGGAAGGGTCAACGACCGGGTCCAGCGCGAGCGTTTCGCTCAGCGCAAGGTACGCGTTCCACTCCCGGCGGCAGTCTTCACAGGTGTTCAGGTGCTGTTCGAGTGGAAGCAGAAGCTCGTCGGAGAGCTCTCCGTATTGGGCTAAAACAATGCTTTCCTGCGCGTCTTGGCATCGCATGGTGCGTTCCTCGTGTGGCCTCTCAAAAAGGTGCTGCAGGTGCGGGTCGTTCTGTGATTGCCCGCTTGGTGGTGCTGGGTTGTTCGTCGTACTTGCTACGCTTGCCGGTGTTTGATTACCGCACTTCGGCCAACCGGGCACGAAGCTTGCGGGTGGCGCGAAAGAGAGTGTTTTTGGCTGTTTCTTCTGTTGTTGAGAGCATCTCGCCGATGGTGCGCAGCTTGAGCCCCTGGTAGTGCTTCAGTTCAAAAACCGTTCGTTCCCTTGGCGTCAGCTCATCGAGCGCGCTCTGGATGGCCGCGTGCTGGTGTTTGCGGACAAGCTCGCGGTCCGGATCGGCCGTGGCGCGGTCGTCCTGCACATTGGCCATGAGGTCCATCTCTTCGCCGGAGGAATCGAGCACGGTGCCGGGGTCTTCGCGGCGGCTCTTGCGGCGGCGAAGCTGGTCGAGGCACAGGTTGGTGACGATCCGGTACAGCCACGTGTAGAACGAGCACTCGAAGCGAAAGTTCGACAGGTGCCGGTAGGCCTTGATGAAGGCCTCCTGATGCACATCCTGCGCGTCTTCCTCGTTGCCGAGCATGTGGAGTGCAAGGCGAAGCACGCTGCGGTCATAGCGGCGGACAAGCGAGTCAAAGGCCGAGCGGTCTCCTTTCTGCGCGGCACGAATCAGTTCGTCATCTTCGGCGCGCTGCTGGGCCCGCGCCTCCATCTCCTGTGGAGTGAGGCGGAGACGAGTTCCGGATTGCCCGGCGGATCTGGCTTCAACCTTCGGCATGCGTTCTGCCGCCGATTCTACTGCCGCGGGGGTGGCTGAGGCTGCCCCCAGGGTCTCCTGCAGGCCAAGCGCAAAGGGGCTGACGCGCCGACGGGTGGTCTCGCCGGGGAGGACAATGGCGGGGGAGATGCTCATGCTTGGTACTGACTCCGGAGTCAGGTAGGTGCTACATCGATATGGACGAACGCCTGGCACGGTGGTGAGCAAACTGCTTCGGGGCCGGTGTAGTGATGAGCTTGAAAGCTGCTAAGCTAGGTTAGCAGGAGGTTGAACCCGTGGTAAGCGCGACCATCTTCGAAGCAAAAACAAACCTTTCCGAGCTGATCAAGAAGGTTCAGGCGGGCGAAACGGTAGTGATTACGTCGGGCCGCGAGCGGACGCCCGTAGCGAAGCTGGAGCCGATTGAGAAGAAGAAGCCAAAGCGCCTGGGCGCGATGCTGAGTCCCGACTTCGTTCTGCCAGAGTCTTTTTGGGAGCCCCTTTCCGATGAGGAGTGTGGGTATAGCGACGATCCCCTACTTGAGCTTCGGCCGAGGGACAGCCATTGAAGGTGCTACTCGATACCCATACCGTCCTTTGGGCAGTACTGAGCCCCACGCAGTTGAGCAGAGCTGCGGCATCGGCCATTACTGCCGAGGACCACGAGATCGTTGTTTCGGCAGCAAGTGCCTGGGAGATTGCTACCAAGGTTCGGATCGGGAAGCTACCCTGGGCAGAGGAGTTCGAGCGCGACTTCCTCGAGCACATGACCACGGCGGGTTATGTGCTGGAGGAAATTACACCAGAGATCGCTCTGCGAGCGGGCCGCCTCGTTGGCGAGCACCGGGATCCCTTTGACCGCATCATCGCGGCCCACGCCCTCGCGGAAGACATCCCCATCATCAGCGCCGATCCCAAGCTGGATGTCTTCGGCATTCGCCGCCTTTGGTAACGTTGCGCTGCACTCGCGGGTAAAGCTGCTCTTACCGGAGTGACCTGAAACAAGCCGGCACACTGCGACGGCATCAAGTCTCTGCGCACCACCCATCGTCACTGCTCTCCAGCGCATCACAACAAAGCCGTGACGAACGCACCGTCGTGCCTATACAGTGCGCGTCGAGAGGATCAAAGAAATGCAAAGCAAGCGATGGGGAATTGCTGCTGCTGCCGTGTTTTTACAGATTGCACTGGGTGCGGTCTATGCCTGGAGCGTCTTCCGTAAACCGCTGACCACGCACTTCGGCTGGTCGATCGAACAAGTCACTCTAACCTTCACCATCGCGATCTTTGTGCTCGGATTCGCCGCGTTCTTCGGTGGATTGTGGGCGGGCCGCAGCGGGCCGCGAGTCGTCGCCATGACTGGTGCGCTGCTATACGGGATCGGCGTCGCGCTGGCCAGCCAATCGCAGCTTGGGCTGTGGTGGCTCTATCTGACCTACGGCGTTATCGGCGGCATCGGGCTGGGTTTCGCCTACATCGTGCCGATCTCCGTGCTGGTCAAATGGTTTCCGGACAAACGCGGTCTGATGACCGGAATTGCGGTGGGCGGATTCGGTGCCGGCGCCCTGATCACCGCACCCATCGCCACACACCTGATTGCCAGCGTTGGTGTGCTGACCACTTTCCTCTACCTGGGCATCGCCTTCCTCATCGTCGGCGTGATTTGCGGCTACTTCATGCAGAACCCGCCCGAAGGCTACAAGCCTGAAGGCTGGACGCCCTCCGCCGCGCTCAAGAAGACGGAAGCGGCCCGCGACTTCACCCTGGCCGAAGCCCTGCGGAGCTGGCAGTGGTGGGCGCTCTGGCTGCTGCTCTTCCTCAATACCTCGGCCGGTATCTCGATCATCTCGCAGGAAGCGCCCATGTTTCAGGAGCTTGCCGGCGTAACCGCCCTGGCGGCCGCAGGCATGGTCGGTATTGCCAGCTTCGGCAACGGCGCCGGCCGCATCTTCTGGGCCTGGGTATCGGATCTGATGCCGCGGCGGTTCGTGTTTCTGATCATGTTCCTGCTGCAGGCTGTGCTGTTCTACATGCTGCCCAACGTCAATACGCAGGCAACGCTGACCGTGGTGGCGTTCATCATCCTGCTTTGCTACGGCGGCGGTTTCGGCACCATGCCCGCCTTCGCTGCTGACTATTTCGGCCCCAAGTATGTTGGTCCGATCTACGGCCTGATGCTGACCGCCTGGGGCTTTGCGAGCGCTTTTGGTCCATCGCTGATCGCGCACACACGGCAGTCGACCGGGCACTACGCCACAGGGCTCCACATTTTGGCGGTGGTCCTGCTCGTCTCCGCCGTTCTGCCGTTTATCGTGCGGCCGCCGCGTACGGATGCGGCGACCCCGGTCGGTTCCGTGCCCGCCCGGTAACCTGCTCGGAGGCGCTGGCGTGGAGAGGCTACAACCTCCACGCCAGCCCCATGGACGCCACCACGGGATGCAGGGAGCCGCCCGGAAAACCGGGCCAGCTTTGAAACTCAAGATCGATGGCCCGGATGTCGATCGATCGCGACAGGCGGTACTCAATGCCTGCCCCAAACGAGAACACGCCGTAGGTGTCGGTGCGCGGGAACGGGTACGTTCCCGCCTGGTACGAGAATCGTCCCAGCCCGCCAAGCGCCTTTGCGTACACGTTGACGCGATCCTCGTGCAGCAGATTGAACCGCGGCCCGATCTGATAGGTGTCCTCGCCAATGTCGATTGGCGTGATCAGGCTATCCAGATGAACATCGATCTGCGCAGCCAACCGCCCACGTAGGCCGGCATTGGCGTAGACGGTGACACCCTGCACGTAGGTGACAGTCTGCTGGTAGCCCGGCGACCCGAACGAGAATGCGGCACCCACCTCGATGGGCTCACGTGAGGCTGTGGGTAGCGCCTGCGCGGCGGCTGCCCCACAAGGCAATGCACTTAGAACAAGGGCAGTGAAAACTGCTTTCATCGGCTCTCCGCTACGTGCCTGCGATGTTCGATACGATGCGCAAACACCGGCGCCTCGCTTAGCCACATCGCACATCGCGCGTCATCGGGACCGGTTTTGACGTCCAACCTGCTGAGCGGCGCCCGCACTGCTCCCGGAGAACTCTTGTTGCCCAAGTTTCAGCCTGACACCCTGAATCGCCGTCGATTTCTGCGCCAGACGGTTGCCTTTTCCGCCCTGGCGGCGATGAGCCCCGGGGCACTCTTTGCCGAGCCGTTGGGCGAGGACTCCCCTGCCCCCAATCCGGCCAACCCGCACATGCTGATGCTTGGCGACTGGGGTGCGGATCACTATCCGCAGCAGCAGAAAGCGGTTGCCGAGCAGATGAAGCATTACGTTGACGGCAAACAGGTGCATCCCCAGGCCGTGTTCCTGCTCGGCGACAACTGGTACGGCAACATGCTGGGCGGGCTGGACTGCCCACGCTGGCAGACCGACTTTGAGCAGATGTACCCGACCTCGCACTTCCATTGCCCCTTCTATGCTGTGCTTGGGAATCATGACTACGAGCACCGGATCGACAGCAAGGCCGACCTGCAACTGGCCTATCCGAAGCACGTAAAGACGCGTTGGACGATGCCGGACCACTGGTACACGTTTACCTGGCCGGAAAAGAACCCGGTGATTACCTTTATCTGCCTGGACTCCAACCTGCCTGGTACGAAGGACGATCCGTTCCCGTGGAGCTTCACCATGAGCCGCGAGCACACGGAAGAGCAGGAGTCGTGGTTCCAGGCGCAGTTGGCCAAGCCGCGCACAACGCCGTTTGTGGCGGTGGTTTGCCACCACCCGCTGTACACCAACGGTGTCCACAAGGACAACAAGTTGCTGCTGAAACGTTGGGAGCCCATGGTGCGGCAGGCCAAGGTGGACTTCTGGATTACCGGGCACGACCATGACCTGCAGCACATTGAATTTGCCGGCCATCCGACCAGCTTTGTCATCTCCGGCGGCGGTGGGGCGGAACTAGTCAACTGGACCACGGACCCGGCCAAGCGTGGCCCATTCGGGTCCAAGGTGCTTGGCTTTTCTGACCTGGAGATTGTGGATGGAGCGGTGGTCCTGCGCCACATCGACGTAAATGGGCAGGAGCTGCATGCCTTCCGCAAAACCTCGGACGGCAAGGTGACTCTGCTGAAGCCGCTTGGATCGGCTTGAGGTCTCATAAAGACCAACGCAAAGAGCGCGACGGACGCCAAGGTACGCGACGGTGTCCGTTGCCGTCCTGAAATCCCGAAGCCGGTGTTGACTCTGGATCCGTTGCGTACCTTGGCGCTCTTTGCGTTCGTGGCGTTCGTCTTTCGCAACCATCGCAGCTACACTAACCACCGATGGCTTCGCTGTTTCCTGATGACGGTCGCCCTTCGGGGGGTCGACCTCCCTTTCGCAAGTACCCCTCTCGCCCCAAGGCTGTGCCGTCAGAGCTGCCACCGTTGCCGGAGGGATGGATTCTCGCCCACTGTGATGGTGGCGCGCGCGGCAATCCGGGCCCGGCGGGCTTTGGCGCCGTCCTGGTGGATGGTGCCGGGGCGCCGCTCGCCGAGCTTAGCGAGTTTCTCGGGTTCCGTACCAACAACTTCGCCGAGTACTCCGGTCTGCTGGCCGTACTGGCCTGGGCGCTGGAGCATGGTCATCCGAAGCTGCGCGTGATCTCGGACAGCGAGCTGATGGTGAAGCAGATCCAGGGCAAGTTTAAGGTGAACTCGCCTGATCTGAAGCCCCTGCACGAAGAAGCGCGGCGCCGGATCGCGCAGCTGAAGGGATTCGAACTCCATCACGCGCTTCGCAACAAAAACAAGGTCGCGGACCGGCTGGCGAACGAGGCCATGGATCGCGGCATGGGCAAGACCGCGGGCGCAGCCGAAAGCCGGCCGCCCGCTACGGCAACCCCGTACCCGCAGCGTGCCACGGCACCGCCTGCCCCTGCACGGATGGAACCCACGTCTAAGCCAGTGGACGCGCAGCCCACCATGCTGCGTGGCTTTGTACGGGACGGCGTCGTGCACCCGCTTGGGGGCAAAACTCTGCCCGAAGGATCCTTTGTCAAAATTCTGTTGGAGTAGTTCAAGAACGGATCATGATGGCTGATCGTTTCGCGTGTCGCATTGGAAAGAGGGTTCGGGGCGCGCAACGGAAAAGCGTGATCCTTTGGCTTGCCTGTTCTGCCCTGCTGGCCCTGGTCTGCCGGCCCATGTACGGCGAGGCCTCGGAGCCGTCAGCGCTGGCGGTGGTGAAGCAGGCAGTTGCCGCCGAACTCAATGCCGCGCGCACGGATAAGACTCCGTGGGAATACCGCGACCACGATGTTGAGCCTGGGAAAGACGCTGTGTACCAGGTGATCGAGACGCCCAAGGGCGACTTGCGGCGACTGATTGAGCTGAACGGCCGGCCGCTGAGCGGCAGCGCTGCGGCAAAGGAGGCAGATCGGCTCAGGACCTTCGTGAACAGCCCGGAAGAGTTGGCGCGGCGCCGCAAGGCTGCGGAAAGCGACGGCGCACAGGCGCAGGAGTTTCTCCAGATGCTGCCCGAGGCCTTTGTGTGGAGCGTGGTCAGCGAGTCACCGCAGGCGGTCCAGCTGAAGTTCCACCCAAACCCGGATTTCACTCCCCCGGACATGCAGGCACGCGTGCTGGCGGTGATGGCCGGACAGATGACCGTGGCGCGCGAGGGTAACCGCATCCAGTCGCTACGGGGCACGCTGACCGACGACGTGAAATTCGGCTTTGGGCTGTTCGGCAAGATCGATAAAGGCGGTACCTTCAACGTGGAACGCCGGGAGCTCGCGCCAGGCAGATGGCAGATCACGGAGACGCATGTCCACATTGGCGGGCGGGCGCTGCTGTTCAAGACCATCGGCCAGCAGGATGACGAGGTAAAGACGGAATGGCACATCTCGCAGGTCCCGGACCTGCAGGCGGCGCTCCGGGAGCTTACCCGTTAGTCGCCCGGTGTTCGTTTTCCTGACGAACATCCCACAGAAGTTCGCATCCCGGAACGTGGCATGGCACTCTAAATAGGCGTGCAGATCTGTTCCAAACTCCTCACGGCGGCAGCCGCGGCCCTTCTTGCGCCGTGCGGGGCCGCTTTCGCGCAGGCCCCTTCGGCATCGCCTGCCTCTCCAGCGGCGGGTCCGGTTGCAGCCGCAGAGGTTGCTCCCGGACTTCCGCAAGCGCCCAGCACCTTGGTCGCCGGGCAGGGTACCGGGATTGTGCGGCCCGCGGGCTCCGGAGTGAAGTTCACGGCCCCCGGCACAACCCCCGGGCCGGGCGGCTTTGCGGTGGAAAAGGCCCAGCAAGGCCCCTTGCCGCTGTCGCTTGACGACGCGATCTCGCTGGGCTTGCAGCGCAACCTGCGGCTCAAGTATGAGCACGCCAATCAGCGCGCCGTGCGCGGCTACCGCGGCCAGATCGCCAACGCACTCTTCCCGAACCTTCAGTTCCGCGCAGCTTCAACCGCGCAGGAGCTGAACCTGGCCGCACTCGGCTTCAACCCGACCAAGGTCGGCCCGCTGCTTGAAGACTTTGGAATCAACCCGAGCACGCTGCAGACGATCGTGAAGGTAAATACCACCACGGCGCAGATCAGTCTGGATCAGCAGCTCTTCAACCTGCCTGATTTTGAGCTGTACCGGGCCATCAAGCCTGAGTTCAAGGCCGTTGACTTGAATGTTGCGGATTCGGACGAGCAACTCGTGCAGGCGGTAACGACGGCGTACCTGAAGGTTCTGGCTGACCAGGCGAATCTGAACAACGCCATCGCCGAAGAGACCGCAGCCAAGGCGCTGCTGGACCAGGCGACGCAACTGGATGTGGCCGGCGTAGGCATCAAGCTGGACGTGCTGCGCGCCCAGGTGGAATACCAACAGCGGCAGCAGGCGCATGTTTCGGCAGACAATCAGCTCGATAAGGACGGTATTCAGCTCAACCGGGTGATGGGTTTGCCGGCCGGACAAGAGCTCGACCTGACGGACGAGGCACCGTATTCCGAATTGGGCGAGCTGGATCTGGACCAGGCGAGGCAGACGGCGTACACGCACCGCAATGACCTCCTGGCGTTGCAGCAAAGCATCATTGTCGCCAGTCACGAGGTGAAGGCCGTGAAGTATCAGCGTCTGCCGACGTTGGCGGTGAACGGCTTCTATGGCGTCCTGGGTGAGACCACGGGGCTGTACCACGGCGTGTTCACGGCGGAAGGCAGCGTCAAGTTCCCGGTTTTCCGTGAAGCGGCACAACGGGGCGAGCAGGACACCGCCGAGTCGCAACTGCAACAACTGCGGGACCAGGAAGAGAACCTGCGCGGAACAATCGACGCACAGATTCGGACCAGCTTGCTGGACGTTGAAACGGCCTCGCAGCTTGTGCGCGTGGCGCGGAGCAATGCCGATCTTTCGCAACAGGAGCTCGCCGATGCCCGGGAACGATTCACTGCGGGCGTTACCGACAACCTGGAAGTGGTGGACGCGGAAGCCGCGGTGATCGGGTCGCAGGCCCAGCTGGTGAGTGCGACCTACCAGTTCAATGTGGCCAAGGTGAACCTCGCGCGCAGCACTGGGGTGCTTGAAGCGCGGTATCGCTCTTTCCTCGGCATGTGAGCCAGGCACTGCAAGCTTCCCCGAGACGCATCCTGCTGAGTTGGTCCGGCGGCAAGGACAGCGCCTGGGCCTTGCATCGGCTGCGTTCCGCAAACTCGGCCGAGTTTGAGGTCGTAGGGTTGTTGACCACGGTGAACCGCCACTTTGGCCGCGTCGCCATCCATGGATTTCGCGAGCAACTGCTGCAACAACAGGCCGAAGCCGCTGGTCTGCCGTTGTGGACCGTGGACCTGCCCTGGCCATGTACCAACGCAGACTATGAGGCAGCCATGAACCCTGCGCTGCAACGTGCGGTGGACGAAGGGCTCCATGGGATCGCGTTTGGCGACCTGTTTCTGGAGGACATTCGCCGCTACCGCGAGGCGGCGCTTGCCCCGTTTCGACTCCAGCCGCTGTTTCCACTTTGGGGTGAACCAACCGACCGGCTCGCGCGCGAGATGATCGCCGGCGGCCTCCAGGCGCATCTGGCCTGCATTGATCCGCAGCGGCTCGACATGGCGTTTGCCGGACGGGCGTTTACCCCGCAACTGCTGGCCGACCTGCCACCCGGGGTGGACCCTTGTGGGGAGCGAGGCGAGTTCCACACCTTCACCTTCGCCGGTCCCATGTTCCGGCGTAGGATCGATGTATCGGTGGGCGAGGTGATTCGGCGGGACACCGCCGTCTACGCGGATCTTCTCCTGGTATGACCTTGGGGTGCGTCGCTGTTCTGCGGCAACGGCAGCGGCGCATCCGTTCTTGAGCAGGGCGAGATCGGCTCGCCGGAGTGGAGCGAGGGCCTGGTACTGCACGTGAAGCGCATTGTTCTCGGCCTTTGCCTGGCGGGAGTTCTCCCGGCCGCAGCCCAGGTGCTGGCCCGACCTGGGTGGGCTGGATCGGGCGTGGCGCCCGAGGCCTGGTGGCGGCGCGCCGTGTTCTACCGCATGGACCCGGCGCGGTTTCAAGACGGCAGCGGGAACGGCAAAGGCGATCTCCAGGGCATCGTTCAACGGTTGGACTACCTGCAATCCGTGGGTGTGGATGCGCTGCTACTGGAGGGCAGCTTCGACGCGGACGGCCTGGAAGACCTGGTGCGTGAGGCCAGCCGGCACCACCTGCGGGTAGTGATTGCGCTGAACCCGGCCCTGTTGCAGGGGCCACACGACACCCTGCTGAATACAGTCCATGGCTGGCTGGGTGCGGGCGTGGCCGGGGTGGCCCTGCCCCCGGCGGGAAGGGTAACTGCTGCCGACGGCGGGTACCCGGCCTTGGCCGCCTCGCTGCGGCAGATGCTGCAAAGCCTGCCAGGAGAGCGCGTGCTGCTCAGTGATCCCATCCCGGGCGCTGCCATCAGCGCACCTGCCCCACTCCGGAGGCGGGAGAGGGGTGGCGCAACCGCGACGACCCCAGGGCACGGGGGCCAGTTGGTCACCGCGGCGGCTCTGCCGGTAGCGGGGGCGGGTGTTGTGCAGTTGCGGACCGTATTGGCGGCCGCCAGCGCGGGGGCGGACGCGGAAACGAATGGAGTGCTGCAGTTTGCGGCAGATCCGGCGAGCGCCTCTCCCAACGCGGCGGCCGATGCGGCCATGCTGCTGGCCTCCCGCGGCGCCGCGATCTTCGACTTCGGCGATGAGTTGGGTCTCGATCTGTACCCGGCCGTTGCGGACAGCAGCGCGAGCGCGGGCAAAGCGCTGCCCGTGATGCAGTGGACGCCCTCGAACCACACCCCGGCTCCTACCGAACATACCGAAGTCCCAAAGCCCGCTTCAGAGACCGAATACGGCGCATACCACCCGTACCAACCGCCTCCGCGCAGCCTGACGGCGGGAATGGCAGCCCCAGCGCATGTCGCTGTGGACGCTAATATTCCGCCAGCTCCGCCCGACGCCGACACACTGCCCGGCTTCACGGCGGGGACGCTGCCCGTCGCGCCGACCAATGGCCCCGTCCTGAATGTGATCACGGAAGACCGCGACCCCAGGTCGCTGCTGAACGCCTATCGTCAGCTGATCGGGCTGCATCACGACAACGCGAGCCTCCGCAATGGCACGCAGACGATGCTGAACCGCGACGCCGACGGAGCTCTAGTCTGGATTCGGCGTGCGCCGGCGGGTTCGCGGACCGTGGCCAACGTGGTGGTTGCCGCCAACCTTACCGACCAACCTGTGCTGTTGACGCTGGACAGCGATCTCCAGGCTGCCGGCATGCGCCCCGGGGGACTGCGGCCGCTGTTTGCCTTTGGCAAGGAGGCTATGACCGGCCAGACAACAACTCACCTGGCGCTTCCTCCGCATGCGGTGTTTCTGGGCGAGATCTACCATGGCGGCGCTGAGCCGGTGGCGCGCGAGGTACACGGGCGGCACCGTTCAGGCCACCGGGTACGCCGCTAATACGCCCTCGAAGACGCTGTCCCAGGAGCAGGTCAAGGCGTAGTCGCGCGCTTGCCGGCGCATGGCTGCCATGCGTTCCGGATGGGCTGCCAACGTAGAGATCGCGGTCGCAAAGGCCTCGTCAGGCACAATGCACCCGGTCAGGCCGTCCTGGACGATGTGAGCCGGGCCGCCGTCCGGGGTGACAATCGCGGGAACGCCGCTGGCGAGCGCCTCAAGCACCACATTGCCGAATGTGTCCGTGTGCGATGGGAAGACGAGCAGGTCCATGTCGGCGTAGACCCTAGCCAGCTCTTCCCCGCGCAGCACGCCGGTGAAGGTGGCGGCCGCGCCGAGCTCCCGGCGCAGGTGGCGCTCCTCTGCCCCGTGCCCGACGATAACCCAGCGCGGGGCCAGCCCACGCGATGCCAGATCGCGATGGATCACCGGAAGAAGAGCCACGTTCTTCTCGACCGACAAGCGCCCCACGAAGCCGAGCGTCAACGGGGAGGCGTCTTGGCGGGTACGCTTCCCGGGGGTGAACAGCACGGTGTCGACGCCGCGCTGCATGAGGTGGCACGGTCTTCCGATGCGAGCCTGGAGCAAGGCGCAGAGCTGCCGGTTGGGGGCGTAGATGACATCCGCACGGCGATACAAACGCGCCAGCACGGCCATGGAGGCCCACTCTGCCGCTGCTGCAGCTCCGACGCCGAATTGCCCAAGGGCCTGTGCGTTGTTGAGCAGCCGGCGTCCGGCGTACTCATGCACGTTGGTGTGCCAGCTGGCGGCCAGCGGGATGCCGCGACGCCACGCGAAGAACGCCCCGAACAGGCCGAGCTCACTGGGGCCGGTGATGTGAATGAGGTCCGGCCGGAAGCTGTCCAGTGCCCTGCCGATCGCTTGCGCGTGGCGGAAGAAGAAGGGATCGAAGGACAGATCCTGCTCCATGGGCACGGCCCAGTGGCCGCGGTAGAGCTGCAGGATGCTGACGGAGCCCTGTTGGATGAGCCTGTCGTCCATCCCGACAGCCAGCCCACCGGCGCGCACACACAGCATCGCGATGCCGCGGCGCTGGGCAAAGGCGACAAACTGGCGTGCCGTGTGGGCCACGCCGTTCACCTCATGGAAGCTGTCCGGGAGAAACGCGATGCGCGGCATGCCCGATGCTGATGGTAGCGGCAGGGCGCGGCGGCGCGTGTTCACAGACGGCTAAATTGAACCGCTGAGCACGTCAGCGGCTCCGCTCGTCCTTGTCAACCGCGCCGCCCTTCATCACAAACGGCACATGCTCCAGCACCTCAATGTGCTGCATCGGGTCGGCGGTTACGGCGATGAGGTCGGCAAAGTGACCGGGGCTGAGTTCGCCGACATCCGCTGCGCGCCCGATGAGTTCGGCGGCGTTGGAGGTGGCGGCCTGCACGGCCTGCGCGGGCGTCATGCCGTACATCACCATGTAGTGGAACTGGCGGGCGTTGTCGCCGTGCGGATAGACACCGGCATCGGTGCCGAAGGCCATCTTGACGCCGGCTTTGACGGCCTTGCGGAAGGTCTCGCGCTGCGCCTTGCCGACGCCGCGCTCCTTGTTGATCTGTTCCTCGGGGAGGCCGAACTTGGGCGCTTCCTGCAGGATGTAGTCGTCGTCGTAGATGTCCATGACGAAGAAGGTGCCGTGCTCGCGGGCGAGCCGGATGTCTTCGTCGTCAGCCAGCGAGGCGTGCTCGATGGAGTCAATGCCGGCCTGGATGGACCACCGGATGCTGAGCGCGCCGTGAGCGTGGGCGGCGATCTTGCGGCCGGCCATGTGTGCCGTGTCGGCAGCCATCTTCAGTTCCTCCAGCGTGAACTGCGGTGCGCCGGGCTGGTCGCCCTTGGAGAGTACGCCGCCGGAGGCCAGGATCTTGATCACGTCCACGCCGTACTTTACCTGGGCGCGCACGGTTTCCTGCACCTGCTGCGTGCCGTTGGCGATGGCGAACTCGCGATCGGCGGGGTAGAGCGTAACGCGGGCTTCGGGAGAGAAATTGTTCAGGTCGCCGTGGCCGCCGGTGATGGAGATGGGCGGGCCCGAGGCGACGATGCGCGGGCCGGGGATGTAGCCGGAGTCGATGTTGTTACGCAGGTCGACAGCCGCAAAGGGCGGCGAACCGACGTCACGCACCGTGGTGAAGCCAGCGTCCAACGTTCGCTTCGCGTTGACGACACCGTTGATCGCGGCGGTGAACGGCGTCTCGCGGAAGGCTTCTACTTCGGCGTACTTGTCCGCGCGAACGGTCAGGTGCGTGTGGCAGTCGATGAGACCCGGGAGCACGTAGCTGCCGGTCAGATCGATCACCTTGGCACCGGCAGGGACGGTGAAGCCGGCGGGCTCCACGCTGCGGATGCGTTCGCCTTCTACGACCAGGGTCTGGCCTTCGACGTAGTGTCCGGAGCGGCTGTCGAAGAGCTTGCCGGTGCGAATGTACTCAACGCTGGGTGTGGCTTGCCGGGCGGACTGCGCAAGGGCAGCAGTCGAAGCAAAGGCCGAGGCGGCCAACAGGGTCAAAACAGGGGCAAAGCGGTGCATTTGCGCTTATCGTCTCACAAAGCAAACGACTGGACGAACTACGGCCGCGTCTTGGCGATGTCGGGGCCGAGCTGTTCCTGCGCACTGGGCGCGGGCTCACTGGGGATCGGCTCTTCCGCCGGCTCACGCTCGGTACGGTCGGACAGGTGATTTTTGGTGAGGCCGTCGGTGAGCAGATGGAATGCGTCTTCCGGCGTGTCGGCGAACTGGAACAGGTCGCGATCGCCCACGGAGATTGCTCCCTTTTCCACGAGAAGATCCAGGTTCAGCACGCCCTTCCAGTAGCTTGAGCCGTACAAGACGACGGTGATCTTTTTGGCGAGCTTGCCGGTCTGGTCAAGAGTCAGCAGCTCAAACATCTCGTCCAGCGTGCCGAAGCCGCCCGGGAAGACGATGAGCGCTTTGGCGAGATACGCGAACCAGTACTTGCGCATGAAGAAGTAGTGGAAGTTGAAGTTCAGCGCTGGGGTGATGTAGCGGTTCGGCACCTGCTCAAACGGCAGAACGATGTTGAGACCGATGGTCTTCGCACCGGCCTCCCAGGCACCGCGGTTGGCCGCCTCCATGATGCCGGGACCGCCGCCGGAGGTGACCACAAAGCGATGGCGCCGCCCGGGAAGCTTTTTGGCCCAGCCCGCCATCATGCGCGCGAGCGTGCGCGCGTCCTCGTAGTACTGCGCCATCTCGACGGCAGCTTCGGCGCGCTTGCGCTTCAGGTCGGAGGTCTGCCCGGGGCCGAGTTCGTCGGCACGGGCCGGCTGTTCTTCGGCGGGGGCGGGCTCCTGCGATCCCTCGTTGGCGAGGAGTTGAAGTTCCTGGTTGGCCTCGTCCAGTGCGCGGAAGCGGGCCGAACCGAAGAAGACGACGGTATCCTGAATGCGCTCGCGGCGGAAGCGCGCCATCGGTTCGGAGTACTCGGCGAGGATGCGCAGGAGGCGGCCGTCGGCGGAGTTGAGGAACTCAGGGTTCTGGTAGGCGAGCGGGGCCTGTTCCAGCACTGCGGGGCGCCCCGTGGTGAGGGCGCTGCCGTCGTGTTCCTCCAGCGTGTGCCCGCTGCTGCTTGCCCCGTTGCTGCCGATGCCCGAAGTTGCCATCGCAAGAGGATACCGCGAACGTGTGGAACCTGAGCGAACGCCGCGGCCCCAGCTAGCGGCGCAGGTCGCGGTAGTGCAGCAACTCACTGACGCCGATCCACAGGTCGATCAGCCCGAGGCCACTGATGAGGCCGCGCACCCAACCGCGCAGCAACCAGGTGGCCGCCTCCGGGTGGCTCATGATCCAGCCATTGCCGTTCCAATAACGCGGCGACCAGGGGATCAACGTCAAAAGGCCGCCGATGTAGAAGCAAAAAATCACCAGAACAGCGAGGCTGAGCCTCTGCAGCCACACTGGCGCAAGGTCGGAGCTGCCACCGCCCGAAACGGGTGGGGGCGGAGCCTCGGAGAAGAGCTCACCTTGTGTGGGCGCCGGCATCCCTACAACGTTATCAGGGGGGTGCGGTCGCCGTCTCTCCGGGCTGTCGTGTGCGAAAGCTGCCCCGCGAGCAAGGGAGGCTAGCGCTCCGGGGTGCTGGACGGTTTCTGGGCAGCAAGAGCGCGGGCCTGCGCTTCCGCCCGGTGCCGGACAGCGGCCCTGTGCGCCTGTTCTGCGGCCTCCAATGTGGGCGCTTTTGCGGCGCGGGCGTCGTCGGCGTCCGCCTCGGCGGCTTCGCGGCGTGCGGCGGCGACTTCGTGCTTTTCGCGATCCTTCTCCTTGACGTCGGCGAGCATCTGCCGGGGCGTCTCGTCGGTGCCGTGCATGGCCAGTCCCATATGCATGTCGCCCTCGGTGCCGCTGATCTCGATGGGAAGCTCCAGGCCTGCGCCATTCTTCTTCAAGAGCGAATCAACAGGTTTCAACAGCCAGCTTTTCCAGCCGGAAACCATCTGGGAAGCGGTGGCGTCGGTGCGGACATGGCCCTGGAACTCAAACAGTCGGCCGTCCATGGAGTACACGCCGTTGAGCAGAACGAGGGCGCCGGGGATCGCGTAGTGCACGTCGGTGACCTGCATGACGCCGTGGCTGATGCTGAACCGGGCGGCGAGTTGGGAATGCACCTCGGCCTCGTGGTCCTTGCTCACCTCCCCGACGTCTTGGGGCTTGCCCTGGGCGCGGGCACTCAGGCCGTCGATGCGGTCCTGCATTTTGGTGTTGTTGAAGCGGATCTGCGCAAGGTGGAAGACGCCATCCATCGACAGCTTGGCTGGGACACGCACATCGCCCGGCGGAATGTGAAGCCGAGCTTTCAGGTTGAGTGTGCCGTTCATCAGCGGCGGATTTGTCTTCACTGCGAGACGAAGAAAGTCCTGCATGCGCCCGTCCGGGATATCGACGTTCAACTGGATGTCGTGGCCGGCACCCTTCACCTTCACAACTTTGCCGCTGACGGTGAAGTCTGAGCCCAGCAGGCGCGCGTGCACGGGCTCAAGGTCCGTGTCGCCGCTCGTCCCATCGACCAGGGCGTGGAACTCCGTGTGGAGCGGCACCGGGTGGTTGCTGACGTCCAGCGAGAAGTCCGGGACGTCTGCCCTGCCGTCGATAACGATCCTGTCCAGCACACCGTTGAAATGGCCGGTGGAGGTAAGCATGCCGCCGATGCCCTTGATGGTGTTGAGATCGGCGTGATCAAAGGTATAGTCCCCGTCCAGCGGCGTTTGGCCTGGATCGGGAGGCACACCGGCAGGTGTTGGGCCGCCCGCCCACGGGCCGAAGTGACCAACAGCGTGGATCGCGCCAGCCGGCTTGGGATTGGTCAGCTGAGCGTCGTAGAGCATGGCCCGGTTGGGCCCCACGTCGCGCATAGTGAGTGTGGCGATATTGAACTGCAGCGCATCCTTGCCCGGCTTGCCGGATTCGATGAAAAGCCTGACATCGCTGCAGCGCAGCACGGAAACCGTGATGGCGACCTTGGGCCGAAGCTTTGGGTTTTGTGGATCGGCCGGCCCGGTGCCTTCCCGTGTGCCGAACATCTGGCCCCGCTCGTCCGGTGGCGGGATGTGGAGGTCCATGCCTTCCACCAGGATTTCGGTGACGTGCGTGGGTTGATGGAGAAGACCCTTGAACGAGGTGCGAAAAGCGAAGTGCTGCACGGCGATCATGGGGTGGGGCACCGGGGTTGGGCCCGCGCCGGCACCGAACGGGATACGCAGGCCATACCCGGCTACCTCGATGCCCTTCAGCAGGGAGATATCTACGCGATCGAGCTCCACAGGGGCGTCGAAGTGGTCAGACAGGGTTTCCATGATGCGCTTGCGGAGGACGGGTTCGGCGTTGTGGAGCACGTACTCGGCCGCAATGAAGAGCCCAAGGCCGGCGATCAGGACAAGCGCGGCGCTGATCTGGAACCACCGCCGTCGCCACCAGCGTGGACGGTGAGCGCGGTTTTGCACGTCGATCGAAGGTGTGCCGTCGCCCACGCTCAGACTCCAACAGTGTTTCGATGCGATCGAACCACATACAGATAGCCCAAAGGTGAAGGCAACCGTTGCTGTCTGCGAGAATAGACGGGATGCTGCAACTCTCCGGCGCCGGCAAGCGCTTTGGTCACAAACTGCTCTTCGAAGACGTTAACTGGCTGATTACGCCCAACGAGCGCACGGGGCTCGTCGGCGGAAACGGCACGGGAAAATCCACGCTGCTGAAGGTCCTCGCCGGCATGGAGGGTTTGGACTACGGCCAGCGCACGCACACGCGCGGCATGACGCTGGGCTACCTGCCGCAGGATGGCCTCGCGCTTTCTGGCCGTACTGTGTTTGAGGAATGCCTCAGCGTGTTCGACGAACTGCGAGCGTTAGAGCGCGAGTACGAGGACCTGACGCACACGCTGAGCGACGCCGATCCCAAGAGCAAGGAGTATGCTGCCGCCGCAGACCGCTACTCCGAAATTGCAGAGCTGCTGCATGTGCACGACATCTACACGCTGGATGCACAGGTGGGCGCTGTGCTGGGTGGGCTTGGCTTCAGCAAAGAAGATTGGGAGCGGCGAACCGAGGAGTTTTCCGGCGGCTGGCAGATGCGTATTGCGCTGGCCAAGCTGCTGCTGCAGAAGCCTTCCCTGTTGCTACTGGATGAGCCCACGAATCACCTGGATCTTGAGAGCCGCAACTGGCTGGAAGAGTACCTGGCCACGTATGAGAATGCATTCATCCTGATTTCGCATGACCGTTACTTCCTGGACCAGACCGTGAACAAGACGGTGGAGGTGTGGAACAAGCGGATGCACGTGTATCACGGCAATTATTCGAAGTACCTGACGTTGAAAGACGAGCGCCGCACGCAGCTGATGAGCGCATACAAGAATCAGCGCGAGCGCATCGAGGACCTTGAAGCGTTTATCAATCGCTTTCGCTACCAGGCGACCAAGGCCAAGCAGGTGCAATCGCGAATCAAGGAGCTCGACAAGATCGAGCGCATTGAGGTGCCGGAAGAGGAAGCGACGATTCACTTCACGTTTCCGCAGCCGCCCTCCAGCGGACGTACGGTGCTTGAGGTGAAGGGCTTGACCAAGCACTACCCTGCCCCGAGCGGCGGAATGAAGCGTGTGCTCGACAATGTCGAGTTCACGATCGAACGCGGAGATCGCATCGCCCTGGTGGGCGTGAATGGCGCGGGTAAGTCGACCCTGCTGCGTATGCTTGCCGGGTTGGAGAAGCCGACCTCCGGGTCAATCAAGCTGGGACACAACGTTGCGGCCGATTACTTTGCGCAGGATCAGTACAAGGTGCTGAACCCGGACGCGCAGATGCTGGATGACATCACGGGCTCAAACCCGCGCGTGGACGTGGTCACGCTCCGCTCGTTGCTGGGCTGCTTCATCTTTACCGGCGACGATGTGTACAAGAAGCTCGGCGTGCTTTCCGGTGGGGAGCGCAACCGGTATGCGCTGGCCAAGATGCTGGTTTCACCCGCCAATTTCTTGCTGCTGGATGAGCCAACGAACCACCTGGATATGCGTGCCAAGGATGTGCTGCTGGAGGCGGTGCATAATTTCACCGGTACGGTGCTGTTCGTCTCGCACGATCGCTACTTCATCGATGGCCTGGCGACGCGTGTCTTCGAAGTCGAGGATCGCCGGGTGCACATCTACCCCGGCAACTATGAGGACTACGTCTTCCGCAAGAGTGGTGGCATGCCGACCAGCACCGCGGAAGCCGCCGCGCGCATGAAGACCGACGCCACAACCGGCGCGACGGTGGATGCAGCGACCGGGATGCTGAAGCCGGTGAAGCAGGTGGGCAAGGCCGCAGAGCCCACCCCTGCGACGACACTGCCACCGGAGTTGAACGGAGCCGCGGCAACGGCACCCGAGCCGAGCCTGAATGGGCAACCGTCCGCCCATGAAATGAACGGATCGCTCGCGCCAGTGAAGGCCTCGCCCAAGCCGCCGGCCAAGCGGCTGAATCCACTGAAGCTGAAGCAGATTGAAGACCGCGTCGAAGCCATTGAGGAAGAGCTGCCGGAACTCGAGGCACGCATCACCCAAGCGGAACAGCAGCAGAGCGTGTTCACCACTGCCGGTGCGGCCCGGAACCTTGCCGGCGAGCTCGACGCGATGCGCGACCGCCAGGCAGCGCTTACGGCGGAGTGGGAAGAGCTTGCGACGCAGTTGGAAGAGCAGACGACGGCTTAGGGAGAGGCTGTCAGGCCTCCCGCATTGCGTACTTATTGCTCCTGAGTCATTGCTCCGCGTTGCCACAGGACGCCGAAGACCAGTGGACCTGAGACACTAGCATCACGATGCGAGTGTTGATGGTAGGCGCGGGAGCGACGGGCGGGTTTTACGGCGGCATGCTGTTCAGGGCGGGACGCGATGTCACGTTCTTGCTTCGCGAACGCCGTGCACAGCAGATTCGCGAGCATGGTTTGCAGATCGTGACCCACACGGGCGAGCACATCACCGTGCATCCACCCACCATCACAGCCGAAGAGCTTCGCCAACAGCACGCATCGTTCGATCTCATCGTGATCAGCACGAAAGCCTACCAACTTGAGGGTGCTATGGAGGACATCGCTCCCGCAGTTGCGCCCAGGACGATGCTGCTACCGATTCTCAACGGCATGGGCCAGATCGATACGTTGAGCGCCCGGTTTGGAGCCGACTGCGTTCTGGGCGGTTCCGTGCGCATTGTGTCCGATCTCGACAAGGAAGGTCGCATCGTGCAGATGAACCCGCTTGACGAGATGAATTACGGCGAAGTGTCCGGAGAACGTACAGCCCGCATCCTTGCTGTCGATCAGCTCATGCAAGCTGCGGGGTTCAGCGCCATCCTTCAGCGTGACATCATCGCGACGCTCTGGCAGAAGTGGTGGATTCTTGCCAGCATGGGGGCGATCTGCGTGCTTGCCCGCGGCACCATCGGCCAGGCGGCAACCGTGCCGCATGGATCCGAAACGGCGCTTGCCGTCCTGAGGGAATCCACCGGCATCGCCACGGCGAATGGGTATGTGCCGAATGAAGCGATGTATCAGCAACACGTCGCTCGGTTCACAGACCGGGCCTCTTCGCTCACCTCGTCGATGTATCGCGATATGACGAAGGGCTTTCCAGTCGAGGCCGACCACATTCTGGGCGACCTGCTGGACCGCGCCAAGGGGGCATCTGCACCGCTGTTGACGGCGGCGTATGTGCAGCTGAAGGTGTACGAGGCTGGGCGCTCTCTCCCCGCGGCGCAAGGGAACAAAGCGTAGCTTCAGGCCAGCCGTGGCATTATCACCGTATGCCCTCCTATTGGCAGCCTGAGCGCTGGTCCGACCGCCTCGCCGAACTCGAAGCTCACACCCCTGACCTGAAGCAGGCGCCGCTGCGCCGAGATATCCGGTCGCTTGGCGCCCTGCTGGGGCAGGTGTTGCGGGAGCAGGCCGGTGACGACCTGTTCGCCACAGTGGAAAGCCTTCGCCGCATCGCCATTGCCCGGCGTGAGGCCGAGGCTGCCGGAGATGCCGCCGGTGCGCAACGCCGGCTGGAAGAAGCACAAGCGCTGACGCAGGAAGCGGCACAGCATCCGCAACGTGCGTATGAGTTAGCGCGCGCCTTTGCGTTCTACTTCGAGCTGATCAACCTAGCCGAGACCGCACACCGCAAGCGGCGTCGAAGAGCCTCGCTGCTGGACACCAGCGCTGCCCCACAGCGTGGCAGCTTGCGCGGCACATTTCGGCGTTTGCGCGAAGCAGGGCACACGCGGAGTAGTGTGCTCTCGCTGCTGCAGCAGATCTGCGTTGTGCCTGTATTTACGGCACATCCCACGGAAGTTGCTCGTCGAAGCGTGATGTTCAAGCGGCGCCGTATCTCCGACCTGCTGGAGCAGCTCGATACGCTGGGTCTGCCACCGAGTGAGTTGGATCGCTTGCAGGATGAATTGCTGGCGGAGATCACCGCACTGTGGCAAACCGACGATGTGCGCATCGCGCGGCCCACGGTGCGCGATGAGATCCGCATGGGCCTGGACTACTACGAAGCGTCGCTGTTCAACACCGTTCCGGTGCTCTACGCGGAGATCGCGGCGGCGCTGGAAGCGGAGTTTCCAGACGGCGGGACTGTCGCCCTTTTAAGCCTGCCCACCGTGTTGCGCTTTGGATCGTGGATCGGCGGCGATCGCGACGGCAACCCCTTTGTGACCGCGGAGACCACAGCGGAAGCTGTGACGATGGCCCATGACCTGCTGCGGCGCTACTACCTTGCGCAGTTGCTCGAGGTGTTTGACCAGCTGGCATCGTCAACACAGCAGGCCCCGATCTCGGATGCGTTGCAAGGCCGCCTGAACGAGTATCTCGATCAGCTTCGCGCGTCAGGGCACACCGCCTTTGCCGAGCGCTTCCCGCATGAAGCTGTGCGGCTTGCGATTGCCTGCATCACGTTGCGGCTGGGTGGAACGCCGCCGGTCAGCATGCATCGCAACCTTGCGCTTTCCGACGCCGCAACCCTGCCGCCTTACAGCAACGGGGCTGAGTTGCATGAGGATTTAAGCGTCCTCCGCGAGTCGCTGGCGCAGAACCATGGCGAGCGCCTGGCGGAACTCTACGTAGATCCGTTGCTGCTGGCCGTGCGTACCTTTGGCCTGCATCTTCACACGCTGGATGTGCGTCAGCACGCGCGTGTGCATGCGGCGGCCGTGGAGGAAATTTCCGCATGGCGCGTGGACGGGGAGCGGCTGCAGTTGCCCGCGGCGCCTTCCCCGCAAACGCAGGAGGTGCTGGCTACGCTGCGCGGTATTTGTGACCTGAAGCAGCGCGAGCCGGCCGCGGTTGCGCAGTATGTGATCTCCGGCGCGAGCTCCCCTGAAGATGCGCTGCGCGTCTTGTGGCTGGCGCGGTTAAGCGATGTTCATGTTGAGGGCGAACAGAAGAACGGTGGGCAACATAATCCTGGGCTGCAGCCCGTGCCGCTCTTTGAATCCATCGAGGATTTGCAGCGTGCGCCCGAGATCTGCCGCACGCTGTGGACCAGCGAGTTGTATCAGCCGCTGCTGGCCTCCTGGGAGCGCCGGCAGGAGGTCATGCTTGGCTATTCCGACTCCAACAAGGATGGCGGCATGATCGCCTCCACCTGGGAGATCTGGAAGGCACACCGCGCGTTGCATGCGGTGGCCCGTGAATGCAACGTGCGTTTGCGCTTGTTTCATGGGCGTGGCGGAACCGTTGGCCGTGGTGGCGGGCCGACGCACCGCGCAATCTTTGCGCAGCCGCTGGACAGCTTTACCGGGGAATTGCGCCTGACCGAGCAAGGCGAAGTGTTGAACTGGAAGTACTCCGACGTGGTGCTGGCGGAACGCAATCTTGAGTTGATGATTGCCGCGTCGTTAGACGCGCTGGCGCGGCCCGACCTGAACGGCGATCCCACCCGCACGCACCTTACGGGCGCGATCGACCCGGCTTGGGAAGCGGCCATGAATGCGCTTTCGGCGAGTTCGCTGGCGTTCTACCAGGACCACATCCTTGGCGATGCGGAGGTGTTTGCCTTTTTCGAGCAGGCAACGCCGGTGGCAGAGCTGGAGCATGCGCGCATTGGTTCCCGGCCGGCGAAGCGTGCGGATGCGAGCGCAAGCAAGAAGCGCACAATGGCCGATCTGCGTGCCATTCCGTGGGTCTTTGGGTGGATGCAGTCGCGGATTGTTGTTCCGGCTTACTTTGGTGTGGGCCACGCCCTTGAGGATTTCGCCGCAGCGCACGAGGATGGACTGCAGCTGCTGCAACAGATGGCCGCGAGCTTTCCGCTGTTTCTGGACATCGTGCGCAACGTGGAGATGGCGCTGGCCAAGGCGGACTTCGGCATCGCCGCACTGTACAGCTCACTGGCGCATGATCCGGAGCTGCGCACCCGTGTCTTTTCCATGCTCCATGACGAGTTCGATCGAACACGTCACATGATTTTGCAGGTCACAGGGCAAACCGAGTTGCTGGAGCGCAACGCCGTGTTGGCCAACTCCATTCGACTGCGCAACCCTTACGTCGATCCGATGAGTTTGTTGCAGCTTGAACTGCTTCGCCGCAAGCGCCAGGGCGTACCCGAAGCAGATGCGGCTGCCTTGGACCGCGCCATCACGGCGACAATCAACGGAATCAGCGCCGGTTTGCGCAATACGGGCTGAGGCTACTTCGTCGCGGTGTCGTACGCTTCCACCGTCCCTAGTCCAAGCGCGTACATCGTGTTGAGATGGGCGAGCGTTCGCCGCACAATCGGGAGCGCTTCCTTTGCCACCTCCGGCGAGAGATCGAACTTGCCTCCTGCAGCGGGTGCGGCAAACGATCCAAGCTCAAAGTAGTCATTGAGCGCCTGCTCAGCCGCGGCCTGTAGCATGCCCTGCTCTTTGTACGCATCCGCAAACCGCTGCACTTCTGCATACGGCAGCCACTGCACGACGCCGGTGCTGCTGGCCGTGCGCCACGCAGAATCCGGGATGGTGGATTCGTTGAAATCTGTTGCGCCGGACGGCAGTGTGGCGGGCTCATCCTTACTTCGTGCCGTGACAAAAACAAGCATGGCGTGCATGCCTTTGATCTCCGCTACAAGCCTCGGCTTTGCTTCCAGCAGGCCCTTGCGATTCTCTGTGATCTCCTCCCGAATCAGCGTCTCCGCTTCCTTCCGTTCTTGCCGGTGATGCCAGGACTCCGCCGCATTTTCCAGGCCAAGCGCAATGAGCAAGCCACAGGTAATCGTGAATAGATGCAAAAAGAACTCGCGAACGTTGTGAATGCCGTGCTCCGGCGCATGCACATCCAGCATGGTTTCGACCTCGATGGCTTTTTCGCTAGCATAGCGCGCGCCAGCTTCGTTGGGCGCGTCGTACACTACACCCGACATGCGACCGCTCCTCGCCCTTTTCACTGCCATTCTTCCCCTTGCAGCCGCTGCTCAACAGACCCCGCCCGCAACGCCACCTCCGCCGCCCATGACGGCACCCAACCCTGACGGCAGCATCACGTTCCGGTACAGCAACGGGGGTGCCCAGCAGGTGCTGGTGGAGACCGACGCCACTCCCAAGCCGCTGCCCATGACCAAGGGGGACAACGGCGTGTGGACAGCAACCACGCCGCCGCTGAAGCCGGAGCACTACGGCTACAGCTTTCGCGTGGATGGGGTGCAGGAGCGCGACCCGCTGAACCACGATGTCCGGCCAAATATCGTCGGCCTGTACAACGACGTGCTCGTGCCAGGTTCGGTGCCGATGCCGTGGGAGTTGCAGGCGATTCCGCACGGTGCGGTGACGCGCTACGTGATCACCACGCACACCGCGCAGAACCTGCCCGCAAACCAGGAACCCTACGTCGTCTACACGCCACCGAACTACGACCCCAAGAAGGCCGGGGGCTATCCCATGCTTGCGCTGCTGCATGGATGGAGCGACAACGAGACCGGCTGGACTGCCGTGGGTCAGGCCAACCTGATTCTGGACTCGTTGATTGCGCAAGGCAAGGCAGTGCCGATGATCGTGGTCATGCCCATGGGTTATGGCGACTACACGTTTGTGAACCACGGCCAGAATGTCTGGAACGACCCCAAACAGGTCGACAATAACGTCAACATCGACTCGGATATGTTGTTGGGTGAAGTGCTTCCGGCAGTGCAGCATGACTTCGCTGTTTCGACCGACCCCGACAAGCACGCAATTGCCGGGCTTTCCATGGGCGGCTTGGAGTCAACCACCATTGGACTGAACCATCCGGAGGTCTTCCACTACGTTGTTGGTATGAGCTCTGCCGTGAGGGCCGATCAATTTGACCAGCGCTTCCCTGCTTTCGCTGCTGGCAATGAAAATCAGTTCGCCCACTTCAAGCTGATCTGGATCGCCTGCGGCACCGAAGACGCGCTGATCACGCCGAATCGGCAGTTCGTCACCTGGGCCAAGAGCCGGAATTTACCCGTTACGGCGGTGGAAACACCTGGTCAGCACACCTGGCTGGTGTGGCGCGACAACCTGGTGCACTTCGCTCCATTGCTGTTCCGCTAGCGCACTTGAGAAGTCCAACAACAAAGGCCACCCGCGAGGTGGCCCTTGTTGTTTCAGTGCTGCCTTCAGGCCAGCAGATCCATCGTCCTGGCCGTGGAGGTCAGCGTTTCGAGTGCGACATCAATCTGATTGCGGGTGTGCTCGCTGGTCATGATGCAGCGAATGCGCGCTTTGCCTTCAGGCACCGTTGGGAAGGCGATCCCTGTCGCCATCACGCCTTTTTCGAACAGCGCGCGGCTGAACTCCATCGTCTTGCGGCCATCGCCGATGAGGATGGGCGTGATCGGGGTTTCACTTGCAGGTGTGGTGCGGCCGCCGATGTCGAAGCCTGCAGACTTGAGCTGCTGTTGGAAGTAGCGCGTGTTGTCCCATAGCCGCTCGATGCGTTCGGGCTCGCTTTCCAGCAGGTCGAATGCCGCAATACAGCTGGCCGCGACCGATGGCGGATGCGAGGTGGAGAAGAGGAACGGCCGCGCACGGTGGTAGAGATAGTCGATCAAGTCGCGGGTGCCGCAGACGTATCCACCGAGCGCGCCGATAGCTTTGGAGAGGGTGCCGACCTGGACGTCGACCTTGTCGGTGACGTGGAAATGATCCACCGAGCCGCGTCCATTGCGGCCAAGAACACCGGAAGCATGGGCGTCGTCGACCATCATGATGGCGCCGTACTTTTCGCACAGGGCAGCGAGCTGGTCGACAGGACCGATGTCGCCGTCCATGGAGAACACGCCGTCGGTGATGACGAGTTTGCGGCCGGGCTCGTTCTCGATTTCCTTGAGAAGCTCTTCGGCGTGGGCTACGTCTTTGTGGCGGAAGACCTTGATCTTGGCACGGCTCAGGCGGGCGCCGTCGATGATGGAGGCGTGATTGAGCTCGTCGGACAAGATGAAATCGTCTTTGCCGAGAATGGAGCTGACCGTGCCGGCGTTGGCGGTGAACCCGGACTGGAAGACGACACAGGCCTCAACGCCTTTGAAGGCAGCGATCTTTTCTTCCAGTTCCATGTGAATGCGCATGGTGCCGGCGATCGTACGGACAGCGCCCGAGCCAACACCGAATCGTGCGATGGCCTGCGTGGCGGCTTCGCGGAGCTTGGGGTGGTTGCAAAGGCCGAGATAGTTGTTGCTGGCGAGGTTGATCACCTCACGGCCGTCGTAGTGGCACACCGGGCCCTGTTGGTCGTCGAGCACACGCAAGTGGAAGTAGGTGCCCTTGTCGCGAAGTTCGTTGAGCGCGGCCGTAAGGTGCGCAAGCTGCTGGCGCTTTGGGGAGGCGGCGGGGGCGGAGGGCGGAGTCAGGGTGGCAGCGCTCATAACTTCTCTAGGGTAATCCTCGGAGGTACCGAGTGGAACGGAGGCTTGTCGCGTCTATAAGCAAAGGCGGTGGTTATGGGGTTTTGGCGGTGGCAGTGGAACGGGACGATGGCGTGGCTGTTATGGAGTTTGCTGATCGTCGCGTTAGCCACAGGCTGCCACAGCGACACAAACCAGGGAGGCGGCAGGGACAAGGGCCACGCCGCACCGGGTGGCACACCGCAGCAGGTGCAGCAACCAGTACCAACGCCCCCGAGTGCTGATCGCATCGATCCAAGTTCCCCGCAAGCGGTGTTGCATGGGACCTCCACCACAACACAGAAGACCACGCCGGGACGGTAAGGGTGCAGCCCTGCCGTTGACCGGACTGCACGAGATTTGGCCTTCAGGTTAGCCGTAGCCTTGGTCGTGTATCGTACAGAAGCCGTAAGACCTTCCGCCCGCACGCTCGGCGTCTGCCACACACGATCCATCAACCGCACTGCGTGTCACCCGGATCTACCGAGAAAGCCGGGAAGTGGATCATCGCTCGCCAACACTGTGATTGCGCCGATCCGTCTTATCGCACGACAGCAGAGCACGGAGTCCGCGCATCATGGCCGTTCACCTCATCAATCCCAGCGACAGTGCATTCGGCACTGCCGTGATCACTCCACGTTGGCTCTATGTTCTTGCAGCCGCTACGCCGAAAGACTTTGGCGAGCCCACCATTGTGGACGAAACCCTGGAGTCGCTTGACCCCGAATCCATCGCCGCCGGCGACTATGTCGGTATCAGCATCCACACCGGCAATGCCCTGCGTGGCTATGCTGTGGGGCGCATCGCGAAGGAACGTGGCGCGCACGTGATCTTCGGCGGCATTCACTCCACGCTGTACCCGGATGAGCCCTTTGCTCGCGGATGTGCGGAAACGGTTGTTCGTGGGGACGGCGATATTGCCTGGGGACAGGCTTTGCGGGGCGTGCGCTCCGGTTCGCCCGAGCGCATCTACGAAGGCGGCCGGATCGATGCCGATCACTTCCTCCCGGCGCGCTGGGACCTGTTGCCGCAGGACAAGTACATGTGGGCGTCGGTGCAAACCATTCGCGGATGCCCGAAGCACTGCTCCTTCTGCTCCGTGTGGCGCACCGACGGCCAGAAGCCGCGGCAGCGTGGAGTCGAACCCGTGGTGCGGGAGATCGTGGAACTGCGTCGGCGAGGCTTCAAGTTCATTGCGCTGGCCGATGACAACTTCTACCCTGTGACGCTGACCGATCTGAAGAACGCTCGCGCGCAGAACAACCACGAAAAGCTCGCGGAACTGGAGCGGGTGCGGGCCGAGCGGTTTGCGCTGATGAGCTTCCTGGAGAAAATGCCCGACGACATGACCTTCTTCACGCAGATCACCATGGAAGCTGCCGAAGACGGAGAGTACCTGGATGCGATGAAGCGGGCTCACATCAAGGGCGCGCTCGTGGGGGTGGAAGCGGTCACGCCGGAAGGCTTGAAGGCGGTGTTCAAGGACTTCAACCTGTCCGGCGACAACCTGATCAAGCAGCTGCGCACGTTCCGAGAGCACGGCATTCACATCCTCGGGTCGTTCATCTTTGGGCTTCCGACGGACCGTCCTGACACCTTTCAGGCAACGGCTGAGCTTGCCATCAAGGCCAACATCACCTTTGCGCAGTTCGTCATGCTCACGCCGTTTCCGGGCACCGTTGACTTTGGCCGTTGGGAGAAAGAACAGGGCGAAGAGCCTGTAGCCGTGGACGGGGTTCCCGTGACGCGGTATTGGCTGATCCCGCCGCTGGACCGTCCCAAGATGTTTATGCCTCACCCGACCATGGGCTCGGAAGAGATGCGCTCGCGCACCCAGGGGGTTTGGGACCGCTTCTACTCACTGGCGGCGGTGTGGCGGCGTGCAGACTGCACACCCAACCTGCGTGCCCGGCTGGCCTTTGTCTTCGTGTCCAAGCTGTACCGGCAGATGTATGCGTCAACCGGCATCACGACCGACAGCGCCCGCCGCAAAAAGGCCACAAACTATGCCCGCTGGATCGCTGTTCCCTGCCGCAAGCTGTTCCAGGGCAAGCCCATGCCGGACCTGGCAATGCCCAGCTTCGAGTCGCTCGGCAAGACCGTGGCGCCGAGTCCGTTCGCCGTCCTCAATTAGGACGGATTCTCAGGGATCGGCGACAGGCCTTGCCGCCTAGCGCCGAACCTGGAGGAGAATCTTGCTGGCTTCGCCTGACTCGAGCAGATGCATCGCGTGGTCGAAGTCTTCGAGCGGCAGCCGGTGCGTGATCACGGGCGAAAGGTCCAGCTTGCCATCGCGCAGCAGCGCTTCGGCCTGCAGCCAGGTTTCGTACATCTTGCGGCCGTTGATGCCATGGACGGTAGCACCTTTGAAGATCACGGCGTCGGCGAGGTCCAGTTCAACGGGTTTGGACGGGAGTCCCAGCAGTGACGCACGGCCGCCGTTGCGGAGCAGGCGGAAGCCCTGCCGGATGGCCTCGGGATGACCGGACATTTCGAGCAGCACGTCGACGCCGTTGCCCCACGTGGCTTCTTTGACGATGACCTCGGTGGCAGGGTCGGTAGGGTCAAGCAGGTCATCGGCGCCCATGCGTGCGGCTAGCTCGCGGCGGTGCGCATTCGGTTCAATGGCAAAAACGCGCGTGGCGCCACAGGCTTTAGCCACCGCGATGCTGAATAGACCGATAGGACCACAGCCAGTGACCAAGACGGTTTGCGCCGCGATAGGGCCGGAAAGCACCGTGTGCACGGCGTTGCCGAACGGGTCAAACAGCGAGCCCCATTCACGCGGGATGCGGAGGTCGAGCTTCCAGACGTTGGTGGCGGGGATGCGGACGTAGTCGGCGAAGGCACCATCGGCGTCGACCCCGAGAATTTTGACGAACTGGCAGACGTGCGCCTGGCCCGTGCGGCATTGCAGGCAGTGGCCGCAGGCAACATGCATCTCGGCGGAGACGAAGTCCCCGGGGCGGACGTTGCTGACGCGGTCACCGACGGCGGCGACGGTTCCGGAGAACTCATGCCCAGGGATGTAGGGCGGCTTGATGCGATGCTGCGCCCAGGGATCCCACTGAAAGATGTGGAGGTCGGTACCGCAGACCGAGGCGTTCTCAACGGCAATCAGCACGTCGTCCGGGCCGATGCTGGGGACTGGAACTTCGCGCATCTCCATGCCGGGCGCGGCGTGCGGCTTCATCAGGGCGCGCATGGTTTTGGGCAGCGGCCCGGGTTGAGTGAACGAGGTGGTGGGGAAAGCGGAAACGGCGGACATCAGGCTAGCGACTCCTAGGGCGCTTCGGACAGCCGAAGGCAAACAGTTCATGGTAGCGCGGAAGGATTTGCGGGCGATAAAGTGTCCGGAAATGCGTCATCCGCGGCCACGTAGGCGACTGAGTTGGCGCCTGTCGCGTCCGCTTGGCTTCAGGGCGGGCAGACGCTCAAAGGAGAACATGGCCTTGCGCTCTTCCTGCGCCTTGGCACGGGCGGCCTGGCTCTCGTCCGACTCGTAGAAGAGCAATTGGGCTTCCGAGGCAGGGCCGCGCGTCTCGCTCAGCTTCAATACCTGGATCGTATACAGGCCGTTATCAGTCGTGATTTCGAGATGATCGCCCTCTTTGACTTCGCGGGCGGGCTTGGCGAGCTGGCCGTTGGAGCGGACGCGGCCCAGGTCGCAGGCTTTTACCGCGATGGCTCGCGTCTTGAAGAAGCGCGCCGCCCATAGCCACTTGTCGATGCGTACCCCGTTCATACCGTGCTTTCTGCCTCCCCCGCGTTCACCGGTATGAGATGCTCACGAGCAAGCGAAAGAGCCTGAATCTGGACCGCCGGGTCGTCGCCGAAGCCGGCGAGCCAGTGGATGCGTTTGTCGCGTCGAAACCAGGTGAGTTGCCGTTTGGCGTAGTGGCGGTGGCCTCCCTGCGCCTCGGCAATCGCCTCCGGAAGGGCCTGGCGGCCGTGTAACACGGCCAGGGCTTGCGCATAACCGAGTGAGCCGAGGGCCCTGGCCGATGCGCCGAAGCGGGCCTCGGCGGCGGCGGTTTCCTCCAGCAGCCCCTGGCTGAACATCGCGGCAGCACGGTCGTTAATGCGCCCGTACAACGCCTCGCGAGGCGGATCAAGCCCAATCTGCAGGATCCGGAAGCCTTTGAGCGGGTCGCGGCCGGACTGCCACTGTTCCGTCTGCGGACGGCGGGCGAGGATTGTGACTTCGAGGCTGCGGATGAGCTTTGGTGTGTCGTTGGGATGAATGGCGCGAGCCGCCTGTGGATCAAGCCGGGTCAAGAGGCGATGCAGCGAGGCGGGCCCGCGCCGGGCGCCGAACTGTCGGAGACGTTCCCGCAACGCCTCATCCCGGGGTGGGGCTGGGGCCAGGCCATCGAGGAGTGCCCTCAGATACAAGCCGGTGCCCCCGGCGACGATAGCAAGCTTGCCACGCATGCGGATGCCTTCCAGGGCAACGCGTGCCGCACGGGCGTAGTCTCCCGCAGTGGAGGGCTGGTCGGGGTCGAGCAGATCAAGGCCATGGTGGGCGATGCGTTCCCGGTCAGCCAACGACGGCTTGGCAGAGCCAATGTCGAGCCCGCGGTAAACGGCGACGGAGTCGCAGGAGAGGATCTCACCACCGAACCTGTCAGCCAGCAGCAGGGCCAGCGCGGACTTGCCGCTCGCAGTGGGTCCCACGAGGACGATCAGCGGGGCTTCCGGCTCGCTTGTCGGGGCATGTTCTGATGGCTGCACGGGCTGGGACACTCAGGCGGAGGCTACCACTGGCGCCACCATCCGGTGGAGAAGGCGCGGCCCATCCCGGCACGCACCAGGCTGACCAGAAGGACTGCGATGGCCAGCAGAACCAGCCCGCGGAGCACGCTGTGCCGTTCTTTTGCCTCGCGCTCACGAAGATGCGTGGCCTGCTCCTCCTGGGCACGAAGCACAGTCTTCGAGGGCGCTGGAGGACGCGGCGGCTCGGCTCGCGGCTCCGGGAAGAGATTAGGCTGCCTCGGATGGCTCCCCACGGTGCCCGCCGGCTCAGAAGGTGGCACCGGCATCTGCTTCTACTCCGTGTCCTGGTTGACGAGGTAGTGGATGCGCAGTTCAAGGTTGGGCCCGTGAAACTGCGAGGGCAACGCCGGGAATTGGCCGACCCCGGTGATGGAGCCCCAGGCGGCCTTGTTTAGCGCGTCGTCATGGGTGGAGCCATCGAGGTGCATGGCGCCGATGGTGCCGTCCGGGAGAATCGTGAAGCGAACCATCGTCACACCGGATTTGCGCAACGGCGGACGGGCCTCTTCCGGGATCAGCGGGATCCACTGGTCGTAGATCTCCTGCAGGATGCGGCGGAGGTATGGGTTGAAGTTGACGCCCTGGGTATCGGAGAGGATCTCTGCGGGGCCCATGCCGAGGTCGGCCCCACCGCGATTGTGAGTGACGCTGCCACCCCCGCCCCCACCGCCGCGCGTGGCGCTGTGAATCGCCTGCTGGATGGAGTCGGACGCTGATTGCGGGACGCCGCCGAAGTTCGGCTTCGTCGAAGGCTGAGGCCGGGGCGCGTCGGCCACCACTGGCGGCGGCGTACGTGGCGTCACCGGCTGCGGAGCGGAGGGCACCGGAATGTTCGGGGGCGCAGTGGAAGGAGCCAGGTTCGGCGTGGGCGCGGAAGGCAGCGGACGCGGTGCCGGGGTGCGTGGCTCCGGCGTTGGCTGCTCGGCACGCGGCGCTGCCGGCGTTGGTACCTTGGGAGCGGTTGCGCGCAGGTGCTCGAGCGTGCGCGTGTCAACGGCGGGTGGGGCGCTGCGAAGCCGCGGCGCAGTCAGCGTCGGGGCGGTCAACGTGGTGAGTTCACGCTGACGGAGGACCTCCGACGGTAGAACCAGCCTGGGTGCGTGCCAAAGGTATTTCGGGCCAAAGAGCGCGGTCAGCGCAATGGCCATCCAGATGAAAACGGAAATATAGACCGACTCGCGGAAGCGAGCCCGGGCACGCTCATCCTGTAGCGTGTCCAGCAGGCGCACCAGCTCGTGTTCTTCCAACTGACCATAGCGGCTGGTGTTGATCTTGATGGGATGGAGGCGCGCCGTGGACTGTACGGAGATGTGTGGGACAAACGAGACAGGCGCGTCGGGATCCACCACGCGCTCAAGGGTGTCGCCCGCTTCACTGCCCGCCGGGTCAGCGCCGCTGGGCTGGAGATCGCGATCTTCGGTGGGCGTGGGGGAGGATGGGGACATTGCTTGCTGAGTTTCTGACGAGTGAGAGGGAACGAAGGTTGCGGCTCATCGGCCACTCTCTGCCCCACGCCACATTCTCTCATTGCGAGAACCAGAGTGCACCGGTATGGAGGAGGTGCTTCGGGATATGCTGGGCAACGTGCCTGAAGGCTTGCTTACTCACCGGACAGCCGCCGTCGTCACGGCCAGCGACCGCTGCTTTGCGGGGACGCAGATCGACCGCTCCGGGCCAGCTGTTTCCGCAATCCTGCAAGCGGAGGGCGCCCACGTGTTTGATTCGATTGTCTCGCCAGACGAGACTTCGGTTCTGACGGGGCATCTTCAGTCGCTGGTCGCTGCGCGTGTGGCCCTGATCGTCACAACGGGCGGAACCGGTATGTCCCCGCGCGACAACACACCCGAGGCGACCCTTGGCGTGTGCGATCGCATGGTTCCGGGGTTAGCCGAATTTCTGCGCACCGAGGGAATGCGCGAAACGCCGTATGCCGTGCTGAGCCGCGGAGTCTGCGGGATCGCCGGCGCATCCCTGATTGTGAACCTGCCCGGCAGCCCTGCGGGAGCAGCGCATGGCTTGCGTACCCTGCTGCCCTTGTTGCCCCATGCGCTTGATTTGATTGCGGGCCAAACAAACCACAAGGGGCCTTAGCGTTACCTGCCTCGCTCGGGTGAAGGCTGGCGCTGAGCGCTCAGCGTAAAATGGAAATTCGTGAAACTTGGTCCAATCGCATTGATGCACAAGGGCTCGCTGGCCCTTATGGCGGTGATGAAGCCGCTGGGAGTGTGGGGCGTCGGTGGCCTCGCCCTGATCGACTCGGCGCTGATTCCGATCCCCGTGTCCATGGACGGGGTCGTCATCGGGTACGTCGCGAACAATCACCAGAAGTTCGTGCTGTACTGCGTGGTTGCAGCAGCGGCATCGGCTCTTGGCGCGCTGGTTCCTTTTTTCGTGGGCAGGGCCGGTGGTGAGCTGTTTTTGCTGAAGCGGATCAACCGTGAGCGCTACGAGCGCATGCGCGATCGCTTTGAGAAGCAGGAATTCTTTGCCATCCTGATCCCGGCCATGTTGCCGCCCCCGACCCCGCTAAAGCTGTTCGAGTTTGCTGCCGGCGTGTTCGAGATGCGCGCGCTTCCCTTCAGCTTTGCCATCTTCTGCGGCAAGCTGATCCAGTTCATGGTGTGCTCATTGCTGACCATCTGGTTCGGCCCGACTCTGGTCCACAGCCTGCGCCATGCCATGCGTCAGCACACCGGGGTAGTGATTGGGACGGCCCTCTTCGCAGTCCTGCTTGTGATCTTCTACATCGTGCGGAAGGTGTTTGATCGCCGCCGAGGGCTTTCGTTGCCGGTGGAAGAAAGCGGCCTGTAGCCGCACAGCACGCTTGTGCGGCACTGCACGGGCAGAGTTGGCTAGAGAGCCGGACGCTGCCCCGAGGCTCCGTGCAGCATTTTCACGAGTTGCGTGGCAATCACCGGAAGCCCAAACAGAACGCCCGCAGTCAGGCCTGTTGATACAAGGTCATTGGCATAGAACGGCAAAGCAAGGGTGTAGCAAGAGAATAGGCCCCCGGCATTGTGCGGATACATGCCGCTGCCCGCCCAAACGACGAAGTTGCTCAGCAGGTAAAAGCCTGTGGCCGATGACACGACGGCCGCCAGCACGCGCAGGGTTGTCACCTTTCTCAAAAGACCGGCACCAATGAGGCATACGGCGGCGTACCAAAGCCACGTAATCACATAGCCGCGCACGTGGAAGTCATAGCCGGCAGCGCGCGTGAGGTATACATCCGTGAGCGCCATGACGACCGCGGCCACCAGCGCCTGCCAGCGTGGGCGGCGCGAGCCGAAGAACAGCAAACCGCCCCCAACTGCGGTTATGTTGAGCCCTGTGCCATGAAGCGCATGCGGCACCAGGCGGCTGAATGCCGCCAAGATCAAAACCAAATAGGGGATCATGAGTTCCTCGGAGGTGGCGTGATGTGCCACCTGCCGTCTCGTGACTAGAGACGATTAGCCCTTATTGTACGGGATAGGTCGCCAACAACGCCGCAGCTGCCACCAGTGCTTACCGCCCAAAGCGTCCGTCGAGGCCTTGCTCCAGCACCTTGCCGTCCCGGTCCAGGACGACTTCTCCGGTCAGCGGAGTGGTGCCACTTCGATGCAGGAGAGCGTTGGATCCCATGAAGCGCAGATCTTCGAAGAAGACGAGGGTGCGAGCGGTCGGCGGAAGCCCAGCGTCTTGGGGATCCGCCGTTGAAACCGTCAGCCAGGGCATGGAAGACCAATCCTGATAAACCCGTCCCAAATGGCTGTTCTGCGCTGCAGACGTGGCCGCGTTGGGAAGCGTTTTCGTGAGTACCTGTCCGGAAAAGAGCGTACCTTCGCGTGTGTTGGCGGTCGCGAGACGGTATGCAGGGCCGAAGTCGGTTGCTGTGTACCAGCGAAAGATGCTGAATGGATCTGGGCTTGCGACGGTCCGTTGCGCAGTGAGTAACGGACGGGCGACTTCGGCTGGCTCTTCCGGGGGAGTGTCGGGGTTGTTGCCTGCAGCAGGACCTGAAACCGGAAGCCCCGGGTCCGGCGCGGGTGCCTGCAGCGTTTGCGCATTTGCCAGAGTCACGGCTTGCTGATGCTCGTAGGTGCGAACGCCCCACAGGCAGAGCACGCCGACCAGGGCAGCGCGGGCCCAGCCTGCTCCCTGGAAGGGGATCTTTCGCGCCCCGACTTCGCGCGCGACCAACCCGAAAAGACTGGGCAGAGCCAGACCGCCCACGAGTACGAGGAAAATGAGTGGGTCAAAGATGAATACGATCGACGCCGCATACCACTGCGTGTGAAACGGCAAAAACGGGCGAAGGCCGTAGTTGTTCGTAAAGTCCAGCAGCAAATGGCTCAAAAGCGCAAGGAGGACGAAGCCGTACAGGAAGCCCCAGCGTACGGGAGCCTGCGTCAACACTGGTTTTGCATCAGAAATAGCGGGCTTTTCAGGTCTCCTATGAGCGCGAACCTGGTGAATCACGAAAAACAGCAAGACCAGGAGCGCTGCCTCAAAGGGTATGCCGACGAATGTATGCGTGATGCCGCGATGATGTTGGAAGCTGGCAACAGGTCCACGAAGGCTCCACAGCGTGTCGATGTCCGGGAACTCAGCGGCGACCGCCATGGCCGCCGTGGCGTAAGCCGCACGACGGTTAAGCCCCGTGCGCGCCAGGCATGCGCCGGTTAGGACGTGGGTGACAGGCTCCACGTCAGTCCACCTGTATTACAGCGCCAGGGACGGCCGGCGCGGGCCTGAGAACTCGGGAACAGGCGGCAGATGCTTCGGGGCCGGGCGAGTCGGGAACGCTGGTTCGCTCTCGTCATGAAATGATGCCTCGCTGGAGGTTGCAGCCGTCAGCATCTCGATCTCTGCGGGCGCAAGCATGTCGGGGCTGAAGCCAGCTACCGCAACGTGGCCCGGCGCGTCACCAAGAATCTCAGAGATGCGGTTCCAGAAGAAGAAAGGAGACGTTGTGGGCAGCAAGATCATCTTGCGTGCCGGTTCCGGTGCCGCGAAGTAGACACCCCAGACCAGAAGCGCGACGCAGAAACCAAGCGAGGAGACCAGGAAAATGGGCGAATAAAGCGAGTGCGCTCCCTTCGTTACAAGCCATGCGCACTGCACGAGTTCGACCGTTGCCGCGATGCCCAAGCCCAGACTCACGCCAAAGAGATGGCTGCGGAACGTGAGACCGAGAGGACGCACAGCAAAGCAGACGAAAACAAGGAGGCACAGAGTCAGCACGCTAACGCCCTGCTGCAGGCGGCTGAACACATCCGTGAGTGCTTCAACGCTGGAGAATACACCTGGCCCGGCGAGCAGCGCGACAGCAACCAATGCAGAAACGACACCGACCCAGCGGAAAACGATCTTGCCCGCTTTGTGGAGGCCAGACAGCGGTCGCATGGCCTCCGTGAATACGGAATAGACGATTAAGATACGGAGCAGGGTACTGGCGCCACCTTCGATCCAATTTGTCGCAAAGTATGCCGGATACGCAAAATCAATGCTCAGGTGAAGCGTCTTTCGGAAGAACAGAAGCGCTAAGGTGACTACGACCGAGAATGCCTCTAGTGCGAGGAGTACGGTCAGTTGCGGGAAAACTCGATGTGCCTTCCGAAGGAGGATAATTATCAAGACTGAAACGCTCATTCCAGCTTGCAGGAACAAAGCCGCTTCGAGTAATTCCTTCGTTTTCACCCGGTCACCCCCAACGCTCCTAGCGTATACGCGAGCAAGGGTGTGGACAACTACAACTTTCGTCCTAGTCCATTCCACAGTGAGTAGGGTCGCGGGGCATGCACATCGGAGGGCACCCAACATTTCCGACGATGATCGGCTTTATCTCATGCTTCCTCGTAGCGGCCACGGATACAACGGTGGAGGCGGCGAAACCGGTGGCGGCGAGGACGACGACTGAGAGGCGGGCAGCAAAGCTCTTCATGGGACAGCTCCTATAGTTGTATCGTTTGACCCGGAGGTGTGATGGACTTACCGGACTCCCTCAAAGTAGGCTGGAGCCGACCGGAAGTCCATCGAATGTAGCTGTATAACGGAGCAGTTGCAGCTTTGGGTTACCGAGGTAACCACACCGTCCGGAAACGAGACAGGCGGATGTCCACGAGCTTCGTGCCGAGCATTGGCATATGCTCGTAGCTGCAATGAGGTCTTCCCCTTACCCTTACTCCGACCGTGAGCTCGTTGCACGGATTCGCCGCTCCGCCGGTGGCAAAGCTGGTTACAAGCAGCTCATCCGTGAGCTGGGTCTGGGTGGCGGACGCGAGCGGCGTCTGCTGGTCGAGCAGCTCGAGCGCATGGTGGCGCTGCGGGAGCTTCGCAAACTGGAAGAGGGTGTTTGGGCGGTTCCGATTGTTGATCAGGAACAACAAGGTGACCAGGCTAGTTACAAAAGTACCCCGGGGCGTCCTATCGTGTCGCGAAATAGCGCGCAGGCAACCTTTCAGCGGTCTGGGCGAGAGCGCCTGGCGAGCGGGCGTTTAGAGCTCCGTCGAGACGGCTACGGCTTTGTTCGTCCTGAGCGTAGAAGCGGGCAATCTGCTGCCCCAGCCGCCGCCGAGGACATCTTTATTCCTCCAAACGCGCTGCATGGTGCCATGCACGGCGACGTTGTTCTGGTGGATGAGGATGCTCCGGGCAGGGAGGGCCGCCGCTCGGGCCGTATAGCACGCGTTTTGACCAGACGAAATCCAACTGTGGTGGGAGTCTTCCATTACGGAGGCTCGGGCCGCGGACGGACAGCACGGAACGACCGCTATGAAGAGAATCCGACCATACGCGGCAACTATGTCCAACCCTGGGACGATCGCCTCGGGGGGCCGATTGAGATCCCTGCCGGTGCTGAGGTCGTGCTCGACGCGGCCAGCTCACCGCACCGCACGCTGGGGGCAGAGGCCAACGCGGCACGACGTCTTGAGCAGCTGGGCGGTACAAGCCAGATCGCAAGCCAAGACTCGCCTGAAGATGACGGGTCCGCAGCGGAAGAGCCGAGCCGCTGGCCCTTGCAGGGTCTGGCGGTTGAGGTCGAGATCACCAGCTATCCATTCCCCGGCCGTCCCGCAGTGGGGCGTGTGGTCGAGGTGCTTGGGCCACCGGATGCGTTCGGCGTCGACGTAGAGATCATCATCCGCAAGCACAGCATCCCGCACACGTTCCCACCGCCCGTTCTGGCGGAAGCAGAGGAGCGCGCGCAGGAGACGGTTGCTTCCCTGCCCTCTGCCGAGATCGCTCACCGGGAAGACTTTCGTGGCCTGCCAATTGTGACCATCGACGGTGAGACTGCCCGCGACTTCGATGATGCGGTCATGGTCCGGCCCATGAGCAACGGCAACACGGAACTACAGGTGCACATCGCCGATGTGAGCTACTACGTCCACAGTGGCTCTGCACTGGACACCGAGGCCCGCGTACGTGGCACCAGCGTTTACTTTCCTGACCGTGCCGTACCGATGTTGCCGCATGCTCTCTCCAGCGGAATGTGCTCGTTGCTGCCGCACGAAGATCGCCTGGTTTTGAGCTGCGTAATGGAGATCGACGCTCGCGGCGAAGTTCTTAGCTACCGCGTTGCCGAAGGCTTGATCCGAAGTGCGCGACGCATGACGTACACCAGCGTGCAGCATTGCCTGAATGCCTCGCCGGAGGCTTTGCGATGGAACGAACACGTTGGGATCACGCCCGAGCCGTCTGCGGAGGATCATGCCGAGCGTGAGCGTGTCGCGTTCGAGCAGCCGGAACTGCCGGCCGCCTTCGACCGCATGCTGGAATTGGCGCTTCGGTTGAATCGGAAGCGGGTTCGCCGCGGCTCCATCGATTTCGATCTGCCGGAGCCTGTTGTGGAGTTCGATCCGGATGGCAACATGAAGGCCATTGTGCGATCCGAACGCGGATGGGCGCACCGGCTGATCGAAGAGTTCATGTTGAGCGCCAATGAGTGCGTTGCCACGTGGCTCACCGCGCAAGCGATCTCATCGATCTATCGCATTCACGAGATGCCGGATCCCAAACGCATTGTCGACTTCGAAGAGACCGCAGCGGCCTTCGGGCAAACCCTTGGCATCGGCGCCCTGCCCGTGAAGCGCCTGACGATGAAGGCCGATCGGCGCGAGTCGCAACGAAGATCAGCGCGCGGACGCGATGCGCGCCCGGCACAGGCGCACGAAGTGCCCGAGCGCATCGCCGTTACGCCACAGATGTATCAGCGTCTCATCCGCAAGATCTCAGGCAAGCCGGAAGAGCGCATCCTCTCGTACCTGATGTTGCGATCGCTGAAGCAGGCGCGCTACTCGGAAAAGAATGAGGGGCACTTTGCGCTGGCCAGTCCCTGCTATACGCATTTCACTTCGCCCATCCGGCGCTACCCTGACCTGATTGTGCACCGGCTGCTGCGGGCCATGTTGCAGCGTGGAGCTGATCCGCGCGGCGGTCCGCTGCTGTCCACCGATCCGCAACCATGGAAGAAAGATCAGCTGACGGAACCGCGGCGAACGGTTGAAGTGAACGTTGCGGCAAACCGCGCTCCGAAGAAGGTGGAGAGTGCAAGATCTTCTGCAACCGACCTGAAGCCGCGAAAGAAAAAGAAGGACGGCCGCATTGGGTGGGGTGACGAAGGCGAGTTGGCGTCGTTTTCAGAACCGGTCATCACCAGCGCCGATCCCATAGAAACCCGCGCCCCAGCAGAGGCCCCCGCGGAGGAACCGCTCTCCGCAGAAGAACTCGCCGACATCGCCGTAGAGAGTTCACAGGCGGAACGCAGGGCTTCCGACGCCGAACGCGAACTGATCGACTGGAAGAAGATGAAGTTTATGGCCGACAAGATCGGCGATGACTTCAAGGGCATCATTCTTTCGGTGACGAAGTTCGGTTTCTTTGTTGAGCTCGATGAGTTGTTCATCGAAGGCCTGGTTCCGCTCAGCTCGCTCATCGGTGACTTCTACAGCTTCCGCGACGCTGATCGCGTGATCTGCGGTGCCCGCACGGAACACTGCTTCCGCGTCGGAGATCATGTCGAGGTCATTCTCGATCGCATCGATCGCCAACAGCATCGTCTGCAGTTTGCGTTGCTGCCTGGCACGGAGCCGAAGCTGCAGGAAGGGGCGCGGTCCCTTCGTAAAGGCAAGAGCGACGCCAAGAAGGCGCGCGCTGAAGCCAAACCCGACGGCAAGAGGGCGAAGGCCAAAGGAAAGCGCCGCAGAAAGTAAGTCACAGCAAGAAGGCAATGCACGCAGCAGCCAAACGGATGGCAGCGCCTAACGCGCAGGTTACGGCTCGTCGGTCGTGGGCATGTCCGGTGGAAGCGGCAGCGTGGGTGACGGTGGCAGCTTCCACACCATCAGCGACTCTTTCAGCTTGTAGTGGCGAGGGTCTAAGAACCAGCCCGTTGTCGGGATTGCGCGACTCCACACCAGCGAGCTTCCAGGCTCGGGCGCATGATCGAGCACAGCGTAGCGTGCGCCCTGCTCATGCGCCCACCAAACACGACGGTTGTCCGTAACATCCCACAGGAAAGGGATGATGCCCGGGCGGGTGATGCCGCCAAGATCGATCAGCGGATGTTCTGAAAGAAATGCGGCCTCGCCGATGCTGTAGTGGGCCACGGGGGCGTCCGCGGGCAAGGTGCGAAAAAAGGCAGCGAGCGCTGCGTAGTCGCGGTCAACCTGCACCTTGTTGTCGATCAGGCGCCACGTCGTCAGCAGGCTGATGCTTACGCCGAAGAACAAACCAAAAGCCACGCCCAGCGTGTACAACTTCGGCCACAGCTTGAACGCAATTGCCATCAACGCAACGGTGAGCACGGTTGCGGTGACAAAGATGTAACGAGTCTGCACGTAGGTGTGATTGCTGATGTAAAACACACAATTCAGGCCAGTCCACCAGAACAACAACCAGCCACCTGCATTGAGGGCACGAGGAAGCGCACTGACCGGAACAACGCTTCCACGCTTGCGGCCAAACGCAAGCCACCCCGCCAATGCTGCCACACCAAGCACCACCAGGGGAAAACCGAACGCATAGATTTGCAGCAAATGACGAAGGACAGACTCGTTCGGCCCGGCGCGCTTGGCAGCGTTTGTGTTGGGCAGAATGCTGCCGAAGGTGTGCATGGCATAGCCTGCCCAGACCACACCTGGTCCAATGACCAGAAAGAAACCAACGAAAAACAACACAAGCTTGCGCTTTGGCGGGGCCGGCAGATTCGCCCAACGCAGAAACAGCCACACGCCCAGCAGGATGGTGAAAAAGCTCATCTCCGGTCGAAGCAAGGGGGCGATGCCCGCGCACAGGCAGCACAGCAGGTAGCGTGACCCCTTCATCGAGTGATCGGGCGCGGCGGGCCCAAGAGCAACCAGCCCCCAGCAGACCAGGCCAGCGGCCGCCAGCGCTTCCATCCCTGAGAAGGCCCAGTAGGCAAAGTAAGGATTAACGACCAGGACCAGCACCATGGTTGCGGCGAAGATGCGGCTCGGCGCTTCGCCCAAATTGCGGACCAGGTTACGGGCAAAGACATAAACACCCGACAAGGCAAAGACAGCAGCCAGGGCCGTCAGCGATTTCCCCGCGCTCATCCAGTCCGGAATGAGCACGTGCGTGCCCGCAAGCAGCCACACCCACAGCGGCGAGGTGTCGCCGTACACCACGTGCCCGTTGAAGGCAAAGCCCTGCCCACGCGAAAGCGAGCGGGCAAACTCCAGGTGAATATACGCGTCGTCTTCCCAGTAGTGCAGGCCGTGAAAGAACCAGAGCGCTGCCCATGCAACCGACAGAGCCAGCAGCAGAAGCGCTATGGGAGGAAACCGGCGCTCATCTGCGGCGTGCGTTGCTGCTGCTTGCATGCATCTCCTTGTTCTTACTTCGGCGGCTGCCCTTGGTAGCTCGTAAGTCCATGATGCCTTGCCCCGCAAGCTGTTGCCAATGCACGCGAATCTCAGTGCTCAAGCTGCCGGGTTGTGGGCTGCTGGCCCAACCTGGTGCGTAGCGGCCGTGGCGTTCGCAACTTGCGGCGCCGCACGAGGCCCGGCGTTTGCGCTGGGTCAAGCCGGTACAGAATCAACTGATTGCGGTCCGGGTCGTCCATTGCAGGGTAGGTAGCTACACGAACAGGGTGATACAGCGGGGTGAGCGCATCCATCTTGTCGTCTTCAATCTGGTTCCACGCGACATACCAACCAGGCCTGTAGAGCCGCACGCGTTGATCAAGGTCCAGTACGCCAAAATCGTCGTCGATCGAAGGCAGGCCCGTCATCAACGTGATGTCAGACCCGGAGATGGACAGGATGCGTTGGGAGTGATCTTTGTCGGCGCGAACAGTGCGCGCAATGGCCTGCGCTGCCGCTTCCAGCGTGTATTCGGGGTGACGCACAAAGTCGAGTTGCAGCAGGGTGTCGGGTATGACGATCGCAGCAACAAGGGCGGCGAGAACAACATTCACCAACACCGCTCGAAGGAGCCTGCTCTGCGTTGCGGCACTGACGCGTAGTTCCTCAATCATCAACGCGACCAGCACGGTGAGCGGAACCGCGGGTACGTAGTAATACCGCGGCTGCAGGTTGTTATGGTAGGCAAGGAAGAGGAAGTAGCCCGCCACCCACAGCAGCAAACAGGCGACCAGCGGGTTGCGAAAGAACATGGGCCGCATGAAGAGAAATAACGTGAGACCGATAAAGAACAGCGCATACAGCACTGTTCCGATCCAATGGCCGTCGGCAAAGGTGTTGAAGATCACGGTGGCCAGTGGCTGCAGGCGAAAGCCGGTGTAGGCGTTTGCAGAAAACAGGTACTGGTAGTCCTCGCTGTAGTGCGGCCGCACCAGCAGCAGCAGGTATCCAAACCACACAATCAGCCCGATCACCGCAGGCAAGAAGGCCATGCGCAGAGCCGGCCGCAACCGGTATCCAGCCCGGTGCCACAGCATGTACGCCACCGCGGGAAACAGCGCGACGCCTGTTGTTTTCGTCAGCACCATGGCCGGCAGCAGCAGGCCAAGCAGCACCGGCGGCACAAACCGTTGCACGCGCGCTCCCGTGCCGGGGCCAGCGCTCGACGAGGGTACAAGGGAGGCCGCTGTCAGCAAGGCCGCAACCGTCAGCGCGGCGAGCAACGGCTCAAGGATCGCCATGCGGCTGAACGCGTAGAAAAAGGCGCTTGTAGTAAACAACAGCAGAGCCAGCGGCCCTGCCAGTGTCTCCCCCCTCGGGCGTTGCTGGCTGGGGGTGAACCGCGCGACCAGTACATACAAGCCCAGCAGCATCAGCCCGAAGATACAAAGCGTAGTCGCGCGCGCCGCAACCACGCTGACCCCGGTAAAGTGAAACACCGCGGCAAGCACCAGGGGCCACACCGGAAGCGCCACCGCCGGATTGAAATCGCCGGCCAGGTACCAGTGCCCGAACAGGTAATGCCGTATGGCCGCATCGCCGTACCAGCCTTCGTCGGTGTACTTGGCCCAATCCATCCAGGGCGAGTTGTTCGGGAAATCGGCGTGGAGGTGGAAGAAGCGCAGAACAAAGAACACTGCGGCAAGACCAAGCAGTGCATAGCGCACCAGGACGAGGGGCTGCACGGCAGAGCGAACCCTCCGGGCGGTCCCGGTGTGCGCATCCGCTGGCCGTTGCTGAAGAAACGTCAACACCCGTCCCATCCTAGACAAAACCTGCTGCTCTGTCCCACGGGCAACGGCGTTCAAAACAGGTCGGGCAGCAGAGACGCCACCGGCTTCGCTCGACCGGGGCAGACCTTTGCTGCCTCGCCAGGCGAAACGACAAGGAAATGCACGTCTTCCGTACGCACGTTGTCAAAGCGATAGCTTCCGCAAACAGACCAGTCGGCCAGGCTCTGCTCTCCCTGCACCCTGCGCAGAAACTCCTTCCCGCCAAAGGCGAAGGCGGGATGCATGGCCAGGCAGTGGTCAAATCGCTGCTGATATCTCAGGCGAGCCGCATCACGGCCATTTACAAGGCCATACGGGTCACAGATATTTCCTCGCGTAAAGTAGCCGACGAAGCCCACATCTTCCGCAATGCCCAACTGCCCTTGCAAGCTCTCCAGGTGCTCGGCCCGCATCTGTGTCAGCGCCGACCCACGCCCTTGAAACAGACGGTAAAACGTCCGGCTCTCCCACACAGACGATGCAACCAGAAGCACAACCAGCAGCACAACCGCGGAACGTAACAGACTGTCTGTACCCGGGAATTTCCGTGGTGAAGCTTCATTGAAGCGAAGCAGGTTCCACAGCAGCGGGAAAAACAGTGTCCACCCAAAATAGCGGATGCCCTGGATTTGCTGACCGCGCGCTGCGGATAGAAGCAGCACCACGGGGAACAGCAGATTCGCACACAAGTCTGCCGGCCGCACGTGTTGCATATCCGTGAGGGCCATCAAACTGCACAGCCACAGCAGCAGCAAGCCGATGCCGAAGGAAAAACTGCTCGCAATCGTGATGGCGCTCATCTGAATTGTTTCGCCCCAGGCGGACGCGCCGAACGCCTTGGCGAGCGCGGTATCCGGCAGCAACGCATGCATCGTCACCACCACGAGCAAAGCGGCTGCCATCCCGCCCAGCAAGGGCATCAGGGCTGTCAGCATGCGCCGCCGCGCAAAAGCTCCAGCCGTAGGCTTCTTCTGCAAGCGCAACAGCTCCAGGCCGGCCATCAGCGAAACCGACCCGACGAGCAGCAACAGCTCCACGCGAAGAAGCACAACAAAAAAGCCGTACGCCACGGCGCCCAGGACAAGCGGTGCCCCAGGTCGCTCAATGGCGAGCACGCGCCGCAGCAACACGATCGCGAGCAGTGCAGCCACGAAGACCAACCCTGTCTCCATGCCGTCGTTCAGCCAGCGCGCGGCAGATGGCTCCACCATCACCATCAACAGAGCAAGGGCGATCCACCAGATGCTTCTAGCCCCTCGCGTACTCTGCGGCAGACCGCGCCAGAGCGTGACAGCAAGGCCGCTGAACAGGCAAAGGTAGGTGATGGAAGAGAGTACCCGGGGAAGTAACGGAGACGTCCACAGCGAACGCAGCGCCGCGAGCAGTGAAACGTAAAGCAAGCTGGACGTTCCGAACGACGGATGAACACCGTCATAGGTCACGCGATGAAGATGCAGCAGGTGGTCGGCATAGCGCAGGTGAATCAGCGCATCATCCAGCGAATACGGCCAGGAAAGCCAGATCCAGACCAGCATCCAGGCAGCAAGTCCGGCCGCCACCAAGGGGTAAGCGCGTTGCACACCCGACAGCACTCTCCCGGAGCTTGCCTGCGGGACGCCAGCGTTACTCATACGCCAGTGCGTCGATAGGATCCTTGCGGGCGGCTTTCAGCGCTGGGTAGGTTGCGCCAAACAGCGCACCCACCAGCGTGATCACCGTGGCGATCACCATCCACTCCCCTGTCAGCTGGAACGCGAGGGATGGGAAACGCACGTGCAGAATAGCCTTCAGCAGGATGGTCGTGACGATGCCAATCACCACGCCACACACGGCCAGGAGCCCGGTTTCGCGCAACACCACCGAAACGATCGCGGCCTTGCCCGCGCCCATGCTCTTCAGGATGCCGATCTCTCGCGTGCGCTCCATCACAGCCGTGTACATCGACTGGAAGATCACCAGGAACCCGATCACGGCGGCGATCCCAATCACAACGCGCAAGCCGATGTTGAACGCCGGTATATGTTCCGGAGTGAGGAAGGAGAGCAGTTCCTTCAGGGTCTGCACGCTCCAGTCGCTCAGCCCTTCGGTCGCCAGCACTTCTTTGCGCACAGCCTCCTGGTAACGGGGCGGATCTTCCGTGCGGATCAGGAAGGAAGACGCTTTTCCTGGATTGCCGTCCAGCGTATCCAGGGTGTCGAGCAGGATGTAACGCCGGGCTCCTTTGCCATGTTCGACAATGCCGCAGATGCGGAAGCTATGGCCGAATTGCTGCACCTGCTGGCCTACCTGAAGCTTGTTGTTGGCGGCCTCAATGTCGTCAACGATCATGTCGAAGGGCGCCTGGAAGGCGTTGCCGCTTACAAAGACGAAGGGGCGAAGAGCGCTGTAGCTGGCATAGTCGATGCCGTAGACGTTTTGGACGGAGCTGCCAAGATTGATCTTGATCGCGATGGGCGAGACTACCTGCACGTGGGGTAGCCCGCGCAACACATCGGCCACCTTGACACTTGCCGAAGCGCTGCTGGTGGAGATAATGGAGCTTCCCTGTCCCGGTCGCGCAATCATGTCAAACCCGGTGCCGGATTGCTGGTCGCGACTGCCATTCAAAATGCCGTACATGATCCCAACAATCGAAAGGATCATGATGACCTCAATGGCCACGGCCAGCGCGCTGATAACCGAGCGCAGCGGACGGTGAATGAGGTTGCCGAAGACCAGCTTGTTCATACGTTGATTTCCTGTACTCGCTTCAGAAAGGGCTACTTCAAGATACCGTGAAACCGTCTCAGGCCGGCTCCGCAAGTGGCCGCGCGGCCTGTGTCGGCAGACCGATATCGTTTCGCCAGACGATGGAGCGTTCACGACCCTTGAGCAGACGTCCAAACACCGGTGCCACGTAGCCACACACAATGATCGCGACAATCGTGCCTGCATTGCCCAGCCAGGTATAGCCGATGCTTCCGCCCAGCAGTTGCTCCGGCGCGGTGTGCGAAAAAAGCAGCAGCGGCAAAAGGCCCCAGGGCTGCGCGCGCAAATCCCCGCAAACGAAATCCGTTGCCACGAACAGCAGAAGAAAGATCAGCGGTTGCACAAAGACCACGCAGCGAAACCCATCGACGTGGAACGCTTCAGCGGAAGGGCTGTACGAAATACCGGTCGTCACGTCCCCTTCGGCCAGTTGCCCCAGCTCGTGCGCATACGTGTTGCCACCGAAGCGCAAGCCTTCCAGCTTGTGGGGAGCAAGAATGTGCGGTACCCAGTTCTCGTAGTACGCAACGATCGGTAGATAGCCGAAGTAATTGCCCTCTGCCGTAAAGCCGATCAGTTGAGCGTCGTTGGGCAACATGGTGAGGCGATCGAAGATGCCCTGCGGTGTGCCGTAATACCACACGTCCAAGCCCGCGTACGCAGATTGCCTTTCACGATTGGTTTCCCGCAGCAGCATGGGATGAGCAATGTAACGCTCCAGGATCGTCAACTGTGGATTAGGTCCGCCGGTCACGTTGAGGTCCACTCGTCCAACGTTGGCCAAGGGCACCATCCAGCCCTGCGCAACGACAGCGAAAACCGCGATCCCAAGTAAGTGCCGGACCCGCAACTGGAAGCGTGCCCACGCAGCCCCGAGCAGCCAGCATACAAACGGCGAGAACATGCCTTGTTTGCTGAAGCTAAGCAGACCAAAGTAGGTGGACATGGTGAGAACCGCCCACGTGAGCGGCGTGGTGCTGCGCCGGCCACCGCTGTTGCGCACGGCCGCAATCGTGCCCAGAAGAATGCTCAACGGGAGGAAGTAGTTCACGATCGCCAAACCGTGCAGCAGGGCTCCCGCAAGCCCCCCGCCGAAGAAGCCGAAAGCGAAGTTGAGCAGAACCACCATCACAACGCACCCAAGCGCGGAGGTGTTGAAATCAAGCTTCGGCACATGGAGAAGGCCGGCCACTCCGTCCCTCGTGTTCACTAGCCGTCGCGTGAAATACGCGGAGCACAGCAAAGCCCCCGCTGTGGCCGTGTATACCGCCATGGTCAACACAGGACTTTGGAGGTGGGTGTTGCCTGCCTGGCCCAACAGCGCCTTGTACACCGTCCCGACACCCGCCACAAGCGTCCAGTAATAGAAGATCCAGGCCCCGGAAGGACGCGTAAAGCCGCCGGCGGTATTGAATGCCAAAATGCACAGCATGTAGTAGCAAAAGACCAGGATCGCAAACGCAGGCTCCGTGCCTTCCATGAGCTCCACCAGGATCAGGAGGCAGACAAGTAGAAACGCCTTGCCGACCGGGATCTTTTCTGGGAGCGTAATGCGCATCTTCCTCGCTATTGTATCGGTCCGCCAAAGGCGAGGTGTCAGGCGCCAGCAATGAGGAACGGCCCCTACAAAGGCCGCTGGTACATTGAAAGCACACGCACGCTGGGACCATGAACGAGACACCCGCCTCGCCACAAATTGCCCTTGCCTCCTCGCGGCAGCAACGCCTTCCCCTATGGACGGCCATTGCCCTGGGGTTTGTGGTCGTGGCCCTGAGGACGATCCTGGCTCGGCCCTTGTCCTTTTGTGGCACGCCGGACGCCTGCTTTTACCTCGGCTTGGGGCAGAGCCTGGCTTCCGGACACGGTTTCCAGACGCGCTTCCTGTACGACCTTCAACAGGCACACCTTTCCCTGCCAAATACCGGCCTGGAGTACTGGAGACCTGGGGTCAGTCTGGCCTTGCTGCTGCTGAAGCCCCTTGGCGGCGTGACCCTGCACGGCAGCATCTTTCTGACTAGCCTGGTTTGCCTGCTGTTTGCGGCTGCCGCCTGGCACATCGCCGTGCGTAGCTCGCACAGCCGCTATGTGGCGCTCGGGGCCTTCTCGCTGTGTATGCTGTCCTCGCCGGCGTGGGTGGGCTCCGCTTCGCCGGACTCCGGCCTGTATTACGGCGCGGCCGTGGCGTGGTGTCTGGCTCTTTTCACGGTGGAACGGCAGGGCTTTTTGCAGGATGCACTCGCTTTGCTGTGCGTCTGCTTCGCGTACCTGGTTCGCAACGACGCCGCCATCCTGATCGTTCCGTTGCTCACCGTCCTGTGGGCGCGCCACCGGGCCGCTGGTCACGCTCTCCGAGCGTCGTCAGGCGGGGCGCCTCCGCCCGGGACATCGCTGGGCTATGCAGGGCTGATCCTGGTCGGCTTCGTTGTGGCGCTGCTGCCCATGCACCTCCTCTATAAGGCCGTGCTTGGAACCGCATTCCCTTCCGGTACGGCGCAGGCTTTCTACCTCAACGACCTCAGCGACTTCGGTCGTTATCAGGACCCCGTCAGCCTCCACAGCCTGCTCGCCCATGGGGCCAAACATCTGGTGCTGTTTCGCGTGTCGACCTTTGCAACCGTGATGTACCGGGTTGCGGTCCTGATGATCGGCTACCCAGCCCTGGTGTTCCTCCCGGCACTGCTGCTGCGAGGCGCCCCGCCGGTCACGGGACCTACCGGTGCCCCCCGCGCCGAGCGCCTGCCCGAGCTTCTGGGCCCCGGGAGCTTTGCGGTGGTCACGCTGTTGCTCTATAGCTTCGTGCTGCCGGCCATTGGTGGCTTTTCCGCCCTGCGCACGGCCGTTGGCCTGATGCCCGTGGCCTCGGTGCTCGTGGTGACTGCGATCGTCCGCACGGCGCGAACGCCACGCCTGGCAGCCTGGCTGACCGGGGCCGTTGTGGCCGCAAACGCACTGGCCGGTGTGATGGAAGCTCGCCGGGACCTCTCGGCGGCCAACACCATCGCAGCAGCCGACCGGGCCGAGGCCGCCCGGCTGGCCGCGCTGGGAGCCGACCCTGGAACCGCGGTTGTGCTGACGGGCGATCCGGTCCAGTTTTCCGTAACGACCGGCTATGCCACAATCGCCTTGCCTAGTAACGGCCTGGATGCCATTGCGGCCGCCGCTCGCGACTTCCACGCCACCCATGTCATTCTGGACAGCGAAAACCTGCCAGCCTCATCCGTTGAACTCGAACGCCAGCTTCAGCCGGTGCGCTCTGCGACTCTGCCGCAGGAGCACAGCTTGATACTGGAACTGCCGCAAACGACGACAAGCCGGTAGCGCCGGCGAGCGTCCGTCATGTAGAAAGCGGGAAAGGAGCTCCCGTGGTGGAAATCGGAGCGGACTCAGGCTTACGCGTCGGTCGAGACCTTCGCCAGGAGCGCGAACGCCGTGGCTTGACGCTGGAACAGGTTGCCAAAGCGACACGTTTTTCCGTGCGCCACTTGCAGTCGCTTGAAGCCGATCTCTTCGATGAGCTGCCCGGGGGTGTGCTCCGCAAAGGCCTGATCCGCAGCTATTGCCAGCACCTGGGCGTGGACGACGAAGTCTGGGTGGAGCGCTTTGCAGCTTCCGGCGCGTTCGAGAATACCGAGCCTGATCTTTCGCAGTTCGCGGAAAATGTCCACCGCGCCCGGATGGAGTCAATGCCTCCCGTCCGCCGGCGCTGGTGGGGTGTGGTCGTCATGGTGCTGGGCCTCTTGGCCCTGGCATTGGCGGCCTGGCACTACATCGTTCAGCCGCGACTGGGCGTAAAACACCACGTGGACGCGCCGCCATCCACGGCTCAGGTATTCCAGGAGCCCTGAGCAGCGTGGAAGCAGCCCGGTGCCACAGCACCCGGTACCGCGGCTGTTCCCCCTCAGCCCGCATCCGTAACAAAGAAGTAGAATAGACGTGTTCTACGCCGTATGCAGCGGTGCAGGACGCCCTGGCGCCATGTCGAAACGGCGCACCGGGGCGTCGGGCGTCCGGATTTCCGGGCGGGTCCGGCTATCTCATGCGAGGAGCACCTCACTTTGTCCACCACCGACCGTTATCTCTTTACCAGCGAAAGCGTCACCGAAGGCCACCCCGACAAGATCGCCGACCAGATCAGCGACGCCATTCTTGACGCCTGTCTCGCCGAAGACCCCACCAGCCGCGTTGCCTGCGAAACCCTTACCTGCACCGGTCTGGTCGTCGTTGCCGGCGAGATCACAAGCAAGGCTCACCTTGATGTTCAAACGCTGGTGCGCGAAACGGTTCGCCAGATCGGCTACGACGATGCCCTGAAGGGCTTCGATTGCAACACCTGCTCGGTGATCTCCGCAATCAACAAGCAATCTCCTGACATCGCGCAGGGCGTGGATACCGGCGGCGCCGGCGACCAGGGCATGATGTTCGGCTTTGCGACCAACGAGACCCCGGAGCTGATGCCCACACCGATCAGCCTGGCCCATCGCCTGGCAGAAAAGCTCTCGGAAGTGCGCAAGAACGGCACCATGCCGTACCTTCGCCCTGATGGCAAGAGCCAGGTCACCGTGGAGTACGACGCCCAGGGCAAACCCGTCCGCGTGGACGCGGTGGTGATCTCCACCCAGCATGCCGAGTTCAGCGACCGTGACGCCAACAGCACGTTGACCAACGACCAGCTCCACGCCGATATCCAGGAGCACGTGATCGAGGCCGTCATTCCCGCGCAGCTGCTGGATGAAAACACGAAATACCACATCAACCCGACCGGACGCTTCGTCATCGGTGGCCCGATGGGCGACTCCGGCCTGACCGGGCGCAAGATCATCGTCGACACCTATGGCGGCATGGGCCGGCACGGTGGCGGCGCGTTTTCCGGCAAGGACTCCACCAAGGTCGACCGTTCCGCGGCGTACATGGCGCGCTACATCGCGAAGAACATCGTGGCCTCAGGGCTTGCCGACAAGGCGGAAGTGCAGCTTGCCTACGCCATCGGCGTGGCCGAGCCGGTGTCCGTTCGTGTGGATACGTTCGGCACAGGCAAAGTGTCGGAAAACCGCCTGATCGAGCTCGTTCGCGAGAACTTCAAGCTCACGCCGAAGGGCATCATCGAAAGTCTCAACCTCCGCCGTCCCATCTTCAAGGCGACCTCCGCATACGGTCACTTCGGTCGCAGCGGTGACGCGTTCACCTGGGAAAAGACCGACAAGGCGGACTCCTTGAAGGCTGGTGCCCAGGCCGAGCTCGCCGCACGGTGAGGCTTCTCTGTAAGTGAACGGGGGGCAAGCTTCGGCTTGCCCTTTCCTTTTCACCCAGCCACCAGCACGCGATTTCTCCCTGAGCTTTTCGCCTGGTACAGCGCACGATCCGCGCGCAGCAGCATCGCTGCAATGTCATCGTCCAGATCGCGATACGTCGCCGCTCCGATACTGGCGGTCAATGACAACGGTTCGGCGTCATGCTCGGCAGCGTTTGACAGCGGGATCATCGCCTTCTGAATGTTTGCACGGATCCGCTCGGCGACGATCTGTGTTGCGGCTTCGGGCGCGTTGGGCAGCAGAACGGCAAACTCCTCACCGCCCCAGCGGCACAGGATATCAATGCCTCGAACGGAGTCCTGCATGCGTTCCACCATCGCGCATAAGACCTCGTCGCCGCGCTGATGACCGAAGTTGTCATTGATCTGTTTGAAGTGATCCAGATCCACCATCAGCAATGAGAACGGAACACAGCTCCGTTGCGTTCGCAGCAGCTCTTTTTCGCACCATTTCAGGAAGACGCGGCGGTTGTACACCCGGGTCAGCGGATCCGTGCTGGCAATGTATTCCACCTCCGCCGTAAGCGAAGACGTCGTCATCCAGAAAAAGCCAAACGCCAGCCCCAAGGCGACCGCAATGAACAACGTGAACGTGAGATAGCCGAGTCTTTCGCGGAAGAAGTGGGTGCCTGAACCTGTCCCGATGACGAAGCTGCGGACAACGTTCAACGCCCCGAAACCCAGCAGCAACACAGCACTATAAAGAGCCGGAGCGCGAACCTTTCCACGAGCCAAGCCGAACAGCACCGCCGCTGTAGCTGCGGCCTGCAAGGCAACAAGCAGGCCGATAGCTACCACACGTGCACGTCCGCTTGCCCAGCCCGCGATCTGTGCGCCATCCACAACCGCTTGCACGCAGAGCAGAACCAGGCCGTGCCATAAGCGCACTTTGGGCCTTCGCGCCAGGTGCAACACCGCAATGTGCAGCAATACAAAGGCGTTCAGCAGGGCAACATCGGCGGCCAGCACGGAAACAATGTGACCCCGCACCAGCAAGAACGCAGCCCCCACGGTGCCGGAGGCGAACGACCCGCTCAGCCACGCGACACCGCGCAGGCCGGAGCTGCAAAAGCGCACTATCAGCAACGACACGCTGCCTCCCGCCAAGATAAGGATGCCCATGAGGAGAATCGTTTGCGCTACCATGCGTGCTCCTGGGCCCCTTGCCCCAACCCCTGGCGGCCGTTCTGGCCGTCAACCCCCTTATCGGCCGATTGGTCCGAAACATTAGCGGATATTTTGCTTTCTGGGCGAGTTGCACCGTTTCAAGGCATACCTGGCCCGGAACTGTCCCAACTTGGAGCACACGTCAGGTCGGAGCCGATCGACGGCGCACTTTGTCCGTTAGCAGCTCGGCACAGCCGGCTTCAGAACGTGAAATTTGTCTGCAACAGGATGGTCCGGTTTGACGCCGTAATCGGGCTGAAGTCGCTGGCCAGTGACAGTGAATGGCCGAAATACTGCGAAGGCGCAAGCCCACACTGCCCCGCCACCACCGGGCACGCACAACCAGCGGTATTGGCCGCGCCGCATGGCTGCGCCGAGATCACCCCGACCGGGATACCCGGATTGTTGTGATTGGGGAGGTTGTGCACCTCAACATTGAAGCCTAGGTCCCATGGCCGATCCGGGTGCGAGGCGGGTGCACCGTCGGCTCCGGCCATGGCCCCCCGGGGCCGCGGACCGACATGGAAGTCCTTCGATGCCTGCAGCTGCAACCAGACGTAGCCCGGCGCTGTGCCGTAATTGCGACGAATCGGGAGGCTCCCCGCCGCAGGCGCCACATCAAACGCGCCCACCGCCGTTTGCACGACCGAGGCCCCGGAGCCCGGGGTGCCCAGCGCTGGGCGATCGTTGTAGATGGTGTCGCCGTTGCTGTCTGTTCCTGTGGTGATGTCGAACGGCAGCCCCGTATGGGCCACAAGAAAAGGCGTGAGCTGAAACCCGTAAGGGAGTGCCCAACTAAAACCGCCCGTATACGCCACCGTTCGGTCGATCGCCGTGCGCCCGTAGTCCTGGCGCAGGTTGTACTGGTTGGAGGGAAACGAGGTGATACCGTCGCTTTCGTTCCGGTCCTTCTCGGCATCCAGCACACCGAAGACGCGGATCCGTTTGCTCAACTGAACGTTGTAGTTGGTGTAGAAGTGCTCCGTATTGCCGTTGGCCGCGGAAGAAAACTGGTAGATGTTGGCGGCTGTGCCTAGGGGTCTCACGCCGCTCGACGGATTTGATGGATCAAAGCTGCCCGGCAGCGGCGCATTGATGTTTTCCGTCAGGAAGTTATGGGAGTTGTGCATAAACGAGAAGTTGCTTGAAATTGTGCCGAAGCGCCCCAGGGTTCGGCTCACCGTCAGGATGGCCAATTGCCCGTATGAGGACCGCAGATTCGGGTCCACCCGGTATACCGTCGGCTGCGACGCCGAGGGCGTAAAGCCCGGCGGTGGCCCAAACTGGGCGTAGCCGGGGTTTTGTTGCAGGTAGGTGACTTCGCGTGTGCCGTTCTGGCGTACGGCCTGCAGCAGTTGCGCCGCCGGAAAGCGGTCGTAGAAGACGCCGTACCCGCCCCGAAGCGTGACGATCGGGGTCTTGCGCTTGCCCGGACGCACCGCCCAGGCGAACCCGATGCGCGGCGCGGGGTCCACGTGGTCGGGGATGGCCGACTGGCTTTCGAAACGAAGACCATAGCTCAGCATCAGGTTCGTGGAAATCTTCCAGTCGTCTTCGGCAAAGAGACCCAGATCGTCCGTCCGCAGCAGGGCGTTTTGCTGGCCGAAAGTTTGGCTGTACTGTGTCGGCTGTTGCGCCAGGTAGGAGGCGGCATCCGGAAAAATGTATTGCCCGTTGAAGCCTGCCGTGGACTCGTTGGCATCGCGCAGCGCCCGGAAGCGGAACCCTGTTCTCAAGGAGTGATGGCCGCGATCGAGCTCAAACAGTTCCTGCAGTTCATAGGCATCCTGGTTGTCGCGCAGAAACTGCGAGGGGCTTCCGCCGTTCTGAAACGAGCCTTCCACCAGGATCGACGGTGCCGCGCTGTTGGGGTTGCGCTGCACGCGCGTGCGCAGGTACTGAAATCGCAGATCATTAACGGCGTGCGCACTGACCATCTGCGTATCAGAAAGCTGCAGCGTGTTGGTCAGCGTGTTGAGGCTGTACGCGGCTTCGGGCAGCACCAGCGGATTGATGCCACTGTTCGTCACGCGGGTGTTGCTCCACTCGTCGCGGAGAAAGGCGAAGTTGGTCGGGCTGAACTGGCGATCCAGGCGCACGCCGTAGGTCTGCGTCCGCTGTGGTGCAGCGAGCTCGGTGGAGAACGTGGACGAGAGATCTGCGGGGTTTGCGGCATTCACGGCGACGCTATTCGCAAGCGAATCAACGAACTCCGTCGCAAAGAACGACGTTCTCTTGTTCAGCGGGCCGTTGATGTTCCCTTCTTCTTCAAAGTCGTAGAAGGGCAGCTGCACCGTCGTGTAGGGATCGCGTGCGTCCCAGGGCTGATCCGTTCCGCTGAGGTTCAGCAGGCCGTGCAGCTTGTCGCCGCCCGGCTTGGTGCTGATCTCGGCGCGCGCTCCTGGTTCTGCATAGAAGGCGGAAAACTGGTTCCGGTTGATGCGGATGGACCGGATGGATGATTTGGGCGGCAGACGGCCCCCGGAAAAGCCGTCCGTGACAATGACCGTCCCAAGGCCGCCGGCAAGAGCACCCAGCTGTTGCCGCAGGGTGGCGGGGTCGTTGGACAGCAGATTCAGGCTGCCGCCTTCGAAGACGGTGGAACTCCCAGAGTCGATGCCGGCCGTCTCATCATCCAGAATGTCGATCTGCTCGTGCATGCCGGCCACGGCGAGGCGTACAGGAATGCGCAGCCTGCCGTTCGTCTTGAGCGTAAGCGGAGCGCTGCTGAACGACGTGAAGCCTGGTGCGTCCACCGTCAGGATGTAGGTGCCAGGTTGCGCGGTGAAGCTGAACTCCCCCAGCCCGTCAGTCACCCGGTCTTCCTCGGGCCCGCTCGCGGCGGGGGCGGGCGTCAGGTGGGCAGCAGCTCCCCGCACCACGGCACCGGTGGGGTCGGTCACCGTACCGCAAAGCGCAGTTTGGCCTGTGCTTTGTGCCTCAGAAAGCTCGGGTGCGAAACCCGGGAGGGAGCCCAAAGCGCCGAAAAGACTCAGATAGCGCAGAAACGATGTCAGCCTAGCCAGAATCAGCCCTCAACGACGGTGGAACCAAGGAAGAAGTGGAACGGGAGTCACGGTTAGATTCGCACGAAAGTTTGACTTTTGGAATAGAAGGTAACCAATCCTGTGCACTACAGGCACTGGGAGGCCACCTTTGTTGCTGAACAGAGCACCGGCTGCGCGACTAGAATCATGCCAGCACGTTGAACGGTATGTGCGGGGTCTGCCCAAAGCCAACTACCCATGAAACTTCGTCCTGTTCTCCTCGTTCTGCTTTTTCTGTTCGCCTTCTACTACCTTTCGGGGCGGCTGCTGCCCACGTCCGGCGCCCTGGGCAACTTGCTGCATCCGGTGGAGGGCGCAGCCACGCAAGAGCTGCGCGGTCCGCTGGGGAATTTCGACCTGACGGTTGCCAACGCCGCGCCCGCCTTCGACACGGAGGAGCAGCAGAACATCGCTGTGTATAAGCGCGCATTGCCCAGCGTGGTGAACATTACCTCGACGCAGGTGGCGTATGACTTCTTCTACCGCGCTGTGCCGCAGCAGGGCCAGGGCTCGGGGTTCATCCTGGACCGGCAAGGGCACATCCTGACCAACAACCACGTCATCGAAGGTGCGCAGATCGTCGAGGTCACCACCTTTGACAAGCACAAGTACAAAGCCCAGGTGGTCGCGCGTGACCGCAACCACGACCTGGCGCTGCTGCAGATCCAGGGCGCGTCGAACCTGCAGCCAGCGACGCTGGCGGAGTCGACCAACCTCGTGGTGGGTCAGCAGGTGTATGCGATCGGCAATCCGTTCGGCTTCAACGGCACGATGACGCGCGGCATTATCTCGGCCATCCGGTCGATCGAGATGCCGTCGGGCAACAAGATCGAGGACGCGATCCAGACGGACGCGTCGGTGAACCCCGGCAACTCGGGCGGGCCGCTGCTGAACTCGCATGGCGAAGTGATCGGGATCACCACGCTGATCGCTTCCAACCCGAACGGCGGCGCGGACCAGTCAGCGGGTATCGGCTTTGCGATCCCGATCTCCACCGCGAAGGCCGTGCTGAGCGATTTTGCGCAGTATGGACGGGTACGGCGGCCGTCGCTGGATATCGTCAGCCTGCAAGTGGGGCCTGGCATTGCCGAACAGATCGGGCTGCCGGCGGAGTACGGCATCCTGGTGGAGAAGGTGCTGCCGGGCGGTGCGGCGCAACGTGCCGGGCTGCGGGGCGGCTCGGAGCAGGCCTACATGGGCAACCAGCCGGTCATGCTGGGCGGCGACCTGATCGTCGGCCTGGATGGCCAGGAAGTCACCACGGCGCAGGACCTGTCCACGGCGCTGAACGCGCACCGTGCGGGCGATACTGTGGTGCTGACCGTTTATCGCGGGCAGCGACGACTGAACGTGCGCGTGACGCTGGACGACGCGCGGGAGCAGGCGGATGATCAGGCGGCGTAGGGGTACCCCTACCCCCTATCTCCATCTCAAAATATTGAGGACAAAGGGGATGCGCGATCACACCCAGCTAAAATCCTGAATTGAAAGAACTTACGGGCAAAACCTTCAAAACAAGCAACTTAAGCAGATTTTGAACGTTTTCGGCTTGCCCGGTGCTGTTCATCGCCATCTGTGTTTTCTCCAGTGTATGGATCCGGGTGGAATTGCACGCAACTGTGTTCGAGGAAAGTGACCTTCGGGCGAGGTTGTGGGCATTCGCAGGCGATACATGGGTTTGCGGCCCTTTGGAAAAGCGAAAGGCCCGGGGGAGACCCGGGCCCTTCTGCTGTTTTGGTGTAAGGCGCGTTAGAAGATGAAACGGCCAAGCAGCTGCAGCTGGCGGGCGCTGTACACCACGTTGGAGGTGCTGGACGGCGTCCCGAACTGGGCCGAAGAGGCTGGCAGTGGAGCGAGGGTGCCGACGCTACCCGTTGCGGCGGCCGCAGCCGTTGGCGCCGTGTAGGCCACCAAGGCGGTGTTCACCGAAAGGATGTTGCGGTGGTTAGCAAGGTTAAAGGCTTCCGCGGCCACTTCGATGTGATAACGGCCGAAGATGGGAAATTCGCGGGATACGCGCGAATCGAGGTTGTGAATGCCAGGGCCGGTGAACGCGTTGCGGCGGGCGATGAAGTCCGGCACGCGGGCGCCGGGGCCCGAGGTGAAGGCGGCGTTGGTCGCGCCGGCGTCCGTGGTCAGGTTACCCAGCGCGCCACCGGTGAGGTAGGAGATGCTGCCGCTGACGGTGGCGGTGATGGGCTCGCCGCTCTGCGCGGTGTAGGTGCCCGAGAGCAGCCAACCGTTGGCGGCCAAGGCGGCGAACTTGTTGCTGATCGGAAAGTTGGACCGGGCAACCAGCGTACCGACAAAGCGGCTGCGGACATCGAGGTCCGAGCGGGAATACTCGTCCTTGATGTTGTACGGGTTGAGCGGCGCGTCGGTGCCGTTGAACGTGCCGTTGGTGCCATACGTCTGGCCGTCATCCATGGCGCGGGCCCAGGTGTAGTTCGCCAGGACCTCGACGCCGTGCGCCATTGGCTTATGCAGGGTCACGACCATGGAGTGGTAGGTCGAGTTCACTGTGGAGAAGCCCGTAGCGACCGTGCCGGTGGTGGTGTACTTGCGGTTGGTGAAGATGGGTTCGACCTGGTTGGAGGTCTGGCCGTTGAAGGGGTTCGTGTACTGGTAGAAGTGGGACGTGGTAACCGAAGCCGGATCCGCGTTGGTATCGATGTAAATCGGCAGGCGCAGGGCGCGGTTGCCGACGTAGCCGATGGTCAGGGTCGACTGGAGCGGCAGTTGCTGCTCCAACGTGAGATCCCACGAGTGGGAGACCGGGTTGGTGAAGCTCGGGTCAAGACCACGAACCGTGATGGTACCGGCGAGCTGCGGGGCGATCGCACTGGAAGGGATGGCGATCGGGGAACCGGTAACCGGGTTGACCGGCGCCGGGCCTGGCGGGGTGTAGATGGGCACGCCGCCCGCAGGCAGGAAGGCGTTGTAGTTGCCGTTGTTCTGGTAGACGGCGGTGCAGGCAACGCCGGCTCTGCAGGCGCTGGTGTTATACGCCACGTTGGCGGTGCTGGCGCTGGCCGGGCCGTACTGCTTCTGATAGACACCGTTTTCGCGGCGCTCCGTGTAGAACGCCGAGTTGCCGATCAGGCCGTAGAACATGCCGTAGCCGCCGCGAAGCACCGTGCCCTGCTGCGGGTTCCAGTTGAAGCCGATGCGGGGCTGCGCCATGTGCAGGTTGGGATTGATCTGGGAGGTAGCGTTGAACGCGACGGGGTTGATGGTGTTCGGCATGTCCGGCGCGGGCACAAGCTGCACGTCATAGCGAACGCCGGCGACGAGCAGGAGCTTGGGCGCTACGCGCCAGGAGTCTTCGAGGAAGCCGTCGATGTCCTGGTTCCAGAAGTCGTCGGCGCCGACGCCGGTGATCTGGTCAACGGTCTGCGAGAAGGAGTTGTAGTGGCGGACAGCGCCGCCGCCGGTCGGATTGACGCCCAGCGCATCCTGGGCGAAGTTGGCGAAGTTCACTTCGGTGACCGAGTTGTTGTAGGTGAAGCTGCCATCGCCGCCGAAGAGGTTGGCAATCTGCTCGTGGATCAGGTTCAGGTCGAAGCCGGCCTTGATGCTGTGGTTGCCGTGCACCAGCGAGTAGATATCGGTGAACTGCCAGCGGTGCTCGTCCGGGAACTTGCCACGGGGCAGTGCGGAGGTTTCACCGAAGGAGACCAGACCGGTAAGGCTGTTGAACGGGCCGCCGACGTTGGTGGAGTCGGTCTCCAGATCGCGGCCCCACTGGAAGTGGACCACGTTGGTGGAGTTCGAGGTGAGTGCGGTTTCGGCGTTGGCGATGGCGAAGCGCTCGTGGAAGTCGGCCGTGCCGTTATTGCCTACGCCGCCGTTGGAGACCGTCACGGAGGTGTTGTAGCCGTTGGGCTGGTGGAAGTCCTGCCAAAGGAACTCGGCAGAGATATGGGTCTTGGGCGTTACCTGCCAGTCGATGCGCGGGAAGAAGATGTCCTGCTTGATGTTGCGGCCAAACGCGCCGAGCTGGCCCTGCACGGCGGCCACCACGGCCTGGCACTGCGTGGGGGTGATGCCGGGGATGGTGGTGGGGAAGCTGACCGGGGTCCGCGTGTTGCTGATGGTGATGGTGTCGGTCAGGGCCGTGGTTCCGCCATCGCAAAGGTGAACCAGGCTGGCGACGGTGTTGGTCGCGCTGTTGAAAGTGGACGTGTAGACGATGGGGTTGACGCGCCGGTAGCCGTCATAGGTGAAGTGAAAGAAGAGCTTGTCTTTGCGGATGGGACCGCCGACCGAGATACCGAACTCGTTCTGCACCTTGATGGGCTGTGACAGGAAGATGGGGTTGTTGGCGCTGCGGCCCTGGAACTTGTTGTACGGGTCAAGCGCGTTCCAACCGGGCGTGCGGTAGTACTCGTAGGCATCGCCGTGGAACTGGTTGGTGCCGGACTTGGTGATGGCGTTGATGACACCGCCGGCACCGCCGCCAAGCTCGGCGGAGTAGCCGCTGGCGGAAGACTCAAACTCACGGATGGCGTCGACCGGAAAGACGTAGGGCGCGCCGATGGAACGGCCGCGGGCTTCCGAAAAGAACGCCTGGTTGTTGTTGGCGCCGTCCACGATGTTGGTGTTGTTGACGCCGGAAACGCCGCGATACGCGATCAGGCCGGTGGTGCCGTCGGGCACGACGTTGGGCGTCAGCAGCACGAAGCTCTCGAAGCGGCGGCTGTTGACGGGGACGTTGGAGACGATCTGCTGGTCGACGACCTGGGATTGCTCCACGCGCTCGGTGTCTACAAGCGGCACGTCGGAGGTGACGGTGACCTCGGTGGAAACGTTGGCGGCGGGCAGGGCGGCGTCCACGGTGATGGGGGCGCCGACGGTGACCGGGACGTTCTTGCGGTCGACTTTGCCGAAGGCGGCGCTGGCGCTGACGATGACCTCATAGGTACCCGGCTGCAGGTCGCGAGCCTCGTAGTGGCCCTGCGCGTCGGTGGTGAGGGTGCGCGCGGCGCCGGTCCCGGTGTTGGTGATCTGCACCGTAGCACCCGGGACAACAGCACCCGAGGCGTCACGGACGATACCGCCGATGTTGCCCAGCGCAGCAGTCTGCCCAGGCGCCGCGGCCGTGAGCAACAAGGTTGCGCTGCAAGCGACGCCGGCAGTCAGAAGGTCAAAACGTGAACGGATTGGCATACGGTGACACACTCCAGGGGCGATCCCGTTGGGTACGGATCCAAGCGGGAAGTACTCACCGTCCAGGCCCGTGTGTACGGAATATTACAAAAAAGGTTTTGGATCGCGTTTCCAGCTTCCGGCACGTGGCGGAGCGATGTCAAGCAATCAGGAAGCACGTTGGTGCTTCGGTAGTTACCTTTGTGCACCAAAGGCGTAAGCCGTTGCATTTGGCTACCATGGAAGGAGGTATGAGCCGTTGTCCCGTACGTTGATTCTTGGCATTGAAAGCTCCTGCGACGAGACCTCCGCGGCCGTGGTTGCGGATGGGCGTGCCGTCCTGTCCAACGTGGTGGCGTCGCAGCTGGTGCATGCGAATTACGGCGGCGTGGTGCCGGAGCTTGCCAGCCGTGAACACCTGCGGGCCATCGTGCCTGTTGTGCGTGAAGCGATGGCCGAGGCGGGCATCCGCAGCTACCCCGAGCTGAGCGCGGTCGCAGTCACCGAAGGCCCAGGGCTTGCCGGGGCGTTGCTGGTGGGCATCAGCTTCGCCAAGGCCCTGGCCTTCGGCGCGGGGCTGCCCTTGATCGCCGTGAACCACCTGGAAGGGCATATCCAGGCGGTGCTGTTGGAAGCGGAGCAGCGCTTTGCGGAGCACTCGCCGCTGCTGGCCGTCGTAGTGTCCGGCGGGCATAGCCACCTGTACCTGGCGGAGCGCGGCGGCGATGGCTTGTGGGCCTACCGCAACGTGGGGCGCACCGTGGACGATGCCGCCGGGGAGGCGTACGACAAGGTCGCCAAGCTGTTAGGGCTGCCCTACCCCGGCGGGCCGTGGATGGACGCGCTGGCGGGGCACGGGGATCCGCTGGCGGTGCCGTTCCGGTTTGCGCAGATCAAGGCCAAGGCGCATGGCCGGGTGGCGCCGAAGCTGGTCGCGGCGACGGGGAGCGACGGAGCGGCGGCGGTGACGGGCGAAGTGGGCGAGCGGCGGTTTGATCTGTCGTTCAGCGGCATCAAGACCGCGGCGCGGCGCTATGTGGAGCTCCATGGCATGCGCGAACGCATCAGGGCGCGTGAGGAGGCGATGCGGCAGGCCCGATGGATGACCGCGAAGCCGGGCGATGCCCCGGCCCTGGCGGGTGTGCTGGCGCTGACCGATCGGGAAACGCTGGACGTGGTGGCCAGTTTTCAGCATGCCGTGACGGGCTACCTGACGCGGACGATCCTGCGGGCGGCGGAGCACTTCGGGGCGCGCGCGATCGCGGTGTCCGGGGGCGTCGCGGCCAACCAGGCGCTGCGCGCAAAGCTGGGGGAGGGTGCCGGGCGGATGGGGCTGCCGGTGGCGTTCCCGTCGCTGCGGTTGTCTACGGATAATGCGGCGATGATCGCCGCGGCAGCCTGGCCGAAGCTGGTGAACGGGCGCTTCGCGGAGGACACGCTGGAGCCTGCGCCGGGGCTGCGGTTGGGCTGAGTGAGGGCGGTTGCCTGGGATTCGGGTCCTGTGACTGGGATAGGAACGCAGATTCCCTTCGGGAATGACAACAAAAGGGGCGCTTTGACCACCTTCGCCGGTCACTTGTCCTCGCCACTCGCCACTCGCCACTCGCCACTCGCCACTAGTGACTAGTGACTAGTGACTAGTGACTAGTGACTAGCGACTAGCGATCTGCGATTGAGTGCAGGCGCATGAAGTTAGTTGCGCCGGTCTTGGTCGCGGTGCCGGCGACGATGCCAACGACCTGCCCTGCCTTCACGAAGCCTGCGCCTTCCAGCACTTTTTCGGCGACCTGCACGAGCTGGTCGGTGCCATCGAAGCGGCCGACGCAGATGGGGTGGGTGCCCCAGAGCAGCATGCTGCGCTGCACGACCTGGTCGAACGGGCTCATGGCGTAGATCGGCGCTTCGGGGCGGTACTTGGAGAGCAGGCGCGCGGTGTTGCCGGACTCGGTGAAGATGGCGATGGCGGCGAGGTCCATGTCCTCGGCGGAGTGCGCCATGCACTCGCAGATGGTTTCCGGGATGGACAGGGAGCGGCGCTGCCAGGCGATGGGTTTGCGTGGTTCCAGCAGCATCTGCGCTTCGGTCTCTTCGACGATCTTGGCCATCATCGCGACGGCTTCGACGGGGTACTTGCCGGCGGCGGACTCGGCGGAGAGCATGACGGAGTCGGTGCCGTCATAGATGGCATTGGCGACGTCAGAGGCTTCGGCGCGGGTGGGGCGCGGATTTTCGATCATCGACTCGAGCATCTGCGTGGCCGTGGTGACGGGCTTGCGGTACTCGGCGGCGCGGCGAATGATGTGCTTCTGGATGGCCGGGACCTTCTCGGGCGGCACCTCGACGCCGAGATCGCCACGCGCGACCATGATGCCGTCGGCGGCTTCCAGGATGGAGTCGAGATGGTCAATGGCCTGCGGCTTTTCAAGCTTCGCGATGACCCAGGCATCGGAGCCCAGCGCGGCGATGCGGCCCTTTACGTAGCGCACATCGTCGGCGGTCTGCACGAAAGAGACAGCGATGGTGTCGCACTTTTGCTGGATCGCAAACTCGAGATCGACCTCGTCCTTTTCGGTCAGCGAGGGCACCTTGATGGCGACGCCGGGCAGGTTGATGCCCTTCTTCTCGCCCAGGTAGCCGCCGTTGATGATTTCGGTGACCACATCCACGCCTTGCAGCTCAAGCACCCGCAGTTCGATCAGGCCATCGGAGAGCAGGATCTGGTCGCCGGGCTTGAGGTTTTCCGCAAGCGTGGTGAAGACCGTGGAAACGCGCTCGGCGGTGCCCTCGATGCGCTCGGGGGTGATGGTCAGGCGCTTGCCGGCCTCGAGCATGACGGGCTTGCCGCCGGCCAATGTGCCTGTGCGGATCTTGGGGCCCTGAAGGTCGGCCAGAATGCAGATGGGCTTCTTTTCTTCGCGGGCGACCTTGCGCACCATCGCGATCAGCTCGGCCTTTTGCTCATGCGAGCCGTGCGAAAAGTTCAGGCGCGCCACGTCCAGCCCTGCCTTGACCAGACGGCGAAAGACCTCTTCGGTACCTGACGCTGGTCCCAGCGTCGCCACGATCTTTGCCCGCCGCACTGTCTTTCCTGTGCTCCAGTTACTGTCCGAACCGTTCATCCACACTCGCCGTCGGCTCAAAGCTTGAGCCCGTCCGAGGAGCCCGCGCCGATCTCAGGGTCATTCTATGCGAGTGGGCCGTGCTTTGTGGTGTACATGGGTTGCCGGTGCTGATTTTCTTCGGGATTTGAACGAAAATGCCGGCACTCTCAATCGCCGCGCCAGCGCCAGCCGGGCAGCTTCCACAGCGCGGCATGGATCTCCGGATCGCGGTGCGGCTTGGCGATCTGGGCATTGAATTCTGAGCCGATGAGCACGCAAAGCGCGATGATGTAGAGCCAGGCCATCAAGGCGATGGCCGCCCCCAGCGAGCCGTACACCCGCGTGTAGTTCGCAAAACGCGTGACATAGAAGCCGAACAGCAGGGTGGCGATGAACCAGAGGCCCGTGGCCAGGGCGGCGCCAGGCAGGCTGGCACGCCAGGTCCAGCCTTTGCGAAGCGCGTTCCAGGGCTCGCGCACCCAGGGCTGCAGGCGGGCGCGCACGTCCAGCGTGAGGTCGGTGCCGAGGTGATAGACCAGGCCGATCAAGGCTGTGCTGCCGGCGAGCGCCGTGGTCCAGCGCAGAATCAGCGCAATGGTGCTGAAGGTGGGTTTCAGTTCCGGCGGCAGATCGCGCGCCAGCCAGTGCGTCAGGGCGTTGCCGAAGACAACCAGCGCGCTGGCGAGTGCCATGGGCACAAGGGAAAGCGGGACCAGGGCGAGGGCGCGCCCACGCCGCCGCCAGAAGCTTCCCCGGATCAGCGGGAGGTCGTGCGCCCGGCGAAAGCCTTCCATCAGCGTAGACATCACGTTGGCCGCACCGAACAGGCTGACGACCAACGACCCAAGCAGCGCGCCCGCGGTCTGCGATTTGTGTGTGACCGAAAAGTAGCCCTCAAGCACCGGGACGACGTTGGAGGGCAGAACGCGGATGAAAAAGATGCCCAGCTGAGAGCGGAAGGGCAGGTCTTCCGGCAGCAGGCCGATGACGGCCGCAGCCACGATCAGCGCAGGAAACAGCGCCACCATGGCCGAGTACGCGGCGGCCTGGGCCACCGTCAGGGTGTCGTGCTCTGCAGCGGCCATCGCCGAGCGCCGCAGCAGAAGAAAGAAGCCCGCCACGCGCTGGGCGGGAACAACACAGACGTTTTCAAACAGACCCGAGACCGCGGTCGCTGTGCGCATGGTGGGCTCTCGTTCAAGCTCCGGGCCGGGTACCGCCTACTGCTTCCACTTGTTGAGGAACTGCGTCAGGTCTGTGGGCTGCATGTGGCGCATGTCAGAGAACTCTTTGTTCTGCGCATACAGCAACTTGCCGTGCTCATCGAGCACCGCCAGCGCGGGCACACCCTGCACCGGAACGCCGTACTTATGGGCGATGTCGAGGTTGGCGTCTTCGCGGCCGATGTTCACGTTCACGCGGATGAAGTACTTGCTCAACAGCTCGCGATTGGGGTCCTGGTTGAAGTAGATGTTCAGCACCTGGCAGTCAGGGCACCAGTCGCCGCCGAAGTCCAGGATGATGCGCTTGTGCGTTTGGCGAGCTTCCACCAGCGCCGTCTGAAGGTCGGCCTGCGCTTCGCTGATTTCCGGGTAGATGTGCGCGTGGGGATACGGCGGCCCGGTGACCTGGGCAGCAGCCGAAAGGCTCAGAGTGCCGGCCACAAGCAGCGCGGAAGCAAGGTGCGTGATGCTGCGAAAGCGGTTCATAGTTCCCTCGATTCAGGGCGGGCTCAGCCCACACCCATCATGGGGCAAAGATGCGCGGCAGGCAATTTCGATTCTTGATCCCAGGATGGGCCCTGCGGCGCACACCACGCTGGAGGCACAAACCTGCATCCAAAGACAGCATGCAGCTCGAACAGGTAAAACCGAACAAACCGAGTTTTCTGATGGTTGTTCTTTTGTCCGCCGCAGCCATCCTGGTAATTTTCATCGCTGCCTTCGTCATCGTGGGATGGCGCTCGCACAAGAAAAACCAGCCACCGTTCAGCAAGCATCCGGTGTCGCAGCTGGTCCAGCCCGTATCGCCCTCCCTGGCGGCCTGAGACCTTTCAGGCATCACCGAAGCCGCCCTTATTCCTTGGGCTTGGGCGAGCCCGTGTAGTAGCCGATGCGGGATTGGACGTCGAACTTTTCGTTTGCAGGGTTCGTCAGTGTCAGCTCAATGGGATGGAACCCCGCACTGGCTGCCTCGAAGCCGGGAGTAAAGCCGATCCGATACTGCGCACGTAGTTCGTCGCCGATCTGCTTATAGATCTCGTCGACTGACCCCTTGCCCTTCACCTCAAACATGCGGCCGCCCGTTTCGGTGCAGATGCGGGTGAGAATCTTTTTGCCGTCAGGGTCGCGGTAGGTGCCGGGATCGCCGCTGCCGCCCGTGGTTGGCGGATAGCCATACGGGTTATAGCCGCCGTAGCCGCGGTTCTGATGCCAGTCGTGGTAATCCTCGTGGCCCTTGTAGTAGATCGCGTAGACCACGGTGTCGGAGCGCTGGGCGGCTTCGATCGCCTCGGTCAGGGATTCCTTGCTGTGCCGGTCGACGCCGTCGGTGAGCACGATCACGGCGCGACGCCCCTTCTGCCTGGCTAGCAAGTCGTCGGACGCGAGAAAGATGGAGTCGTACAGGACGGTGCCCGAGGAGGCGCGGTCGCCGTGGCCGTAGCCCCCACCGTTGTTGCCCCCGCCGGAGTTGCCACCAGGGTAGCCGCTGCGCCGACCGTAGGGGCCGTACCCGCCGTTGTTGTTTGGATTGTTGTTGCCGGGATTGTTGTTGCCGGGATTGTTGTTGGGGTTGTTGTTGCCGCCGTTGTTGGAGGTGTCGGCGGGCTTGGTGGACGCGTCTTCGTCGGCAGAGCCGGGCGCCTGGGTGCCGATCTCTTTCAGGCCCGCGGCGAGCAGCGGGCGGGAGTCGGTGACGTCCTGCAGCAGCTCAGCCGCGTGCGCAAACTGCAGCACAAACGCCTTGTCCGCGGGGCGGTTTGGGCCGGCCTGCCGTAAGAATGTATCCAGGAACTTCTGGCTTGCCTTTTCCTCGTCATCCAGCACGTTCACCTGCGAGCGGCTGGTGTCGACGAGGAGGCCCACAGTGAGTGGGACGTCAGCATCACGGTCGAAGTAGCGAATGGTTTGCGGTTTACCGTCGACGCTGATGGCGAAGTCGTTCTGCGACAGCGTGGTGACGAGGCCCTTTTTGTCATAGACCACGGCGGGAACGACGACCAGCTTGGCGTCGACCGAGATGGTGGACGCAGCTTTGTCCGCGCTGGCGGGCTTGGCGTCCTGGGCGTGGGCGAACGGGGCAAAAATCGAGGCGTAGAACGGAATAACGGCGGCCAGAAAGACCGCGGCCGGCAACCGGCGTGAACTCTGGTGAGGCATACACACAATGGACGGGCGGAACGTGGCGAAGTTGCGTGACGCTTCCCTGCCCGGCCGGGAGATGCCGGGCACTGCGCTACACCTCGACACCTTCCAGCACCACGGGGTCGGGCTGCTCGGTGCCGAAGACGCCCTCCCACCGGGCGACCACCGCGCTGGCCAGGCAGTTGCCGACGACGTTGACGGCCGTACGCGCCATGTCCATCAGCGCGTCAATGCCAAGGATGACGAAGATGGGCTCGGTGGGCAGATGAAAGGTGCTGGCCGTGGCCAACAGCACCACCAGCGTGGCGCGGGGCACGCCGGCGACGCCCTTGCTGGTGAGCACAAGCGTGGCCATCATCAACAGCTGCTGGCCGATGGAGAGGTGAATGCCGGCGGCCTGCGCGACGAAGATGCTGGCCACCGCCAGGTACAACGTGGAGCCGTCCAGGTTGAAGCTGTAACCGGCTGGGATGACGAAGGCGACCACGCGGCGCGGTACGCCGAGGGCCTCCATGGCTTCCATGGCACGGGGCAGCGCGGCCTCGCTGGTGCTGGTGGCGAAGGCGATGGTGGCGGGCTCGGCAACGGCTGCAAGAAATCGTGCGACAGGCACCCGAAACAGCAGCGCCGCCGGTAGAAGCACCAGCACACCGAACAGGGCGAGCGCGCCGTACAAGGTCAGCAGCAGCTTGCCAAGATTGACCAGCACGCCCAGGCCCATGTGGCCCACGGTGTAGGCCATCGCCGCGCCCACGCCGACGGGGGCGAAGTACATGACGACGTTCGTGAACCGGAACATGACCTCGGAGAGCGACTCACAGAGGCGGAGCACGGGACCACGCTTGCTTTCGCTGAGGGTGGCGAGCGCGATGCCGAAGAAGACTGCGAAGACGGCCACCTGGAGGATCTGGCCTTCGGCGACGGACTTGGCGAGGTTTTCCGGGAAGATGTGGAGGAGGAAGTCGTCCCAGTGCACGGGGCCGGTGGCTGGAGAGGCGGGCGCGCTTAGGGCGGCGGATTGTGCGACGGGGATGGCGAGTCCGACGCCGGCTTTGCTGATGTTGATCGCCAGCAGGCCGATGACCAGCGCAAGCGTAGTGACGACCTCAAAGTAAATCAGCGCCTTGATGCCGATCCGGCCTACGCCCTTGAGGTCGCCATGGCCGGCGATGCCGACAACCAGCGTAGCCAGGATCAGCGGGGCAACGATGGTCTTGATCAGGCGCAGAAAAATGTCAGAGAAGACGCGGGCCTGCGACGCGGCGTGGGGTGCATCGAAGCCGAACTCCGCGCCCGCGACCATGGCGACGAAGATCCACGGCGTCAGGCTGCGCCGGCGGACCGCCATGATGCCGAGGAACACGATGCCCACCCAGCGTAGGGCTGTGCCTGCGACGAGCAGGACTGGGGACGGCGTGTGCGTGAAGGCACGAAGCGCAACGCCGACGGCGAAGCACAGCACGGCCGGTAACAGCCAGCGCAGTTCAAGGTTTCTGGCACGTTGATCCACTGCGCGCAGCATACCAGTGCAGGCCTGGCTTCCGCGTCAGCTCACGCGCGGCGCCATGAAGAGATAGTCCATGGGCCAGGCCGGTGCCACGCCTTGCTGGCGCACAAGCGTGGCCAGTTGCGCGTAATGACGAATGCTGTGCATCAGCATGTGCACCAGCACGTGGCGGCGGTCGACATGCATGGCGTCGCCGCGGCGCGTGGTGAAAGAGATCGCCTCATCCCAGAAATGTTCGTCGCGATCTTCGAGCTCCCGGACCAGGTTGAACGCGCGGTCGTGCTTGGCGTAGAGGGCAGCAGCGGAGTTCATGGGCACCTCCTCGTACGGTGTTTCCGGCAGCCCATGGAGGCGCTCCGCGTAGCGCAGCTCCACCGCAACAATGTGTTGCACAAACTCGGCGACGCTGCGGGTTCCGCTGATGTCGCATGGGAAGGCAAGGGCCTCAGGATGGGCCGTCAGCAGGCCTTCAAAACCGGTGGAGGTGGCTTCGGTCCAGGCAATGAGTTCCTGAGCGGTGAGAGCGATCATGCGTCGTTCCTTGTTTGAGAGGTTTTCGTGGCGAAATGGGCTGCTACCGAGGATTGTTGCATTGTTCAGCCATGCCGCTGGATCGCCGCATCACACATCCGTTATGCTTCCGCGCATGTCTGCCCCTGGTTCCGATCCGCAGCTCAACACACCCGGCCACCACGCCTCGCCTGACCGCCTGGTCAACCTGCCTCGCCTGCTGGCCGACTTCTACGCCTTTCATCCGGACGCGGCGAACCCGGCGGAGCGCGTCAGCTTTGGCACAAGCGGGCATCGCGGATCGTCGCTGAACACCGCCTTCAACGAGGATCACATCCTCGCAATCACGCAGGCGATCTGCGAGTTCCGCGCGAATGAACGGACCACCGGGCCGCTGTTTCTGGCGCAGGACACCCATGCGCTTTCGGAGCCCGCGTTTGTGGCGGCGCTGGAGGTGCTCGCAGGCAACGGCGTGCACGTGCTCATCGACAAGGACCTGGGCTACACGCCCACGCCGGCGCTGTCGCACGCCATCCTGACACACAACGCAAACAACAAGCTGCATCGCGCCGACGGCATTGTCATCACGCCCTCGCATAATCCGCCCGAGGACGGCGGCTTCAAGTACAACCCGCCCACGGGCGGACCGGCCGATACCTCCGCGACAAAGTGGATTCAGGACCGCGCCAATGCGCTGATCGCGGCGAAGCTCGCCGGTGTGAAGCGCATGCCGTTCAAGCAGGCTTTGGAGGCGGAAACGACGCAGCGTCACGACTTCATCGACGCCTATGTGTCCGACCTCGGCAATGTCATCGACTTCGACGTCCTGCGGGGCACGACGTTGAAGCTGGCCGTGGACCCGCTGGGCGGAGCCGGTGTGCACTTCTGGCCGCGCATCGCCGAGCAGTACAAGCTGCCGCTGGAGATTCTGAACCCGTACGTTGATCCGACCTTCCGCTTCATGACGCTGGATTGGGATGGGCGGATTCGCATGGACTGCTCGTCGCCGTTTGCCATGGCGAGCATGATCGCGAACAAGGATCTGTACGACGTGGCATGGGGCTGCGATACGGATCACGATCGCCACGGCATTGTCACCAAGTCCACGGGCCTGCTGAACCCGAATCACTACCTTGCGGTGTGCATCCAGTACCTGTTCACGCATCGGCCGGAATGGAGCGCCGAGGTCGGGATTGGCAAGACGCTGGTGTCGTCCTCGATGATCGACCGCGTGGCCAACGGTCTCGGCCGCAGACTGCTGGAGGTGCCGGTTGGTTTCAAGTGGTTCGTCCATGGCCTGATCGATGGCACGCTGGGCTTTGTGGGAGAAGAATCTGCAGGGGCCAGCTTCCTGCGCCGCAATGGCGGCGTATGGTCCACCGATAAAGATGGCCTGATCTGTGGGCTGTTGGCGGCAGAGATGACCGCCGCCACCGGCAAGGACCCAGGCGAGTTATACGGCGAGTTGACGGCAAAATACGGCGCGCCGGTGTACCAGCGCATCGATGCTGCGTGCAGCAAGGAAGACAAAGCCAAGCTCGGCAAGTTGTCTCCCGCGCAGGTTTCGGCCAAGGAACTCGCCGGCGATCCGATCACCGCGATCCTAACCGAAGCGCCCGGCAACGGCGCGGCGATCGGCGGCCTGAAGGTGACGACAGCGAACGGCTGGTTTGCCGCACGGCCTTCCGGCACGGAGGATGTGTACAAGATTTATGCGGAAAGCTTTGAAGGCGAAGAGCACCTGCGGCGCATCCAGGAGGAAGCCAAGGCGCTGGTGTCGGCGGCTTTGGCCGGCTAGAGCACCCTGTCATGTTCCAGATTGTGCTCGATACAAACGTATTCGTCGCCGCGATGCGGTCAAGGCACGGTGCCTCGTTCCGGCTGCTTAGCCAAATCGGGAGGGCCGTTGGCGACCGAATGTTACGGTAGCCCTCGTACTGGAGTATGAAGCCGTTTTGAAGCGCGATCGCGAGGCGTTCGGGCTCACGACACAGGACATCGACGATCTGCTTGACGCACTCTGCGCCCAAGCTGGACGACACCGGATTTACTTTCAGTGGCGGCCAACAGCATCCGATCCTGACGATGACCTGGTCATCGAAGCTGCTATCTCGAGCCGGAGCGACTTCATTCTGACGTATAACAGTCGGGATATGCGGGAAGCTGAGCGATTCGGAATCCGTTGTTTAACTCCAAAGGACTTTCTTATACTGACAGGGGAACTCTTATGAGGACTGTTCAGATTCCGGAGGACGTGTACCAGCAGGCTTTACTGCTCGCCGATCGCGACCATGTTTCTGTTGATCGGATGGTGGCGGCCCTGGTGCGGGACGGCGTCAGCGAGTGGTCAAACCTAGAGGCGCGCGCCATGCGAGGAACCCTGACAAAGCTCGAATCCGTCCTGAACAAGGTAGGCGACGGATCACCCGAACCAGGGGACGAACTGTAGTCCTACAGAATTCCCTGCAACCGGTGTATTGACACCTACATCTACTCTCCGTAGGCTGAGATCACTGATGAAGCATTTCCGCACCGCCGCCGCGCTTTGTTGCATGTGTTGTCACATGCCGCGCTGTTGCGCCGGTGCCGATCTGCTCTAAGCGAGACCCTCCTCAGCTACTCGCACTAGAGGCCTTCCCAAGCACCCACGCAACGGCTCACCCGAGCACAGCGTGGGTTTTCTGCTTTTGGCCCACGCTTCCCCTCTCACAACCGGACCTGACCGCACTACCGGGAGATGGCATGGCAACACCGATCCGCAGACACGCAGCAACCGTCGCCACAACGCATAGCAAGCTGGGCTTCAACGCCGACGCCGCCGCAATTGCCATCGCACTCGCGCTGGCAGCGTTGATCCGTCTTAACGTCATTCATCACATCGGCTGGTAAGGGACCCTTTGTCCAGCCAAACCCTTCCGCGACCTTTGACCTCACCGGAGGTGCTGCGCGTTTCGCGTTCGCGGCAGATTCTCGGGCTGGTGCCCGGGACGGCGTTGCTCTTCGGCATCGGGCTGGCCGGCAAGGGTTTGGAAACCTTTTGCGCGTGGTTGCGGTCGGCACATGGCATCCCCGCACCGCACGTGGAGTACGTGTTGTGGGCCATTCTGCTGGGTCTGCTGATCTCCAACGTTGCGACAGTGCCGCGCATTTTTCGCCCAGGCATTGCGACGTATGAGCTGTGGCTGAAGCTGGGCATTGTGCTGGTGGGTGCGAAGTTTTTGTTCGCAGACATGCTGCATCTCGGCGGGCTGTCGCTGGTGCTGGTGTTTGTGGAACTGGCGCTGTCGCTGACTGTGATGACGCTGCTGGGCAAGCTGTTTCGCCTGCCGCCGAAGCTTACCTCGCTGCTCGCTATTGGCAGCTCCATCTGCGGTGTCACCGCGATCATGGCGGCGCAGGGCGCGATTGATCCCGATGAGGAAGACACCTCCACCGCGATCGCCGCCATCCTGACGCTGGGCGCCCTTGCGTTGTTTACGTTTCCGGCCATTGGCCACGCGCTGCACATGGGGCAGCAGTCGTACGGCATCTGGACCGGCCTTGCGGTGGACAACACCGCGGAAGCGACGGTAACCGGCGCGCTGTATGGCGATGAGGCTGGCCGCTTTGCCGTGCTCGCGAAGACGGCGCGTTCGGCCTTCATCGGCTTCGTGGTTCTGGGCTATGCGATCTACTGGGCCTCGCGCGGGCAGGCCAATCGGGTAGAACACAAGGCGCTGTTTTTGTGGCAGAAGTTCCCGAAGTTCATCCTGGGCTTTGTGGCGATCTCTGTGCTGGCCACGGCAGGCTTTTTCAGCAAGAGCCAGCTGGTTTCGCTGTCGAACCTGTCAAAGTGGGCGTTTTTGCCGGCCTTTGCTGGCGTGGGTCTGCGCACGCAGCTGCGCGACCTGGTGAATCAGGGCTGGCGGCCGATCCTTGTCGGCGTCCTCGGCGAGATCTTTATCGCGCTGGTCACGCTGGCGCTGGTGTTCGGCGCGGTGCGGCTGGGAGGCATGCGATGAGGCCGATGTCGCAGCCCTGTTGCCTCCTCCGCTGTTGTTGTTGCCGCTAGCCGATCACGGCATGCGCACCGCCCCGCGTTCTCTTCTCCCTACAACAGACCTTTTCTGACGTGCCTTGTGCGCGCTTGCGTGATCTTTCAGGAGACCGATGTCCCCCGTTTCGCCTGCCCTTCTTCGCCGCTCCTTGTTCCACCTCGCCCTCGCCTCAGGCCTAAGCGGTGCCTGCGCCTTGAGCCTCCAGCCGCTTGCCCTTGCGCAGGTTGTCGGCGGCACGATCAGCGGCACCGTGGCAGACCCCACCGGTGCCGTTGTGCCCGGCGCAAAGGTCATGGTGCACAACAGCGATACCGGCACCGAGCGCGCGCTCACAACCGACAATGGTGGCCGCTTCAGTGCGCCGTCGATCCCTGTTGGCGCGTACATAGTCTCCGTGCAGGCGCAGGGATTTACTCCGCTGACGCGCAAGGGGCTTCAGCTGACAGTGGGTCAGTCGCTGGAGTTGCCCTTGAAGCTCGCGGTCTCCGGCAATGAAATTGTGACCGTGGAAGAAGGCGCTGCGACGGTGAACACCTCGACCGAGCAAACCGCGGGCCTGGTGGATGCGCGGCAGATCAAGGAGTTGCCGCTGAATGGCCGCTCGTACGATCAGCTCATCACGTTGAACCCGGGCACGGTGAACTACTCGCAGCAGCGCTCCGGGGGCGTGGGTACGTCGAACTCATCGGTGGGCAACATGTTCGCGGTTGCCGGACGCCGGCCGCAGGACAATCTGTTCCTGCTGAACGGCGTGGAGTACACCGGCGCTTCGCTAATTAACAACACACCCGGCGGGACGAGTGGGCAACTGCTGGGCATTGATGGTGTGCGCGAGTTCAATGTCGTGTCGGACAGCTACTCCGCGGCGTACGGTAAGCGCGAAGGCGCGCAGATTTCTATCGTGACCGCCAGCGGCACCAACCAGGTGCACGGCTCGGTGTATGAGTTCCTGCGCAACAGCTACTTCGACGCGCGAAACTACTTCGACCAGGCGCGCATCCCGGAGTTTCAACGCAACGACTTTGGCGGCGCGCTCGGCGGTCCACTGCGCAGGAACAAGCTATTTCTCTTTGGCAACTACGAGGGCTACCGGCAAAACCTCGGCATCAGCGACGTCACACTTGTGCCCGACAACCAGGCGCGGCAGGGCTATCTGCCCAACAGCGCCGGCGTAGAGACCAGGGTCACGCTCGCGCCCTCGGTTGTGCCGCTGCTGAACCTTTGGCCCGTGCAGAACGGACCGGAACTGTATGCGACCAATGCGCAGGGGCAGAGCGTGGAGACGGGGATTGCAGAGGCGTTCAGCTCGCCCGCGCAGCATATTCGTGAAGACTTTGGCACGACGCGCTTCGATGCCAACCTGACGCCCAATGACCTGTTTTTTGCGGTGTATACGGTGGACGACTCTGCCGCGCACACGCCCACGCAGGATCCGTATTCGCTGATCGATGAGTACCTCCGCGAGCAGGTGTTGAGCGCGCAGGAGCAGCACGTTTTTTCACCGCGTCTGCTCAACACGGTGCGCATCGGCTATTCACGGGCGAGCTTTTTATTTCTGGGCTCCGTGCCAGCAAACGTGCAGGCAAACACGTCGACCTTTGTGCCGGGCAAGCCCACGGGGGCTGTCGTCATTGCTGGATCCACTGCGTCGAACGGCGCTTCGCAGATCACAACAGCGGGCGCGAACACAGGAGCAAACAACGCCATCGCGCGCAACATCTTCACCTTTGACGACCATGTGTTCTACACGGCCGGCAAGCACCAGATCGAAGCCGGCATCTGGCTGCAACGGCTTCAGTCGAACGACAACCTTGCGCAGAACCAGTATGGCCAGGCTTCGTTTGCCTCGCTGCAGACCTTTCTTGCCGGCACCATCAAGACGTTCACCGTTGTGCCGCAGCCATCAGAGCTTGCGTGGCGATCGCTGTTCACGGCGGCGTACCTGGAAGACACATGGCACATCACACCGCGGCTTGAACTTCGCGGCGGTTTCCGCTCAGAAGACACCACGGGATGGAACGAGGCGCACGGCCATGCGGGCGTGTACACGTTCACCAACGGCGTGATCAACACCAACCCGGTGACGTCCAGCAACGGCCTGCTGACCAATCGCGCGCTGTGGCTGCCGGAGCCGCGCTTGGGCCTCGCGTGGAACGTCTTTGGCGATGGGACAACGAGTGTGCGCGGCAGTGTGGGCCTGCATCACTCGTTGCTCGACAACCTCGATTATCGCTTCGACCAGGCCGCGCCGTTCAACACAACGTTGAGCTACAGCAACACCACGGTGGCCGCACCTACCGTGGGCGCTGCCAGCATTTCTCCTTCTACCGTGCAGCCCGATATGAGCACGCCGGCGGTGCTGGCGTACACGGTGCGGCTGGAGCAGCAACTGGCACACTCCACGTCGTTGACCATCGGCTATATCGGCTCGCACGCGTATCACCAGATCCTTTCCGGCGATCTGAATGAACCTGCCTACGTCGTTTGCCCGGACCCCGCCTGCACGGCGAGTCACGAGAACCTCGAGCCGGGCACGGTGTTTTATCCCAACAGCACCAAGGCAAACCCGGCGCTGGCCAACACCACTTCGTGGTTTTCAGGTGGGTCGGCCAACTACAACGGGCTGGTCGTGGATGTACGCCATGACCTGTACCGCGGCCTGCAGATGCGCGCGAACTACACATGGTCGAAGAACCTGGATGACGGCTCTGCGTGGAATACGTCCGTCTCGGCCAACACGCCTGCCTACGTGGAGGTTCCCGGCTTGCCGCACCTGGACTACGGCCCCGCGGCCACGGATGTACGGCAGTTGTTCAACGTGAACGGCACGTACGATTTGCCCTTCGGCGATGGGAAGGCGTTCTTCTCACACGTCAGCGCACTGCCCAGCCGCTTCATCTCCGGATGGCAGATTGCGACCATCGCGAACCTGCAGACCGGCTTCCCCTTCAGCCCGCAGCTTGGGTATAACCCCACCAACTCCGGCGACACACGCAACCCGGTGCGCCCGGACGCCAACCCTAACTTTCATGGCAGCGTGTACACGCAGGGCTCCACGGCGGCGCGGGCCACGCGCTTCTTCAACCCCAACGCATTTCAGCCACCGGCAAGTGGCGCGGTGGGCAACACGCGGCGCGACACGCTGACGGGGCCTGGGTATGCAGATTGGGATGTATCGCTGCTGAAGTCAACGCAGCTTGCCGAGGCCGCACGGCTGCAGTTTCGCGCGGAGATCTTCAACGTGCTGAACCATACCAACCTGGGCACGCCGAACGAGGTCGTGTACACCTCCGCGACGCAGCAAAGTCCAACAGCGGGTGTGGTGACGTCCACAACGGGCACCAGCCGGCAGATCCAGCTTGGCTTGAAGCTTCTGTTTTAGCGTGGGGTTTTTGGCGAAGGGCTTTGTGCAGCAGAAGCGAAAAGGCTGGCGTGGCGCCAGCCTTTTCTTACCTTGGTTGCCCCCCAGGGATTCGAACCCCGATTGATCGGTTCAGAGCCGACTGTCCTACCATTGAACGAGGGGGCAACAGCTTAAAAGAAAGTGGCGGTCGGAGCCCTGGCGGGGTAGCGGGCAACATCGACCACCTTTCTGAGAATACAGCCAGCCCCCGGTTCGGTCAACCCCGCGAGGCTACTCTTCGCGAAGTACCTCAAGCGGTTTTTGCCCCAGTACACGATGGCTTGCTAGCCATCCGCATGCGATGGTGAGCAGCCCCGCCCCAAGCCAAGCGAGCAACGTGAACAGCGGCTGAAAGTGATAGTCAAAGTGCAGCGCGCGCTTGAGCAGCAGCCGCGAAACGATGTTCGCGAACAGAAGCCCCACAGCGCCCGCGATCAGCCCCAGCGTGGCGAACTCGATGGAGAAGATGGTAGCGATGCGCGAGGTCGTTGCGCCCAGCGTCTTGAGCACAACGACCTCGCGGATGCGCCGGTAGCGCGTGCCCGCGATGGCGCTGGCAAGGATGACAATGCCCGCAAAAACTGAGAACGCCGCCAGGAACTGGATGACATAGACGATCTGCAACACGGCCTGTCGCACGGTCTCAACCGTGGCTGCAACATCGATCACCGTGATGGAGGGAAAGCGTTCATACAGCGCGCGGCGAACCGCCGACGTTGCCCCGGGTTGCGCATGCACGCCGCCGTACCAGACCGCCGGGAGGCCATGCAGCACGGGCTCAGGCAGCACGAAACCGGCGCGCGAGTAGGCATGTTGGGAGTCCGCCTCAAACAGGGCCACAACGGTCGTGGTGAACTCCTTACCTTGCGCGGAAAAGCCCACCTTGGCTCCAGGAGTGATGCCGAGATACTTGGCTTGTTCGCGATCCATCGCCAGCACGGGCTGCGTGGGAGACTCAGTCGCCTCTGCGGCTGTCCACCACTTGCCGTCCACGACGCGGTCACCCGCGGGCGGCTTGTCCGGCGTCAGCGCATAGGTGAGGTTGACTGTGCCAACCGCGTGGCGGCGCATGTGCGGCAGCTTGAGGTCGGCATAGGCTGTGCCATTCACGGTTGTGATGCGCGCGCCGATCACGGGCAGGATCTCCGGCGCGCCCTGCACCTGCGGTTGATGCGTCAGCAGCATGCGCACCGCGTCCACTTCATCCGGGCTGATGTCGATCATGAAAAGATTCGGCAACTGGCTCAACGAGTTCGCCGAAATCTCACTCACCACGGCGTGCTGCACGGTATACACGGTGGCAATCTGCATGACGCCGAGGCCCAGCGCCGCCAGCAGCGCCGCTGAGGGATTGCCCGGACGATACAGGTTGGCCAGGCCATGCCGCAGCACCGAGGGCAGACGGAATCGCGCGCGATCCAGAAAGGCCTTCAGCAGCGCCAGCAAACCCGCTGCCAGCGCAAGCAAAACGGCCAGCACAGCCGCCAGGCCAAAGCCGAAGATTGTGCCGATCTGGCGCGACTCCGCCACACGCGCCGCCAGCAGCACAAGCCCGCCAAGGATGACTGCAAAGGCACCGACCTGCACACCGGACGCTCGAATTTTGCGAGCCATGCGCTGCGCAAAAGGATCGTCAGAGGCCTCGACGGCGCGACGCAAAATCAGGATCGGCCGCACAGAACGAATATCCAGCAGCGGCGGCAGGCTGAACAACAACGTGGTCAGCACGCCGGCGGTGATGCCCAGCAGCAACGCATTTGGGTCCAGGTGAAACGACGGGGTCAGGTGCAGGAGCCTGGCCAGAAACAGAGGCATCGCCAGCTGCACACCAAAGCCCATCAACAGGCCCAGCAGGCCGCCGGCAAGCCCCAGCAGCACCGTTTGCAGCAGGTAAATTTTCATCACCTGCGTGGAGCCCGCACCGAGCGACTTCATGATGGCGATGGAATCAAGCCGTTGCGCCAGGTGCGCACGGATGGCCATCGCGACACCGATCGCACCCAGCACCAGCGCTACCAGCGACATCAGCGAAAGCAGCCCGGTCGCTCCATCAAGCGCGCGCGTCAGGCCTTCGTTGGCCTCGCGATAGTCCGAGACGCCCGTGTCGGGCAGCGCTGTTTGCAGCTCGTCACGAGCACGCAGGATCGCATCATCGGACGCGGTCTTGCCGGGGCTCGGCGAGGGCAGACGAAACAGGATGCGCCGGTAGGCCCGTGAGCCCTGCGCCAGCAACCCGCTCCCCTCCAGCGCATGCTGCGAGATCAACACACGCGGACCAGCGGCAAAGCTTCCAGACAGCCGGTCGGGCTCGTCTTCCACCACCGCGGCGATGCGGTACAGCTTGTCGTTGAGGCGGATGGAGTCGCCGACATGAAGATGAAGGCGCAGCAGAAGGTCATCACCCACGGCGACGCTGTTGTCGGTCACGGCCTGCGCGAGCGGGATCGCCGGCGACAGCACAACCTTGCCGTAGAAGGGGTACACGGCCGGGTCAATCGCCTTCAGGCTGACCAGCAACGGGTCCAGCGATTGGGTGGACGAGGCCATGGAAAGCAGTTCCGTTACGGGCGTCGCCTGCGCGTGTTGTGTGGACGTGAAGCGGCCAAGAGCGGCTGTTTCTGCCGGCGTCAGCTCCTGGTTGGAACGCGCGGAGAGGTCGGCCGCCATGATGCTGCGCGCCCGGAGGAGCAGCATGGACCGGAACGCCGCGGAAAAGCCGCGCACGCCTGTAAGCGCGGCCACGCCGATGGCCACCGAGAGCACAACAAAGGCGAACTTGCCGCGTGAGGAACGAAGCTCTCGCGTGGCGATGCGGGCAGCCGTTGCAAGGGAAAGCCGGGCCATGCGGTTAGGCCTCGGCGAGCGTAGCCGCAGCGGGTGCGGTGCGCTCGTCGGCGATGACCAGGCCATCGCGCAACACAATGCGGCGACCGGCATGCGCGGCCAGCGCCGGGTCATGCGTCACCAGCACCAGCGTCGTTCCTTCGGCCTGGTTCAAGCGCAGCAGGAGGTCAAGAATATGGCTGCCGTTGGCGGAGTCGAGATTGCCGGTGGGTTCATCGGCCAGCACAATGGGCGGCCGCAGAATGAACGCGCGGGCCAGCGCCACACGTTGCTGTTCGCCGCCGGAAAGTTGAATGGGGTAGTGGTCCGCGCGGGCGCTCAGGCCAACAGAGTCCAGCAGCGTGCGCGCACGGTCCAGCCCGGCCTTCAGGTTGTTGCTCTCGTCATTCAGCTCATACGGAAGCAACACGTTTTCGAGCGCTGTCAGCGTCGGGATCAGCTGGTAGCTCTGAAAGACGAAGCCGATGGTGCGGCCGCGCAGCTGGGCCAGCCGGTCTTCCGGCAGGTGGCTGATGTTGGTTCCGTTCAGCGAAACGGAGCCGGCCGAGGGGTTGTCGAGCCCCGCGAGCAGGCCCAGCAACGTCGATTTGCCCGAGCCCGACGCGCCCATAATGGCCACGAATTCGCCGCGTAACACGTTGAAGTCAATGCCTTTGAGGATGTCCACGGTGGCTCCGCCTGTGCGTAGCGACTTGCGCAGGCCTTCAACCACGATCATGGGCGGAGCGCCTGGGCCACCGGCCGGGCCCGAAGAGTTGTGTCCGTTTGCCTGCAAAAACTGGGTCCTCTAGCTAGAATCAGATACGTGCAGTCTGCCCGTTCAGTTCTCATCTTATCGACTCTTCTTGCCGTGCTCTGCGGCGCCCTCACCGGCTTGCGTCCTGTAAAGGCCGCAACGCTGCCTTTGGGTGGCGCTGAACCCAAGCGGCACTCCGACGCCGGCAACGGCCGCCCCTTGCTGGTGTGCTTCGGCGACAGCCTGACGGCCGGCCACGGCGTGGACCCCGACGAGGCCTACCCGGCCTATCTGCAGCACCGCCTCGACCAGGAAGGCTACAACTACCGCGTGGTGAACCAGGGTGTCAGCGGCGACACGACCAAAGACGGCATCAACCGCATCGACGAGGTGCTGCAAATGCATCCGCAGGTGGTAGTGGTGGAGTTCGGCGGCAATGACGGTCTGCGTGGTCTGCCGGTCACCCAGGCGCAGCGGAATCTTGACCTGATGGTGCAGCGCATCAAGGCGAGCGGCGCCAAGGTGGCGATGGCCGGCATCACACTGCCCCCGCAATACGGCGGTGAATACATCCGCAGCTTCAACGCGATGTTCCCTGCCGTGGCCAACAAGTACCACGTGCCGCTGCTGCCGTTTGTGCTGCAGGATGTGTACGGCGTGCCGGGCGACATCCAGGAAGACGGCGTTCATGCCACCGCACAGGGCAACAAGCAGGTTGCCATCAACGTGGAAAAGCTGGTTCTGCCGCTGCTAAAGAAGTAGCGGCTACCCAAGCACAACGACGGGCTGCACCAGGGTCCCGGCGATGCGTTTCGCGATGGCCAGCAGATCGCGCGGGCCGGTGAAAACCTTCACCATGGGCGCACGAGAAAACTCCGGCACATTGACCTGCATGCCGTTGCGGATGCGGCCTTCGGTGGTTTCGTCTACGGTCACCGCGGGCATCTCCGGCAGCAGCAGGCGCGGGTGCACCAGGGCTGCCTCCACCTGCTCCGGAGTCATCGCGCGAAGGGTCTCGGCCGTGAGCGCTTGCGCCAAGGTGCACGGCCCGGCGGAGGTGCGACGCAGGCTGGCGAGGTGCGCGCCGCAGCCGGCAAGCTGGCCCAGTTCGTGCGCCACGGAACGCACATAGCCGCCAGAAGAAACGTGCATGACGAAGCTGGCGCACTCGCCTTCGAGCGAGGTGAGTTCGAAGTTGTGGATGCAGATGCGCGCCGGTTTGACGGGGACCTCTTTGCCTGCACGCGCCAGCTTGTACGCAGGCACACCGTTGATTTTCTTCGCAGAAAATACCGGTGGCACCTGATCGATCTCACCACGGAAACCAGCAGACAGGGCGCGGAGATCCTCGAGCGTGTGCGTGAGGGGTTGCGGCGCAGAGTTGGGTTCGCCGTCCGCATCGAAGCTGTCCGTACTCCAGCCGAAGCGGATGGTTCCGGTGTATTGCTTGTCGGCCGCGTTGAAGAACTGCGCGAGCCGCGTGTATTTGCCGAGCAGGAGCGGCAGCACGCCCGTGGCCATCGGATCCAGTGTGCCAAGATGGCCGACCGAGCGCTCGCCCGTGGCCCGGCGCACGGCATAGACAACGTCGTGCGACGTCATGCCCGTGGGCTTGTCGAGAATGAGGAGGCCGTTCATCAGCGCTGGTGCTCGATCAGCGACAAGAACTCATTGCGCGTCTGGATCTGCGTTTTGAAAGCGCCTAGCATCGCGCTGGTCACTGTCTTGGAACGCTGTTTTTCGACGCCGCGCATCATCATGCACAGGTGCTGCGCTTCCATGATGACGGCCACGCCCTGCGGATGGATCGCGTCTTCGATGGCATCGGCGACCTCACGCGTGAGCCGCTCCTGCACCTGCAAACGGCGCGCAAACACGTCAACGATGCGCGGAATTTTGCTCAACCCGATGACCTTGCCTTGCGGCACATAAGCGATGTGGGCGCGGCCAAAGAACGGCAGCAGATGGTGCTCGCATTGGGAGTAGAACTCGATATCGCGCACGATGACCATCTCGTCGTAATCCACATCGAACAGCGCGCCGCCGATGGCCTCTTGGACTGTTTGCGCATAGCCACGCGTCAGGAAGTGCAACGATTTCTCCACGCGCTTGGGCGTGTTCACCAGGCCATCGCGGGCAGGGTCTTCGCCGATGCGCGTGAGGATTTCGGCATAGATCTCGCGCAGGCTCGCGTCTTTCAGCGTGAGATGTTCAGCGGCATGCGCCTGGGCAGCCGCGGTGCGGCCCGGATGCTCCAGGCTGGGTGCTTCAATGGGTGCTTTGGTTGTCATTGCGGCCTGCGTACAGTCTTTCCTGGGGACCTAGTGCAACGACGGCACAGGCGTGCCATCGCCGAAGAAGTCGAATGCGTTGTTGTTGGTCTCTTCAATCCGAATGCGCCGTAGAATCAGGCCCGGGTGCCTGGCGGTGAACTGCTCAAAGACGCGCCAAAGCTCTACGCACAGATTTTCTGTGCTCGGAACGCACTGCGCAAACGCAGGGTCCTCATTCAGGTTCGCATAGTGAAAGCGATCGCGGAGTTCACGCTGGGCAAATGCGTCCAGATCGGCAAGGTTCACGACCATCCCCGTGTCGGGGTCGACTGCGCCGCCGACCGTCACCTGGGCGATGTAGTTGTGGCCGTGTCCGAAGGGGTTGTTGCACTTGCCAAACAGGTCACGGTTGCGCTCGTCCGTGAGGTGGCCCACATGCAACCGGTGCGATGCGCTGAAGCGGAAGCGCCGGTTCAAGTCAACATGCGGTGAAGCAGTATACCCGTTCACGCGGCTTCTCCATACACATCGGCGAACAAGTCCGGCGCCTCATACACGCGCACACGATGCAGGGTTGCGTTGGGGATCTTGCCATCGAGACGACGCCAGATCGACAGCGCAATGTTCTCCGTCGTCGGCTGCAGATGCTGAAACTCAGGCACCTCGTAGTTCAGGTGGCGATGGTCGTACACGGAGACGACCTCGCGTTCCATGATGTCCTTCAGGTCCTTGAGATCGACGACAAAGCCGCTAATGGGGTCGGTGTCGCCCTTCACCGTGACTTCCAGCGTGTAGTTGTGGCCGTGCCCATGCCGGTTGGCGCACTTGCCGAAGACGCGCCGGTTCTCCTCCTCGCTCCACTTGGGGTTCCAGTAGAAGTGAGCAGCAGCGAAGTCGGCTTTACGGGTAAGAAGAATCATAGTTGGTGCTCGGTGCTCGGTGCTCGGTGCTCGGGTTCTTTCCTTCTGCTAGATGCCAGGCGTTAGGACTGCGATGCGTGCCCGGCGGAAGGCAGTCAGTTCGCCTGCACGCTGTTGAGTAGCCGCTGCCCTGCTCACCGCCACGGACAACTGAGCACTGAGCACCGGGCACTGAGCACCGGCCACTGAGCACCAGCCACTACGTCCGGTATTCCCTGCCCTTCCACGAAACGCTGTGCAGCACACGGTGCCGTATGAAGCTGGCGATGAGAAGGTATACGAATAGCGGCAATCCCAGCGGCGCGATGGCTGACTGCCACAGCGGGAAGTGTGCCCGCGCGACGCGCTGATAGAACCGCAGCAGCGTACGCCCCCATAGCGCCACAATGGCCACGCGCTGCCACATCACCAGGTACGGCAGCAGCCAGATCAACAACGGCAACAACAGGAGCAGCACGTCCAGCACGCGCCAAAGCGCCAGCCGGAGTGCGTGTGGAAACAGCAGGGCGAGGTTCTTCGTCCAGCCTTCCACCATGTCGGTGAAGCCGCGGTACATGTGCGTGGAAAGCGCATCCGGCGCGTAGCGCAGACGGATGCCGCGTTTGGCGCGCTTCAGAAGCTGCGCCAGGTCCACATCTTCCAGCACGGAGCGCCCAACCGCGCGATGCCCACCGACAGCGAAGTACGCGTCTCGCTCTACCAGCAAAAATTGCCCGTTCGCCGCGGCCACGCGCTCCACCGGATCATTCACCTTGTTGGGCGGGTACACGCTGGCGAGCTCCGAGAACACCAGCGGCATCAGCACCGTTTGGGCGAGACCCGTGGTGATCTGCCGCGGCGAGTAAGACAACAGCGCCACGTGGTTGCGGTCGGCCTCGTGCAGGGCGCGGCGCAGGTTGCCGGGTTCATGGCGGGTGTCGGCGTCGGTAAACAGCAGCCATTGCCCTTGCGACACCCCCGCGGCCGACCAGCAGGCGTTGGTCTTGCCCGTGAACGCGCGTTGCGCCCCGCGCAGCTCCAGCTCCGGCGCGGATAGCACGTGGATGCCCGGATACCTGGCGGCAAAGTCCGTTGCGATGGACCGCGTGCGATCCTGCGATGCATCGTCGACGACGAGGATTTCCCAGTCGCGCCCCAGGGCGAAGACGTTGTCGTGCTGCGCTACGAGCGTTTCGAGACAGGCGCCGAGGTTGGCTTCCTCGTCCCGCGCCGGAATGATGACGGAAAGCTCCAGGGGAGCCTTCGCCTTCGGCTCTGCGGGGGGCTGTGGCTTCGGGGCAGGCCGCGGTTCGTCGTCGGCAAACAAGCCAAGCACGGGCGTGTAGCTCGCGCCCGCAGCGCGTGCCGGCTTTTCCGTCCCCTTATCGTCGGTTGACCCGCCTACACGCACAGCTTCGTATTATAGAAAGCAATGGGACGTCACTGGAAAGTTCGGCCGTGGACCGCCGCCCTGGCGCTGGGTACCGCCCTGCTTTTTGCGGGCGGCGTTGGGGGATGCGATCGCGGCGACCACCCCGAGCAACTCGGCCGCATCGCGCCGCTGATCGCGGTCAACGACGGCCAGCACGCGATGAAGCTGCATGACCTCCGTGGGCAGGTGGTCGTGTTGAACTTCTGGGCAAGCTGGTGCGCGCCCTGCATTGCGGAAATGCCGTCGCTGGAGGCGCTGCAGCAGCAGGTGCCGGAGGTGAAAGTGGTCGGCGTCGCCTTTGACGAAGACCCTGCCACTTACAGCGCGTACCTGGCCCGGCACCCCGTTTCGTTCCTCAGCGTGCTGGATGAGGCGGGCACGGCGCATGCGAGCTTTGGGACGTTTCGGCCGCCGGAGACCTATGTCATCGATAAGGCCGGCGTGATCCGGAGGAAGTTCATCGGCGCCCAGGACTGGACCAGCCCGGAGATTGTGGCGACGCTGCGCCGGTTGGCGAGTGCTTGAGTTGGTGGCCGGTTGTTCTCTGCGGACCGAGAGCTGAGAGCCAAGCCACTCTGCTAGCATCGTCCCATGACGCAGTTGGACACCATGTACCGCTACGGCCGGCCGCCGGGCGAGGCCACCGGCATGGCGCTGGGCAAGGTACGCGAGGTTTACGGCATTCGCAATCTCCACGTGGACGAGACCGCGCACACCGTTCGGGTCGAGTTTGACGCTTCCCGCCTGACGGAAGCGGTGATCCACAGCCTGCTTCGCCGGACCGGCCTGGACCTGATCGAACGCGTCTCCCTGATCCCCGACCAGCCGCCAGCGGAGCCAGCCACAACACCGGCCATCCCGAAGTAGCCGGCCACACGCTGCCTCCGGCACCTGGCTCACCGCTGTGCTGGGGGAGGCTGCAAGAGGCTTGATCCGCGGCCGCAGGCTGCGTTATGATGACTGTGTTGCCGCCGTGCAATGTGCGCCCGTAGCTCAGTGGATAGAGCAACTGGCTACGAACCAGTAGGCCGGAGGTTCGACTCCTTCCGGGCGCACCATCTCTCCCCCAGTACATCTCAAACAGTACATCTCAAAAGCGCCGCTCCAGGAAGCTGCATCGTTTGCTCCCTGTCGAGCGTCTATGGGGGTATGATGATTCAGGACCGATCTGGTCTTGATTCTCTCCTGAGGTGCATGGCTGTGACGGCTTTGAGCGAGATGAAGGTGGGTGGCTCCGGCGTTCTGGAGCGCGTGGATCTCCCCGACGAGATCAGCGATCACCTTGCCCATCTTGGCTTTTTGCCCGGTGCCAGCCTTGAAGTTCTGCGCCGCGCGCCCGCGGGCGACCCCACGGTGTATCGCATTGACGGCGTTGAAGTTGGCCTGCGCAACGAGACTGCCCGGCACATCCTGATTGAACCCGCCCAGGCAGGGCTGGCTGCTGCCTCCCCCAAAGCACGTCGATGAGCTGTCATGTTGCGGTCGCGGAACCTGTAGCTGCCGCGCCCTCCCCCCGGAGCGGCGTCCGCACTGTAGCGCTGGTGGGCCCGCCGAATTGTGGCAAATCAACCCTCTTTAACCGGCTGACCGGATTGCGCAACAAGGTTGCCAACTACCCGGGCGTCACCGTGGAGCACCATTCCGGGCGCATGAAGGGCATCGGCCGGCCCGACCTGACCTGCATCGACCTCCCGGGCATTTATTCGCTCGCGACCTACTCCGAGGACGCACGCGTTGCGGTCGACGTGCTGACCGGCCGCATGCCTGGAGTTCCTCCGCCGGATGTGGTGCTGCTGGTGCTGGACTCGGTGCACATGAACCGGCAGCTGATGCTCGCGCAGACGGTGTTTTCACTCGGCCTGCCCACCATGGTGCTGCTCAACATGAGCGACCTGCTGGAGCAGCGCGGCGGCAAGCTGGACCCGCTTTCGCTGAGTCATGAGCTTGGTCACCCTGTGGCGCTGATTTCGTCCGCCCGCGGCACGGGCATGGACCTGATCAGCAGCTTTCTGCATTCGGTCAGCGACGCCGCCCGCGGACCGGAAGAGCGCTCCCAGCCGCTGCGCCTTCCGGTGCTGCAGAGCCCCGCGGCCAGCCGCAAGTGGGCCTCGCAGGTGTCGCAACGCACCAATTACCAGGCCCCCGACGCCCCACAGTGGACCAAGCGGCTCGACAGCGTTCTGCTCCACCGCATCTGGGGTCCGCTGATCTTTCTGGCCGTGGTGATCATGGTGTTTCAGCTGGTCTTCGCGACAGGTCAACCGCTCTCTGACGTACTGACCAAGTGGCTTACCGAGGCCGGCGTCCACGTCGCGAACGCCCTGCCCGACAACTGGCTGCGTCCGCTGCTGCGCGATGGCCTTTGGAATGGTGTTCAGTCCGTCCTTGTCTTTCTGCCGCAGATTTTGCTGCTGTTCCTCTTTATCGGCATCCTGGAGGATTCAGGCTACCTTGCCCGTGCCGCCCTTATCGCCGATCGCGTGATGCGCGCGATCGGGCTGAACGGCAAGAGCTTTATCCCGCTGCTTTCGGCGTATGCCTGCGCGGTGCCGGCCATCATGGCCACGCGCACCATTGAGAACAAGCGCGAGCGCATCGCGACCATTCTGATTGCGCCCTTTATGACCTGCTCGGCGCGCCTGCCGGTGTACACGTTGATCATCGCCGCCTTTATCCCGAACAAGCACATTCTGGGCGGGCTGTTGGGGCTGCGTGCGGGCGTGATGCTGAGCCTGTATGGGCTTGGTTTTCTGGCCGCGCTGGTCACCGCGCGGCTGCTGAACAGCTCTGTGCTGAAGGCCAACCAGGCGCCGTTTGTGCTGGAAATGCCGCAGTATCGTTGGCCCATGCCGCGCTCGCTGGCGTTGCGGCTGTATGACCGCGGCAAGCTCTTTCTGAAGAAGGCCGGCACGATCATTCTCGGCGTCACGTTCCTGGTCTGGGTGCTGAGTGTGTTGCCGGTGCATCGCGGCCAGTTTGCGGAGCTCGGCCAGAGCGTTATCGGCCACGTCGGTCACTTTATCGAGCCTGTGCTCCATCCACTCGGCTTCAACTGGAAGATCGGCATCGGCCTGCTAAGTTCCATCGTTGCCCGCGAGGTGATTGTGGGCACGCTGGGCACGCTCTACGGCGTTGACCCGGAGACGCATGCCGTTGGTCTGCAGACTGCGCTGCGACATGACATGGGCCTTGGCGGAGCGATTGCGCTGGTGGTGTTCTTCGCCTTCGCAATGCAGTGCACCAGCACGCTCGCCGTGGTTCGCCGCGAGACCAATAGCTGGAAGCTGCCTGCGCTCCAGTTCGCCTACATGACGGGCGTGGCCTACCTGGCGGCGTTGATCACCAATCAGGTGATCTCGCACATGATGTAAGTCCTTGTTGCAGGCTCGCTCCCACCACTTGAATCAGTTTGAGCCTTTTCTCCCGGGATGTAGCTGCCGCGATCAAATACAGAGATCGTTCGCTGCGCTCAGAATGACGGCCTTCGTTGGAAGGGACTCCACCTTCAAGAAACCACTTTACTGGTTCTGGTTGGTCAAGCGTCGCACCCCGAACGAGTCCATTTTTCCATCCACGCTCAGCAGGTCAAGGTCAAGCTCGATTGCCTGCGCGGCGACCATGCGATCGAAGGGGTCCTTGTGTTTGGACACGAATCGCGCGGCCCGCACCATGACCTCCGGGCTCAAGGGAACAATGCTGAATCCAAGCTGCCCCACATTCTTGAGGATGTTTCGCTCGAAGACCTCGCCCCCGGGCAGCTTGCCTAATCGCACCTTCAGCGAGATTTCATACGCCGTTGCCGCCGAGACTAGGACCTCGTTGCCCACATCGCCGAGCAGAGACGCAACCCAGGGCTCCAGATGCAGGGGGTCGAGCGCGGCCCACAGCACGTAATGCGTGTCTAACAGAAACGTCACTCCCCTTCACCATTCCAGAGCTTCAACTCATCCTCGGGAAGCTCATCGAAGTCTTCCGGAATTTTGAAACCTGGCACAGCGAACAGCCCCAAAGGACGTTCCTTCAGCGGCTCCAGGGCTACGATTTCGGCCACAGGCGTCCTGTCCCGGCCAGTGGTCAAGATGACCTTTTCTCCAAGCTGCGCCTTGCGCACCAGCTCAGAGAGCTTCGTCTTCGCCTCGAACATCGTTGCGTGGATCATGGTCGACCTCCTGCTAATAAAATCCTAGCTAGGATGATAGCCCAACGTCGATTGGGCGCGACAGAGGTTGTCTTTGTTGGCTAGAGTATCGCCATGCCGCTCTCCCGCCGCGATTTCCTCGCGACCTCTGCCCTGGCCTGTAGCTCCACGTTGCTGCCGCAAGCTCTGGGCGCGCAAGCCGTGAGCGTGCCCCTCACCGTCGGCACGGTCCTTGACCGCATCAAGCAGCATGTTGGCGTTCCCTGGAAAACGCCCACCGTCGACAACCTCCTTTCCGGCACGCCGGAAACGTTTGTGCACGGCATCGCGACAACGATGATGGCGACCTTTGACGTATGCAAGCGCGCCCAGGCGCAGGGCTGCAACCTGATCGTCACGCACGAGACCCCGTTTTACCTGCACCAGGACAAGATCGACGACATCAAGGACAATGCCGTACTGAAGGCCAAGCAGGCATGGCTGGCGGAGAACAACGTCGCACTGTTTCACTTCCACGATCACCTGCACATGATGAAGCCGGACGGCGTGGCGAAAGGCATGATCGCGCAGCTCGGCTGGGAAGGGTACGTCATCAAACCCGACCTGAAGCACCTGGATTTCGGCGGCATGCCGCTGGCCAGGCTTGCGCAGGAGATGGCGGCCAAGCTGCACGCCAACACCATCCGCGTCGTCGGTGACCCGGATCTAGCCGTGCATGGCATCGAGACCAGCTGGGGCTATTGCAGTCGCGAAGGCGGCATCGCCATCCTGTCCGACCCTGCGGTGGAGTTGCTGATCTGTGGCGAAACGCGGGAGTGGGAGTTGGTGGAGTATGCGCAGGATGCCATCACCGCCGGGCAGAAAAAGGCGCTGATTGTTGTGGGGCACGTGCTGAGCGAGCAGGGCGGCGCGATCTTTGCGGCGGATTGGCTGAAGGGCTTTGTGACCGAGGTGCCGGTTAAGTTTGTTGCAGCAGCGGAGCCATTCTGGCGGCCGGACCACCCTGTGCGGGCCTGAACCGTAGCGGCGTGGCGGGCAGTAACGCAGATCCCCTTCGGGGATGACAACCAAAGGAAGCTGCAAGCGTCTGGCGTCGGGCTACTGCTCGCCCCAACTCAGCTTTGAGCGCAGCACGTTGAAGAGCCCGTTCTCGCGGAGGCGGAGCAGTCGGATCTTGCGCTCGGAGCGGCGGCAAACGATGCGGTCCCCGAGTAGAAGCTCGACGACCTCCTGCCCGTCCACGGTGATGTAGGTCTCGTGCGGCACCACGTCCACCGTCACCGCGATTTCACTAGAGCCCGGGACCACGATGGGCCGGATGGTGAGCAGATGCGGGCAGATGGCCGTGATCACCAGGCCGTCTACCGATGGCATGACGATCGGTCCGTTGGCGGCGAGGTTATAGGCGGTCGACCCAGTCGGAGTAGAGATAATGATGCCGTCCGCACGGAAACGTGCGACGAACTGGCCGTCGAGCTCGATGGCAAACTCGCCAATGCGGGCGATGGCGCCTTTGGCGAGCACGATGTCGTTGAGCGCCTCCCAGTGCCGGAAGAGGCGTTCATCGCGGACCAGCACGGTGTGCATCAGGCTGCGAACGTCAAAGACGCCATTGCCGGCCAGCCAGGCTTCCAGCGTGGTGTAGAGCTCGTTGAGCGGCACTTCGGTCAGGAAGCCCAGCGAGCCGAGGTTGACACCCAGCAGAGGCACGTCCGATTGCGCAAAGGCGCGAGCCGCCGAGAGCAGGGTGCCGTCGCCGCCGAGTGTGATGACGATGTCCGGGTGCTGCTCGGCCATGTCCGGCCGCTCCACTGCCTCGTCCTCGCGGTCCAGGTAGCGGGCGCTGTTGAGGTCCAGCAGAAACGTGAACCCGTGGCCCGAAAGCCAGGCGAGAAGGTCGGCGAGAATCTCCTCCAGCTCCGGTTTCTGGGGCTTGGAGATGATGGCGGCAAGCGGCATGCGGGTTTTAGTGTACCCGCGATGCAGCCCTCCAGCGGCAGCGAACCCGAACTGCAAACTCGGTGTAGGCGATGCCGCGGAGAGAAGGCACCTTCCCTAGGCAGCAAAACGCGCGTGCAGCAGAAACTCGCGATTGCCTTCCATGCCAAGGATCGGCGAGTCCATGACGGCCAGCACCTCGCCCCCGAGCGCGCGTACGGTGTCGGCGACGCGCTCCACCGCAAATTGCTGTGCGGCCGGGTCGCGGACAATGCCGCCTTTGCCCACATGTTCGCGGCCGGCCTCAAACTGCGGCTTCACCAGCACGACGGCTTCGCCCCGCCAGCGCTCCCCGGCCGGTGCCAGCGCGGCGAGCACGGCCGGCAACACAAGGCTGGCGCCGATAAAGGAGACATCCATGGCAAAGAAGGTGATGTTGTTCGCGCTTTCCGCGCCCTTGCCGTGCACGGTCAGCGCGCCCGGCGCAAGGGCGCGGGCGTTGGTACGCTCCATCAGGGTCACCCGGGGGTCGGTCCGCAGCTTGTGCGCGATCTGGCCATACCCGGTGTCGACGGCCAGCACGGACGCGGCGCCGTGTTGCAGCATGCAGTCGGTGAAGCCACCCGTGGAGGCGCCAATGTCGGCACAGGGCGCGCCGGCGACGTCGATGCCCCAGGTTTGCAGCGCACCTTCCAGCTTCAGCCCACCGCGGGAAACGTAGCGCAGGTCTTCCCCCAGCAGCCGAAGGGCAGCCTCGGCCGCGACCGCTGCGCCAGGCTTGTCGACGCGCTGCTCCTCCACCAGCACACGGCCGGCGAGGATGAGCGCCTGCGCGCGTTCGCGTGAAGCGGCGAGGCCACGCTCCACAAGCAGTTTGTCCAGGCGAACTTTGGCGATGGCACCCATACGCAATCTTCAGCATAGGGCAGGGCCGAAGCGGCGTTCGATGGGCTACACTGACTTCCGTTACTCAACAACAGTGACCATTGTGCCGGAGACGCTCGCTTGTTCTTCCAATCCACTACGCGCCCAGGTGCGTTGAATGCATAGAGCGATGGACAGGCCGGGCCCGGAGGCCGCGGTGGACGACAGCGTTCTCTTGGAGCGCGTGCGTCGCGGCGATGAAGCCGCCATGGCTGCTCTCTACGATCGTTACTCGAGGATCGTCTATTCAGTGTCCCTGCGCGTGCTTCGTGACGTGCCGGCCGCTGAAGACGTGCTTCAGGAGATCTTTATGCAGGTGTGGCGCAATCCCGGCAGCTTTCTGGCAACCAAGGGTTCCCTTGGCGGCTGGCTGGCCGTGGTCGCGCGCAATCGGTCTATTGATACCCTGCGACGCCGCCGTCCCACCGACCAGGTGGAAGAGGTCGCACTGGCTTCGCCGTTCAACCTGGCGGAAGAAGCCGAACGGAACTCGCTGATGGAACGGGCACGGGCGGCCATTGTGCACCTGCCTTCCGAACAGCGCAAAATGTTGGAGATGGCCTTTTTTGATGGCCTGACGCACACCGAGATCGCCGAAGTGACGGGCGACCCGCTGGGCACAGTCAAGACTCGCATCCGCAGCGCCCTGCTTACGCTGAGAAAGGCGTTCAGCGTATGAACTCGACCAATCTCACCAACCTGACAGACCGGCATATTCCCGAAGACGATCTCGCGCTGTTCGCCCTTGCGCTGATGCCGCCGGAAGAGGCCGCCTACACCCAGGCTCACCTGAAGCACTGTGATCTGTGCCGCGGCGAAGTGGCGCGCATGCAGGGCGATCTGGTTACCTACGCGTTCAGCGCGGACATGCAGGACGCCCCCGCCGAGGCGCGCGGTCGCTTTCTTGATGCCGTTGCCCGGGAAAAGAAGATGCATGCCCCCGCGCCGGTACCGGTTGCGGAACCGATGCTTGCGCCCCGCAGCTCTAACCTGTTGGACCGCGAAACACGGCGTGAGCCGATGGTGCGGCGCGGCATGGGTATCGGCGGCTGGGCGGGATGGGCGATCGCCGCTGGCGTTGCTGCGTTTGCCGGCTGGCAATTCCACGAGCAGCAGGGTTTGCGCGATCAGCTTTCCGCCCAGGCTGCCCAAACGGACCAGGTGAATGCCGACGCGGCCAAGGCACGCCGCGTGTTCCAGGCGCTGACTGACCCCACGGCGATGCAGGTGGCCCTGCACCTTCCGGCGAGCGGCACCGCTCCGCCCAAGCCCGAAGGCCACGCCTCCTACAATGCCACCAACGGCGAACTGGTCTTTGTGGCGACACACCTCCAGTCGCTGCAAGCGGAAAAGACGTATGAGCTCTGGCTGCTGCCCGCTGTTGCCGGAGAGGCACCCGTCCCCGCAGGGACCTTCAAGCCGGACGCGAACGGCAATGCGTCCGTTGTTTTGCCCGATTTGCCGAAACACATTGCCGCGAAGGGCTTTGGCGTGACGGTGGAGGCCGATGGCGGGTCCAAGACGCCGACCCTGCCGATCGTGCTTGCCGGCACCTAGGTTGCAGCTTCATCCCAACGAGAAGGGCCGCCTTTGGGCGGCCCTTCTCTGCTTCCTGGTTAGCTTCGTTTAGCGCGCGCTAACTACCACGCGCAGACCCACACCTTGCAGGTTGATGTGCGTATCCACGGTGTCCGTGTCGGTTTCGATCACGGTCATGTAGTTGCTGTCCGGCGAAGTGACGTAGACCTTGCCGGTAGGCGTGCCGGTGGTTGCGGCAATCGAGTTCGGATGGCCGTACACGCACGCCTGGGTCGCACCGGTGGCGACCGCCGTCACCGTGCACGTCGGGATCGCGTTGGCGTTGGCTGCGGTCGTTCCCGTAATGGTCGCGGTCACGGTGCCACTGACCAGGTTCACCGCCGTGACGGAGCCTTCGATCTCGGGGCTTGCTGCCCTGTCGCCACGATTGGCGACGTAGGCCTGCGATCCGTCGTTCAACGCGGAAACCTGCACCGGGTTGACGCCTACCGGTACCGTCGCGAGTACCTGCCCGAAGCCGACACCGTCGATCGGGTTGGTCGCATCGCAGCTCGGGTTGGTGGGCTGGGCTACGGCGTTGCACAGCGGGATGTTGATGATGCTGAGGTAGCCGTTCGCATCATTGGCACGCTGGCTTATGACGATCAGTTGATTCGTCGTGGTGGTGAAATCTGCCCAGACCGGCTGCAGCCCCGTGATGCCGTTGCCGTTGGCGTTGTTCAGGTTGATCACCGGGTTGGCGTTGTCGATGGCGTTATTGATGACGTTGATCACCGAAACCGTACCGGACCCGTTGTTCAGGATGAAGGCACGACGGGTGTCGGTGGTCTCAACGCCGTATACCGGATTGACCCCAACCGGGATGGTCGCCGAAACCGAAAGGCTGGACGCTTCAATCGCCGCAACCTGCCCCGGATTCGTGCCACTGCTGATCGCGTAGGCACGTGGCGACGCATCGGCGCCGACAACGTAGACCGGGTTACTGGCAACGCTGATCTGCTGTTGCAGTGCGGGGCTGTTGGAGCTGAAGATCGAGACCGCAGAAGCAGCCGTATCTGGAACAAAGATCCGGGGCGTGCCGTTGAACGTCAGCGCCGTCAGGCTGGGAACGGTGGCGCCTACCGGCAGTGTGGTCTGCACGATCTGGCTGGCGATCAGCGTGGTCGGTGAGCCCAGCGGAATGGCATCCAGCGCGCCTGAAGCGTTCACCGTGAAGCCCTGGGCGCCACCAGTGGATTCGGCAAAATAGGTCGGGTTCGGGATGATCGCGGGGGTCGACAGGATCGTGTCGCCAGAGACGTCTACCGCCGTGAGCAAACCGTTGAGGCTGCCCGTTCCGCTGGGGCCGTTCGGATTGGCCACCGCATAGGCAAACTTTTCTGGCTGGCCGGCAGGGCCTACCGGGTTAATCGCCGCGACCACCGGCCGGTACTGCGTAGCGCACCCGCCAAGGGCGAGCGCTGCGCCAGCGAGACATCCCGCAAACAACGCTTGCGGCTTCAAAAAACCAGCTTTCCGGTGCATCCAACGGTGAGGCAAACCTTCTCCTGCGTGCTTGGGTCGAGAGCGCCCAACTGCGCCTTCATTGTACCGTGACCAGCGCCGTACCTGTCCGTCCGCGCCGCATTCAGGCCGCATCTTACCGCCCACATGAACGACCCCGCAGTGATTCTCGACATGCTCGGCGGCAAGGAATGCGCTTCCCGCACGCTGGCCGTCATCGGCCTTTCGGACGACCCCCGCAAGCCGAGCCACTCCGTTTCGGCCTATATGCAGCGCGCCGGCTACCGCATCCTGCCGGTCAATCCCGGCGTCGCGGAGGTCCTCGGCGAGCCCTGCGTTGCGTCGTTGAGCGACCTGCCCGTCAAGCCGGATGTGGTCAACGTTTTCCGGCTGCCACGCTTCATCCCGGCCATTGTGGACGAGATGATTACGCTGGGGTTGCGCGACCTTTGGGTGCAGCTCGGCATCCTGAATACAGAGGCTGCCCAGCGGGCCGAAGCCGCGGGCATCCGTGTCGTGATGGATCGTTGCATCCTGATCGAGCACCAACGCCTGTTGCGTCGCTAGACGGTCTTGCCCGGCGCGGTTGCGCAATGGCCGGGGCTCTACAATCGAGGTATGCGCGTGATCCCGTTCCAACCCGGCCGGCAACAACCGTGGCACGTGGTTCTGCTCACGCTGCTCTCCATTCTGCTTGGCCATGGAGCACTCCAGGCCCAGATCGTCGAAGTCGGCGATGGTGGCCCCGGGCCCGTCAAGGCTCAGCACCTGACGGCGGAGCTCACCACGCTGCGCCCGCAGAGCCCGCAGGTGATCCCCGGTGGAACGCTGCAGGCAGGTCTCGTTCTTACGCTTGAAGAAAATTGGCACGTGTACTGGACGAACGCCGGCGACTCAGGCGAGCCGCCAGCGATCAAATGGACGCTGCCCAAGGGGATCACCGCCGGTCCTTTGCAGTTTCCGCCGCCACAGCGTTTGCCGCTCGGCCCGCTGATGGATTACGGCTATGAGGATCAGGTCGCGTATCCGTTCACCATCACGGCGGCCAAGGACCTGAAGCCAGGCAAACTCCACCTCGACGCGCATGTGAACTGGCTGGTGTGCGCGTCGCAGTGCTTCCCCGGCAAGGCCCACCTTGGGCTGGATGTTGAGGTCGTTCCCGGCCCCCTGCCGGACGCGCCGCTGGTGGGCACACTCGGCCAGGCCGTCAAGAACCTGCCCACACCGCTGCCGGCGGCGATGAGCGCCACGGCGGTGGGCGATGCGAAGTCGCTGGCGCTGACCGTGCACACCGGCGAGCACGAAGAAGATGTCGAGTTTTACCCCTATCTACAGGATGTCTGCAACAACGGCCAGTGCACGCCGCAGTCGGTGATCGAGAACGCAGCCGACCAGGACGTCGAGCCCTTACCAGACGGCATTCGCGTTGTGCTGAAGCGCGCCCCGGACGACCCAACGCTGCCGCAAACACTGCATGGCCTGGTCAAGTTCAGCGACAGCGAAGCCTATGAGCTCACCGTACCCGTGAAGCCGGGTGCTGTCACGCCCGTCCAGGCAGCGTCGCGCACCAAGGCAGCGGCTTCCTCGTCGGATATCACGCTGTTTGGCGAACTCGGCCTGGCGTTTCTTGGCGGCCTGGTGCTGAACCTGATGCCGTGTGTCTTTCCGGTGCTCTTTTTGAAGGGCCTGGGCCTGGTGCACTCGTCAACGGAGGAGAAGCGCCGCCAACGTATGCATGGCCTGGTGTACACGCTGGGCATCCTGGTGTCGTTCTGGACGGTGGTCGCGGTGCTGCTCATCCTGCGCGCCGGCGGACGCCAGGTTGGCTGGGGCTTCCAATTGCAGTCGCCGGGTTTCGTGGCCGTGCTTGCGTCCATTGTGTTTTTTCTCGGATTGTCGCTTGCCGGCCAGTTTGAGATGGGTCTGTCGCTGACCAGTGCGGGCGGCGACCTCGCGCAGAAGCAGGGTTTTGCCGGCAGCTTCTTTACCGGCGTGCTTGCCACGGTGGTCGCCACGCCGTGCATGGGCCCCATGTTGGGCGCCGCTGTGGGCTTTGCGCTTTCGCAGCCGATTGCGCTTACGTTCCTGGTCTTCACGGTGCTCGCGCTCGGGCTTGCGCTGCCGTATCTGCTGCTCACGCTGCAACCGCAGTGGATCAGCCTGCTGCCCAAGCCCGGTGCCTGGATGGAGGTGCTCAAGCAGCTCACCGCGGTTCCGCTGTTTGCAACCGCGATCTGGCTGGCCTGGGTGTATGGCCAGCTTTACGGCAGCGACGGCCTGAACCGTATGGCCCTGCTGCTGTTGAGCTTCCTTGTGCTGGCGATTGCCGGCTGGGCTCTGGGGCGTTGGCCCGCACGCTGGGGCTCGCTGGCCGCCGCAACGGCGCTGATCGTCCTCGCCATCGCGCTTCCCCTGCGCGAGCACAAGGTGGAGGCCGAAACGTGGCAGGCCTGGTCGCCGGAGGCGTTCGCCACCGCTCGCGGCTCCGGTGATCCGGTGTTTGTCGACTTCACCGCGGCGTGGTGCCTCAGCTGCAAGGTGAACGAGGCCGCCGTGCTCCACACGGCCGACATCGAGAAGAAACTGGCCAAGGGGCACTTTCGCCTGCTTAAGGCCGACTGGACGCAGTACGACCCGCGCATCACGGCCGAGCTCGCCGAAGTGAACCGCAGTGGCGTGCCTACCTATGTCATCTATCCCGCAGGCAAGAACACCAACGCGGACGTCCTGCCCGAGCTGCTGACCAAGGACATCGTCTCCAAGGCAATCGAGAAGGACCTGCTGCTCAGCACAGCTCAAAGCTCTCGCTGAGCCATACGCCGGAGCTGGAGGAAGTGCTTCGCCACAAGCCGCTGACGCGCCCCCATCAGTTCAAGGAGCTCAACCGCGCTGTTGTGCTGCCCTGAAGCGGACATCCCATGGCTTGGGGAAGACGAACTCGGCACCTGCGACCCCGCCTGCACGCAGAAACTGACTGTAAGGCCTACGCTCAACGCAAGTGAACGACCCATACGCTCCAGCACTCTTCGGTCTTCTCTCCGCGAACAGCTTCGCGAAAGCTGGGCGGCGAGGTTTTACAACCACATCTAATGAGACATCAAAAAGCGTTCCGCCCGCAAAGAAGAAGCGCTACCCGGAAGGGTAGCGCTTCTTCTTTGCAAAGGATCAGCGAGTTAGAACAAGTCAGCAGACTGACGACGACGCATGAACATCATGCCGGCAGCGCCCACCAGACCCGTACCCAGCAGCACGAGGCTGTTCGGCTCAGGGGTGGCAGCCACGGCAGCGATCTGCGCGTTGGTCTGGATAGTACCGTTTCCGCCCGTCGCACCAAACGTCAAGGCATAGATGGTGGTCTCGGAGTACGTGCCGGTGGGGGTGGAGAACGCGCCCATCGTCGGTCCGTCGGCGAACGAGCCATCACCGTTGTAGGTCACGCTGCCCAGCAACTCACCCATACCGTAGGCGTTGTTTGACGGTCCAAAGTAGTTGGAGATGGTCTCGGACACGAAATCGCCGCCGTTCAAGCTGTTCAGCCCGAAGGTGTTCATCACTGGCGTTACGGGAGAGGTGAGACCCGTATCCGTGACTTCGATACGCAGTACTGTGGTGCCAGTGATCCCCGTGGCGGTCACTGAGGTGTTGCTGTTGTTGCCGAAGTTCGGAGCATTCAGGAAAGGAGCTCCTGTGGCGTTGACAGAAACTGCGAAGTTCGCGTCTGTGGCCGAGCCACCGAGAAGAATGCCGTTGGTGACGGAACCGTTTCCGATGTTGGTTGAGCCGTCGAAAACGCGGTAGGAAATGGTGTCTGCATGGGCAAACAAGGAAGAGCCGAGCAGGGCTACTGCAGCTGCAGCAAGGGTATAGGTACGCATCACGAAATCACTCCGAAATAGTGCTGAACTTGAATTTGTAGATACGTCCCACGCGGGAGTATCCTTCGCTATCGACGGCGGTGTAAGCCTTTGCCACACCGCTAGTGAAGAACCCAAATCGAGCCTTCACTAGGCCTCCTAAACCGCCGCGGATGCGGTTGCCGTGCAAAACAGTGGGATCAGTGCCTTGCCATACTCGCATGCCCTGAATCGCCACGAACCAGACTCCTGTCGGTTGATCTGCCTCGAAGTGGAGCTGCACTCAGCCATCAAGTGCCTCTACCCTTCTGTGTTACATTTCCTAACCGAACGGCTTAAGCATACCCCAACGAAAGTTGTAGGCAAGAGTTTTCTCAAAAACTTTGGTAACTCAGGCCGGAACTTGCAGAATCGGATTACGTGTCGCAGCACGACTTGATGGACCCGTCAACTTCACACTCCCAGCAACACGGATCGCGCCTTTTCAAACACGCCATCAGGACGCTTTTCCAGCTTTTACGCGGGCGATCTCTTCCATACGCTGCGCCAACAAGCGCTCACGGCCTTCGTTCGTCGGCTGGTAATACCGCCGGTCCACGAGAGACGATGGCAAGCAGTCCATGGCCGCGACTTTGCCCTCTACGTCATGCGCATACTGGTAATCCTTGCCGTAGTCGAGCTCTTTCATCAGGCGGGTCGGCGCGTTGCGCAGGTGTACCGGCACCGGCTCGGCAGGGCGCGCTTCGATGTCGGCCAGCACATCGCCATAGGCCGTGTAGACCGCGTTCGACTTCGGCGCCAGCGCCAAATAAACCACGGCCTGCGCCAGGGCCAGGTCGCCCTCCGGCGAGCCGAGAAAGTGCATGGCATCGCGCGCGGACAGACAGAGATTCAACGCCTCCGGGGCTGCCAGGCCGATGTCCTCTACCGCCATGCGCACCACACGCCGCGCCACATACATGGGATCTTCGCCGGCCTGCAGCATGCGTCCCAGCCAGTACAACGAGGCGTCCGCATCGGAATTGCGCACGCTCTTGTGCAGCGCGGAGATCAGATCATAGTGTTGCTCCCCTTTTTTGTCGTACAACAGCACACGCTGCTGCAGGGCTTCCGCTGCGAGCTCGCGCGTGATGGTGTGTTCGCCGCGTCCGAGCGCCAGTTGCGCTGCCACCTCCAGCGCATTCAACGAGCTGCGCGCGTCCCCGGAAGCATGGCTCGCAATGAACTCCAACGCCGCAGGACCAGCATTGATCTCGAGCGCACCCAGCCCGCGTTCGCTGTCGCTCAGCGCGCGCTTCAGCAGCAAGAGCACATCCGCCTGGTCCAGCGCGCGCAGGGTGTACACGCGGCACCGGCTCAACAGCGCAGCGTTGATCTCGAAGCTTGGATTTTCTGTGGTCGCGCCGATCAGACGGATCGACCCACGCTCCACGTAGGGCAGAAACGCGTCCTGTTGCGCCTTGTTGAAGCGGTGGATCTCATCCACAAACAGCACAGTGCGTGAACCGAAGCTGGCGGCTTTTTCGGCATCCACCATCACCTGCTTGATCTCTTTGATCCCGCTGAGGACGGCGGAGAACTCGATAAAGCTGGCCTGCGTGGAGCGCGCAATGATCTTTGCCAGGGTCGTCTTGCCAACGCCGGGTGGCCCCCAGAAGATCAAAGAGGCCGCGTCGTCGCGCTCGATCTGCAGGCGCAGCGGTTTGCCTGGACCGAGCAGATGTCCCTGCCCATAGAACTCATCCAACGTGCGCGGCCGCATGCGCTCGGCAAGTGGAGCCGTACGCAACGCAGGCTGCGTGCCGCCGCCCATGGGCGAAGTGTCGAAGAGGCTCATCGTGCCAACTCCGCCTGTTGCTGGTGCAACGTGCGGCTCTCGCCCGCATGCGTTTGCCGGAACCACTCGTACAACAGGATGGAGCCGGCCACCGCCGCGTTCAATGACTCGATCCTGCAAGGAATGCTTACCTGCAGGTCTGCAACGGCCAGGGCCTCACGTGACAGGCCGCGACCCTCGCTGCCGATCAGCAGCAACGGCGCACCCAACATCGCTTCAGCCGGTGTGACAACCGCATCACCACTAGCCACCGCGGCCAGCACGCGCCTTTGGGCGCCTCGCAGCTGTGTGACGTTCGTCAACGTGCATCGCGAGACCGGGATGTGAAACACCGCTCCTACGGAAGCACGCAGCACCTTGGGCGACCACGGATTCGCGCACTCCCCGATCAGCCAGACGCGCTCTGCACCGAACGCCGCAGCCGAGCGAATCAACGTGCCTACGTTGCCGGGGTCCTGCACGTTTTCGAGCACAAGGATCGCGCCCTGGTTTGCCTGGGTGCTCTCATCGACTTCAGGGATCGCCAGCGTGCCCGCTATGCCCTGCGGTGTCGCAGTGTCGACGACAGACTCAAAAACGTCACGGCTTAGTACGACGCGCTCCCGCACTTTTAGTTCACGCAAGGAGGCAACGCGGAGCAGTGCCTCTTCCCCTTCGCGAACAAAAGCCGTTTCCAACTGCAAGCCGGCGGCAGCCGCTTCGGCCAGCAAGTGCTCGCCTTCCACGGCCGTCAGCTCCCCTGGCCGCGACGCCTTGCCGCTGAAGGCCACTCGCAGGGCTTTCACCTTTGCGTTGGTCCGGCTGGTGATGGGCGCGGGCAGCGGGGGCATACGCCCCAGTCTACCCGCCGCTACCTGCACACCACCGCCGCATGCGGTACCCTCTCCAGAAGGAGCCGAAGACACGTTGGACGCAGAGTTGCTTCGCATACACCCGGACGAGCCGGAGCCAGAACACGTCAGCCGGGTCGCGCAGATGCTCGATCAGGGACACGTTGTCGCCTTGCCGACGGACACGTTTTACGGCCTCGCCGTCGACCCTGTTAATCTCCGCGCCGTTGACCGGATCTACGACCTGAAAACCCGCGCGCGGCACAAGCCGCTGTCGTTGCTGATCGCCGACGTCGCCCAGGCGTATGAACTGGCCCGCGGCATCGACGCCGGTTTTGACCGGCTTGCCGAGCGCTTCTGGCCTGGTCCGCTGACCGTGATTGTCCGCGCGGGCAGCAAGCTGCCGCTGCGGGTGACGGCCAACACCGGCAACGTGGCCCTGCGGGTGCCGGAAGCGCCGATCTGCCGCGCCGTCGTGCAGAAGCTTGGCTTGCCCATCACTGCCACGAGTGCCAACCTGCGTGGGCTGCCGGAGTGCACCTGGGCCGGCTGTGTGCGCGAGCAGTTCGGTGACAAGCTTCCGCTGATTGTTGATGGCGGGCCCACTGCGCGCGCCGTGGCCACCACCATCGTCGACCTTTCCGGCGGGGAAAACTCCTGGATGATTCTGCGCGAAGGAGCCATTCCCACGCACGAGATCGCGCTCGCCCTGCAACGCTAGCCTCTTGCCTTCTTTCGTTGTCATCCCCGGAGGGGATCTGCGTTCAGGCAACTGCGAACCCACCCCGCTTGCACGACGTTCACTCACGGGATACTGTAACTTTCTCTCCATGCGCCGGGCCGTCACACGAGTACAGATGCAACAAGCCGCGACGCGCTGGTTCGTGCGCTTGTGGACGCGTCTGCTTGGGCTGTTTCTTATCCTGTGCCTGTGCTGGTTTGTGTGGCTTCGGCACGAGATTCTCTACGTGGCCGGCATCGACAATGCCCAGACCGCTGACGCCATCGCCGTGTTCGGCGCGGCCGAGTACGCGGGTCACCCTTCGCCGGTGTTTCATGCCCGGCTCGATAAGGCTCTGGCGCTGTATCAGCGTGGCCTGGCGCCGGTGATCATCACGCTGGGCGGCGGTTCGGCCAAGGACTCAGGCAACACTGAAGGCGCTGCCGGCCGCGATTACCTGCTGGCCAACGGCGTGCCCGGTGACCACATCATCGCGGAAACGACGTCTGTCGATACCGAGCAGCAGGTTGACGACCTGTCGGTGCTTGCGGTGGAGCACCACTTTCATACCTTTAATGTTGTCAGCGACGGCACGCACCTGTTCCGCATTTCCCTGCTGTGCCACCGTGCCGGGCTCACCGTCTACACGTCGCCCCGCGCGCCGCTCGGGCACATCGACGACCTCGACCGCGCGCAGCGCATGGCGCACGAGATGCTGAGCGCTACCTCTGTAGCACTGAATCTGCATATCAGTGCGCTGCACCGCTGGCTGGAAAAGAAGGGCGACTAGCTCTGAAGCAAGGAGCGCGTGGGCTCTAGTAAAAGAGCTCCTGGACGGCCTTCCAGTCCACGCTTGCCGAGCTTCCTTCGAGTTGAAGCGTGGCATCAGCGGGGCCAAGCTTCCCTTCACGGAACTGGAAGAAGACCGGGCCTTCCGGATCGATCAGAAAGATATTCTGAATGCCCATCCGCTCGTAGTCCTGCAGCTTGATCAGCACTCGACGTATGGTGTCGTCGGGGGAGAGCACCTCAAACACAGCCACCGGCGTAGTCGTCAGCAATTGCTCAATGGGCTGATCCATTGAGGTGACCGTGACATCCGGCACGCGATAGCGCGTGGGGCTTACACGAACGCGGTACTCAGGGCGCGCCCGCAAACGCCACTCCGGGTAGTGTGCCCGAAACCACGCCTGCAACGCGTCCTGCCAGGTGCTGTGCTCATACCCTCCCACATTTCGCTCCTCGATGAGGCCGTCCACAAACTCGGCTGCGGGCTCGAATTCACTCTTCAGGTACTCCGCCTCAGACATCCGTAGTTCAGGGAGCGACGACGCCAAAGCTGCCAAGATTGCACCTCCAAACAGGTCTGAAACGCTGTCACATCTCAAACAGCATGCGGGTAGCTCCTGTTATCTACCCGCACCTGGCCTTCGTCAAGCCCACTCAGCCAGCCGCGCGACTACTCGTCCTCAACATCACCCGCAGCCACCGGCACGCCACCTTCACGCCGCATCCTCAAAAAACCGCGAATAAACGGCTCCAGATCGCCATCGAGCACGCGATCCACGTCGCCCACTTCGACGCGCGTCCGCAGGTCCTTGGCCATCCGGTACGGCTGCAGCACGTAGCTGCGAATCTGCGAGCCGAAGTTGATCTCGAGCTTTGTATCTTCGAGTTTGCGGCTGATGGCTTTCTTCTTTTCCAGCTCAAACTCGTACAGCCGCGAGCGCAGCATCTTCATCGCGCGCTCTTTGTTTTTGTGCTGTGAGCGCTCGTTCTGGCAACCCGCCACAATGCCGGTAGGGAGGTGGGTGATGCGCACGGCAGAATCGGTGGTGTTGACGTGCTGCCCACCCTTGCCGCCGGAGCGATACGTGTCGATCCGCAAATCGTCTGGCTTAATGTCGATCACGATGGAGTCGTCGATCTCCGGCGACACAAACGCGGACGCGAAGCTCGTATGCCGGCGCTTGGCCTGGTCAAAGGGCGAGATGCGCACCAGCCGGTGCACGCCCGTTTCCCCCTGCAACAGCCCAAATGCATATTCGCCGGTGATGGTGAAGGTGGCCGACTTGATCCCGGCCTCATCGCCGTCCTGGATCTCGTTGATCTCGGTCTTATAGCCTTCGCGCTCCGCCCAGCGCAGGTACATGCGCATCAGCATCTCGGCCCAATCCTGCGATTCTGTGCCGCCCGCGCCGGGATGCACCGTGACGATCGCGTTCAGCGCGTCATGCTCTTCGCTCAGCATAGTGCGCGACTCCAGCTGCTCCGCGTACGTGCTCAGCGCGTCGATTTCGCGCTTCAGGTCCTCTTCAACGCTGGTCTCGCCTTCGCGCATCAGCTCAAAGTAGCTATCGATGTCGCCGGCGCGCCGCTCCAGTTCGCGGTCATAGCCAAGCTGTTCTTCCAGCCGTTTACGCTCGCGCATCAGGGGCTGCGACTTCGTCGCATCGGCCCACACCGCAGGATCGGCAATCTTGCCTTCCACCTGCGCCAGATCTTTCCTCAGTCGGGGAGAGTCAAAGATACTCCCGCAGGTCACGCACCTTCTCGCGCACCGGGGAGTAAGCAAATTCCAAATCGTCCAGCATCCCTTTAGTCTACCTTCTTCACCGGAAAGCGCCGCTGCAGGGAGCCACCCACCAGGCACGCCACGCAAGCCAGTGCGCACAGCCAGCCAATCCAGTCCCCATGGCGGGTGTAAAAGGTCAGGTTGCTCCGGTACCCAAACGGCACCTCGATGGCGTCGCGCACGTGCCGCGGCAGTGCGGCAACGATGCGCCCTTGTGGGTCGATCGACGCGGTAAGTCCAGTGTTGGTATCTCGCAGCAACCAGCGGCGGTTCTCAATGGCGCGCATCCGGGCCATGTCCAGGTGCTCCCAGGGCGCGCTGGTATCGCCATACCAGCCGTCGTCGGACAAGTTGACCAACACCTGCGCGCCGCTCTGGGCAAACTCCCGTATCTCGTCCCCGAAGATGGATTCATAACAGATGAACACCCCGTACCGGTGCCCTTCGACGCTGAACACGCGCCGCTGCATGCCAGGCACCAGCACAAGTTGATCCAATAGGTGCCCGGCAAAGAAGAATAGCTGCTTATAGGGCGTGTACTCCCCAAAGGGCACCAGGTGCATCTTGTCGTAGCGCCCGGCGTAGCTTCCGTCCGGCAGAAAAAAGCTGGCCGACACATACTCGTCATAGCGCCCACGGCTGTTCGGGGTGCCACTCGCGCCCTCGGTTTGCAGCACCAGCGGAGCCCGCTCGGCCCGCGCAAGGGCGCCCACAGCATCGCGGACACGGGGGTCGGCATCGGCAAACGGGGTAGGTGCTTCAGGCCATGCGACCAGGGCCGGTGCGGTCGCGGCCAGTTCCCCCGGTTGCCTGGGATGCAGGGACAGCCACGAAAATTGCTGCAATAACTCCGGCTGCGACTCTTCATTAAACCTTCCCTGCGTGCCGACGTGGAGGTTGTCCTGTAACAGCACCGCCTGCGACCCGGCAGCCTCGGCCGGCGCCTGATGTAACTGTCCCGCGACGCTCCAAAGCAAAAGGATGGAAGCAAGGAGGGGCCCTAGATAGCGAAGCTTGGCTGAAGGCCGCCAGAGCCACAGTGCATTGCCCACGGCGACGACCAGGCTTAGCCCCATGACGCCGGTAAGCGGCGCGAGAGGCGTCAACCAGGAGTTATCCACCTGCGCATACCCCAGCAAGTCCCAGGGAAAGCCGGTGATTCTCGCGCGGGCCAATTCGACAGCAACCCAAAGAAGAGGAGAAAGCACAATCGCTGCCCGCTCCCCCAGGAGTTTGCGTACGCCGGAGTAAGTCGCCGCAAACAGGCCGAGGTACAACCCCAGGTACAACGAAAACAACACAAGGATGCCGAACGCGGCAGGAGCCGGCAGGCCTCCGTACAGGTACATGGTCTGGTAAATCCAGTAGCAGTTACCGAAAAACCAGGCAACGCCGCAGGCATAGCCCAGCGCAGCAGACTGCATCGTGGAAAGCGGCTCACCTTGTTTTGAACGGCTGTTCAGCGCCCAAAAAAGAGGAACCAGGCACACCCAACAGAAAATTCGCCGCCATAGCGGCACAGGTCCTGCGATCGGGAACGGCAGCAACTGCAGGCCCGCGGACAACAAAACTAAGATCCAAAGCCGCGCAGGAATCGACCGCATCGCTGTCGAGTCTAGCATTCTGCTGTGTTAGGTCGGGCATAGGCCACACTGTGCGGATTGGGAAAGGGCAAACGTTTACTCACCGAGTTGCACTAACTCAACAGCAACGCATAGAGTGGCTTTACTGGGTCTTCGAGCGACGCCCACCCAGCTTGAAGCTGAAAGGAAGTTATATGGACGTAACTGAAATTCTCTCCGCCATCGATGCGGAAATTAGCCGTTTGCAGCAAGCACGGCAGGCGGTTGCAGCGCTCGACGGAGCAAGCCCTATCCCCGCAAAGCGCCGTGGCAGGCCCAAAGGAAGCACCAACGCCGCGCCGGCCCCTGCAGGGGAACCCCGCAAGCGCAAGCGCAACCTTAGCCCGGAAGGCAGAAAGCGCATCCAGGAAGCCATGAAGCGCCGCTGGGCCGACCGCGGAAAGAACTCCGATGCCAAAGGCTCGGATAACTCCAAATAAGTCTCTGGATGCGCGTGGAGACCTGAGTCTCCACGCCGCGCAGGGGCTAGCGTACGGCCAGCACTTCCCGCACGTTATCGCTGCCTTGAAAGAACCGGATGGTTCCAAAGCCTTCCAGGTAGCGTTCAATCTGACGGTTCTGCAAGACCTGCCGCACGGGTAAAGGTTCATTGCCAAGGATGCGCAGTTCCGGCCCTTCGGTAAGCTGATAGCGGGCGTACCCGTTCTCAGGGCCTTCCGTTTTGCCGTGAAAGAAGCCGAGCAATCGCCCTTCGGGCCGGGTTACCTCGCGCAAACGCTCAAACAACACCGGCACCAGTGGCACGGGTAGATAGTCGGCCGTGTCCCATAACAGGATGATGTCGAAGTCGCGTCCGGAAAAGTCCAGGTTGGCTTCCTTGAAGCGGTCGGTGTCATACTCTGGCGTCTTGGCGCGGCTGCCTTCGGTACCCGCCTTGACCCACTCCGGCCGCTGCGCTTCGCCCACGATGTTGGCCATATAGACGCTGTGGCCCAGCGAGGTCAGCAGGTTGATGTTGACCGGCGAGGTCGTCCCAAAGTCCAACACCCGCAGCGATCGCGCAGGATCTGCCCGAAGATAGGTCAGCACATCGGCCCATCCGCGTGATTGTCGCGTCCGCGCCGGGACATGGCCCTCGCCCGCACCACCGCCCCGCCTGAACATCTTCAACATGGAGATTGCCCTCACTGCCTCTGCTCGTCGTGTGCTCTGAGAATCGCCTGCCCTGGGTCATTCTGTCCAGCCGCGGTGGTGGCAAGGCAGTGCCCGCGGCGCCATACGGCCCAAATCGCTGTCCACAAATCCTGCGGACCATTTCTCCCGTCCAACACCGTGGGAGCCATCGTTTGCCTGCAGCCGCCTGGGAAAGATCACCTCGTACTCTCGCCGCCGCGGCAACCGCTGTTGTTCTTGCGCTGTGGCCCACGGGGCCGCTGCACAGCCAGATGGAGCTCCGGGCGCAAGCCCCGCAGGGCTCCCCTGCGCCTGATCTGACGGTGCCGCCGGTGCGCTGGGCCCAGGCAGCGGCCGCCAATGAGGAACACATTGTCAACTTCGATAACACCGCGCAACTGCACTACCGCGTGCGCAAGGTGGACGCGAAGGGCGAAACTGTCCGCGAGGTGATCGAAAGCAAAGAAGGCTCGGTGGCCCGCCTGGTGGAGCGCGATGGCCATCCCCTGACCGCGGAAGAAAACGCCGCCGAGCGCGAACGGCTGCAGGCAATTCTTGATTCACCGGAAACCTTTTTGCGTCACGAGCGCCGCGAGGCCGGGTCACGCACCTACGCCGTGGAGCTGCTGCGCTCCATGCCCAAAGCCATGCTGTGGAGCTATGCCCCGGGGCAGCCGCAACTGCCCGGCGCGTCCGGGCCGGCCGTTGTGCTGGACTTCAAGCCGGATCCCGGCTTCAAGCCGCCCAGCCTGATCACTGAGGGCCTGACCGGCATCGCCGGCCGGATTTGGGTGGACCAAGCCAGCCGCTGTGTCACTCGCATCCAGGGGACCATCCTGCATCCCGTCGACTTCGGCTGGGGCGGCGTGCTGGCCCGCATCAAGGAAGGTGGGGCCATCGAACTGGAGCAACGCAAGGCCTCCGACCACCGCTGGTTGTACTCGCACCTGGTGGAGCACATCAGTATTCGCGAGGTGCTGGTCCACACCACGGTGGAGAACGTGGAGCTGACCGCCACCGACGTTCGCTCCTCGCCGGAGCCGCTCGACGTTGCCGACGCGGTGCGTGCCCTGCTGGCGCTGCCGGTGACGACGCGCTAGGGGCAGGCGCCTACGAGGAGGCTTGCGGCGTCTCCGCGGTCTCGGCCTGTTTCGCTTTCATCCAAAGCTCTTCCTTGCTGTCCGGCGGCAGCGCTTCAAACGGCTCCTGCCCGCCCGCGGCTTGTTCCATGGCGCGGTAGCGGTTGCGGAACTTCGCGTTGGTACGCCGAAGCGCTGACTCCGGATCCAGGCCAAGGTGACGCGCCAGGTTGACGGCGGTAAACAGCAGGTCGCCCACTTCGAGCTCCATGCGGTCCCGGTCGCCGGCAGCTACCTCTACCTGCAGTTCGTCGGCTTCTTCCGCGAGCTTCGCGAACAGGCCCTGCGCGTCCGGCCAGTCAAAGCCAGCCTTCGCCGCCTTCGATCCAAGCTTCGTTGCTTCCAACAGGGAAGGCATGGACCGTGGTACCTGGTCCAAGGTCGAAGCTGTTGGCTCGGCACCGGCGGTTTTCTTTTCTTCGCGTTTGATCTGCTCCCAGTTGCGCAGCACGGCGCCGGCGTCCGCCGCGACAGCGTCGCCGAAGATATGCGGGTGCCGCCGGATCAACTTCGCGCTGAGCCCGTCGGCAACGTCCTTCAGCGTGAAAAGGCCTTCGTCGCTCGCCATCTGGGCGTAGAACAGCACCTGCAGCAGCAGGTCGCCCAACTCATCGCACAAGTCCGGCCAGGCGCGCCGTTCGATCGCGTCAAAAACCTCGTAGGTCTCTTCCAGCGTGTGCCGCTTGATGCTGTCAAAGGTTTGTTCGCGGTCCCATGGGCAGCCGTCCGGCCCGCGCAGCCGTGCCATGATGGCCGCTGCCTTCGCCAATGCCTCGCCCGTTTGCCGCTGCCGGCCCTGCACCTCAATTCCCTGCTCTTCAGCCATACTTGATGCTATCGCCGTTGATACGAAGGCGCTCACGCAGAGGGCGGGAAGGTTTCGCGGAGGGCGCGACGGCATCTGCGCCCTTCGCGGAACCGTGGCGTCCTTCGCGTGAGCGCTTTGCCCTGCATCGCCCCACTACGTCAACCATCTAATCTGAATCAAGCTCGAACCACACGAGCCCCGCCCCGCCATGGATCTGCTCCAGAAAATCCGCACGCTGCCCACCGGCCCCGGTTGCTACCTGTACAAGAACGCCGAAGGCGAGGTCATCTACGTCGGCAAGGCGAAGAACCTTCGCGCGCGGGTGCGCAGCTATTTCCTGGCGGCCAACCAGGCCCATGCCAAAACGGGCACGCTGATGCGCGAGGCCGTCGATCTCGACTACATCACGGTTGCCAATGAGCACGAAGCGCTCGCGCTCGAAAACAACCTCATCAAGCAGCGCAAGCCCCGCTTCAACATCCTGCTGCGCGACGACAAGACCTACCCTTACCTGAAGCTGACCCTGGCCGATCGCCATCCCAAGGTCTTTGTCACACGCCGCCTGCGCAAGGATGGTGCGGCCTACTTCGGCCCCTACTTTCCGGGCAACCTGGCGCACCGCCTTGCTGATGTCGTCCGTAAGAGCTTCCTGATCCCCGGCTGCAAGGTGGATCTTGAGCGCTACCACCCGCGGCCGTGCCTGCAGTACTACATCAAGCGCTGCACCGGCCCCTGCGTGGAAGGCCTGATCTCGCAACCGGACTACCGCGCCGTCATCAAGGACGCGCAGTTATTCCTCGAAGGCAAGACCGAAGAGCTTGAGTCGCGCCTGCTGCAACGCATGGAAGCGGCCGCGGAAAACATGCAGTTTGAGCTTGCGGCACGGCTGCGCGATCAGCTCGGCACCGTGCACCAGGCTGGCGAGCGCCAGCGCATCGCCACCACCGAAAGTGACGACGCCGATGTTTTCGGCTTCCACTTTGAGAACGACATGATCGCCGTCAACCTCTTCCACATGCGCAACGGCAAGATCGTCGACCGGCGCGACATGTTCTGGGAAGATCTCCCCGATCTCGACGCGGACACCACGTCGTCACCCGGCGAACAAGCCGCGGATGAGACCGACATCGAGGCCGACCCGTACCTCGATCCGGAGCCGGCCATTGCCGCGCCGGCCATTGTCGAAGACCAGCCCGAATCGGACCAGCATTCGGTGCTGACGTCGCCGTTTGACCAGGCAACCGACTGCATCGACGAGGCGACATCAGGCACAGCGTTGGGGGAACAGGAATCCGCTGAATCGCAGGCGGTCTCGGGTGGAGCCCGGGTCCAGCCCGCTGCCCCGAACCGCGCAACAACCCCCTGCTTCAGCCCGTCAGCGTTCTTTTCTGCGCTGCTGAAACAGCTTTATCTCGATCAGAACTACGTCCCCAAGCACATCTATGTGCCGGTCGACTTCCCGGATCGCGCCCTGCTGGCCGACCTTCTGCGTGAGCGCAGCGGCCACAAGATCGAGATCGCCGCTCCACAACGTGGCGACAAGCGGTCCCTGGTGGACCTCGTTTGCCAGAACGCAAAGCAAAGCTTTGACCAGCGTTTTCGCACCCTCATCCCCACTGCCAAGGCCATGGCCGAAGCACTTGGTGATGCACTTAACCTGCCGGACCCGCCCGAACGCATCGAGTGCTTCGACATCTCGCACATCCAGGGAGCCGAAACCGTAGCCTCCATGGTCGTCTGGGAAAAGGGTGCAATGAAGAAAGCGGACTACCGCAAGTTTCAGGTCAAAACGGTGACCGGGGTTGACGACTTCGCGTCCATGCGCGAGATCGTGACGCGGCGTTACAGCAAGTTTGCCCAGGGCGCGCAGCCCACCGGCAAGGACGCCACACTGCCATCGCTGGTGCTGATCGACGGCGGCCTTGGCCAATTGCACGCCGCTGCGGATGCGCTCGATGCGCTTGGACTGACCACGTTGCCTCTCGCGTCCATCGCCAAGCGCGAAGAGGTGATCTACATCTCCGGCCAGGAAGACGACCCCGTGATCCTGGATCGCCGCAGCCCGGTGTTGCACGTGATCCAGAAGATCCGCGACGAGTCGCACCGCTTTGCGATCGGCTACCACCGCAAACGCCGCGAGATGCGCGACCGCGTCAGCGAACTGGACGAGATCCCCGGTGTGGGCCCCACCACGCGGCAACGCCTGCTGACGCACTTCGGCAGTGTTCGCGCGCTGAAGCAGGCCGCGGAACAGGCGCCCGACAGCCTGCGCGCTGTGGTCAACGCCGCGACCGCTGAGAAAATCTGCGCATTCTTCGCCGCGTCCGGTTCCGGCTCACCCCCGCGCGAAGAGCTGGTTCGCGTCACACTGTCCTGAGGCCATAACGCGAGCAAGCTTCACGGCGCTCAAACCTGCATTTCATGACAAATTACGACCGTTTTTTCAAGAGCTGACAGTAATGCCCGATTTGAGGCATGGGAAGCGCTCGATGATCCTAGTATTCCTTCAGGAGAACGGCAGGAGAGCTCAGTGAAGCGGTTTCAGTGTGGGGACGTTGTGCCGGGTTGTAAGAAGACCTTTCAATTCCAGGAAGAAGACCAGATTCTATCTGCTGTCGCGGAGCACGCGCGCGATGACCACCACCTAGTGGAGATTCCCGCGGCACTCGTGATGCAGGTTCGCAGCTACATTCACGACGTGCCTGCAGCCTAAATCTTGTGTCTAGCTCACTTGTGGGTGCCGGCGCACTGGACGACTCCGCCACGCGGAAATCGCTGTATCGTGCCCTGATCCAGGGGGATCTGGAGGTGCAAATCCACTTCCAGCCCATCGTGGAACTGCACGAGGGCACAGTTACCGGCTATGAGGCGCTTTGCCGCTTCCCGGCTGTCTTTGGTGGCCCACCTGACGTGTGCCTTGCACGTGCGCGGTCGCTTGGGCTCGGGCTTGAGGTAGAACGCATCATCTTTCGGCAGGCGCTGGAAAGCCGGCATCGGCTGCCGCGCAACTGCTTTCTGTCCGTCAACATCGGTCCGGCATTTCTGCTCAGCGGTATGTGCGAGGCCCTGCATGATCAGGACGACCTGACGGGCCTGGTCTTCGAGGTCACGGAAGAATCCTCGATCGCGGACTACCGGGCCGTCCGGCAGTGCCTTGCTGACGTTCGGCAACGCGGCGCCATGGTGGCGGTGGATGACGCCGGGTCAGGCTATGCCAGCCTCAGTCACGTCCTGGAGATCAAACCCGAGTTCATCAAGGTGGACCGGCGCATCGTCCAGAACTGCCACCGTGATCGCGCCAAATCAACGCTGATCGAGATGCTCGGCGCCGCGGCGAACCGCATGGATGCGTGGATCGTGGCCGAAGGCGTGGAGTGTGCGGAGGAGTTGGAAGAACTGATCCTGCTGGGAGTTCCCTTGGCGCAGGGGTATTTTCTCGGTCGGCCCCTCGCCGAAATGGCTGATCTCACCGAGGCAGCCAACGGGGTGCTGAACCGAAGATTGGACCTCCCGGAGGTCGCCAACCTCCATGCACTCCTTTCCCTGAGCGCCGGCTACCCCACGCTTGAGAGCGCAACACAAGCACTGCTGGGCCCGGCGGAGCAGACGTTGGCCGTGATCACAGACCGCTGGCAGCGCCCGGTGCAGGTTTTGCAAAAACATCCTCTGCTTGGTTTGCGCATGCTGCCCGCGTTTCTTCGGGTGCAGGTGGCGTCTGAACCGATCGAGGTGCTGCAGCGCGCGATGCTGCGGTCGCCCGAGTGCCGCTTCGACCCCATGATCCTGATCTCACCGGAAGGCGTGCTGCTCGGCTTCCTGGAGATGGACCGGTTGCTGAACTCTGTGCTCGGTTCGCCTTTTCCGAGAGAATCCGCCGCGCACCACCGGCGACTTTCCGCGCAGACTCTCCAGCAGGTGCAATAGGGCGCGTCGTGGCCTGCAACCACGGGTTAACCGCTTCGAACCTTGCGAAGGACCGGGTTTGATGGCTGCAAAGTCCGCAACGTTCCTTTGAGACAATGGTCTCTGGTCCGGAGTCCAACCACTGTGTCGCCCAAGATCCGCTTAGCTCCTTTCGCCATCGCTGCCCTTTTCTCCCTTCCCTCCGCCTACGCGCAAACGTCGTCCCCGGGTCCGCTTGCGTCTGCGGCCACCCGCCCCGATGTCACACGCGCCACGCTTTCCAACGGCATGCGGGTGGTGATCATCCGCGACGCGCTTGCGCCCGTGGTCACGGTGGAAACCAACTTCATGGTTGGCGGCAATGAAACACCCGCGGGCTTTCCGGGCATGGCCCACGCCGAAGAGCACATGGCGTTTCGCGGCTGCACCGGCATGAGCGCCGACCAGACCGCCGCGATCTATGCCCTGCTCGGTGGCGAAAACAATGCGGACACGCAGCAGAACATCACGCAGTTCTACGCGACGGTGCCCGCGGCCGATCTTGGCGTGGCGATGGAAGCCCAGGCTGCCTGCCTGCGCGGGGCCGACAACACCCAGGCGCAATGGGACCAGGAGCGCGGCGCCATTGAGCAGGAGGTCGCCCGCGATCTTTCCAACCCCACCTACAAGTTCATCTCGCGCCTCAACCAGGACATGTTCGCCGGCACGCCCTATGCGCACGATCCGCTTGGCACGCGCGAAAGCTTCGACAAGACCACGGCGCAACAGCTGGGCGACTTCTACAAGCAGTGGTACACCCCGGCAAACGCGATCCTCGTCATCGCCGGTGACGTGGAACCCAGTGCCACGCTGACGCGCATCAAGCAGCTGTTTGAGCCCATCCCGAGCCACTCGCTGCCAGCGCATCCGGCCATCGATCTGCAGCCCGTGAAGCCTGAAACGTTCACGCTGGACAGCAACCTGCCCTATGTTCTCGGCTTTGTCAGCTACCGGATGCCCGGAACGGATTCGCCGGACTACGCTGCCGCGACGATCCTGTCCGACGTGCTTGCCAGCCAGCGCGGCGACCTGTACGCGATGGTGCCCGCCGGCAAGGCACTGGCCGCACAGTTTGAAACGGTGGAAAGCTATCCCAAGGCCAGTGTTGGCTTCGGCTTTGTCGCGCTGCCCGCGGGAGTGGATGCAACGGGACCCATCAGCGAGATGCGCGGCATCCTGAACAAGTACGCGCAAAACGGCGTTCCTGCGGACCTGGTTGAGGCTGCCAAGCGCGCTGAGATCGCGCAGGCCGAGTTTCAGCGCAACTCCATTCCCAACCTCGCAAACGTGTGGTCGAACGCCCTTGCCGCTGAAGGCCGCACCTCGCCCGAGGAAGACCTCGACGCCATTCGCAAGGTCACGCTTGCGGACGTCAACCGGGTGGCCAAGCAGTACCTGCTGAACACACCGACGATCACCGCCACGTTGAAGCCCGCACCCAGCGGCGCGCCCGTCTCGCAGACCGGCTTTGGCGGTGCGGAAAAGCCTACCTCCACGCCCACCAAGCCCGTTGTGCTGCCGGAGTGGGCCGCCTCACAGCTTGACCAGCTCAAGGCTCCCGCGCCGCTGACGCCGCCCAGCGACACGACCCTGCCCAACGGGATCCGGCTGATCGTGCGCACCGATCACACCAGCCCCACGGTCACAGTCGTGGGCGCCGTAAAGACCAACGCCGACCTGCAAACACCACCAGGCCTCGAAGGCGTGTCCGATCTCCTCGACCAGCTCTACAGCTACGGCACCACCACGCTCGATCGCCTCGCTTTTCAAAAGGCGCTTGATGACATTGCCGCGAACGAGAACCCCGGCGCACGCTTCTCGCTCAGCGTGCTGAAGGAAAACTTCAGCCGCGGCGTACAGCTGCTCGCCGACAACGAACTGAACCCGGCGCTACCTGGGGATGCCTTCAAGGTCACGCAGCAACAGTCCGCCGAGCTGCAGGCCGGCAATTTGCAAAGCCCTGGCTACAAGTTCTCTCGCGCACTGGAGACATCGCTGCTGCCGCCTACCGATCCAGCGTTGCGCCAGGTAACACCGGCGACGCTGAACAAGGTGACGCTTGCTGACGTGAAGCAGTACCACGACGCCATCATGCGCCCGGACCTCACCACGATCGTGGTCATCGGCGATGTAACGCCAGACGAGGCGCGGACTGTGATCACCAAGTGGTTCGGCGAGTGGAAGGCGGCTGGTCCCAAGCCCGAAACGACGCTACCGGCCGTGCCGACCAACAAGGCGGCCGCGCAGACCGTGCCCGACGCAGAACAGGTGCAGGACTCCGTCGCCCTTGCGGAAGAACTGGATCTCAATCGCTTCAGCCCTGACTACTACCCGCTGCAACTCGGCACGCACGTGCTGGGTGGCGGCTTCTATGCGACACGCCTTTACCATGACATTCGGCAGATCGCAGGGTTGGTGTACAGCGTCGATGTAAGCCTGAGTGCGGACAAGACGCGTGCCACCTACTCGGTCGACTACGGGTGTGATCCGGCCAATGTGTCCAAGGCGCGTGCCCTGGTAGAACGCGACCTGAACCAGATGCGCACCGAAGAGGTGTCTGCGGCGGAGCTGCATCAGGCCAAGGCGCTGCTGTTGCGTCAGATTACGTTGGGCGAGTCCAGCGAAGAGTCTGTTGCGGGTGCAATGCTCGTGCACGCGGAACTGGGCTTGCCGCTGGACGAGTCGAACCGCGCGGCGAAGCGGTACATCGAGCTGAACGCTGGGGACGTGAAGGCCGCCTTTGCCCGCCATGTGGATACCGGCAAGCTCGTGCAGGTGACGCGTGGTCCGGCACCGAAGTAGAGTGCAGACCTTGGCGACAGCAAAGGGAAGGCCCGGCCTGCAATGCAGACCGGGCCTTTCTGTTCCCCTATCCTCTAGAAGTCGTAACGCAAGGAGAACTGCATGCGCCGCGGCTGGGTGAGGAGGCTACTCGCCAGACCGAAGCTCGATCCGGACGTCAGCGTCGGGTTGATGGAGAAGGGGTCAAAGCGTACGGTGTTGGTCGTGTTGTAGACCTCCCACGCGAACTTCACGGCCCCATACTCGCTGATCTTCCAGGCCTTATCGACGCCGCTATCCAGGCTGAAGTAGCCGTCACCTCGCAGGTTGTTGCGCTCGCCGACTTCACCCGGGTACGGCAACCGAACAGGACCGCCTGTGATGACGCCATTTTCGATCGCATCCGGGTTGGCAAAGAACTGCGGATTCCCTGCGCTGTCGAAATGCTTCTGTACCCTGGCTGCCTTTTTGTCCGTGATGATGCCGTAGGAGGTCAGTTCCCAGTCCGTGTCGTAGCCCGGCGTTCCCAGCGAGAACGGCAGCCCGCTGGTAGCACGCAGGATGCCGGTCAGCTGCCATCCTCCGAGCACCGCGTCGACGAGGTGATTGCTTCCCCGCAGCAACGCTTTTCCTTGCCCAACCGGAAGCTGATAGACGTAATCCACGGTGAGGATGTGCCGCGTGTCGAAGTCTGACACCGCACGATTGAGAGAAGGCTTCCACGTGTTGATGATCGCGCTGGCGCCGGAGGACGTTCCCGTGGAAGAGCCAAACACACCGGCACGCTCCGCGTCCGATCCCATGTCGATCGACTTGGAGAACGTGTAGTTGATGTCGGCCTGCAGCCCATGAGACATGGGGTGGCGCAGGCTAACCTCAAACGCGTTGTAGTAGCTCATGCCGATAGTTGAAAGCGCGTACAGCGAGGAGAACTGGTCCTGCCAGAAGCGCGAGTGTCCACCGTTGCCTGCGGGGCAGTTGTACGCCACGCCCGTGTACACGCTGCCGCAGGAGGAACCCGCAGAGGGTGGTGCATCCAGGTCGTACAGCGTTTCGGTGCCGCCAAGTCCCAGGCGTCCGGGAGCGATCTCGTTGGCGTAGATCGCCTGCGTGGCGGTTTCTCCGGCGTAGTCCGTGTTGGCCGCGTACGGGAAGACATGCTCGAAGTAGGGAATGGTGGCGACAGTGGCCGTGGGGTCATTGCCGTGCTGATCTGCCTGCGCGGTCAACTGCGCGGCCGCGGTGAAATAGTCGCCGCTGCCCTGCGGGTCGGTGAAGTCGACCGGCTCGGCAAGATCAAGACTTTGCAGCAAATGCCGTCCCAGCCGGCCCACGTAGGCTGTTTCCAACGTGAACCCGCCTCCGATCTGCCGCTCGATGGAGAAGTCGAACACCTCGCTGTACGGCGTCTTCAACCGGTTGTCGATGCCGTAGGTGATCTGCAGTGCGTCGTTCGGCGGCTCATACGGAAACGCCTGCGGGTTTGCCGGCGTCCCGTTGCTGAACGGCAACGATTGGCGCCCCGTGAAGCGTGGCGACGTGGAAAGCGTGTACTTGCTGGCCGGGTTTTGAATCTGCGATGAAAGGCCAAACGAGCCACGCTGATCGAACTGGTTTACCAGCCCTTCGCCGAAGTGATCGTAGTAGATGCCTGCACCCGCACGCACCGAGGTCTTGCTGTCCGGTGAGTACGCCAGGGCCACGCGCGGTGCCACGTTGTTCTTGCTCTTCGGCCAGAAGCCGGGCTTGCCGTAGTAGGCGCCGCTCGGCGCGAAGGACAGATCCGGCTCATAGATCTGTCCCTGCGTTGCGGAGACTTCACGCTGCGTGAACCAGGCATGCGTGTCAATTGTCGGAGCTACCTGCTGTCCGTTGGTCTCCCAGGGTGTTTCCAGAATGGTATGCCGGATACCGTAGGTCAAGGTCAGCTTGGGCGTCACTCGCCATGAGTCCTGCAGGTAGTATTCGAATTCATTGGCTTTGAAATGCCGGTTCACAAAGGCGCCTTCCGGCAGCAGCGTGCCCGCCGTGGCGCTGGAAACGGCGTAGTTGTAATTGTTGGTAACTAGTGGCACATTGCCGACAAGGTTGGAATACGCGAACAGATAGGAGGTCGAGAACGAACTGGCGACACCGTCCAGGCCGATCGCGGCCGGATCGGGTGGCGTTCCGCCCACCCAGTAGGGATCCGTATCACCCTCGCTAAAGGAGTTCGCATCAGTGCTGCGATTCTGATGAATCAGGCGCCAGTTTCCGCCTACTTGAATATCGTGCTTGCCCCTCTGCCAGTTCAGGTTGTCGACGATGTTGTTTACCGGCACGCTAATGATGGTGTTGCGCGTTTCCGCTGTGAGCGACGACAGCGCGTTGCTGGGCGTGAACCGGAAATCCACGTAGTCGCCATGGCCCAAACCGCTCTGCCCATAGCCCTGGAACACATAGCCATAACGCGCATCATTGATAAGATTTTGCGTGATGGACCAGGTGTCGCCCACGGTGAATCCCTTGGAGTTGTCCTCTTGCACGGACGATGGGCCCTGGCCTGGAAAATTCTCCGTGCCGGCGGTCACGTCTTTTTGGAGGTTGCCGCGCCAGAACACGCGATGCTTGTTGCCGGGCACCCAGTCAATGCGCGCGATGGTTGCATTTTGCCGGATGGGGTGCGGCGAAGAGAACGTATAGGACCCGATATTGAGCTGATCTCCCAGGGCCGTTCCATTCGCTGTTGGGTAGCTCTGCAGCAACGCAAGTACGTTGGGGTTCGCGCCCGGCCCGGCTGGGTAGGCTGCGGTCTTACAAACGCTGCAACTCGCATCCAGTTGCGAGAGCTGCGCCGGAGTGACAGCGACCGTTGTGCCTGATGCGCCGGTGTACTGCAGCACGCCCTGCTGAAACAGCGCTGTCGGTGCGAACTCCTCGACGACGGCGCTTTCTGCCTGGCGCTCGCCCTCGTAGTTGCCGAAGAAGAACAGCTTATCCTTAATGATCGGCCCACCGACATCGCCGCCAAAGATATTCCGGATCAGCTTGGGCGGCCGGTTTGCCTGCCCTGAGGCAAGTTGTGACTGCTTCAGGAAGAAGTCGTTGGCCACGGTATTTGAGGGCCGGAAATACTCATACGCCGCGCCGTGAAAGCTGTTCGTTCCCGACTTGGTGATAAGGCTGACCTGCGCGCCGGACGACCGGCCCGCATCCGCGTTGGCGTTGCTCGTGGTGACGCGGAACTCATCGGTGGCATCCTGCGTTAAACGCAACACCCCGGTAAAGGCCAGCCCGCGGATCTGGTCGTTGTCGTCGACGCCATCCAGCGTGACGTTGGTCTGGTCAGAGCGGCCGCCATTGACGGCACCGCTGCGGCTGTCCTGCTGTGCAGGGTTTGATCCCGCCGGCACCGGGATAAAGAACACACCCGGGTTCAGCGCGAGCAGATCAGGGATGTTGCGCGTTTCATCCGGCAGCGCCTGGATGGTCGCGTTGCTGGTGGAGCTGCCCAGGGCCGCATCGCTGGTGTTGATGGTCTGCGCCGCCGCCGACACATCCACGACTTCCGAAACAGTATTCACGGTGACGGCGAAGTTGATCGTCGCCGGTTGATCGACCAGCAGCTCCGCAGACTTGGTCTGCGCGCCAAACCCGGCCGCGTTCACTGTGATGGTGTAGGTGGAAGGCGTGATCTGCTGAAGGTGATACTCGCCGTTGGCACCGGAAGTGGCCGACAGCTGCTGCTGGTTGGCCTTGTTTGTAAGGGTGATCGTGGCCCCGGGCACCGCTGCGCCGCTTGGGTCGGTCACTGTGCCTCGTAAGGAAGTGGTTGCGGTTTGAGCGGCACCCAACGGTACCAGCGAGACCACGGCCACAACTCCGGCCAGAGAAGAAGACCTGCGCATCAACGAACCTCCCGACAACAAGACAAAACTCCCACATCGCCCCCAAACGGCAAGGGCCATCCACCCATCGCGAAGTGCACAGAGAGTGACGCGAAAGGCAAAAAGAGAAAAAACGGATAAGTCTCGTTTACAGGAGTACGAATTGAAAAGCAAATTCGGGCGGGTGGTCTTTTCCTGGCACATGAAATCCACAAGGGACCACCCTGGAGGAGGCGCCCGCCGGGGTGGGTAGGCGCACCTGTCCGCGGCGGCGCGGAACGGCCGGCATCCCAGGGAAGGAGCGCCATCAAGAACCCGGGACCAGGCTCCGCTTCGATTGGATCTTTCTCTTGGCTGGCGTCAGGGCTGCGGGCTGCCTGGGCTGTTGGTCACACCAGGGGTTCCACCCTCGCGTCCTGGCTTGTCCTTCGGTCCCAGGCCGCGCGTCCCCGGCGGGCGGAGCGTGCAGGTTTGCGAACACGCGGCCTTGGTGCCAAGCACGGACTTCACCTGCAGCGTGATCGGCTGCGTTCCCTGTTGCGGAATCAGGATGGCACTCAACTGCACCTGGTGTCCGGCCATGGCGGGCGAAACAGCGCCGCTGAGGAGATAGCAACTTTCCGGCGTCGACAGGACCAACATCTCGCTTGCCTGCGGAAGCGCCGTCACGCAGCCCGCGTAGGTGGAAGGCTTCGCCGGTGCGCTGCCCTGCGCGGTCGCCGCGATGGGCTGCAGGCAACCAACGATGGCGGCAGCGGCGGTGAAGCTCAGCATCAGATTTCGACTCATCATCTATCTCCGGATTTGCGTACTCGGTTCGCGTTGCTCAACAGCCAGAAGGCCCAGCGCCCGCACAGCAAGATCAAAAGGACGCCGCTCATCAAGACAGAAAACGGGGCCACGTATCCAGCCCGCAACAAGATCATCCAGCCCAGGGCAAAGACCAGAAGCATTCCAAAGTCGATCAGAAGAGCCTTGTATTCCTTCTCCTCGCCACCGCCCGCGACGAACTTGAGATCAAGGAATGCGTACAAGAGAAGAAAGCAGCAAACAGCGGCGAAATCCAGCCAGTAATTGAACGTCCGGAGGTATCGGCCTGCCAGCAGGTCGTCGATGTAGGTGGCCTGCAGGTCAACGCCATACACGTCGCCGATCGAGCTTTGCTGCAGATCGGAGTCTGTGTGCTCTCCAACAACAATGATCTTGTGATCCAGGTCAGAGCGGGCCGCAAGATCGCCGCAGGTTCCCCACTTCTCTGTCCACGCTGCCGGATGCATACACAGGATCTGCATCGCGGAGACCGTCTTCGGAGCCTCGCCGGGCAGTCTGCCGTAGGGCTGCTGATAGCTTCGCAGCATCTCCTGTAGCTTCGGGTCGGTGTCCAGGTTGTTGTGCCACGCTTTTGCGGCGACAAGAGCAAAGCCATCCTTGACCGCCGGCGCCGCAGCACCCTGCTGCTTCGCGCTGTCCGTATCCGCAAACACCGCCCAGCGCAACGGGATCTTGCGTGTGTCTTGGTTCAGTCGTGTCAAACCCGCGAGTACGGGATGTTCTGGATTTTTCATTCCCATTTCAAAGTCAAACAGTGGCGTCTCTACGAGGCAATCGCTCTGTCCCGGTACTTGCGGCTGCCGCGGATGGGTCGCCTGGCCCACAACAATCCTGGCCTTGCTCTCGCCAAGAGCCTCACGGAATCGCTGGTTCACGTCCTTATCGTTGCAGGACTCGGCAGAGAAGAACTTGTCGATCGCGATCACTTCGGGTCCATTCGGGCCGTTCAGTTCATGAACCAGGTCTGTGAGGAACTTCCGCCCTTCGCACGTATTTGTGGTCACGCGCAGCGGTTCCACATCCGGCGTAATCGTCACGAGCCCCACTGGCGACTTCCTGTCCGCTTCTGGAAATCGAAGCTTCATCAGGGCGCTGTAGACAAACTTCTCAGGGGGAAAGTCATGTGCATCCTCATGCAGTTTGCAGTCCGACATCACTGGCAAAGCTTCGAAGCCATAAAGGGTGACCGCCAGCCATACCGCAGCAAGGACCGCGACCGCCAGAAGAAGCATTCGGTTCCTGGTCGCCGATTTCCTTCTTGCGCTCCGGTGGTCGCTCATCGAGCCTCGGACAGCTTCGCTGCGTTGGCGTTTCCCGCGGCCAGGGCGAAATCTGTGGCCTGTGTACTGGTGCTGATCACGGGTGTCTGGTGCAGGTTGTACAGCCGGTAGTCCTTGTCCACACGGGTGGACACCGCCTGCTGCACGGCCGGAAACACCTTGGTCAGCGGATCGCCCGGTTGATTTCGCAGCGTCTGCACAAGGAAGTAGGTGAAGTATCCGTGCTGCAGGTCTTCGCTTTCCAGCGACTCCTGATCGGTGCTCGCCGCGGCCACGATGATGCGCCCTGCTCCCTGCCCCATGTGCTCCAGGGTTTCGCGTGAAACGCCTGCAGTGGCAACACCAGGCGCGAGCATACGTTCCGGCTTGGTGATCGCGCCCCCGCTGTAACAGGTGTCCAGAAACACAGCTGCAAACCGCGCCTTGAAGCGTGTGGCGACGGCGTTGGACAGGTCGACCATGGGGAAGGCCGTGGCATACAGTGCATCCGGATCAGTCGAGGTAGCGACCTCGGTATCGTGCGTGATGATGTAGTTGGCGCCGGCGGTGTCCAGGTCGCGCGAGGATCCATGACTCGCCACGTACACGACTACCAGGTCATCCGGACCGGCCTCGCGTGCCAGCCAGTTGATGCCTTCCTTGATGCCGCGCAGCGTTGCTTGCCCGTCAGTCAGCAAACGCACATGATCGCTGGGGAAGTTGCCCGCCTTGGAGTCCACGAGCATGTCACGGAACCACGTTGCGTCCTTGGTAGAAAAGCGCAGCGGATTGATGGCGTGGTCCTGGAAGTCGCCAACACCGATCACCAGCGCCCAACGTTGCCGGATGCTTGTGGACGCACCCGGTGCTGAAGGCGCGGCGGGCGCAGCCAGAGCAAAGGGGTTGACGTGATCCTGGTACGGCTCCGAGGGAAACATCCTGGCGTGTTCGAGCGCGATGGCCGCCATGCGCGCGTTGCCCAGCTTCCCTTCCACCAGAGAGCGGTAGTACCACGCCTCACCGGACTCACTGCAAAGGTCTAACGCACGGCGAAGAAGCTGGTCAGCGTCTTCCAACTCGCCGCGAGCACTGTTGGCGCGCAGGTGCTCCAGCGCCTGCACAACGAGGTCCTTGCCCGCATGACAGCCCAGGCTCACGGAGGGTGAACCCGATTGCACAGGAGGCTTCGGTGCAGGGCTCGACGCATGGGGAGCAGCGCCGCCGGCCATGGCCGCGCTCACAAGAGCAAGAACGATGGAGGGCCCGCAACGCATGGCTCAGTGTGCTCCTGCGTTTCGGGCACGCGTCTTCATCGCCAACAGCACATGTCCGCTGACGCCCGCGTGCGACAGCTTCACCTGCGCGGGCACGCTGAGATCGAAGTGCACCGAACCAGCATGCTGAATGGTGTCGATGATGTTGGCTTCATCCAGGTGCGCACCCACCATGGTGATCACATCGGCATCGGTCAGCGGTGGATCGCTGTCTTTGGGCGCTTCCGCAACGGTGGTGGCGGCAGGATGCTGCTGGACAGCTTGCTGCTCGCTGTTTGCCTTGGCAATGCCAATCAGGGCGGTGACCTGCGCGAGCGCTGTTTTGATGCGGTTTTGCGATGCGATGAACTGCTTCTCGCCGGGATTCGCATCCATGGCTTTCCCATAGTCGTTGCTGGCTGCGGAAAGATACTTCATCGCGGCACTGAGGTCCTGCGTCGCATAGCCCAGCGCCTCGTTGGCAACGCCCATGTTGTACACGCGAAAGGCGTCCGCCTTGGGCGTCGGGAATGAACCCAAGCCTTCCAGCGCTTCCAGATCGCGGCTCCACAGGCCCGCCAACGCAAGCTTGTTGGGTTCGCCCAAAGATCCGCCAGAGGCGAGCGGCACTTCAAGGTCTTCCACCGTGCTGACCAGGAAGCTGGCGACGTAGCGGGCGGCGCCGTCAGCCAGCAAGCTTTGCATTTGCTCCGGTGTCAGGTTCGACGTCTTCGATGTTGTCGGGCCACCAGTCTGCACCTTCATGCCTAAGATGGACTTCGTCTTGGGCGCACTGCCCTGCGTTGTCTGCGACAACTGCACGCTGGACTGCGCAACATAGCGGTCAGCCGCGAGGATGCGCCCTGTGTCCTCGATCGTGATGCGAAAGTTCATCTCGATGTTGCCGGCCAGCGTGCTGGACTGAATCCCATTGGTGTTTTCGTTGACTACATGCGGCGACGTGAACTCCGTGGGACGGCACGTGATGAGCACCTCAGGGTGATCACGCTGCACTTTGACGTCGGACGAGGACTTGGTGAGAAAGCCTTCAAGGTCGCCCTGAATTTCAGTGGCTACCTGCCCGTTCACTCCCGGCTCCACCACCACAGAAACCGACTTGCCGTGTGCGTTATAGGCCGGCGGCAGCGCGCGTCGCAGGGTCACACGCTTGGGCATGGTCAGGATGTTTCCAAAGGATGGATTGCCTGTGGCCTGCGCACACGCACTTTGCAGAGACAGAAGAAGCAAAAAGGAAACAACAGTCCAGCGACAGAGTCTGGCAAACTGCATGGGGCGCTCCGACGAGCAGAGTACGGGCAAGATGAGTCTGATTGATTCGCCCCGATTCTAACCCAAGGCTTCCGCCGCGCAAGCACCTGGTTGGCAATCGCCGGAATATTCTCAAGGGCAGCCAGGAAGCCATCGTGGACGAACGACCGACTGAGGGCGTGAGAGGCTGATCAACACCGTTGCGCTTCTCCGGGACCGGCGGCCAGTGCCGCGCTGGGGGAGCGGTGGTTTCACCCTTCGTCATTGACGCGGAGAAACCTATGCCCCCGCTGCACACATCACCGATCCGACCACGCATGGCGCGCCCCTGGCGCCTGGCCCGGGTAGCGTCAACGTCATCATCGGTGGCCTGCCCGCGTGGCGCGCCGAGGTGGATCAGCACGCTTGCCCGGCGGTCAGTCCGATCCACGTCGCAGAGTGCTAACGTTCTGCAACGTGGATCGCGCCCTGCTGGGATGAATCTCACCGCCACAAAGCAAAGCCGCAGCCCCGCAAGGGTCGCGGCTTTGCCTTTCAGCAGCTATGAGGCGACTAGAACTCGACGCGTCCCGTGACCTGTATCTGCCGTGGCGAGTTAATGGTGCTGTTGATGTATCCGAAGTTGGGGTCGTTGGGCCCAAGGTCATAGGGCTCGGAGAAGATGTGACGGTTGAATGCGTTGAAGACCTCACCGCGCAGAGTGAAGCGCGCCTTCTCGGTCAAATCAAAGCGCTTGGTCAGACCGAAGCTCTCGTCTTCAAAATGCTGCATGCGGAACGCCGTAACACGGGGCAACGAACCCAGTTGGTACGCGCCGTTGCCACGGTTCAGGTTGGGATCCACAAAGAAGGCCGGGTTGATGTAGCGGTCCGTATACGCGTTGAAGGTCCCGTTCAGCACGGACGCGCCATACGCCGATTGCCCCGGAACAGCGTTGAAGCGCACGCAGTTATCGAAGCCCGGGATGCCGCCGGCGCAGTAGAACGGCAAAGGTTGTCCGCTCTGGTAGCGCTGGATCCCGCTCACCTGCCATCCACCAACAACCTCGTTGGCCAGCGTGCTGCCACTGAGGAAGCGCTTCCCTCTTCCAAACGGCAGATCGTACACATAGCTGGCCACGAAAGTATGCGGAATATCCTGGCTGGAAAGGGCTTTCTCTTCCTTCAGATTGAAGGGGTTCTGATACAGACCACCGCCTCCGTTCTGCCCGGGCAACATGCTGTCCGAGTCCGTGAGGGTCTTGGACCAGGTGTATGAAATCAGCAGGGTGAGCCCGTTGCGAAGATTGCGTTGCAGCGAAGCCTCAAGGGCGTGAAATGTGGACTGCCCATCATTCTCCAGGCAGCAGTCCGCGTTGATGCGGCGATACTGCGGGAAGGGACGAAGCGAATCGCCCACTGTGCCGCTAAAGCCGACGTACGGCGGCTTGTAGCCCGCCGTGACCGCAGCGGCAGAGTTGATGTCCTGGTTCAGGATACTGCCCAAACCAAACGAGCTGAGCCGAAGGTCGTTGACGTTGCCGAAGCCCGCCGCCGTACGCTCACGCGTTGCATGATTGCCGACATACCCAATCGCAAAAATCAGATCATTGGCCAGCTGTTGTTGTACCTGGAAGCTCCAGATCTGCAGCATCGAAGGTGAGCCGTACTGCGGCTTCACATAGTCCACAGTCGAGCCGTTGCGCAGCGATGGATCCAGGTTGGGCAATGGACCATACGACGGGAAGCCGTTCTGGTAAAAGAACGCGGGCGTAAAGCTCGAATCTGGCGAGACCGGGTTGACGTTGGCCGCATAGCCGGCGTTCAGGCTGTTGCCAAAGTCAGAGTAAAGTTCAGGGCCATAGATGATCCCGTAGCCGGCGCGAAACACGGTCAGGCCGTTTGCATTGGGCGTAAAGGCGAAGCCAACGCGCGGTGCAAAGTCTTTCCAATACGTATTGGCCCACTTCGGATTGCAGTTGCCGCAATTGGTGCCGAACTGCAGCGCACCTGGCAGACCGCCAGCGCCGGGATTGGCCAGCGTGGGATCGAAGTTCGACGTGTAGTTCTTGGCTTCAGACCGGGGCGTATCCACGCTCCAGCGAAGGCCCAGGTTCAATGTGAGCTTGTTGCTGGCCCGCACATCATCCTGCAGAAACACAGCGTTGTACCAGCTGGTGAAGCGCGGGTAGTGGGGATAGATCAGCAGGTTGGCGCTGTCGGTAGCGCCGAGCAGGAACGCCGCAAAACTGTTGCCACCCTGGCTGCGCAGAATGGGGTCATTGGCCGCAGCGGTTTCACCGCGGCTGAAGTTATAGTTGCCGGTCGTGTTGTCGTAAGCGAGGTTGTTGTACTGATAGAAGCGACTATCAAAGCCCGCGCTCAGGGTGTGACGGCCCTTGCTGATGGTCACGGTATCGCTCACGATGCCCACGTTGCCGATGTCATCATCACCGCGCTGCTGGCCGATGTTGACGTAGCTCTCGCCCACGTTGAACTGCGGAAACACCGAACCCGACACCCCGGGGATGCCAAGCGTCGTGCCCCAGTCCTGCCCAAAGTTCACCGCGGCTGCGTTGTTCTGGCTGTTGAAGCGGTTATAACCCGCGGCAAGGTGGTTCAGGATCGATGGGCTGAACGTATGGTCCCAACCCACGCGGCCGAAGTGTGTGGTGAAGTCCTGAATCCAGCTTGAGTTGTCCAGCGGTGCAGGCAGTGTGGGTGCACCGCCGGCAACCAGTGTGTTTTCCCGCGAACTGTAGCTGGCAAACAGGCGATCGCGCGTGCCGATCGCGTGATCAATGCGGATGGTGTACGTGCTGTTGGTGGTGGGCGTCGGGCTGCGCTGCGAGTAGTTGTAATTGGCTGCGCCCGTCACGTTGGGTTGCGGCAGGTAGCTCAACACCTTGGTGGCGACCGGCGAAATGCGAGTTCCGAGAATCCTGTTGCCCATGAATTGTGTGCGGCAACCAGCAGCGTTGGTCGTCGTTGGATCGAAGATCTCGCCGGCATAGACTGGCGCGCCGCAAGCGGTCCCAATCTGCGTGGTGGTCAGGCGATCAGTGAAGTCTCCGCCACGCTCTGCCAGCGTGGGGATAAGGCTGTTGGTCACCGAGCTGCGCGGCCAGCGAAGCTGCTCAAACGCGAAGAAGAAAAACGTCTTGTCGCGCCCGCTGTACAGGTGTGGAATCCAGACCGGGCCGTTGAACGCAACGCCATAGTCGTTCTTGATGTCCTTGGGACGCGCGTTGGTGCTGAGGCAGGCGGTGTCGCCAGGCGCACAGCGCGCAAGGTTGCCGTTGTTGAACCACGTGTTGGCGTCCATCACGGTGTTGCGAAAGATGTCGAACACCGCGCCATGAAACTGGTTGGCGCCGGACTTGGTACCGAAGCTGATGAGCCCGCCCGTGGTGCGGCCGAACGGCGCCGGCGGTGTTGACGTGATGACCCGAAACTCCTGGATGGCTTCCACCGAAGGTGCTGTCTCGTCAAAGGTCGATCCATTGTCCGGACGGACGGCGGAGATACCGTCCAGCAGATCTTCGTTGCCGAAGTTCTCCGATCCACTGATCTTCTGCAGATAAATGCCATTGGAACTGCCACCCGAGCCTGGGCCCGTGGCGCCGGGAGTGAGAAACACGAAGGCCTCAGGCGAGCGGAACGCACCGACGCCTCCCAGCGAAAGCGGAAGGCTTTCCACCTCTCGTGGCGTTACGGTGGTGCCGATCTCCGAGGTTTGTGTTTCCACGGCGGGCACATTGCCTTCCACCGTGACCGTCTGCGAAACCGCCCCTGGCTGCAGGTGAAGGTTAACGGTGCTGGTGGTGTTGATCTGCACAAGGACACCGGCTTGCACGGCCTTCTGAAACCCGCTCTCCGTGGCAGTCACGCTGTAGGTGCCGAGCGGCAACTCCGGCAATCGATAGTCGCCTGAAGACGTGGATACCGTGTTGGCCTGAATCCCTGTCTGCTGGTTGCGTACCGCAATGGCAGCACCAGGAATGGCGGCGCCGGATGGATCGGTTACAAGACCGGCAATGGATCCCCGGTTCGACTGCGCCAGCACGGATGTGACCGAAATCACAAGCACGCACAGGGCGGCCGATGCCTTCTGGACGAAGCGCATACTGACCTCCAAAACGATGCTCAGTCCCTTGCGCAAGAACTGCGGCAATCAGCGTTCAAGCCGCACGGTGCATGGGATGGAGCGCTTTAGGGGGCGTCGTGTAGCTCCCGACGACTTGCTGTACTCGACCGTGGAGGTCTTGCGTCCTCGGGAAAGGGGGAACATCACAAAGCCCAGTTATCTTGTGCCGGATTGCATGCGGAAACGAACAAGCGTGCGGACTGAAATGTTTTTACTTCGCCTGAGTGAAGAGCTTAACAGCGTCTTAGGTGTATCGCGTACGCGAGGTCTGGGTCAAATCGTGATCGCTCCTGCACGCGGTGTAAGCGCTTCTCAATCAAACCTGGCGGAGGCTTTCCGCAGCGCGCGATGACGGTGCAATGATGAGGTGGATGAGCAACACAAAACTGGTTCGGCTGGCCGCGGTGCTCGTATGCGTGTCCATCCTGGCGTGTCATGGAGTCGCAGGACAGAAGTCCCCGGAACACGCCCGTAGCTCTCCCGTGGTCCCCGATGCGCGCGCCGCAGCCGGGGGCAATCCCATCCTGCCCGGCGACCACCCGGATCCCTCGATCATGCGTGTGGGCAAGACATACTGGACAACCAGCACCTCGGGAGACTGGGTGCCGGAGTTCGTCCTGTACCGGTCGGAGGACCTCCACCATTGGACGGCTGCGGGCGCGGTCTTTCCGCGAACGCCGGCATGGGCCGTGGGTGACTTCTGGGCTCCTGAGCTGGTGAATACGGGCAAGCAGATCGTGGTGTACTACGTCGCCCGAGATCACAAGGGAATCCTGTGTGTCGCGGCAGCCACCGCCTCGAGTCCACAAGGACCGTACACCGATCACGGGCCCATCCAGTGCCAGCCTGACGGGTCCATTGACCCAGCCTTTGCCCGCGACGAACACGGGGCGCCGTACCTGGTCTGGAAAGAGGATGGAAACTCCCAGGGCAAGCTCACGCCCATCTGGGCGCAGCCGCTAACGCCGGACCTGGTCCACTTGACCGGGGCACCCAGGAAGCTCATCGAAAACGACAGCGAAACCTGGGAAGGTGGCGTCGTGGAAGCTCCGTTCGTGCTGCGGCATGGTGGACGGTTCTATCTCTTTTACGCCGGCAACGCCTGCTGCGGAACGGAGTGCCACTATGCCGAAGGCGTGGCACGCGCCGACCATCTGCTGGGGCCCTGGGTAAAGGACCCGGAGAATCCCATCATCCGCCCCAATGCTGAGTGGAAGTGCCCAGGGCACGGAAGCGCCGTGGAAACGCCCGCCGGACGCGACTTCTTCGTTTACCACGCGTACCCGGCGGCCGGAACGGTGTACGTCGGGCGTGAATCGGTGCTGGACCCCATCACCTGGGCGCCAAACGGATGGCCCGAGATCAACCGTGGGCATGGGCCGGGAAACAGTGCCGCGAACCTCGCCGCCACCCCTGAGTTTCACGACCACTTCAATCAAGGTGCGGTCGACCCCGAGTGGAAGTGGCCGATCGGGCACATGCCGGAGATGCAGGAAGCGCATGGTCACCTGCTGCTGCATGCACCGACCACGGGGCTGCCCGTTTTTCTCGGCCGATCGCTCTTTACACCGGCCTACCGGGCCACTGTCCAGGTGAGCGCCACCAGCGGTGCCCAGGGCGGCCTGGGCGTGATCGGCGGTCGCGCGGCCCAGGTGATCCTGAGCGTCGAGGGGAACCGCCTGGAGCTATGGAAAGCCGCGCACGGCCAAAGGCAGGTGCTCTGGACGGGGGCGCTGCCGACCCCGGGCAACGTGTGGCTCCAGGCCCAGTCCACCGGCAACGGCAACGCCCAGTTCGCCTACAGCCTCGACGGCCAACAATGGACACCAGCAGGCCCCGCCCGCAATACCCGCGACCTGATCCCGTGGGACCAGGGCATTCGGATCGGGCTCGTCGCCGGCGGCCAGCCCGGAGCCACGACAAGCTTTGCGGACTTCACGCTGAAAAGTCAGTGAAAAGGCTCGAAGGGCGCAAGGACCGGACCCAAAAGCAAAAGAGGCGTTGCTCCATACAGACACAGAGCAGACACAGAGCAGCGCCTCGCTGAACAAGCTTCTGAGTTGTACCAGGGATGGAGCCGACGAACGGACTTGAACCGTTGACCTGCTGATTACGAATCAGCTGCTCTACCAACTGAGCTACGTCGGCGTTCCTTTGTGATTCTACCGGGAACTGCGCACGATGCAAAATGACCCTTCCGGAGCAGTTTGCAACGCATTTATTCCTTGGAAAAGATAGGCACGGGGTTCTGCGGATCAAGGTGCAGGCTGAGGAACTCGGCCTCCGTGGCGGGTGGTTTGCCGCGCAGGATGCGGACCAACGCTCGCCCTCCGCCAAAGAAGATCGCAAGCATCAGCGCCGCCAGGCCCAGAAAGCCGGAGAACAGGATGACATTCGCCAGCAGACCAAAGGTCTTGCGCGTCTCCACTACGTCCGGCGTCACCATGGCTTTGTCGGTGCTTGCCAACTGATGAAGGTGCACGTTTTCCACCAGCGCCTGCGTCGCATCGGGTGAGAACGTACCGTTGGCTATTGCAACGAGCGATCCTTCCCGCCGCGTCCTGGCGTGCGCAAAGCTCGGTCCGAGTCCGGAAACCTGCCCGTCGATCAGGCGCTCATGCGGACCCGCGATGGTCGGTGTGGGATACAGGATAAGCGTCAGCGTTTCCGTCCCACGGCGGTCGTTGTACTTGGCTGTTACCGCCTCAGCGTCTTTGTCCCAACCAAGGCCGGCCGCAGGCAAAACGCCGCCCTCGGCCATGTAGCTTCGCGTGCCCAGCGCGTAACGGACGCTGCCGGGGATCAATCCGCGTGTCGGCAGAATCGTGGGCAGAAGGGGCTGCAACGCCTGGCTGCCGATCGCCTTGGGCATTACGTCCGCAAGCGACTTCAGCGCTGGCAGATCCGCCGCCGTCGCGGGGAAGGCCACTGCAAGGGCAGCGCCGGTGACAAACACCACGCCCCCATCGCCGGTTTCCGCCATCGTGCCGAGGCCTTTCAGCTCGTGCATTCCGGGCTGGCTCAGCACCGAGTACGCTGCCAACGCGCCCGACGCGTCCTTCAACTCCACCGCTTCCACGTGGAGCGTCTTGCCGGACGGCCCGCTGTAGTTTTCCACGGCAGACCGCTGCGGCCGGGCCTCTTGCAACGCCGCCTTGTTGGCGTTGACCAGCGAAAACGCCGGCTCAGAGGCCGCGGGTTCAGTCCCCGTCGCCTTCCAGTCTGCAAAACCCGTCGTGGGCAGCAGATCGGGATTCAGGGCAACTGTGGTTTGTGGGCCGTGAGCCGCCGGGGAAACCTGGGCCGAAGAACAAAAGCTGAGCGTCGCGAACAGCGCGCTCAGAGCGAAACCGAAGCGAAAGCGCATAGTGATAAGACACCGCAAGAGGGCAAAAGGTTCCAGGGCTGGTCGGCTGCAGAGTCCGTTCTTAGTGGCTCATGGCTACCCGGGAGCGGCGGTATGACGAACTCCGATGAACCCGCAACGACAACCGGCACCTACTTCGCCGCCCGTTCCGTAGCCCGCGTCTTCTTCGTCGCGCCCGGCAGGCCGTTCACCGCGCCGGCGTAGCGGGCAACACCGCTGTACAGGCTTTCCGCAACCCGCTCGCGATACGCCGGCCGGTTCAGCTCTTCGGCGTCGTCCGGGTTGGTGACAAAGCTGATCTCCGCCAGGATCGACGGCATATTGGCCCCGATCAGCACCACGAACGGCGCCTTCTTCACCCCGCGATCCCTCAGGCCGTCGTTGCCTTTCTTGAGCCCCGTATACAACGACGTATCCACGTCCGCCGCCAGTTCGCGGCTTTCGTCGATTTTGTCCTTCAGCGCAATCTTCTTCACCAGGTCGCTCAGCTGGTTCACCCGCTGCGAGCTCACCGCGTTCTCACGGCTCGCCACCTGCATCGCCTCCGGATCGCTCGTGAAGTTCAGGTAGTACACCTCCACCCCCCGCGCGCTCGGGTCCCCCGAGCTGTTTGCGTGCACGCTGATGAACAGGTCCGCCTGCGCCTTGTTGGCGATCGCCGTCCGCGTCTCCAGCGGGATGAACGTGTCATCGGCCCGCGTGTAGACGATCTCCGCACCCAGCCGGTCATGCAGCAGCTTGCCCAGCCGCAACGCCACATCCAGCACCACGTCTTTCTCCTGGATGCCGTCCGCGCCCAGCGTGCCGGAGTCGTGCCCGCCATGTCCGGCGTCGATCACGATCCGCCCGATCTTCAGCCCCAACGTCCGCATGAGCGTGCTCTGCCCGTCGGAGGTCGGCGGCGGCGGCTCGGCCGGCACCCCGGCAACCTCGGCCGGCCTCGCCGCGGGAGCCGTCTTATGCGCGGTCGCCTCTCGAGGAGCCGCTTTCTCCACCACCGGCTTGCTGGTCGGCTTCGCGGTCGCCTCAATCACGCCCGGCCCTTCGCTTACTGCGGCCACTTCGCGGTTGCCCTCGGGCACCGCCGTGCTCACCGAGTTCGGCACCGGCCTGGCTGCCGTCGGTTTCGCCGAAACCACAACCCGCGGCCGCGCCACCGGTTCATTCGTCGCGACCGGCTCGGTGCGCTTCGCAGGCAGGCCGAAGCTGGAGCTGCCATCCGTCACCGGCATGGGCGGAAGCGAGGAAAATACCCCTCCCCCGCTCCTCGCTGAGGACGAGGTCGAAGCCGCAGAAGCACCCGGCGAGGGTCGCTCGATCGGAGCTGACTCGCCAGATCCGCCTGGAACTTGGCCCGCAGCAGAACTCGCGGGCTCACCGGAAACGGCCTCGGAAGCACGCCCTTTTGCCGTCATTCCCGGGCGCGCAGTTGGTGGTACCGCAACGGTCGTGATCGCTGAGTCTCCGCCATGCTGACCGGCGGAATCACTAGCCCGCTGACCTGCGGCCTCGCTGCCCCGCGAGGTCGCCACCTCACCCGCCGGTTTGCCATGGATGTCGATGATCAACCGCGTCGGGTTCGGCAGCAGAAACGCCGAATACTCCGCCACGGGCTGCACATCCAGCACAATCCGGGTGACATCCGCGGCCGACTGCCCGGCCCGGATCGTCTTCAGAAAACCATCATCCGTGATCGCAAAGCTCTTGCCCACCAGGCCCGGCGACAACTTGGCCCCATGCAGATCGAAGAAGATGCGGTCCGGATGCTCCACCCGCGCGGCCTTGAACTCCACCTCGCCACCCAGGTCGATGGCCACCCGCGTGTAGCTCGCCGTCGACCAGTGCCGAATTCCCGTCACCATGGCCGGCGCCACCCCCGGCACCCGCCGCTGGTCGTCCACCACCTCAGTCACCGGCGTCTGGGGCGCCGCCATCCCCGCCGTCCCCACCGTCCCGGCTGTCCCCGCGTTCGCCGCCGTCCCGGCCATCCCCGCCCTGCTGGTTGTCATCCCCGAAGGGGATCTGCGTTCTTCATCCTCGCCCCGGAGCTCAGGCGAAGCTGCCGCAGCGGCCCTGCCCGATGCCGGCTCGGCAGACGCCATAGCCTTTCCCGCGGCAGGCTCCCGCGCTCCAACAATCCCGCTATCCCCCGCACCCTTCGCCGCCGCGCTTCGCGGATACTGCTCCGCGAGCACGCCCCGGACCTTGGCAGCTTCCGCAGCGTCCCCCGCCTCGTCCGGCCCCAGCAGGGCCAATGCCTTGCCCAGACCGGGCGCCGCCAACGTGCTCTGCGGGTAGGCCTTGGCCAGGAACTCATACTGCCCTGCCGCATCGCGCAGAGCCTTGCGATCCTTCAGCTCACGGCCTTCTTCGGCCAGCAGCTCCGCCACGGCGTCCACTGCACGCGGCGCATACAGGTCCGCCGGATTCGCGTGGTAAATCGCCCGAAAGCGGTCCATCACCCCGGCGTATTCGGCCTTGGTATGCTGCCCAACCGGCTCTTCCTCAAAGGCCTCGCGCACCGCCACGGCCTGCTTCCAGGCTGCCGCTGACCCCGCCGGGACCTCGGCCGCGCCGCGCACCCCACACAAGCACACCACCGCAGCCCAACAGCGGACGTACCCCCTCCATCCCCCAGGAAAACTCCGCTGAAGCCCTGTCATACCCCTACAGTGTAGGCGTCTCCGGCCCACCCCCCGGCTGTGAATCCCGCCCGGTACTCAGGGATGCACCTGCACAAAAGCGTCAGTCCGCCCTCTGCAACCCATGCCCGCCGCTACGCCCCGCGCCCACCCCAGTGCTCAGAACGTATTGGCTTGAAGTTCGCCCAATCCACCAGGCCAGGGTTTCGCGGCACCTTCGGCGTGATCAGTTGCCTCATCCGCATCACCGTCTGCGACGGCAGCAGCAGAACGTACGCAAACCCTCCCCCGCCCGGGTGGGTGTGAAGCAACACCGGCCGCAAGAACGCCAGCAAGGCGACGAAACCCACCCACCCCCAGGCACGGCTCCCCACGACGGCCCGCACGGAAGACAATTCCGCCTCCGTCCACCGGTCGTCCAGAAAGCCACGTTTGAAGCGTCGCTCGGCCCATAAACTCACGCTGATTCCAAGAACTGGCGGCAGCACAAGAGCCACAATCTGCAGCCGATACGCCCAAACCGTGGCCCAGAAACCCGCCCCGGCGACGGCACATCGCGGGATCGGAACGAAGATGAGCAAATACGTCGCCGCAGCCAGCAACGATCCGCCAATCGCCAGCCACATCCACTGCTTCGCCCTCAGCGCGGACAGCACCATGCCCAGAGTCTAACCCCCGCCAATGCGTGGCTACGCATCCGCCTGGCCAACATCGACGAACAGCGCGTCTGCGCCTCATGTCCCAACCGGGTGCCCCATCTTCGCGACAGCTTCACCGTCGCTAAGTGTGTTTCGCCCCGCCGCCTAAGCCCAATGCGCTCCAGCAACTCCCCTACCTACCCAAGCAAACTCCCCACAACCTCCGCAGCCCCACTCAAAGCCGCATCCAGCGCCGCCACGTCACTGCCTCCAGCCTCCGCCAGATCCGGCCGGCCACCACCCTTGCCGCCGACCTTGGCCGCGATCAGTCCAACGATCTTCCCGGCCTGCACGCGCCCGGTCAGGTCCTTGGTCACCCCGGCAATCAACGACACCTTACCCTCAGCCGTAGCCGCCCCCAACACCACCACCCCAGACCCCAGCTTCCCTCTCAACTCATCCACCAAATTCCGCATCTGCGACTTGTCCAAGGCATCCACCCGCCGGGCCAGCACCTTCACGCCCCTAACCTCCACCGCCGACGAAGCCGCATCCGCCGTAGCCGCCGACGCCGACTTCATCCGCATCGCCTCCAGCTCCCGCCGCAGCTTCTTCAGCTCCTCGTCCGTCTGCGCCAGCCGGGCCTGCAACGCCTCCGCGCTCACCTCCCCACCAACAACCTGCCCCGCCACCCGGGCCACCTCGGCATCGCGCCGGAACAGGCTCAACGAGCCCGTGCCCGTCACCGCCTCGACGCGCCGCACACCGCTCGACACCGAGCTCTCGCCCACCAGCTTCAACAACCCAATCTCGCCCGTAGCCTGCGTGTGCGTCCCCCCGCAAAGCTCCGTCGAAAAATCCCCAATCTTCACCACCCGCACAAACTCGCCGTACTTCTCGCCAAACAACGCCGTCGCCCCCAGCTCATGCACCGCCACATCGATCGGCACATCCACCATCGTCTCCACGGGCTTGTTGTCCAGCACCTGCGCGTTCACCAGGTCCTCAATCTCCTGCAACTCCTCCGGCCCCACCCCCGCAAAGTGGTTGAAGTCAAAGCGCAGCCGCGCCGCATCATTCAACGACCCAGCCTGCTTCACATGCCGCCCCAACACCTCGCGCAACGCCGCATGCAGCAGGTGCGTGCCCGTATGGTTGCGCATCGTCGCATGCCGCACACCCGCATTCACCACCGTATCCACGGTGTCCCCCACAGCGATCCCATGCAACGCCCGCACCTGGTGCGCAAACACCCCCTGCACCGGCTTCTTGCACCCCGTCACCTCGGCTACAGCGGTCGCGTGGTCGCTCGCATAAAGCCAACCCACATCCCCCACCTGCCCACCCGAGTCCGCATAAAAGCTGGTCGCATCCAGCACCACCTCGCCAGACTCCCCAGCCCGCAACTCCTGCACACCCACGCCATCTTTCACGAGCGCAAGCACCCGCGCCCCATCCATCCGCGTTGCGCCATAGCCCACAAACTCCGTTTTCGGTAGCTCCCGATACACAGGCGCCGCCGTTTTCTGCGACCCACCCTTCCACGAGGAGCGTGCGCGGGCTTGTTCTTCTCGCATCGCTCGCTCAAAACCTTCTACGTCAAACTCAAAACCTGCATCGCGCGCCGCGTCTTGAATGAAGTCTTGAGGAAGTCCGTACGTCTCGTAGTACCGGAATGCATCTCGACCGGGAAGGAACAGAACAGGCCGTCTACGTGCCGTACGAGCAAACGTCAGCAGTTCGTGTACTCGCGGCTCCGAGTCCTCTCTGCTTATCCCACCAAGCGAGTGCTCCGAAGACTCTAGGTAGGCCCGCACAAGCGCTGGGTCGCTAGCTCTAAGATTGCTTCCGTGATCCCTTAAGTACAGACCAATGTTGATGACAGAATGCGCATAGTTAACTCGCGTTGCAGGATCAGTGAACTGGTCTACGAAATCTTTGACGATGTTCTCGTCGGCCATCTCCTCCTCAGACAGAAGTCGAGTCTCCTGGAAAAATCTTTCCAACTTCTCTGCACCAACACCAATCACCCGAGCAAACTGCTGCTCCTCCGCCAACACCACCTTGCTCACCCGCTCCGCCGCATCCCTCAACTCCGGATACTCCGCCACCATCTCATCCCGTACCGCAAAGACCATCTCGTGCAAAAACGGCTTCTCCTGCCCCAACAGCCGTCCATGCCGAATCCCCCGCCGCATAATCTTGCGCAGCACATACCCACGCCCTTCATTCGAGGGCAACACCCCATCCGCAATCAAAAACGTAGCCGCCCGCGCATGATCCGCAATGATCCGCAGCGAAGCCGCCCCCTTCTCATCACTCACCGCCCACGTCTCAACCAGCCTCACATCCGGGTGCCCCATCTTCGCGACTGCTTCATCGTCGCTAAGGTGGGTACGGGCGAAGCCCGTAAGCTTAGCCGCAGCACTCAGCAACGGCGTAAACAAATCACTCTCGTAATTCGACAACTTCCCCTGCAACACAGCCGCAATCCGCTCCAACCCCATCCCCGTATCGATGGAAGGCTTCGGCAACGGCGTCAACGTCCCATCACTGGCCCGGTCGAACTGCATAAACACCAAATTCCAGATCTCCACATACCGCTGGTCGTCTTGCGGAAAGGGTTTGTCCTCCCCCGTCTCACTCGCCGCCAGCCCTAAGTCGTAGAAGATCTCCGAACAAGGCCCACAAGGCCCCGTATCGCCCATCTGCCAGAAGTTATCCTTCGCGGACATCTCAAAGATCCGCTCCTTCGGCACTCCGGTCTCAACCCAATACCCCTCCGCCTCATCATCCCGAGGAACCGTCTCCGATCCCTCAAAGATCGTCACGTACAACCGCGAAGGATCAATCCCAAACCAGTCCGGCGACGTCAACAACTCCCAAGCAAACGCAATCGCATCCCGCTTGAAGTAGTCCCCAAAGCTGAAGTTCCCCAACATCTCAAAAAACGTATGGTGCCGCCGCGTAAACCCCACGTTTTCGAGGTCGTTATGCTTCCCCCCGGCCCTTACGCACTTCTGCGAAGAGCCGGCGCGCGAATACTCCCGCCGCTCCGCCCCCAGAAACACATCCTTGAACTGGTTCATCCCCGCATTGGTAAACAACAGCGTCGGATCATTGGCCGGCACCAACGAAGAAGAGTGCACCCGCCGATGCCCCTTCCCCTCAAAAAACCGCAGAAAATCCTCACGAATCTGGTTCCCGGACAATGGACGCATAGAGCGTCAGTTTAGCAGCGCAAGTCGAATGCACTACGTACTACAATGATCTCCAGAGGTCACCATGCGAGAAGTCTCTCTCCGCGAAGCCAATCAAAACTTCTCTGCCTGCATCGCCGAGGTGGAAGCCGGCGAACGCCTCGTGCTCACCCGCCGCGGAGAGCCCATAGCTGAAATAGTCCCCTACACCGGCAAGAAGCTCGACCCGAAGAAGGAAGCAGCTTGGCAGGAGATGCTGCAGATCATGCAGAAAGGCCTGGATCTGGGCGGAGTGCCCTTCACCTACGACGAACGGCATGAGCGCTAACGTCTACACGCTCGATACCAACATCCTCTTCTACAGCATCGACCCGAACGACCCAGCAAAGCAGCAACGCGCCAGAGAGGTGCTCGACGGGACTCGCCAGCAAGACGGGTTCCTGATCCTTCAGACTCTCGGAGAGCTATGTAACTCCACCTCGCGCAGGCGACCGGCTCTAGCCCCCGAGGCGCACCGCTTTGCACGCTTCGCAACGGCAGCCTTCAACGTTGTCTCCGCCGTGCCCAATGACCTCCCGGAGGCCCTCGCTGCTCACCAGGTGCACGGGTTACAGTTCTGGGACGCCATGCTCTGGGCCACCGCGCGCCGTCACGGCGCAACGGTCCTCCTGACAGAGGACTTCCAGGACGGCCAAGTGCTAGGCGGAATCACCTTTCGGAACCCCTTCAAGATGACGCCGGCCGAACTGACTTCCCTTTGACCGCTTAGCCCACCCCAGGCCGCCACGTATTCCCCTCCAGCAACAACTGCGCATCCTCGGTAGCCCGCAACCGCGGAAACTCCGCCGCATGCCGCACCATCTCCAGCGTCGTCATCAACGCATCCAGCGCATCCTCTGACCCCTCCGCCTTCCGCAGCACCGCCCGCCCCACCTCCGCAAACAACGGGTCTTCTTTTCGCCGCAGCGCCAAATACGCCTTGCGCGCGTCCGCGTTCGACTTCGCGACCGGCCCTGTCATCAGCCGCGTATAGATCTCCACCAGCATCGGCTTCGGCTCCTCCGCGCGCGAAGCCCCAAAAGCCGCATCCTCCACCGGCCACACCCGAAACCCCGCCTCATGCAGCCGCAGCAGCACTGGAATGCCCCGCAGCGACCCCGTCCCGACACTCCCGGACCCGCCAATCTGGAACGGACTCTTCGGCGTAATCCCCTTCATCTTCGCCGCCCGCGCCGCATCACCACCTTCCAGCGCCTGCGCGATCTTGTTGTCGTAGTCCGCGTGACGAAACATCGTGCGGTACCCCTCACCAGAGAACCCCGGCGGCCGCTTATGAGGCTTCCCCCAGAACCGCCCATCATGCGCATCCCCGGCACGCGCTGCCTGCAGCCATTCCTCGCCCTTGCCACTCGCCACCAAGCGCCAGAAGCTGAACAGATCCGCGCACCCAAGCTCCCGCAGAAACCACGCCGGGTAACTGAAGCAAAGATCAATCCCCACCACCATCCGCGGCGTTTCTTGCGCCAGCTCAACGAGCCAATCAGCCACCTCCTCCCGCGTCCGCCCGTTCTCTAAGCGGACACTCACTTTCCCACCCACACCCCGCGTCCAAACCCCCGCCCAGATATGCCGCCGCTGCCCCGCCGCATCCACCCGCCCCGACCAATCGATCCCCACAAACCGCTCAACTTCGTTCTTTTTGTTGTCATTGTTCTTCTTGTTGTCATTGTTCTTCTTGTTGTCATTCCCGAAGGGAATCTGCGTCTTGGACCTCGACCCAGCCACTACTCGTCCCCACCCTCAACCACATCCACCTCTTCCACCGCCGCTCCCCAACTCCGCAGCACCGCCCACACCGCCCGCGTGGAAAACCCCGCCGCCACCAGCCGCCGCATCGCCCGCGCCGTTTCCTTGTCGCCTTCGGGCTTTTTCATCCGCTTCCGCTCCGCATACGCCCGGGCCAGCGCGACCTCATCCACCTCGTCATACGCCTTGCCCACGGCCTCGTTCACCGTCGCCGACGCCACGCCCTTCTGCATCAGCCCCTGCTGCACTCGCCGCCGGCCAAACTTCTCATTTTCCTGCCGCAAGCGCGTGTAGTCGGCCGCAAAGCGCTCATCGCTCAGGTAGCCCAACTCCTTCAGCTTGGCCATCACCCCCGCAATCGCCTCCGCGCCCTCCTCGCCCGGCTCGGCCCTTTCGGCCATCGCACGCCGCAGGTCCCGCTCGCTTTTCATGCGGCTTCCCAGGCTCTTCACCGCGTATTCCAGCAGCCCCGCCCCATCCAGCGGCGCCCGCGCCGTCTTCTTTCCCCGCCCAAACGCCATCCAACTCACCTCATCGACTACCGACCACGAGCCTGAACCATTCTCGCCCCAAGCACGTCTCTACAACAGGCGGTCCGCGCCGCCACGGTCCCTCATGCGCCTTCGATTCCTCAGCTCCATCCTGCCCACCGTCGCTCTCCTGCTCGCCGCTGCGCCCCTCGTGCGCGCGCAAAATAACAGCAATATTGCCGGCTTCGGTCCGCTCGACCCCGCGCAACCCACCGGCATCACCGTCCCGCAAGTCATCGAGCGCATGGGCGCGCAGGAGTCGAAGTTCGAGCACGCCCGCGACCAGTACATCTTTCGCCAGTCCGTCAAAATGGACGAAATCAACGATGATGACGGCAAGCCCAAGGGCCAGTGGCAGGAGGTCACCGACATCTCCTTCGACAACGCCGGCAAGCGCGTCGAACACGTCGTCTTCGCCCCCGGCAACACGTTTCAGGATGTCATCATCACCGAAAACGACATCAATGACATCAAGTACCGCCTGCCCTTCATCCTCACCACCGCACAGCTGCCCGACTACAACATCAACTACCTCGGCAAGCAAAAGGTGGACGATCTCGAAACCTACGTCTTCGACGTAGCGCCCAAGCAGATCGTCAAGAATCATCGCTACTTTCAGGGCAAGGTCTGGGTCGACCAGCAGGACATGGAGATCGTCATGTGCAACGGTCTCAACGTCCCGCAGATCGTCACGCGCGGCCATGAAGACATCTCGCCGCCCTTCACCACCTACTACCAGCAGATCGACGGCAAGTACTGGTTCCCCACCTACACCCGCGCGGAAGGCATCCTGCACTTCCCCGGCGCCAACGGCTCGCTCGCGCAGGATGTGCACCTGCGTGCCACCGTGCGTTACACCGACTACAAGCAGTTCCACACCAGCGTGACCATCAAGTACAACGGCGAAGACATCCCCACGGACACCCAACCGCAACCCGACAAGCCACCCGCGACCAAGCCACAGCCTTAGAAGTGGCATCTGGCGCTCCGAGAGTGTGCAACCGGCCGGCAAACGCAACCCTCGTCGGCGTCAGGCGGCGCCGTTGACTGAAGGCGCGAACTTCTTCGGTCGCTGCGGTAGCATCGGCCCATCATGCGCCGATGCACGTTGTTCTCCTGCAGCCTCCCAGCAGTTCTGCTTCTGTCAACCATCGCCGCGGCCCAGAATGACAAGCTCGAGAGCTGCAGGCCAGTCGCGGAGCGGACCGGGCCGGAAGGTTGCTGGATCATCGCCAGCACGCCGCTCGGCAGGCTCTCTGACCGGCCGGTCTTCTGGACCCTCGACGCCTACCCTGATCGCGAAACGGCTCAAAGGGCGTCAGGCCGGGGAAGCACCGTCGTCACCGCACTCGATAAAGTGTGGCTGCTGAACGTAGGCGACAAGCCGGCCATGCCGATGAAGGGTCAGCGCGTAACCCAGATCGGTCCGTTGCCGATCAAGGCGAATGAGGAGTACACGGCTCAATACCGCGAGTCACTCATGAAGCCTGGCGCTGTAAGCAGAACCCACGTTCACTCCGGTCCCGAGATCTTCTATACCGAACAGGGAGAGACCTGCCTGGAAACCCCGTCTGGCAAGCAGGTGAGCCGGCCGGGGCACGACGTCATCGTGCCGGAAGGCGAGGCCATGGAGTTAACCGCAACCGGCAACGAAGACCGCCGCGGACTCGTTCTGGTGCTGCACTCCACCTCCAAGCCACACACGACCCTGGTGACGGACTGGCACGCCAAGGGCCTTTGCAAAGGACAGAGATAAGCCGGCGGGGGCCGCCTTGAAACCATGGGGTTCGCACCCAACGTGATCCTCTGCGATACCCTTCCTGTATGCAGTACCGCCTTGCCCTCGTCCTCGCCGCACTGACTTCGACTCTGCCGCTCGCTGCGCAAAGCAAGGCTGCCAGCGCCTCTGCCAGCCGGCCCCTCTCCGCCGCGCTGAAGCCGTATACCTCGTGCCAGATCCCAGGCGGCCCCGACCTCGTCCAAACCACCCCACTGCCGCAAGCGCCCATGACGCGTCCCGCGCAAACGCTCACCGGGCCCAAGCAGATCAAGATCATGGATGGCCTGCTCGCCGCGTTCAAATACCCCAACAGCGCGCCCTTCGCAAACGTCAAGATCGAGCAACTGCCCGCCTCGACCTACGCAACGGAAAAGCCCGAACTGATCAGCGAGTTCGACGCGATCAACGCCAAGGGCGAAGACACGCAACGCAATTACGCCATGAAGCCCACACTCAACGGCTTCGAGATCTATGGCTTTGACCGCACGCAGCTCGACGGCAACGTGCTTGGGATCTATCTCTTCTTCGACAACCCACACCACGTCGCCACAACGGCCTACTTCCTCAACGCTTCCGCAGGCCAACGCAAGTTCTCTACCGTGGGGGAATACAGCAACCTTCGCGAAGGCTTTTTGAACGCGTACACCCAGTGCGTGCGCAAGGCCCTTGGCGGCGCACCCGCTGCAAAACCAGCTTCAAAAGCAACGGCAAAACCCGCCAAATCCGCGCATAAAGCCACGAGCCGCCGCTAGCCCCGCACCTCGTTGCCCCGCGCACGCTCCTGCTGCCGGTGCCGCATGCGCCAATGCCGCACCGGCTCCCCAAGCGCGGTGACCAGCAACACCCCCGCCATGATGATCGGCGCATCCACCGGGCGCTGCATCGTGCCCGAGGCCACGATCAGGGTCGTCGACAAGGCGGCTGGCTGCGTCGCCTTCAGCAGAATCGTGAAGAGCACCGTCAATAGCGTGGCCAGCACCGCCGCCCACAGCCGCTGCATCGAAATATGGTTTGCTGAGACGACCGGCACATACCAGGCCCGCGTGATCCAAAGCGCCGCAAAGCCACTCAGCACCGCAATCAGATGGCCCACAATCACGTTGTACGGCCGCGCACTCTTGCGCTCCGGCATCTCCGTCAACTCGTACGCCGTCGGCCCAAGACTCGCAAAGAACAACGGTTGATGCGTAACCAAAGCCGCAAGTCCCGCCACCAGCAACAGCGCCGCTTCGCATAACGGCGCAATCACAGCATCCCGCTTCTGCTGTGTCATCCCTTCTGCCTCACAGTCACCTGGCTCACGCGCAACCACCTACCGTGAGTGCTCGGGATTTACCGTGTGCGGCTTCTTTCCCAATTCGCGCCAACTCGTCTCCTGCATGTCTACGCCATAGTGCTTCGCCGCCGCCTGCAGGTTCGCAAACGCCTGGTCGCGCTCTGCATCCGACACACCCTTCACCTGGTCGAATCGTGCGATCGCATTGCGCACATGCGAGGCATCCGTCATCGGCTCCTTGCGCTCCTTCGGAAACGCATACACCGTCTCCGGCAACTCCTTCCGCTCCTCGGCGGAGAGTGTTCCATGCTCCTCGTGCGGCTTCCAGGTCGGTTTCATCGATGTTCCTCCAGCCCCATGCGGCTGCATGGTCTGACGCCACGTTGCGAGCAAATGGAAGCCTCTTCACACAACGTGGCTGCTGTCCTCAGTCGGCGATTAACTCCCCTTCAGCCTCTTCCACCACCTCACCCACATCCTCGCTCGCCTGCGCTGCATCCACGCCGTATCGCGCCGCCAACTCCGGCGCATACTTGGCCATATCGTTGCGCAGACGAATCAATGACAAGTCCTTCGACTTCGACTCAAGCATCACGTCCACGTCGATATGCTGGATCGACCGCAAGAACGTTATGGTCTCAAACGGATTGTTGTAGTCCGCATGTCCCGTCCAGATCGGTGGCTGCAGGACCATCTCCGGCTTGCCCGTCTTGCGGTTCTTGCGCTTGATCTCGCGCATCTCCGTACGCGCACAGCTGAAGTGCATCTTGGGTCGCACACCCGCGGGCCACGTCGCGCAAAACTTCTCCAACGTACCTACCAGCGGCAAGCCTTCAGGGTTGAAGCACCAATGGTGCTGATAATCCCAAACGCACTTCACCCCCGTGGCCTCATGCACCTTCAACACATCGGCCGCCGAGTAACGAATGTCATCGTTTTCCAGCACCAGTCTTCGCCGTACCGGTTCGCCTAAACGCTTCCACGTCTCCGCCCAGCGCCGCCAGCCGGACTCGCGGTCGCCATACGCTCCCCCCACATGCACCACCATCACGGCTTCGGGTCCACACTCCATCAGGTCCAGCATCTCGGCCTGGGAATCGAGATCCCACATGCTCTTCTTGGTCAGCTTCTCGTTTTCGCTGTTCAGCACGATGAACTGCGACGGGTGAAAGCTCAAGCGCACATCCGCCTCTCGCGCATAGCGCCCAAATCTTGCGAGATCGCCCGCGCTCTCTTTCACCATGTTGTGGAACTGCGGCATGTCTGGATGCGTCGCATACGGCGCAAGATCAGACCCCATGCGGTACATGTGAATTCCATGCGTGCGCAGGTACTGCAGGACATCGCACAAGTAGCCCAACGACACACGCAGGTGCGGATCAGCCTGCCAGCGCCGCGTGTCACTCGTCTTCAGCCCACCGCCTCCCATCACCTTCACCGGGAATCCCAGGCGCATTGCTTCACGCGGAAACTGCAACTGCGGCAAGCCCTCCAAGGCCGCACACTGCGACATCGGCGTGGTCAACATGCGCTCCAGTTCAGCGTCGGCGATATCCTTCTTTGTCGGCGGCTTTGCCTTGGCCTTCTTCGCCTTTTTCTTGGCGCTTTTCTTCGCGGCGTTCTTGGACACCGGCTTCGCGCCGGCGCTCACGGACGCCGCTGCACCTTGCTCCTTCTCATCCATGCCCAAACCGGAATTCTGCTTCTTCGGCCTGCCTGCCCCCCGCTTTTCGATCACGCTTTCCGCCATCACTCTCCACCTTCCATCAACTCAGCCGAGCTATCCGCAGCAACCATCGGCGCATCCGCGGCCTCGCTCTCGTCAACCACCATCTCGTCGCCAAAACCGATCTCTTTGATCCAGCGATTCCATACCTTCACCGGCAATGCCCCACCGCTTGCCTGGTTGTGCCCCAGGCCATAACTGTTGTCCGCTTCCGGCGGCCGATGCCTTGCTAGGAATTCGATCAGGTTGACGCCCGCAGGTGCCCGCCCGGAAAACGTCACCCACCCTGGCCGGTACCCCGTGTTGACGCCGAACACCACGCTCTTGTTGAAGCGCCCACGCCACTGCTGCGCCACCAGCGGATGCACCTGGCACCCGGTGTGCATGCGGATCGCCACCAGGTCCGCCCCAAGCTCGTCCCGCACGGCTTTGGAAAACTTCGGCGGCTGCTTGCGCGCATACGCCAACGCCTCACCAACTTCCTCTTTCGCCTTCAACAACGCTGCCGTCTCCGCAAATTTGCCGCTGGTCACAGCCTTGGGCCCGCTTGCCTTCATCAGCAACGCCAGCGCCGCATCGGCTCTTCCCTCGTTGGTTCGCCGGGGCGCATTCAACAAGCTCGTCGCATCGCGCAGTGCGCCGCCGCCGAAGCGTGCCTTCGCTGCGGCCAGTTCCTCAAGTGGTGCCTTGTCGCCCAGGTCGCTCAGGACCGAAATGCCGCAAAGCCAGAGCCACTCCGCCGCCTTCGCCTCACCCACCAGCGCTCGCGCACACCACCAGCACAACAGCCCGCTGGTGGCGACATCTTTGCCATCCCCAGCGTCATCGCCCGTGCCGTACGACGTAATCACAACCGAGCCCTCCGGCTGCCCAATGGGCCGGTGATGATCGATCAACATCAACGGCACGCCCGGCAGAATATCGCCATCGCGCACACCAAGGTCCGTCACAATCAGGCCGTCGATGCCCTCACCCGCAGCCCGCTCCCGCAGCCTTCCACCGATCTCCGCCCCCCACGCGGACTCGCCCTTACGCCGGCACTCGCCCTCAACGCCGGCATAGCCAGCCGCGCGCAGCGCCCGCATCAGAATCGCCCCCGCGGGCAAGCCATCGCCGTCAAAATCACAAACCACGTACAGCTTCGAAGCCTTGCCCTTCGGCAACGCCTCAAGCCACGCCACAAACCGCTCTCCAACTTCGTCCGCAAACGCCATCAGGCAGATGGATGCACAGAAGCTTCAACGCACGTCCATTCGGCGAATCTCAGCAAATCTAGTTTTGTACAATCACAACAGCCTTTCCATGATGCATTTGGAGGACGGAGCCGCGTCGCGCTCGCAGTTGAAGGCGAACCCCTCATCGCGGATCCCCGCGTGAAGCCCAGGTTTGACCTTGAAGAACTCCTCGCAGCTTCAAGCTACGAGATGTCGCGCTCGGAAGAAGATCAGCAGTGGATCGACGCTCCGGCTGCTGGCCGTGAACTGCTGTGAACCGCGATGACATCTACATGGTCTCGCTGATCCAACTGTGGGCCATGAGCAGCAAGGGCACCGGCCCGTCCTGGTGATCTCGCCCACTGGGTTCAATTCGCAACTAGCCTCCCTGTCGTTCTGCCCATCACGAATGTTGGTGATTTCGCCCGCCGCATCGGGTCGCTGTTCCGCTCGCAGGTACCAGGACCACCGGCATCGTTCGCTGCGACCAGCCGCGTGTTCTCGACCTTCAGGCTCGTGGCGGTCGCAAGCTGGAAGCACTCCCAACGGAGATCCTGGATGACGTGCTCGCAAGAACGGCTACATTGTTCCGCTAAGCACTTTCGCCTCACCATAAGCCCCGACATCTCGCTCCCTTGACCGCCCGACGAATAGAAGCTTTCTGCATCGAACTCACGACCCTGCAGGAGCCCCATGCCCGACCAACACGCTCTCACCCTCGCTGAACTCGCGCCCAACACCAAGAAAACCGTCACGCTTGGCGAAACCAAGATCCTCCTCATTCGCACCGAGGACACACCCACCGGCAGCCCCACTCTCTTCGCCGTGGAAGCCGAGTGCCCCCACGCCAAGGCGCCGCTGGAAAAGGGCGCCGTCTGCAACGGTCGCGTCGTTTGCCCGTGGCACACCGGCACCTTTCGAGCTCGCCACAGGCAACTTGCTCGAGCCGCCTCCGCTCCGCGATCTGAAGCGCTACCCCGTGCGGCTGGACGGAGACAACATTTTCGTTGACCCCGAGCCCATTCCTGTCGAGAAGCCCGCGCCCACCGGTCACACCAGGCATCTCGTCTTTGCCGGCAGTGGCGCGGCTACGGCCGCCGCGCTCGCGTGGCTCCGCGATCACAGCTTCGCGGGCACCATCACGGTCATTGACCCTGTCCCGGAAGAGCCCGTTGATCGCACCCAGCTCACGAAGATGTCGCTCACGGGCAAGAAGCCGCTGGATACGCTCCCCATCTTTTCGCCGCCCGGCCAGGAGGGCCCGGACAGCCTGGACTCGCTCGACATGGTGCGCATGCAGGGCGTCGTCACGCAGTTGCAGCAGGCAGATCGCACCCTGACGCTCGATAGCGGCGAAACCGTGCCCTACGACGCTCTTCTGCTCGCCACCGGTGGGATTCCCAGGCGACTCGACGTTCCCGGCGCGGAACTCCCGCACGTGTTCACCATCCGCCATCCCGACGACCTGCGCCACATGGACCCGCTGCTCACACCAGGCGCGCGCGTTGCGCTTATCGGCGACAGCTTCATCGCCTTCGAGGCTGCCAGCGCCCTCCGTCAGCGCGGTCTGCACACGGCCGTGCTCGCGCAAAGCAAGCTGCCCTTCGCCAACAAGTTCGGCCCTGAGGTCGCGCAGGCGATCGTCAACCTGCATCGCGACAACGGCACAAACCTGCACACGGAAGCGACAGTCACGGCAATCTCCGCCACGGCGGTCACCCTCAACACCGGAGCCGACGTCCCCGCCGACGTTGTGATCATCGCCATCGGCGTGCGGCCGGTTACGGAGTACGCAAGCGACTTCCCCGAAGGCGAAAAGGGCGGCTTCGCCGTGGGCCGGAACCTTCGCCTCGCGCCCAACCTTTGGTGTGCCGGCGATATCGCCTCGGTCGACGGCGACCGCATCGAGCACTGGCGGCTTGCCGAACAACACGGCCGCACCGCCGCCGAAGCGATGTTCGCCTATGCCACCGGCAACGCCCACGGCCCCGCCTATCCGTTCCGCGGCGTCCCCTTCTTCTGGACGTTTCACTTTGGCAAGCGCTTCAGCTACGCCGGCCATGCTGACACCTGGGACGAGATTCACATCGACGGCGACCCGCAGTCGCTGGACTTTCTCGCCTTCTACATCAAGGACAACCACGTTGCCGCCGTCCTCGGCTGCGGCCGCGACACCGCCATCGCCGCGCTCATGGAGCCCCTGCGTGAGCCGCAGACGCTGGAAGGCCTGCTAACGATCGCAACAGCGGCCACCCCGGTAGTCCAGAGCTGAGATGGATTTTGGTTCCGAGCAAGCGCCAAGGAAGCATGAGCTCAACTCCGACAACGGCGTTTCTCGTCACCAATCCCAAGCGCTGTTCCGGGCAAGTGTACGATAAGCCGACTTGTCGGCCACTAAAGACAAGCACGCTTGTCGGGACGTACTCACCGCTTGTGGAAACGCAACTCTCTACGGACCTCGGGCCGAATCACGGCCAATCGACGGAGAAAATCGCGTAGATTCGGTACGGCCCGGGCTCACTGTTCTGGAATGCTCCGCTCTCGAGACGCATCGAAGCCTCCTCCGATGTGGCGAACAGGCAATGGGCATTTGTCGGAATGTTCTGCGCGAGGCTGTTGCAGGACAGCGGAGAACACTGAGGGGCGTTCCCCATCGAGAAGGTCACTACATCGAAGCCCTCAAGCTGCTTATGTCTAGGCACCACCACGTTAGTTTCTACCGACTTCTCCGGCTGGAACTCGCGCCATTGCCCACCATGCAGCTCAACGCGCTCGGCCTCGTAGTAGAAGAGTTTGGCGGTCTCAAGATCGACATCGTGCGCTCTGGCGACTTCCCGGATCAGGTCCGGCGAGTCAAAGAACCAAAAGCCGTTGTGCTTCCAGTCTGCGGTGTAGTCAGCGAAGTCGTGGTTCACACAACTGCTCACCGAGAATACATCGACCACATTCGGAGCCTTCATCCATTCCGGCGGCGTTGGTGGAAGCACCTTTGCCATGTAGCCAAGTGGGATCATATCGCCTGAGCAATGGTATCAACCCTGTTCGCGGGAAACGGCGTTTGGAAGCTGCCGGATTCGCACCGTGAAGTCGCATTCTCGGAAGTAGTGCGCCAACTGTACGGCAAACGGTCGGAACTTTTCTGACACTTGCCGCTCTGTGTACCAAGCCGTAAACCGAGCGTGAGTCAAGTTTCCGATATGCCGACTTAGGTCGTCCGTTAGGACCGTGTGGCGGTTCCGCCATCCCTGCAATTCAGGGCGAGGAAGTCCGCAGCCAGTGTCAACTGGCTCCCCCGTTGTATTTGCTCCGCGCTGCGCACACAGTTCCAGGAAGCGTTCACATACTGCTGTTCTGTCCGCCTGCCTTCGAGTGCTCGGCACGGATTGCTCCTGGCGAGTTCCCGAAGGCGCTTCGCCTCCGGCCAAGTCCAATACCGATCTTCAGGGTCAGCTGCTGCATTCTGCCCGAAGAGGCCCCATCTGCCTCCGGCGCATCGTTGCGAGCAGCACCACAATCCCTCACGTCGGTGAGCACGATTCCGAAGACTCGGCTTCCAATCTGCTCCAACCTAGCTTGCTCGATACGTCCCTTTTTGCTCATGCTCAGCGCTTGCGCTTCCCCAGACTTATGATGGCATGGCAAGTTGCCGTGTAACGGGCATCTCGTACACTTGGCCGCCGGACGGCCCCGATTGGAACGGCAAGTCGCATGCTCGGAAGTGATCGACAGAACAGCATCCGCGTCGGCCCAGCGAGGTGAGGCATCCAAGACTGCAGCATGCAGGGCCGGGTAAAGCGTAAGCTGCGGTTGCGGGAACTTGGGGAACGTGCCGCGCGTGAACAAGGCGACGTCCAGCCTGCCTGCGCGTTCTGTGAGCGCCTGCTTGGATCACGCGTGGAGTGGCATCACTTTGTGCCCAAGAGCAAGGGCGGTACCGAAACGGTGCCCGTGCACCCGATTTGCCATCGTGCCATTCACGCCCATGTTTCCAACCATGAGCTGGCCACCGTCTACGCCGACCTCAACGTGCTGCGCGCGCGCGAGGACATGCAAACGTTTCTGCGGTGGATCCGCAACAAGCCTGCCGACTTCAACGCGCCCACACGCCGGAAGCAAGCCGTGCCTTAGGCATCCGCTGCTGCCCAGCCTCATCCGGCGGCAGTGAAACAGCTAAGCCGCCGGCTCATTTTCGAAGTACAAATACTTCCGCCAGTTCGCATCCGCCGACCCAATCATCCGCATGATGTGTCGCGACGTGTGCAACGTAAACGGCCGCGGCTCGCGCAGCAGCTTCATCTCCGGCAGCTCATGCAGCAGATGATTTCCCTTGCGACGGTTGCAGCTCTTGCAGCACGCCACCAGGTTCTCCCACGTCGACAAACCACCACGCGACCGCGGCAACACATGGTCCAGCGTCAGCTCCGCCGCGGGCAGCACCACCTGGCAGTACTGGCACGTATTGCGGTCGCGGAGCAGGATGTTTTTACGGCTCAGCGCGCGCGTTTGATGGGGAATCCGGCGGTATTCCAGCAGGCGAATGACGCTTGGCATCTGCATCACCGCGCGATGCGAGTGCAACGTCGTTCCCTGCTCTTCTTCGGTGCGTGCCACGCCCTTCAGCACCAGCACCAGCGCCCGCCGCGCACCGCAGATGTTGATTGGTTCATAGCTCGCATTCAGCACCAGCACCGGCGTCTGCATCGCCGGCTGCCGAAACACGCCTGCACGAATCTCAATGGCTTCCATCCGTGCCGTTCCCGGCACTGGATGGGTTGTGTGGTGGACCTTCCCGCCCTTGACTCGTCCCTGCCCTCTTGCCTGCCCAGACTGCATTCCGCCTCCGTCCGCCCTGATGTCGCCGTTCCGGTTACGCTCTGCCCGCCTCTAGCTCTGCTGTCGCCCTTACTCTCGCCTTCGTCTTTCTTGTTGTCATCCCCGAAGGGAGATCGTCTACTCGCTATTCCTGTTCGCTACTTCCTGTTCGCTATTTCCTATTTCCTGTTTGCTACTCCCTACTCCCTACGTCACATCCCATCGCGCCACATTCGCTTCCACAGCGCGAATACTTTCCGGCTGCGCCCGCGCTACTGTCGCCACCCAGACCTTGCTCGCGCCCGCACGCAGCAACACCTTCGCGCACTCGCGGGCCGTCGCGCCGGTGGTCAGAATGTCGTCGACCAGCAGCACCTCACGTCCGCGCACGGCCGCCGCGTCCCCAACCTGGAACGCCCCACGCAGACCACGTCGCCGCTGATCCGGCCGCAGCGCAAACAGTGCCCGTGTGTCCTTGGCCCGGACCAGCGCCTCGGGCCGAAGCGTCAGCTTCCACCACGGCCGCAGCTTCACCACGCGCTTCACCCCGGCACGCGCCAGCAGCATCGCCTGGTTGAATCCACGTTCCCGTTCGCGCTCCGCAAACAGCGGCACCGGCACAACGACCAACTCCGCCGCAGCCTCGCCTTCAAGCTTCAGGAAGGCGCTGGCCATCCACTCGCCCAGCACATGCTCCGCCACGCGCTGCATCCCGCCAAACTTCAGCGTTTGCAGCATCTCGCGCATCTCGTTGTCATAGATCCCAAAGCTCACGGCCTTGGTGAACGGCGGCGGCGCCAGCCGGCAGGCCGTACATTCCGTCACACCCATCGACGCCGCAAAGCGCGCCGACTCCATACCCAGCGCTTCGCCGCACCGGGAACACGTCCGCTCGTCCGCTCCAAGGGCTTCAGCCCGCACCCGCCCCACACAGGCGTCGCACACACGAACAGGAGTCAATCCCAGCATCGGGCCGCCACAAATCCGGCAATCGGAGGGCAGCACCGCGTGAAGAACATCAGAAGCCGCAGTCCGGGTCACCGCAGCGCAACTTCGCAAGACCCGCGTCACCGACCGCCACCGCTGCGCTGATCCCGCAGCACTTCCAGGCGGCGCACCGCCACCAGAGCCGGGTGGCCCTTCACTGCCGAGCCGGATTTGCCTTCCGCCTTCGCTGAAGACACACCTCACTCACGGCACATGCGCTTAAAAAGCCCAAATGGCTGCACCGATGCCCGCAGTATAGGCCGACTGCGCCCCGCACGCAATCGCTGCGCAACGCTCCTGTGTCCCGCCGACGGGGCACCTTCAGGGCTTTCGCCTGCTCCCGTTGCGCTCACGGTCAAACTCGCCGCGCCGTTCCATGGCACGCATCCTGTACACAATCGCCGCCACGCTCGCGCCCAGCCCAAAGAGCAACGCGAGGATCGCTTCCGCCATAACGAACCAACTCCCGCTCCAGCGGTCTAGTGATCCAACAATCCAACCATCCAACAATCGCTTCCGTCCTGCAGCAAACTCCCGGCTTCCGGCCTCTGCAGAATGACGCGCCGCCGTCCCAGCCTACCCCTGCCGGCGCTATCCTCGCGCTATCCTAAAGAGCAGTGCCCGCCGCCGTCACATCCCCGGCCATCCCCCGCCGCACACGGCCCCAGGCCCGCGCCGGTGCGGCCGGCCTCTTCGCCGACTACGTCGCACTCAGCAAGCCGCGCGTGTCCCTGATGGTGCTGCTCACCGCGGCAGGAGGCTTCTACCTCGGCTCGCTCGCGTCCGGCATCAGTCCCTTCCATGTTGGCCTCTTGGAGGCTCTGTTCGGCATCGCCCTGGTCACCGCCGGCTCCTCCGTCCTGAACCAGGCTCTGGAGCGCCGCACCGACCGCCGCATGCCCCGCACCGCGGGGCGCCCCATGGCGCAGCACCGCATCGGGCTGGCCCACGGCCTCGTGCTCGGCTTTGCGCTCATCATGGGCGGCTCGCTGTACCTCGCGCTCACCACCAACGTCATTACCGGCACGCTGACGCTGCTTACCGCGGTCGCCTACGTCGCCATCTACACCCCGCTCAAGCGCATCACGCCGCTCAACACCTTCATCGGCGCCTTCCCGGGCGCGCTGCCACCGCTGATCGGCTGGACCGCCGCGCGCGGACTCATCGAATGGCCCGCCGTCGCCCTGTTCGCCATTCTCTTCGTATGGCAGTTCCCGCACTTCATGGCTATCGGCTGGATGTACCGCTCGGACTACGCGAGCGCCGGCATCCGCCTCACCGCCACCGGTTCGGATACCCGTGAAGCCGCGCGCTCGTCGGTGGTGCAGGCCTTGTTCTGGGCCATCCTGATGATCCCCGTCAGCCTTTGGCCCACGTGGCTGCACACCACGGGCCTGCCCTACGCCGGCATCGCGCTCGCGCTGGACGCCTTTTACCTGTACGCCACGCTCCGCTTCGCCCGCATCACCCGCAACCCGGGCGACCCCGGCAATCGCGCCCTGGCCCGCTACCTGCTGAAAGCCTCGGTCCTGTACCTCCCACTGCTGCTGCTCGCCATGGTTCTGAATGCGCAGGGCCGGCTGCTCTTCTAGGCACTACCGCACACAAAAGCGAGCCACTGCCTGTCTCAATCCGTGCAAGGTGGACACCCTTCGTATTCCGTCGCTCCTTATCCACAAGGGGTAGTATTGCGCTCGGCTCAACCCTCCAGATAGAGTGGGCTTCATTCCATTGGTTTCTCCGGCGACGGAGGATGAAAAGGGAATCCGGTGTGACTCCGGAACTGCCCCGCAGCGGTAAGCAGGTACGAACGCCAACTACGACACTGGGGACGCAAACTCCCGGGAAGTCTGGCAAGTAGGTTTGAACCTGTAAGTCCGAAGACCTGCCAAAGGAAACATTCGCTGACGCCTCCGAGGGGAGGCGAGGTGGCAGTGCTTCGTCGCGCTCTTCGGGGCCCAGCGTCTCGCTGTTTCTTCGCATCGCTTTCTGGGGCCAAGGAGTTCTTCCGTGGCCGCTCAAACCATCGCCAGACCATCGCCCCAGCCCTTCCTCGCGCCGCCTCCAGCCTCCCCTGACACCTCCTCCGATCTGCAGATCGTTCGCCGCGACGGTTCCCTGTCCCCGTTCGATCCCAGCAAAATCTCCGTCGCCATCACCAAGGCTTTTCTCGCCGTTGAGGGCACTGGCGCGTCCGGCTCTTCGCGTATCCACGAAGCCGTTGCGAACCTTACCGCGCAGATTGTTGCCACGCTGCAACGCCGTGCCGGGGCAGCGCGGTCGCTGCACATCGAAGACATCCAGGACCAGGTAGAGCTCGCGCTGATGCGCTCTGAAGAGCACAAGGTCGCCCGCGCCTATGTGCTGTACCGCGAAGAACGTGCCCAGCAGCGCCGCATGGACATGCCCACCACCGCGGCCGCCACCACGGGACAACGCTTTTCCGTAAAGCTCCCGGATGGCCGCACAGAACCGCTGGATGAAGGGCAACTCAGCCGCGAAATTGCAGACGCCTGCCGGGGTCTGGACGGCGTATCACCCGAAGCTGTGATGGTCGAAGTGCGTCGCAACCTGTACGACGGCATTCTTCTGCATGAGGTCGGCCTCGCGCAGACCATGGCCGCACGCACGCTTGTCGAACAGGAGCCCAACTACGCGTACGTCAGCGCCAGGCTGCTGTTGAACAATCTTCGCGACGAGGCGATGGCTTTTGTGCTGCCCGAAACCAGGGTGAGTTCGCAGCGCCACACCGCTTCGAGCTACGCCGAATACTTCCCCGCCTACGTGCAGCGTGCGATTGAGCTGCAAATCCTCGACAAGGAACTCGCCAACTTCGACCTCCCGCGTTTGGGTGCCGCGCTGCGGGCAGAGCGTGATGGCAACTTCCAGTTCCTCGGCCTGCAGACCCTGTATGACCGCTACTTTCTGCACTCGGGCGGCGTGCGCTTTGAGCTTCCACAAGCCTTCTTTATGCGCGTGGCGATGGGCCTGGCCGTGCGTGAGATCGATCGCGACGCACGGGCGATCGAGTTCTATGAGCTGCTCTCCACGTTTGACTTCATGTGCTCTACGCCAACGCTGTTCAACGCGGGCACGCTTCGTCCGCAGCTGTCCTCGTGCTTTCTCACCACGGTGTCTGATGATCTCGACAACATCTTCAAATCGATCAAGGACAACGCGCTGCTTTCGAAGTACGCCGGCGGACTCGGCAACGACTGGACGCGCGTGCGCGGACTCGGGGCGCACATCGCCGGGACCAATGGGCAGTCGCAGGGCGTGGTGCCCTTCCTCAAAGTCGCAAACGACACAGCCATCGCGGTGAACCAGGGTGGCAAGCGCAAGGGCGCCGTCTGCGGCTATCTCGAAACATGGCACATCGACGTTGAAGAGTTCCTCGACCTGCGCAAAAACACGGGCGACGAGCGGCGCCGCACCCACGACATGAACACCGCCAACTGGGTCCCCGATCTCTTTCTGGAGCGCGTGGAGGCCGACGGCCCCTGGACGCTGTTCTCACCCGATGAAACACCCGATCTGCACGACCTGTACGGCACCCGGTTTGCGGAGCGCTACGCCTTCTACGAGGCCAAAGCACAGCGCGGTGAGATGAAGATCGCCCGCACGCTGCGCGCCCAGGAGCTGTGGCGCAAGATGCTCACCATGCTCTTTGAAACCGGGCATCCGTGGATCACGTTCAAGGATCCCTGCAATCTCCGCTCGCCGCAACAGCACGCCGGTGTGGTTCATTCGTCGAACCTGTGCACCGAAATCACGCTGAACACCGATGCCCGTGAGATCGCCGTCTGCAATCTCGGCTCGGTGAATCTCGCGAACCACTGCACGCCTGCAGGGCTCGACGAAGCACGCCTGCGCAACACAGTGACGACCGCCATGCGCATGCTCGACAACGTGATCGACATCAACTTCTACACCGTCCCGGAAGCACGGTATAGCAACCTCCGGCACCGTCCCGTCGGTCTCGGCATCATGGGCTATCAGGACGCGCTCTACACGCTGGGAATCCCGTTCGCGTCCGAGGCTGCCGTTCGCTTTGCCGATACCAGCATGGAGCTCATCAGCTATCACGCCATCTCGGCCTCGGTGGATCTTGCCGGGGAGCGCGGCCGCTACTCCAGCTTTGAGGGCTCGTTGTGGAGCAAAGGCATCCTGCCCATCGACTCCGTCGATCTATTGCAGCAAAACCGCTCGCACACACTTAACCTTGACCGCTCTTCCACGCTCGACTGGGACAGCCTGCGTCACCGTGTCCTCACCACTGGCATGCGCAACTCCAACACACTCGCGATCGCTCCCACGGCAACCATCTCCAACATCTGCGGGGTCACGCAGTCGATTGAGCCGACCTACCAGAACCTCTTCGTGAAATCGAACATGAGTGGCGACTTCACGGTGGTCAATGCGGCGCTGGTGCATGACCTGAAAGAGCGCGGGCTGTGGGACGAGGTGATGATCTCTGACCTCAAATACTTCGACGGCTCGCTCGGCGCCATCGCTCGCGTGCCGGACGATCTGAAACAGCTGTACGCCACCAGCTTCGAGGTGGAACCGACCTGGATCATCCAGGCCGCTGCCCGCCGGCAAAAGTGGATCGACCAGGCGCAGTCGCTCAACCTGTACCTCGCGCAGCCCAGCGGCAAAAAGCTGGATGCGCTGTATCGCGAAGCCTGGCACGCCGGCCTGAAGACGACCTACTACCTGCGCTCCAGCTCCGCGACGCACGTCGAAAAGTCCACCCTCAAGCGCACCGACGGCAAGCTCAACGCCGTTGCCGTCGCACCGAAGCAGTGCGCCATCGACGACCCCACCTGCGAAGCCTGCCAATAGCCCCGACGCACTTCCCACGAACAGAAGCGATCAACGAACAGAAAGCGATCAAGATGCTCAACTGGAACGAACCCGCCGAAGACCTGTCCGTCCTTGTGCTCACGCAGCCTTCCCCCACTGATATCGCCGGTCCTGATCCGACGGGCCTGGGTGGCATCGCACGCGGTGCAGCGCGCGTCCGCGTCGACGACAAGGCCATGATCAACTGCCGCGCCGATGTGAACCAGCTGCTGCCGCTCAAGTACCGCTGGGCCTGGGAAAAGTATCTTTCCGGCTGCAACAATCACTGGATGCCCACCGAGGTTTCCATGCAGGCAGACATTGCCTTGTGGAAGTCGCCCAGCGGTCTCACAGCCGATGAGCGGCGCTCGATCAAGCGCAACCTGGGCTTCTTTGCGGCTTCCGAATCACTCGTCGCCAACAACATCGTCCTTGCCATCTATAAGCACCTCACCAACCCGGAGTGCCGTCAATATTTGCTCCGCCAGGCCTTCGAAGAGGCCGTGCACACGCACACGTTTCAGTACATCGTGGAGTCGCTTGGTCTCGACGAAGGCGAGCTCTTCAACATGTATCGCGAGGTGCCGTCCATCACGGAAAAAGCCGCGTGGGCCATCAAGTACACCCAGCACTTAAGCGATCCCGCCTTCGCCACCGGCGCCAATGATTCCGACCAGGCCTTCCTGCGCGACCTCATCGCTTTCTACGTCGTCTTTGAAGGCATGTGGTTCTACACCGGCTTCGCGCAGATTCTTTCGCTCGGCCGCCGCAACAAGATGGTCGGCATCGCGGAGCAGTACCAGTACATCCTGCGCGATGAGTCGATCCACCTCAACTTCGGCATCGACGTGATCAACCAGATCAAGTCCGAAAATCCGCGCCTGTGGAGCAACGCATTTCAGGACGAAGTGCGCGGCATGCTGCGCTCGGCGGCGGAACTGGAGGCCGCGTACGGCCGCGATACGATGCCCAACGGCTTCCTCGGTCTCAGCGCAGCGTTGTGCGAGCAGTACATGCATTTCATCGCCAATCGCCGCTGCGCCCAGATCGGCCTCGAGCCCGTCTTCGGGGAAACAGAAAACCCGTTCCCCTGGATGTCCGAAGCCATGGACCTGAAGAAGGAAAAAAACTTCTTCGAAACGCGGGTGATCGAGTATCAGAACGGCGGCTCGCTGACCTGGGACTAAGTGTTGCATGGCCGCACGCATCTTCCAAGGACATAGACCCGTCCGCGTGAGCTGCTCTTTGAAATCTTTCAGCGACGTCGGTGTTCATAGCCCGGAGAGAGCAACTGATACAACACTTCTCTCCGCAAGGGCACCGGCGTCGAGCCTCATGAGCGCATAGGAACCAGAATGTGCCCCAAAAATGAATTCACTTTGGTGAACTCGACGTAGACCACGCACAGGATGACGCCTCTACGGCGCGGATCTTCGTAGTCCGCCCGAGCCGCTACACTTGATACAGCTATGCCGACGTTGACCGCCACCCAAAACCCCAACCTCCGCACCCCCGCCTCGGTCATCTGGGGCATCCTTGCCGTCTCCGCCGTCGCGTCGCTGTTTCTCGCCTGGCTGGTGTACTACCATCCACCCACCGACGTTGCGGGCACCCATCTCGCGTTTCTGCCCGCACTGAACGCCGTTCTCAACGGCCTGTGCACGGTGTGCCTGCTGATCGGCTTTCGCCACATCCGCCGCCGCGAGGTCGTCAAGCACCGCAACGCCATGTTCGGCGCCTTCATCGTGTCGTCGGTGTTCCTCGTCGCCTATATCGTCAACCACGTGCTGCACGGTGACATGCTTTTCCCCCGCACGCACCCGGTCGCGCGCGAAATTTACCTTTGGGTCCTGCTCACGCCGCACATCCTCGCGGCGATCATCTGCCTGCCGCTGATCCTGATCACCTTCTTTCTCTCGCTCACGGGCCGCTTCCCTACCCATCGCAAGGTCGCCCGCTGGACCTTTCCCATCTGGCTCTACGTTTCCGTGTCCGGCGTGGTGGTATATGCCATGCTGGCGGCCTACCGCTAATGCAACAGGACACCCGCAAGCTCCTCACCACCGGCACCATCATCCTGGCCAGCGGGATCGTCTGCGTCATCCTGCTCTTCGGCGTCTTCGGCGGTGCCACCAAGTTTGGCCCCCACACCAACGGCGGCTGGTTGATGCTGATCTTCGCGCTCGGCTGCCTGCCCATGGGCCTGCTCCTCTCCGCGCTCGGCCTCGCCAAGCTCATCGGCGAACGCACCCGCGCCTAGAGCCGCTCTCCGCGAACGCAACGGCAGCAGCCGTCCCACACTGAGGCGCCGTACAGGCTCGCACCCCTGAAACCCACACCCCCCCTCTGCTATCCTTCCCTCTGAAACGGAGCACAGAAAGCCATGGCCAAGGGCGTCAACAAAGTTCTTCTTCTCGGCAACGTCGGCAAGGATCCCGAGATCCGCGCTTCCCAGGGCGGCATGACCATTGCCAGCTTCACGCTCGCCACCGCCGACCGCCAGAAGGACCAGACCGGCCAGTGGACCGACAAGACCGAGTGGCACAATCTTGTCGCCTTTGGCCGTACCGCCGAGATCGTGCGCGACTACGTCAAAAAAGGTACCCAGATCTTTGTCGAAGGCAAGATCCAGACCCGCTCCTGGGACGACAAGGAATCCGGCCAGAAGAAGTACCGCACCGAAATCCTGGTCAATGACATGAGCCTCCTCGGCGGACGCGGCGGTGAAGGTGGCGGTGGCGGCGGCGAACGTGCCGGCAGCTACACCTCTTCCGGTTCCACGGGTGGCGGCTACGGATCGGGCGGCAACTACGCCGGTTCCCGCGCCAACACGTCCTCCGGCGGCTATGCGCAGCAGGCACCCGCCAACGACTACGCCGACCAGGGCATCACGGACGAGGACATCCCCTTCTAGGCTCTGCACCTCGCCTCCACAAGCCCCCGGGCCTCACTCGCTTCAGGAGCCTGCACCACAATGCGCCGCCGCCTTGCCCCATGTCTCGCCCGCATCGCGCTCCTTGTGGCGGTCGTCTCCGGGACGGCCGCGGTGGCGCATGGGCAGCGGCACTCCCTGGGTTCTGCCCCGCCGACGGCACCCGCCATCACGCCGCCCAAGCCCGCCACATCCACCCCGCAGCCCAGCGCGCCCATCGTCCGGCAACCGGCCCCGAGTTCGGCTTCAAGTTCAACTTCAACCTCAACGACACACGCGTCGGCTGCTACGCCGGCCCATACCGTGGCCTCGCAGCCAGCAGTGCCCGCCGGCCCGGTTGCGCCCATCAGCACCGGTCTTGGCGCCATCCAGTTCCTCACGGTCAATTTCACCGTCCCCGCTCCCCAGGCCATCACGCGCCAGCTCTCCGCAGACGACGAGCGCACGCGCTCCGGCGCGCTATCGTCCATCGGCGCGCCCGGCCAATACCTCAGCCACGGCCATATCCCTTTCCCTCACTCCGTGCAGCTGGATATGGTGCAGCTGGGCAACTCCGAGGAGCTCGACGCCCTGCTCACCGTGGAGCTTGACCAGCACGTCGTCAGCGCCATCCTGGTGCCTGATGCGGCCGGCACCTGGCGCCGCGTCGCCACGCTCAGCTTTGCGTCATCCTTCAACGCCGGGGCCACCACGCCGTCCAACTTCGTGCGTCCGCTCCGGTCCTGGCTGGAGCCTGGCCGGTATCGCGCCGTGTACCACGCCACGGTCGATGGCCCGAACGGCGACTTCACCGAGAACGAAGCCGACCTCCGCCTGATCAATGGGCGTGCCGCGGTCGTCATCAGCTTCGTTTCCGGTGCGCGCCAGTGCGACCTCACCGGCCAGCTGCGCCCACCGCACCAGAACTGCGAGATCATCCAGCGCTGGCTGGAGCCGGCCCCCAACGACCCGACGCACCACTTCACCCTGATCACCGGCACCGGCCACATCTCCGCCCACGAGAACGACGACCCACTCACGCGCTCGCGCAACTACCGCCTGACGCGCCTGCGGCAGTTCTCCTGCCAGCCCTTCATCTTCTCCGACGCCACCCAGCACTTCGAGCCCACCGCCAACAGCGCTCCCTGCGTCCCCCACGACACCCCCGGCCCACCCCGCGCTGAGCGAACCCCACCCCAACCCGAACACCCCTAAACCCACCACAAGCCACCTCCGCGCCCTCTGCGAAACCCCCGCGCCCGTCGCGTGAGCGCCCTTTGCCTTTACCTTTGCCTTTCTGGTTGTCATTCCCGAAGGGAATCTGCGGTTTCACCTCCGCCACGGCACCCCGCGCCGCAACTACCGTCTAACCTCCCGATGCTCGCTCGCTTGCTCGTTCTCCTGATCACCCTGCCGCTCGCCGCCCAGCAACTCACCCCGCACAAGCTCCCCTACGCGCCCGGCCAAAGCATCACCCTCAACCTCCCCGCCAACCTGGACATCGACGTTGCTGCCACCGGCCTGCGCCGCGTCCGCTTCCTCACGCAATCCCCCGACGGCCGCATCTTCGCCACCGGCATGTACAACCTCGCCGACAACACGCAAGGCAGCGTCTTCATCCTCGAAGGCTGGAACCCCCAAACCCACCGCTTCACCAAGGTCACCCACTACCTCGACCACCTCCGCAACCCCAACAATCTCGCCTTCTGGAGCGACCCCGCCACCCACCAGGCCTGGCTCTACCTCCCGCTCACCGACCGCCTCGAGCGCTTCCCCTATAAGGCTGGCGACGAGCACCCCAGCGGCCCCCCGCAAACCCTCATCCGCTTCCCCGACTACGGCCTCAACTACAAATACGGCGGCTGGCACCTGACGCGCACCGTCGCGATCGCGAGACTGCGCTCGCGCCCCCGGGTCTTCGTCGCCGTAGGCTCCAGCTGCGATTACTGCAAGGAGCGCGAAGTCAGCCGCGCCAGCATCATCTCCATGGACCCCGACGGCACCCACCAGGTCATCGCCGCTTACGGGGTACGAAACGCCGTCGACCTCCGCTATATCCCCGACCTCGACGGTGGCTCCCTCTTCGCCACCAACATGGGCGACGATCACCTCGGCACCGGCGAGCCGGAAGACACTTTCTTCCAACTGGACCCTGGCAAACACCAACGAGCGGATCCCATAGCCGGACATCATTGCCCACGTCGGGAATGATGTGCCGCACCGGCGCACAGCCCCCCAACTACGGCTGGCCCACCTGCTTCTTCGCCCACGGCAAACCCACTCTCGACACCACCCCACTCCCCGACATGCCACCCCCGGCGACCCCAATACCGAAGCCGAACGCCCCGAAAACTCCAGCTACGGCGCCCAACCCGGCATGTACAAACAGGGTACCCTCACTCGCAGCCGCCGGCGGCCGCACCAACACCCCCGACCCAAACGCCAACCTTGGCCAGGTCCCCGCCCCATTAACCACCTGCGAAAACGTTCCCGCCGCCTACAACACCTTCCCCGCCCACAGTTCCCCGCTGGGTCTCGCTTACTTTGGTGCCGACAACCCCACGCTCCAAAACAGCTTTCTCGTCGCCCTTCACGGCGCCAGCCGCCCCCGCATCGGCACCGGCTACAAGGTCGTCCGCTTCACCCCGGGTGACCGCACGCCACAGCCGTTCCTCACCGGCTTCCTCACCACCGGCCCCAACGGGCCACCCACGGTCCACGGCCGCCCCTGCGGCATCCTGCGCCTTGCCCCCGACACCTTTCTCTTGACCGACGACAAACTCGGCCTCGTCTACTACATCCACCCCCGTCCCTGACACAACTTCGTAGCTCCTCCCTCATCACTGAACGGAACCTGCTCACACCTCAAAACCTCATGTGCTCGCACCTCATCATCAACACCGGCGCCGCCGCCAGCACCCTGGCTGCATCCCCAACCGTTACACTGGCCACATGATCGACGAAGCCACCTTTCGCCGCGAATCCGACCGCGCCCTTGAATCCCTGAAGCAATCCCTGATCCGCGCCGAAGATCAGGGCGCCGAGTTTGAGTCCGAAGAAAAGAACGGCGTCCTCAACATCAGCTTCGACGACGGCCACCGATTCGTCTTCAGCCCCAACACCCCCGTGCGCCAGGTCTGGATCTCCGCCCAATCCACCAGCTTCAAGCTCGAGTGGAACGAAGCCGCCCAAGCCTTCTCCCTGCCCAAGACCGGGGAAAACATGAAGACGCTCACCGAACGCCTCATCCGCGAACAGCTCGGTGACCCCGGCCTTTCGCTCTCCTGAACGACATTCCCCATTCCCCCGGAACCTAACCTGACCTCTCGACCGGAGCGAAGCGAAGTGGAGAGACCTGCGGTCGAAACGGCGACCAGCGCCAGCCAGCCCCGGCACGTGCCACCCCTGCTCTCCGTCGCCATCATCACCCTCAACGAAGAACAAAATCTCGCCCGCACGCTCGCGTCCGTGCGCTGGGCCGACGAAATCATCGTCGTCGACTCCGGCTCCACCGACACCACGGTAGACATTGCCCGCTCGTTCAACGCCACGGTCCTGCATCATGAGTGGCAGGGCTTCGCCGCGCAGAAGAACTTCGCCATCGCGCAGTGCCGCGGCACGTGGGTTCTTTCGCTCGATGCCGACGAAGAGCTTTCCCCCGAGCTCCAGCGCCAGATCCGCACGCTTCTGCCCACCGATCCCCCCATCGACGCCTTTGCCCTGAACCGCCGCAATCTGTTCCTCGGCCGATGGGTCAAGCGCGGCGGCTTCTACCCCGACGCCAAGCTCCGCCTCTTCCGCCGCACCTCGGCACAGTTCGCGCAACGGCCCGCTTTTGAAGAGCGCCCCGTCCACGAGACCATCGCCTTCGACGGCGCCGCCCAGACCCTCGACTACGACCTCATCCACCACGCCTACCCCACGCTCCATGAGTACATCGAGCACATGGACCGCTACAGCAATCTCGGCGCACAACTGCTGGTCAACAAGGGCCGCGTAAGCCGCTCCTTCCCGGCCTTCTTCGCCAACGTCTTCCTGATCCCGTACCTGATGTTCCTGTGGAACTACGTCTTCCGCCTCGGCCTGCTCGACGGCCGCGAAGGCCTGCTGCTGCACAGCTACCACGCCGTCTACACCAGCTGGAAGTACGCCAAAGCCTGGGAACAAAGCCGCAAACAGCCCTGAACTTCCGCCTCCGCCTCCCTTTCCGCCTCTGCCTTTGCCTTTGCCTTTGCCTTTGCCTTTGCCTTTGCCTTTGCCTTTGCCTTTGCCTTTTTAGTTGTCATTCCCGAAGGGAATCTGCGTTTCAAGGCCGCCAGCGACTTATTGGCAATTCTTGCCAACCCCCGCTATCCTGACCACGGAGGCAACGCCCATGCCCACCCGCAACGTAAATCTCACCCCGCACTTCGACCAGTTCATCGACGCCGCCACCACCTCCGGCCGCTTCAGCAATGCCAGCGAAGTGGTCCGCGAAGGCCTGCGCCTGCTGGAACAGCGCGAAGCCGAAGACATGGCCCGTGTCGCATGGCTCCGTAGCGCCTCTGAGGAGGCCTTCGCCTCGTTGGATCGGGGTGAAGGGATGGAGTTCGAGTCCATGGACGATCTAACGAAGTTCATCGACCAAACCCTGCAGGACGTGATCAACAAGCAGGCGGGTGACTAACGCCGACGAGCAATACCGTCTCAAGCTCTCCCTGGCAGCGCAACGGGACCTGAGCAAAGTGCTGCAATGGAGTCTCCGCAAATTCGGCTCTGCTGCCGCGACCCGCTATGCGGCTCTGCTTGGCCGAGGATTTCGCGACCTGGAGGCCGATCCGTTTCGGCCAGGTAGTCGCTCCTACCCTGCCCTGGCATCGTCGGTTCGCACATACCATCTCTCTGCAAGTCGAGAACGCGCGCCGGAGCAAGTGAAGCGCCCGCGCCACCTGATTCTCTACCGCGTGGGTGCGGGAAAGATCGATGTCGCGCGTATTCTGTACGACCGCAGCGACTTTGAACGGCATCTGCCGGCTTCTTATCGCATGTGAACCCACTCAGTCCTGCGCTTCACTCCGCCCCAACACCCGCCCAAACACCTCCGCATACCGCGCCGGCATCCCCCGCCGCTTCATATCCCGCCCCACCACCATGTGCACGGTCTCGCCCTCGCACAGCACCACTGCGTCGGCCAGCCGCACGACCTCATACCCAAATCGCACGATTCCGCCGCGCACGCCGTTCAACCGCGTCCGCACCGCCAGCTCGTCGTCATACCGCGCCGGGGCCTTGTACCGCGCTTTGGCTTCGATCACCGCGATCAGCGCGCCTTCGTCCTGCTCCATGCGCTTGTAGTCCAGCCCGATCTGCCGGATGAATTCAACTCTCCCCACCTCAAACCACACCAGGTAGTTCGCGTGATACACCACGCCCATCTGGTCGGTTTCGGCGTAACGCACCCGAACCCGCGCCTCCGCAAAGCCCTGCGCCAGCACCTGTGCCAGCCCCGGTTCCAAAGCCTGCGTCATCTCCAACTCCCCATGCGTCATACAAGCAGTCTAGGATAGCGGTCGTAACCGAACGCCCAGGAACCACGTGCAATGCTGACGCTTCGCCCCACGGATGCCCTCCTCGTAATCGACATGCAAACCGACTTTCTTCCCGGCGGCCCCTTGGCCGTCGCCGAAGGCGATCAAATCATCCCCGGCATCAACGCCCTCGCCGCGCGCTTTGACCACGTTCTCCTCACCGCGGACTGGCACCCCACCCAGCACATCAGCTTCGCCAGCACCCACGGCCGGCGGCCCTTCACCGACACCGTCGAGGCCTCCTACGGCACGCAGACCTTGTGGCCCGATCACTGCCTCCAGGGCACTCCCGGGGCCGAAATCACACCCAAACTCCACGTCCCGCATGCCGAGCTGCTGCTGCGCAAAGGCTTTCGCAAGGACATCGACAGCTACAGCGCCTTTGTCGAAAACGACAAGCACAGCCGCACCGGCCTGGCCGGCTACCTGCGCGAGCGCGAGCTGCACCGGCTCTTCTTTGTCGGGCTCGCCTTTGATTTCTGCGTCGGGTTCAGCGCGCTGGACGCACACCGCCTGGGCTTTGAGCCCGTCGTCGTCGAAGACCTCACCCGCGCCGTCGATCTACCCGCCTCCGGCAACACCTCCGGCTCGGTCGCCCACACCCGGGAGCTCTTCGCCCATCACACCGTCCGTACCTGCAGCTCGTCGTCCATCGTCGAAAAGCGCACGGCCGCCCACGCATGACCGGCCCCGGCGGGATACCCCAAAATCAGCCCGGCGACTGGCCCGAAACCCTCGCCACCGTGCTCAGCTGCACGTACGAAATGCGCGCCGGCCGTGCGCTTGCCTTTGGCTTGCCCTCGTCCAAACACTTCCACATCACCTATAACTACTGGGCCGGCGACCAGCTGCACACCGCCGAGCTTTACACCGAAAAGCCCATTCCCCAGGGCACGCTCTTCCCCATCCGCTACAACCCAGACGAGCCCCACCGCAGCCAGCACGCCGACACCCCCATCACCGGCCCCACACGCGTGCCACTCCTGGCCATCGGCATTGCCGGTTCCATCGTGCTCTCCACGGCCTGGCTCCTCGTCCTGCACGGCTGCCGCTAAAGCCCGCCGCACCCATAGGGCCAGCACCAAAACCGTGGCGCACCCCGGCGTTCATCGCGCCCGTTGCGTTGGCCTTTGCTCTTGGTCTTACCGCGGCCGAGTCTTCCGCAGCACCAGCACCATCACGCAAATCCCCACAAGCAAACCCACGCCCATCCCACCCAACACCGCCCCCGGCCCTCCACTCTGCACATCGCCAAACCGGTGCTCATTCACCAACACAAACCCTCCGCAAGCTACCGGCAGGGCAAACAGCCCGGCAAAGAAGCCCACCAGCGCCGCCAGCGCAAATCGATTCGCCCATCCCTCCACGTCGCCCCACCCCGCTGACTTCCTGATCCGCTGACCTACTGATTCACCGACTGCCCCTGCAATCCCAACTCCGCCGCCTTGGCCTGCATCGCCGCCAGGCAATTCCCGATGTGCTCCTCGATCGGCAACCCCAGCAACTCCGCCCCACGCACCATGTCTTCCCGCTTCACGGCCCGTGCAAACGCCTTGTCCTTCATCTTCTTCTTCACGCCGGCGGCTTCAACGTCGGCAATGGACTTCGAAGGCTTCACCAGCGCACACGCCGTCAAAAACCCCGCCAACTCATCGCAGGCAAACAAAGCCCGTTCCATGTGCGTCTCCGGCACCACGCCCGAGTAGTCCGCATGCGCCAGGATCGCCCGCAGGATCTCTTCCGGCCACCCATGCTCCCGCAGGTACGCCACCCCTACAAAGGGATGCTCCTCCAGCGACGGATACCGCTCATAGTCCAGGTCATGCAGTAAGCCAGCACACCGGTAGCACGCGGCCATCTCTGCGGCAGCTTCCCCGGTCAAGCCCTGCCGCGTCGCTTCACGCACACCGTAGCTCTCCACGCAAGCCGCCACGGCCAGCCCATGCTTTACCAAAGAGTCACCCTTGGTCCACTCGCGCAACAAACTCTCCGCCGCCGCCACATCGCACTTGACCATCCACGCTCCCTTATGCCGACCCTGTTTCGCCCCGGCTTGGCTCTGCGCCAGCTGTTCGCCCCGGGCGTTCTCTCCCAGTCTGCCAAACAACCCCGAAAACCGCTTGCCGGGGCCAACACTTAAACCAGCACATCACCGCCGGGTTACTACTTTGATTCCTCCCCTGCTTTTTTAGGGTTGCATGAGGGAATCTCCGGCAATACCTCTTGACCCTCTGTGTACCCAGTGGCATTGTAGGCACATCACCTGTTTTCTTTCTGGACAACAGGTGCTGCGGTGCCCGCTCTGGCAGCCGCCCGCAACACACAACATGGAAGCAACTCTGGTACCCGTCAGCGCCCCCGCCACCGCGGCGGATCGCGAGGTCCTTAAGTGCGAGCACTGCAAGCTCGTACAGTTCCGCACCAACACTGACATCTGCCGCCGCTGCAAACGGTCCCTGCTCGCTGAGCAGCCCAAGATGCAGCCCGCGATCGCGCTGGTCGCCGATCTGCCCCCCGCAGACGAGCCCAAGAACGATACGCTGCAGGTAGCCAGTGCGGTGCGCGACCTGCGTCGCATTCGCAACCTGTCCCAGCGCCAGCTCGCCGCACGCATGAACGTGCCGCGCACCTACATCTCCAAGATCGAAAACGGCAAGGCCATGCCGACGCTCAGCTCACTCGACCGTCTCGCCAAGGCCCTCCAGGTCGACATCTCCGCCCTGCTGCGCGATGCGCCCAAGCGCCACCAGGCGGAAACCGACCTCCTCACCACGGACCCGTTCCTTGCCGAGCTGGCCAAGTTCGCCCCGCACCTCACCACCACGCAAAAGAGCATCTTCCTGAACCACGTTCGCGAGATGGCCCAGACCCGCAGCCGCCGCACCGCCTAAGCAGCGAAGCGACGCTCCCTCCTTAAGCCGCAGGGTCACAAGCCCTGCGGCTCTCCGAACCACATCCTCACGGTTAAATCCTTCCTGGGTGCCATTCCCAACGGACCCGCTGTGGTCTTTGTACGCGGCATCCCGCAAGGGACCTGCTTTTAAGGCCCACAGCCGTTACTGCCAGCGGTACAGGCTCGTAACATCTCCTGTCGAAGCCACCGGATCCGCCGCCGCATCCTCCTCCGACATCGCCAGAGTTCCGGTCCACACCACCCGCAGCCGCGCATCTCCACGCATCGGCATCTCCTGACCCTCATTCTGAAACAGCAAATCCACCCGCGCCCCGGTCGCGCGGACATGGCTCGTCAATCCATCCAGCACGGCCCGGACCACAGGTACGCCAAACGAGTTGTAGATGAAAACCAGCAGCGACCCCGCCGGGTACACCACCTCGGTCGCGTCGCGGCACACAACCCGCAACTCCGTCTGGGGTAGACCAGTCCCCCGAAAAGCCCTGGCATTCTCTTCCGCAATCGCTGCGAGCCCCGCATTCAGCTCCACCCCAAGCACCTCCCGAAACGGCCGCTCACTCGCCAGCAGCATCGCCCGTCCTTTGCCGCACCCCAGGTCCACAAACGTGAACCCGGAAACGCCTTCGGACCCGGCGAGCGTCGCCTCCCACCGATCCAGCGCCGCCCCGAGCCGTGACGGCGCGATGCCCGCATACGCCGTGATGAACCGGTCGTTGCGGCTCCCGACCGCCAACGCGCCGCCGCCAATCAACCCGCCCGTGTCCGTGCCGTACCGTTCGTCAAAGGGATGAGTGCGTTCCGCGGAAGGTCCCCGGCGCAGCGCGCCCACGCCCGCGCGTATCGTCCCCGGTAGTCCCCGCTGCACCAGCGACCAACGCACTTTGCGCCAAGCCAAACGAAGGTTCATACGCTCCTCTCGGCGATCCTGCCCCGATTGGAGCGGTCCCCTCCCCGAAAGCCTATTCCCTACTGCTTGCGAATCAGCTACCCTCTAACCTGAGCCTTCTCGTCGTGCGCGACCCCATCTCTCCCCGCCCTTACGTTCGCTCCAATCGCGCCCACGAGCTCTCTCCCGAAGAGCGCGCTCTCTATGACACCCTCGACCCCACGCGCATCCCGCAGCACGTCGCCATCATCATGGACGGCAACGGCCGCTGGGCCGGCAAGCGGGCGTTGAAGCGCTTCCTCGGCCACCAGCAGGGCGCCGAAAGCGTCCAGTTCGTCGTCGAAACCGCCTCCCGCATCGACCTGCCCTGGCTCACCCTCTACGCCTTCTCACTGGAAAACAACCTCCGTCGCCCCCGGCACGAGGTCAGCTTCCTGATGAAGCTGCTCAAGAGCTACCTGGTCTCCAACCTGCAGCGCATGCAGGACAACAACATCCGCATGGCCTACATCGGCCGCACGCACGAGTTGCCCCCCGACGTGCAGGACACCATGCGCTGGGCCGAGGCCGAAACCGCCAAAAACACCGGCACTACGCTGACCCTGGCGCTCAACTACGGCTCACGCTCTGAGCTCGTCGATGCCGCCCGTACCCTCGCCCACAACATGCTCGCCGAGGCCGCCAAACGCGGCATCTCCGTCGAAGATATGCTGGCCGCCGAAGGTGTCGACGATGCCATCAACAGCCGCATCGACGAGAGCGCAATCAGCAACAGCCTGTATACCGCCGGCATGCCCGATCCCGACCTCGTCATCCGCACCTCCGGCGAGCAACGCATCTCCAACTTCCTTCTTTGGCAGATCGCGTATGCTGAAATCTTTGTTACCGACCGGCTCTGGCCCGACTTCCGCGGTCCGCATCTGCTGGAAGCCATTGCCAACTTCCAGGCGCGCGAACGTCGCTTCGGTGGACTCGGTGAAGCATCTGACGAGGACCTCTCGGGCGTCCTACCGTCCTCAGCGGAGACAGAACTCGCCCGTCGCTAGCCCGGACGGCATGTTCCCCCTGCAGGAGATCGTACGTTGATCAGTGTTGCCCCGCCCGCTCCAACCGACCAGCTCTGGCAAGCCGTATTGGACTCCGCCGCGGAAGGCATCTGGGGTGTCGACCTCCAGGGAAACTGCACCTTCATCAACCGTTCTGCTTGCGCAGCGCTGGGCTACCGTGCCGTTGAGCTGATCGGGCACAACATGCACGCCATCATTCACCATCACTACGCCGATGGCCGCCCCTACCCGGGCCACGAGTGCATCATCTACAACGTCTTTCGCGAAGGCGAGGCCTTCACCAACCGCGTCGACCACCTGTTCCGCAAAGACGGTTCCATGTTCTACGCCGAGCTTTCGGCGCAGCCCATCCTGCACGACGACCAGACCCGCGGGGCCGTCGTCACCTTTCGCGACATCACCCAGACGCGCCTCGCGGAAGAAGCCCTGCGCCGCACGGAAAAGCTCGCCGCGGTCGGTCAGCTGGCTTCCTCCATCGCGCACGAGATCAACAATCCGCTCGAAGCCATCACCAACCTCATCTACCTCGTCCGCCACAGCCGTTCGCTGGAAGAGGCCAATGGCTTTGCCGAACAGGCTGAGCTGGAACTCGCCCGCGTCGCCGATATCGTCACCCAAACGCTGCGTTTCCACCGTCAACAGACCGGCGCGTCCATGGTCGATCTCACCGTGTTGTTGCCCGAGGTTGTGCGCATGTACAAGACACGCTTCCGGCAGCGCGGCGCCGAGGTCCTGCTGAAGCTGCGGCCCACGCCCCAGGCCTTCCTGTTTGAGGGCGAACTGCGCCAGGTGCTCAATAATCTCGTCCGCAATGCGCATGACGCCATGCCGAGCGGCGGGCAACTGCAACTCCGGCTGCGCCCGGCCACCTCATCACGCAATGGCAAGCCGGGCCTGCGGCTCACCATCGCTGACACTGGCACAGGGTTTTTGCCGGCCATGCGCCAGCACCTGTTTGAGCCTTTCCACACCTCCAAGGAAGCCACCGGTACCGGGCTCGGTCTTTGGATCAGCAAAGGGATCATCGACAAGCACGGCGGCACCATCACGCTACGCTCCGCGCTCGCTTCCCCGGAACATCCCCAGCGCCACGGCACAGTGTTTGCGATCTGGCTGCCCCTGGAACCCGCGCAGTAAACCGGCAAAGGTTTACAAGGAAGACCTACACCTTAAGTTTTCACTAAGGTAACTCGAAAGGCGCTAGTCCTCCCCAGACTGCGCGACGACCCCGAGGCAACCCTGACGCGACAATCGCCCCAACGTCACCGTTCGAGGGCTTTCCGTGTCGCTGCGCGTCTTCCGCACTATCCCTGTTTTGCTGGCCACCCTTGCCGCTCTTCCCACTCTGGCCCATGCACAGCTGCAAGTCACCTACGGCAGCAAAGGGGTGCAAACCCTCAGTTTCAACGGCACAACGCTTGAGAACGTCAACGCCTTCTCCGCCGATCAGTTCCACATCTGGCATATGAAGGCCACGGACCTGAACGGCAACACCCTGCAGGGCGGCCAGTACGGTTGGGGCGAAGTCAACAACGGCTCCAGCTGGAACCCGAATACCCTCACGGAAACCTATAACTTTACCTGGGGCTCCATCAGCACGCAGTTTGTGCAAAGCGGCAACACGCTCAACCTGGTCGTCACGGAAACCAACTACGCCGGCTCCGGCATCCTCTTCGACGGCGCCGAAATCTACCCCTTTGCGCTTCACTTCCCGCAGGACCCCGCCGGCTTCAACGGCTACACCCAGTACGCCATCACCACCACGGACCCCGGCATCTCCGCAGCCGACTACGGCTCCGGCGTCGTCACGGCCGTGCTCCCCGACGAGTCCAAGGCGCTCTACACCGGCTGGAAGAACGCCGGCGGCGCCACCTACTCGCCCATGATGACGAGTACCTATCCGGACGGCATTGCTACCTTCTTCCCCCACAACGATCTCCCGCTCGCCCCCGGCAACACCCTCACCTACACGCTTTCGCTGCGCTTCACCCCCGAAGGCACCGCCGCCAACACCGCGGACGCCCTCGCCAGCTACGCCCAGACCTATCCCAGCCAGGTCACGTGGAACGACAAGCGCATCATCGGCTCGGCGTTCCTCGCCAGCTCGCCCACAGGTGGCGGCGACATCACCCAGCCCGGCGGCTTCCCCACCAACCCGCGCCGCTACTTCAACGACGCCTCGGTCGACATCACCTCCGCGGCCGGCCTGAAGGCCTTTCAGAACCGCATGCTCACCCAGGCTGCCAACCAGGTCACCGTCGCCAAAAACATGAACGCCCAGGGCGTCATCACGTGGGATCTCGAAGGCGAGCAGTTTCCCCAGAACACCAGCTACGTCTGCTCCCCCGACCAGGTAGCCGCCGTCGCCCCCGAGATGGAATCCACCGTCCTCGACAATACCTCCGCCTTCTACGGCCAGAGGCTCGACGACGCGTATTTCAAGACCATGACCAACGCCGGCCTCCGCGTCGGCCTCTGCCTCCGTCCCCAGGTCTTCACGCTCGCGGGCAACGGCACCGCCAGCCAGCAGTTCCTTTCCACCAACGCGGCCATCATCGCCAATCTCGAAAACAAGGCCCGCACCGCCAACAGCCGCTGGGGCGCCACGCTCTTCTACGTTGATTCCGTCGTCGACGCCAACGGCGGCACACTCGACCCCGCCATCTTCCAGCAGCTCGCCACCGACCTGCCCCAGGTGCTCTTCATCCCGGAAGAGTTCACCACGCGCTACTACGCTTACACCGCGCCCTTCTACTCCTTCATCTTCCACAACACCACCGGCACCGCGGCCCCGGTCTACAACGCCTACCCGCACGCTTTCGGCGTCAACATGGTCAACGACGCCAGCCCCTCGCTCGTCGCCCAATACACGCCCCAGCTCACCACCGCGGTCGAAAAAGGTGACGTCCTGATGGGTCATGCCGACTACTGGCAGAGCAACGACCCCACCCTCGTCTCCATCTATGCCGCGGCTGGCGTCACGGGGCCGTCCACGCCGGCCCAAACCACACCCACCCAGACCACGCCCACCCAGACCACGCCGACCCAGACCACCCCCACGCTCAGCTGGCCCACGCCGGGCAGCATCACCTACGGCACCGCACTCGGCGCCGCGCAGCTGGACGCAACCGCCGGCGTCGCCGGCTCCTTCACGTACTCTCCGGCACTCGGCACCGTGCTCCCGGCCGGCACCCAGACCCTCGCCGTCACCTTCACGCCGGCCAACACCTCGGCATACAAGGCGACCAGCGGCTCCGTTCAGCTCACCGTCGCGCAGGCGACCCCAAGCGTCTCCTGGCCCACCCCGGCTGGCGTCGCCGGGGGCACAGCCCTTTCCGCAACCCAGCTGAACGCCACCGCCAACGTCCCCGGCACGTTCACCTACGCCCCGGCGGCGGGCACTGTGCTGTCCTCGGGCAACAACGTGCTCTCGGTGACCTTTACGCCCACAGACGGCACCGACTTCAAGTCCGTCACAGCCAGCACCACGCTCAACGTCGCCGCCCAGGCCACGCCGGCCGTGAGTTGGCCCAACCCCGCAGCCATCCCCTACGGCACAGCGCTCTCCGGCGCTCAGCTGAATGCAACAGCCAGCGTCACCGGCACGTTTACCTACTCGCCCGCAGCCGGCACCGTGCCCAAGGCCGGGACCCTTCCGCTCACCGTCACCTTCACGCCCAGCAACACGAACGCCTACAAGGCCGTGACCGCCAGCGTGACCCTCGTCATCGCGCAAGGAACGCCCACCATCACCTGGCCCGCACCCGCGGCCATCACCGCCGGAACGGCCCTGTCAGCAGCGCAGCTGAACGCCACCGCCAGCGTCCCCGGAACCTTCACCTACACACCCTCAGCAGGCGCCACCCCCGCCCCCGGCACCACCGCCCTGGGTGTCACGTTCACCCCAGCGGACAGCACCGACTTCAAGACGGTCTCTGCCGGCACCACGCTCACCATCAACGCCGCGGCCGTGAAAACCAGCGCCCCCGCAACGTCCACACCCACCGCCACAGCCTCTGCCCCGGCAACGACCGCATCCTCGGCCGTCAACGCCACCACCACAAACCTCGTCACCGACCCTGGCTTTGAGCTGCAGCCCAGCAACTCGCTCTCCGGCGCATGGACCGCCGTCGGTCCGTCCCATCTCGGCGTGGACAAGAATCTCGGCAACGCGCACAGCGGCGCCAACAACGGCTACATCTGGGACAACAGCACCGCGTGGAACGCCGTCCAGCAAACCGTCGCCGTGCAGCCCAACACCGAATACGTCTTCAGTGCCTGGGTGCGCACCTCGCTGGTGGCTCCGGTCGCCACGCTCGCCGTGCTCGGCAAGACCGGCACGCTCAACCAGGTCAGCTTCGGCAACTCACCGCAGTACACCTTGCAGGTGGTCCGGTTCAACTCCGGCGCCAACACCGCGGTGACCCTGCAGATCGGCCTCCAGGGGCAAAACACGATCCAGTGGGTGCAGATCGACGACGTCGCCCTGCGCACCAACCTGCTGCTTGACCCCGGCTTCGAGCTCCAGTCCACCCGTTCGCTGTCCTCGCCCTGGACCCAGCTCGGCTCCGGCCAGGCCGGCGTCGACAACAACCTCGGCAACGCCTTCACCGGCGCCAACAACGGCTGGATCTGGAACAACGGCAGCGACTTCAACGCCATCGCCCAAACCGTCGCCGTGCAGCCCAACACCACCTACACCTTTACCGGCTGGATTCGCAGCGCCCTCGTCTACCCCATCGGCTACTTCTCCGTCGACGGCACCAACAGCATCCTCAACGAGACCGCCTTCGGCGCCACGAACGGCTACACCCAACTCAAGGTCACCTTCAACTCCGGCTCCAACACCTCGGTCCGCGTCCGCGCCGGCTTCTGGGGCGCGGACACCGTCCAGTGGATCCAGACCGACGACTTCACCCTCCAACAGAGCCAATAGCTCCACTGAACCCACCCGACCGGCTTCCGCCAGAAGCCGGCTCATCAACCACACGCCTCGTCCCATCCATCACCGCTGGCGCTTAAAGAAAGTCCAGTGCGTATAGGAACTGCTCGACGATTTCCGATACCCGCGTTGATGGGAGTTCACACACCGACACATCGGCGCTGGCAGTCCGCCCAGGAAACCGTTGTTGTGGACGGCTCGTATTGAAAGCCTGAGAAAAGCTAGTATCTCTTGAATACTTTGACCAGCATGTCGGCGATTCTCTGGTGACCCTTGTCTGAAGGATGCAGGCCGTCGTATGTCATACCTATGGCGTCTAAGGGGTACGGATAATCATCGGTTTTCGGATTGAACGGTATGCCTATGTACTCCGGATACTTGTAATCTTTGTATTCGCCGTTTGCGGGGTTTCTTAAACGACGATACTTCACTGCGTTCTTAGGCGTAACGCCGCTTTTGTAGTAAAGATCCACCAATTCAAAGTTTTCGGCCTTCGCGATGTTCTTGATCGCATCGGCGTAGTCCGACAGGAAGCGGCCATCCTTTTGCTTATAACAGCCATAGATGATGCTCGACGAGTTATTGACGTCGACGAAGTCAGTGCGCTGCATTGGGGTGATAAGGATAATGACGGCGCTGCCGTTGAAGCTGCGAATCTTGTTAATGATGGTGCGGTAAGCACCGTAGACCGTTTGATTGCCTGTACTGTTCTGGTAATCGCTAAAGCTTCCGATCGGCAGCCCTGTCCACCAATCATTGGTGCCGAGGAAAACAGAATAGAAGTCGGTCTTTTCTATCCCAAGATTGTTGATGTTGTCAGCAATGCTTCTTGAGGTCCAGCCGGCGCGGCCGACATTGTTGTAGTGGATGTACGGCAGCTTTTCAGCCACCCGCGCCATGTAGCCTTTTGTGATCCGGTTTTTGGTCGACTCGGGCTTATTGTCTTGCGCAGTAATGGAATCCCCTATGGCGGTCCAGGTGAAATCCTTTTTCGACTCAAGGGGTATGAACAGCTTAAGTAGCGCCAGTAAGAGGACAAGTGACTTCATCTGAATGAATCCTTTGCACTAAGCAAGGTGATTGGCTCCGGCGGCAGATTGAGGGTTGTTTTCTGAGGCCAAAAAGATGGCGGGGTAGACGGCACTCGCGAAATCGGGTCGGCAGCTCACATCATCGGTAGCGTCATGCGGTTGTAGACCCGCCTCTCAGAAAGGAACGCTGGCGGCTGCAAGGTGACCACGGGCAGAGAACCCGATGACTGCGTTCCTTCGGGTCGTGATGCCACTCCGCTGCACGCTGCCGTGTCAGGCTAACGCTTCTCCTGAGCATCGTCCAGAGGTTCCGGAGCTTGGGGGATAGCCATCGAGTTTAGGTTATCCGGCGATCCTGGAGCCGGTGTCTGAGCGACACGCAGAGAATCCCTCGCCAGTTCAACCAATCGCAGACTTCTATGCCCTCAACGCTTTGCAACTTGTCAGATCGACCGGTCTTGCACAGCGCACCGCTATCCGCCAGACTCAAAGCACCTCATGCGGACCCGCCCTCTCCTGCTCCTGCTTGCCCTGCTCGTTTCTGCCCTTATTGCGCCCCGGGCCCATGCCCGCGAGACCGAGGCCGAGCACATCGCTAACGCCTATGCCGCCCAGGAGCTCGCGGCCGCACCGCCGGGTGGCAATCTGCCCGACTACTCGCTCTCCCCTACGGATTTGGCCAAGGCCCAGCACCTGGAGACCGTCCGCACGGTCACCGGCTTCGGCGGCCAGCTTTGGTCGCTGCTCCAATTCGTCCTGCTGTTATGGCTCGGGGGGTTCGCGTGGATGCGCAACCGCGCCCTGAGCGCCAGCGCCGGGCTTCGCGAACGTGGCAAGGCAGGCCGGGCTTTCTGGCTTGAGTGCCTTGTGTTCACCTTTCTGTTCACGCTGGTCAGCTATCTGCTGGACCTGCCGCTCACGCTGTATCACCACCATCTCGCGCTGGCTTACGGCCTTTCTGTGCAGGGCTGGACCAGCTGGTTGGGCGACGAGTTGAAGTCGCTCGGCCTGAACTTCCTCGGAAGTCTTCTTTTCTTCGCGCTTCTGATGTGGCTGATACGCCGGTTGCCGCGCTCCTGGTGGCTTGTCAGCTGGGCGGTGGTCATGCCGATCGTGCTTGTCCTGGTCTATCTGTCGCCCCTGATCATTGACCCGCTCTTCAACAAATTCGAGCCCTTACAGCAGACCCACCCTGAGCTCGTCGCACGCCTTGAGGAGGTCGTGAAAAAGGGTCACATGGACATCCCACCGGAGCGCATGTTCCTGATGCGCGCCTCGGCCAAGGTAACCACGTTGAACGCCTACGTCACGGGTTTTGGTGGCTCCAAGCGCGTCGTTGTCTGGGATACGTCACTGCAGAAGGGCACGCCCGATCAGGTGCTCTTCATCTTCGGCCATGAGTCCGGCCACTACGTTCTCGGCCACATCGTCCGCGGTTTGCTGCTTACGACGGTAGGCCTCCTGCTCGCCTTCTACCTCGGGTACCTGTTCATTCGCTGGAGCTTGCGGCGCTTCGGTCCACAGTGGCGCATCCCCTCGCAGTCGGACTGGGGCGTGCTCGCCGTGCTCTTCTTCGCGTTCGCGCTCTTTTCGGTCGCGCTGCAGCCCGTTATCAACACGTTCAGTCGCAGCAGCGAGCACGCCGCCGACGTTTACGGGATGGAGGCCATCCACGGCCTTGTCGCGGACCCGCAGGAGGCAGCCAGCAGTTCCTTTGTTCTACTCGGCCGCAACTCGTTGGTGGTGCCCAACCCGAACCTGTTCCTGGAGTTCTGGACGGAAAGCCATCCCGCCCTCGGCCGTCGCGCTGCGTTTGCCAAGGCCTATAACCCATGGGCGCCTGGCTACGAACCCAAGTACTTCAACTCGGCAGGGGAGCGCTGACGCCGCTCGCCGCGAGTAGCGATCCGGCAGGCCCGGGCTGCTGAACATCTCTGCCGTGGTTCAAGGGGGACGAGAGCAAGGGACCTCAGTCCCGGTCTGCAGCACAGGGGCAATCAGCAAACGAGCCGTGTTTGATGGGGAACAGGGAGTCGCTGAGCACGGCGATCGTCCGTGTACGGGCTTCTCGTACACTTGCGCCCTCAAACAGCCACAAACAGCTGAAACCGTCGCGGGCTCAGCATCGCATCAACCGACAAGCAGCCCGTTCGTCGGGCCGAGCCACTCGATCTTTCGCAGACTACCTTCTCTACAAAGAAGCTCACGTTCTCTACAAAGAAGCTCACGCTGGTATCCCTGCGCATATACACTGCCGCCCAGTGCGCCTCCGCTCCATGCTCGCCATTCTGGCCCTCCTGGCTGCCCAACTCGCCACGGCCCAAACCCCGACAGCCTCTGGCGTTTGGCTCGGCACCCTTGCCGCCGGCCCGCAAACCCTGCGCATCCAGCTTCACCTGCAACCGGAGATCACCGGCCCGGGCGCCTGCGTCCTCGACAGCATTGACCAGCGCGCCTTTGGCATCCCCTGCCAGATCACCGTCAGCACCAGGCAGATCGAGATCAAGGTTCCCGCGGTCTCCGGCGGCTGGACGGGTACGCTCTCCGCAGAGGGCAACACGCTCAGCGGGACCTGGTCGCAGGGCGGCGGCAGCCTGCCGCTCATCCTCGCGCGCCAGCAAACGGCCGCCCCGCCCACCACTGCTCCTTTGTCCTCCGGACTGAAACCAGACCCAGCCCTGCCGCCCGTCCCACTCGCGGACCTCAAGGCCGTCCTCGACAAAGACCTTGCCGCGGCCATCGACCACGGCGCCCTCGCCCCCGCCACCCATGCCGGCATCACGGTCGGCGTCGTGCAACATGGGGAGCGGCAGATCTTCACCTACGGCACCGCGAAGCCCGACTCCGTCTTCGAGATTGGCTCCATCACCAAGACATTTACGGGCCTTATCCTTGCGCAGATGACGCAACAAGGGCTCGTCCATCTGGACACTCCCGTGCGTGACCTCTTGCCGCCCGGCACCGTCACCAGCTCCTCCCTGGCGACAGAGAAAATCGTCTCCACCGCCCTTCCACCCGGAAACGTCGGCACCTCCGCAACTCTGCGCGAAATCACGCTGCTCGATCTGAGCGACCAACACTCCGGCCTTCCGCGCATGCCCGACAACTTCAACCCCGCTGACCCCAAAAACCCCTACGCCGACTACAACACGGCGAAGCTCTACGCTTTCATCGCGAAGCAGGGCCTTGCCCTGCCTGACAACGCTCCGTTCGGCTACTCCAACCTTGGCGTCGGCCTCCTCGGCCAGGCGCTGGCGAACCGCGCCAGGCTCACCTACCCTGAGCTGCTGCAGCAGCAGGTCACCGGTCCACTCGGCATGCACGACACCGCCGTGAAACTCACCCCGGCGATGCGCGCCCACCTCATCCAGGGCTACGATGGCGGCCACCACCCCGGCGCCAACTGGGACCTTGACGCCCTCGCCGGCGCCGGCGGCATCCGCTCCACCGCTGCCGACATGCTCACCTATCTCGAAGCCCAGCTCCACCCGGACAAACTGCCCCCCTCCGCCGTCAGCACGCCGGAAGGCAAAACTCTTGCCTCGGCCATCGTCGCCTCGCACGTCTCGCACGCCGAAGTCGCTCCGGGAACTCACATCGCACTGAACTGGTTCGTGATCGACGCCACGAAAACCTACTGGCACAACGGTGCCACCGGCGCCTACTCCTCGATCTCCCTCTTTAACCCCGGGCAGGATTTCGCCATCGTCGTCCTCTCCAACACCAGCCCCGGCCCAGACTCCATCACCGATCAGCTCGGGTACCACATCGCCGCCCGCCTCATGGGCATGCCCATCGCCCCCCTCGCACCCGAATCACACTAGGGCTTATCGACGCCAAATCGATCACCCCTCTCGACTGGGAAAGAGCCAAATCGGTGTCATCTCGGCCGGAACGAGACGGATCTTTCGTCTCGTGGAGCGGAGAGAACCCTGTATTTTGTGGGCGGAGGCATAAAGGTCGAGTCCCGCAAACGTCACCGGCGCAAATTGCGCATCATTTCCGCCCCAAAAGCTACACTGGTTTCACGCTCGGTGCAGGTGCAGTCTCCCGCGGGGGAGCACGTTCCGCGTCCATGACGTTCTCCGCAAGCGAAACCGCCAAAATCCTCCACCTCGCCCCGGCATCGCTTCCCAGGCCCCCTGAGAAGGTCGTAAGTTGCTGATTCCAGATATTTTGCATCCAAGTCCTTCATTTGCAATATTTTAGCGGCGCATAGGTTTCGTAACTGCAACAAAGGAAAGATTTTAGCGGCAAAACCCTCAAAATCTAGGGGGAGGGGTATCCCCACCTGTATCCTCTTCAAGACACATGAAACGAATCCTCACAGGCGCGGTCCTGATCGCCCTGGTCCTCGCCCTGATCGCCATCAACCTCCCCTGGCTGGTAGCCGTAGTCAGCGCCGTGCTGGCCCTGCTCGCCGCCACGGAGCTCCGCAGCCTCACCGCCAGGGCCAACGCCCCGATCCCGCTCTGGTGGACAGTCCTCGCCATCACCGCGCTCTTCGCCGCCAGCGCCACAGCCTGGCTCGACCCGCTCGCCGTCGCCGCGCTCCTCACCCTCATCCTCTTCACTGCCAACACCTTCCGCTCGCCGCTGGAGCGCGTCCTGCCCGAAACCGGCGCTGGCCTGCTGCTCCTGCTCTACGTCGCCTACCCGCTCACGCTGCTTCCGCGCATCCTCGCCGCCGAAGACGGCACAGCGTTGCTGCTCTTCCTGTTCCTCACCGTCTGGTGCGGCGACATCGCCGCCCTCTACGTAGGCCGCAGCCTCGGCCGCCGCAAGCTCGCCCCCAGCATCTCCCCCAACAAGACCTGGGAAGGATCGATCGCCTCGGTCTTCGGCAGCATCGCATTCGGCATGGCGCTTATCCTGCTCGGCGACTTCTTCAGCCGCGGCAACTCCACCTTCACCCGGCTGCACACCACCTGGCCCTGGTGGACCTTCGTCCTCCTCGCCATCCTCCTCAACATCGCCGCCCAGGTCGGCGACCTCGCCGAGTCCGCCCTCAAGCGCGGCGTCAACGTCAAGGACTCCGGCACCCTCCTCCCCGGCCACGGCGGCGTCCTCGACCGCATCGACGCCCTCCTCTTCGCCGCTCCCGTGCTCTGGTTTGTGCTGCTGCTCCACGCTGCGCTCTAGCGCTCGGCTCTGCGAAAATGGCTGATGTGAAGAAGATTGCCCTGCTCGGCTCCACCGGTTCCATCGGTCAGTCGACCCTGAACCTCTGCGAAACCTACCCCCACCGCTTCCGCCCGGTCGCGCTCGCCGCCGGCAGCAACCTGGAGCTCGCCCTGGAGCAGGCGGAGCGCTGGCGTCCGCAGGTTGTCTCCATCGCCACCGAGGAGCTCGCCGGGCAGCTCAGCACCCGGCTCCGCGAAGCCGGCGTCACCGGCACCGAGATCGTCCACGGCACGGCGGGCACAGTCCGCGTGGCCACGCTGCCCGACGCAGACTTCGTCGTCTCCGCCATCGTCGGCGTCGCTGGCCTGGAAGCCACCTACGCCGCTGTGCTCGCCGGCAAGACCGTTGGGCTCGCCAACAAGGAGTGCCTCGTCGCTGCCGGCGACCTGATCCTCGCCGCGGCGCGCGAGCGCGGCACGATGCTGCTGCCCATCGACTCCGAGCACAACGCCATCCATCAGTGCCTGCGCGGCGGCGAGGCCAACGAGGTGAAGCAGATCTGGCTGACGGCTTCCGGCGGCCCGTTCCGCAACACGCCCCTGAGCGAGTTCGGCAGCATCACCCCCGCGCAGGCGCTGAAGCACCCTACGTGGACCATGGGCCAACGCATCACCGTCGACTCCGCCACCATGCTCAACAAGGGCCTGGAGATCATCGAGGCCTGCCGCCTCTTCAACCTGCCACCGGAGCGCGTCCGCGTCACCGTGCATCCGCAGTCGACGATTCACTCGCTCGTCGAGTACGTCGATGGCTCCATCCTCGCGCAGATCTCCGTCACCGACATGCGGCTGCCGATCCTGTACGCGCTCAGCTGGCCGGAGCGCATCCCCAGCGAACTGACCTTCGACATGACCGCGCTGCGCCAACTCGACTTCCAGACCCCTGACTTTGAGCGCTTCCCCTGCTTGCGCCTCGCTTACGAGGCTGCCGGACGGAGCCAGGCGCACTGTATCGCCCTGAACGCGGCTGACGAAATAGCGGTAGACGCGTTCCTTTCGGGGCATCTGCCCTTCCTGGGTATCCCGCGTACAATCGAACAGGTTCTGGCGCTCACCCCAGCCGCCTCGCCCGCGTCCATCAGCGAGGTGCTGACGATGGACGCGCAAGCTCGCCAACTGGCACGCGAGGCGCTCGCCCAGCCCGTCTGAGTTCGCCTCTTTGGTTGTCATTCCCGAAGGGAATCTGCGTTAAAGCTGTCGCGACCGCAAACGGCAGCCACCACTTCACGAGGTCTTCCCCGCCCGCATGCATCTCCTACAGGTCATCGTCGAGTTCCTGATTGTGCTCGGCTTTATGGTGCTGGTTCACGAGTTTGGCCACTTTGCGGTTGCCAAGGCCTTTCGCGTCCGCGTGGAAGCGTTCGCCATCGGCTTCGGCACACGCCTGTTCGGCGTGGAATACGGCGGCACAGACTACCGGTTGAACCTGCTGCCCTTTGGCGGCTATGTGAAGTTCTCCGGTGACCAACCCGGCGAGGCCCCGGCGGACCCCGGTGACTTCAACGCCCATCCGCGCTGGCAGCGTGTGCTCATCGCACTGGCAGGGCCTGTTGCCAACTTCATCCTTGCCTTTGGTCTGTTTTTCCTTTTGGCGCACTATCACCATGAGGTGAGCCAGTATCTGAACGGCCCTGCGGTGGTCGACTACGTTGCCGCAAACACGCCGGCGGCGCGCGATGGCATGGCCGCGGGCGACACGATCCTGAGCATCAACGGGCACGACAACCCCACTTGGTTCCAGGTATTGGAAGAGAGCGCGCTGGCTTCCAACAAGACGCTTCCGCTGAGCTTCTCGCACAATGGCAAGACGGTGACGACAACCATCACCACACCACCGATGGACAGCTCCGGCGAGCCCAGCGAAACGATGCTGGAAGACATGGGCTTCTTGCCACGGCAACAGCCTGGGCCTATTGGTGTGGAGTCGGTTGCCAATGACACGCCGGCAGCGCAGGCTGGCCTGCAGCCGGGCGACCACGTGGTTCGTATCGATGGCCTGACGCCTCACTCGGTGCCGACGCTGCTGGCGTATCTCAAGGATCGCAACGGCGCCCCTTCGGTTCTCACGGTGGAGCGCCACGGGCAAACGCTGCAGCTCCCCGTCACCCCGCGCAAGATGCCCGGCAATGGCGGCGAGGCAGGCTACCGGCTGGGCTTCTCCACGCAGCCGATGCCGAGCGATGTTGTGCATCTGCCGCTCGGGAGAGCTCTGCAGCAGTCCTGGAAGGACTGCGCCGACAACGCAACCCTGATCCTGCGTGTGTTGAAGGGCATGTTCACGCGCGACGTTGCAGTGAAGTCGGTCAGCGGACCGGTGGGCATGGCCCAGATGATTGACGTCGCGGCGCGCTCCGGATACTGGACGCTGCTGGCGTTGATGAGCATGATTTCCATCAACCTCGGCATCCTGAACCTGATGCCGTTCCCTGTGCTCGATGGCGGCATGATCTTGTTCCTGGCGATCGAGGCAGTGATGCGCCGCGATGTGAATCAAGTGGTCAAGGAACGCGTGTACCAGGTGGCCTTTGTGTGCCTCATCCTGGTTTCAGTGCTGGTGATCTTTAATGACATCACCAAGCTGCACATCAAGCCGTAAAGCCGGTGCTCGTGCTCGGTGCTCGGTGCTCGGTGCTCGGTGCTCGGTGCTCGGTGCTCGGTGCTCGGTGCTCGGTGCTCGGTGCTCGCAGAGTGTCGATCCCTTTTTGGTTGTCATTCCCGCAGGGAATCTGCGTTTGTTACGGGCGCGGAATCTAGCTCCGCGTCCGTAACTCCTCGGCGATCTGCTTGGCAACCGCGCGGGCTTCCGCTTCCTGCTCCACGGGGAAGCTGATCGCACCCACACGCGCATGCCCACCGCCATCCCAGCGCTCACAAATCGCGGCAATGTTGGCGAGCTGCTCGGCTGGGACCTTTGTCCACGGATTGGTGCCGACGGAGATCTTGTTACGGAAGCTCGATTTCGATAGCCCGACGTTGTAGACCGCATCCGGGTTCAGGAAATAGGGGATGAACTTGTTGTAGCCCTCGGTGGGTTGGTCGGTGATGTCGAAGTCGATCACGCCGCGCTCGAGATGCGCCCGTTCCCGCAACAGATCGACACCCTTCCAATGGCGCTCTAGCAGCGGCCCTACCAAATCCTGCACCCAGGGCTGGGCGAGAACCTCGGCGAGCGGCATCGCCGTCAGCAAGGGGATGAAACGCTGTACGACCCCGCTGGAAGGCGCGCTTTCAATCACCATGGTGAGCTTCATCGCAGGCGCCGCCATGCCCACGGCAGCTTCGGCGCTTTCAAACTTTGCGCCGTCCACGATGTTGGCCCAGCAAATCAGCTCTTCCAGTGGCGCGGTGTCCATACCAAAGCGCGTGCGGGCGATGTGGGCGATCCAGCCAGTGCAGCTTGTGTAGCTTGGGTCAAAGAAGTGCCGCATCGCTTCGGGGCCTGGCGTGCCGTCCGCACCGCGCTGCCCTGCGCGGAAGCGGGCTTCATCTTCGGGCGTGGCAAAGGCAGATTGGTGATGGTCGAACCACCACGTGATCTCGGGCAACGGCGAATACTTGAAGTCCACAATGGCGTTTTCGCCCTGCGACTCCGTCCATGCTCTCTCAAACAGCGCTCCGGCCTTGTGCGCGAGCCCGTGGTAGTCAAAGGTCGTGGCCGTGCCGATGCACTCACGGTGAAAGCGGGTAAACAGCGAGGCAGAGCAGGCACCGTCGAAGCAACGGTCATGGTAGAAGACGCGGCAGTTCACGTTAGGGTCCCTTGGAGCGAGTGGATTGCTCTATTGAGGATAGTCGAATGCTTGTTGATGCCCCTGCGCCTGCCGCCATTCATAAGCAGCTGGTCGCCTAGTAGGGTAGAAGGTGACCCAGGAGACCCTGTCTTATGCCACTTGATGAGCCCTTGACTGCCGCACTGGCGTCGCCCACGTTTGCGCAGCCTCCGGAACATAAGAACCACGTCTTGCAAGGCCCTCTCGGCTTGCGTGCAGGCTGGGGCATTCTGGTGTTCTTTCTGCTCACATTTCTGTTCGGTTTCGCTCTGGTGATTGGCCTGTTCAAGGCGTCCGGGCACGCAGCCCAGTACCAGCGCGAGGCGCAGCAAAGCAAGATGGCGATCCAGCGCGCAAAGGCCGCGCATCAGGAGCCCCCACCGCAGATGCTGCGCGTTTCCGCGGCCGCGCTGCAGGAAGCTGGCACGACTGGCGCGGTCCTTTTAGCCGGTTTTGTGCTCAGTCTGCTGGAAAGGCGGCGCTTTGGGGTGTACGGGCTGGGCACACGGCATCTTCGGGATGTGCTGCCCGGCGCCGCCGTAGGCCTGGCTGCGATGGGTCTGCTGATCGGCGTGTTGAAGGCCTCGCACCTGCTCGTGTTCGAGGGGCGGCTGTTGACCGGGCCAGCGGTCGTGCGCTTTGGGCTGGAGTGGCTCGCGGTCTTTGTGCTGGTCGGACTCTTTGAGGAGTTCGTGTTTCGCGGCTATATCCAATACACCTTAACGCGAGGTCTGCTGGGCCTTGGCGCCCGGCTCTCCCCGGAACACGCGCGCGCAGCGGCTTTCTGGATGGCTGCTCTTCTGTGGTCCTTACTGTTTTCGGCAACGCACCTCAGCAACGCCGGGGAAGACCCCATGGGATTGGTGATGGTTTTTGTGGCCGGCATTCTGTTCAGCTATGCGTTGTGGCGCACCGGATCGTTGTGGTGGGGCGTGGGTTTCCACATGACGTGGGACTGGAGCCAGAACTTTTTGTTCGGCGTCCCTGACAGTGGCATGGTTTCCATGGGCAGGTTGTTCAGCACTCACGCTCAAGGCAGAACGTTGTTTTCAGGTGGCAGTGTAGGCCCTGAGGGCAGCGTATTTGTCATCCCGGTGCTGTTGCTGGTCGCGGTGGTCATCCGGCTGCATCCACAGCGCGCACAGCCGCCCTTGGAACCGGAGTCGCTCGCGCTGGTTCCCCCTGCGGCTGCACCGGGTCTGATCCCGTAAAATCGCGAAAGCCGCATGAGTTTTCCCGAAGATGAGCAACAGCCCGGCCCGGCCGTGGAGCAGGCGCCTGAGCCCAGGTTGTTGACCCGCTCCGACCGGCAAACAACATCGCAAGCGGCGGACCGCGCGCCTGAACAGGCTGCCTCCCCCAAGCCGCGAACGCCACGCAAGCGTCATCACCACCGCGGTCGCCGCACTGCCGCCAGGATGAAGCACGTCCAGCGAATCAAGGTGTGGAGCGGCGTTGCACTGGCGCTGGTGATGCTCTTGCTTGTCACGGCCGCGGCCATCGTCGGGTACCTTCGCCACGCTGCCACGGCGGCGCTGCCGCAACTGGATGGACAGGTGCAAGCAAAAGGCCTGCGCGCTCCGGTGACCGTGGCCCGTGACGCGCAAGGCGTGCCCACCATCACGGCGGCTAATCTTTCTGACCTGCTGTTTGCCCAGGGCTACATCACGGCAGGCGATCGGCTTTGGCAGATGGACGCCCTGCGCCGGCACGCAGCTGGCGAGCTTGCCGAGGTGTTGGGCTCCGCGATGATTGAGCACGATCGTCGCCAGCGCTACCTGCAGATTCGGGCTGCCGCAGACCGCGCCGTGACCCAACTACCAGCCGACCAGCTGACGCAGTTGGAAGCCTATGCGCACGGCGTGAACGCGTATATCGACACGCACAGCAGCGCGATGCCGCTGGAGTTTCGCCTGCTGGCCTACAAGCCCGCGCCATGGACGCCACGCGACTCCCTGTTGGTGTCGCTGGCCATGTGGCAGGACCTGTCGACCGACTTTCCGCAGAAGATGGACCGCGAAGCGCTGAGCGCGCACCTGCCTGCCGCGCTGGTGCCGGATCTGTATCCTGTTGGCTCGTGGCGAGACCACCCACCGGCAGACCAGGGTCGCGACCTGACGGCTCCGCATATTGTGGAGCAGATCCCGTTGGACCCGTCGCAGTCACGGCTGCAGAAGCCAACGCCTCGAGCGGGCGCGACGGCACAGGAGTTGCTGGCGGTGAGCACGGCGCTCGCAGGGACAGGGCGTTGTGAGGGCTGCCGTTCGGGCTCCAACAACTGGGCCGTGAGCGGCGCGCACACGGCTAGCGGGGCGCCCCTGGTGTCCAACGACATGCACCTTTCCTTGTCAGTGCCGGACATCTGGTATGAAGCCTCGCTGCATGCCGATCTGTCGGGCGATGGAGCGAGCGGAGCGACAACACCAAGGCTCGACGTCACGGGCTTCACGCTGCCTGGTGTGCCATTTGTGATCGTGGGGCGAAACGCGCGCGTGGCTTGGGGCGTCACCAACTTGGGGGCCGATGTTCAGGACCTGCGCGTTGAGCATCTGCGCGGCAGCGGCGACGCCACCGAGTACGAGCGCCCCGATGGCAGCTGGGCCGCAGCGACCCACCATGCTGAAACGATCCGCGTACGTAACGGGCGCAACGTGGTGCTGGATGTTCTGTCGACCCAGCATGCCGCGGGCGCCTCCACAATGGATACGCCCGTGATCTCGCCGTTGTACCGGGGCGAAGCACGCGCCCTGTCGCTGGCCTGGACCGCGTACGATCCGGTGGCATTGAGTTCCCCGTTTCTGGGCGTGAATGCCGCGACGGATGGAGCTTCCCTGGTCGCGGCGCTGGCGCATTTTGGCGGCCCGGCGCTGAACCTTGTCTGGGCCGACGCGGACGGCCATATCGGCTACCACGCGCTGGGCTACATCCCTGTGCGTGGACCCGCGGTGCAGCATCCGCGCGCAGTGACGGCGCCGGTGGTCGAACCCGGTGCCGCTCCGCCGGATGAGGGCGATGAGCCTGCTCCGGAGGTGTCGCTCACCGGTACCACTTCGCATTTCGTACTGAGTGCCTTTCAGCGTGGGCCGCGGCGACGTTTCTACGCTCCCGTTGCCCCTGCGCGCCGGCAAGCGCGTGTTCGCCCCCGAGCCGTTGCGCCACCGCGAACGCAGGTCCGGGCGCAGCCCAGGGCGCAGGCTCCGGTAGACGAGGCTCCGGTTGCCGCCACGCCCGTGCTGAACTACACCATCGGCTCGCCGATCTCGCCGGTCGCGGTGGATGCCCTCGATGCTTCGCAGGCGTGGTCAGAGTATGTGCCCTATGACGCCCTGCCGGCGACGGTGGACCCGCGCAACGGCTATCTGGCAACGGCGAACGCGCGCATCACGGGGGATGACTACCCTTATGCGTTGGCGATCGACTGGGCCGATCCGTTCCGCGTGGATCGCATCGTGTACCTCCTGGATGGGCGCAAGGGCCTGACGCCCGAGGCCATGCTGCAGATGGAAATGGATGTGCACTCGGACGTAAACCAGGCCCTGGCGCAGCGGCTGGCTTACGCGGTAGACCATGCCAATGCCACGGGGCGGGCCTCGGATGCGGGGCGGCTGCGTGAGGCAGCAAACCTTCTTCGCGCATGGGATGGCGAGATGCGCGTTGGCTCGCCGGCAGCAGCCATTGTGGAGTCGGTGCGCAAGGAGCTCTGGCCTGCGCTGCTGGTGCCGCAACTTGAAGCACACGGGGGGGTCACCGCGGATCAGGCAGCGAGTCTTGTTGCGCTGTACACCTGGGGTGAGCGTGGATCAGCGCTGGAGTTGATGGTGCAGCACGCGCCTGCGCGTTGGCTGCCGAAGGGCGTCAGCAACTGGAATGACTTCCTGACGATGAACCTGGACCTGGCCATGCGGCAGGCACACGCGCCGGGCAACCTGGCCAAGTGGCAGTACGGGCAGGTGCATCAGGTGAAGATCGAGCACCCGGTGTTTGGCGCACATCCGCTGCTCAGCCAACTGCTTGGCGTGCCCGCGGGCAGCGGCGAGCGACCCGCCCCTGGCGATGCGACGACCGTGGATGCCATGGGGGCGCAGTTCGGGCCGAGCGAACGCTTCACGGCAGACCTGTCGTCAACGGATGCAGCCCTGGGCAACATCACAACGGGCGAGTCAGGCAATCCGCAAAGTCCGTGGTACTTCGACCAGTTTCACGCGTGGCTCGCGGGGCAGAGCTTTGCCTTGCCCGGGTCCGGAACCGAAGCTACGCACACACTGACACTGCTTCCCTAGTTCTTGACGGAGACAATGACGCAACCCTCGCCAGCAGCGCGCCGTTTTGAGCAGGGAGCTTTTGTGGTGCCCGGCGTGGCGTTGCTGCTGGTTGTGCCGTTGCTGCTCCATGGCCCGTCCTGCGGCCACGACTTCGGGTTCCATATCCAGAGTTGGATGGAGGCCTCCGAGCAGATGCGGCACGGCACCCTGCTCCCGCACTGGGCGTACTCGCCGGCCTTCGGTGCGGGTGAGCCGCGGTTTGTCTTTTATCCGCCGCTGTCATGGCTGCTGGGGTCGGTGCTGCTGATGTTGCTGCCTGCAAACGTGGTGCCGGCGGCGTTTACGTTTGCCGCGCTGACGCTGGCGGGTCTTGGCATGTGGGCGCTGGCGCGGCGCTACACGGGGCAGAGCGGCGCATTGTTGGCCGCGACAGCGTACCTCGTGAACCCATACATGCTGTTCACCGCCTTTGAGCGCACGGCCTTTGCCGAGTTGCTGGCAGCGGCATGGCTGCCCTGGTTGCTGCGCGCCGCGCTTGCCGATGAGATCAGCGCCCTCGCCGTAGCCCTGCCGCTTGCGCTGTTGTGGCTGACCAACGCCCCTGCCGCGGTGATGGGGACCTATGCGCTGGTGACGGTTGTGGCCGTGCGGTTGCTGCTGCGCTGGCGCGGAGAGCGGCAGTTATCGAAGGGGGCGTTGCTGGGCCCCACGGCAGCGGCTGCGGGTGGGCTTGCGTTGGGACTCATGCTGGCAGGGTTCTATCTTGTGCCCGCGGCCACGGAGCGTCGCTTCGTCCAGATCGCGATGGCCATCATCCCCAACATGCGCGTGGAGGACAACTTTCTCTTCGGCCATACGGGGTACGGACCGCATGACCAGGTGCTGCACACCGCGAGTGTCGTGGCCGTCAGTCTGCTTGGGCTTACCGCCGTTGCGCTCGCTGCCTTGTTCCTGGTGAGACCCCAGAGTGAAAGGCGAAGAGACGTCCCGATGCCACTGATCGTGCTTGCTGTGCTGACGGTCGGCATTGCCCTGCTGCTCGTCCGCGTCACGCTTCCGCTGTGGCATCTGCTGCCGGAGCTCGCCTTTCTGCAGTTTCCGTGGCGATGGCTGGCGGTGCTTGGCTGTGTGTTTGGAGCAGCTGTGGCTTTGCTGGTGCGGAACATAAGGCTTTGGTTCGCGGCAACGGCCCTGGGATGCTTGGTTATGGCCGCGGCGTGCAGCCCGTTGGAGTTGGTTCCCTTTCGCGAAGGCTGCGAGGCCCATGAGCTCCCCCAGGATCGCGTCGCGCTATTCACCTCGCTCCATGGCGTAGGCGCCACCGACGAATACACCCCCACCACCGCGGACAACGATCAGCTTCGCTGGGATGACCCAGCGTGGTGGCTTGCGAAGGACGCCAACGCGCCCGGCCCGAACACGGTGCCGAACCCGGCCTCCACCATTGAGGACTACGACGTCCCGCCGCCGCTGGATCAAACCGTCTCCGGTCGCGCGCCCATGCACCTGCAACTCAGCCTGAGCCAGCCGGAAGATCTGATCCTGAACCTGCGCGACTACCCGGCGTGGGTAGTTACGGTGAACGGCGCTGTGCCGCCGCACCTGCAACGCGACGATGGCCTGATCGCGCTTGCGCTGCCGGCGGGATCCGACACCATCGACGTGCACTGGCAGCGCTTGCCGGATGTCTGGCTGGGTGATGGGCTAAGCCTGTGCGCCGTGGCCATCGCGGGGTGGCTTCAACTCAGGTCGCGTAGAATCAAAGCTCTAGCATGAGCGTTGATGTGCAGCAGATTTTGCGGTCAGGCGCCGCCCTGACCGACGAGGCCCTGGAAGAACTCCTCCCCGCGGCAACCGTCGAGCCCCACTCGATCCACCGGGCCATGCGCCATTCCACCTTTGCGGGCGGCAAGCGCTTGCGGCCGATCCTGGTGATGGAAGCCGCCCGTTGCGTAGCCGGCACGCTGCCTGACGGCGCCGCTGCCCTGGGGGCCGCGGTGGAGATGGTGCATACCTACTCGCTGATTCATGACGATTTGCCCGCGCTCGACAACGATGATCTGCGCCGCGGCAAGCCGACTTGCCATGTGGCATTCGGCGAAGCGATTGCCATCCTCGCCGGCGATGCCCTGCAGACCCTGGCCTTCCAGACCATCGCGCAATTGCCTGCCCCTGCCCCCACCGTGGTCGCCATCGTGGGCGAGTTCGCCGTCGCGATCGGCACCGGCGTTGGACCGGAACCGGGCTCCGACCTGCCAGGAGCGCTTGCACCCGGCATGATCGGCGGCCAGGTGATGGACATCGAAGGCGAAGGCCAAAAGCCCTCCGCGGGCCTGGTCGAACGCATCCACCGCGCCAAGACCGGCGCGCTGATCACGACGTCGATCGTCTGCGGCGGTCTGCTCGGCCTGGGCCATTGCCTCGGCTCGCCGGAGCGCTCCGCAAAGATGCGCTGCACCTCCGAGGATGCCGTTGCGGCGCTTCGTACCTTCGGCGAAAAGGCCGGGCTCGCCTTTCAGATCGTGGACGATGTGCTGGACATGACGCAAAGCTCCGAACAGCTGGGCAAGACCGCCGGCAAGGACACGGCCACAGACAAGGCCACCTGGCCCGCAGTGTTCGGCATCGAGCAATCACGCCGCGATGCTTCCGGCCTGATCGCCGATGCGTTTGCCGCACTCGCGCCTTTTGGCGACACGGCAGACTCGCTCAAGGCTGTGGCGCGCTATCTTGTTGACCGGACTCACTAAGGCCTCCCCATGCGATTTCAACCGCGTCACTATGTTCTGCTCGGGCTGATTCTTCTTCTGGGCATCTGGAACCTCGTTCGCCTGAACCGCGCCCGGCATCCGGCGGTTGGTTCTGCGGCGGGTGCGGACACACCCGGCTGGGAAGCGTTTGACCACGCCGCTGCCCTGCGCGACGCACCCGAAGGCCAGTTCACGCCCGCCCTCGACGCTCTGCGCACCCAGACGGAAAGCGCAACCGGGCCGCAGGCGGCCGACCTGCGCGGTTGCCAGATGTGGCTGCTCTATTACCGGCACAGCGTGCCCATGGCGGGCGGCAAACCCGGCGACTGGGCCATGCTGGCGAGCGGCCACGTGCAAAGCTGCATGAACAACCACCGCGACATCGGTCGCTAAGCACTCCCCATGTTCACCAACGACGATCTGCAGCAGGCCTTGACCGAGTGCTTCGTCCCCGCGCTGCGGCGCGACGTGGTAGCGGCTGGCCTGGTGCGGTCCGCGCGGTTACAGCCTGATCCGCACGCACCGGGCGCAGGCATCCCTGGTGTTCCACCGCGCTTCATCGCGCAGATCACCCTGTCCGCCCCGGGCAGTGACGACGCCGTAAACGCCCAGGTGCGCGCTGCCGTGGAGAACCGCCTGCTCGGCCTGCGCGCCATCTCGCGGGTAGACCTGACGATGCTGCCGGCACTGTTTCCCATCCTCGGCGGGCCGTAAGCTCCCATGGCGACCCGCCGCAAGCTCCCTTGGCCGCAGCACCCGTTCGACAAACTCCACGGCACAGACACCTCCGGCCTGCTGCCCGGCACCCGCATCGCTGCCGGAACCGGCTTTGCCCCGGAAGAGTTGACCGCCTACTACGGCGTTGCGCCGAGCATCCTGCATGGCGTGGTCGACCTTTGGCTGCGGGAGTGCCATCCGCTGCAGTCAATCGACCAGACGGTCTTTCTGGACGTGGGCGCCGGCAAAGGACGGGCCATGATGCTGGCGTCGCAGTACCCGTTTTTGCGTGTGGAAGGCGTAGAACTTAACGCGGAGCTGGCGCAGGTCGCAGAGACCAATTTGCAGCTATGGCAGAACGATGCTGCCGCTGAAGTGCTCGCACCCACCGTGCTGCACCAGGCCGATGCGACACGGCACCCGCTGCCTTCAGAACCAACGCTGGCCTATCTCTTTCACCCTTTTGAAGCGACCTTGTTACGAAGTTTTCTACGCCACATTCATAAGTCGGTGAAAGCCAATCCTAGGCCGTTCGACCTTGTGTATGTGAACGCGGAACACGACTCCATGCTGGACAAGGATCGAGGTCTACGCCGGTTGTGGATGGGTCGTGTGCCGATGAGCCCTGAGGATCACATCGCAGATCTTGAGGCTATTGCTCAGCAGAAGGAATACGGCTCCACGGGAGACGAAGTATGCGCCTTCTACCGGATCGCTGTCAACTGATACAACTTATTATCCATTTTTGGGCAAAAAACAAGAGTCGATGAGGACCGTCGGGTACTCTATTCCGTAGAGGGTGGCAAGGAGAAGGGTGGCACGGTCTACGATCGACCGCACCGCCTGCGGTGCAGGATCAGCACCTCCCTTCGACCCGCAAGCCAGCGACCGTGACGGCTCAGTCTTGATCTGATGCCCGCCCCCGCTGATGACACATCACCGCTAAACGTTGTTCTTTCGCGTGTCGCCGTGTATCTTGCGACGCCGAAGAGGAGTTATGTATGTACCAGCTAATCGTCGCTACCGCATTTGCCGCCACCGTGTTCGTCCCCAGCTTCATCGGCATCCGTGCCCGGACCGAAGCTCAGCAGGACGCCACGCGCCGCACGCGGTAAGCGACTGCTGCAGAACGCACTCGGCCGCGCTTTCGAGCGCGGCCTCTTTGCGTCTGTGCATCGTGTGGTGCGCTAGCTTTCCCGCCAGCGAAGATGGAACAGGCGCTCCGACTCGTTCTCACCCTGCGTGATGGCAACCTCGCCGTCGGCGCGGGCGACCAGCGCTGGAAAACGCTCTCCCCACTCGATCAGGATCAACACATCGCCCGCATCAGCGATCTCCCAAAGCCCAATTCCCTCCAGCTCGGCTTCCGTCTCAAGCCGGTATAAGTCCAGGTGAAAGATGCGGACCCTGTGCCCCTTGTACTCGTGCACGAGCGTAAAGGTCGGGCTGGTGACGGTCTCCATGTCGGCTGCGCCAAACGCCGCGGCAACGCCCTTCACCAGCGTTGTTTTGCCTGCGCCAAGGTCGCCGCGCAGGAGTATCAGTTTCGGCGGACGCAGGAGTTCGCTGACGGTTTGACCCAGCGCCAGGGTGCCGGCCTCGCTGCGGGTGCGGAGCCGCTTTTCGCGGTTGTAGTCCATCTAGAAGAGCCCTCGTTGGCTGCGGGTGGCGGAAGCGCCGTTGGCGGCGGTGCCGGTGATCCATGTGAGGCCGTCCGCGTCAGTGACGCGACTCCGGAAGGCCCGGGCGAGATGGCTGACCGTGTCGGTCGCCAGCACGGTGTGCTCATCCTGCTCCAGGCAGGCAAAGTCTCCGGCCAGGCCATGGAGAAAGACCGCGGCTTCCACCGCTTCGCCCGGCTGTTCAGGATATTGCGCGAGCATGGCGGCCACGATGCCGGTGAGGATGTCGCCACTGCCACCCTTGGCCATGGACGGATCGCCGGTAGTGTTCACGGCGATGCGGCCGTCCGGGTGAGCGATCAGGGTGCGCCAGCCTTTCAGGACAAGGATGACGCCATGCTCGGTGGCGAAGCGGCGGGCATTTTGGATGCGGTCCGCCTCGACCTCCTTGACCGTGCAGTTCAGCAGTCGTGCCATCTCGCCGGGATGCGGGGTCAGGACGAGGAGACGCGGGCGGCCTCGCTCGTCCTTCCCGGCGGAGGCTTGCTTCAGGACTTCGGTATGGCCGGCGATCGCGTTCAGACCGTCGGCATCGATCACCATGGGCAGGCTCACCTGCGCGACAAAGCGGCGGACAAACTCCGGGGTGGTCCCCTGCTGCCCAAGCCCCGGGCCGATGCCGACCACCTTGATGCCTGTGAGGAGCTTCTTGAGCGGCTCCGGCTCCAGGACGTCAAGGTTCAGGCCGACCGGCTGTTCCGGCATGCCTTCGTCCTTGCTGATCGAACCTTCTTCGAGCGCGGTGGTCATCAGCTCCGGGGTGATGCGGGCGACCTCGAGCAGGATGGAGCGCGGCACAGCGGTCGTGACCAGCCCCGCGCCGGTGCGCAATGCCGAAAGGCTCATCATGGACGGCGCGCCGGACTTGCCGAAGGCTCCACCGATCAGCAGCACGTGGCCGAACTTGCCCTTGTTGCCATCCACGCCCCGTGGTTGTTCTGCGAGCGATTTGGCGGCACCTGACCAATGCAAATGTGTTTCTGAAGTGAGCGCGTTCTGTGGCGTACCGATCTCTGCCACCACGACCGGACCGAAGACCTTGCCCGGGGTCAGGTGGCCGAAGATGTGCGCGAGCTTGGGTGCCGCGAAGGTGACGACGGCATCGGCACGGAGGGCCGCGTTGCCCTGCCCGTCCGCCCTGGGCGCGGAATGCATTGCGGTGGCGTCGGCGTCCCATCCGCTTGGGAGATCGACGGCAATCACCGGAACAGAGCTGGCACCGAGCAGATCGCGTGCGACGGCAGCGAGGCCGCGCAGGGGCGGCTTGAACCCGGTGCCGACGATGGCGTCCAAAACAAGGGTTGCGCCCTGTAACGCGAGCTGAAGTTCGTCCTCAGTAGCGATCTCGCGGCAGTCGATCGCGCTCTCACTGACGCGGTCGAACACCTGCGTGACAGGATCCTTGAGGTCCGCGGCACGGCCAAGCAGGGCGATGCGCACGCTCCGGCCAGCCTCGGCGAGGTGCAGCGCTGCGACCAGGCCATCGCCACCGTTGTTGCCCTTGCCGCAGACGGCGACGATGCAGCCCTCGGCTGGACCATGCCGCCAGGCAAAGCGGGCCACGGCGGCCCCGGCGTTTTCCATTAAGTGGGCCACGGCGACGCCCTGCTCCACTGAGCGCTGGTCAGCGGCGCCCATCTCCTCTGCCGTTAGGATCTGCATCGGGTTCCTCTGCACATCAGATGCAGCCTTCGACCTCGAAAATCCCGGACCGCAGATCAACGACTCAACGGCCTGTGCTGTTGCCCGATCCGTAGGCGACCGTCCCCGGGCTGTGCGGCGCAAAGTAGTTGCGGTCGTACATGGCGCGATAGAACGCACCCGTGAGCTCGGCGGCTTTCGGGCCGAAAGTGGGGCGGCCGCCTTCGAGGAAGATCACCGTGACAATACGTCCGGTCGGGGCGTTGCCGTAGCTGACAAACCAGCCGAAGCGCGTGCCGTTGTTGGAGCACGTGCCGGTCTTCCCGAACACCGGGAAGTCGACGAAGTTGGTCTTCAGCGAGCGCGCCGTCCCCCAGTTCACCGCACCCGCCATCCCCGGCAGAATTTGCGGGATGACGTCCTGGATGTCCAGCAAGCGCTTGACACGGGGCTGGAAGTCAGCCAGTTGTTCCTGCGAGGTGGGGTGTTGCAGATAGTAGAGCGTTCCCCCGTTGGCGATGGCCGAAACCAGCGCGCCAAGCTGCAGCGGCGTCATGGAGATGCTTTCGCCGAAGGAACACATACGGCCAACCCCGCCCATGTTGTGCGGCAGTTCAGTGTCGGGATAGGTGCCGAGCTGTTCGCCCTGGATGCCGTAACCGGCAAGCTCGCCGAGGCCGAACTCGTTGGCGTAGTGCTTCACGCGCTCAAAGCCCATCGCGCGGCCAAGCACTTCGAAATACAGATTCACGCTCTTGGCCAGCGCGGTCGTCAGGTCGAGCGAATAGTGACCGCCGAGATTGACCGGGGTGTCCGCCTTGATCAGGCCTTCCTTCAGGGCGGCGAGCGCCACGGACACCTTGATCGTCGAACACGGCTCCGCGCCGGAGCTCAACGCGAGCTTCTGATTCACCATCGCGAGGATGCGCCCGGAGCTTGGATCGATGGCAAGCACGGTGCCGTTCATGTTGCCGAGCGCCTGAATGGCCGCGGCGCGCACCACTGGATCTTCACCCGCCGTGATGTCGCCGGCAGTCTGCAGGGTGGGATCTTCGAGAAAACTTGAAGCGTAGAAGCGTTCGCCGTAGCTGCGGACAGCGACTGCCCGGCGACCCCGTCCGCGACGCGCCACCACTCCCCGGGCTACCCCGGCAGACACGCGGCCACGGCCCCGGCTTATATGCGCCACACTGGCGTGGGTGCTGCGCGGCGCAACATGACGATGCACGGACGCCGAAGCGACCAGACCGCAGCCCAACAGGAAAGGCAGAACAACAGAACGCAATGTGCGCACGGCAGGGACCCTAATGGTTTCGGCGCAAAAACGCCGGGATGTCGAGTTCGTCGGACTCGGCCGGCGGAGGCGGAGCGTCCCCGGCATAGCCCGCAAAGGAGGGAACCCGGGCGTCGGGCCAATGGCTCGCCACGTCAGGCTCAGGTGTCTTATCGGCAGACTTCGCCGAATCTTGAGTCCAGGGCCGATCGGCCCTCAGCTCTTCGTTGCCCTTGGTGAAGAATTCGTCGTCGAACACGGACGCCGGGACCGGAACGAGTTCCTGCCGGGCCTCTGCGCTCGAAGCAGGCTGATACGCCCCTGCAGCAACGGAGGTCACACGTGGGATGTTGTCACTGGCGGCCGTCGCCGAAGAGTCATCCTCCGAAGGCGCCGGACCAGGTGTCCCTGCTTCCGTGATGGAAGGAGAACCACTGGCCCGGATCACCGGGATGGGCTGGGTGTCAGGCGATGTGCTTGCCGTCGACGCTGATGGCGCAGAGCTTTCCGCGCGAGCAGGCGCCGGCGAAGGCGCGCCAGCAGACGGAGCAACCTCACTCGCAAACGGCGCACTCGGCACGCGTGGGGAGATGCGCGGGCTGAAGCTGTTGGACGGTGCCGGGGCGGTCTCGACGACCGGCATGCCACCCAGCATGCGCTCGCGGCGCTGTGGCTGGGACTCGCGGAACCCGGTGGCGATCACCGTGATCTTGACGTCGTCCCCCATCGCTTCGTCGAGCACGGCACCGAAGATGATGTTGGCGTCTTCATGCGCGGCGTTCTGGATGATCATGGAGGCTTCGTTCACTTCGTTAAGCTTCAGCGAACTGGACCCGGTGATGTTCATCAGGACACCACGCGCGCCATCGATCGCGCCGGACTCCAGCAGTGGCGAAGCCATGGCCGCCAGCGCGGCTTCCTTGGCGCGGTCAGCCCCGGCGCGCACGGCTGTGCCCATTACGGAATAGCCCATGCCTGCCATCGTGGTCTTCACGTCGGCGAAGTCACGGTTGATGATGCCGGGGATGGTGATGATGTCCGAGATGCCCTGCACGCCCTGCCGCAACACATCGTCGGCAATGCGGAAGCTCTCAAAGAAGCCAGCGTCTTTCGCGACAGCGAGGAGCTTCTCGTTGGGGATCACGATCAGAGTATCGACCGACTCCAGCAGCTCCTGCATACCACGTTCGGCCTGCATCATACGACGTTTGCCTTCAAAGCCGAACGGACGTGTTACGACCGCCACGGTCAGCGCGCCCATCTCGCTGGCCAGCGACGCGATCACCGGCGCAGCGCCCGTACCGGTGCCGCCGCCGAGACCGGCGGTGACAAAGACCATGTCCGCGCCCTCAAGCGCCTCGATGATTTTGTCGGAGTCTTCCAGCGCAGCCCGGCGCCCGATGTCCGGGTTCGCCCCCGCACCAAGGCCGGCCGTAAGCTTCACGCCGAGTTGCAGTTTTACTGGCGCGTTTGAAGACTCCAGCGCCTGCGCGTCCGTATTGGCCGCAATGAACTCCACACCTTCGACCTTGGCCGCAATCATGCGGTTGACGGCGTTGTTGCCGCCACCACCCACGCCGATCACCTTGATCCGGGCGCTGCGCTGCGTTTCATCGTGGTAGTGGATGCGGAGGGCGTCGTCGGTCTGATACGACATGGGGAGGAACTCCTGAGGCGGAGAGGGCGCTCGCCTCTGATTCTGCATGAAAATAGCGTGCAATGCGCGCGCCGTTCGTGCGCAGGCGCGCGTTCGCTGTACCTACTTGGATTCTGTTCCGGCGAGGCGTGACGGGTCACGCTTCGCCAAGAGCTCAGACGAGCTTTGCGCGCGATCTAGCGCGGTGTGTGAAAGACCAGGCCGGCGCCAATGGACTGCGTGCTATGGCTGCTCGGGCCAAACAGCGCACCCGCGCCGAGTTCGATCGCACGGATGTCCATAAACGAGGCCACAGGGACGTCAACGCCCACCACGCCTTCAACCTTGGTGTAGGTGTTATACGCGTACACCGGACCAAACTTGTCATAGCCGGCAACGACTTCGGCAAAGGGCCGGATCCACTTGATGGGTGTGCCGGTGCTGGCGCGCACGCCGCCGAGCGCGGTGTACTCACGAATGAGATCGGTGCTGGCAATGCCGGCGCCCGGGTCCTTGTTGGTGTTCAGGACGCCACCGCGAATCACGGCGCCGACACGTACCGGGCCGAACGAGCGAAACTCATAGTACCCGCCGAAGTTTGCGCCATAGGGCTTATCGGTGGTTGTTCCGGAAGTGCATGTGCCGACACCGCTGCCGGTGGTCTGGGTGCAGGCCACGCCGCCAATTCGCTGTCCGGTGATGGTACCGAAGACTCCAAATTGCGCGTGAGCGGTGGTGGTGCAAAGGGCTGCGCCGGCAGCCAGAAAAGGCACAAGCTTGCGAAACAACATGAACTTCATTCTACCTGTGAGACTTGGGCTGGCGGCATTTGGGAGCTAGAAGCTGCCTTTGAACATGCCCTGAATTTTCTGCATCAGCCCTTGTTCCTCGCTGGCTTTGCGGATCTGGGTGCGGTGCGTGTAGAGCAGCATGCCGATCAGGGTCGAGAACTCCGGCCGGGCGAGTTCCTGCGGCATGCCCGGCAACGGCACAGGGTAGCCAATACGGGCGGGCACGCGGAGCAGACTTTCCGCATGGTCCAGCAGGCCAGGCAGGAGCGCGCCCCCGCCGGTGAAGACGCAGCCGGTGCCCATGGCCTCCAGGACGCCGCCGGAGCGTAGATTGTCGCGCAACATGGTGAGCAGCTCGCGGGCGCGGGGTTCGAGGATTTCGGCGAGAAAGCGCTGGCGGACCATACGCGGGCCCTGGCCGCCGGTGGAAAGATCGCCACCGATTTCGATCTCGTTCAGCTGCGGGACAGCCGTAACGACACAGTGGCCGTACTGGCGCTTCAACAACTCGGCTTCATCGACGCTGACGTGGAGCCCCACGGCAAGGTCGTTGGTGAAGTGATCGCCGCCGATGGGCAGCACAGCCGTGTGGGCGACGGCGCTTTCAAAGTAAACGACGATTTCGGTGGAGCTGGCACCGATATCGGCCAGGCAGACACCCAGCTCGCGCTCGTCGGGATGCAGAACGGCCTCAGCGGAAGCGATGCCCTCGAACACGGTGTCGACCACTTCCAGACCGGCCTTATTCGCGCAGGTGACCACGCTCTGGGCGGCGGATCCGGAGCAGGTGGAAAGGTGCAAATTCACCTCAAGGCGGTTGCCGACCATGCCGACGGGGTCGTGGATGCCGGCCTGGTCGTCGAGGATGAACTGTTGCGGCAAGAGGTGCAGCACCTCGCGATCAGGGGCGAGACCGACGGAGCGGGCGCGGTCGATGGCCGAGCGGACGTCCTCGCGGGTGATCTCCTTCATGCGGCTGCCCATACTGATACCGCCCTGGGAGTTCATCCCCTTGATGTGCGGTCCGCCAATGCCGACAACGGCGGTCTCGATCGGGGCCTTGGTGGCGCGTTCGGCGGCCAGCGCGGCCTTGTCGATCACCTCGGCGGCGGGAGCCAGGTCGGCAATCATGCCGCGGCGCATGCCCTTGGAGGCCTCAATGCCATGGCCGCGGTAGCGAATGCCTTCCCCGACTTCGGCGACCAGAACAGCGCTCTTGGAGCTTCCGGCATCGAGCACCGTGATGAGATTGTTGTCTTTCTGGTTCATGCGTTTACCGCCTCTCGGCTGCCCTCAACCTTGCCTGCTGCGCCCGATGTGCCGCCAGTTCCCGAAAGACCCGCTCGTTCGCCGCCGAGCGACCCGGTGCCGGCCGATGGGCCACGGCGGCGGTGAGCGGCTTGTGTGCTGCCCCCGAGGCCGCCACCGTCCTGGGCACAGCCACGGGCTGCGGCTTGGGGGCGGCTCCGCTGCTGATGCTGTTTTCGGCCGTTGGCGGGGTCGCACCGCCCTGCATCTCCAGCACGACCTGGCGCTCGTAGCGCATGTCGGCGGAGGCGAGCTTAGGATACTGCGTGCGCCACTCGGGCAGGTGCTTCTGGAACGACTCAAAGCGGCGCAGGAACTCTTCATCGCCGAAGTGAACCAGGACATCCGACCCGCCGAGTGTGACCAGGGCCTTCACGTCTTCCGGGTTGGTGACATCCACTTCACTGAGCGCCTGGCTGCGGTGCTGGCCACCGCTGTCGAGATCGCCCATGAAGCGCCGGTACACGTCCATGCGCGAGGTACGCAGCTCGGGGGTGTCGTCCGCCGCCAGGCCGGTGAGAACCGGGAAAGAGTAGTGCGGATCGCCCGCGGACTCGGGAGGCATGTCCAACAAAATGCCGTCTGCATCGACCAGACCGATGTGAGATCCCTGTCGGACGAAGGCAATGGGCGTGCGCTCCATCACATGGACACGCAAGTGATTTGGCAGCAGGCGTTCCACGGTGGCGTGGGCCACCCAGGGCAGCCGCTCCAGGTCGGCGCGGCGCTCGGCCAGCGGGATGCGGAAGATGTTGCGCTCAAGATCCGCGCCAAACACACCAAGCACATCGGTGCGGGAGATGTGCTCGTTCCCTTCCACTGCGATCTCGGTGGAGGTCGTGATGGAGAAACGCGGATCGTGGAGCAGAAACTGCCGGATTTCGGCAACCGTCAACGTCACTGCGCCTAACAGGAAGAAGGCAGCCGTGCCCATGACGATGCGACCGCCGAGGCTGCGCGGGATGCCGCCCCGCAGACGGAGACCATACGAGCCGCGCTGGGGAACGTATTCGTCCTCGGGCGGCGGCTGGGGGGCTGCCGGGCCAGACGGAAACACACGATGGAGAGCGCCCGCCGGTGCGGGTGAAGGCTCCGGCCAGGCCGCCGAGGAGACGTGCTCCTCCGTGGGCTCGGCTAATGCCGTCGCCGAAGCCGTCGCTGCTGAGCTCCGTTTGTACACCAACTTCATGGCCGCAGGCCCGAGCAAGGCCGCGGAGAACCGCCTGACGACACTATAGCTTGGGGACATGGGCATTCCGCCATAACAGTTTTGTGGCGTACCGGCCTAGGGACGCGTCGCAAATGTGGACAAAGTAGCCCTATGCCTGTGCTCGTAATGCCTCCAACAGCAACGGCCCGGCCTGGGAGACGCTTCCGGCACCCAGCGTGAGGATCATGTCGCCTTCCCGTGCGTCGGCGGCGAGGCGCTCGACAGCCTCGGCGACGGATGGGGCATAGGCGACCCGACCTCCGCCGGCTTCGCGGATGCGCCCGGCGAGCATCTCTCCCGAAATGCCTTCGATCGGTGGCTCACTTGCGGCGTAGATATCGAGCACCTGCAGCGCATCGGCGTCACCGAAGGCCGTGGCGAACTCGTCCAGCAGGTCGCGCGTTCGGGTGTAGCGGTGCGGCTGAAAGAGCACCAGCACCCGCCCGTAGCCGCATTCGCGGGCGGCCTGGAGGGTAGCGCGGACCTCGGTGGGATGGTGACCGTAGTCGTCGATCACCGTGACGCCGCGGGCCTGCCCCTTGGTTTGGAAGCGCCGGTCGACCCCGCGGAAGCTACCCAGGCCGCTGGCGATGTCTTCCGGCGTCAGCCCAAGTTGAATGCCAATTGCGACCGCCGCGGTTGCGTTCAGCACGTTGTGCCGGCCGGGCACATGGAGGTGAAACGGCCCAAGCACCAAACCGCGGGTGTTGACCTCGAAGGTCGCAAAGCAGCCCTCCGCGGGCCGAAGCAGGCGCAGGCGGAAGTCGGCTTCGGGACCTTCACCGTAGGTGTACACGCGACGCGTCACGCGCGGCAGGATGGCCCGAAGAGCGACATTATCGCTGCAGGCGGTTACGGCGCCATAGAAGGGAACTTCGTCCATGAACTGCACAAAGGCGTCTTCCACGTCGCCCATATCGCGATAGGCGTCCATGTGTTCGCGGTCCAGGTTGGTGACGACCGACAGGATGGGCGACAGCTTCAGAAAGCTGCGATCGCTCTCGTCGGCTTCCGCGACCAGGTAATGTGAGCGCCCCAGGCGTGCGTTGGAGCCCATGGCGTCGACCCGGCCGCCCACCACAACTGTTGGGTCGAGCCCGCCGCCGCTCAGGACCGCGGCGATCATGCTGGTGGTCGTCGTTTTGCCGTGCATCCCGGCCACGGCGATGCCGTATTTCAAGCGCATCAATTCGGCCAGCATCTCGGCGCGCGGAATGACCGGGATCTTGCGGCTCCGCGCTTCCTGGACCTCGGGATTGTCCTGCGCGACGGCAGAACTGGCGACGACGACGTCGCTGGCAGCGGCGTTCTGGGCCACGTGGCCCAGGTAAATGCTGGCCCCTAAAGCCTTTAGCCGGTCCGTGACGGGACCGCTGCGCAAATCGGAGCCGGAAACCGCGTAGCCCATGGTGAGAAGGATCTCGGCGATCCCACTCATGCCGATACCGCCGATGCCGATGAAGTGAACGCGCTGGGTTTGAGCAAAGAGCGCGTGCTCAGGAGACTGCATATCGGTAAGTGTAGTTGCGGATCATTGATCTCTTAGCCCGCGTCGGGACGAACAGTGCTCAAGGTTGGCAATCACCGGCAGAGTCCGGCGAAGTCCAGTTCGTCGCGCAAGCCCAGAGCACCAGGGGCACTCCGTGGGAATGGTATGTTTGCGCATGAAGCAAACAATCTATGCCCTTTCTGCGCTTGCCCTTGGGGCAGGCCTCCTGGCGCAGGCTCAGACGACGCAGACGTTGCTGGCTACACCCTCGACCGTGGCCTGGGGCTACTACTCGGCCCATGCGAAGCCGGCGATCACGGTGCACACCGGCGATACGGTGGTGATGCAAACGGCCTCTACCTGCGGTCCGCCGCAACGGCTGCTGGCAAACGGGGTCAAGCAGGCGGACATCCCGGAGTGGCTGGGCAAGCTGTACGACGGCGTGCCCCAGGACCAGCGCGGGCCGGGCGGGCACATCCTGACTGGACCGGTGGCCGTGGCGGAAGCCGAGCCCGGCGACGTGCTGGAAGTCCGGGTGGTCAAAATTGCCATCGACGTGCCCTGGGCGTGCAACAGCTTTGGCGTCGGCCGCGGTTTTCTGCCTGATGACTTTCCCTACGGTCGCACCAAGATCATCCCGCTGGACCGGACCAGGATGGTTGCCGACTTTGCCCCGGGTGTCACCATCCCGCTGCACCCCTTCTTTGGCTCCATGGGTATGGCGCCGCCGGAGTCAGCCGGCAAGTGGAACTCCGCCCCGCCCTCGATGCACGGCGGCAACATGGACAATAAGGAGCTGACTGCCGGCTCGGTAATCTTCTACCCGGTGCACGCGGCAGGCGGGCTGTTTGAGGCCGGGGACGGGCATGCCGGCCAGGGTAATGGTGAAGTCGACATCACTGCGCTCGAAACCTCGCTCACGGGCACCTTCCAATTCATCGTGCACAAGGGCGAGGCCACGCGCGAGCACCTGCTGTGGCCCCGCGCCGAGACTGCGTCGCAATACATCAGCATGGGGTTCAGTCCGGATCTGAAAACCGCGACCGAAATGGCCGTGCGCAACATGATCCAGTTCCTCAGCGAAGGCAATCCGGACTACCCGCACCTGTCGCGCGAGGACGCCTACTCGCTGATCTCGACGGCCTGCGACGTGGACATCACGCAGCTGGTGGATACCAATGATGGCGTTCACGTGATGTGCCCCAAGGCCTTGTTCACCGGTCCGAAGGCGCCAACAGCCCTGCCAAAGCCCTGACCGCCGGCAACGAAGCATGCGACAGGGGCTGCACACCGGCTCCTGTCGCATGCTGGTGTACAGCGCAACCTCTGCGGTGAGCTTGTGTCTAACGATTTGTGAGTCTGGTACCGGCAGGCAAGCCGGGCAAAAAGGGCTCCGGGCCGCGTCGGGCTGCAGCAAGCAAGCTTCAGGCGCAGGCAGAGGAAGACAAGATGAACTTGAAGCGCGCAGTACGAAATGTTGGACTGAACGTTGCTCTCGGCGGGGCCTTGCTTGCTGGATTCGCACTTGCTGCGCCCTCTCCTGAGGCGCACGCCGCTGTCTTCATCAGCGCCAGCATCGCTCCTCCGGCGATTCCGGTGTACGACCAGCCGCTTTGCCCGGGTGACGGCTACATCTGGACCCCCGGCTATTGGGCCTGGGACGGCGCTCAATACTACTGGGTCGACGGCGCGTGGGTTCTGCCCCCGTACCAGGAGGCCCTGTGGACCCCGGGCTGGTGGGGTTGGGGCGGTAGCAGCTACTTCTGGCACGCGGGCTATTGGGGCCGCAATGTGGGCTACTACGGGGGCATCAACTACGGCTTCGGATACTTCGGCACAGGGTTCTACGGCGGGTACTGGAACGGCGGCCGCTTCTTCTACAACAGCGCGTATGGCCGCTTCGGTGCTGGCTTCCGGGGTTCGGTCTACAACCGCCCCTATGCCGGCTTTGCAGGGCGCCCTGGCGGACCGTCCTTCAACGCCCACCCGGCTGGCTTCGGCAACGCCGGCGCCGCCTTCAACCACGGTTCCCCGATGGCGAACCGGGCTGGATACGGTCCTGGCGGGCAGCGTGGCTTTGCGGGTCAGGGCTTCAACGGCAATCAGCGAGGCTTTGCCGGCCAGAGCTACGGCGGGGGACAGCGCGGCTTTGCAGGGCAGAGCTTCAATGGCGGACAGCGTGGCTTCGCCGGCCAGAGCTACGGTGGCGGGCAGCGCGGATACACCGGCCAGAGTTTTGGCGGGGGACAGCGCGGCTCCAGCGCCCCGGCAGGCGGTGGCGGCGGTCGCAGCTTCTCCGCACCGGCAGCCCGGTCAGCACCTTCGGGCGGCGGTGGGGGCTTCCACGGGGGTGGAGGTGGCGGCGGCTCGCGCGGTGGCGGCGGTCACCGGTAAGCAACCAGGGGTCGAGGCACACTGCCTCGACCCTTTCTGCTGCACCACGTAAACCGCTTAAGACCAGCCAGCCAGCCGGAGCACCATGCCGGCAATACGCGGGAGAGCACCTGGCCGGGCAAGCGCCCGGGCGTTCGCGGCCATCGTGGCGCGGCGCCCATGGTCAGTCAGCAGGGCGAGAAGCGCGTCATACAGCGTGTGCTCTGTCGTATCTGCCTGCAGAAGCATCCGGGCAGCGCCGGCCTGGGCAAGCACCTCGGCGTTCTTGCGCTGATGGTCGTCGGCGGCCTGCGGAAACGGGATCAGGAGTGAGGCTCGCCCCGCAGCGCATAGCTCGGCCACGGTGGACCCACTCCGGGCAAGGATCAGGTCAGCGGCGGCATACTGGGCGGGCATGTCGTCCAGAAATGCTTCCACCTGGACCCGTCCGGCCGCAAGTTCGACCTCCCCAAGCGTCGCGTTGTACGCCGAGCGAGTGACCTCGATATGTCGAGGGCCCGCCTGATGAACGATGCTCAGCGTCGGCAGGTCACGCAGGAGGCGGTGCGCCGTGCGCGGCAAAAGGTCGTTAAAGATCGCCGCGCCCTGCGAGCCCGCCGTCACAAGCAGCCGTAGCGGCGCAGAAGGCGCGGGCAGCGCGTCCTTGCCAGGGATGTCGAAGATCTCCGGCCGGACGGGGACGCCGGTGACCTCGGCGTTGCGGAAGAACTTCGTCGTTTGCGGAAAGTTCACCGCTGCGGCGGAAGTGAAGCGCCCCGCCATGCGGTTGGTCAGGCCAGGAACAGCGTTCGGCTCATAGGCGAGTGTCGGAATGCGCAGAAGAGCGGCCGCGAGGATGGCAGGCCCGGAAGCGTAGCCCCCTACCCCCACGACAACGTGCGGCCTGAAGCTGCGTAACAGCTGAAGGCACCGCAGAACCCCGTGCGGCAGGTCGGTCATGGTCTTCAGCCGCGTCTTCAGCGATACATTCTTCAGCTGGCCGGAGCGGACCAGTTCGAGCGGGAAGCCGGCAGCGGGGACGAGTTTCGTTTCGAGTCCGCGGCTGGTCCCGACGTAGAGCAGTTCCGCGTGGTGGTGATCGCGAAGCTCGCGCCCAATCGCAAGGGCTGGAATCACGTGGCCGCCGGTGCCGCCTCCCGCGATTGCTACACGGAGGTTGCTCCGGCTCGGTTGCGCAGGCGCCATAAAGAAAGACTAAAGAGGAACGGTTTGGACGCCAAGTGCACAGCGGAGCGCCCGGGAGCTGCCGGGTCCGCTTGCAACCTGCCAAGCCAACCCTTCGGAACCGTCGCTCGATCCTCCATCGAGGTCTCCTTGAGAGCTAACGCCGGACAGGCAAGCGCAAGTCGCCACGCTACTCGCGGCACTTAGTTATAAAGAACCTACATTTCTTATAAGTCGATCAGACTTGAACGACCCCGTTGACCCGGATCCAGGTACCCTGCGAGGGCTTCCTTCTCAGCGATTCGACACCACTCCACCCCTGCGACACGCCCCCGCGACGGATAGGCAGCCCAAGCCGCGAATCCAGACGGATACAGCGTTAGGTTACCTCTGCCGCGGGGTTGATTACCGGCTCCCGGAGCAGCAGTAACCACTCCAAAACCCAAGTAATCAGCTGTCTTGCGCCAACGTACCGTGACTCCCACCATCCGCACACCTCATACCCCGATCGGGTCATTTTGTTCGCCGCGGGAGTAGGTAGATTGAGGTTCGTCGAGGGATGTAACGGGCTCCAAACAGCTCCTCTCCGCGGTTCTCTTGTACTTCCGGACCCCGCCGCACCATCGACACGGCTCCTGCTTCACTGGTTGCAAGGTTTTCAGCTGACTTACTTATTAGTCCGCTTATTTGGAAAGGCTTAGTTATGCATTTAGAGAAAATTAGACGGAGCGCTACGTGGGGCAAGACGACCCTGGTTCCCTGCGCGTTGCTGCTGTCCTCCATCACCGGACTTGGGCAGACGAAGTTCTCCCGCGACATCTCTGCCAAGTCTGACGCGGATCAGATCGACGTCATTGTTCAGTTCAAAACAGCGCCCACGGCAGAACTCCACAAGCACGTGCTGCACCGCGGCGGCTATATGCGCAATGAGCTCGGCCTGGTGCATGCAGGCTCATACCATGTTCCGGCTTCTGTGCTGGCCGACCTGGCTACCGATCCCAATGTGGCGTATGTTTCGCCCGATCGGACGCTTTACACCACCTCTGCACCGCCACCCCCGGCTCCCCCGGCCATCGACCACCATCAGCAGGCCATTAGCCTCCCGGCAAGCCTGAATCTGAACGGTACCGGTATCGGCGTCGCCGTGATTGACAGCGGCATCGCCCCGGTTTCCGACATCAGCGCCAACCGGATTGTCTATAGCCAGGACTTCACCGGCTCCGGCTCGAGTGTGGATGGGTACGGCCATGGAACGCACATTGCCGGCATCATCGCAGGCAATGGCGCAGGCTCCACGGGATCGCAGTACACCTACACGTTCAAGGGCTTGGCAACCAACGTCAACCTGATCAACCTGCGCGTGCTCGACCAGAACGGCGCCGGCACAGACGCTGAAGTGATCGCCGCCATCCAGCAGGCCATCGCGCTCAAGGCGAAGTACAACATCCGCGTGATCAATCTCTCACTCGGCCGCGGCGTCTTCGAAAGCTACCAGCTCGATCCGCTATGCCAGGCTGTGGAGCAGGCGTGGAAGGCGGGCATCGTTGTCGTGACGGCTGCCGGCAACTACGGCCGCGACAACAACCTCGGCACCTATGGCTACCTCACAGTCACCGCGCCGGGCAACGATCCGTATGTGATCACGGTGGGCGCGATGAACACGCAGGGCGTAGGCAGCTCCGCTTCCTCGATCCCGGCCTCGTACAGCTCCAAGGGACCGTCAATCGGTGACTGGGTCGCCAAGCCTGATCTGGTTGCTCCGGGCAACATGATCGTCTCCCTGTACGCACAGGGGCAGACGCTCGCACAGCAGGAAATAGCCAACATCATTCCGACCTCGCTCTACCAGGCGAACGGATCGTCAAACCTGTCCCCTCAATACATCGCCCTCAGCGGAACAAGCACGGCGGCGCCGATGGTGAGCGGTACCGTTGCCCTGATGCTGCAGCAGAACCCGAACCTGACGCCTGATCAGGTAAAGCTGCAACTCATGACCACTGCAGATAAGGTCTTGATCAAGAACAGCGCGACTACCGACGCTGTGACTGGCCAGGTGTTCTACGAGCAGGCAGACCTCTTCACGGTTGGCGCAGGGTATCTGGACGTCAACGGTGCGCTTACGGCCCCTGCACCCCCTGCAACAACGGTAGGCAGTGCGCAGTCGGCGAACGTGGGTCTGGACAGCGCTGGAAACGTTGTTCTGGTGAACGGCATTCCAAGCGCTTACGGCAACTCCGTGACTGCAGGCAAAGACGCTCTCGGCCTTCCAATCGTCTGGGGCATCAGCCCGCAACAGGTTGCTGGCATCCTGCCGACACTCGGCATCCAGCAGCCGATCGGCACGGCCATCACAACGGCGCCGGGCAAGGCAGCGGTACAGGGCGAGACCGTGATCTGGGGCAGCACCGTAATCTGGGGCAGCACCGTGATCTGGGGTAGCACCGTGATCTGGGGCAGCACCGTAATCTGGGGCAGCGCCGGAGCACCTTCCGACACGCTTTAACTCGACCTTCACTGCCACAACTTGGCCCGCAACCTGGGGAGGGTGACCTCCAGGCTGCGGGCCTTCTTTTTTGGTTTAAGCTTCTACCCGGGGACTTCTGCCCTTCAAGCGAGAGCGCCACTTGCAACAAGCCGGCGGTCATAACTCAATGGGACGCGTTTGAACCCGGTGTCGTTCCCGTCTGGCCGGGGGCAGAAGGATCGAGTTGCTTCTGGGCATTGTCGGGCGTGGTTGATTCCACATGGGTCTGCCCGGGACCAGCGGTGGATGGATTATTTCCGCGATAACCAGACGGCTCAGCCTTTGCGTCAGGCTGAGCGTTGGGCATGGAACTGGGCGCGTCGCTGCTCTGCGCGGGTTGATGCTTGTTGGCTTCGTTGGTTTGGTCTTGCGTTTGCGTATCGGCCACAGCGTGAAGTCCTCTGACCGATTGGATGCCTTGAACCCGGGCCGCGCGGTAACCGCGGCGTTCCTGCCGCCCCAATGCTCCCTCGCTATTTGGTTGCAGTCGCTTGCGTTGAAGGCACGGTGAGCGCGTGACGTGCCTGCGCAAGCTCCGGCAGCATTGGATCGGCAGCGCTCCAGGCCTTCAAAAAGGCAACGTAGTCGCGATGGGCCGCAGCCTCATCCCCGCCAGCCTGCTCAGCACGAGCCAGCCCAAACAGCGCAAAACCGGAGCTTGGCCGTTCCGCAAGCGCGGACGTATAGGCAGCTTTCGCATCACTGTAATCCGCCGCCTTCATCATCGCTGCGCCTTCAGCCTCACCCACGGGCCGAATGTAGAACGGCGGCTCGCGGTAGCCGAGGTCTTTCTCATCCTTGGCCGCTTCAGCGTAAAGCTTTTTGGCGGGCCCGGGCTTGCGTTGCTGGAGCAGAATGCCAGCACGTAACTCCAGCGAAGCGATCGTCATCGACTTCACCATCGGGTCGGAAAGGCCATCGGGCATGATGGCCATCATCGCGGACTTGCTTGCGTCGGGAGCCGCATTGGCCTTGTTATCCGCCGGCGGAACCATATCGCCGGTGTGGCTGGCGTGGGTGCGCCAAAGTTCGGCGTCCATGCTGTCGGACGCGGCCTGCGCAGCCGTCAGATCATCACGATCAAGAGCGGCCATGCCCGTCGCATACGCGTGCAGTTCACTCGCGAGAAAGCGCAGATTCGCCGTACTGTCCTTCTCCGCGATCGGCTGCGCCTCCAAAAGCGAGAGAACCGTTGGCCAGTCCGCCACGCGTAACGCAACAGGCAGACGATTGTTGATTCGCGTCATGCTGTCGCGCGTGGACCAGATGTACAGGGTGGTAGAAAGCTGACCCCGCGCGTTGCCGAGTTTGCCCGAAAGCGCGTTGGCCTCGCTGAGCTTACCTTCTTCCATCAGGTTGGCGATGCCGTACATCAGGTTGTGCACGTAGTTCCAGTCGTCGTCCGGCGCGACGTGCTGGGTCTGCATGTAGTGCTCATCGACGGCGGCGGAAGCGGCGAACCAGTGCTCGGCTTCAGCGTAGTCACCGCAGCGATAGTAGATGTGGCCCGGCATATGCACCATGTGACCGGAGCTCGGCGCAAGGCTAGCGAGTTTGGCCGCAGAGCCAAGTGCGCGCTCGGGATGGTTGCTGGGCTCCATGGCATGGATCCAGTAGTGATTTGCCGCAGAGTCGTCAGGGGCATCCTGCAGCACAGCTTGCAGGATGCTGATCTTCTCCAGCGTGGTGCCCTTTGGATTGCCATGATCGTCAAAGCCGTCGCCGAGTGAGCCTGCCAGAAAGATGCGCGCCTGCACATCCTTTGGATCCAGCGCGACGAGCTTGCGGTACACCGCAGTCACCTGTGGGGCATCGTCCTTGTCGCTGCGCGCTTCAATCTCCGCGGCCTCGATGTACAGCTTTTCCGGCTTGCTCAGGTGCTTCTTGAACGCGCTTGCCTTCTTCAGGGCTTCAAGGCCATAAACCCGCGTTTCGCTGCCGCGAAAGCCCTCAATCTTGTAAAGACCCCAGTAGCACATCGCGCACTGCGGGTCGGCGCGGACGCCCTGCTCAAACGCGCGCGCAGCCTCGTAATCCCAAAAGTCATGGGTCAGCGAAAGGCCCTGGTCAAACCAGGCCTGCGCCTCAGGCGTAGCGGTGATCTTGATGTGACTATTGCCGATCCCTGCCATATGGACCGCAGGTGGAAGCTGGTCCGGCCGCGGCAGCGCCTTCATCTCCGCCATGTCCATGCCGGCCATGGGGGCTTGCTGGGCTCGAGCAAAGGCGAAGGTCAGGGTAGCGAGACAGGTGAGCAGGAGCCGGCGAGCAACCATGGAAGAAGAATACGCTCGGGCAGAAGGACGGGTGCTGTGCACGGATGACCTGCGACTCTCTTCGGACGCTGTGGCAGCCTGTCTGATGGAGCCCGCATGAAACCTCCGCGTTCAGCTTGTAAGCACCGCTTCGATCTGATCCAGACCCCAGTTCAAGTCTTCCCTGCTGATAGTGAGCGGAGGTGCAATCCGGATGATGTTGCCGTGTGTCTCCTTGCACAGCACACCACGCTGCGCCACCGCCTCACAGAACGGGCGCGCAGGGCTATTCAGTTCCACCGCAATCCAGAGGCCCTTGCCACGCACAGTGGCGAGGTGTGGGCTTCGCAACTGTTGCAGCCGCGCGAGCGCATAGGCACCGAGTTCGGCAGAGCGCTGCGCCAGGCCTTCCTCGACGAGTACACGCAGGGCAGCGCGGGCCACAGCACAGGCAAGCGGGTTCCCACCAAAGGTGCTGCCGTGATCACCAGGTTGAAAAACACCCAGGATCTCGCAGGAACTGAGCACCGCGGATACAGGGTAAAAGCCGCCGGAAAGCGCTTTGCCAATGATCACCATGTCGGGCGTGACATCCTCGTGCTGATAACAGAGGAGCTTGCCCGTGCGGCCAAGACCCGCCTGGATCTCGTCGCAGATGAAGAGAACGTTGTGCTCACGACAGATCGCGGCAACTTCGGCGAGGTAGCCGGCAGGCGGCACAAGAATGCCCGCCTCGCCCTGGATCGGCTCAACAAGGAAAGCTGCGGTATTGGGCGTAACGGCCGCGCGGAGAGCATCGGCATCGGCGAACGGAATGGTACGAAAACCCGGGGCAAACGGGCCAAAGCCGTGGCGGTATTGCGGCTCTGTAGAAAAGCTGATCACACCAAGGGTGCGGCCGTGGAAGTTGCCCGCGCAGGTGATGATCTCCGCCTGACCAGCAGGAATGCCCTTGACGGTTTCGCCCCACTTGCGCGCGCACTTGATAGCGGTCTCCACCGCTTCTGCACCGGAGTTCATGGGCAGTGTCATGGCGAAGCCTGTGAGCTCGTGAAGGTCACGAACAAGTTGCGGAAGCTGATCGTTGCGAAATGCACGTGACGTCAGCGTGACTTTGTGCGCCTGCTCCGTGAGCGCCCGCAGGATGGCAGGATGACAGTGCCCCTGGTTCACGGCGGAGTAGGCACTCAGCAGGTCAAGATAGCCCCGGCCTTCCACGTCATACACCCATGCGCCTTCGGCGCGCTCGATGACGATGTCTAGCGGATGGTAGTTGTGTGCGCCGTACTCGTCTTCAAGTGCAATGAGTTCTTGTGACGACAACGTTTGGTAGTCGCTCGCCGTGCGCAGGCTCGACATGGGTGTAGCTCCTTTCCGGTCACAAGTTCAGGCGATGCAGGCCGAGGTTGCACGCGTGGTCGTTGCCACAAAGCTTTGTGGCATGTGCAGTTGCGGCGAAAGCTTCAGGACCAGGCATTTGGCAGCACCGCCAGCCTTCAGGAACTCATCCAGCGGCGTTTGCAGCACACGGAAGCCACGTTGCCGCAACGCGAGCTCGAGCTCCGGACTGATGTGATTGAGCACGAGGGTGCGCCCTAGATTCACTGCGTTGCAGGCAAAGCAGAGCGCATCGGCTTCGCTCACTGCTATGCGTTGCGAAGGTGCATAGAAGGCCTCAATGGCTTCACGCGAGGGTATGTCGAAAGCTTCAGGGTAGTACAGCACGGACCCGTCGGCGAGCGGCGCAAAGCACGTGTCGAGATGATAAAAACGCTGGTCTGCAAGGCGAAGGCTCGTCACCTCCACATCCCACAGCAACGCCAACGTAGCGTGACTGGCGCGATGCGTGCGTGTGCCGTGGCCTACCCATAACCGCGTGCCATCGCTGGAGAAAAGCGCGTCCCCTTCCCCTTCAAACGGCGTGTCGCGCCGCAGGTCGATGACGTTGTAGCCCGCATCCGCAAACCAGCGGCGAAAATGCGGCTCTTCTCCCTGGCGCTCAGGGTGCAGGAAGCTTGAGAGCACAACCTGATCCGCGCGGATCAGCCCCGCATTCGCCGTGAACACCATATCCGGCGAGCCCGGCGCGGGCTCTACAAGTTGCACCTGCGCAAACTGCGCAAGCAAGTTGTACAGCCGGTGCCACTGCGCCATGGCACGCGTCTGCGAACACGCGCCAACGTTGCCATGCATCCATGGGTTGATGACGTAGGTGACGCTGTACTGGCTGGGCGCGCACATCAGAAGCGCGGGGCGAAGAGAGGCGGACTCGTCCGGCAAAGCGTGCCTTGTTGCGGGAAGATCGTGCATGGTTGCCTGCTTCCTTGCGAAACGTGAAAGCAGTGTGGCAGGCGCACAGCGGCGCGTCAACGCTAATGATTATCCGCGTCAATGTGCATTTTTATGCTTCGGTCCATTGCCCGGAAGCTTGCACTCACCTTTCCGTGGCGGCGATTTTTGCTGCATCCAAGCGCGTAGTCAGAAAAGGAAAGCCCCGGTGGTTTACCGGGGCTTTGTTGCATCGCATTGACTGTTGTTTCAGGCGTTGGCGCCGTGGCTGTCCAGGTGCATGCGGTTGCGGACGATGTGGCTTTCCGGGTCGAGCCCGAGCACCTTATCAATCGTGATGGGGAAGGTGCGGATACGGCGGCCTGTGGCGTGAAAGATGGCATTGGCGATTGCCGCGCCGGTGCCTACGATGCCGATCTCACCAAGACCCTTTGCGCCAATGGGGCTGGTCTTCGGGTCGTCTTCCTGGACAAAGATCACGTCGATTTTGTCGATATCCGCGTTCACGGGAATGTGGTATTCGGCGAGGTTGTGATTCATGAAGCGGCCGAGCTTGTGATCGAGGAAGGTTTCCTCCTCAAGCGCAGCACCAAGGGCCATCACGACACCCCCAAGAATTTGCGAGCGAGCCGTCTTCGGATTCAGAATCTTGCCTGCAGCAACAGCATTGACGATGCGCGTCACGCGCACCTGGCCGAGTTCTTCGTCGACGCGCACCTCGCAAAAGATTGCCGAATGCGTGTAGCTGGTCCAGATCTGCGCGTCGAGCATGCCAGGCGCGGCCTTGCCTTCTGCGGAGAGCTCGTCCTTGCCGATGGTGCGAAGAACATCCAGCACGCTGACGGATTTGCCTGGATCGTCGGTAACGCTGATGCGACCGTTGGCGAACGTCACATCATCAAGCGTCGCGTGGCCGATGGGGCGGCCATCCATGCCATGCGCCTCGGAGACAAGCGTCTCCTTCAGCTTTTCACAGGCGTTCATGATGGCTGAGCATGTCGAGGCTGCGCCCCATGATCCGCCTTCCACGGGTGCTTCCGGCAGGTCAGTGTCGCCGAGTTTGGCGATCACGCATTCCAGCGGCAACCCCATGCAGTCGGCGCCGGTTTGCGCCATCACGGTATAAGTGCCGGTGCCGATATCTGACGTGGCCGAAGCGACGGTGAGATAGCCGTTCTTATCCAGCGTGACCTGCGCGGCGGTCTTCTGGATCTTTGCTTCCCAGGTGGCAGTGGCCATGCCCCAGCCAATCAGTTCCTTGCCTTCGCGCATGGAGCGCGGCTCTGGATTGCGGTTGGACCAACCAAGGGCGTCGGCGCCGGCCTGCAACGCTTCACGCAGATTTTTTGAGGTGAACTTCTTGTTGTCGTTCTCGTCCTTCAACGTGTAGTTGCGGAGACGGAACTCGATGGGATCGATCTTTAACCGGTGAGCAAGTTCATCGGCCGCGCACTCGCTGGCAAGCTGGCCGACAACCGCACCGGGAGCGCGCATGTCGCCGGGGGAGTAGGTGTCGAGCTTGGCCAGCTTGTGATCAAAAAAGCAGTTTTCCGCGTGGTACATCAGGCCGGTCCAGTTGACGACCACTTCCTGGTGATCCTCAAAACTTGACGTGCCGGCAACGACGTCATGGCTGAGCGCCTGCAGTTTGCCGTCCGGCGTCGCGCCAAACTTCACCGTTTCGATGGAGTGGGGGCGATACACCATGGGGCCAAAGGTCTGCTCGCGGGCCATGACCACGCGAACGGAGCGGCCAAGCGCCTTGGCAGCCATCACCGCGAAGAACAGAGGCACCTGCGGACGCAGGCCGGAGCCGAAGCCGCCACCCACAAAGCTGTTGATCAGACGTACGTTCTCGGGCTTGAAGCCAAAGATCTTGGTGACGTACTGCTTCGCGTTGTAGGAGCCTTGCGTCTTGTCGTAGATGGTGAGCTTGTCACCGCCGTGCCAGTGAACCGTGGTGGCGTGCGGCTCCATGGGGTTGTGGTGTTCAAACGGCGAGGCGTAGTCCTCACTGAAACGAACCGGAGCGGTCGCGTAGGCAGCTTCGAAGTTACCGCGCGGGTCGGGCGGCGGCGCAATGCCCTCGCGCTGCTTCGGTGGCTTGTACGCTTCAGCCTTGGCCTTGTGCAGGTCGGTCTGGTGCGGTTCTTCTTCGTAGCTCACCTCCACTAGCGATGCGGCATCGCGCGCGGCCTCAAAGCTCTCACCGATGACGAGCGCAACGGGCTGCATGTTGAACAGGATGCGGTCAGAAGAGAGCGGCTTGAAGTGCTCGCCCGGGGGCCCGGTCTCGTCCTTGTAGCTCTTGTTGGCTTCGGAGTAGTCGGGGCGGTTCTCGTGCGTGAAGATCTCGACGAAGCCTGGAATCTTGCGCGCTTCGGTGCTGTCAATGGAAAGCACGCGACCCTTGGCTATGGCGGAGTTGACCATATAGCCATGCAGCAGGCCAGGCATGTTGTATTCAGCGGCGTACTTGGCCTGGCCGGTGACTTTGAGTGGGCCGTCGACCCGGCGGGTGGGCGTGGTGAGGATAGTGTGCTGGCTGGCCATTGTGTCTCTCCGTGGTGGCGCGGATGGCGCGCGGGCGGTCTGCGGATCGTTGCTCTCCGGCTTCGCCGCCGGTCGAGATCCGACCAGGGACGAAGACCTCGGCGAGCTACGCGATGCGCTTGTCGATGATGGACTGCGGCGTGCCGTTGGCAGCTTGCGTCAGGGCACGGACTACAGCGCGGCGGCCAAGCTCAATCTTGAAGTCGTTGCCGCCTTGGCCCTTTGCATTGCGAAAGATGTGGTCGGCGACCTTCGCGAAGTTCTCGGGCGTAGCCGGCTGACCTTCCAGCAGCGCTTCGGCTTCGGGGTCGCGCCAGGGCTTGTGCGCGACCCCACCCAAGGCCACACGGGCCTGCTTGATCGTGTTGCCTTCGAGCTCAAGCCCGACCGCGACGGACACAAGGGCGAACGCATAGCTCTGACGATCGCGGAGTTTGAGATAGGTCCAGTGATCGCCGAAGTCATGTGGCGCGAGTTCGATTGCAGTGACCAGATCACCCGGGTTGAGCACGTTGTCACGCTCCGGTGTGTCGCCCGGCAGCGTGTGGAAGTCGGCCAGGGGAATCCGGCGGATGCCATCCGGGCCCTGCACGACAACAATGGCCTCCAGCGCAGCCAGCGCCACGGCCATGTCGGACGGGTTTGTGGCGATGCACTGCTCACTGGCGCCAAGAATCGCGTGAATCCGATTCACGCCACCAATGGCACCACAGCCGCTACCCGGGTTGCGCTTGTTGCACGGCGTGTCCGCGTCGTAAAAGTAGTAGCAGCGCGTTCGTTGCAGCAGGTTGCCGCCGTTGGTTGCAGCGTTGCGTAACTGGCCCGTGGCGCCGGCGAGAATGGTGTTCGAGAGCAGCGGAAAGCGCTCCCGCACACGCTCGTCATAAGCCGTGTCGTTGTTGGTGACGAGCGCCCCCAGGCGCAGGCCGCCCTCCTCGGTCTCCTCGATGGTGTTCAGCGGAAGACGATTGAGATCGATGACCGTGGTGGGCTTCTCGACGTCGTACTTGATCAGGTCGACAAGATTGGTGCCGCCGGCGAGTGGCTTGGCGGAAGGCTCGGCAGCAAGAAGACGAACGGCGTCCTCGACAGTTTCAGCGCGATGGTAGGCGAAGCGAATCATGCGTTCACCTCGATCTTCTCCACCTTCTCCTGCGAGCGTCCGTCTTCGGCACTGTTGCCCCGACCGAGCACGTCTTCGATGGCGTCGACGATGTTGGTGTATGCGCCGCAGCGGCACAGATTGCCGCTCATCAGCTCGCGGATCTCGGCACGGCTCGCGAGCGGCGACGGGCCGGTGCGGGCATCGCCATGCTCCAACAGCGCCACGGCCGAGCAGATCTGGCCAGGCGTGCAATAGCCGCACTGGTAGGCATCGTGCTCAACAAAGGCGTCCTGCACAACGTGCAGATGCCCGGGTTGACCGATGCCTTCGATGGTGGTGACGTCGGCACCGTCGCGGGACACTGCCAGACAGAGGCAGCTGTTGATGCGCTTGCCGTCCACGATCATGGTGCAGGCACCACACTGGCCGTGGTCACAGCCTTTTTTGGAGCCGGTGAGATCAAACTGCTCGCGAACAAGGTCAAGCAGCGTGACCCATGGGTCGACGGTGACGTCACGGCGTTCGCCGTTGAGGGTAAAGCTGATGGGAACACCCTTCGGTGTGGTAGACATGTCCGCGGTCTCGCTTCCAAGTAGGCTGGGCGCACTCGGAGACGTGCCTTCGAGGGCTGCTTTGGGCTTGGATGCGGGTTCGGTGGATCGTGCGCTTAGTACTCGATTGCTCAGTACTCGATGATGTGCGGCGAGGGATAGGTGAAGGTGCCATCCGCGCGGTTGACGTAGATGAACGCCTTCTTGTCCGGGTTGCCGTTCAGCGTGGCGGCCACAATGATGCCGGAGCCAAAGTTGCCGCTCCCATCCGTGCGCGAAACATCGACATGGTGCGACACAATGGGGCCACCGGCCGGGCTGTAGTCCGGCTTGGTCCAGTCTTCGGTGAAGCGGTCGAGCGAATAGCCGGAGAACTTCTGCGGGTGCTGTTGCCAGTTCGCGTCGTTTTCGTAGATGCCGTATGCCTTGCTGTAGTTCTTGGCCTCCAGCGCCGTGTAGAACTCGTTGACGCGATGTTCTGTCGGCAGATTGCTGAAAAGCCAGCCATGGCCCAGCAGATAGCCCAGGATGGTGAGCACAAGCAGAAGAACAAACAGCACCGCGACACCAATCAGCACATTGCGGGTAGCGTTAGCGCGGCGGGCGTCGTATTCAGGGGCGTCGATCAGGGTCATCGGTGTGGTTCGACCTCAAGGCAGCGTTCGTTGTTCTACATTAGACACCGCGACAGGGCAAGCCGTTCCCTCAACCTGGGCCTCGGTGGCCCGGAGTCAGGGGAAAGGCACTGCGGATGTGGTCGAACTCGGGTCCTGTCGGCAAGTCATACACGCTGAGCACATCGAAACGGACCGGGATGTCGTCGCGCCAGGGCTCCGGCAGGCGGCGACGGTACGCCAAGGCCATGCGCCGCAGCATGCGTTGCTTTTCCTGGTCGACGGCCGTCTCCGCCGGGGCGAAGTCTTGGGCGGTACGGGTTTTCACTTCGAAGATCACGAGGGTGTCGCCGTCCCAGGCAACAAGGTCGAGGTCGCCGCGCAGCCGGGCGGAGTGCCAGCGACGGGCAACGATCGTGAAGCCAAGTTGGCGCAGATGGAAATACGCGAGGTCTTCTCCGCGTTCCCCGGTGAGGAGGTGCTGTGGCTTGGGCGAGCGGTCGCGCCTGAGCGCGCGGGCAGCCTGGCGGCGGTCCGCCAAGGCACGGAGTCGGAGGTAAAGCGGTGCTTCCAGGGATGTCGCCACGGCAGGTCAGCCCCAGCTTAGGGGACATCGGGCCGGCCTGCACTGGCCCAAAGGTCGAGTTGCCCAAAGGTCGCGGTATACTTGATTGTGCACACCACGCACAACTCACCAAACAATTCAAAAGAGGTCGCAAGCGTGTCGGCAAAGTACATCTTTGTGACGGGCGGCGTTGTGTCGTCGTTGGGCAAGGGATTGGCGGCGGCCTCGATCGGCTGCCTGCTGGAGGCGCGCGGTTTGCGCGTCAACCTGATGAAGTTTGATCCGTACCTGAACGTGGATCCGGGCACGATGAGTCCGTTTCAGCACGGCGAGGTCTTTGTGACCGATGACGGCGCGGAGACCGACCTGGACCTGGGCCACTATGAGCGGTTCACGCACGCCAAGCTGACGCGCGATAACAACCTGACCACGGGCCGGATCTACGAGTCGATCATCACTCGTGAGCGCAGAGGGGACTACCTCGGCAAAACCGTGCAGGTGATTCCGCACGTCACCAACGAGATCAAGAACGCGGCCAAAAAGATTGGCACGGACTGCGACGTGGCCATCGTCGAAATTGGCGGCACGGTGGGGGATATCGAGTCGCTTCCCTTCCTCGAGGCCATCCGGCAAATGCGGCAGGAGCTTGGCCGCGACAATACCTGCTTTGTGCACGTGACGCTGATCCCATGGATCGCCGCGGCGCAGGAGCTGAAGACCAAGCCGACGCAGCACTCTGTGAAGGAGATGCTGTCCATCGGCATCCAGCCGGACATCCTGCTGTGCCGGGCGGATCGCGAGGTGCCCGAAGAAATGCGCGAAAAGATCGGCGCATTCTGCAATGTGGAGCAGGCCGCGGTGATCATTGCGCGCGATGTGCCGAGCATCTACGAGGTTCCGCTGAACCTGGCCGAACAAAACGTCGACACGCTGGCGCTGAAGTACCTTCGCATCGATGCGAAACAGCCTGATCTTTCGCGCTGGCGCAACCTCGTGCACCGGGCCTATAACCCCACTGACGAGGTGCGCATTGGCGTCGTGGGCAAGTACGTTGAGTACGAAGACAGCTATAAATCGCTGAAAGAAGCGCTGGTGCATGGTGCGCTCGCGGAAGGCCTGAAGCTGCGGCTGGAGTGGGTGGAAGCACAGGAGCTGGAAACACCTGAGTACGCTGCGATGCTTGAGGACTATGACGGCATCCTGGTCCCAGGCGGATTCGGCAAACGCGGCATCGAAGGCATGCTGAATGCCATCCGCTACGCGCGTGAAACGAAGACACCCTACTTCGGCATTTGCCTGGGCATGCAGACCGCGTGCATCGAGTACGCGCGCAATGTGTGCGGGCTGGAACGCGCCAACAGCGGTGAGTTCGATCCGCAAACGCCGTATCGCGTGATCTACAAACTGCGCGAACTGACAGGTGTGGAAGAAATGGGCGGGACCATGCGGCTGGGCGCATGGGACTGTGTGATGGAGCCTGACTCCCTGGCCGCACGGGCCTATGGCAGCACAAAAATCAGCGAGCGTCACCGACACCGCTACGAGTTCAATCGCGAGTTTGAACAGCCACTCACCCATGGTGGTTTGCGGCTCACGGGCTCAAGCGAGAGCGGGACGTACGTGGAGATCGTCGAGATTCCCGGGCACCCCTTCTTTCTTGGCTGCCAGTTTCATCCGGAGTTCAAGTCCAAGCCGCTGGAGCCGCATCCGCTGTTCCACGCCTTCATCAAGGCCAGCTACGCCAACCGTGGGTTGCGCGCAGCGGAGCGATTGGTTGAGGCTGAGGTCCGCGCCTAGCGCATGTCTCATGGTGAGCCGCATCCAACCGGGCCAGGAGGGTTGGATGAGCGACCTGCAGAAGGATCAAACAGCGTCCGAGCACGTATGGACAGGTGAAGGGTTTCCGGCACTGTTACGTGGCAAGGTGGCCGTTGTAACCGGTGCGGCGCGGGGCATCGGGCGATCGATCGCCGTGGACCTGGCGCGCAACGGCGCCAAAGTCGTCGCGGTAGATGCGGCAGCACGCGTGTCGCCCAAGACGGAGTATGCGCCCGCCACGCCGCAGGACCTGGATGAAACCGGCAAGCTGCTGAGCACCATTGGCCCGAAGTGGGCCACGATGGTGGCTGACATACGTGACATTCAAGGTTTGCGCCAACTTGCCGATAAGGTGAGTGCGGAGTTTGGCGGGATCGACATTGTGGTCGCGAATGCGGCCATCCAGACTTTTAAGCCGCTGCTTGAGATGGACGACGAGGACTGGAACGACACCGTGCACAACAACCTGGATGGCACTGCCAACACCGTGCGGGCGTTTGCGCCGCACCTGGTCAAGCGTGGCGGCGGCCGGCTGATCCTGATCTCGTCGATGCAGGGGCGCTACGGGACAAAGAACGGCGCGGCGTACTCGGCCTCGAAGTGGGGAATCATCGGCCTGATGAAGTCCGCTGCCCTGGAGCTGGGCAAGCACAAGATCACGGTGAACTGCATTGAGCCCGGGCTGATCGACACGCCGCTGACACGCAACGACAAGCGCTGGTCGATGGCTGTGGGCGAGACGATGACGACGCCGCCACCGGAGCACCCGAGCGAGGAAGAAACCATCAAGGCTCGGCTGCCCAAGGTGCCACTGGGCGTGCCGTGGCTGCAGCCGGAGCAGGTGGCGCCGGTGGCCGTCTTCCTGGCCAGTGACGCGGCTGCGATGGTTACGGGGGCAACCTATGACGTCAACGGTGGGGATTCGGCGCACGTGACCGCGTAACCGGGCAAGGCGAAGACAACGGCCAACGCAAAGAGCGCCAGGGTTCGCAACGGTCCGCTACGGCGGTGTTGCTGAGCCCTGGTTTTTGCTGCTCTTGAATTGCTTGAACTCTCAGTAACCGTTGGCGAGGAGGTAGGCGGGGGTGAGCCACTCAGTGCTGGCTGCGGTTGCGGATTGCTTCTGGGCGTAGCGGGCGAGGACGTCGGTTTCTATGTTGACGTGGGCGCCGGGGGCGAGGGTGTGGAGGTGGGTGTTGCGGTAGGTATGGGGGATGATGGCGATCTCGAGGAGGGTCCGGCCGTTGGCTTGGACGGGGTGGAGCCTGGCGACGGTGAGGCTGATGCCGTCGACCGTGATGGAGCCCTGCTGGACGACGTTGGCGGCCAGCTCCGGGGGCAGGTCGAGCGTGAGGCGCCAGTCGGCGGAGACGAGGTCGGGACTCAGCGGGACCAGGGAGACGAGGGTGGCTTTGCCGTCGACGTGGCCCTGGACGACGTGACCGCCCAGGGGCGCTCCGGCGGGTGTGGGAAGCTCGAGGTTGACGGTGCTGCCGGGGTGCAGGGCGGCGAGGGTGGTGCGCTGGACGGTCTCGGCGGCGAGGTCGGCAGCGAAGCGGCCAGGGCTGTCGACCGGGATAGCGGTGAGGCAGGTGCCGTTAACGGCGATGCTGTCGCCGGCCCGCCAGCGGTCGGCGAGCGCGGGAGCCTCGATGAGGAGGCGGGTGGCACCTGCGGTGGGGGTGACGCTGAGGACGGTGCCAGTGGTCTCGACCAGGCCAGTGAACATGATGTCAGGGTACCCCTCCCCCGGTACTTTTTTGCAAACTCTCTAGAACAAAGACTTTAGATCTGGAACTTCAAAGTAGTACCAAACTGGGCTAAGCAGCTACTCCGGCGCTCTCGCCCCATCCTCTGTCACGAAATCATCGGGGTTTTTGGCTGGCGTGTCGGGCTGTCTCATGGCCCCCGCCAATTCTTCAAGAACGGCGTCTGACCGCTGCAGCTGTTCCTTGGAACGTTCGATTACGACCTTGGTCTCATCTATTTGCGCTTTGGCTTCTGCCAAAGCCCTGCGGCTCGCTGCAGCACGCAGCCGTGCTTCGGACAGCTGTTTGCTCCTGTCCATCTTTATTGCCAAATGCCAGGTCGGAGATACCGCTTCAGCACCCCGGACAGGTAGATCTCGTAGACGGTGCAAAGTGCCTGCAGCATGGGGCGCCCTAAAACGTGCTCGTTTTCAGTCGCGTGCAGGTTGGCTGAAAGATCGAAGATGCGATCTGCGAGTTGACGGGTTGCTCTCAGGAGCTTCGGAGAGGCGCAAAGGCCCTGGCCACCGTCAATCGCTCTAAGGGCCGCTGGCCTCTTCCTGATGTGCTTCCGAAAAAGGGGGGGCCTTTGGAGGGTTAAGCTTTGGGCGAGCTTAGACCCACGGGTCGTGCAGGTAGCCTGCAAGGCGGTGGTCCTGGGCTTCGCCGTTGCGGAACATCTGTTCGGTGGTGCTGGTGAGGCGGCTCTTGAGTTCACCGAGAGAGGGGATGTTGGCGAAGGGGAGGGCCTTGGGGCCGAGATCGACCGGGGCGGTGTAGAGGATCAGTTTGTCGACGAGGTCCTGCGTGAGGAAGGCGGTGTTGAGGGATTTTCCGGCTTCGAGAAGAACGCTGCGGAAAGGAGCAAGGGCCGCCAGAACGTACTCCAGGTCGAGCTGGCCGTCTTTCGAGGGGAGGCGGACCACTTCGACGCCTTCGGCGCGGAGGGCCTCTTCATGTGGTCTGGGGGCGTCCTGGGCACAGAACAGGAGCACATCGTCTTCGGCGGTGGTGACGAGCTTTGAGGTGAGTGGGATGCGGAGCTGAGTGTCGAGGACGACCCGGGTGAGTGGTGTGCGGCGGGGGAGGCCGGTGCGGTCGGTAAGCGAGGGGTCGTCGGCGAGCACGGTGCCGATGCCGGTGACGAGGGCGTCGGCCAGGTGGCGAAGGCGCTGGACGTCTTCCCGGGCGGCGGGGCCGGTGAGCCAAAAGGGCTCGCGGGTGAGGCGTTTCGCGGGTTCGGGTGCGAGCTTGCCGTCTCTGGAGACGGCGGCCTTCAACGTGACGAAGGGACGGCCGTGCTGGATGGAGAAGGCGAAGGCGTCGTTGAGGCGACGGGCGCGCTGGGCCAGGGAGCCGGACGGATCAAGGAGATCGACCTCGACGCCGGCGTTGCGGAGTTTCGCGATGCCCTGCCCGCTGACGAGGGGGTTCGGGTCTTGCGTGGCGACGACGCAGCGGCCGATGCCAGCGGCGATCAGGGCGTCGGCGCAAGGGCCGGTGCGGCCGTGGTGAGAACAAGGTTCGAGCGTGACGTAGGCGGTGGCGCCCTGGACGTTGCGGCCGGCCGAGGTGGCGGCTTTCAGGGCCGCGATCTCGGCGTGGTCACGCTCATCGTAGCGGTGAGCGCCTTCGCCCAGCAGGGTGCCTTCCGACTCAGGATCGCGAACAAGGACGCAACCGACCGTGGGGTTCGGGGAGGCAAAGGCCGCAGCGGCCTCGGCGAGGTCTAGCGATCGCTCGAGGAAGCGTCTGTCCGGCGGCAGGAGAGGCATGCTGCTTCAGAATAGCTGCCCTCTGAAGCGGAATAGCGGGCGAGCTGGTAGCGGTCGGGGAGGATCATTGCCGGCGCGTTCGCTGAGGTAGATGGCACATCGAATGAGATTTCTGCCGCCTGGACGGGACGTGCGGTCAGGCTGGTGTGGTGGCAGAGTGCAATTAAGAGTGAGAAAAGTGTCGCAATTACCTGGTGCATGGGACGTTCCTACAGAGCAAATTTTGTTCGAACGGTGAATCGTTCCCCTGCGCGGTGCGTCCTAAGAGCTGACTGGATTCCGTTAGCCCATTCGGGCCTGGTGAATCGTCCTGCTTCCTGGTGCACTGCCGGGAACTGACTCAGAATGACTCAGATCGCCGTGGGTGAAGATACGCCTATTGTCTCTGATTAGTAAACAGTTGTTCGGGTTGAATACAACGAGCGTAATCTTGACAACCTGTGCGACGACCCTAACTCGTTTTTAGGTTCTGTTGCTCTTGAGTTGGTTGCCTTCGATTGTGACTCTGTTTGGACGTTCCGGGTCTCATTCCGTTTGCTGATCTAACGTGGCGACGCCGGACGGCTTAGTTCCCCACGCAGCGGGCGGATTCCCGCAGGAAGCACAGCAGGAAAGCAGCGGCGACCGCAAACGCAAATCCCCTTCGGGTGACAAAGGCAAAAAGCCAGCAGGTTTCTGCGCAGCTTGCGAAGCGTGCGGCCTGCGTCAGCTGATCAAGCTATCGACGAAGGCCTTTGAATCGAAGGGGAGGATGTCGTCAATCTTTTCGCCGACGCCTGCGTAGCGGACGGGCAGGCCGAGTTCGCGGGCGATGGCAACGACGATGCCGCCTTTGGCGGTGCCGTCGAGCTTGGTGAGGACGATGCCGGTGACGCGGGCGGCTTCGGTGAAGAGCTTGGCCTGTTGCATGCCGTTCTGGCCGGTGGTGGCGTCGATCACGAGCAGGGTTTGGTGGGGGGAGCCGGGGACCTGGCGCTCGGCGGTGCGGCGCATTTTGTCGAGCTCTTTCATGAGGTCGGTTTTGGTGTGGAGGCGGCCGGCGGTGTCGACCAAAACGATGTCCGTGCCGCGGGCCTTGGCGGAGGCGAGCGCGTCGAAGAGGGCGGCTGAGGGGTCGCCGCCCTGCTTGGTCTTGATGAGGTCGACGCCGGAGCGCTGGGACCAGACTTCCAGCTGCTCGATGGCGGCGGCGCGGAAGGTGTCGGCAGCGCAGAGGAGCACGCTGTAGCCGTTGCGATGGAGCATGGCGGCGAGCTTGCCGGAGGTGGTGGTTTTCCCGGTGCCGTTGACGCCGACCATCATGACGACTTCGGGGCCGGAGGCGGGGTGAGCGACGGGGGTGTCGACGGCGTCGAGGATGCGGCGGATCTCGTCTTTAAGGGCGATTTTGAGCTCTTCGCCGTTGGCGAGGCCGTGGCGGAGGGCGCGCTCGCGGAGGCGGCCGATGATTTCGTCTGTGGTGACGGCGCCGATGTCGGAGGCGAGGAGCGCGAACTCGAGGTCGTCGAGGGAGGCTTCGTCGACTTCGCGGGTGAGGGCGACGACGGAGGCGATCTGGGTGGAGAGGGATTCGCGGGTGCGGGTGACGGCTTCCCGCATGCGCTCGAAGAAGCCGCGACGGGCGGGTTCTGCGGGGGCGTCCGCGGCCGGGTTGGCCGCGCGCTCGGGTTGAGCCTCGGCTTCAGGCTCAGGTGTCTTGTCGCGCTTGCCAAACAAAGAGAAGGCCATTGCATCTCCTAGTCTAGCGAACGAGCGTGGACGCCGGGCTGGGCGGCAGGAGGGCTGGGCGATGACGCTGGAATTGCATTGGCAGCAGATTGCGCTACGGCTGGGGCTGGCGGCGGTGGCGAGCTTCCTGATTGGGCTGAACCGGGATGAGCAGGGGCACCCGGCGGGGATCCGCACGACCATGCTGGTGTGCCTGGCGGCGGCGCTGGCGATGGTGCAGGTGAACCTGATGCTGCCGATGAGTGGGAAGACGCCAAGCTCGTTTGCGGTGATGGATCTGATGCGGTTGCCGCTGGGCATTTTGTCAGGAATCGGGTTTATCGGGGCGGGCGTCATTCTGAAGCGTGAGCACTCCGTGACCGGGGTGACCACGGCCGCGACGATGTGGTTTGTGACCGTGCTGGGGCTGCTGTTTGGCGGTGGGCAGCTGGTGTTGGGAAGCACGGGCGGCGCGATCGGGATTGTGGCCCTGTGGGGATTGAAGCGAGTGGAGGGCTTTCTGCCGCGGGAACACCGAGGGGTGGTGCAGCTGCGATTGAATGCCGAGGCACCGGATGAGGCGACGCTGCGGGATCTGCTGCGGAAGGCGGGGTACTCGATTGTGGCGTGGAGGCCGACGTATGAACCGGCCGATGTGCTGTCCCGGCTGGAGTGCACGCTGCGCTGGCGTGGGCGTGCGACGCGGTCGCCGCATACGCCCAAGGCCATTGGGGAGCTACGCACACAGCCGGGCATTCTTTCCGTCTCATGGCAGGAGTAAGGCGGGGCCAAGGTGGGGTGAACTCGCCCGCCGGTGGCGTAAGGCCTGCGCGTCTATACTTGAAGCATGGCGATTTCGACCGAAAAGACGGCCCCTGTAACGCAATTCCCAAAGACACTCGGCGAGCTTCGCCAAAGCCAGTTCACGCCGGAGCGTGTGAATCGCAGCGTAAAGGATGAGCTGCGCGACAACCTGATTTCCCGCTTGCGTGCGATTGCGCCAGGCGGACCGGAAGAGGGCGAGTCCCTGTTTCCGGGCATCGTGGGCTATGACGATACCGTGGTGCCGCAGGTGGTGAATGCCCTGCTCAGCCGCCATAACTTCATCCTGCTGGGGCTGCGCGGGCAGGCCAAGAGCCGCATTCTGCGCGCGCTCACGGGCTTGCTGGATCCGTGTGTGCCGTATGTGGCGGGCAGTGAGCTGCGCGATAACCCTTATGCGCCGTTGAGCCGGTTTGCGAAGGACATGATCGCTTCGCGGGGCGATGATACGCCGATTGCGTGGATGAACCAGCAGGAGCGATATGTGGAAAAGCTGGCGACGCCGGATGTGACAGTGGCGGATTTGATCGGCGATGTGGACCCGATCAAGGCGGCGCGCAGCGGGCAGGAGCTCGGCAGCGAGTTGACGATGCACTATGGGCTGCTGCCGCGCGCCAATCGTGGGATCTTTGCGATCAACGAAATCCCGGATCTGGCGGGCAAGATCCAGGTGGCCTTGTTCAACATCATGCAAGAGGGTGATGTGCAGATCAAGGGCTACCCGGTGCGCCTGGAGCTGGATGTGGCCATTGTGTTCAGCGCGAACCCGGAGGACTACACGGCGCGCGGCAAAATTGTGACGCCGCTGAAGGACCGTATCGGGTCGGAGATCCGGACGCATTATCCGGAGTCGATGGACGAGGCGATTGCGATCACGGAGCAGGAGGCCTGGACGGCGCGCGCGTATGCGGATGCGCCGGGGCAGAGCGGGCCTTCGATTGAGCGGATCTTTATTCCGCATTACATCCGGCAGATCGTGGAGGGTGTGGCGTTTGCGGCTCGTGAGGACAAGAAGGTTGATAAGAAGTCGGGCGTTTCGCAACGTCTTCCTATCGCGACGATGGAGTTAGTTGTGTCGAACGCGGAGCGCCGCGCGTTGCTGCATGGTGAGTCGCTGGTGGTACCGCGTGTGGGCGACATCATTGCGGCGTTGCCGGGGATCACGGGCAAGATCGAGCTGGAGTATGAGGGCGAGATGCGCGGGTCGGAGGTGGTGATTCGCGACATCATTCGGCAGTCCGTGGCGAGTGTGTATGACAGCTACTTCGCCGACACGAATACGCAGCAGATTGAGCAGTTCTTTAACCTGGGCGGCGTGGTGGAGTTGAACGACAAGCAGCCGGCGCAGAACGTGTTTACGGCGCTGAAGGAGATCCAGGGGCTGTTTGACAAGTTGTCGCCGCTGAAAGTGAACAGCCGCACCGAGGTTGAGGTTGCGGTGAGTGCGGCGGAGTTTTTGCTGGAAGGCATGACGGCGCACAAGAAGATCTCGCGGAGTGAGGCACGGACGTTTTCTGCGGGCGAGAAGAAGCGGCGGAATGAGGATGCGGCGCAGCTTGGTGAGCGGATGCGGGAGCGGGAGCGGGAAAACTCGTTCAACCGGACGCGGCGTGGCTTTAACTAGGTTTGGTGGCTAGTGAGGATTTGCTAGTCGCTTGATCTGTGAGGGTGTTCGACCATGAGGAAGGCTCAACGTTGGCAGCTTTGTGTGCTGATGTTGAGCCTTTCTGTTGGTGTGCAGGTGTTGGCGCAGCGGGTGCGGGATCCACGGGCTTCGCTACTGGATGTGGCGACCCGGCGGGCGGCGTTGAAGAGCAGCACGGATCCGGTGGTGCAGGCGGCAGTGGCGCATCTGCCCTCGTGTGTGAAGCTGCCGGAGGTAGCGGCGCCGCTGGGTGAGATGGTGATTCCGCCGCACTACCTGCAGGGCTCGCATGGGCCGACAAACCCTGCGGAAGCTGCGGCGACGCACGTGTATGGGGCGTTTGCAACGCGCATCACCGGTGGCATGAATCGATGGGTGGCTACGGGCGATGAGGCCGAAGCACGCTGTGCGCTGGACCAGATGGAGGCGTGGGCAAAGGCCGGAGCCCTGTTGCACTATGACCGGGCGACGTCGTCCCAGGCTTGGTACCAGGTGGAGTGGACGGCGAGCAGTGCCGCGATTACAGCGTCTGTGCTGGCGCAGGATACGGCACTGGATTCAGGCAAGCAGCGAGCCGTGGCGACGTGGCTGGATGCTGTGGTGCGCAAGGACCTATCGTTTGAAAAGCCAACGGATACGCAGAACAATCATCATTACTGGCGCGGGTTGGCGGCGACTGCGGCGGGTGTAACAGCCGGGGATAACACGCTCTTTCAAACGGGTGTGGGGATCTTCAAGGAGGCTGTGCGTGAGCTTGCTCCGGACGGCTCGTTTCCGAAGGAGATGGCGCGGCATGAGCGGGCGCTGCACTACCAGATCTTTGCGTTGGAGCCGCTGATTCTTACGGCTGAGTTTGCGGAGCAGCAGGGTGTGGACCTGTATGGCTTCCGTGCCCATGACCGCACATTGCGGGATGCGGTTGTGTTTTTTGGACGTGCGTTGGGCGATCCGTCACTGGTGCGGAAGTATGCCGCGGAAGACCAGGTGATGGACTTTGGCGCGGGGAACTTCACGTCGGTGGTCTGGTACGCGGCGCGGTTTGGAACAGGCGATCTGCCGCCGGCGCTGCTGGCCGGGATCGCGCAGCCTTGTAGCGAGACGAACCTGGGCGGCAGTGCGACGGTGCTGGCTGGGCGTCCGTCTGTGCGCTAGAGGAAAAGAGGCTTGCGCAGCGCATGGTGCTGTGTTGATTGAGGCGGGGCGGAACTGCGAAGCTTGCAGTCCCGTCGCCTAAGGGGCGCGGGCTTACTTGCTGGCCTTGGCGCCTTCGTGATGTTCCTTGGGGTCGTGCGAGCTCTTGTGGGGGTGCTTGCCGGTGCCCTGCTCTCCGCTGTCACTGCCTGACGAACTGCTGTGCTCGGCGCTGCTGCTTGCCTGGCTTGAGGCGCCCTTGGAGGTGGGAGCTTCGTGATGTTCGTAGGGTTCTGCTGCGCTCTTGTGGGCGTGCTTGCCGGTCCCTTGCTGATCAGCCATCGGGGTCTCCTTGTGGGCGGCTCTTGTGTGTCGCCGAGGAAGTTGGAAGCCGTCGAGGAAGGGCGTCGTTGCCCTTTTTTATGGACGCTGCCTGGGAAGCGGGCGAACCCTTTCGATGATGCGGAAGAGTTCCCGGCGCGGGTTGCAGGAAGCAAAGCTCCGTAGAACGCGGCAGGGTGATCTCTGCTGTGAGGACTGGCTGCGCATTGCATCTGGATTTCATGCGGAACGGAGACTTGAGTGCGCTATAGTCCGCGCACCTGATCTTTGGAGGCATGCTGTGCGCACTCTGCGAATGCTTGGATTTGTTCTGTTGCTTTGCGCGACCGGCGAAGGGTACGCGCAGTTTGTTGAGGTGTACGCGACCCTCTCGATCCCTCACGTGTCCAGTTTGCCGACGGGGTTGAATTGTTCGCTCTCGGCCTGCACGGAGCAGTACCGGTCGGTGACGGTGGCGGGCATCGGCGGCGGGGTGACGTTGCGGTTGCTCCTTTGGGCGTGGTCGACCTTGGTCTGGATCTGCGTGGGTCGACCAAGCCCGGGACGCCGGGAGTGCAGACGGCGATGGTGGGGGTGAAGGCCACGTTTAAGCCGCCGGTGTTGCGGATGCGGCCGTATGCGCAGGTTTCGGTGGGCTACTTTGCCACGTCGACGGCAAATGTCAGCAGCCTGCCGAGCGGCACAAATTTCGGCAACAGCGGGGCAGCGTACGAGGTGCTGGGCGGGCTGGATATCCCGATCGCGCCCGTGGTGGATTTTCGCGTGGTGGAGATCGGTGCCGGGCAGGCGTTCGGGCTGTTCAACAGCAAGTCGAGTGGCCTGATCACGATCAACACTGGCGTGACGGTGCACTTCTAGCTCGGTGCACAACGGCCGGACCTGAAGGCGGCCGGGCGTGCTGCGAGAATGGGTGTGTGTTGATTCCTTCGATTGACCTGATGGGTGGACGGATTGTGCAGCTGGTGCAGGGAGAAACCCTGAAGCTGGCCTTTGATGATTTCGAGTATTGGATTGAACGATTTGCGCGCTACCCGCTGGTGCAGTTGATTGACCTGGATGCGGCGATGCGCCAGGGCGAAAACCGGCAGCTGATTGAGATGATCTGCCGGCGGTTGCCGTGCCAGGTAGGCGGTGGGTTGCGCACGGCCGAGGATGGCCGGCGCTTGCTGGAAAGCGGGGCCAAGCGGGTGATCTATGGATCAAGCCTGTTTGGCGCGGCGGACGACGCCCAGACACCGCGCAAGCATAAGCTGATTCGACTGGAGTTTGCGGCGGCGTTGAAGACCGCATTGGGCGAGGACGCGTTGTGCTTCTCGGTCGACACCAAGGGCGGCAAGGTGGCGGTGCGGGGGTGGAAAGACCGGGTGGAGCTGACGCCGGAAGAAGCCGTCACATGGCTCGAGGATTTTTGTGCGGCGTTTCTGTATACGCATGTGGATACCGAGGGGACGATGCGCGGCTTTCCGGTGGATGTGGCGGCGATTCTTCGGTCGACGACAGCCAAGCAGCTGATCGTGGCGGGTGGGATCAAAGAGCAGGCCGAAGTGGACGCGCTGGATGCGATGGGTGTCGATGCCGTGGCGGGGATGGCGATTTATTCGGGAGCGATGGAGGCCTGAGCTGGCAGCTGGGGATGGAGGCTGTTGGATCCTGGTGGTTGGTTGCTTGTGCATGCGTGCCGCTTTTGCACAGGACGGTAATGCTGCGAAAGGGGCAGGGTTGAGGGTTCCCATCGGGGAACTCCCGGGGCTATGCTCGGGGCATGAGAAAAGCCACACGAACCTATCTGGGTATATTTGCCCTGACCGTCGGGATGGCTGGCAGTGCTTTCGGACAGACGGTAGGGTCAGCGCAACAATTTGTCGATCTTTGGGGTAAAGCCTGGGACACGCACGACGTGGACGCCATCATGAAGCTGCACGCAGACGACTGCGTGACGGTGAACCGGTTCGGCGTCATCGCGAGTGGCAAGGATGAGATCCGGCGGGCGGTCACCTGGCTGCACAGCGGCCCCTTCCACACGGCCCATTTTGCTCCGCCCAAGGTGTTGAATCAGCGCAAGCTGGCGCCGGGCGTCATCGCTTTCCAGGCGAGTTGGAAGAACCCGTCCGGCAAGAGTGATCCGCCGGAAGACGACCTGGTAATAACGGTGGTGTTGAAGGACTTTGGGGCGGAAGGATGGCTGGCCGAGGAGATCGACACGAATACGGTGGAGCCTTTGGCGCCGGCGGTGTCGGGAGCGACTGCGGGGCGTATGTAGCGCGCGCGATTGAGCCGCTACTGCGCTGCTGGAGAAAAGCGGCAACGCGAAGGACGCAAAGTTTGCGCAAAGGTCGCCACGGAAGTATGGGCGGGTGGGACGTGTCCGGCTTCGCACGTTGCTTTCATGCCCCAGGGACGCCCTGCTTCCGTTTTCCTACTTCCCAGTTTGCTGCTTCTACTCGGTGGAGGCTTGTTCCTCGCTGCTGGTGGCGTAGTAGCCCTTGCGAGCCTGGACCTTGGCGTCCTTCCCGCAGGTCATGTCGATCTTGCGGTAGGTGCCGTCCGCCTTTTTGTTGGTTGGGGTGTAGCTGAGCAGGTATTGGGTGCGGAGTTCGTCCTGGATCTGATCGAAGGCGTCTTCCAGGCGGCGGCCGTTGTTGCCAACGTTGATAACGCGTCCACCGGTTTCGCGGGCGAGCTGGTCCATCTGGCCGGAGCCGGTGTACAGGATGCCGGCAGAGGCGTAGCTGGCGCGGTCGGCGATCAGGATGGGGTAGACGATGACGTTGGCCTTTTGCGCGGCCTCGATAGCTTCCTTGATCTTGACCTGTGAGCCCTGATCCTGGCCGTCGGTGAGGATCACGAGGACCTTGCGGCCGGTCTGGGACATCAGCTTGTCATGTGCGCCGAGGTAGACGGCGTCATAGAGCAGGGTGCCCCGGGGATTCGAGGTCGGCATGGGGCCGCCGCCGATGCCGGGAATACCGGCGGAAGAGCTGGCTTCGTTGATGGAAGCCTTGTCGATTGCTCGATGGAGCTCGGCGGGTGAGTTGGTGTAGTCGGAGAGCAGATCGACGTTGACGTCGAAGGAGATCAGGAAGGCCTCATCCTTGGGCGTCAGGATCTCTCGGAGAAAGCGCGCACCGGAGTCCTTTTCCAGTGGGAGAACGTTTTGTTGGCTCCCGGAGGTGTCCAGCAGAATGCCGATGGTGAGCGGGAGGTTTTTCTCCTGCGTGAGGCGCTTGATGGTCTGCGGATCATGGTTCTCGGCGACCTGGCAGGAGTCCTTGGTGAGCCCGGTGACGAAGCCGTTTTTGTCGCGCACGGAAAAGTACACGTCGACGAGGTTCACGTTGACCTTCAGGGTCGAACCGGTGTGGTACGCGGGTTCTTCCTGCTTGGGTGCTTTGCTCATGGGCGGAGGGTCGTCAGGGGACGGCGCCTCCTGCGCACGGAGTTGAGGAACCACGGCGAGGGTCGACAGGACCGCGAGCGCGAACAGGCGGCAGAACAACAGGGAGCGCATACAACCTATTAGACGCGTGTAAAGGCGCTTTTGGCGACAGGGTAGTGGGACGGGTCGTGAACGCAGGTGGCGCCGAACAGGGCCCGAACGCAGCAGGCACGGTGCGAGGCACAACGAGGTAGGGGGTACTTGCGTCTGACTAGGTGTGCCCCAGCTTCCTGGTCGCGCTGTTAGGCTGGTAGACGTTTACCCGGTACGTGGCATGTGGGCAGAGTGGCTTTGAGAGCAGCGACGGTTAGCTGCGGAGATTGAGGAACGAATGCAGTTGGGAATGGGCAGGATCTGGCGAACAACAGTAGGCTTGGGCCTCGTCTGTGCGGGCGCAATGGCGGTAGCGCAGACCAGCAACGTGCCGGATGCCCCCACGCCGCAGGCTTTGCCGCGGCTGAACACTATCACCCCGACGGCCCCGGCCGTGAACGCACCAGCGCCACAGCCCGTGGCCAGCAAACCCGCGGATGCGGTGCCGGCAGCCCTGCCCTCCATGCCGGCGCCCTCGACGCAGGCACAGCAGGACGCTGACAGTGGGCCGGCACCGGAGACTCACGCGGCAAACATCGTCACGACCGTAAACTTTGTCGAAATCCCGTTCACAGTGAAGGATTCCAAGGGCAGCCTTGTTCCGGGAATCACCTACCGCGATGTGCAGGTGTATGAGAATGGCCTTCGTCAGCAGGCGAGGTTGTTCACGGTCGATCCGATTCCGCTGAGCGTTGCGCTTGTGATCGACCAAAGTGTGACGTTCGACACGATGCAGAAGATCAATGCGTCGCTGAGCGCGTTACAAGCGGCCTTTACGCCTTACGACGAAGTGTCGATCTTCACCTACAACAACGGCGTGAAGCAGCAGACCGGTTTCACCGGCGCGCAGAGCTACCGCTTGACGACGGCGCTGGACCGCAGCAAGGGACCCGGGCGCGAACCGAACATGGCGATGGGCGGTCCGCTGGCCTGCACGACCTGCAAAAACAACCTGCCCGTGGACCCGAACACCAATGGGAACAACAACGCGGGCGTGATTATGCAGACGCCGGAGCGGGAGTTCCACACGTTGAACGACGCCATCCTGACCGCGGCGGAGACGGTGGCCAAGGCCGGTAAGGGACGCCGCCGCGTAATCTACGTGATCTCCGACGGCAAGGAATATGGGTCGACGGCCAAGACCAAGGAAGTGGTCCGGTTCCTGCAGACGAATCAGATTTCGGTCTACGGCACGCTGGTGGGCGACTCGGCGATTTCAGGCCTGGGGTGGCTTAGCCGCGTTCACCTGCCGCTGCAGATGCGTGACGATGTGCTGCCGCACTATGCGGATGCTACCGGCGGGCAGTGCGATCCGGAGTTCCGGCCGCGCGGCATCCAGGACAGCTTTGCCAAGCTCGCCGAGCAGGTGCGGACGCAGTACACGATCGGCTACTACAGCCATGAGCCGTTCATCGACGGGAAGTTCCGGTCGGTGGAAGTGCGCGTGATGCGGCCTAATCTTGAGGTAATCGCGAAAAAGGGCTACTACCCGACGGCGCAGCAGTCCGGCCCGTCGCGGCCCACCACCACAGCGGCTGGCCCGGCAACGCCGGCCAGCAGCCCTTCGCAGCCCTAGGCCGCAAACGTGACATCTACAGGCGCGTCTTCGGGCGCGGTGCTGGCCTTGCTCGCGGCGGTGAGTTGGGGTGGCGGGGATTTCTCCGGCGGTATGGGGGTCAAGGCCGCGGGTGGCTCCACGCGCGGGGCGCTGCGGGTGGTGATCTCCGGCCATGCGATGAGCCTCCTTGTTCTGGCTTGCGTGCTGATGGCGCGGGGTGGCGTGGTGCTTCACGGCGCGCCGGTATTTTGGGGCCTGGGCTGTGGCGTGGTCGCGGGGCTCTCGTTGTCCGCGTTTTATATCGCCCTGGCGCGGGGCGCGATGGGCGTTTCGGCGGCCATCAGTGGCCTGCTTGCGGCGGCGATCCCGGCAGCAGTGGGCATGGTGCTGGAGGGCCGACCGAGTGCGCTGCGGTTGGTTGGCTTTGCGCTGGCAGCGGCGGCAATCTGGCTGGTGGCGGCCCCTTCTGCGGGAGCCGAGCCGGAGTCGCGTGAAGTGATGGGGCTGGCACTGCTTGGCGGCGTAGGCTTTGGGCTTTACTTCGCCGGGCTGAAGTTCGCGAATCCGCTCGGTGTGTTTGAGCCGATGGCTCTGGCCCGGTGTGGCAGCCTGGTGACGTGCGCCGTGTTGCTTGGGGCGCTGTCACTGGGCCGGCGGGAGGATGCGACGCAAGGGAACGTCTGGCTGCCGAGCAATGGATGGTTATGGGCGCTTGGGGTAGCGGTGCTGGATACGGGCGGAAACCTGTTGTACATCGCAGCGACCCGGGCGGGGCGGTTGGATGTGGCGGCCGTGCTGGCTTCGCTGTACCCGGCTTCCACTATCCTGCTGGCTGCGGGCGTGCTGCACGAACGGCCCGGCCGGCGCCAGTTAGCGGGGATGGCGCTGGCCGTAGGCGCGGTGGTGCTGGTGACGCTCTAGCTGGGTTCAGGAAGCTTAGCCGTGAGCTGGAGCCGTTCTACTTTGTCTTTTGTGAGGTGGGTGCGGGTGCGTCGGGGTTGGCGCGTTGCTGCGCCTGGCGGGCTACCTGCTTGGGCGATTCGGCCTTGAGGTCGATGTCTTTGGGGTCGAAGGTCGGCTCGGGGTAGCTGAGCTTCAGGCTTTGCAGCGCCTCGACCAGGAGTCCGGAGATGGCCACGTTGCGAAACCATTTGTGGTCGGACGGGATGACGAACCAGGGGGCATGCTTGTGGCTGGTCTCGCGGAAGATGTCCTCGTAGGCGTCCATGTAGTCGCCCCAGAACTGGCGCTCTTCGAAGTCCGAGGGCGAGAGCTTCCAGTGTTTGGAGGGGTCATCGATGCGCGCCTGGAGTCGCTTGGTCTGCTCCCCGTGCGAGATGTGGAGGAAGAATTTGAGGATCAGGACGTTGTTGTCGGTGAGGGTCTTCTCCCAGGCATTGATATCGTCCAGATGCTGCCGAATCTGCTTTTTGGAGAGCTTGCCGTGCACGCGCGGCGACAGGACGTCTTCATAGTGCGAACGGTTGAAGATGCCGATCATGCCGCGCGGAGGCACCTGTTCGTGGCAGCGCCAAAGGAAGTCATGGCGAAGCTCGAGCGAGGTGGGGACCTTGAAAGCGGCGACATCGCAGCCCTGCGGATTGAGGCCCGTAAAGATGTGACGGATCGTGCCGTCTTTGCCGGCGGTGTCCATGCCCTGGAGAACAATCAGGAGGGCCTTGGATTGCGAGGCAAAGAAGAGTTCCTGAAGCTCGGCCAGCTGCTCGCGGTGCTTTTCGAGCGCCGAGGCGGCGGCTTCCGAATCGTCGAAGTCACCGGTCGAGTCCGTCTTGAGGGCGGAAAGTTTGACCTTGGTGCCGGGCTTTACCAGGAAGGGAGACTTGAGCTTCATGCGTTCGTGGCGCCTCAGAGATGTGGCTGCTGGATGCGAAAAGCAGGAACGCAAAGAACGCAAAGAATGCGCCAAAAACGCAGAGGGCTTCTGCGGCGTCCGCGAGCCCTGGCCTGACTAGACCTGCGTGGTGGTCTTGGTTTCTTCGCTTGCCTTGGGGGTGACGATGTGGGCGGTTTCGCCGGGCTTGGTGGAGCTGGTGGGCTCGTCGGTGATGCCCTTCATGCCGTCTTTGAAGCCGCGCAGGCCTTCGCCGAGACCCTTGCCGAGCTCGGGCAGCTTCTTACCACCGAAGAACACGACGACGATGATGGCGAGAACGATCAGGTGGGATGGTTGAAAAAGTTCACCCATGGTTTTGTCTCCTGCTGCGGGCGACTGCATCCGCCCGGACAGCACTCTCCATTCTCGCATGCCGCACTGTGTTGCCGGGCAGGTCTGGGAGGTTCGTTGATTTCGATGCAGAAAAGGATGTGACGTGCGTGTGTCACTCTGGGCCCGACGCGCCACATCCCGTCTGTAGATACGTTTTTGAACGGCATCCAGATGCAGGCGCAGAGTGCCGCGCTCACCAAGCCGGTGCGGCGTTCGTCTGCCACTGAAGGTGTGCGGCACGGCGCGGTATATCCTGAACAGGTTGCGCGATCAGCATGTGCGCGAGTTTCCGCAGCGCCGGTCTGGCCGGAGCTATGCCTTAAAGAGGATTGTGTTGTTCAAAAACCGCTTGCCTGCCCCACGCTTCGCGTCTCGCATTCTGCTCGGCTCTTCCCTGCTTTCCCTGCCTTTGCTGGGGATGCCGGCATGGGCACAGACACCGGCTCCGGGCACCAGTTCAAGTTCCAGCCAGACGGGTACAACGGCGGCCCCTGGCACTGCGCCGATCTCTTCCCGCACAGTGGCAGCGCAGATTGCCCCCGTAAAGGTCGCCACCTATGACGAGAAGTTTGAGCTGTTTGCCGGGCTGAGCCTGATGAACGGCCAGGCCGGCCAGAACCTGCCCAAGCGCTACAACCTGGGCGGCGCCGAGGTCATGGGTACCTATTGGCTCGGAAGTCACCTGGGCGTGGCGGCGGACTACCGCTGGGAAGGCGGCGATACCGACCTCATCCCCACCGCGTCACTGCCGAACACGCGCGCGGCGGTGTTCCAGAACATCATCTCCGGCGGCGTGAACTACCGCGGGCCGAAGAATCGCTATGCCGCGATTGACTATCACGCGCTGGTGGGCGCGGATCACGGGCAATACGACCACTCGATCAAGAACGACGCGAACCTGCCGCCGAACACGCCGCCTTCGGCGTTCGGGATGTACAACAACAGCACAACGCCGTGGGGTGCGATCGGCGGGTCGATCGACTTCAATGCAACGCCGAAGCTGGCCGTGCGCCTCTCGCCGGATCTGATCTTTGAGCACTTCGGGACGGAGACGCGGGAGTTCTTTTCGCTGGGTGGCGGTGTGGTGTACCGGTTTGGGAAGCGTCGCTAAGGCGTAAAGAGCGAAAGACCAACGCAACGGACGCTAAGAACGCCAAGGCACGCTACGGGATTCGTGGCGAAACTTGGCGTTCTTTTGCGTACTTGGCGTTGGTTTTAGAAGTTTTGTGCGAGGAACTCTGGGGAGACCGGGTTCTCGTAGACCGAGTAGTCGCGGGTGACTACGGTTAAGCCGCTGGGGCTGACGAAGTATTTTTTCTTGTCTTCTTCCGGGTCGAAGCCGATGACGGTGCCGTCCGGGATGTTGACATTGCGGTCGATGATGGCGTGACGAATGCGGCAGTGACGGCCAATGTTGACGTGCGAGAAGATGACCGAGCTGTCGACGTCGGCGTAACTGTTTACGCGGACGTCATGCGACAGCACGGAGCTGCGCACGACGGAGCCGGAGACGATGCAGCCGGGGGAAACGATGGAGTTGATCGCCATGCCGGTACGGCCGGGTTCGCCGAAGACAAATTTGGCCGGGGGGTACTGGTAGGCGCGGGTGCGCATGGGCCAGCTGCGGTCGTAAAGATTGAACACGGGGACGAAGCTGGCGATGTCCATGTTGGCTTCGTAGTAGGCATCCAGCGTGCCCACGTCGCGCCAGTAGAGCGCCTGCTTTTTGTTCTCGTCGACGAAGTTGTAGGCCTGCACGCGGTAGCGGCCGAGCAGCTTGGGCAGGATGTCGTGCCCAAAGTCGTGTTTGGAGTCGGGATCTTCGGCGTCGCGCATCAGCTCGGGCAGCAGGACGTCGGTGTTGAAGAGGTAAATGCCCATGGAAGCGTCGACCATCTCCGGGTTGAACGGCGAACGAAGGTCGGTGGTCTTCGGCTTCTCGATAAAGCCGCTGACCTCTCCGTTCTTCTCGATTTGCACGACGCCGAATGCCGAGACCTCATCGGGGCTGATGGGCAGGGTGGCGATGGTGACGTCGGCACCGGTCTTGCAGTGGTGCTCCATCATCAACGCGTAGTTCATTTTGTAGATGTGATCGCCGGAAAGGATGAGGACGTATTTTGGTTCTTCGGCACCGATGGAGTAGATGTTCTGGAAGACGGCGTCGGCGGTACCCTGGTACCAGCTCTTGGACACGCGTTGCATGGGCGGGAGGATCTCAATGAACTCGCCAAGCTCCGTCGCGACGACGGAACCCCAGCCCTCGCGGATATGGCGATTAAGGCTGAGCGCTTTGTACTGGGTGAGGATGTAAACGGAACGGAGGTCGGAGTTGATGCAGTTCGACAGGGTGATGTCGATAATCCGGTATTGACCGGCAAACGGCACAGCGGGCTTGGCGCGGTCGCGTGTCAGGGGGAACAGTCGCTCGCCGGCGCCCCCAGCAAGCAAAACACCCAACGTATCTCTCATTGTATTGCCACCTCGGAAGGCCACACCCCCTCTGACGCGCAAGGGAGGGTTGTGGGACGCCCGAATGTAGCATGGGGGCGAGGGAATTTTCTATCGTGGTCCGCACGAAGCTTGAACCGCCGGTTAATCTTCTTCCGTGCTGATGCGCAGGCTCTTCAGGAAGTTCAGGTCGGTGCGAGTGAATGGACCTTCAACGGCCTCTTCGGCCTCGGTCCCGTCCTCTTCCTTGTCCACCTGATTGAGGCCGATGGTGGCCTCGAGCATCAGGATGACGTCAAAGCCCTGTTCACGAATTTCGCGCACGACCTCGGCGATGGTTTCCGATTCGCTGACGGACTCGTGAATGGCTTCCCCGAGCTTCTGGATGAGGTTTTTGACCTGCTCGTTGTGTTTACTCAACGCCACCTCCGGCTTGTTTTCGACTGATTGCGATCGACTACCCCGCAATGGGTCTTCCCGGAGAACCTCGGCGGGAACGGCAGAGACGGGTACAACATCTTCCTTTAGGGTACGCCGAATGCGAACCGAAGGAAATGCCCCATCCGGGGCCTGACCAAGGTTCTTTCATCGGTTACGAGCGGGTTTTACACACGCGTGTGGTGGTCAGCCCAGGCTTCTTCCAGACGGTGCGCCAACTGCTCGACGGGCTTGGCCTGCTTGTTGCGGCTCCAAACGAGAAAACCGGCGACGGCAGCGCACAATCCGCTCACGGTAAAGATGAAGTTCTTCATGGGTTTTGGTGGATGTCCTTGGGTTGATCTCTGGGCGGGCTTCAGGGGCGCGCACCTGTTTGGGACGTTTGGATGCAGCCTGCGACCCCGGGGCTGTGTGAGGCGCTTATCGCCGCCCGGCACTGCGTACACTGTTGGGGTGGACAGGGTAAAACTGGGACGGGCATTGGGATATGGCACGCGGCATGCGGCCAAAACCCTGGCGGCGGTGGCCGAGGCGGCAACCTCGCCCGATCCACGCCAGGCCCCGGAAGCACGCAACCGGGGCGGCAGCCAACCACAGCGGACCGCCTCCGCCGACCCCGCGCTGATGCCTCGCCAGGAGAGGCCCTCACGCAACGCGCCGCGTGCGTCACAGGTACGCCGGGCCAGCGGATCGTTTCTGGGGCCGCTGGCGACCTTTTCCAGCGCACTCTGGCTGCGCGTTACGGGCGTTTTCTTCGCGATCGTGGCGATGACCATGGCGGGTGGGGTGTGGCGTTTGCGGGGCGCTGTTCGCGCGGGGGCTGACCCGGGGACGATGCGGCACCTCTGGCTGTTTGTGGGCTTTGCGGTATTGTTCGGGTACTTTGCCGTGAGCAGCTTTGTGCGGGCAAGCCTGCGGGAGCGGCGGGCGGCGGCGCGGGTGAACCGCTAGCGACTTCGGCAGCCACGCTTTGCTACCCTGAGCGAGACCGCGTGCGGCAGGTTTGCCGGCGCACATTCTTGTACCGGGGTGATGTATGGCAATCACAGACCAGCCGCTGACAGACCAGCCGATCGTTGACAGGGTATTGCGCCGCACGGCGCTGCACAGCACGCACCATGGCCATAAAGCGCGCATGGTGGACTTTGGCGGGTGGGACATGCCCGTGCAGTACGCCGGTCTGATGGCCGAGCACATGGCCGTGCGCACCGGGGTGGGGCTGTTCGATGTGAGCCACATGGGCGACATCCAGCTGCGCGGGCCGAACTCGCTGGCCGCGGTGCAGCGGCTGCTGATGAACGATGCGAGCAAGCTGCAGGTGGGCCAGGCGCACTATTCGGCGATGCTGTACCCGGATGGGACGTTTGTGGACGACGTGATCCTGCACAAGCTGGGCGAAAACGACTACCTGATCGTGATCAACGCGGGCACGCGCGAGAAGGATGTGCAGTGGGTGCGGCAGGTGATCGGCGGGATGAGCGGCGTGCACGTGATGGACGTCAGCGACTACTACACGCAGCTGGCGATCCAGGGACCGTGGGCGAAAGACACGTTGCAGAAGCTGACCGGGACCGACCTGACGCCGATCAAGAATTACTGGTTCACGTGGGGGCAGGTGGCCGGGTGCCACAACGTGCTGATCGCGCGGACGGGCTACACGGGCGAGGACGGGTTTGAGATCTACATCCCGGCCGATGAGCCGACGAGTTCGCGGGTGTGGGGTGAGGTGCTGCACGCGGGCGCGGAGTTCGGGATTCAGCCGTGTGGGCTGGGCTCGCGGAACACGTTGCGGTTGGAGTCTGCAATGGCGCTGTATGGGCACGAGATTTCGGACTCGATCAACGTGTTTGAGGCGAACCTGGGCCGGTACTGCAAGCTGGACAAGGGCACGGACTTCGTCGGGCGCGAGGCGCTGCAGAAGGTTGCCGACGCAGGCGGGCCGACCCGGCGACTGGTGGGTTTGGAGATGGTGGAGCGCGGCATTGGGCGGGATGGGTACCCGGTGCTGTCTCTGGATGGCCAGGTGATTGGTGAGGTGACGAGCGGGTCGCCGGCGCCGTTCTTGAAGAAGAACGTTGCGCTGGCGTATGTGCCTGCCGACATGACCGCACCAGGCACGGAAGTTGCGGTGCAGATTCGTGACCTGCCGGTGAAGGCGGTGGTGGTGCCGACGCCTTTCTACAAACGGCCCAGGGTGAGTGCGGCGCCGGTCGCTGGGGTTGCAGAACCGCCGATTATTACGGCTCCGTTGTCGTAAGGTGGCGTGATGATTCTGCGACGTTGCTGTGGCTATGCGTCGGTCCTTCTCGGCTGTGCGAGCGCTGTGGGTTTGGCGCAGCAAGCCGGGAAGCCGCGACCGGAAGACACCGAAGTCTGGCAGCCTGTGCCCAGGGTAGTGACGCCGGGGGTGAGTGCGGCGTCGCCGCCTTCGGACGCGGTTGTGCTGTTCAACGGCAAGGGGCTGGACGAGTGGGTGTCGGCGCAGGATGGGTCGCCGGCCCAGTGGACCGTCGCCGACGGCGTGATGACGGTGAACAAGCGGCCGGGCGCCTCGTCAGGGGCGGGCAGCATTGCGACACGGCGCAAGTTTCGGGATTACCAGCTGCATGTGGAGTGGAAGGTGCCGGCAAACATCACGGGCACGGGCCAGGGGCGCGGGAACAGCGGTGTTTTTCTGGCCTCAACGGGACCGGGTGATGCGGGGTATGAGCTGCAGATTCTGGACTCGTTCAACAACCCGACGTATGTGAACGGGCAGGCCGGGAGCCTCTACAAGCAGGCCGCGCCGCTGGTGAACCCGGCGCGCAGGCCCGGCGAGTGGCAGAGCTATGACGTGGTGTGGACGGCGCCGCGGTTCAACGGAGATGGGTCAGTGAAGAGCCCGGCGTATGTGACGGTGCTGTTCAACGGCGTGCTGGTGCAGGACCACATCGCGTTGCGGGGTGAGACGTTGTATATCGGCAAGCCGTTTTACAAGGCGTTCGACGGGGCACCGATCAAGCTGCAGGCGCATGGCGATGCGAGTGAGCCGATCAGCTTTCGGAACATCTGGGTGCGTGAGGTGAAGTAGCGTGCACCGGCTAAGGTTGATACGTGATGCCGTCGATCTTGATCCTGGAGCACCAGAAGCAGAAGTGGATGTCCTTTCCCGGCACCAGGGTGGCCAGATCCAACTGACGCCAGCGGTGGAGGCGGAGACGGCAAAGGTGACCTAGTACAGCGCTGGATTCGTGCTCCCTGTTGGGCCAGAGCCTGGCGACCTGAGTGGCCAGCTGAGCGTCGGAGCCTGATGGGCTTTGGACGGCCATGCAGACAGAATCCTCCTGGTTGCGAAAGGATGCAAGGTTTTCTGCTTCGGCGCTTTGAGCGGGTAAAAGAGTGGTGGTGGGTGTCCTCTACAATTACCTCTGGAGACCTAAGCATGGCTTACCCGGAGATTTATCGTTACGCCAAGAGCCACGAGTGGCTGCAGCTGGATGGCGAGAACGGCACTGTTGGCATTACGGACTATGCGCAGCACTCGCTGGGCGACATTGTGTTTGTGGAGCTGCCCAAGGTGGGGCAGGTAATCGAGGCCGGGTCCACGTTCGGGTCGGTGGAGAGCGTGAAGGCGGTGAGCGATCTGTATGCGCCGATCTCCGGAACCGTGACCGAGGTCAATGAAGCCCTGAACGGCGCGCCGGAGACGTTGAACACCGATGCGAACGGGACGTGGATTTTGAAGCTGACCGTGACGAATACGGATGAGGCAAATGCGCTGCTGAGTGCGGCGGATTACGAGACGTTTGTGGCGGAAGAACAGAGCCACTGATGCGAACCGATGCCCTGATTGCGGATGCGTTCGTGATGATGGGTTCTTTGTGTCGTGTATCGGAGTGCTAAAGACAGATGGGTACCGTTGGGAACAACACGGTGAAGGTGGACCGGCACCAGCCCTGTTCAGTCCCATCATGTTCGTTACGATTGGCACGATCTTCATCGGTCTTGGTTTTGCCCACCTCTTCTTCGGCTTGGGAACATTCGGCCCCGAGTAAGAGTTGATCCAGCAGCAGAAAGTATTGAGAAAACATGCGCTACTTACCCAAGTCGCCCCAGGATCGTGAAGAGATGCTTGCCGAGATCGGCATTGCTTCTGTGGATGCGTTGTTTGCTGCTGTGCCTGAGGAGTATAGGCTGACGCGGGATCTGGAGATCCCCCGGCAGCAGTCCGAGTCGGAGATTCTGGAACGGTTCAAGGCGTATGCGGCGAACCTGGCGAGCGGCGATGCCAATGAGTTGGCGAAGCTGCCGAGTTCGCAGCGGTTTGCGAGCTTTCTGGGCGCCGGCGCATACCGGCACTACCGGCCGGTGGTGATTGATGCGCTGGTGCAGCGTGGCGAGTTTTTGACGAGCTATACGCCCTATCAGCCGGAGATCGCGCAGGGCACGTTGACGGCGATGTTTGAGTTCCAGACGATGATCTGTGAGCTGACGGGCATGGAGATCGCCAACGCGTCGATGTATGACGGGTCGACGGGCGCGGCGGAGAGCGTGCTGATGGCGTGCCGCGTGACCAACAAGCTTGGCTGCGTGGTGGCGCGGACGGTGCATCCGGAGTACCGCGAGGTGCTGCGGACCTCGACGCAGCACCAGGGCATCGACATCGGCGAGTTTGGCTATGACGCGAAGACGGGGCGTGTGGATTTGGCCGCGCTTGAGGCGTCCATCAAGGACAACACCGCCGCGGTGCTGGTGCAGTCGCCGAACTTCTTTGGCGTGATTGAAGACGTGGCGGCGATTGCCGAAGTGGTGCACCGGAAGGGTGCGTTGCTGATCGTCTCGATCGCCGAGGCTGTTTCGCTGGGCATCGTGAAGCCGCCGCGTGAGGCAGACATTGTGTCGCTGGAGGCGCAGAGTTTTGGTGTGCCGGTGGGTTTTGGTGGGCCGTATTGCGGCGTGATCGCGTGCAAGGAGAAGTTCCTGCGGCAGATGCCGGGGCGGCTCGTGGGTGAGACCAAGGACGTCAACGGCAAGCGTGGCTTTGTGCTGACGCTGAGCACGCGCGAGCAGCATATCCGGCGCGAAAAGGCGACCTCGAACATCTGCACCAACCAGGCCCTGGTGGCGATGATGGTCACCATCTTCATGACCGTGTACGGCAAGGAAGGGCTGCGCGAACTGGCGGAACAGAACCTGGCGAAGGCGGCATTTTTGCGGGAGTCGCTGGTGGGGGCCGGGGCGAAGGTGTTGTTTGAGGGCTCGCCGCGGTTTCATGAGTTTGTGGTGGATGCGGGCGTCCCGGCTTCGGCGGTGAATGAAGATCTGCTGGAAAAGCAGATCATCGGCGGACTTGCGTTGAGCAAGTGGTATCCGGAGCTGGGCGAAAACGCGGCGCTGTGGTGTGCAACGGAGTTGACCACACGCGCGCAGATGGAAGCCGCGGCTGAGGTTGTGAGCAGTGTGGGTGCAGGGGCGCAGCAGGAGCTTGTGGGGGCGCGGTGAAACCGGCGGTTCTGGGAGGTCTGCTGGGCGCGCTGGCCGGCTTTTTTGCCGTGTTGGCGGTGAACATGTTCACGTTCTTTTCCCCGGTGGTCAGTGCTTTGCTCTTTCCTGGACGCATCTTCATCAAGTATTCCAACGGCATGGGCATGTTCGGGCACATGGTGTTTGACACCTTCGCGTACTTCGGCAATCTGCTGCTGTACGCCGCTGTTGGGTATGGCATCGGGTCCCTGTTTTCGAATAGAACGAGCGTCTGACCACGCTGCACCACCACCACGCTGCATCACCACCACGCTGCATCACCACAAGGAGAAGCGCATGACGGATCTTCACGAGTACGCAGTGACTGTGACCTGGACCGGCAATCTTGGCTCGGGGACGACAGGGTACAAGCATTACAGCCGTGACTTCGCGCTGGAAGCCGAGGGCAAGCCGGCGATTGCGGGGACGGCGGATACCGTGTTTCACGGCTCGCCGGGGCGGTGGAATCCGGAGGAGATGCTGGTAGCCGCGTTGAGCGCCTGCCACAAGCTGAGCTACCTGCACCTGTGCGCCGTGAATGGCGTGGTGGTGACAGCGTATGTGGACCATGCCGAGGGGGCGATGCGGTTTGACTCGGCCACCGGCAGTGGACGGTTTGAGCGGGTGGTGTTGCGGCCCGAGGTGACGGTGACGGCGGGATCGGACCAAGCAAAGGCACGAGAGCTGCACCACCAGGCACATGCGCTTTGCTTTATCGCGAACTCGGTGAACTTCCCCGTGGAATGCGAGCCGGTGATTGCCCTCGAGGAGGCTTCAGTGCAGGAGACGGCAGTCAGTGGACGTTAGCGCGCTTGAGGGGCAGGAACTGTCGGCTGTGGAGTTCGTGGCCGACTACGTTCGGCTGCGGTTTGATGGTCCGATGCTGACGCTGTACGCGTGGCCGCATGTCCTGTTGGCGGAGTTTTCCATTGCCTTCGGCGAGCCGGAGTACCGCAATGCCCTGTGCGCGCAGATCGGCGAGACGGTAGCTACGGCAAAGCTGGAGGAGTTGGACTCGCTGACGGTGGAGTTTGAGTCAGGGACGGTGCTGGCGCTGAGTTTGCGCGAAGAGGATCTGGATGGGCCCGAGGCGGGGAGCTACTCGGAAGATGGGAGTGGTGTGGGGGATGAGGAGTTTTAGCGAGACGGAGGTCCCGAGCGAGCACGCCTAGAGCAGCGAGGTTGTTGGCCTGGGTGGGATCTGTCGCTTGTTGGGGTTTCGTCGTCTTTGAAGGATGGCATCATGCCCATGCTCGAACCGCTGCTTTTGGCGGCCTTGCTTTCAGCACGGCTCAGATTGGGCTTATGACGTATGAGCGCCGTCAGCAGCGCCGCTAAGAGCAGCTGGCCGGCTTTACTGACATTCCGACGCACAAAGGCCTCCCAAAGTGGGAGGCCTTTGTTGTTTTAGGCCGGGTGGGTGCTAGTAGTGGCGGACAAAGGTGTCGCGGGGCAGGCCGGCACGCCGGGCGTGGCGCCATACGGCTTCGGCTTCACCCTGGCTGCTATACGGGCCGCCGAGGGCGACGAAGTAGGGTCCGTGGCCGGAGGGCGTAAAAACCTGGGGGTGGAGGGAGTCGTGGGTGCGGCGGAGGTGCTGGGCCTTGGTGGCGGCCTGGCCTTCGTGGTTGTAGGTGAAGGCGACGACGTACCAGCCGGAGCCGCCCGCGGCGGTGTGCCCTTCTTCAGCAGCAACCGTACGGTCGGCCTCGCGCTCCGGAGCAACCGGAGCCTGGGGCGCCGGTGCCGCGGCGGAGGGTGCAACCGCTGCAGGCTGTGACGGACTGACCGCGCCGGAGTTGACGATGGGCGCGGAGCCGGAGGTGGTGGCGGGCGTTGACGGCTTGCCCGAGAAGAAGTGCCAGCCGACGAGCAGAACGATCAGCGCGGCGACCGCGCCGAGGATCCAGACCATGCGGGATGGGGTGTGGGTCGGCTCCAGCGGCTCGGCCCGGAAGCGCGAGCGGACCGGCATGGAAGGCTCGGTTGCGTCGGCGTAAGCGAGCCGCTGTTGGGGCGCGGAGCCATCGGGCGAAGCAGTATCGAGATCCGTGGCCTGCCGAACACCAGGGGGAACAAGCGGGCGAACTGCCCTGGCAGCGGTGGGTGTCGCCGCGGCCGTGACGCTGCCAGGCGCCGGGGTTGCCGTGGCCGGGGTTGCCGGTGAGGCAACCGGCGTGGCCTGGGACAGGTAGGCGGGACGCGCTGCAGCCTTGGGCGGAAAGGCGGTGGGGTCGATCGCAGCGCCGATCTGGTCCAGGGTCCAGGAGCCGTCGAGGGCGCGCGGGATGATGCGCTTGAACGGGTCGGCGAGGTTGTTGTGCGCGGGGCTCCACTCGGTTTCCAGCGTGAGGCAGCGGAGCAGCAGCAGTCCGAAGTCGTGGATGTCTTTGCGGCGGAGGTCCGCGCAGCCTTCTTCGGTGGCGAACTCGCCATCGGCGACGCACTCACGGACGCAGTCGGAGCGGAGCTTGACGGTTTCGCCCACGGCGAGGACGTTGCTGGCCTCGATGTGCTCGTGCACCAGGCCGCTGGCGTGCAGCGCCTGCAGCGCGGCGAGCACGGCTTTGGCGACTTGCATCGTTTCGGCCGTGGTCATGGGGCGCTCCTTCAGAACGTCGCCGAGATTGGCGTCGTCGGGCTCCATGAGGGCGTAGGTGAGGGCTACGCCTTCCATGGACGTTTGCCCGACCTGCTCGATTTCGATGAGGTTGTCCTGGTGGACCTCGGCGACCTGGCGCCAGCGGTTGAGGAGTTCGGCTTCGTCGTAGTGGGCCTCGGTAAGGCGGATCACGGCGGGGTGGCCGTCTTTATCGGCGGTAGCGAAGAAGCCGTTACGGCCCTCCGAGCGGAGAAGTTTGCCGAGAGTGTAGTGCTCGTCAACGGTTCGGCCTTCGTATTCGGTCCAAAGATGCATGGGTGGCTCCAGTTTCGATCGGTTTGGGGAGGTCCGGAGAGGCAGCGGCGCGGGGCGGGTGCGTGGACTCGCGGCGCGGCGGAGGGAGTTCCTCCCGGGCAGAGGCAGGTTGGCCTGTGTCTATTGTGAACCGAAGCGGGAATTGATGTTTCGCGTTGGCTGTGGGGGCGTGGAAAAGTGTCTTGACGCGAACCAAGGGAGGTAACTTGGCGGGTTCTGAAGACAGGCGCTCACGCAGAGGTCGCAGAGGTCGCAGAGGTCTCGCAGAGGTCGCAGAGGTTTCGCGGAGGACGCAAACGGAAGACATGGCGCCCGTTGCGATACCTTGGCGACCTTTGCGTGAGCGCTTTGATCTGGTCGTTGCCAGGTCTGAAAGAGGGAAGGAGGTGTGAGACCCTTGTATTGACGCTGGTTTTGCGGCCCCGCGCTGGTGGCAGCCGCTGAAGGATGAACATGGCAGACGAGAAGTTTCAAGGCACACCGAAGAAGGCAACGACGCACGTCAATCAGAACGAGAACCTGATCTTTGAGAAGAGCTCGCCGGGCAAGAAGGCTTACCGGCTGGCGGAGCTGGATGTGCCCGCGGTGGACCCCGCTTCCCTGCTGGGCGACGCGGTGCGCACGGACGGCTTGGGCGTGATGCCGGAGCTGAGCGAGATCGAGATCATCCGCCACTTCACTCGGCTTTCGACGTGGAACTATGCGATCGACCTGGGCATGTATCCGCTGGGGTCCTGCACGATGAAGTACAACCCACGCGTGAACGAGGCCGTGGCCCGGCTGGAAGGCCTGGCTGAGGCGCATCCATACCAGCCGGAGTCGCTGAGCCAGGGCGCGTTGGGGCTGATGAAGCTGCTGAGCGAGTGCCTGATCGAGATCACCGGCATGGACTGCATCACGCTGCAGCCGGCTGCCGGCGCGCATGGCGAGTTCACGGGCATTTTGCTGGCGCGGGCGTACCACGAGAGCCAGGGCAATCCGCGCAAGAAGGTCATCATTCCGGATTCGGCGCATGGGACCAACCCGGCGACGGCGGCGATCTGCGGCTACCAGGTGGCCAACCTGAAGTCGAATGAGCTGGGCATGGTGGACCTGGCAGCGCTGGAGAAGCTGGTGGACGAAGACACCGCGGCGCTGATGCTGACGAATCCTTCGACCATCGGCGTGTTCGAGTCCGACATCCACAAGATCGCGGACATCCTGCACGCGAAGGGCGCGCTGCTCTACATGGACGGCGCGAATATGAATGCGCTGGTGGGCAAGACGCGGCCGGGGGACTTTGGCGTGGACGTGATGCACCTGAACCTGCATAAGACGTTCTCGACGCCGCATGGAGGCGGTGGTCCAGGGTCGGGGCCGGTGGCCTGCAAAAAGATCCTTGAGCCGTTTTTGCCGACGCCGGTGATCACGACTCGTCAGGATGGGACGTTAGGTTTCGAGTACAACCGGCCGCAGACCGTGGGGCGTGTGAAGGCCTGGTACGGCAACTACGGCATGTTTATCCGCGCGCTGGCGTACATCCTGGCGAACGGGCCGGATGGATTGCGGCAGACGACCGAAGACGCCGTGCTGAATGCGAATTACCTGCGCAAGAAGCTTGAGGGCACGTTTGAGCTGCCGTTCAAGTCGCCGTCGATGCATGAGGTGGTGTTCAGCGACAGGCTGCAGGCAAAGAACGGCGTGAAGACCGGCGACATGGGCAAGCGGCTGATCGACTACGGCTTCCATGCGTACACGGTGAGCTTCCCGCTGGTGGTGCAGGGCGCGATGATGATCGAGCCAACAGAGTCAGAGTCGAAGGAAGAGCTGGATTTGCTGGTGGATGCGTTGCAGCAGATTGCGCGTGAGGCGGAGGAAAATCCAGAGCTGGTGACGACGGCGCCGCATACCACGCGACTGCAGCGGTTGGATGAGACAACGGCGGCGAGGAAGCCTGTGCTGCGGTGGAAGGCGCCTGTGGCGAAGGAGCCTGTGCAGGTGGATACCGCGGCCAAGGAGTGGTAGTTCGCGGTGAACGAGGCTGAGCTGAATGAGCTTGGGAAGCGCGTCTTGGATGCGGCGTTTCGTGTGCACACGGTGCTTGGGCCAGGTCTGCTGGAGAGTGCCTATACCGCTTGCCTGGCGCACGAACTGCGGCGAAGTGGCGTTCTTGTGGAAACCGAGGTTCCAGTTCCGGTCGTGTATGACGGCGTGAAGCTATCCGATGTGGGTTATCGGATCGACATCCTCGTCCAGGGGAACATTGTGATTGAGGTGAAGGCGCTTGAGGGGATTGCTCCGGTGCATTTGGCGCAGTTGGTGTCTTACTTGAAGCTGTCCGATCGGCAGCTTGGGTTCCTGCTGAACTTCAATGTGGAACATTTGAAAGATGGGATCTACCGGCGCGTCAATCGCCTGGGCCGACGATCTTAAAAGCGCTCACGCAAAGGGCGGGAAGGTCTCGCAAAGGACGCGAAAAGAAACTTGGCGTTCTTAGCGAAACCTTGGCGGCCGTTGCGTGAGCGCTTTAGTTTTCTACTTGGCCGCTTTCACTTCGACCCACTCGTCTGCCTTTTCCCAGCGAACGTGCAGCTGTGACATATTGCCGCTGGTCTTCTCGAAAGAGATGCTCATAACCTCTTGCGGTGAGGGCAGCGTGGCCGCGTGCATGGGCGTGCGGCCGAGGTCCTGGGCCGGGTGGTAGACAGTGCCCCACTGACCTGTCTCCTTGTTGATGATGAGCTGCCAGGGCGTGCCGGCGGCGGCAGGCAGGGTGTAGAGCGTGTACTTGCCGGCCGGCACGCGCAGGGTGCCGATCATGAGGTCGGTGTCGGTGGTGAAGCTGGTCGCGGGGTTGGCGCCGGTGCGCCAGACCTGGCCGTAGGGCACCAGGCCGCCCATCACCGTGCGGCAGCGGACGGACGGCGCGTTGTAGTGAATGTGGACAGCCTTGCCGTTCAGGGTGACTTCCGCGTCGGCGGGGGGCGAGGCGAGCGACTGGCCACTAGCGGGTTGCCCGTGGTCCTTGACGGGGCCGGACGGGCAGTTTCCGGACGCCTGCGCGTGCGCAAAGGCGAAGCTTGGAAGCGTGAGGGCGAGGGCGGCGGCGAGCGTGCAAAGGGTGCGAGGCATGGCCACCCCATGCTACCCTAAAGGTGTTCCCTTCCCATGAGGGCGCCCGTAGCTCAGCTGGATAGAGCAACAGCCTCCGAAGCTGTAGGTCAGACGTTCGAATCGTCTCGGGCGCACCATTTCCTTACAAAATCTAAAAGCGCTGGCGCTAAGGGAGCCAAGATCTCGCAACGGACGCCAAGGAAAACCCTTCGCGACCCTAGCGCAACCTCTGCGACCGTTGCGCGAGCGCTTTAGCTTGCCCAGGCGTCGACGGTGACCATGCGAATGTTTTTGCGCTTCGCGTTTTGGAGCAGGGCGTCGGTGGCTTGGACGGTATCGGTGCGGTCGTAGCCTTGTTGCTCGTCGAAGCCGTCGTGCAGCAGGATGTTGGCGCCGCGGCCGCGCTTGCGTGCGCGCTCGAGGCCTGGAGCGATCTTGGCGAGGATGCCTTCCACGCCGATGGGCTCCCAGTCATTGCCCTGCGCGTTCCACTGTACGGGCGTGAGGCCTTCCGCGCGGAGAAAGCGCAGGATGCCCGGGCGGCGGGGCGCCAAACGGGGCGCGAAAGTAGCGGATGGGGGCGCCCAGAGTGTCTTCAAGGAGCGCGGTACAGTCTCGGACCTCGCGCGTAACAAAGTTCATGGGCTTGTTGGCGAGGAACGGGTGCGACATGGTGTGGTTGCCGACCAGGTGGCCGGCGGCGTGGACGCGTCGCACGAGTTCCCGCTGGGCTTTGTCATGTTGGATGAACTTGCCGACCATGAAGAAAGTCGCGTGGGCGTTGTGGCGGGCGAGCACCTCGAGCAGTTCAGGGGTGGAGCGCGGGTTAGGGCCGTCGTCGTAGGTCAGGGCCCACTCGTCTGGGTCGTTGCCACTGATGAGCGTGGGGCCAAAGAGTTGCGATTCGGGCTGCAGGCCGGAGGTGATGAGCTTGTAGGCTGCAGCGGTGGCGCCGAGAGCGAGAGCGGCCGTGCCTACGATACGGGCTTTGCTGGGCATCGTGCGCTAGCTCGCCTTCTGCGCGTTGAGCAGCGCGAGGACCTCTTCGGCGTGGCCCTGCGGCTTGACGTTGGCAAAGGTGTGCAGCAGGCGGCCGTCGGAGCCGATGACGTAGGTGGTGCGCTCGACGCCGGTAACGGGCTTGCCGTACATGGTCTTTTGCTTCAGCAGGTCGAAGCGCTTGATGATCTCCTGGTCCTTGTCGGCGAGCAAGGTGTAGGGGAGTTCGTATTTATCTTTGAACTTCTTCTGCGCTTTGGGGGTGTCGCGCGAGATGCCGAACACGGCGGCGCCGGCCTGCTCAAGTTGAGCGAATTGGTCGCGAAAGCCGCAGGCTTCCACGGTGCAGCCAGGGGTGTCAGCCTTGGGATAGAAGAACAGGATGACGGGCTTGCCGAGGAAGTTTGAAAGCGTGACGGGGAGGCCATCCTGGTCGGGAAGGGCGAAATCTTCGACCTGATCGCCGACTTGCGGTGCGGGCATGGGGAGTT
>CBDAPO010000004.1:0-25207 GCA_965198515.1 Granulicella sp. | reverse complement strand
CTCATGCCACTGGCGTAAGCCGCGACACAGAAGGCGATGTCGGCTGCTGCGGGGCGGTCCTGGTATTTGCTCGAGGTGCGGAAGCGCTCGAGTGACAGGTTCGATAACCTCGTCCCCCTTTGGGGGAAAGAGAAGCCTGCTGCCTTCGTGCTTCGCGTTCTTGTTCGCGTGCTTCGTAGAGCTTCGTAATCTCTTCCACGAAGATCTCGGCGATCGGGTACTGCTCGCCGGTGTGGCTCTTGAGGCGAACGAAGGGGTAGAGGCCATCCGGCCTCTTGTATTTGGGTTTGCAGTTGGTAAAGCCGGGCAGGCGGCCGAAGCGTCGCCAGTCGGCGGCGTTTGGGTCGGCATCATAGCGGGCAGCAAGAGTCTGTGCAGCGAAGGTACCGATGAGTTTCGGAAAGACCTCCGGATGCTTGAGCCATGCCTGGAAGTTGCCGGCACTTGTCTCGACGATGGCGCACGGAGTAAAGCCGTCAGCGATCAACCTGTTGAGCGAGATCTCGGAGAGATCGTCGAGGGCAGTGTAGCGATGCTCACCGGATGGGCGGATGTAGATATGAGAGCCGCGGGCATTGCGGTACTTGAGTAACGAGAGCCGCTCGATGACAGCCGCACCAGTGATGCCGTCGAGACCCGGGAGCATGCCGCGATCACTAAGAACGCCCACATCGTAGAGCGGTGCTTCGATTGCTTTGAGCATGTTGCGTACGACTGATTCTGTTCTGTCCATCGATCTTGTCCTTGTATGTTTTTAGAAAAGGGAGAGGTGCAGGGGGAGGGAACTGTACCCTGCCGCCCGCGCTGCGTGGGCGCATGCGGGAGTGAGGGGCTGCAACAGCGACCCCTGGCTAAAGCGCTGGCGCGGGTCCAGTCGTCACGTCATTCGGCCTTGCTGCGGCGCTTGATTGCTTGTGTCCATGGAATTGCTCTCCTCAAAAACTCACGGTGTGCGGAGTCGAGAGAGAGTCGAGCCTGGTGCAGGTCATAGAGAGCGAAGCAGGTAGAGCATCCGCCCTTGATGCTGCCTCGTCCGTCGCGTTCGGGGTTGTAGCGTGGGTGGCGCTCGCACTTGGCCTTCACCCGCTCGGAGACTTTGAGTTTGTAGCTGAACTGGAACATTCGTCTTCCTCCTTTGGGAAAGTGCGCGGGAGCCGATGGTCTGACTCCCCGCTGCGGGATTAGGCTGCGATCTGCTTTTTGGCGGTCTTCTTCTTCGCTTGTGCTTTGGGAGAGGAGATGGCGACGGGAGCGTTCTTCGCCTTTTTTGTCTTTGCCTGTTGTGCCTTTGCTTTCTTCTGCGGGGCTGCAAAGACAGCCTCGGCTTCGGTGAGGAAGTCGGGTTCGCCATCACGCGGGATACCGCGATGTCCGGAGAGTGCGAGGCGGAGAGCGAACGCGGTCAGATTGCCATCGGCGGTGCCGTCGATGACGGAGAGCAGGACTTCTTCGGTGCTGCGCTTCTCGTTTCCGTCCCCGATCTCCTCGGCAAGGTCGTCGGTGAACGTGTACGGGTCAAGGTTGACGAGAGCGCGTAGAAGGGTGCGAAGCTGCGGTGCAGTGAAGGCTTCAGGAACATCGGCAACGATGCGTTCGAAGGTCGCCTCGCGCTGGTTGCGAAGCTGCTCCCGTTCTGCCTGTCGTGCCTCGTACTCTGCGTCTTCACGCTCCTGCTCAAGTCGGCGTTCTTCTGCCTTGCGTTGCTGTTCCGCTTCGTAATCCTTGCGGCGCTGCTGGTACTCGGTTTCGCGCTGTGCGGCTTCTTCTTCGGTTTCCTCCTCGACTGCTGGGGCCATCACGGGTGTGGGGTTCTCCTGCTCCTCTTGGGCCAGACGTGCGGCTGCGCGTGGGTCATGGACAGGGCAGTTGTTGTCGGTGCAAACGGTGAGGGTGGTTCCAACACGCTTGCCGTAGACGATGATTGCGGGACGCGCTGCATCGCACGGCGTGACGGGCTCGGCGTCGGGGTTGTCAGGCTGCTCGATCTCGCGGAAGTGTCCGCGCTGGACGGCTCCGGGTCGCTTCTCCTTCGGGCTGCGGTAGCCATTCTCGATCTGGACAAGCTCGGGACGTGCGGCAAGCTCTCGGTCGATGTGGGCGTTGATCTTGGTTTCGTAGCAGGCTCCGTCAAGGCACTGGTCGCCCTGCACATCGCAGAACAGGGATGTGTTGTAGCCGCTGCGACGTGGGCATGTGACGCAAGCTCCTGCGGTGGGGTTCAGCGTGGGGTCTTCGCGGTCGAAGGGTGCTTCCGCAAGCTCGAGGTAGAGGTTCGCCTGTATCCATGCGCTGAGATGCTTGGCGGGAAGCAGGTGTGGCTCCTTGTCCTGCCAGTCTTTGCGCCAGCACTGCTCGAAGGCTTCGGCCTGGGTGTCCTGCGGGAGTCTTGCCAGCAGGTTGGCATGGCTGGCGGTGATGCGCTCGGCACTGAACGCCTCGGCAATGGCAGGGATGAGTTGCAGAATCGATAAGCGCGCATAGATGTGGCTTGCACTCTTGCCGGACTTCTCGACCAGAGCGGCAACATCATAGCCGGGCATGTCGAGCAGACGCTGGAAGCCCTGTGCTTCTTCATAGGGATGGACATCGACGCGTTGCGAGTTCTCGACCAGCTGCCACTCAAGAGTCTGGGCATCGCTGATCTCAACGATGCGTGCGGGAACAGAAAACACTTCCGCGATCTGTGAAGCACGGAAGCGTCGTGCACCGGCAACGATCTCGAAGCCATCGGAGTTGGGGCGAACGGTGATGGGCTGGATGAGTCCATTGGTGCGGATGCTTTCAGCAAGCTCCTGCAGTTTGGCTTCATCGAAGGTGCGGCGGGGGTTGGTGGCGGACTCGTGGATGGTGTCGATGGCGATGTACTGGAATTCGCTGCTGTTCTGCACGGTGCTTCTCCTGAATCTGGTTCTGGGTTCGAAAGGGTTGCGGAGCGAAGCCCTGCCTTGCTCTTCGCTCCATGGCGAGAGAAGGTTTAAGCGGCTTGCTTCTGTTGGCGTTCGAACGCCTCAAGAAAGCCCTGCGATTGCAGGTTGCGGTCCCACACTTTCGCGAAGCTCACGTGTTGGCGATGGAGTTCGCGCGAGTAGCCGTAATCGCTGCCCGTGATGAATCGACTCCACTGCTCACAGCCGATGTAATCGTTGCGGTAATAGAAGGGGTTGAGGTCGGCGACGCCACCGGCAAAGCTCAGCTCGAAACACATCTCCGGGTCGCGCATGAGGTCGCCGTTCTGCTCGCCATAGTGAGCGACGGAAACAGCAGGCAGGCCACACGGTCCTGGCTCAAACAGTGCCTCGATGACCAGAGGCATGTACGGTGTGTTGTCGATGGTGAGAGAGAGGCCGGGGTGCCAGCCTCCGGCTCTCTTGAGGATGTCGAGGATGGTCTGCACTATGCCACCTCCGCAACGGCTTCGGTGGTCTCTTCGGCTGCAACTGGCTTGCTCTCGATGGCTGAGAGGATGAGCGCTGAGGTCTTCTGGATGACCTCAAGACTCTCCGTCAGCAGGGCGGCGTTGCCGTGGTACAGGTGGATGTAGTCGGCAGAGGCGCGTCCTGAGTCAAGGCCGATGGTTTGAGAGACAACGAAGGCAACGGCTTCGGCTTCTGTCTCACGTACGGTTTTGGTGGTTGCGGTGCGGCGCTCTGCCTTGTGGAGAAGCTCGTGCGCAAGTTCATGCACGAGGGTGCTGAACTCCTCGGCGGGTGACTGTCCGGGAAGGATGGCGATGCGGCCGCCGTAGCTCAATCCAAGCGCTGGCGCGATGGATTCCTTGAACTCAAGCGTGATGCCCTGGGCGGCGGTGAACTCGATCAGGCGCTCCCGGAACGCGCCTACTTCGCCTTTGGCTCCCTCGGTGAACTGTGGAAGCTCTGCGCCTTCGGTCTGCGAGATGTCGAACACGTACGCGGTGCGGAATCCGACAAGAACCGGCTTGTGTGTGACTGCAGGATCGTTGCTCTTTTCCGTGTCCTTCTTCTTGCGGGTACCGATCATCGGAGCGAGGATGCGGATGCCCTTTTGCCCCTTTACTACCTTGCGTCCAAGCTGGTTCCATGCGTACCAGCCAGCCACGCGGGTGGCGTCGGGCATCTGTCGTGCGATCTCAAGGATGTTGCCGAGCGAATAGTTGTGAAACCTGCCCATGGCGGTGAGGTAAGCGGTAAGGGCTTCGGAATGTCCTGCCTCAAGCTGTTCGATCAAGAGCTGCATATTGGCGGCAATGACTTCTTTGGAGGTCTGCGGCCTGGGTGTGGAAGGAAGGGTGGTGACGTTGTTCTGGGTGGTCTCATTGGTGTTCATGGTGGCTTTGCTCTCCTTGGTCTGGCTTCTGGCTTTTCCGCGTTGAATCGCGGCATCCATATGCCGAACGCCTCCTGGCGAAGGCGGGGGTAGCAAGCTGCAAGGGGAGGGGTATCTCCCATCCTTGGAACGGAAGCGGAAGCTGGAGTGGAAAGGACGAGCGAAGCGAAGGTCTGCACAAACGAAGTGCGGAAGACTGCGGGAAACCCCTTGCGGCGCGCGATCGGGGCAGAGCCCCTTAGCGAGGCTTGGCTTCGACTTTGCGCACGAACGTGCGCCTGATCACGGGGAGGGCGTTGCGGGAAGGAACGGCCCGCAGAGGTGGGCGCGAAAGACGGCTTTGCCGGCTGCAGCGAGGGAGGACACCTCCTCCCCAATCAAGCTCCGTTGTGCGCAGGACTAGTGAATCGCTAGGCTCTACCGGTGCTCATGAGCTCCGAGTCCACTTTGCCTTTTGTTTGTCATACAGGGCCATTGCGGAACGCATTGTGCGCCTCAGGATCGAGGAAGCGCTTGCCGCCGGGTTCTACCCGAAGTAGCCGAGATTGTCACTGGTGGCTTTCAGCCCGAGCACTTTGCAGCGATTCTCCACCGAGGGGTTATGTCGCATATGGCATAGCAGAAGCCTGGAATATGCTCCGATCGCGAATGGCCCTCGAGCTGCTGTCTTAGCCCCACCTTGAGAATGCGCTCCAGGTACCCGAGGGCCTGTTCTACCGGATCTTTTCCTCCCCGGATCTTGCATCATTCCTCATAGGGCGTTTGTTCTCTACCACGACACTTGAGGCGAGAGGCCGACGGGCTCCCTCCGAGACGAGAATCGGTTCATCGCAGACACTCAGCGCACAGTGCGGCGCAAACGGCGCGGGCCTGTGATGGGAAACTGCATCCTGCCATTGTCGGGTTCGCGGCCGGACCCGGTTCGGCCGCGGTCAAGCGGGGTTCTTCGCCCGAGGCCCGCCGGGCTGCGTTACGATCGCCAAAGAGCGCAGCCGGCCATGCCCCTTCCCAAGACGTGGATAAAGACTGGCGCGGCCCTTGCCCTGACCGTTGCCGTTGGACTGGCCTGGACGGGCCGGTCGCGGCCACTCGGGCGCCTGATCCTGGCACCGCAAACACTCGTTCTGCCGGCGAATGGCAGCTATCACCACGCCTTCCGCCTGAATCTTGCCCGTGGCAAGCCGCTGAGCGGGGAACTCGCCGTCACCGGCTTGGCGTCGCGCATCGTGATGGGCCCGGACGGCACCGCAGCGCTTGAAGTCCAGAGCCCCAGCCTGCCCGGAGAGCGGCACATCCGGATTTCAGGCGCGGGGTTCCGGCCCTTCATCGCGACTATCACGTTCGCCCCGGACAGCTCCGATCGCTTCGGCGACGGCACACCGGAATTTCTGCGGCTGCATACGTCCGCGGATCGCACCGCCTTCCGCGGCTGGTTCACGGCACTTGCCGACGCCGCGGCAACACTCCCTCCGGAAAAACTGCCGAAGGAGCTCAACGACTGCGCCGCGCTGCTGCGCTGGTGTTATCGCAACGCGCTCCATGCGCACGACGAAGCGTGGCAGGCCACGGCGCCGTTCGCGGTGCTGCCGCCGCTGCCGGCGGTGGGGCAGTACGCCTGGCCGAACACGCCGCTGGGAGCGAATCTGTTCCGTGCACGCGCGGGAGCGTACGCGGCGACCGACCCGGCGGACGGCGCCTTTGCGCAGTTCGCGGACGCCCGCACGCTGATGCAGCGCAACACGTTCTTCCTCAGCCGCGATCTTCACGCGGCCATGCCCGGCGACTTGCTGTTCTACCGCCAGCTGGAACAGAATTCCCCGTTCCACTCCATGATCCTCACCGGCCCCGGCGCGCAATGGGCGGTGTATCACACGGGCCCGATCGGCCGCGAGCCGGGTGAAATGCGGCGCGTGCGCATTGAGGACCTGCTGCAGCATCCCGACCGGCAGTGGCGGCCGACTGTTGACAACGAAAACTTTCTCGGCGTGTATCGTTGGAACATTCTCCGTCAGGATCGTCGTTGAAGCACACCCTGTCTGCCCTCGCGAACCCGCGTTCTCATGGCACGGCGCTCCTGCGCTGCATGCTGCTGTTGCTCTGCGCGTGTGTGCCGCATCATGCGCTGGCGGATGACCGCAGCGTCTCCTTCAACCTGAGTACAAGCAAGACCTTCGCTCCGGGCGAGCCTCCCACCATCCAGATCTACACGCACAATGTAGACGCGCTGGAGTACCGCGTCTACCGCATCAGCGATCCGGTCCGCTTCCTCGAGAACCTGCGCGAGCTCCACTCCTTCGGCACCGAACAGCCGACGACCGGCGAACAGATTGACGAGCGCAGTTGGCTGGAGCGTTTCCACGACTGGAAATCGAATCTCTGGTACAGCATGCGCAGCTGGCTGCGGCACCAGTTCTCGCACGAGGCGCGCGAAAGTCTGCGGGACCGCCAGGCTACGGTTTCGCGCAAGAGCCGCATTGTGTCCGCAGCGGAGTTCGCCCAAATACCACTGCTGAACTCGAACCAGCTGGTCGCGCGATGGCGGCAGCAAGTGCCCGCCACCTTCATCTCCGACGCGAATAAGCTCGCGGTGCCAAAGCTGGAAGCAGGACTTTACCTGCTGGAAGCGACCGAAGGCAATTTCAAGGCATACACGCTGATCAATGTCACGCCCTGGGCGCTGATCACGCGCACCGGCGCAAACTCCGTGCTGGCCTTTCTTGTGGACCGGGGCACCGGCGCGCCGATCGCAGGCGCAACCGTCGAGGCGGGATTCGGCCAGAAGAGCTTGGCCAAAGGCACCACCGGCAAGGACGGCACAGCGCCGCTGCAGGTGCAGGGCAGCCCCGCCGAGCAGGAGAACTTCTGGGTCGTCGCCAGCCAGGGCAACAAAGTCGCCATTACCACGCCGAGCAGCTACTCGCTCAATGCGGAGAGCACCCCGAGCTTCGCTTCCTACTTCTTCACGGAACGCCCCGTCTACCGACCCGGTGACACGGTCCATTGGAAGTCCATCCTGCGCGAGAAGCGGGACAACCTGCTGACCCTGCCCACCGCGCACACGGCAAAAGTCACCATCACCGACGAGACTGACAAGACGCTGCTGGACCGCGACATGGGCGTCTCCGTGGATGGCACCGTCGATGGCGACTTCAACATCCCGAAGAACGGCTCACTTGGCTTCTACGGTGTGAACGTTGTCGTCGGCGACATCACGGTCCACGGCAATTTCCACGTCGAGGAGTATCGCAAGCCGGAGTACCGCGTCAGCGTCGCTGCCGGGAAGAAAAACCTGCTGCTGGGTGCGACGATGCCGGTGACCGTCGACTCGCGCTATTTCTTCGGCGAGCCGGTCGCGAACGCCGCGGTCAAGTACCGCGTCTACAAGGAGCGGCACTACTGGTGGGGCGGCGAGGGTGACGAGGACGACGACGCGGATAGCGCGTCCACCAACGATGACGACGCGTCCATCGGAGCGAACTACGCCGGCGACGTGGACGCTGAAAAGACCGGACGCCTGACTGCGGACGGCAAGCTCGTCGTGCAGGTGCCGACCGCGGTCGACAGCAAGGGCTTCACGCATCCTGACTTCGACTACACGGTCGAAGCCGGTGTGACCGACGCAGCCAACCGGGAGATCACGGGCCGCGGACGCTTCCTCGCAACCTACGGCACCTTTCACATCAACCTCGAGAACATTAATTACGGCGTACACACGGGTGAAGCGGCACGCTTCAAGATCACCGCAGTGGACTACGACAACAAGCCCGTCAGCACGGCCGTTCACGTCCAGCTGGCCTATCGCCACTATGCTGACGGCAAGACGGAGACCATCAACGGCGATGCCATCGACCTGCAGACCGACGCCACAGGTCACGCTACCGGCCAGTTGCCCGTCAGGCAATCCGCCTACAGCAGCGCAGCCCTGCTGGCCACCGCAAAGGCCGTTGTTCCAGGCACGCGGGATGTTACGGACGAAGGCTCCGTGTGGATCATGGGCGCCAACCAGGCTTCGGACGACTACGGCAGCGACTCCGGCACGGCCCGCCTGCTCGCTGATAAGAAGAGCTACGTTCCCGGTGACACGGCACACCTCAGCCTGATCTCCGAGGTCGAAGGCTTTCACGCGCTGATCATCACCACCGGCAGCACGGAGATCAAGCGCGAGGTCATGAGCAGCGAGGGCAAGACGCTCTCCTTTGATGTGCCGATCACCGCGGCATCCCAGCCCAACATCACGATCGATACGCTGTTCCTCCGCGATAACGTCGTCTACCAGTCCTCGCGCACGCTGAACGTGCCACCGTCGCAGCAGGCGCTGCAGGTTGCCATCACGCCGGTGAAAGATACCTTCCAGCCGGGCGAAAGCGCCGTCTACGACGTCAGCACGCGTGACGCGGCAGGCAATCCCGTGCGGGCCGATCTCAGCTTTGGCGTGGTCGATGAGGCCATCTATTCGCTGTATCCCGACAGCAGCGGCAACATGGTCGCGCGCCTTTACCCGAAGCGGCATACGTACACGCAGGTGGATAACTCGCTGCTGTATTACTTCAGCGGCGAAGCCGGCACCAAATCGCCCATGCTCGCCGTACGCAACACGCGCTTCCGTCCGCTGGCGCAGGTGAAGCCCGGCAACGAATCCAAGCCGCGCGTGCGCAAGGCCTTCCCCGATACGGCATTCTGGGCGGCCAATATCCACACCGACGCCACCGGCCACGCGCGCGTCGCGCTCACCTTTCCCGACTCGCTCACGACATGGCGCGCAACAGTGCATGCCATCACGGCAACGTCGCAGGCCGGCTCTGCGATCAGCCGTGTGCTCGTCCGGAAGAACGTGCTGGTACGCATGGGCACGCCGCGCTTCCTGCGAAAGGGCGACGAGCTGGTAGTCCCGGTCATCGTGCATAACTATTTGGACGCGCCGGTGCAGGCGACACTCTCGCTCAACGCGAAGGGCCTGAACGTCCTTTCCGGCGCAAGCTCTGCCACCACGGTCGCGAGCAAGGGCGAAGCGACGGCCACCTACCGGCTGGGTGCCTCGCAGGTCGGCACGGCGACGCTGACCGCATCAGCGATCGCGTCAGCGGAATCCGACGCGCTCGAACTGCCCATCCCTGTTCTGCCCGCAGGCGTTGCCAAGACGCTGGCGCAGAGCGGCATCGTGCAGGCCAGCGCAGGCAGCGCAGCGGCTGACTTCAATTTCCCTGCAAACACCGACGCAGCGGCACATTCTCTGCGCGTGGAGCTGAGCCCATCAATTGCGGGCTCGCTCTTCTCCGCGCTCGACTACCTGACGTCGTTCCCCTACGGCTGCACGGAGCAGACGATGTCCAGCTTCCTGCCCAACATCATCGTGCAACAGGCCATGCAGCGCCTCGGCTTACCGGCCCGCGTGGACGCAGACGCGCTCCGCAGCAAGACCGATGCCGCCCTAGCGCGCCTGAAGGACTATCAGCATGAAGACGGCGGCTGGGGCTGGTGGAAGGAAGACAACAGCCTCGTCTTTATGACCGCCTACGTCGTCAGCGGCCTGGGCCAAGCGGGCGATGCCATTCCTTTGCACGGCTCGGAGAACTACGCCTACATGCTGCAGAAGGGCCGGCAGTACCTGCGCGCCCAGCTGCGTGCCCATCCGAAGATGCGGCCGGAACTGCGCGCCGCCGTGGTCTACGCGCTGGCGCAGGGCGCCACCAGCGACGCCGACCTAAAGCAGGCGCTGGACGCGCAGTGGTCGCGGCGCAGCGATCTGGACGCGGAGTCGCTCGCCATGACCGGCCTGGCCATGCTGCAGGTGCACGACGATCGCGTCGCGCAGACCGCAAAACTGCTGCAGGCGCAGGCTCAACGGACCGGCGACCTGGTGCACTGGACCGGCAGCTACATCCCCCTGCTGGACGCTAACTATCAGAATGATACGGAGGCCACCGCCTTCGCTCTGCGACTGCTGTCGCGCACCGACCCGGCCAGTCCGCTGCTGTCCGGCGCGGCACAGTGGCTGATGCTGGAACGCAACGGCGGCGTCTACTGGGAGAGCACGGAGCAGACCGCCATGGTCATCTCCGGTATGACCGAGTACCTCGCCGCAAGCAAGGAACTGCTGGGCGACTTTACCGCGCAGATCCTCGTCAACGGGACCGTGGTGGGCCAGCGCCACTTCGCTGGGGCCGACATCCTCAGTGGCGCATCGCTCACGGCCGATGTGGACGCCGCACATCTGCAGCCCACGGGCAACACCGTGCAGATCAAGCGGACCGATGGCAGCGGACGCATGTACTGGTCCAGCACGCCTCGCTTCTACTCGACCGACAAGGCCGACTACCAGGCGGGCAAGATGGCCCTGAACCTGACCCGCGACTACTATCGCCTGCAGCCCGTGCAGAAGGACGGAAAGGTGCTCTACAGCATGCAGCCCATCGGCAACAGCACCGTGAACATTGGCGATGTGCTTGCGGTGCACGAGGCCATCAACGGCTCTCCCATGCGCTACATGATTCTGGAAGATCCCATCGCGGCCGGCACCGAGTTTGTCAGCAACACCGAGGCCTACCCCGTCGACGGCCATCCCGACACCTGGTACGAGTGGTACACGCGGCGCGAGTTCCGCGACGACCGCGCCGTCTTCTTCGTCTCTGATTTCAGCGGCCGGCAGGAGGTGTTCTACCTCGTGAAGGTGGTGAATCCCGGCACCTTCCACGTCAGCCCCGCGCGCGTGGCACCCATGTATCAACACGGCGTGCAGGCCACGAGTGACGCGATCCTGCTGACCGTGCCGACACCCTCCGCAGGGGCCATGGGAGGCACGCAGTGAAGGCTCTCCTGCGCGCCGCGTGGCAACGGTTGACGCTGCGCTTCCTCCTGCTGCAGATCGCGCTGGCCGTGGTGGCCTTCGCCCTATTTGCCGCATGGCTGCGCGTGCCGGATGGAACGGTATTTGCCGTCGCCGCGTCCGTTCTTCTCGCCCTGATCTTCCTTGTCATCACCTTTGCCGGGGAAGCCTGGCTGCTGCTGCGCCAGCGCAGAGCATCGATCACGCCGCGCGCCCTGCTGCGGGGTGCGATCGCCCTGCTCGTTGCAATGGCATTGTTGTATCCGCTCTCGGTGCTCATCACGCATGCGAGCGCCGGCGACGCCCTCCGTGCGGGCTACTTCAACTCACACTTTTCCGCCTCCCTGCGCAACACCTTCTCCTACGCGCACTTCATGACGTTCTTTAAGCGGGCATGGGACTCGCTGTTCTGGGCCGGCCTCATCGTCTTCAGCATGGCGGCCGTTGGCATCACCGCCGCACGCAGGCCGCGCCCCGCCTTCCGCCGCATGCTGCGCTCGCTCACCGCGTGGATCGTACTCAGCTTGGCGACCATCATTGGCAGCGAAGCGACGCTCTGGCTCTTGCACTGGACACCCGGCCACGGCCTGACGCTGGAATCAACCAGCCTTGTCTTTCGGCTGGTCACGGTCGTGTTGCTGGACGCGTTCCTGCTGTGCGTGTCCCTGGCCTTGCTTGTCGTGCTCTGTGAAGAGAGCGATGCGCATCAGTTACCCGCGGCCACCGTCGCCGGCGCCCCGGTCCTGAGCCATCCGCGCACGGTCGAAAATCCATAGCGCTCGATCAGCGCGCGCACGCGTGCCCCGGCAAGCCGGTGGGCCATATCCGCCTCTCGCAATGAGGATGCATGCTGTAACATCGAATCCACTGCGGCGCCGCTTTGACGTGAAGTAGGAGCACCCGGGTTATCAGCAGACAGATGCTCTGCAAGTCCCTCGCGCAGCCACAGCGGCGCGCGATCCGTGGCCTCGCTTTCAATCAGCACATGCAGCAACTCATGCCGCAGCAGCGACACTTCGCTCCGGCCGCGCGGGATGCGCAGAACAGAATCCGGCTGCAGCGTCACCACGTTGCCGCGCGTACTCGCAAGGTCCCACCCGGGCTGCCCCGTCATCTGCCGGTACATCTCGGTTGAAGGGGCGAAGAGCACCACCGGCTCCGGCGTCCCGCGCACCGGGAAACGCTGCAGCGCCTCCTGCCACCCAAGCGCGATTGCATCGCGCGTCGCGGGCGAAACGGCAGTGACGTTCCGCACCCGAACGGCTCCAATCCGCGTCTCCGCCCATCCCTCATCGTTCGCTCCGATGCGTACCCGCGTGCCCGGGAAATAGAACGCCAAGATCGCACGGGCGTCCCTGTGCTCCGCCGCCATTTCCGCCGCACCGGCCTGGCACAGTCCTACACCGTGCCCGTGTCCGCGGCCATCGAAGACAAGCGAGCCGTTTCGCACCGCAACCACATACAGATCGCTGCGAATGCGATCCCACCCCAGCGCGCGGCCCACGGCAAACCGCAAAGCACTTGCGCTCAACGGGCTGCTGTCGCCCGAGGCACCCACCACTGCCAGCCGGTCCATGCGACCCGAAGCCGTGCGCCTCGCAACACGCACCGCTGCGATCCGTTCGGGCAGGCGCCAGCCCTCCCGGTGCGCGATGGCCGCGAGGTCCTCCAGCGACACCGACGCATTCCAGGCCGCAGGCCCGCGCCGCAGGCAATACGGATCCGGATGGCTCCGCAGATACGGTGCCGGACGCGCACTCCCTCGCGAGCCCCACGCTTCGACGGCATCGGCCGTCACGCCGCCGCAATGCTGGCTGAAGAAGACCTCCGCACGTTCCGGCCCGAACCACAGCGTCTCGCCCGCGGTCGCCCGCACCGCATCTTCCACGGCAGCGGAAACGGCTTCCAGACGAAGCGCCTGGCATTGCGTACTGTCGCACAAATCCGCGGCCAGGTGCCCGACGCCCGCGGTGTAGTGCGGCCCATTCAGCGCATACGTGCGCGCCATGATGGCAAGCGCACGCAACGACTCCGCGGGCTCCCCTGCCGCCCCCTCGGCACTCACCACCGCCGCCGTATAGCGCTCGCTCGGCAGCGTCAGAACCACGTCCAGAACACCGGCCCCACCCCGCACATGCCACAGCCCTGCCGCGGTCGCGCGCACGGAAGCGTCCGCCGCATCCGCCACCCGCAGACTGCCGCCGGCAAGCACCTCTTCGCCGGACACCGTCAGCGGAGCCACCAACGGCCTGTGCACACACACCGCGCACGCCGACGTCCACGCACCCGCGGCGACCGGCGTCAGCACCACGCTTCGCACGGCATGTGTTGTAAACAGGGCCACCGAAACATCGCGGCCACCCTGCGGAGCCGCCGCCCCGCGAGCCGGCGCTCGTGCCAGACCCATCGCCAGCAGCGCGATAGCGCATCGTAGCCGCATCATTTCGGGCTCGCAGTCACGGCGCGGAAGAACGCCGCCGCCAGACCTGCCGCCGCGCCGCCACTCCCACGCGGCAGGTAGATCACTACCACCAGGCGTCCCGGCAGAGCGCCCGCAAACCACCCGTGCGTCCATCGTTCGTTGTCGTTGCTCGCCGTGCCCGTCTTGCCCAGCAGGTCAAGACCGGGCACACGCGCCGGATCGGCCATGCCAAACTGCACGGCATCCGCCAGTCCCCGCACGACCGCTCCGCGGGCATCTTCCGTCCGCAACAAATCGCGGTACGCACGCGCCATCTGTACCGGCGTGGCTGTCACACCACGCAGGCCCAGCGCGGTCAGCTCCCGCTGCTCCGGCGTGTCGTTCGTCGCATCGCCATGCGGCAGATGCGAGGCACGCAGCGCCGCCTCGATCTGATCGCCACGCAGGCGAAGCCCAAGCTCTGCAAAGTACGTGTTGCACGACTCCGCCAACGCCGTCTGCGCCGTAAATACCGTCTGGTCCGGCGGATGCGTGCACGCCAGCAGCTGCCCACCCACACGCAGCGAACGCCGGCAATACGCCGTGTTGCTTGCCTTGACCACGCCATGTTGCAACGCCCACGACAGCAGCAGCGGCTTGATCGTCGACCCCGGCGTAGCCGCCTGCTCCGGTCCAACCGAAGCAAGCAAAGCGCCATCACTCCACCGCAACACCGCCCCCGACGCATGCGTTCCCTGCAGCGTCAGCGCGAGCGCCGCTTGCGTTAACGCCGCCTGCGTTTCGGTACGTGCTGATCCCTTCGGCTGCGCAAGCCCGGGAGGACTAGCAAGAAGCAAACAAGCGAACAGGCTGGCAGCGCCTACGCGCCGCGTCCCCATCGCACCCGATCCTCGCAGCAGCGCCGACACTCCTTGAGTCTAAAAGGACAACGAATTATCGAGGCACCAGCGAATGCGCAGGAGCACCCGTCGATTCGGAACCTTGCCGGAATCCAACCACACCCTCGCCGATCTCTCAACCCATCCGGCAACCTCGTGGCCAAGGGTGAATGGCAGTGTGATTCCTGCGTACTGCTCTTTGGTGCGCGCCATCAGGCCGATGTCTGTACGGCACGAGCCGCAGCCGACAACCCTTGATGAGAACCTGCCCGGGGCGGGGCGAGGGTTTAAGGATGTCGACGAGTTGCGGAGCCTGTTGTGCTTCAAGAAGTCGATACGCGAGCATATGCCGTCACTCTCCACGTCGATCTTGCTACTGATCGGAATGAGGCGGTAGGTGAGGAACTGTTAGCTCACAGTGAGTCAGGGATTTAGAAGCTGCGACTTGGCGCTGCACTTCGGAAGTATCCAACAATGAAAACTCTTCCACGATCTCCCGGAGTGCCATCGTGTGAGAGTCGCGAACCGAACCACGTGCAACAGTGCTTGTCTTCGTTGTCCTTTTGCTAGGCGTGGCGTTCACCTCGTAGAAACCCTGTCGCACTTTAAGCACGGAAAGGAAACCTTGAAGCTGACACAAAGAACGATCCTCATTACCGGGGCAACGAGCGGCATCGGCCTGGAGTTCGCGAAGCAGCTTGTGGCCCGTGACAACACAGTCCTGATTACTGGCCGGAATTCGGAAAAGCTCAGGCGAGCCAAAGCAGAAGTACCGGGTGTGCATACCTTCCAGAGCGATGCCATGAACCCGGACGACATCGAGGCACTTGGGCACGGTATTGCCGCCGAGTTCCCAGCGTGTGACGTGCTGATCAACAATGCCGGGATTATGCGGAATCTGAATGTGAACGCACAGCACGCGCTTACGGAGGCGACCCAGGAGATCGACGTTGCGCTCCGAGGACCTATACAGATGGTGCAAGCCTTGCTGCCACTCCTCAAGCAACGCGAGGAAGCGCTCATCGTGAACGTTCCCTCCGGGCTGGCGTTCATACCTTTTCCGCTCTCGCCGGTGTATAGCGCCGCGAAAGCCGGTCTCCACGCCTACACACGGTGTCTGCGCGTGCAACTCAGGGGATCGAGAGTGGCTGTCGTTGAACTGGCTCCTCCAGGAACAGAAACCAAGCTGTTTCGTGATGAGTTCCGCGCAGAGTTGAAGGATCAAAAGGCAATGCCGGTGAAGACATTGCCAGACCGTGCCATCGCGGGGATTGAATCAGGAAAGGCAGAGATCCGGCCGGGTCTGAGCAATCTGCTTTACCTTCTTAGTCGTCTTGCACCAGGACTCCCATTCGCCCGTATGGCAAAGATGGTTCCGGCTGCCCAGTAATCGGCCTGGCCGGGCTAGTTATGACACTGTTTCAGAAAGGCCTTCAGGGCTTCATTGACCGCAGTGGGTGCTTCGACCGTAACGATATGCGACGCATCCGGGATGATAACCATCTCCGCGCCTAGGATGGCTCTGGACAATTCACGGGCCACGCTGGGCGGCGTGCTTGGGTCACGCTCTCCGACCAGGATAAGTGTGGGGCACTGAATCTCCGGAAGCCGGCCGTGGATGTCGAGCGTTGCAATCACATCCCATATTGCCGCATGGGTGACGGGATCGTCTGCCAGGAGCGTTTTCGTAACACGACCAATGATGTCAGGACGCTGCATCCTCGTCTCCGATGTGAACCACCGCTCTAAACTCGACTGAACAACGGCAGCCATACCACCCGCACGGACCGTCTGTGCACGCGCTCTCATACCCCTTTGCACTTCTTCCGGAAAGTGGGAGGCGGAGCCGATGAGGGTAAGACTGCGAACCAGGTCAGGCCTTGCAAGGGTGGTGCACTGTGCAATCATCCCGCCGAACGAGATACCCACGAGATGAACGGGCCTGGGGCTGGTCTCTTCAATCAACTCGGCAACGATGGTGGCGGCATGGTCAAACGACCAATTCTCCGGAGCCCCGGGCGAACCTCCATGACCAGGCAAATCGAAGGCTACAACGTTGTATTCCTCTCGCAATGCTTCAATCTGCCGATCCCAATACGTAAGGTCGTATCCTACGGCATGAATCAGAACGACTGTCTCGGGCCTGTCCGTGCTTGTTTGCACCACATTCAAACGCGTATCGAGACCTGCTTTTTCTGGGGTGCTGGTCATCTGAATTCGATGATGCTGAGAAGCGGAGGACTCTTTGTCGCTACCCGGAAACACGCATTTGCCTCGGCCAATTGATAGCGACCGATGAGTGCATCATCGCCAATGTACTCATCGAGCCGACTTGCTCAGATTGGGTTGAGCAGGTTCCTCTGGTCGCTCCAATCCAGTGGCACCTTACCGAGGAGTGTATCGAGGCTCCAGTGTTCGGGCTGTTTGCCCTCGAGCAAAGCCTCTGTGATCTCAGGCGACAGGAAGGCCAGCGGCAGCAGTCGGCTGACGTACCGCTCGTCGTAGCCTTCCTGGGCAGCAAGATCCCGCTGACTGGAGGCCTCGCCGTGCAGAATGCGGGCAAGCCAGCCACGGCTCTTCACGATGGCGCTGATCAGAGCAGGTGCCTCCTTGGACAGATTCGACATCCGCCCCAACCACCTTGAAGCGAAGCACGCCCCGGGTGCGAGTCAGATCGACTGCAACTGTGAGTTCGGCCTGGCCTTCTGCGCACCCTACCAGTTCCAGGCCGATCACCTGGCGCAGGGTTCTGCGGCATATGAAGATCGTCGCTCTGTCGCTGCTGAGGATCACCCTGGAGACAGCCTTGATCATTGCCTCCTGCCGTCCAAGCTGCTCCCCAAACGCGTTGGCGGCTCGCACGATGGCATTCATCTCCTCTGGATCGGAGGGAGCATCGGAGATGAGCTCCAGCAGACGGTGCGGTGAAGCGTTAATCGCTTCCAGTTCCTTCAGGACCACGCCTTCGATCTCCCTTGCGGCCCTGGATCATCGCCCGCGACACGTAGTAGCGGTAGTGTCTGCCGCGCTTCGTGGTGTGAGTGGGCGTGAACCGGTTGCCGTTCTCGTCGAAGAGCCGCCCGGTCAACCAGCTCGTTTCCGTGCTCCCGCCATGTAGTGACTCGGGAGGCCGATTCGACGCGAGCCGCTTCTGCACCCGATCCCACAGATCTTTCTTCAGGATGGCCTCGTGCTGGCCGGGGAAGGTGAGTTTCTTGTGCCGGATCTCTCCCAGGTACAGCGGGTTCTGCAGCATCTCGTAGAGTGAGCCACGCGAGAAGACTGCGTTGCCGGAGACTCGGCCGGCGCCACTGACCCGGTTCTTGCTCCGGATGCCGAGTTCTTCCAGCCGATCCCGCAGCCTGGAGACACAGCCCACCTCCATATAGGTCTGGTAGATGGTGCGTACCTGCTCGGCTTCCGCTTCGTTGATCGTCAGGGTGCGATTGTGGAGGTCGTACCCGAGCGGCACTGAGCCACCCATCCACATGCCTTTGCGCTTCGAAGCAGCGATCTTGTCCCGGATACGCTCGCCTGTGACCTCCCACTCAAACTGCGCAAACGACAGCAGCACGTTCAGGGTCAGCCGGCCCATGGAACTGGTGCTCCTAGCCGCTTCCACACGCCCACGTCCGGCCACGATCCGACGCTTCTGATCGGCACGTTGAAGCAAATCGTCTCGATACTTCGAGCCACCTGGCCGATCTGCTTTTTGCTGCGTTGGCGAGCGTTGCGTGTCTGGATGACCGACTGCGATGCGACGCGCCGATGCATGAGCACCGGTGCGGGCACGATCGGTCTTAACAATCCCCAAGTTTTATCGGGTGGAGGCTACAGCGTCTATGGAAAGCCGGTTCAACAAATTAAGCGATGCCTTCGCGCAAAACGTAGTTCTATCGGTGTTAGACACCACTCTCGCAGTGCATCTCGGAACGTAGCGAAAGAAACGGTGTATTACGTTAAAAAGACGCCCAGATCTATTCTTTCGAATATTGTGGAGCATGCTCACAAGCTGGTGGAACTGGCGGTTACCAGATGTGTACCGCGACCACTTTTGGCGTACTTGCCTTTTGGCCGATGCTCTGGGTCATTACAAGAATTTGAATGTTCTTCTCTTCCCAGTTCGGAGGGAGGCTTGCAACGGCGTTCTGCAGCAAGTCTGGACGAGTCACTAACTCGGACGCGGCTTCCCCGCCTGCTCCCCGGATACCCGCAATCTTAAGCAGAAAACCGCCGGTGATGCCCACCGGTTCACGCGTGATCAACCCATAATCCGGATACTCTTTGCCCGGGGTTCCGATACGCCACGACCTGTTGGTCCCAGCCTCTTCGATGTCCTCGCCCAGGGAGCTTTCATGAAAGCTCAACGGGAGATCATTCTCTAGGTCCGATGTCCAACGATTATTTCGATTACCCACGATGACGGCGGGAAAATCACGGAGATCGTTGAATGAAGCCTCCTCACCGAAGCGCGTGTTGAACGCCTTCCCCGCTTTACCAAGAAATGCAGCGATGGCGAGACCGGCACGTACTCCTTCGACCCCCGGGCCGGACTTAGGGCCGGGAACCAAATCACCCCAGGAAATTGGCGTGCTCTTGTCCAGTGGGAGGAATTTGTTGCGCCGATCGTCCATTCGCTCAAAATCGCCGGTAGCCTTAATTTGAGGCAGATCGTATAAGCGACCTGCCGGAACATAGAAGGCCGGACTGGCGAGGCAAATCACAACGCTCTGCTTGCTTGAAAGAAGCGGTCCCCAGAATTTTGTGATGGCATCGGGCCGCTTTTGAGGGAAATGTAATAGACGACCTGTTAGAGCTCCGCAGATGAGCAGAGTACAACCCCAGAACCAGCGTCTAGGAGACCATCTTGGAGTTGTCGCCAATCCAGGCAAGGCGGCAGCGGTCTCATCCGCGCCGGGTCTTTCAAGCGGTTCTGGTGAGGTAGATTGCAGCTCTAGACCCGGTGACCAATTACCTTCCGAGCGCAATGCAGCGGGCGGCTCTCCGATGTCAAACGCTGATCGCTGGCGAAAAACTGGGACGTAGGAACCGGTGGGTAACTCGATCGTGACGAGAGACGCTTCCTGGCAGTCCATGCGATACGCCTCTAGTCGGCGGCGTACCTCACTCGCTTGAACACGCACGACCGGGTCCTCACCGGTCGCATAGTCGAGGCTCCTGCCAAACACCTCAATTCCAATCAGGCGTTCCTTGATAAGCAGCTCGTTTCCTACGAGCTTCTGTTCCACAACAAACTCCAGGAACTGCTGACTCCGTTTGCTGGACCGGAAATGCCGACTCACAAGGACATTGCGTAGCTCGGCTCTAACAGCTTCGGGTACGACCTCTTCGCTCACGAGAGGCACCTGCCCAGAAATATCCAGCGGCTCCATGGAACCATAAGTTTAGCAGTTGACCTTCTCAATGCAAGAGGTCTTCGGCCTCACAGACTCAGAGAAGCGCATGCATGGCAATCAATTCAATAGGTTAGCGCCTCTTCTTACTGTAAGAATCCGTTTCCTACAAGACTATCCGAGTAAATGCCCGTAGAAGAAAGGAGTTGCAGCACTGGGTGGCGCGAAAGCCGCTCGTCGCATGCAAAGAACCTGCCGCACCCATTCAGTTAGGCGCTCCATTCAGGAAGAAGACGAACACATGAACAAACTCGTTGCACTTTTTTTCGTATTGACGATCCTCGTTTCAAGCCGGGCACGCGCCGCTAGTCCGCAGGAGTGCCAAGTTCGAGTTCTCGCTCCGATAACGGACGACCTTGGCAACACCTGGAAGACCGGTTCCGTGCTTCCAGTGGATATTGGACGGGAGGGTCCGAACGGAGGAGCGTTCTGTGCACACGGCGGAAGCTGCTTGCCTCGGTTGTCGGGTAGCAAACCAGTTCTAACGCTGTTGAACTGCAAGGTCGGTACTGCGTTGGGCGGCGGAGATTTCCGTCTCGTGCCTGAGCGGAGCGGGGCCGTTCGGCACCAGAAGCCAAGCTTCAGCGGCTCCAGCCACCCACAGCCAAATTGATCGACCTTGGTTTCTCTAGTGCCTCGTCGTCGACGTGGCCGACAAGTTCGTAAGTGCCGTCGCTACAGCGATGGACAACTAGTAGCAAACGCGCTTGCAGGCTCACGATCAGCTTTGGCAACGCTGAGGCGCAACATTCCGTAAAGCGAGCGCACAACCGAATGTTGACGTCCATTTCCCCAAGCAACGTCTTGCAGAGAGAAAGAGAGAAGGAGAACTATGAGCTTAGCGGCGCGGAAAACACCGATAAAGCGTCCAGTAGTGTGCTGGTTTGCTGCTGCGGCATGCATGACATGCGGTCTGCTCGCAGTCTCTGGATGTTCAAGCAGCGCGTCAGGCGGCAGTACCCCCGCTCCGAAAGCTCCGGCTGCCAATGCAGGTGGTCCTTACATGGCGCTTCCCGGCGAAACCGTTACGTTCAGCGGAGCAGCATCCTCCGATCCGCAAAGCTCGGGCCTTACGTATGCGTGGAATTTTGGGGACAGCACCACAGGGACGGGCGTTGCTCCCAGCCATGTATATGCCGCAACCGGCAGCTACAGTGTTTCCTTGTCGGCGACTGATGCGCTCGGGCTGAGTGCCACGGCAAATACAAGCGCCGTGATCGCGGCGCAGGCACCCAGCGCCAACGCGGGCGGTCCTTACGCCACGTCAGTTGGCACCCCGGTCAGCTTCGACGGCTCCGCATCGAGCGATCCACAAGGACAAATGCTGGCCTACGCCTGGGACTTTGGGGATGGAACGACGGGGACGGGCGCACAGCAGAGTCACTTCTACGCCAACCACGGCGCATACACGGCGACGCTTACCGTCACCGATAGCACCTACAACCTGACCGGGAAAAGCACTGCTTCGGTTGTGAATGGGCAAGCGGCGATTTTGCCGATGACCAACGTCATACCGGGTACTACAGGAGTTGGTTCCGGCTATTTCTCCGATCCATACCCCGTCCAGACTGTGGTGCCCAATGGGTCCCCCGTCCCCAGCTTTGTCGGAACAACTCCGGGTATTCTTACCTGTCCGGCAGCACTGCAGGCGGGCTGCTTCACGAGCGCCCCAAATACGGTCTCTCTGAACCCGACCCTGCAACAGTCGGCGTCCACCGACAACGTCAGTTACGAAAATCTCAATTCTTACCAGGATAGCCAGGGCAACTGGCAGATGGCGGCTACGGTGAGGCTTAGTCCCAAGAACGGCGACACGCCCTGGACCGTCATTGTGCACGCGTCACCGGTAGCGCCATACACGGGCATTCCGACGACGTGGATAGCCGATGCCCGGCTGGTCGGGTCCTTCAGCATGTACGAACACGACAACTATGACGGCAGATATTTCGAGGATTCAGGCGTACTTTACCTGCTTTATAACATGAAGAATCTGAGCGCTCAGCCAGCGGACGAGGACTACATCGTTGCCCAACCTATGCAGTCGGCCACGGTGCCCGCTGGCTCACCCATTCCGCTGCTTGGACCGGAAGAAAGCAACGGAGGGTACAGTTCGGAAGTCTCTACGCCCCCCGGCCAGACCCCCGAGGTGAAGCTGATCGAAACGGGCCATATAGCGAAGATCCAGGGCAAGTACGTCCTCGCGTATTCCACGGGGTACTTCAACCAATCTAACTACAAGGCTGGTTTGGCGTGGTCGGACTCTTTTCTTCCTACACCTGGCACTTACTACAAGCGAGCACAGAAGATCGATGTGGAGGGTGTCTGGGGTGTACCAAACCACGCAGAAGTCAATTACCTGATACAAGCAGAGCAACCACAATGGCCAAATTACGTGGCGGCGGAGGTTTTATCGCCGGGCGTACCTACTGTTGTGGCAGATACAAGCGGGAACTATCACCTGTTCTTTGCCGGATATAACCCATCCGATGTTCCACCTCCCACCCCGACAGCCGTATACAACGGAAAATTGCGCCGCCCCTACTACGTCGACTTGAAGGTGAATATACCCAGCGGAACTACGGTCAGCAATGCTTCTCCGTTCGATCTAGCGACTTGGGTGCAACTGGTAACGACGCCCTAAGCCGGGTGTGCAGCGTTCCCTACAAGCATGTAGGTCTTCCCGCTGAGTAGCAAACAGCCTGACGCACAAGTAACCGTTGCGAGGAGGGTGTGAGGTCGTGCGTCTACGTCGCCACCGGTGGCTTGCTACAAGCGGGAGATACATTCAGCCTCGTCAACTTAGAACCGGCTTAACGCCGAAGAAGGAAATAGATATGACAAAGATACTTGCAATAGGATATTCGCGGCTAAAGCGTGCTTTTCTCGGACTTACCATTCTTTCCGCTGTTTGCAGCGGGTGTGGCACAAGTGGCAATGGGCCCGGGCAAACGCCTGGGACAGTCACCGCGGCTGGCGATCAACTCGGCCTCTCCTATGCGGGTTCCCCCAGTCGCTGGGGCACCGACGACTCTGAATTCTCCCGCACTCATGCAACGTGGTTACGCGCCTTTTACAATGTGCCCCAGTCCGTGGCCGCCACTAACAGTTGCGATGTGAAAGATGACCCGGATCTGAACGAATTGAAAATGATTCACCAGACTTACGGCGGCAAATACAAGATCATCTTTTCGCTGAAATACAACGCCACTCTTGCCAACCAGCCGGCGCCTCCTCTCAGTGGTCCGCAGTACGACGCCCTCGTCTCCTGCACAAACACCATCCTCGACTATATGTACAACAGCATCGACATCCTCGTCTCCGGCAACGAGCCCTTTGAGCCCGACCAGTTCGCCAACATGTCGGTGGCTACGTTCTACCAGCAGATGACCGACAACGACGTAGCCTACCGCGCGAAACAATTCACCTCTGTCCCAATCTACGTTGGTTCTTTCAACGATCTCCAGACAACCTATGCCCAATCACCCGCGGCCATCGCTCTGCTCACCTATGCGAACAACAACCCGGCCGTTGCCGGTGTCGATCTGCACCTGCACGTAGCGTCTTTCAACGGCGACGATGGGTCAGAAGACAATCGTTTCTCATCGCTCGACAGTGGACTGGTTGGCGCGGTCACCTTCGCCCGCACCCTGGTGCCCACCAAGCCCTTCCTCAGCACCGAGTTCTCGCTGGTAAGCTACTTCTTACCCTTCCTCAAAGACCCCCTAAGCGCATCGTTCACAACGAAGTACGCAGCCGACGCGGCGGCATCCGTCGCGCAGGATCCTGACGGCAATCAGACCGTGCTCGGGTTCTACAACTACGCCGTAGCGCAAGGCAATCTTGGCAAGCCAATAACCTACCAGGAATGGTCGGACTTTCTATCTATCGGTGACGCGGTATCTCCCACTTGGTACACAGACCGCTTCGTAGGCAGCAACAACTTCCTGGCAGAGGCACAGGGTTTCTTCAATAAGAATAATTTTCTTGTTACGACCTACTCGTTGCCCTATCAGCAAACCATCCTGGCCATCGGTCAGAAGCCCGGCGCCCCCTATCAACTTCCGTTCTACTGGCTCGGTGCAGTGTTCTGCAATGCGACATGCCCCATGGTACAGATCAGCGGATCGAATATGACGGGGAACCGATTCTCACTCGGAGTGGCCGATGACTTTATCAGCTTGCAACCCCGCTAGCTGCCCACGGCGCTTCGTGAAGGTCCTCCACGGACTCTTGCCTTGCTGCAGACGCACGGCAGCTTCAGCTCTATCGACATCGAGCTGGTTCAGCACCAAAGAAAAGGAGTACCAAATGGCGAATGCCCTTGTGTTAGAGAGTCTGCGGCTTAGCACAGCCGTTCTCGGACTTGCGATTCTCAGCACTGTTTGTAGTGGCTGCGGCTCCGTCAGCACAAACGGAGGCCAGACCACTGCAACAAACACCCCGGCTGGCAATCAACTCGGCCTGGACTATGACGCTACTCCCAGCCGCTGGGGCACGGACGATGCCGAGTTCTCCCGCACTCACGCGACATGGATTCGCGCGTTTTACGACGTGCCCCAATCCCTGGCCGCAAGCGATAGCTGTGACGTAAAGGACGACCCAGACCTGAACGAATTGAAGATGATTCATCAGACTTACGGCGGCAAATACAAGATCATCTTCTCCTTGAAATACAACGCCACCGTCGCCAACGGCCAGGAGCCGCCGCTGAGCGGTCCGCAGTACAACGCACTTGTCTCCTGCACCAACACCGTTCTCGATTACATGTACAACAACGTCGACATTCTGGTCTCCGGCAACGAGCCTTTCGAGCCGGCCCAGTTCGCCGACATGACGGTTGCTACGTTTTACCAGCAGATGACCGACAACGATATCGCCTACCGAACCAGGCAAGTAACCCAGGTCCCTATCTATGTTGGCTCCTTTAACGATCTGCAGGAGGCCTATGCCCAGACTCCCGCGGGTCGAGGCCCTGCTTGCCTACGCAAACAACAATCCATCCGTTGCCGGAGTCGATCTCCACCTGCACGTTGCGTCCTTCAACGGCGACAACGGTGCGGAAAACAACCGCTTCGCATCGCTTGACAGCGGACTGGTTGGCGCGGTCGCTTTTGCCCGCACACAGGTGCCAACCAAGCCATTCATCAGCACCGAGTTTTCGCTGGTGAGCTACTTCCTGCCTTTTCTCAAAGACCCTCTCAGCGCATCGTTCACATCGAAGTACGCAGTCGACGCCGCGGCATCCGTCGCGCAGGATCCTGACGGCAATCAGACCGTGCTCGGGTTCTACAACTACGCCGTAGCGCAGGGCAATGCTGGCAAGCCAATAACCTACCAGGAATGGTCGGACTTTCTTTCCACCAGT
>CBDAPO010000003.1:0-267698 GCA_965198515.1 Granulicella sp. | reverse complement strand
TTCGTCCACTTGCCCGCTTTGAATCGCACTCGGTTCCCGCGCTGCGGTTCCCACCTGCCTCTGCGCTCCGCACGTCGGCAACCTTCGCGCGTCCCGCCGGGTCTTTCGCGGCCAGGGCCTTCGGTAACTGTGTGCATCGCGTGTTGCAGCTGCTTTCCGCGCGGCTCGCCGGAGGTCAGGACCTCACGACTCTTCGTACCGAAACTGCACTCTGGCAGCCGCGCCTCACAGCGCTCCTCCGCAACGAGGGCCTTTCCCAAGCCCTTGCTTCTGCCCAAGCAGAGCGAGCGGTCACCGCCCTGCAGTCCACGCTCACGCACCCGGAAGGAACCTGGATCCTCGGTCCGCGTAGCCAGGCCCGCAACGAAGCCAATCTGCTGTCCGGGGATCTGAGCACCGGATCGCTCCGAGCTGACCGGACGTTCTTCGCCGGCAGCACACCGCTCTCGGACGCTGAAGCTACCCACATGTGGATCATTGACTACAAAACCACCGAGTTAGGCGGGCATAACACTGAAGGATTTCTGGCCAGGGAAAAGCACAAGTACCTTCCGCAGTTGCAGGCCTACGCCGAAGCGGCCGTTTCGTCGGGCATCAGCCCCGAAAAGATTCGATTAGCGCTCTATTTCCCCCTCCTCCCGGCCCTGACGTGGTGGCCGGCCGACCCCCTTCCGGTACCTAAATAACGTTACTTCCGAGCCACGTCAGTACCACCTTTGTTTGCGGAAGTGGTGACCTCCGGATGGTATGCTCAGCAAAGATTGTTGAGCTGTGAAGGAGATCTCATTGGCGGGAACAGGCCATCTCGTGCTCTGTGTGGATGATGAGCACATCGGTCTGGAAGTGCGCCGTCTGTTGCTCGAGCGGTCCGGCTACCATGTCATCACCGCCCCGGACGGTCCTTCCGGCCTGTCACTCTTTCGGACACAGCCCGTAGAAGCCGTCGTCCTCGATTACTCCATGCCAGGCATGCACGGGGGTGAGATCGCCGCCTGCATGCGCGCGGAGAAGCCTGAGATTCCGATCCTGCTCCTGTCCGCGTACGTCGGCCTCCCCGCCGACATTACCGGGCTCGTCGACGTGTACATGACTAAAGGTGAGGGTGCACCGGCGCTCCTCGCCAAACTCAACAGCCTCTTCGCGGACTAAACCTCCCGGGTACGCCTGTGAATCTGAATCAACTGCAACGCGCTCTTCGCAACACCCTTCTCCTGCCCATCGCTGCCCTGGCGCTGGTGGCCGCTGCCCTCGCATGGCAGGTTCTGGCCGCGCAGCACGCCGTCCACCCGCATGCAGTTGGCCGACGCCAATATCGAAACAGCCACCCGCATCACCGCGGATATGGTCGATGAAGAAACCGGGCTCCGGGCCTACCAGACCACCGGGAACGAGATCTTCCTTCAGCCGTATGAAACGGCCGCCGAGCCCCTCCGCTCCAGCATCCGCAAATTGCACGATGGGCTGGAAAAAGAAGGCGCCGACACCGCTCCCCTGGAAACCTTACGCGCCGAGCATCTGCAGTGGGTACGCACTACTGCGGAGCCCATCATTGCCTCGGTCCAGGCAGGCAGCGACACCCGCGACGCCGGTCTCAACCTTCGCGCCAAGGGCCGCATGGACAGCATGCGCAACCTCCTTCGGGAGATCACGGCGGACCAGGCGCAACGCCGCGCCCGCGCTGTCGACAGCTGGCACCTCGAACTGCGCCGCACGCTGGAAGTGCTGATCAGCTCCACGCTGATAGCCGGTCTCCTGATCGGCATCTTCGCCCGCAACCAGCTCCACATGGTGTCCAACGCCTTTCAGCAGACGCTCAGTGCGCTCCGGAAGCACGCCCAATCCACCTATGACTCCGAGCAACGCCTTCGCGCCATCCTGGTGTCTCTGAGTGAAGCCGTGGTGGTCTGCGATCTTGAGGGTTGCATCGAATTGATGAACCCTGCCGCGGAACGCCTCAGCGGCCAGGCACAGGGGCAGGCCCGCAACCGCCGCTTCGAAGAGGTCTTCCCGCTTGAAGGCGAAGCCTCCCATCAGCCGCCCGAGTCGCCGGTCGTGGCCGTTCGGCGCGAGCTCAAGACCATTGTCCTAACGGAGTCTTTTCTTCTCCGTCGGACCGACGGCACAGAACTCACCGTTGACGAGAGTGGCGCACCCGTCTACGAACGCAACGGCGACCTCGCCGGCATCGTCCTCGTGCTCCGCGACAGCACCCAGCAGCGGCAGGCGCAAGCCGCCCTGCTCGCCTCAGAGAAGCTTGCGGTCGCCGGCCGCCTCGCCGCTACCATTGCGCACGAGATACACAACCCGCTCGATTCCGTCGCCAATCTGCTCTACCTCATGCGTACCGGGTCCAACGCCGAGGAGAACGCCCGCTTTCTCGAGATGGCCCAGGGCGAACTCAGCCGAGCCACCCAGATCAGCCGCGCGCTTCTGGGCATGTATCGCGAATCAAGGACGGCAGTCGGCCTGGACATCTCCAGTCTCCTGGGCAGCGTGCTTGTTCTCCTGGAACGTCGTTTCAAGGAGATCGGCGTAAAAGTGAAAGCTGATCTTGAACAGCCGGCTGTTGTTTCTGGCTTCCCGGCGGAGCTGCGCCAGGTCTTCACAAATCTTCTCGCCAACGCCGCCGAAGCCTCACCCCGCGGCGAGTTGGTCGAGGTTCGTACCCGTGCCGCCTCCGGCATCAATCCAGCCGACCCGAGCGCCGCACGCCGCTCCGGCATCCTTATCACCATCGAAGATCGTGGTCCCGGCGTCGCTCCGGAGATCCAGCGGCAGCTCTTTCAGCCCTTTTTCAGCACCAAGGGCGAAGCCGGCACCGGCCTGGGGCTTTGGGTTTCCAAAGGCATCGTCGAAAAGCACGGCGGCACCATCGACCTCGCCTCCTCCACCGATCCGGAACACCACGGCACGATCGTCAGCGTCTTCCTGCCGCGCGGTCAGGCCGAGTGGTCCGAAGCGCAGGAAAAGCCGCTCAACCCGCAGCACCTACCCACCCCGAGCAGCAGCGGCGCGTCCACGCCGACACACGCCTAGCTCTCGCAGGGGCTCGAGGAAGCGGTACGCCCACACACAACAACACCCAGGCCCGATTCGCGGCCTGGGTGTTTCCTGTGTGAACGCTACGTACGCAACAACTAAGCCGCGACACGCTCCAACATGCCCGACAGCACCTCGGCACAGCGCTCGCAATCAGCCCGGCCCGCATCGAAGTGGGTCACCAGCCTCACGGCATGGGGCCCAACCGCGCTGGCCAACACGCCTTGCTCCTTCATCGCCCGCACAAAGGCTGCGGCGTCGCCGCCATCCTTCAGCGTGAAGATCACGATGTTGGTCTCGACCGCATCAAGGTCGATCTCAGCGCCCTCAGACTCGGCCACAGCCTGGGCCAGCAGCCGGGCGTTGGCATGATCTTCGTGCAGCCGCTTCGGCATCTCTTCCAAGGCGATCAGCCCGGCCGCTGCAAGAATGCCCGCCTGCCGCATGCCCCCGCCCAGCGCCTTCCGAATACTCCGCGCTTCGGCAATCAACTCACGCGACCCCACCAGCATCGACCCAACCGGCGCGCCTAGCCCCTTGCTCAGGCAAAACATCACAGTGTCGAACCCGCGCGTCAACTCCGCCACAGGCACGCCCGCAGCCGTCGCCGCGTTGAACACCCGCGCTCCGTCGCAATGCACCGGCAGGCCGGCGACCCGTGCACCCGCCCAGATTTCCTCTAGCACCGGCAGTGGCGTCACCGTGCCGCCCGCCATGTTGTGCGAGTTCTCCACCCAGATCAGCCCGGTTGGCGCACGGTAGTAAATCTTCGGCGCAATTGCCTTCTGAAAGTCCGCCCAGTGCAGAATCCCGCGCTCCCCGGCGACGGTCCGGGGCACACAGCCGGAAAACGCCGCCACCATTGCCATCTCCCAATCCAGGATGTGCGACCGCGACTCACACACAACCTCCTGCCCGGGGCGGGTGTGCAGCTTCACGGCAATCTGGTTCCCCATGGACCCGGTTGGCACAAAAATCGCCGCCTCACGCCCAAACACCTCGGCGGCACGCGCCTCCAGACGGTTTACCGTCGGGTCCTCGCCATACACATCGTCTCCGACTTCAGCCTCAGCCATCGCCCGCCGCATGGCCGGGGTCGGCTTCGTTACCGTGTCACTCCGCAAATCAATCACGCGCTCACTCACCCTTAGCTCCTCTTGAAAGCCGAACGTTGAAGACGCTCGGACCAGTTGTTCTTGCTGTTCTTCCTGCTGAGACTTGCTGTCCGGATTCCGCCAAGGTTCAAGCGGCAACCCCTGCCAACAACTCCCCAAAAATCTCCCCGGACACCATCCGGCCCCGCGGTTCCAGCCATAGCCGCTCGGCATCCATCCCCATCAAACCCTCACGACAAAGCCCCGCCACACTTCCTCGCAACTCCCCGGCCCAGGCCCGCGAAAACTCAGCCAACCGCTCCCAAGCCAGCCCGTCCACCAGCCGCAAGCCGAGGAACACGGTCTCCTCAAACGCCGATCGCTCATCCACCCACTCCGGCTCACCCGCGGAACCCGGCCCGGTGTACCGCTTCAACTCATCCACATTCGCAAACCGCATCGCTCGCCGCTCCGCACCATTCAGCATCGAATGAGCATCAAGCCCGAGACCCAGGTACGGCTCCCTCAACCAGTACTTTAAGTTGTGCCTCGATCTGAAGCCGGCTAACGCGAAGTTCGAGATCTCATACTGGGCGAAGCCAGCCGCCGGCAACACCTCGCACGCCCGCTCATACAGAGTCGCCACCAGATCCTCCGAAGCCACCGCCGGCGCATGCAGCCGCGCGCCCCCGCCTAACACCTCGCGCCCAAGCCGCGACTCCTCATCAATCTCCAGCATGTACACGCTGAGATGATCCAACCCCGCCCCGGCCGCGATCTGTAACGATCGCTCCCAACTCTCCGCTGTCTGATAGGGCAATCCCGCGATCAGGTCCGCGCCCAAGTTCTCGACACCCGCCGCCCGCAGCCGCACAAACTCCTCTAGACAACTGGCTTCGGTGTGCGTCCGCCCGACGGCCTGCGCCTCGCGATCCACGAAGCTCTGCACCCCAAGGCTCACTCGGTTCACACCCAGCTCCAGCGCCGCACACAGCAGCCCGTCCCCAATCTGCCCCGGCGCCGCCTCCATCGTGATCTCCGCACCATCCTCTACAGCGAACTCACCCCGCACAGCCGCCATCACCGCCCGTAACTGTTGCGGTTCCAGCAAGCTTGGCGTGCCCCCACCGAAGTACACGGTATCCACTCGCTCCGGCAGCTCCGCCCCGATCTCCCGCGCCCACGTCCGAGCCGCCCGGATTTCGTCACACAGCAGCCCCACATACCGCTCCACCGCCTCCGCCGAGCCCACCCCGGAGGCAAAGTTGCAGAAGCTGCACTTCGCCCGGCAAAACGGCACACTCACGTACAGCCCCAGCGTTGCCCTGGCAGCGTGTGCCCCCGCTTTGTATGCCTCCGCGCTTTGCGCCGTTTCGCTCACACTCACAATTCTTTCACGCCGGAATCCGCACCAAACCTGCAATCCCGCACATCTACAATCAGACAATGGCGAGCACGGAAGCGCAAACGCAACAGCAAACGGACCAGCGATGTAGCCCGGCCGACGCCGCCACCGCGCAGACCGGCACCAATGCCGCCCCGGAAACGCCCACTCGCCTTGACGACGTCGTTGCCGACACCGAGTCCCAGGCCAGTACCAACTCCAAGCCCGACGACACCAAGGAAGCCCAGCAGCAGCCCAAGTCCGGCATCGACGACGACGTCGTCGGCAAGGTCTACGACAGCCGCCTCATGCGGCGCCTCTTCACCTATCTCTCCCCGTATAAGCTGCAGGCCGTCATCTCGGCCATCGCCATCTTCATCAAGTCCGGCTCCGACGTCTTCGGCCCCTACCTCGTCAAAGTCGCGGTCGACACCTATCTCGCGCCCACTCCCGGCAAGCACTCCTGGCTCTCCCGCCACCTCTCGCCCGTGCCCATCACCGGCGTTACCGAGATCGGCGCCCTCTACCTCGGCGCGCTCTGCCTCAGCTTCCTCCTTGAGTTCGTTCAGACCTACCTCATGCAGTGGACCGGCCAGAAGATCATGTTCGATCTCCGCGCCCAGATCTTCCGCCACCTCCAGCGCATGCACGTTGCGTTCTTCGACCGCAACCCGGTAGGCCGCCTCGTCACGCGTGTCACCTCCGATGTCGACGCCCTCAACGAGATGTTCACCTCCGGCGTCCTCGCCATCTTCGAGGACGTCTTCGCGCTCACCTACATCATCGCCATCATGCTCAGCATGAGCTGGCCGCTTGCGCTGCTTACGCTCAGCGTTCTTCCGCTGATCGTCGTCGCCACCCAACTCTTCCGCGTCCACGTACGCAACTCATACCGCCGCCAGCGCACGGCCACCGCCAAGATCAACGCCTTCACGCAGGAATATGTTTCCGGTATGAGCGTCGTGCAGCTCTTCAACCGTGAAAAGCGCGCCTTCAACGACTTCAATGCCATCAACGACGAAAACAAGGCCGCCTGGACCGACGCGATCTTCGCCTACGCGCTCTACTACCCGGTCGTCGAGTTCCTCAGCTCCGTCGCCATTGCCCTCGTCGTCTGGATCGGTGGCCGCGCCGTGCTTCGTTCCGAGCGCCTTCACTGGCTGAACGCCCACGCCTACGTCGTCCCGGGCGACCCCACGCTCCACTCCAGCGTGTTCGGTGTCGTCTCGCTCGGCGTTCTTATCGCCTTCATCCAGTACGCCCAGCGGTTCTTCCGCCCCATTCAGGATTTGTCGGATAAGTTCAACATCCTACAGGCCGCCATGGCCGCCTCGGAGCGCATCTTCAAGCTCCTCGACACCGCACCGGAACTCACCTCGCCGCCCAAACCTGTCGCCACCCAAAACACCGGCCGCATCGAGTTCCGCAACGTCTGGTTCACCTACCAGCCCCTCACCGACGCCCAAAAATCCGCGCTGGCCGACTTCAACGCCGCCCGCGACCTGTCCTCTCGACCGGAGAGCGGCGCAGAGGTGCGACCTGCGTTCACCGCCGCCAACGTCAACGGCAGCCAGGCACTTCCGCCGGCCCTGAACGACGTCGACTGGATCCTCCGCAACGTCAGCTTCACCGTCGAGCCCAACACCACGGCCGCCATCGTCGGCCACACCGGTGCGGGCAAAACCACCATCACCGCCCTGATGATGCGCTTCTACGACGTCCAGGCCGGGAAGGTCCTCATCGACGGCGTTGACGTCCGCGAGCAGGACCTTACCACCCTGCGCCAGCGTTTCGGCGTCGTCCTCCAGGATCCCTTCCTCTTCTCAGGCACCATCGCGCAGAACATCCGCCTCGGCACTGAGTGGATCACGGACGCGCAGGTCGAAACTGCCGCCGAAGAGGTCAACGTCGCCGACTTCATCCGCACCCTGCCAGAGGCCTTCAACGAGCCCGTCCGCGAGCGCGGTGCCGGCCTCAGCACCGGCCAGAAACAACTCATCAGCTTCGCCCGCGCGCTTGCCCACCAGCCCGGCATCCTCATCCTCGACGAGGCCACCAGCTCCGTCGATACGGACACCGAACTCCGCGTCCGCGCCGCCTTGGAAAAGATGATCACCGGCCGCACCAGCGTCCTGATCGCCCATCGCCTCAGCACGGTTCAGCGCGCTGACACCATCCTCGTCATGCACAAAGGCCAGCTCCGCGAGCAAGGCTCCCACCAGGAGCTTCTCGCCATGCACGGCCTCTACTACAAGCTCTACGAGCTCCAGTACCGCGACCAGGAACTCGGCACACCCCTCGCCGAAACCGCCACAGCCTAGCTCTAGGGCAGCACCCTCTCGAAGACGGACAGGGCTCCCAAGACACGCTCATCAAAGCGGGCCAGCGGCGCTGAGGCACAACCAGGCTTCGTCAGGCCCGCTGCAGCAGGGCCATGCAACGCCGCCGTCAAACCCATGGCATAAGCCGCCAGGCAAGCCAAAGCCGGTGCTAGTGCCGCGCTCCCGCAGTTGCCCCAGCACTTGCCGCCGGTGCAGTTGCCGTTGACATCGAGCTCGACGTACTCATCGACCCGCCCCGCATACCCCCGCCACCATAGTTCGTATGCCCGGCCGAAGCTCCCATGCTCGTCCCCGTCGTCCGCCCGGGCGCCGGCATCCGCACCTCACCCGGACCGCGCAGGCTCGTGCCCACCGCAGCGGACGGCATCGAGCTGCCGCCCGTCCAGCCGCTCGCCACCACACCGTGCCGGTCCACATGACTCGACATCCCGCGCAGATTCCCGAACTCCGCTCGCGGCACACCCAGCCCTGCCGAGTTCTGCCGGAACATGAACCGATCGCCACTCGCGGCACCGGAAGCGGTCACCGCGGTCATGTTCACCGGCACCAACGTCGGCGCGGTCCGTACCGGTGCCGGCGGCACTGGGTGCGGCAACTGATGGCCTGGGAGCCGCAGCGCCGCGATGTTGTTCACGCCATACCAGGAGCCACCCGGCTGCCACCCCCAACCAGACGCACCGCACGACATCCACGTGCCCGAGTGGTAGGGTAGCCAACCCCACGGGTACGGCGACACCCACGAGTAGCCCGCATTCGGGTAGTACGCCCAGACACCACTCGCAAACGGACTCCAGGCAGCGTTGGCAAAGTAGGGCCGCCACACATTGCCACATCCTGCAACGTCAGAAAACGACCCGTAGTAGTTCAGGTCATTAGCCCCATACAGCCCCATCCCGCCGGTCCCTGCCAGGCTTGCCTTCTGCCGGTGGTAGTCCCGCTCCTGCTTGTCCCACTGGTCGAAATCCTGCTCTTCGGTTCCGCGCGCAACGGTGGCCATGGTTCCAAGCTCTGGGTTCAGCTCCAGCGTCTCGTGCTTGCTCACCATGGTCGTGGCTGCGCCCAGGCTCACGGCAGCCTCTCCGTCCAGCACCGCCACTGCCAGCTGCGGCTTGCGCGCATCCAGCCGAACATGCGCCCCGGGCATCAGCGCAACCTTCGCATTCGCCTCGCCGAGCGTAAACACGTTGCCTTTGGTCTTTTCCAGGCTCACGTACGCCATGCCCTTCAGCACACCCACGGTCGTCACGGTGCTTCCTGAGGCCGTCCGGCTCAGCTCTGTAAACTCCACCTCTGTTTCAGGTGCCAGGCGCAAGGAGCTGTTGTCTTCAAACTCCACCTCCGCCACACCTTGCCCCGTCATCAAGCGCGCGCCACCAACCACCGGGATATTCGCAAACGCCGTCTCAAACCCGCGGCCGGTGTTGCGGTCCAGGCGCACCACCCCGCGCACCTCGCTCAACCGCACAATCCGCACGCCGGAGCCACCAGGCTCAACGATCGCCGGCGTGGTCGCGTTCGCAGCAGCGGCCGCCGGCACATCCACCGGTGTCATCGACTGCTGCGCCAGGGCGCTCCCCAACGGCAAAACGGCAAACAGCACCAGAGACGTCCTCACGAAGCTCGGCATACGACTCTCCTCGTCGGCAGCGACGTATTCTTCCGCTGATTCAGACCTGCCGATCACGGCAGGCAGAAGCAGAGGGCGGGCAGAATCTTCGCAGACCAGATGCGCCGTATCCTACGCCAGATCGGCGCCGCTGACCAGCAGCCCCCGTTCCTTGACATGTCGTCTGTTCGCCGCACGCAAACGCCCCAGCTGCGCCGTTTCAGTTGTTGGCCGCGCAGCCCGGTGGTAGCCTGCAGCCACTCGAACGGGCCAGGGTGTCACAAACCATCTGCCAGGAGCCGCTGCCATGAGCACAGCCGTCCTTTCCGCCGATCCGCGCGCCGTTCCCGCTGGCACCCCCGAAGAACTTGCCGGTCCCCCGCACACCGCTCCCGAGCCCGTCACCCAGGCCGAACGCCTGTCCTCGGTCGACACCCTGCGCGGCTTCGCGCTGATGGGCATCCTGCTGATGAACATCACCGGCTTCGGCCTGCCCGGGTGGGACTACATGTTCCCCCTCACCACCGTGAAGCCCGTTTTTAATGGCCCTCACTGGCACCTCAACACCGCCGCCTGGTTCCTCCGCTGGATCCTCGCCGAAGGCAAGATGCGTGCGCTGTTCAGCATGCTTTTCGGTGCCGGCGTCATCCTGCTCACCTCTCGTGCAGAGCAGCGCGGCGCCGGCATCAAGGCCGCCGACATCTTTACCCGCCGCAACATGTGGCTTACGGTCTTCGGGATCCTTCACGCCTACCTCATCTGGAACGGCGACATCCTCTTCTTCTACGGCGCCACGGCGCTGCTCTTCCTCTTTCCCTTTCGCAACTGCCGCGCCAAGACCCTGCTCTGGACCGGCGCCGTCATCCTGCTACTCAACACCGTCCTCGGCATGGGTGGCATGTACATGGGCATGTCCCGGGCCAGGCAAGCCGCCGACAAAGCCTTCGCGTTACAGGCCGCCCACAAGCCCCTCACGGAAGACCAGCAGGACGCCATCAAGAAATGGCAAAAGATTCAAAGCGACTTCCGCCCCGACACCAAAAAGCTCTACAAAGACATTCACGAGCATCAATCCGGCTACTTTGCCGCTGTCGCCGCTGACGCCGAAGACACCTTCAAAGGCGAATCCCAGGGCGAATACACCGGCTTCGGCGACTGGCTCGGCATGATGCTGCTGGGCATGGGCCTGCTGCGCAACGGCTTCTTCACGCTGAAACTCCGCACCCGCACGTACGCCCTCATCGCCGCGATCGGCCTCGGCATCGCGTGGCCTGTCGTTGGTGTCGGCGCCTACAAGGCCTGGCGCTCCGGCTTCGACCTCTTTGTCACCATGCGCGCCCTCGCCTTCACCTATGACCTCGGCCGCATTTCCGGCGCCCTCGGCAACGCCGCCGTGATCCTGCTCTGCCTCCGCGCCGGCCTTTTCCGCTGGTTCTGGGCGCGCGTGGCCGCTGTCGGCCAGATGGCCCTCAGCAACTACCTGCTCACCAGCCTCACCATGAAGACCCTCTTCGTCTGGAGCCCGCTGCATTGGTACGGCTACATGGACTACTACAAGCTCTATCTCTGCGTCGCCGCCATGTGGGCCGTCAACCTCGTCGGCAGCACCCTGTGGCTTCAACACTTCCGCTTCGGCCCCGTGGAGTGGGCCTGGCGCTCGCTCACATACTGGCAACGCCAACCCATGCGCCTCCACGCCCGACCCACACAAACCTCCCCCGACCTCGCAACATAACGAGACTTGGGCAAGGAACCCGGCACGAAAGACGCTTGATTGCGCCGAGGTCCCTTAAGTTCTTCCTTGTGCTTCCCGCAGGGAATCTGCTCCTGCGTTGCAGAGCCGAAGACACGAGCGTGTCCAGACCGCCGTTACACCCGCGCCGCCCCGGCACCCTGTAACCACCCCACCATCTGCTCCGATCGCACGGCCCCCGCCTGCTGCTGCACCAGCTTCCCGCCTGAAAACACCATCAGCATCGGGATACTCCGAATCTGGTATCTCCCTGCCAACTCCGGTTGCGCCTCAGTGTCTACCTTCAACACCACCGCCCGGCCGGCCATGGCTGCCGCAGTCCGCTCCACCTCAGGAGCCACCATCCGGCAAGGCCCACACCACGCCGCCCAGAAGTCCACCAGCACCGGCACCTTCGCCGTCCGCACCACCTCATCGAACAGCGCCACATCCGCCGCAAGCGGCTCACTCACCGGCGGCAACGGCTGCTTACAAGCCCCACACCGCCCCGTATCCGCCAGATGCGCCCCCGGCACCCGGTTCTTCGTCCCACACTGCGCACACGCTCGAATGACCGGCAAGCAAACCTCCACGCAACCGCAACCACTCCCTTCGATGCTCGCAATCTCTCACCGCCCCAAACCCGTGGCGTACCTTCGCGTCCTTCGCGCTCTTAGCGTTGGTCTTTCGTTGCCCCACAAGCCCTAAACAAACAAAGGCGCCAGCACCAGCGTGATCGTAGCCAGCAACTTGATCAGCACATGCAAGCTGGGCCCCGCGGTGTCCTTGAACGGGTCACCCACCGTATCGCCCACCACTGCCGCCTTATGTGCATCGCTCCGCTTGCCCCCATACTGCCCGGTCTCGATGAACTTTTTCGCGTTGTCCCAGGCTCCACCACCGTTGTTCATCAACATCGCCAGCAACACACCGCTGATCGTCCCCACCATTAACAACCCGGCAACGCTCTCCGCCCCCGACAGATTGACCGGCAGCCCATTGATCGTCGGCACCAGCGACCGCCCCGCCGAATCGAACGCCACATTTGTCCCATAGGTCGGGCTGAAGTTCCGGAATATCAACCCGACCACGACCGGCAAACCAACCGCCAACACGCCCGGCAACACCATCTCCTTCAACGCCGCGCCCGTCACAATACCCACACATCGCGCATAGTCCGGCTTTGACGTCCCCTGCATGATGCCCGGGTTCTCCCGGAACTGCGCCCGCACATCCTCCACCACGCGCTGGGCCGTCCGCCCCACCGCCTTGATCGCCAGCGAACTGAACAGGTACGTCAGCATCGCGCCCAGCAGCGCGCCCGCAAACACCGGCACCTGCGCCAGGTTGATGTTGTTGAACTGCCACTGGTGCGGCATGCTCACCGTCAAACCAGCTGCGGACGCCGCATTCAACTTGTCCACCACAATCGTCCGCACCTCTTCCAGGTACGCGGAAAACAACAGAAACGCCGCCAGCGACGCCGATCCAATCGCGTATCCCTTGGTCAGCGCCTTGGTCGTATTGCCCGCCGAATCCAGCTTGTCCGTGCGGTCCCGCACCTCCTCAGGCTGGTTACTCATCTCGATAATTCCGCCGGCATTATCCGTAATCGGCCCAAACGTATCCATCGCCAGGATGTACGCCGCGCAACTCAACATTCCCATTGTCGCCACCGCGGTCCCATAGATCCCCTTGGCGTAATTGCTCACGGTCGTCACATCTCCGAGCGCCTGCACGCCAAAGTAATAGCTCAGCAGCAGCGCCGCCGAGATCACAATCACCGGCACCGCCGGCGTCTCCATGCCCACCGCCAGCCCGCTGATGATGTTCGTCGCCGGCCCCGTCAAACTCGCCTGCACAATCGACCGCACCGGCCGGTACTGCGCCTCCGTGTAGTACTGCGTAATCCACACAAACAAAAACGCCGTCACCAGGCCCACCACACCACAAGCCAGCAACCACCCGGGCTTCACCCCCGGTCCATTCAACATGCTGTACACCAGCCCCGCCAGCCCCAATAGCGCCAACACCGAAGTCACATAGAAGCCGCGGTTCAACGCCCGCATCGGGTCCTCGGTCTCCTTCGTGCTCACGACAAATACGCCCACGATGCTCGCGATCAAATTCACCGCCAGCACCAGCAGCGGAAACAAAATCCCCTTCAACCCGAACACCGGAAACAGCGCCGCGCCCAACACCATCGCGCCCACGTTCTCCGCCGCGGTCGACTCAAAGATGTCCGCGCCACGCCCCGCGCAGTCGCCCACGTTGTCGCCCACCAGGTCCGCAATCACCGCCGGATTCCGCGGGTCGTCTTCCGGTATGCCAGCCTCCACCTTGCCTACAAGATCCGCGCCCACATCGGCCGCTTTCGTATAAATACCTCCGCCAAGCTGCGCGAACAATGCAACCAACGAAGCACCAAAACCGAACCCAACGAGCTGAAATGGGACACTTTCCGGATGTTCTAACCCGCCGAACAACAGAAACAACGAAGCCACGCCCAGCAACGAAAGCGCCACCACCACCAACCCCGTCACCGCGCCCCCGCGCAACGCCAGCTTCAACGCCCGGTCCAAACTCGACCGAGCCGCCGAGGCCGCCCGAATGTTCGACCGGATCGAGCAATACATGCCCGTAAACCCGGCCAGACCCGAACACACCGCCCCCACCAGGAAGCTCACCACCGTCTTGCCCGCGTACGGCGCCGTGCGCGGCGAAAGGTGATACCCCGCAAACACCACTACCGCCAACACAGCCGCCAAGATCCCAATCGTCTGGTACTGCCTCTTCAGAAATGCCTCGGCGCCCTCGCGGATCGCGTTCGAGATCGCCTGCATTTCCGCCGTGCCCGAGTCCGAAGCAATCACGGCGCGCGCCAGCCCAAAAGCCAGCAGCAGCGCCAACACACCCACGGCAATCGCCACCCAAAGAAAGGCCCGTCCATCGCCCGTTCCCGCCACCGGCAACCCGTTGGCCACGTCAGTCCCCTGAAGCGCAAAAACGAAAAAGCTCACAAGCTGCATCGACGGCAACCTCTTGGGCGAAGATTTTTCACATGTTCAGCAAGCGCCCGGAATTAAATCACGCTGTCCTACCCCGGTCAACGATTTCTCGCGACCACCCGGCTGAACGGCGGCGCGGCCAATCCTCAGGCCGACTCCGCCCACCGCAGAACAGGTCGCGTGCGGCTAAGCGACCAGAGCCACCAGTTCAGAGCCGATCGTCACAGCGGCCGTCAGATTGTCGAGCACCTTGGTCATATTGCCCATCTCGACCACAGCCCTCTGTAACTCAGCGTTGCGGGCCTTGAGGTTGTTGCTCAGTGCCGCGACCTGCCTATCGTCGTCCTGCAACTCCTTGTTTGTGCACTCCTCGTTGTTGGCCTGCGCGGTCGTATACTGCCGGTCGAGCTCATCGCGATCGGTCTGCGTGCGGCACGCTAACCGCAGCTCGTTGTACTGCTTATCCAAGGTGAGAAACGTGTTCACCACATCCTGCAGGGCATTTGCCATCAGTCCTCCGCACCTCGCTTCGCTGCAACTTGCGAAGCCCAGATTCGAACCGACGCAGCAGTCACTGGGGCCGAATGGGACGCAAGCGCCTTTCCGTGTGCCACTGCATCAACCCGGTCGGCCATGGTGTGCAGGCATCCGCTCATGTCGCCCGTGGCTCTTTCGAAGGCGCTGTCCATGTCGGCTCTTCTTGCCTCAATCCGGTTCTTCGCCGCCGGGCCAAGCCTTGCATTCAGGTCAGAAGCCGCTGGGGACGCATGGAGCCCGAACGGACCCAGGGCAGCCTCCAAAAGCGGCAGGTTGTCGGTCGCATGCGCATCCACAAGAGCCTCTGCGAGGTTGCTTGCCACGCCGGTGTACAAGTGCTCGCGTGCTTCCCAGATGCCCCCTTCCTTGTCGAACAAATCGCGCAGGCTCTTCACGGCATCGCCCATGTCCTTGGCCGCTTCGCGTTCCTTGTGCTCCTGGATCGCCTTCACCAGGCTGCCCATGGCGAGCTTTACCGCGCCTTGTTCGGCAGAGGATGCCGTCACCGACGCCAAGCCATCCACCGCGGCATCCAGCTTCTCCGCAGACGCGGCTGCATCCACTGCGGCTGTTGATGAGCTCAGCTTGCCGAAGCTGTCCGCAAGCACGGCAAACTCCGCAGCTAGCTCTGCCCGCCGGGCTAACTCTGCCTCGTTGTCCTTCAGCTTGTTTCGTGTTTCCGACGGGTAAGGCTTGCCATAAAGGTCATGGTTCAGCTCGTACAGCTCATCCGTGTGTTCCAGGACCGCTCGCACGGCGCCGTAGTATTCGCTGAGCGCCGTTGCAGTCTGTGCCATCTGATCGGCAGTCGCGGCAGCATCTTTCGACGTCCTGCAGCCGCCAAGCGCGCAGCAACCGGCTAATACCAAGACCGCACACGTGCGGGAACAGGCCAAAACTCCAGGACGAACGGGCACGCGAGCGATCATACCAATCAACGCCGGCTCCTCTTCCAGCTACAGAACAAATCGCCGATCCCCACAGGTCAAGGCGGTCCTGGAACCGGCAAGGCGATGGGTTCCCGAGCCCCAGTTCCTGCTTCGAAGACCTGGGGCCAGCAGTCGCCCACCCCTCGACGCTGCCCCAGGCGACCTACGAACTCCGCTTTTCCGCGCCCTCCACCAACTTCGCCACCCGCTTCTCCCGGGCTTCCGGTGTCTGGTAATAAAACACGGCCATCAACTCGCTCCGCCGCTGCGCCGCCGTCATCCGCTGCCACCCGGACCGCGCCTTCGGTCTGGCTCGGAACGCCCGTTCCATCAGGGGCGGCAGTTCCACCTCGGCTTCCATCGCACTCAACAGCCGCTCTGCCGCCTGCTCCGCCCGCCGTACACGGGCTCCATCGCTTTTCACTCCGCAGATCCACTTGCCCAGCTCCCGCCGGGTGTACTCGGTCAATTCGCCGTACCACGCTCGCAGTCCATCAACTTCATCCAGCAGCGCGTCCAACTCCTCCGGCAACTCCGCCGGACGTTTCTCAAGGTCCGGCCGCAGCACAAAGGCCGCCTCATCGCCCAGGGCCACACCGGCGTCGCGCTGCATGGCCCGGTTTACCAACAGAAAGTATCCGTGCCGGCGTTCCACTTCGGGCTCCGGAAAGAGCGAACTCCGGAACTCCGCCACACTGCGCGGCCCCGTAACTGAGCCACACACCCGCAAGCGCACCATCTCCGGCCAAACCGCACGCGGGTCAAACGGCACCCGCGCAATGGTCCACCCCAGCGCCCGGTCACCCCGCTCCAGGACCGCCCGAAACCGCTGTTCGACATCCATAGCCTCTTTGTACTGCATGCAACTAAACCCCTGCGACTCGGTCCTCGTGACTGCACAAGAACACTCGTACACTGAAGTCATCGCCGCCCGAACCGCCAACCCGCGCATCTTCCTCTCCGCCGGCGAGGCCTCCGGCGACGCCTACGGCGCCCAACTGATCACTACCCTTCGCCAGCACCTCCCCGAAGCCACCTTCACCGGCCTCGGGGGCAAGCAGATGGAGCTCGCCGGCCAGCAACGCGTCATCCGCGCCGAAGACGTCGCCGTCATGGGCGTCACCGAAATCCTTCGCCACGTCCCGAGGATCTACGCCAGCTACCGCAAGCTCGTCCGCAGCCTCCGCGCGCAACGCCCCGATGTCGCCGTTCTGATCGACTTCCCTGACGTCAACTTTCGGCTTGCCAAGCACCTTCGCAAAGCCGGTGTTCCCGTCCTGTGGTTCGTAAGCCCGCAACTCTGGGCCTGGAAGCGCTCTCGCCTCCGCTGGGTGCAGCGGCGCGTGGACCGCATGCTCGTCATCTTCCCGTTCGAGCAGCCCTTCTACCAGGCGCGCGAGGTCGACGCCGAGTTCGTCGGCCACCCGCTCGCCGAGCTGCCGCCGCCCTCCAGCACCCGCGAGATGTACGCCGCCCAACACGGCCTCGACCCAGCCAAGACCTGGATTGCCCTGCTTCCCGGCAGCCGCTGGAAGGAGATCCGCGCCAACCTGCCCGCCCTCCACGAGCTCGCGATGAGCGACCTCATCAACTCGGCCTCCGCCCAGACCACCTTTACCGGCTATGACCTCCAGGTCCCCCGCGATCCAGCCGCCCAGACCCACTACGAGTTCCTGCTGCCCGTCGCGAGCACCATCCGCAACGCTGACCTGCTCGCCTTCATCGAGGTGCTCAACCGCGACCACCTGCGCTACTGGGGCCCGGAAGCCCGCTCCCTGCGCCTCACCCTCGTCCCCGACGCCCGCGAAGCCCTCCATCACGCCCGCGCTTCCGTCGTCGCCAGCGGCACCGCCACGGTCCAGGCCGCCGTCATCGGCAACCCCTTCGTAGTCGTCTACCGCGTCTCTTCCCTCACCTTCGCGCTCGCCCGCAAGCTGGTCGACTACCCCGACGACTTCGGCGCCCGGCGCGACCTTAGCGGCAACCTGCCGGTCGCCATGGTCAACCTCATCGCCGGGAAACGGATCGTCCCCGAACTTCTCCAAAAGCGCTTCACCGCCGAGAACGTGGCCGCCGAGCTCGCCCCCCTGCTCCAGGACACCCCCGAGCGGGCCGCGCAGATCGCCGCACTCGCCGAGGTGCGCCGCCGCCTCCTCGCCACCGACACTCCCGGGCACACCGCGATCGACCGCGTCGCCGCCGCGGTTGTTGACCTGCTGCATTCCGCGCCGCGCTCGCAGGGCGTGTAAGTCCGAAGAGCGTCCTGATACGTCTATCCTTGTAAGGAGACATCCTCGCGCGCCGCGCCGTGCCCGCACGCAGGCCGCACGGGCCCCGCAGCAGGATGTGCCCCAGGTCCTCGCACACATGCTCAAGCGCCTCAGTTCGCTTCTTCTCGCCCTCAGCGCCGCAGCCACCACGGCGGCCCACGCGGCCCCGGCAACGCGCACGCAGATCGACGTCACCGGCTACGTCATCCACGCCGACCTTGACCCCGCAAGCGGCAAGCTCACCGCCACTGCGGCGGTCACCTTCACCGCGCTGCAGGATCTTAACCTCGTCACCTTCGGCCTCAACAACGCCCTGATCGTCAGCAAGCTCACGGACGCCGCCAACGCCAACGTCCCGTATGAGCGCAATACCGCCGACTCGACGTTGCGCATCAGCCCGGCAAACCTGATCCCCAAGGGCACCTCGGCCACCTGGACGTTCGCCTACACCGGTGCACCCACGGCCGACACAAGCCCCGTAGAAGGCATCGACTTTGCCCAGGTCGCCGATCCGGTCAGCTTCCTGCTTTACCCGGGCCGCTGGTTTCCCATGAACGGTCTGTTCACCGATCGCTTTACCGCCGAAATCCATGTCACCGTGCCCGCCGGGGAGCGTGCCATCGGCAGCGGCTTCACGGGCGAGCACAAAGTCGCCGGCAACCGCACAGAGTATGTCTTCAACTGGACCAGGCCCGGCTTTCCAGGAGCAATTGTCGCCGGCAAGTTCCTTGAGGCTATCCGCGCGCCCGAGGCGCCCAATGTTCACGTCTACGTCACCGAGGCCAACAAGGCCAGGGCGCAGGAGATGGCCAACAACACCGCCAAGGAGTTCGAGTTCCTTACCGACAAGTTTGGCGGTCTCGAGTCACCGACCATCAACGTTGTCGAATTGCCCGCCAACTCCGTTTCCGCGGCATGGGCCCCGGAGATGGTGGCGATTCGCCCTGAACGCGCCAGCACGCGTCTGATCGCCAATACGGTCGCCCACCAGTGGTGGGGCTCTGAGGTGTCCCCCGCGACGCTGAATGATGCATGGATCACCAATGGCATGAGCCGCTACGCCGAGTTGATGTACCTTGAGGACGCCAACGGCAAGCAGGCCATGCAAACGGCCATCACCGACACCGAGGCCGGCGCGCTCGCCTATGACACCGAGCCGCTCACCACCCTCGGCCGCATCGATCCCTTCTCGCCCCAGTTCCAGAACTCCACGCTGGAAAAAGGCGCCATGGTCTTCCACATGCTGCGCTGGGAGATGGGCGACCAGAAGTTCGACGCTTTCCTGAAGGCGATCCTGTCGCAGAACATCGACAAGAGCATCCGCAGCACCGACGTGCAGACCACGGCCGAAGCGCAGTCTCAATTACAGCTCACGCCCTTCTTCTCACAGTGGCTGGATGGCACCGGAGCCCCCGACTTCGGCGACACCTTCTCCGTCTTCCGCATGGGGAATAACAAGGGCTTCCGCACCGTGGGCACCGTGACCCAGGACCTTGACCTGTTCAAGATGCCCGTCGAACTGCGCATCGAAACAGAAGGCAAGACCGAAGAGCGGCGCATCGATCTTTCCGGTACAGAGTCGCCCTTTACCGTGCAGACCTTCGGCCGCCCGCGCAAGATCACGGTAGACCCGGACAACTGGCTGCTCAAGTCCACACCGGACCTGTCAGTTCGCGTGGCCGTTTTGCGTGGGCAGCAGGACATCGCGCAAGGTGACCTGATCGGCGCCATCAGCGAGTACCAGAAGGCTCTCGACTCCAACCGCGGTTCGTCGCTCGCGAACTATCGGCTCGCTGAAGTCTTCATGATGCAGAAGAACTACCAGTCTGCCGCCAATAGCTTCCGCGACGCGCTGCGTGGCGATGGTGACCCGCGCTGGACCGAAGTGTGGAGCCACATCAATCTCGGCAAGATCTTCGACATCACCGGGCAGCGTGAGCGCGCGGTGAACGAGTACCGACAGGCCATCCAGACCAACGACAACACGCAGGGTGCGGTGAACGAGGCACGCCAGCTGATGCAGAAGCCCTACCAGGCTGCGCAGCCGCAGAGCGGAGAGTAACAAGGCTCCGCTCCACCTCAGGAAGCGCCTTCACTCACCGTCGCTCTCACGCTTCGCACGGCGCTTGGCCGCGAAGCGTGAGCCGCCCAGCCCGAACATCCCCGCAAGGGCGAAGCCCAGGATGCCTGCAAGCACGACGATGGTGATCACCAGCGAAACGCCTGCCATCAGGGCAGCCACGGCCGCCGCCAGGCACGCCTTGATCACGGCAAAGATGGTGTGAATGATGACCAAAGGTTCATTCTCCCGTCGTGCAGTTCAGGTGTAGCTGTTTGACGCTGAAAGAACTTACTGCGCCGTGGCCTCTGTACCACCACGAGCACACGGGACGATCCTCAAACCACGCCGGGCATCGCTGGATGTGCGTCTTCGACCACAACGGTGCTGAACTCTAACCGCTGCAGCCAGTCACACACGGCGACATCCACTGCGGCCGTGGTCTTGGCTCCACGGATCACACTCACTTCGGACCGGGGGTCATCACGCAGGCCTTCCAGCGCAACGCAGCGATCCGCGCGATACGTGCAGGATCCAAGATCCGTGATGCTCAGTTGGGTTGGCGTGCAAAAGATCGTCTTGGGCGGCGCCATGCGATCCAATAGGCTGAAGATCTCCAGCTTCGACTCCAGCTCATCAGGGACAAAATCAATCGCCACGTCCGCATCGCGCACAGCATCTTCGATACTGCTGGCAAAGCGCAGATGCTCGCGAACTGCATCAGCCTGTTCCGCGAGGACTTCCTGCACCTTGCGCAACTTGGACGACAGCACATCCTGCAGGATTGTTTCAAACCCGTGGGCTGCGCAGCGCAGCGCAAAGGCGCGGCCATGTTGACCTGCGCCAATCACAGCCACACAACGAATCGCCTGGACGGTGCCGCCGTTCTCAGCTTCGCTCGGCACAGGGGGCTACTTGGCCTGAAGAGCCTTCACCACGGATTCGTAGCTGGGCTCGGCCTGCTGGATGTGCGCGGCAACGCGCTCCCGCTCTTCATCCGACAACATGGGCAGCACCGAAAGAATGCGGCGCAGCGTCACGGAAATGTCGTCAACGTAGTTCATGGTGCGGATTGCTTCTCCAGACAGGGGCACAGCACGTCTCCTCGGGTATTGGTCCAGTGTACCTTCTCGACTGGATGTTTGCTTTGGCTTCGCGCTAACGCGTTGCACCCTCATCCACACGCAGATGCGCCTGGTCGGTCGGTTCGCCGGCGGTGGTGCCTTCCACCTCCTTCTGCTTGCCGTCGCGGTCGGTCATCTCCATCACCGCTGCGAGCTTCGCAGCGAAGTCCGGGTGCAAGGCATGCAGGCCGTAGCGCCACGCCCAGTTGCCTTCCGCGGCAGCCGGCCTGTTCATGCGCGCTTCCCCACCCAGATACAGAATGTCCTGCAGCGGGAAGATGCAGGTGTTGGCTACCGAGGTCGCTGCCAGCTTGATCATCGTCCAGCAGATGTCGCCATCGTGCTCGATCGGCCGCGTATAGATCTGCACGTGCTCCCGCTCGTCGGCAGACGCGTCCTCGCGCCACCAACCCAGTGTTGTGTTGTTGTCGTGCGTTCCGGTGTACACCACCGTGTTCTGCACATACCGGTGCGGCAGGTACAGATGCCCACCACGCTCCGCAAAGCCGAACTGCAGGATGCGCATGCCCGGCATGCCAAAGAACTCACGCAGCTCATCCACCTCAGGCGTGATCAAGCCGAGGTCCTCTGCGAGAAACGGCAGGTCGCCCAGCACTTCCTTCAGCCGGTTAAACAGCGCATGCCCGGGTGCCTTCACCCAGTGGCCGTTCATAGCCGTCTCTTCATCGGCCGCAATGGACCAGTAGGCCTCAAAGCCGCGGAAGTGATCCAGCCGCACGCTGTCGTACAAGGCAAGCGCACGGCGGAAGCGAGCGATCCACCAATCGAATCCATGCTCCTGCAGCAGCCCCCACTTGTACAGTGGATTGCCCCAACGCTGACCCGTTGCGCTGAAGTAATCCGGGGGCACGCCGGAGACGCGCGTCGGCTTGCGGCTTTCATCGAGCTCGAAGATCTCCGGATGTGTCCACACATCGGCGCTGTCGTACGACACGAAGATCGCAACATCGCCAAGGATGCGAATCTTTCGCTCCGCACAGTAGCTTCGTAAAGCCGACCACTGCTCCTGGAAGAAGAACTGCACCACCTGCTCAATGGCAAGCTCGCGGCCAGATTCGTTCATCACCGTGGTAATGGCGTCCGGATGCCGAAACGCGTACTCGGTCGGCCAATCGATCCAGCTCTTGGATTCAAACCGCCGGCGCAACACGCTGAACAACGCCCAGTCGGTCAGCCACGAGATGTTGTCGTGCGCGAACTTCTGGAAGCGGGCACGATCGTCCGCGCCGGCGTTGTCCAGGAAGTTGGCCGCGGCCTCTTCGATCAGCGGCAACTTGCGTTCCACCGCAGCGCCAAAGTCACACGGGCCTTCGTGTCCCGGCAGTCCACCGATGCGATCGGCTGTGATCCACCCCTGCTCCACCAGGCGCTCCAGGCTGATCAGCGTGGCGTTCCCTGCAAAGGCCGACAACGCAGAATACGGCGAGCTTCCGTAGCCGGTCGGATTCAGCGGAAGCACCTGCCATAACCGCTGCTTGGCCGCGACGAGAAAGTCAACAAATCCGTAAGCTGCCGGGCCAAAGTCGCCAATGCCGCCGTACGAAGGAAGGGATGTCACGTGTAGCAACACCCCGGATAGTCGTTCCGCGTCCATAACACTCCCAAGCGGATGCGATTCAATCGCCCCGGCTCGTCCCTAGGACGTACAAGGGCCACCACGGGATGCCGCGTGGTGGCCCTTGTGCTACCTGGTTTTGAGCGAACTAGCTGCCTACCGGCAAGCCTGTCGGTTTACGGCTATAGATCACGGCACCCGCGTTCTGATAGCGCTCGAGCAACGAACCGGCAAACACGTTGAAGCTCTCCGCACGCTGCTCATCGAGCAGTTTGTCGCGGGTCTCTCCAAGGTTCTTGGCAACCTCGTCGGCGGACGGTTGATCAAGCTCGATCAGCTGCGCCACAGCGCCGTTTGGTCCCTCGGTGATCGGCCCCGAGATGCCGCCCTTCGGCAGCGTAAAGATCGCCGCCGCCTGGCCGCTCATGGAACCAAGATCCTGCACCTGTCCGTCATGCCCAACCAGGTCGCTGGTCTTCACCGGGATGTTCATCTCGGCGGCAGCCTTGTGCAGGTCGCCGAGCTGCTTGGCCCGTGCATCCAGCTTGCCGAGCTGCGCAGACAGCAGCTCAGGCGCGTTCTGGTCGCGGTAGTCGTCGAGCACATGGCTCTTCCAGTCGGCAAACGCTGGCGCATGAGCCGCCTTCACATCGTCCACCTGGTACACCGCGTAGCCTTCGCCGATCGACGTCGATTGCGGCGCAGCACCCTTGCCGGCACCGAACGCCGCGGTCAATAGCGCCGAAGAGTCCGGCAGGCTTGGGATGGAGCCATCCCGCGCAACGTAGTCGCTGGTCACGAGCTGGAGGTTATGAGCCTTGGCCGTCGCAGCCATGCCGTTCTTGGCTGCCTCGCTCGCCAGTTGAGTCGCATAGGCGTTCTGCGCCGCGACGAACTTCTGCGCGGAAAGCTTGCCGCTGATCTCGTCCTTCACGTCCGCAAGGCTCTTGGTCGAGGCCGCCTGCTTCTGCTCCGTCTGGATGATGTGGTAGCCAAACTGCGACCGCACCACGTCCGAGGTCTGCCCCGGGTTCAGTGCCATCGCCGCACGCGCATACGACGGGTCCAGGCTGCTGGTCGCGATCATCGGCAAATCGCCACCATTCGCCTTGCTGCCAGGGTCATCCGAGTTCTTTTTGGCCAGATCGGCAAAGTTCGCTCCACCCTTGATCTGTTTCAGCAGGTCTTCGGCCTTGCTCTTGGCAGCCGCGTCGGTCTTCGCGTCCGCGCCACGAGGCACAGTGATGAGGATGTGCCGCGTCTTCACCTGCTCCGGCAGCTTGTAGTCGGCCTGGTGCGCGGTGTAGTACGCCTGGATCTCGGCGTCGCTTACCTTCGGCGTGCCGCCTGGCGGGTTTGCCGTATCTACCTGGAAAAACGTGATCTTGCGGCTTTCCGGAACAGCAGTCGCATACCGCGCGCTGTTGGTCTTGAAGAACTGCTCCAGGTCAGCATCGCTGGGGTTGATGGTCTTCTTCAGATCGTTGGCTGACAGCACGGCGTAATCAAACTTCGCCTTCTCACCCTGCTTCAGGTATGCCGCCTTGGCCGAAGCCTCAGATACGTTCACGCCGCCGGTCACCAGCGCTTCCAGGCGCTGAAGCTCCATGTCCTGCTTCACTTCGGACTCGAACTTGACCACCGACATACCGCCGGCAGGCCCGCCGAAGTGCTGCGAGATGAAGTTCTCATACGCTTCTTGCCCGATGAACTGCCCCCCCGGAAAGAGGTACTGGCTCAAAGGCCCGGTCTTCAGCTCGCGCACCAGGTCATCGTTGCTCACCTGCAGCCCCAGCCGGTCCGCTTCACGGACCAGGATGGCGCGCTCCACCTGCTGCTGGCCGGCCTGCGCCATCATGAACGGCAAATACATCTGCGCCATCTGCTCAGGGACCTGCTGACGCTGCAGCATGGCGCGGGCGGTGTTCTCCACCTCGGCATTGCTGATGGTGTCCGTGTCTCCCTTGAAGCGCCCAAACCAGCCGGGCGAACGCACGGTGGCGAACGTGGTGCTGTTATTCGTCGTGCTGTTGTCAAAAATGCCGGGAACCAGCGTAATCACCATGGCGAGAATCGCCAGGCCGATCACAACGGCAAAGATCGCCTTGGAGGCGCGATTGTCTTGCTGAAGACTACGAATCATGTGGAGGCGTCGACCTTCTTCCTGAACACGGGAGAGCCCTCACCGGGGCGATCTGCCGGAAGCCTGGCGCCCAGACAGGTTGCCTGCCCGGCGTGAAAGCTACACCACAGTATAAATGACGGCGCACCTCCTTCAGGTCCGGACGAAAAGGATCAGGGCCGCCGAAGCGACCCTGATCCATCCTGTCCGGGGGGACGTCTTAGTACGGATAGGGGTACGGCGCGGGCGCATAATACGGCGAATAGCGACGCCGCACCACGGGCTGCGCACCGGGTCCATTTCCAGGTCCAGCCGCATAGGCCAGACGCTGCATCTCCTGCTCGGAAACCGTCTGAACCACCGTGGGCTGTGCGGTGTGGAACGTCAGCACGGCCTCCGGCGGAACAATGATGCGTCCACCTGGCGAAGCGGCCGAACCGGCAACGCCGACCCCGGCACCGACGCCGGCGCCCACTGCCGCGCCTGCACCACCACCGGCCACGCCGCCGACGATCGCGCCCAACACACCCAAACCGAGCGCGCTGTTCACTGTCCGCACACTCTTGTCTGCGCCCTGCCGTTCCCAAAGATCGGTGGTCAACGGGAAGTTTGTTCCGCCCAGGGTCACGGTGTTGATCTGCAATGCGAGCTCGCCTTCACCCTTCAGCGCGCCGGCCTTCTTGGCGTCCACCACCACGCCCTGAACCGACGCCCCGCGTGGGATGGCGACTTCGCCGGTCGTAGTCACGTCATTCAGCACGGTTCCGTCAAATGGCGTCCCGGGCTTGATGTGGTTGGAATCAATGCCCCGGTTTACGCGAATGCGGAGCAGGGCCCCGGCTGGCACTGTCACCTGCACGCCTCCCTGCTGCCCACCCTGGGGCGCATACCCGGGCTGCGGCGCGGCATACCCCTGCTGCCCATACTGGGCCGGCGGAGGCCCATTCTGCCCGTAGTTGGGCGGATAACCCGGCTGATTGCCATAGCCAGGCTGGCTGCCCGGCTGCCCGTACGCTGGCTGGTTGTAGCCGGGCTGATTGTTGTAGCCGGGCTGACTGTAGCTGGGTGGTGCGCCATTTGGCTGACCATACCCCGGCTGCCCTGCTGGCGGCTGGGAATATCCAGGTTGAGGGTATCCAGGCTGGCTATAATTCGGCTGATTTGCCGATGGCTGGCCATACGGTTGGCCGTATGCAGGCTGCCCGGCGTTGGGCTGCGAAGGATAGGGCTGGGGTGCGCCATAGGCGGGCTGACCGTTTCCGGAGGCACCATTGCCTGGGTCGGGCGCGCCATAGCCGCCGTTTGCAGAAGGCTGCGGGGGTGCCCCTTGGTACGGTGTTGCCGGCTGTGCCGGCTGCGGCGAGTAGCTGCCGTCGGACTGCAGCGCCGGCTGGCTGCTCTGCTCCCCTGCGGCCGAGGCGACCTCGTCCCCTCCCGAAGCGTTGGACGCCGCCGTTGGCGTGCCCAGGGACAGTTCGTCCACAACCTTCTTCACCCCGGACGTCCGGGCGACCAGGTTTTCCGCTCTTGTGCGCAAGCTCTCGCTCTGCACCGTTCCGCTCAGCGTCACCACGCCATACACGGTGGAGGATTGAATGTCCTGCGCAGACAGCTCCGGCACGGCTGCCAAGGCCTTCAATACGTTGGCTTCCACCTGCGCATCCGGAACCGCTGAAATCTGTTGAGCGGCCACCACGACCGGTGACGCGCAGACAAGAGCCAATCCACTCATCAAAGCCGCCCCGCGTCGGGAAGCGCCCTTTCCGATCCTTCGAACGTTCATTGCTGCTCCTCGTCAGGCTGTCTACACTTGTTCGCTGCGCTGCGCACAGCCATCCCTGACACCTTCAAAGACGCACTTCTGCACAGAAAGTTCCGCGCACCTCTTCTGATGGCAACCAGCACCTTCGCGCACACCCGGGAGCTTCGTATCAGGTGCAACGAACGGGGCATCAAGGACCTCATCAAGGACTCAGCAAGGACCTCATCAAGGACCTCAGCGTGCGGCGGTCCCGGTGCCCTTGACCGACCGTTACAGCCTTGTTATCTTAGGAATGCGGGGTGGAGCAGCCCGGTAGCTCGTTGGGCTCATAACCCAAAGGTCGCAGGTTCAAATCCTGCCCCCGCAACCAATTCAATGTCTTGGTCTTGATTGGTTGAACGCTCCACCAGAGTCGAACGACTCAACTTCCCAAAACCAAAGATTCTCGCTCGCCGTATGGCTTGAGCGTCGCTGGCCTCGGACTTCATCTTCACGATGCGGCCATCGTTTGGCTGCACTCCCACACTATCTGTAAGCCTTCTTCGGCGGCCATGCTCCATGCGGCTAACCGGGAGTCTTGCGTGCTGATACGTGCCGTCCCCTGAACCGCTCTCAAGTTTTCCGCTTCGTCCATCTGCAAGCCCCAACCCTGCAGGCCGGCACCTACGGCGGCCCGCAACCAGGGCGAGTCTTCCCCAATGCCTCCCCCGAAAACAACAGCTTCGCAAGCCTCTCCGAGGACCGCCAGGTATCCGCCCACGGCGATGCGCACACGGTAACTGAACATCTCCAACGCAAGCTTCGCCCAGCGGTCGTCCCGCTCGACCAGCACACGGGTGTCCAGGGAGCCACCGGCGATGCCCAGCAGCCCTGACCGCTTTTCCAGGAGCTTCATCACCTCGTCACTCCCCGCATCCATCTTCGCCATCAGGAACGGCACGATCGCCGGGTCAATGCTTCCGCAGCGCGAGCCCATCATCAGCCCTTCCAGCGGGGTCAGGCCCATCGTGGTGTCCACGCTGACCCCGTCGCGAATCGCACATGCCGAGCTCCCACTTTCCAGGTGCAGGGTGATCAGCGTGCATGCCTGTGGAGGCTTGCCGACCATCGCCGCATACTGTTCCAGCAGGAAACGGTGGCTCAGCCCGTGGAAGCCGAACTTGCGCACGCCGAAGCGGTCCGCTGTCTCGCGCTCAATGGGGTACCGCCACGCAACCTCGGGCAGCGTCTGGTGAAAAGCCGTATCGAACGCCACCATCTGTCGCACACCTGGCAGCTCCCGATTCAGGACGTCCAGCACCTCGAGCGAGCTCTGGTTGTGCAGCGGTGCCAGCTCTTCCAGGGCCTTGATCGTGTCCTTGACCTCCGTCGTGACCTCCGCGGGACCATTGAAGTGCCCGGCCCCGTGCACGACCCGCACCGCCACAAAGGCGAGCTCTTCCATGCGTGGCGCAATGTCGACGGTCCCGCGCAGCCAATCCAGGGCGATCCGCACCGCCGCCTGCATATCTGTCGCATCGCAGTCTACTTTCTGGGAGACGCTACGGTCCTGGTACACCGACAGCTGAGACTGTTTGCCGATATCGTCCACGGCAGCGTCAACCAGCTTGGGGAGGTCTCCCGCCGACGTGGCTCCGGGGCGGAGATCCACCAGCTCAAACTTCAAAGAGTTACTTCCAGGGTTAAACGCCAGGGCACACGGCATAGCTTTGTCAGATGCCCCTCTGGCACCCCGGGCGGAAGCTTCTATTTCAGGCCCGAACGCACACTCTTCAGGATGGCCTCAGCTAGCTGCGGTACAGTGGGTGGTTGTGCCTACCGTCACAGACCTGGCCCCGGACGCCCCCTTCCGGCGGCTGAACGGCCAAATTCTGCCGGACGGCACCCAAACTTTTCTCTGGCCAGCATCGTCTCCTCTTTGTTGGCCTCACATGGCTGGATGAAACGGGCGCTCGTCCGCGGGCGCCGCGCTGTATTTCACAAGGGCAGGAAATGATTGACGAGAAGAGAGGGGCTACCCCAGCCACACCGCGCGAGCTGGGCGAATCCTTTGCGGCAGCGAACTCACCCTCCTACGGCGGCGACCTTGGCGCCGACTTTGCAGCCAAAAACTCGGTAGACCCCGAGCACTACGACCCCATCCATAACCGGATCGATGTCGAGGCGCAACGCCGGCAGCGGCGCCACAAGTGGTATTGGCTGGGCGCTCTGGTCCTCATCCTCATCACGTTCTACCTCGTGCATCGCTTCACCGAGAACTCCGACAACACCAAGGCCGGCACCAGCGCTTCGGGCGGCGGCAACGGCGGCTCCGGCGCAGGGGGCAACAGCTCCCCCAGCAAGGGTGGATCGGGCAGCTCCAGTGGCGGAGGCGGACGCGGCAATCAGGGCCCCGCCGCCATCACGGTCGGTCAATCGCGTACGGGCAACATCCCTATCTATAACGATGCGCTTGGCACGGTCACCCCGGTGTATACCGTCACCGTGTATCCGCAGGTTACCGGCCGTGTGATGTCGGTCTTCTACAAGGAAGGCCAGCTCGTGCACAAAGGCCAGCGCCTGATCGAGATCGACCCTCGTCCGTATGAGGCCAACCTGCTGCAAGCGCAGGGCACGCTGAAGCGCGACCAGGGTGTTCTCGCCGAAGCCGAAGTCGACCTGGCACGCTACCAGGCGGCCTTTGCCCGCAACGCCATCGCCAAGCAGCAGTTGGACGACCAGCAACAGGTCGTCGAGCAGGACAAGGGCACCGTGCAGGCCGACCAGGGCACGGTCGACTATGACAAGGTGCAACTGGCATACTGCCACATCACTTCGCCCATCACCGGCCGCGTCGGCCTGCGCCTCGTCGACCCCGGCAACAACGTGTTTTCCGGAGCCAGCACGACCCTCGCCGTCATCACGCAGCTGCAGCCCATCACGGTCGTCTTCAACGTCTCTGAAGATGCGCTGCCGCAGATCCAGCAGCAGCTCCGGACGCAACGCGCCCTCACCGTCGACGCCTATGACCGCTCCAATGACACCAAGATCGAGTCCGGCAAGCTGACTTCGCTGGACAACATCATCGACACGTCGACGGGCACTGTGAAGTTCCGTGCGAACTTCAACAACCCAGGCAATCAGCTGTTCCCCAACCAGTTCGTCAATGCCCGCCTGCTGGTCAAAACGCTCCAGAACATCGTGCTCGTCCCGTCAGCTGCCGTGCAGCACAACGGAACCGCCGCGTTCGTGTACACCGTTGCCCCCAATAACACGGTCAACGTCCAGCCCATCACGGTGCTCACGTCCAACGAGCAGGACACCGCCGTCACGGGTCTCCCCGCCAACGCCAGGATCGCTACCAGCGGCTTTGACCGTCTTGAGCCGGGTGCGCATGTCCAGGTCCGCGGGCAAAGCCAGCGTCGTCCCGGGCAGGGCCAAGGCAACACCACCAACACCTCCACGGGTGGAGGAAACCAGGCACCATGAATCCATCGCGTCCATTTATTCTTCGCCCGGTAGCCACGGCGCTGCTGATGGTCGCGATCTTTCTCGCGGGAGCCGTCTCCTACTTCCAGCTACCTGTTTCGGCGCTGCCGGAAGTCGACTACCCGACCATCCAGGTGTTGACCTTCTACCCCGGGGCCAGTCCCGACGTGGTCGCCTCCGGCGTTACCGCGCCGCTGGAGCGCCAGTTCGGGGAAATTCAGGGCCTCAGCCAGATGACCTCCACCTCCGCCGGTGGTGTGAGCGTCATCGTCATGCAATTCCAGCTCACGCTCAACATCGACGTTGCGGAGCAGGAAGTGCAGGCGGCCATCAACGCCTCGCAGAGCTATCTGCCGGCCAATCTGCCGGTTCCGCCGGTGTACTCCAAGTCCAACCCGGCTGACGCTCCGGTCCTTACCCTGGCATTGACTTCGGATGTCACGCCCCTGTCCCAGGTGGAAGATCTTGCGGACACACGCCTGGCCCCCAAGATCTCCCAGATCGCCGGCGTCGGCCTGGTCAGCATCTCCGGCGGTCAGAAGCCGGCGGTGCGTATCCAGGCCAACCCCACGGCGCTGGCCAGCTACGGCATCAACCTCGAAGACTTGCGCAACGCCCTTACGGGCAACAGCCTTAACTCCGCCAAGGGCAACTTCGATGGTCCTTCCCAGGACTACACGATCAATGCCAACGACCAGTTGCTGTCCAGCGGCGATTACAAAAGTGTGGTCGTTGCTTACCGCAACGGCGCGCCCGTCATGCTCAGCGATGTGGCCAAGATCGTCGACGGCGTTGAGAACACAAACCTTGCCGCCTGGGTCAATGCCACGCCCTCGGTCATCCTGAATATCCAGCGGCAACCCGGTGCGAACACCATCAAGGTGGTCGACAACATCACGCGCCTTCTGCCGCAGCTCGAAACCGGTCTCCCGGCATCAGTTCACGTTCAGATCGTGAACGACCGTACCACCGCCATCCACGCCTCGGTGTCTGACGTGGAGTTCGAGCTCATTCTCGCCATCGCCCTCGTGGTCATGGTCATCTTCCTCTTCCTGCGAAGCTTCCTGGCCACGCTCATCCCGTTCGTGGCCGTGCCCCTGTCGCTGATCGGCACACTCGCCGTGATGTACCTTGCGGGCTTCTCGCTGAACAACCTCACCATGATGGCGCTCACCATCTCGACCGGCTTCGTCGTCGACGACGCCATCGTGATGATCGAGAACATCTCGCGCTACATCGAGGAAGGCTACCCGCCGCTGGAAGCCGCCCTCATCGGCGCCGAGCAGATCGGCTTTACCATCCTCTCGCTCACCGTGTCGCTCATCGCGGTGCTGATCCCGCTGCTCTTCATGGGCGATGTCGCCGGCCGGCTCTTCCGGCAGTTCGCGGTCACGCTCGCGGTCACCATCCTGATCTCGGCGTTCGTCTCCCTCACCCTCACCCCCATGATGTCCGCCCGCCTGCTCCGGCACACGGCCCCCGAAGACCAGGGCCGTTTCTACAACGTTTCCGAGCGGATCTTCGAGCGCATCATTGCCTTCTACGGCCGCACCCTGCGGTTTGTTCTTCGTTTCCAAACTCTCACGCTGATTGTCGCTGTCCTCACCGTCGTGCTCACGGGCTACCTGTACCTCACCATCCCCAAGGGCTTCTTCCCGGTCCAGGACACCGGCATCATCCAGGGCATCACCCAGACCTCTGCCGATACCTCCTTCAAGTCCATGGCCGAGCGCCAGCAGGCCCTCGCGAACGCCATCCTTAAGGATCCCGCGGTTGAAAATCTGTCCTCCTTTATCGGCCCGGACGGCACCAATACCACGCTCAACAGCGGCCGCATCCAGATCGACCTGAAGCCGGTGGAAGATCGCAAGATCTCCGCCACCCAGGTCATCGATCGTCTGCAGCCCGAGCTGGCCAAGGTGCCTGGGATCAAGCTCTACATGCAGCCGGTCCAGGACTTGACCGTGGACGATCGCGTCAGCCGCACGCAATACCAGTACACGATCGAAGACCCCAACGAGACCGAACTCGTCCAGGTCTCCCACGACTTCGTGAACCGTCTACAAAAGCTCCCTGAGCTCGCCGACGTTGTCACCGACCAATCTCTCGGCGGCCTGGCGCAGCGCCTCGTCATCGACCGCGCAACAGCCTCGCGCTTTGGCGTCACGCCCAGCACCATCGACAACACGTTGTACGACGCCTTCGGCCAGCGCCAGATCAACACCATGTACACGCAGGTCAACCAGTATCACGTCATCCTGGAAACCCTGCCGCAGTTCCAGCAACACCCCAATTCGCTCAACGATATCTACGTTCAGTCCACCACGGGCGGCAGTGGCTCCTCGTCCTCGAGCGGCGGTTCCAGCAGCGGCGGCTCCTCCTCCGGCGCGGGGGCAACCACGACCTCCGGCAACGCCCTGCTGACAGCCTCGTCGACAGCCGGGGTCAACAGCAACGCGAACACAACCTCCGCGCTCAGCTCCGGCAACATCAGCGCCTCTGCTGGCACGGGAAGCGCCGTCGGCACATCCGCACTTTCAGCCTCGGGCAGCAGCGGAGCTCGCTCCACGCTCACCGGGCTCAGCACCGGCATAGGCTCCAGTGCCAACACCTCGGCCTCCGGTAATACGCGCTCCACCGTGGGCGCTAACGGTGCGACCGGCACCACGTCCTCGGGAGGCGGCGGCGGCGGGTCCTCAGCTGGCGGAGCCACGGCTTCGTCCAACCCCGTTCCGCTCAGCGCCTTCACCCACCTGGAAACCTCCAGCGAAGCGCTCTCCATCAACCATCAAGGCCAGTTCCCCGCCGTGACGATCAGCTTTAATCTCGCCCACGGGTACTCGCTCGGCCAGGCTCTCGACAGCATCGACAAGGCCGTCAAGGACGCGAATTTCCCGGCTTCGGTGGTCGCCAACTACCAGGGCACCGCGGCTGCCTTTCAGGGTTCGCAATCCAACGAGGGTCTTCTCATCCTTGCGGCCCTGGTCACCGTGTACATCGTGCTCGGTGTGCTCTACGAGAGCTACATCCACCCGGTTACCATTCTTTCCACGTTGCCGTCCGCCGGTGTCGGTGCGCTGCTTGCGCTTGAGCTCTTCCACCTCGACCTCGACATCGTCGCCATTATCGGCATCATCCTGCTTATCGGCATCGTGAAAAAGAACGGCATCATGATCGTCGACTTCGCCCTCGAAGCCGAACGACACCAGGGCCTCAGCTCCACCGAGTCGATCTACCAGGCCTCGCTGCTACGCTTCCGCCCCATTATGATGACCACCCTCGCCGCGCTGCTTTCGGGCATTCCGCTGGCCTTCGGTACCGGTATCGGCGCGGAGCTTCGCCGTCCGCTGGGCGTCACCATCGTCGGCGGTCTGCTGTTCTCGCAGGTGCTCACCCTGTACACCACACCGGTGATCTACATCTTCTTCGACAACATCGCGCAACGCCTTGCCGGCCGCAAGACCAACAAGAGCACCATCGAACACCCCGACAACCACCCCACCGGCGGTCCAAAGCAGCGTCAACTGGAGCACGCCTGATGTCCACTGCAGCGTTCTTGGTTACCGTTCCCGCAGGGACTGCGCGTCACTCTCCTGGCTCCACGCCCTCCCGGAGGGCCGCATGAATCCCTCCCGCGTCTTCATCGAACGCCCCGTCGCGACCACGCTGCTCACAATCGCGGTCGCCATTGCCGGCGCGATCTCGTTCGTCGTCCTGCCCGTCAGCCCGCTCCCGCAGGTCGACTTCCCCACCATCTCCGTTTCCGCGTCGCTGCCGGGTGCCAGCCCCGACATCATGGCCTCCTCGGTCGCCACGCCGCTGGAGCGCCAGTTCGGCCACATCGCCGGCGTGACGGAGATGACCTCCGCGTCCTCGCTGTCCGCAACCAACGTCACTCTCCAATTCGATCTTTCCCGCGACATCAATGGCGCCGCACGCGATGTGGAAGCCGGCATCAACGCCGCCCGGTCCTACCTCCCCGCAAACCTGCCTGCCAACCCGACGTACCGCAAGGTCAACCCCGCCGACTCACCCATCATGGTGCTCGGTCTGCAGTCCGACGTGTACGACGTCCCCACGCTCTACGACGAAGCCTCCACCGTCATCGAGCAGCGCGTCTCGCAGATCAACGGCGTCGGCGAGGTACTCGCCGTGGGTGCCTCCCTGCCCGCCGTGCGCGTGGACGTCAACCCCGACCAGCTCGCGAGCTACGGCATCAGCCTGCCGCAGGTGCAAAGCGTCATCTCCGGCCAGAACTCCAACTCCGCCAAGGGCCAGATCGCGGACGGCAACCGCACCGCCGACATCCTCGCCAACGACCAGATCTCCAAGGCCGACGCCTACAAGCCCCTCGTCATCGGCTATCACAACGGCGGTGCCGTCCGCCTCGATCAAGTCGCTTCGGTCACCGATGGGCAGCAAAGCATCCGCCAGGCCGGCTTCCTCAACGGCAAGCCCTCCGTGCAGCTCCTCATCTTCCGCCAGCCCGGCGCCAACATCATCACCACGGTCGACACCATCAAGGCGGCTCTTCCGTCGCTCGAAGCGACGATCCCGAAAGGCGAGCACCTCGTCACCGTCATCGACCGCACGACGACCATCCGGGCCTCGGTTTCGGACATTGAGCGAACGCTGCTCATCTCCGTGGTCCTTGTCGTGATCGTCGTCTTCCTGTTCCTGCGCAATCTCCGCGCAACGCTGATCCCCGCTGTCGCTGTTCCTGTCTCTCTGATAGGCACCTGCGCCATCATGTACCTCGCCGGTTTCTCGCTCGATAACCTGTCGCTGATGGCCTTGGCCATCGCCTCGGGCTTTGTCGTCGACGACGCGATCGTCGTCATGGAAAACATCTCGCGCCACCTTGAACAGGGCTACACCGCCGTTCAAGCCGCCCTGCTCGGCGCTGAGGAGATCGGCTTCACGGTTTTTTCCATCTCCATCTCCCTGGTCGCCGTCTTCATCCCGCTGCTGCTCATGGGCGGCATCATCGGCCGCCTGTTCCGCGAGTTCGCCATCACCCTTGCCTCGGCCATCTTCGTCTCGATGATCGTTTCGCTCACCACCACGCCAATGATGTGTTCGCGCATCCTGAAGCCCGAGCACGAAATCGAGCATGGCCGGATGTATCGCTGGAGCGAAGGCGTCTTCAACGCGATCGTGAATGGCTACCGCAAGAGCCTGATCTGGGTGCTCGACAACCCCGCCATCGTGCTCATCGCGTTCCTCGCCGTCCTCGGCCTCAACGTCTACCTGCTCGCGATCGTGCCCAAGGGCTTCTTCCCGCAGCAGGATATCGGCGCCCTGCAGGGCGGTATGCAGGGTCCCCAGGACACCTCGTTCTACGCCATGCGCCATGCCGTTCAGCAGGCCGTGGCCGTCATCAAGAAAGATCCCGGAGTCGAAAACGTCATGGGCTTCACTGGGGGTCAGGGAGCCATGAACGGAGGCTTCGCCTATGTCGCCCTGAAGCCCCTCAACGAGCGCCCGCCCCATTCCAGCGCCGCCGAGATCATTGACCGCCTCCGCCCGCAACTCGGCAAGATCTCCGGTGCCGCTGTCTTCCTCCAGGCAAGCCAGGACATTCGTATCGGCGGCCGCCAAGGCAACGCGCTGTACCAATACACCCTTGAAACGGAAAATACCGAAGATCTCACCAAGTATGGCCCGCAACTGCTCGCGGCCATGAAGAAGACTCCCGGCTTTTCCGATGTGAACACCAATCAGCAGGACCGCGGCCTCCAGGCGCTGGTCACCTACGACCGTCTCACCGCTGCCCGTCTCGGTCTCACCCCGCAGGTTCTCGATCAGAGCCTGTACGACGCCTTCGGTCAGGCCGAAGTCTCGACCATCTACTCCGAGCTCAACCAGTACTACGTGGTCATGGAAGTCGCCCCGAAATACTGGCAGAGTCCTCAGGGCCTGAAGGACACGTATCTGATCCCCAAACAGGGTGGCGGGGCCGTGCCGCTTGCGTCCGTGGTGAAGTACGCGCCCTCCACCATGCCGCTGGCGGTGAATCACACGGGCCTGTTCCCCTCTGCCACCGTTTCCTTCAACCTCGACCCCAACGTTTCACTCAGCCAGGCGACCCAGAAGATCCAGCAGCTGCAGCAGCAGCTCAACTTCCCGCAGTCTGTTCACGGCACGTTTTCCGGTACCCTCCAGGCCTTCAAGCAGTCGCTCGGCACAGAGCCCTACCTGGTCGGCGCTGCGATTGTGGCCGTGTACATCGTTCTCGGCATTTTGTATGAGAGCCTGATCCACCCTCTCACCATCCTGTCTACCCTGCCGCCCGCCTCGCTCGGCGCCGTGCTCGCCCTTGTCCTCACGCATACCGACCTCAACGTCATGAGCATCATCGGCATCGTGCTTCTCATAGGCATTGTGAAAAAGAACGGCATCATGGTCATCGACTTCGCCCTGAACGCCGAACGCGTCGAAGGCAAGAACACCCGCGACTCCATCTTCGAGGCTTCCATCCTTCGTTTCCGCCCCATCCTGATGACCACGGTTGCCGCTCTGTTCGGTGCCGTCCCGCTCGCGCTTGGCACCGGCATGGGCTCCGAGCTCCGCCGCCCCCTCGGCATCAGCATCATCGGCGGCCTTCTCGTTAGCCAGGCGTTGACGCTTTACACCACGCCCGTCATCTACCTCTTCATGGACCGCCTCCGCATCCGCTTCGTCGGCGAAGACCACGGCCCCCTTCACGATCCAACCGCACCACAGCACTCGCTCGCCTAGACTCTATGCTCAGCTTTCGCTCGTACCGCCGCTCTGTTTTTCATTCCCCCTCTGCGTTTTCGCACGCCGGCTTTGCCCTGTCCGGCGTGGCGCTCCTGGCCACGACCTTGCTCGCCGGCTGCCGCGTTGGTCCCAAATACGTATCTCCAAACGCGCAAGCTGCCGCCACCGCGCCGCCGGTCTTCAAGGAAGGCCAGCCAGCCGCCTACAGCAACGTTCCTCCCGGCACCTGGCGCCCCGCGAACCCGCAGGACGCGACCATCAAGGGCAAGTGGTGGGAGATCTTCAACGAGCCCGAGCTGAACACGCTCGAAGATCAGCTCGATATCAACAATCAGAACATTGCTGCCTACTTCCAGAACTTCCTGGCCTCCCGCGCCATCGTCGGCCAGTACCGCGCCCAGCTTTTCCCCACCCTGTCCGTAGCGCCGGAGTACCAGCGCACCAAGTCCTCTTCGGCCCTCCGCGGCTTCGGCACCAGTTCCGCGGGCGGCGTAGGCACGACCGGCACGGGAACGGGCACAGGGACCGGCGGCACAGGGACAGGGACCGGTGGCTCGTCCTCGACCACAGCCTCCAGCGGCGGAACCTACACTGACCTGACGCTTCCGTTTGACGTTTCCTGGGAACCCGACCTCTTCGGCCGCATCCGCAACCAGATTCGCGAGTACCAGTACGCCGCCCAGGTTTCTGCGGCTGATCTCGAGAATGAACGGCTCGTCGAGCAGGCCTCCCTCGCCGAGTTCTACTTCGAGCTTCGCGGCCAGGACGCCCTGCAGGACCTGTACAACCGCACCATCGAAGCCGACCGTCAAGCGCTCGAACTCACCCGCGCCCTCGTGGAAACCGGCATCGACAGCCCCGAAGCCACCGCCCAGGCCGAGCTCACGCTCCGTGAGGCCGAAGAAGGCGGCGCCGGCTTCGCCCAAAACCGCGCTATCTACGAGCACGCCATCGCCACCCTGATCGGCAAGCCTGCCTCCACCTTCTCCCTGCCCGTCCGCAACCTGACCACGCCCGTCCCCGCTATCCCCGTCGGCCTTCCGTCCGAACTGCTCCAGCGCCGCCCTGACATCGCCTCCGCGGAGCGCACGCTCGCCGAAGCCAACGCCCTGATCGGCGCGGAAAAGGCCCTGTACTACCCCAGCATCGCCCTAACCGGACGAGGCGGCCTTGAGGGCTCCAACCTCACCAGCCTGTTCAGCATACCCGCGCTGTTCTGGTCAGCGGGCGGCACGGCGACCGAGACCATCTTCGACGCCGGCCTGCGCAAATCCACCGTCGCCCAGTACCAGGCCCAGTACAACGCCGACCTGGCTACCTATCGCCAGACCGTCCTGACGGCGTTCCAGCAGGTGGAAGACTATATCTCCACCATCCGGGTCAGCTCTGACCAGCTGACCCGCGAGACTCTTGCTGTCGACGCGTCGCAGCGGTACCTCAACATCGCAACCGAGCGCTATCGCACGGGCCTCGATCCGTTCCTGAACGTCCTGACAGCACAAACGACCCTGCTACAGAATCAGCAGACGCTGGTAACCCTGCGGGTCAGCGAAATGACTGCAGCTGTTCAGCTCATCCAGGCGCTTGGTGGGGGCTGGAACACGTCACAACTCCCCACGGCGGCCGCCGTCACCAGCTCGGGGGCGCAGCGTCAGGTCACCAACACGCCGTAACCGCCAGCCAGGGTCGGGCATGGTCAAGGGTCATGCCTCCGCCCACGCACTGCCAGCGGCAGATCCATAGCCCCGCGCAGGCTCACATCGGCGCGGGCCCAGCTCCCGCCGCGCGGTACCAACTTATAATCGCTTCATGCGGTTTTGTTCGAAGCTCCCCGCCCTTTGCTTGCTGTCCGCGGCGATCTTCGCCCCTTCCGAGCGGCTCGCCGCACAGGACGTCACGCCGGCCGGCCGTGTCGTCCTCGTCCTGCCCTTCGAGAACAAGTCCGGCAACCCTTCGCTGAACTGGATCGGCGACAGCTTTCCGGACACCCTCGACCGGCGCCTGAACACCTCAGGCTTCCTCACCATCTCGCACGACGACCGCACCTACGCCTACGATCATCTCGGTCTGCCCAAGGACTTTCGTCCATCGCGCGCAACCACCATCCAGATCGCGCGCCAGCTCGACGCGAACTACGTCATCCTGGGCAGCTACAGCGTGGCGAACAACCACATCAGCGTGCAGGCGCGCACCCTCTCCATCGACGACCTTCGCCTCACCCAGCAAGTCGACGACTCTGCCGATCTGCCGCGGCTCTTTGACGCTGAAAACGCAATCGCCTGGAAGGTCGCCCGCGCCATCGACCCGCACTTCAACGTAGCCGAAAGCACGTTTACTGCTGCTCCGGGCGCTGTTCCGCTCCCAGCCTTCGAGGACTACATCCGCGGTACGGACGCCACCACACCCACCGAGCGCGTCGAGCGGCTGCAGGCGGCGGTCAAGTTCTCCCCGGACTTCCCCGCCGCCCTGCTCGCTCTCGGCAAGGAGCAGTACGCCCAACGCGACTTCCCAGCCGCTGCGGCAACCCTCAGCAAGGTGCCGCAGGCCAATCCGCTTGCGCTCGAGGCTGGCTTCTTCCTCGGCCTGGCCCGCTTCAACACAACCAACTACGCCGGGGCGCAGACCGCCTTTGCCGCAGTCGCCGAGCGTCTGCCGTTGCCCGAGGTCGTCAACGACGAAGGTGTCGCACTGAGCCGCCAGGACAAGGATGCCGTCGACCTGTTCCGCCGCGCTACCACCGCGGACCCCTCCGACGAGGATTATCACTACAACCTGGCCATCGCCTACTTCCGCCGTGGCGACACGGCCAGCGCGCTGACCGAGGTCAGCGCCGCGCTGAAACTGAAGCCCAATGACAACGAAGCGCTGGAGTTGCAACGCCAGCTCAAGGCTGCCGCGCCCGGCTCCAAGCTGCCGCCGACCGATGCCCGTGGCTTTGGTCCAGTGGAACGCATCCATCGCACCTGGTCGGAGACCAGCTATCGCCAGGCAGCCTTCCAACTCGCGCAGATGCGGGCTCTCCGGATGAGCACCCTTGCTCCCGCCCAGCGAGCCACGGAGTACACCGCGCTCGGCCATGATGCGCTCACGCAGGGCATCCTGCCCCAGGCCGAAGCCAACTTCCAGCAGGCCATTGCGGCGGACCCGAAGAGTGCCGCAGCCCACGCCGGCCTGGCTCAGGTGCGCGAAGGCAGCAACCAGGCGGAGCAGGCCCGCACCGAAGCCCAAACCTCTCTGCGGCTGCAACCAAACGCGGCCGCTCTGCTCGTGCTAGCGCGTCTCGATATGACCAAGAACGACCTGGGGGTTGCCGCCGACGAAGTCTCGCAAGCGCTTCAGCTGGAACCTCAGAACGGCGAAGCACTTACGCTGAAACAAGCACTCCAAAGCCGAGGCCAGGCCGTCCGTTGATCGGAGACGATCCAGTTTTAAGTCTCCGGGCACTCGATCTTCCCCGCAAACACGTATGCTTGCCGCGCTCTTCATACCTTCAAACCGTATGTCCTCCCTGATCGCAACAGCCACACCAAACCAGGCTGTCGTGGTGGCAACGATTGGCGTTTGTCTGATCTTTGTTGAGTTCAACCGGCCAGGCCGTGTCGTTCCCGGCGCTCTTGGTTTAACGCTGGTGCTGCTCGCCGCCGCGTCGCTCGCCCATCACCCACTGCAGGGCGGTGCCGTGCTCGCTCTGCTGCTCACCTCCGCTGCCCTGATCACCAATGTTTGGCGTCGGCTTCCGCTCTGGCTCGCCGGCCTGCTGTCCATTGCTCTCGGCATAAGCCTCCGTTTTCTCATCCCCCATGGAGCAAATCCGCACATCAACACCGCATCCGCGCTCACCTGCGGCCTTGCCGTCGGTCTACTAGGCACAGCCCTGTCACGCATCGCCCTCCGCGCACGTCGTTTGAAGGCGGTACACTAACCCTTGGCTGCAACCTGCGCTCGGAGCTTGCTTTCCTTTGATTCGTTCCTCTATGTTCTTCGCTGCTGCTGGCCTCGCTCTCCTGGCGGCCGGTGCCTCTGCCCAGACCAAGCTGCAGCAACAGCTCTCCAAAATCGATCTCGGCCTCCAGGGTGTGGGTGAGTTCTCCTCGTCGACCTCCGGTCCGGTGACCATCCCGGCCAACAACGCCGGGGCGGGCGAGCCTCCAGTGACCATCTCTCCGTCGAACACCTTCGGCGGCCTGGTCACGATTCGCTACACCGCCACTCCATACATGGGGGCGGAGTTCAACGGCGGCTATTCCCGATACACCGAAGACCTCAGTGTGCAGCCGCTCGCCATCCAGACGCAGGCTGACGAGTTCAGTCTCGGCTATCTGATCAACCCGCCGTACACCATCCTGGGCGTTCGCCCCTACGCCTCCGCCGGCCTGGGCGGCATACGCTTTGCGCCTACCCGGGGTGGCGGCGAAGGTGCCCCGGCGCAGGGACGTTTCGCCGTTTACTACAATGTCGGCGTCCAAAAAGACATCGTTCCCGGTACGTTTGGCGTCCGCGCCGGTTTTCGGCAACTCTTCTACACCGCGCCGGACTTCTTCCAGAACTACATCACGATCAATAAGCGGGCCACTACCTCCGAGCCGATGATCGGTTTCTACCTCCGCTTCTAGCCTCGGACCTATCTCCCCGCCACTGCAGGACCACGTCATGGACCATCTGATCGACGATCAAGAGATCCCCAAGCACGAGCGCGAGCTCACCCTTTCCACCGGAGCGATCCTCGGCATCTTCCTGGGGCTCGTAGTCCTGTGCGGAGGCTTCTTTGGCTTCGGCTACAACATGGGTCGCAAGTCCGCACCGACGCCGTTGAACCTCAGCGACATTGCTGCGTCCGACCCCAGCCTGCCTGCAAACCCCGCCGCGAACAAACCCTCTGCCGGATCGCCGCTGGACGAGAGTGCCGCCGCACCCGCACCCGTCGTTCCCACGCCCAAACCCGTCCGCCGCACGCCACCCCCGGCCGCCGATGCCATCGCGAGCACCGAAACCGCGACGGCCGAGACGCCCAAGCCAGCCCGCACGACGCCCACTCCCGCAGCCACGCCGGCACCCATCGTCCGCCAGCCCGCCCCCGTGTCACCTTCAGCCCTTAGCCCCTCCGCAGGTGCCATTGGCGGTGGCACCTTCATGGTTCAGGTTGCGGCTGTGTCCCACCAGGAGGATGCAGACCTGCTCATCGGCGCCTTGCGAGCCCGTGGGTACGCTGTCACAGCTCGCTCCACCAGCGCGGATAACTTCATCCACGTCCAGGTTGGGCCCTTTCACGACAAAAAGGACGCGGACGCCATGCGGCAGCGGCTTCTCACCGACGGTTACAACGCAATCGTGAAGTAAGTCTGGCGGGACCAGTCTGTCCGCAGCAGGCCCGCCACAAGGCCCGACTCGACTGCTTCAGACAGGCCTGCCAGGTTCCGGCTTCGTCAGGTCCCGGCCTCAGCCGAGCCGTATCGCCGCTTACGTGGGCGGCTTCGCGGCCGGGTGCGGCCGCAAAACTAGATGCCTGACCCACCGTTACAGCTCGCCGTAGCCTAGAGCCCGCTCCATATCCGCACGCACAGCGGCCATCAACTCCTCACGGGAACCAAACTCCGCCGGCCTCCGGGCTGGCAAAAACTGCACCGTGGCTTCCCCCGGTGTGATCTTCAGCGTGTTGCGAGGCATCATCTTCGCCGTACCGTGGATCACTACGGGCACAATCGGCGCACCCGTATCCGCCGCCAGAAAGAACGCTCCTTTCCGAAATGGCAGCAAACGCCCATCCGGCGACCGCGTCCCTTCCGGAAAGATCGTAATGTGCATTCCGCTCCGCAAAGCCTCCGCGGCCGCCGCGACGCTGCGTTTTGCGTCCTCGCGCGAGTGCCCCCGCGCCACCGGCACAAACTTGCCCATCCGCATAGCCGTGCCCAGCAAGGGGATCTTCATCAGGCTTTTCTTCAGCATCACGCTGGTTTGTCCCGGCACCGACGGCAACAGCACCGGCGGGTCCAGGTTTGACACATGGTTGCTCATCAGAATGCATGCTTCCGGCGGTACGTTCTCCAGCCCCACAAGCCGCACCCGGATACCGGCTGCGCGCACACCCAGGCTCACGATGCCCATCCCCCAGCCATACATCGTGCTGAAGTCGCCTCGCAGCGCCGACCATGGAATCCCTACCAGAGCGGCCGGAATGCCTAACGCCAGGTACACCGTCAGCAATTTAAACGTAGCCCACATCGCCTAAGCCACCAACACAGGGGTTCCAGGCCCTGCCTCAAGCTCCTTCAACGAGGAGCTGTCCTCGACACCTGCACCAGAGACGTCTTTGGTCGTAGTGCCAACACCTGGGCCGGACGATCGATCCGGAGTGTCCGGATGGGGGCCAACATCGCGTGCGCCGCCACCTTCGCTGAGGGCTTTGGGCAGCTTCTCGTAGATCCCGCCAAAGCCTCCGTTCGACAGGATCGCCACGACGTCTCCCGGCAGCAGGCGCGGCACAAGCTCGGCAATGATGGCCTCCGCATCCGGGCGCAGAAACGCCGGCACTCCCATGCCACGTAGGCCTGCAACGACCTGCGCCGGGTGCAGTCGCTCCCCTTCCGGGATCGCCTCGCTCTTGAACACGTCTGCCAGAATCACGAGGTCCGCCAGGCCAAGGCTCTCGATCAGCTCCCGCTCGAATACGCTGCGCCGCAGCGTGTTGGACCGCGGTTCCAGCACTGCCACCAGCCGTCGTCCCTTGTATGCCGCACGCAACGCGCGCAGAGTTTCTCGAATCGCTGTCGGGTGGTGCGCGAAGTCATCGATGACCGTGATTCCACCCACCTCGGCACGGACTTCAAGGCGCCGCTTCACGCTCTTGAACGTCTTCAGAGCTTGCTCGATCGCCGCCACAGGTACGCCCTGACCGGCTGCCAGCGCGGCCGCAGCCGTCGCGTTTAACGCATTGTGCTCACCGGCCATGGGAAGTTCCAAAGCGGCGAACGCCTGCCCACCGCGCAGCAGCTGCCATTGCGAAACCGGCCCACGCTGCACAAAGTTCACCATTCGCCAGTGCGAGCTCTCGCCGAATCCATATCGCTCTACCGCGCAGAAGGCTCTTGTGCAGCACTCACTCACCGCATCACTCGCGTCGAACGCTACCAGCCGTCCCCGCCGCGGCAGCAGGTTCACCAACCGCTTGAAGCTTGTCTTTACCGCCGAAAAATCGGCGTAAATGTCGGCGTGATCGAACTCCACATGCGTCAGGATCGCCGCGTCCGGGAAGTAGTGCAGGAACTTCGGCCCCTTGTCGAAGAACGCCGTATCGTACTCGTCCCCTTCCAGCAGAAATGGCCGCGTGCCTGCCTCGACATGGAAGCTTGTTCCGAAATTTTCTGCCACACCGCCAATCAGAAACGAAGGCCTCCAGCGCGATCCCGCGCCTTCCATCTGCGCGGCGGTTTCATAGATCCACGCGAGCATGCTCGTCGTTGTGGTCTTGCCGTGCGTCCCCGAGACCACCAGGCGCTCCCGTCCCACCAGGAACTCGTCATGGATCAGCTGCGCCATGGACGCCATCGGGATGCGTTCATCCAGCACACGCTCCAGCTCCGGATTGCCGCGCGAAATCGCATTTCCAACCACAACCAGGTCCGGCCTGGTGTCCAGGTTCTCCGCGCGGTACGGCTCCATCACCGCAATGCCCATAGCGGCCAGCTGGTCGCTCATGGGCGGGTACGCCGCCGTGTCCGAGCCCGTCACCTGGTGCCCTTCGGCCTGAAGCATACCCGCCAGGGAGGCCATCGCCGTTCCACAAATCCCGATCAAATGAATACGCTTCGCCACGTCGCTACCCCGCATCAACTTCGAATTTCTCGCTTTTGGCTTTGGCCAAGCTTCTTGCCTTCGCCTTGCCTTGCTTCTGCTTCTGCTTCAGCTTTTTGCTGTTGCTCTTGCTTTGCTCTTGCTTTGCTCTTTGCTCTTTGCTCTTTGCTCTTTGCTCCTTGCTCCTTGCTCCTTGCTCCTTGCCCCTTGCTTTTGCTTTTGCTTTTTGCTTTTTGCTTTTTGCTTTTTGCTTTTTGCTTTTTGCTTTTTGCTTTTTGCTCTTGCTCTTGCTTTTTTTTGCTTTTGCTTTTGCTTTTGCTTTTGCTCTTGCTTTTGCTTTTGTTTTTGCTTTTGCTTTTGCTTTTGCCTTTCTTGTTGTCATTCCCCGAACGGGGAACCTGCTGTTCGCAACTCACCCCAGCACCCACCTCTACCCACCAACCCTCAAGCAAGCCTCCTTCTCGCATACCAACACCGCTTCCGCCCCCAACACCACGGTCCGGTTTCCCCCAGTCACATGCCCGCACCGTAAACCGATCGCCACCGGCCCGCGAAAGTCGCGCAACGCATGCAGGCAAGCGCCTTCCAGCAACGGCACCTCGTCAGGCGTCACGTTGGCCGACATGTCCCCCAACACCACGCCCGTTACTCGCTCGGTCACTCCCGCAAAGCGCAGGTGCTGCAGCATCCGGTCCCATTGATACGGCTTCACGCCAATGTCTTCAAGGAACAACACACACGGCTCATCCACACGCATCGCCCATGGCGTGCCCAGCCCGGCCTCCAAAATCGCCAGACACCCACCAACCAGACGGCCCTCAGCCCGCCCCGAGCGCAACACCCGCAAACCGTCTGTCGAACCCAAGGTGTAGGGCTTGGAGCCAAACGCCGCCTCCCATGAGGGGAGGTCTGCGCCACCATCCAGCGACCAATCCGCCGCAACCATCGGCCCGTAAAACGTCGCCAGCCCGCACTCCTGCAAAAACCACGTTTGCAGGGAGGAGTGGTCCGAGTACCCCACAAACACCTTGGGGTTCGCACGCACCAGCGCCGCATCCAGCAGTGGCAGCAACTCCGCCGAACCCCATCCACCGCGGGTGCAAAACACACCCTCAATCGTCCGATCCGCAAACGCCGCGTGGAGGTCAGCCACACGCTCTTCGGCTGTTCCGGCGTAGTACAGCGGCCCGCGACGCAACGCGTGCGGCATGGCTACCGGCTCGTAGCCATACGCCTGCAACGCGGCCACACCACGCGCAATCTTCTCCGCGCTGGCCGCAGAAGCGGGCGACACCACAGCCACCCGTGCCCCAACGCGCAATGTGGGCCGCACCACGTTCAAAACCGGGCCTCCCCAACACACACAATCTGCGCCGGCCCGGTAAGCATCATCTCCGCGCCGCTTTCCGGCCACGAAACAAACTGCTCCCCACCTGGAGCCACGGCCGTCAGCTCCCGTGCGACACCACGCAGCACCATCGCTGCCGCCGATGACGCACAAGTTCCGGTCCCCGAACTTTCGGTCGGTCCACACCCTCGCTCAAAAATCCGAAACGCAATCCTGTTATCGGCAAGGACCCGCACAAGCTCTACGTTCGTCCCGAAACGAAACACCGGATCCACCGCGATGAGCGCCCCAAGCTCCTGCCAGCTCATCCCATGTGCACCAAAATCTTCGCGCTCCGGAAACAGCACAAAATGCGGGTTGCCCACGTTCACCATCGCCCCCGCTATCTCCCCATCAACCCCGGCGATGCGAATCTTTCGTTCCATCACTCGCGGTTTACCCATGCCGCTTTCAATCCAAACCTCATCGCCTTCATGCCGAACCACACGGCATCGCCGCACACCACCGTGCGTGCCCAACGCCACCTCGGTCAGCGCTTCACTTTCGGCCAACCAGGCCGCAACGCAGCGTGTCCCATTGCCGCTTAACTCTGCTTCGCTGCCGTCGGCATTAAATAGCCGCAGAAAGAAACTGCCGTCCGTTCGCCTTTCCAGGAACTCGATCCCGTCGGCACCGACCCCCGTGTGTCGCGCGCACAACGCCCGCGCCATGCCGGCGTGCTCACCCCGCGCCAAGCTCTCCTCGATCACAAGGAAGTCATTGCCCCGAGCCTGTGCCTTCACAAATCTGACCGTTCGCGCCACCAACACCCCTTTCTCGCCAGCATACTTGGCTCGTCCATGGCAAAAACAAAGGCCCGCACCATACAAGGTGCGAGCCCTTAGGAAAATTCTTTGCTCTGCGCCGCCCCATCCGCCGCCGAGCGTCGCAGGACACCTAGGCTGCGGGCGCCGCCACGTTGATCTGCTCCGCCAACTGCGTGAGCAGCTTGTCGGCATGCTTTTCCTCATCCAACGACTGGGACAAGCTTGCCGCATGCTTGTCTTCCCCAAGCGCCAGCGCCCAGGCGATCAAGGTGCCGTACACCGCAATCTCGTGATGCTCAATCTGGTTTCCCGCCGCGATCAGCACCACATCGCGGATCTGTGGGTTGCCCGCATCGGCAATGTCGGACTGGCCTTCACTGATCAATGCCGAAGCCGCGGGGCATTTCTTGTCGTCCACTTCACCGGCCGTCTCGGTGAGGATTCGCTCAAGTCGCGAATACTGCTGCTTGCTCTCGTCCAGGTGCGTACGGAAAGCATTCGCCAACTCCGGCCGGCTGGACTTTTCAATCATTGTCGGCAGTGCGTCGACAATCTGCTTTTCCATGTTCAGTGCCTTCCGCAACTGAACCACATACAGTTCCCGCAACGTGTCGTTATCCGGCGTAAACAGTCCCATGTCTCACTCCTTCGGCGGCCGATCCAACGTCGCGCCTCAGCAGCGAAATACGATGCGACCGCGTCCCGCCGCGTGGCCCCGTCAAATCAACCACCCCGGGCAGGGCAGCGAACACCAACCACGATCAAGGCTTCCATAGCGACGACTGGTACATCCGCGTAAGCGGCTGTCCGCTGGAGCGGATCACCTCGATCTCGGCCAGTCCCTGCGGATGCTCGGCTACCGCCTTCGCAACAGGGTCACCTTCCATCGCGATCACGAAAGCCGCATGGTGCGCGGGATCGGCCAGCGCCGCGTCCCACGCCTTTTCGTCGCCCTCGCTCACCATCGATTTCAGCGTTCGGCCCGCATCCTGAATGGCACCCACATGCGCGGTCACGCTCATCAGCACAGGCTCGTCCTGCGGCAACGTCTGCAGGGCCCGGGCTAAGCTTTGCTCAAATGGAACGCGGGTTTGCGCATTTACCAGGCCCTCCTGCAGCACCAGGGGGTACGACCACCGTCGTGCTGCAGGTAGATAGCCCCCCTTGAACGCATCCAGCAGCTGCCGCTGATGCACCGCATGGCTGCGCAAAAATCCCGCCGATCCAAAACCGGCCATCATCAGCACCGAATTCAACACGCAAAGCACCATGGCCGCAGGCTGCCAGAAACGTGCACCCACACGCTGCCAGTTCGCCGTCCCGGCACCCAACCAAAGCTCCAGCCGCTCCGCGGTCAACGCCGGGTACAGGCACAAGGCCGGCAACAACTCCATGCCATAGCGCGCGTTGTAGAAAGCATGCGGCGCCAGCTGCGGGATAAAGATGGGCACGGCCCCATACGCTACCGAGTAAATATAGAACGGCAAGGGCGCCCAAACCAGCATCGTCAGGCACTCCGCGCGTCCCCACGCCCCCACGACTGCCGTGTGCACCGGAGCCGCGTGCATCCGAGCCGCTTGCACAGGGTGCTCCTTTGCGCGGACGTTCCCCGCAACTCCGACGGACCGCGTAAAGGACCTCCGCCAGGAGAGCCAGGCGCCATACAGCGCAGCCGCCATCAGCCCATAGCCAAACTCCCACACGGCCGCATTCACCTGCGCCGCACGCGTGAAGTACACCAGCGCCAGCACCGGGTTGTGCCAGCCCGGATAGTGCTGCCCGGGGTGCGACGTTTTGCGCTCGATCGCCTTGGCCGAGTATGGCCCACGCATGAAGTCCAGCCAATCACCGTCGAAATGCGCGTTGTACCAGAACCAAAGGATTGGCCCCAGCACGCACAGCAGCGTAAAGACAGCAAAGGCCGGCAGCACGCGACGTCGCAGTTCAGCCGTGGATCGCCACACCGCCCACGCAATGCAGCACCATGCGGCCGCGCCCATCACCCAGCCGTCATAACGCGTGAAGACTTCTAACAGCACCATCACGCCCGTAAACACCATGCGCCGGCTGACCAGGGCAGCATTGCCGGCACGCAGCGCCGCCACACACTCCACCACGCCCACCACCGACCACACAAAGAGCGCCAGGAACAACGCCTCGGTTAGCGCCGTGGTGGCCAGGTAAAGCAGGTTCGGATTCAGCGCATAGAACGTAGTCGCTACCAGCGCCCAGCGCAGCCGCATCATGCGCCGTCCCAAACGCCACACGCCAACCACGCTGGCCGCGAAACTGATCATCGACATCGGCGCCGCAGCCAGCCCCGATTGCCACATGTTCATGTTGCCAATAAACGGCAGCATCAGCACATGCGGCAGCGGCAGCCATACCCCACCCAGTTGTGACAACCCCGGGTAGTGCGAATCAAGAATCCGCCGTGCATTACCGAGATGCGCGACCGCATCGCCATAAAGCAGCGTGTACCCACCGCGGTAGCAGACGGCGAGCGCGATCAGCGCCAGAAAAACACCGGCCACAAACACCGGCATGCCTTCCCCACGCACCAGCGGACGCACCGCCTCAGGGTCGCCTGGCACCCATAACGTCCCACGGTCGCGCTGCGCTCGTGGCACCTGCTGCCCGCGTGGCGAAGCCTTGCGTGCTTTAGGGTCCGGAGCGTGAACCGCTTCCGTTGTTTTCGCCGTTGCTCTTGCCGTTGTTTTTCTGGTTGTCATTCCCGCAGGGAATCTGCTTTTCTTTCTGTCATTCCCCTGACCGGGGAGCCTGCTGTTAGGACGCTTGCCGGACTGATCACGAAAGGTGCGTCAGCTCCTTCAACGCCTGAAACCGCTCCTCGATCTCCGCCCGTGTTGTCCGCTGAATCCGCTCCGTCCCGAAGTCCTCAACGTTGAGCGAGCCCATCACGCAGCCGTAAAACATCGCCGTCCGGAACACCTCGGGCGTCAGCTCACCCTGGGACGCGATGTAGCCGTAGAAGCCGCCCGCGAAAGAGTCTCCTGCACCCGTGGGATCCACGACCTCTTCCTGCGGGGTTGCCGGCGCACGAAACAGCTTGCACGCATCACGCGATCGAAACACCTCGGGCGTAAAGAACGCGCCCGACCCATGCTCGCCGTACTTCACCACCAGCGACTTCGGCCCGAGCTCCAACACCTTTTGCGCGGCCTTCAAGCCATTGGTCTCGCCGGTCAGCAGCCGCGTTTCTTTGTCGTTAATGATCAGCACATCCAGCTCGCGCAGAACAGGCAGTAGGTTCTCGCGATGCGCGTTGATCCAGTAGTTCATCGTGTCCCCGGCGACCAACTTGACGCCGGGCATCGCCTGTCGCACCCGCAACTGCAACACAGGATCGATATTGGCCAGAAACAGGTACTCCGAATCCTTGTACGCCTCTGGAATCTTCGGCTCAAACGTCCCAAAGACGTTGAGATCCGTCGCCAGCGTCGTCGCTTCATTCAGGTCGGTCAGGTAATTGCCCGTCCAGTGAAAGCTCTTCCCCGACGCACGTTCGATGCCACGCGTGTCCACGCCCTTGTCGGTCAGCACACGCTCGTCTTCGGCTGAAAAGTCGTCCCCTACCACCCCAACCACGCGCACATCCGTGAAGAAGCTCGCCGCCAACGCAAAGTGCGTCGCTGCTCCACCAAGAACCCGCTCCCGCTTCCCACTCGGCGTTTCCAACGTGTCAAACGCCACCGAACCCACAACAAGAATCGACATCAACCCTCTTCGTCTTCGCTTCTACTGCGCGCTGCTATTCCCGACAGCAATCTGCGTTGCTACTTCTTCTTCTCTTCTCAGCACAACACACGAGTTCCACCCAACGAAGCCGTCGCGACCCTTGCGCAACCTTGGCACCCTTCGCGTGAGCGCTTTGCTCTTCTACCAGTACTTCCCAAACAACACATCCAGCCTGCGCTTGGTCGCCTCCGGAATCACCTTCCGGTCGGTCATAATCGCAAACTTCGCCGCACTCTGCGCCGGCGCATCGCTCAGGTCCCTGGGCATCAAACGCACTGCAGCCTTCACCACCTTCTGCGCGTTCTCCGAATTCTGGTGCATCACCGCGACCACCTGGTCCACCGTCACGTCATCGTGGCCTTCAAACCAGCAGTCGTAGTCGGTAACCATGGCCAAGGTCGCGTAGCTGATCTCGGCTTCTCGCGCCAGCTTGGCTTCCTGCAGATTCGTCATCCCAATCACATCCGCGCCCCAGCTGCGATACAGCTTCGACTCCGCACGCGTGGAAAACTGCGGCCCTTCCATGCAGACATATGTTCCGCCCAGCTTGCCGACAACGCCAACCTCTTCGCAAGCCTTCGCAAACACGGCAGCCACAACCCCGCACACCGGGTCACCAAACGCCACATGTCCCACCACGCCATCACCAAAGAACGTGGCGCTGCGATCAAACGTGCGATCGATGAACTGGTCCGGAATCACAAAATCTGTTGGCTTGTGCTCTTCCTTCAAGCTGCCTACCGCGCTTACGCTCAGGATGCTCGTCACCCCCAGCGCCTTCATCGCATAGATGTTGGCCTTGAAATTCAGCTCACTCGGCAGGATCCGGTGCCCTTTGCCATGCCGCGCAAGAAAGGCGACGCTGCGTCCTTCCACCGTCCCCAGCACAAACGTCTCGCTAGGTTCACCGAACGGTGTTGCCACGCGCTCTTCCCGCACATCCGTCAACCCCGGCATGGCATACAAACCGCTGCCGCCAATGATTCCAATCTCAGCCTTTGCCAACCCAAGCTCTCCCTGCGCACACTCGTAGACACGCGCCTTCAGAAGTGTATATCGGCACGTTTCGCCGGACCTTTAGCATCAAAACCGGGATACCGAATCTACACAGAAAAGCCCAGGTCTCTGCAGATGCCGTCGACCCGCTTCTTCACTTCATCCGGCATCCGCAACATCTGCGGCCACGGCCGCGTAAACCCCTCCGCTGCCCACTTGCGCGTCGCATCGATGCCCATCTTGCTCCCGAAGTTCGGCAGCCGTGATGCGTGATCCAGCGAATCCACCGGCCCCAGCGTGAACTGAATATCCCGCTCCGGGTCGATGTTGTTGGCCACGCGCAGGGTCACCTCGCCCACATCCTGCACATCGCAATCCTCGTCCACCACCACAATGCATTTCGTAAACATCGCCTGCCCCAGCGCCCAGATCCCGTTCATCACCTTGCGCGCTTGTCCCGCATACGACTTCCGAATGCTCACGATCATCAGGTTGTGCGCCACGCCCTCCGGCGGCAGGTTCACATCGGCAATCTCCGGCATCGTCAGCCGCATTAGCGGCAAAAAGATCCGCTCGATCGCCTTCGCAATCCAGGCGTCCTCCATCGGCGGCTTGCCCACCACCGTGGCCGAGTAAATCGGGTCCTTGCGATGCGTGATGCACGTGATGTGAAACACCGGGTACTCCTCCTGCATGGTGTAAAACCCGGTGTGATCGCCAAACGGTCCTTCAGCCCGCAGCTCGCCAAGCTCCACATAGCCTTCCAGCACGATCTCGCTATGCGCCGGCACCTCCAGGTCCACCGTCTCGCACTTCACCAGCTCCACAGCCTTACGCCGCAGAAATCCCGCGATCAGGTACTCCTCCACCTCGGGCGGCGCCGGCACAATCGCGCCAAAGGTCACCGCCGGGTCGGTCCCGATCGCCACGGCCACCTCCAGCCGGGCACCCCGCACCTTGCTCAACACCGTCTGCGGCACCGTCGACACATCCGCGGCCGCGTGCGTTCCGCCGCCGGTCAACGCCATCACATCGACCGCCCCCGCCGCACTTCCCGCCGCCTCTCGCAGCTTGTCCCGCATGTGCTCTGCGGCCACCTTCTGCCGTTGCCAGTGCATGCCCGTCGTCTTGCCGTCATACACCTGCATCCGGTACATGCCCACATTGCGCTTACCCGTCTTTGGGTCGCGCGTCACAACGTTCGGCAAGGTGATGAACGGCCCTCCATCTCCGGGCCAGGTGGTCAGCACCGGGAATTTCAGCAGATCCACCTGCTCGCCTTTCAGCACAACCTCCTTGCACGGAGCCTTGCGCCGATCCACTACCTTCGGAAAGAACGACCCCACCTCCGCCAGCATGGGCAGCATCTTCAGTTTGTCCATCAGCCCGCTCGGCGGCACCGGGTGCAGCAGCGTGTCGATCCGCCCTGCAATCTCGTCCAGCGACTCCACCTCAAGCGCCATCTTCATGCGGCGGTCAGAGCCAAACTGGTTCATCAGCACGCGCGCGCCCGGATACCCCTTGACGTTCTCAAACAACAGCGCCGGGCCGCCGGCCTTGGACGTGCCCTTGCCGGACTTCACCGCACGGTCCGCAATCTCCGCCATCTCGAGCTCCGGCGATACTTCCGCCGTCACACGCTTCAGCTCACCCGCCCGCTCCAACACCCGCAACCAATCCCGCAAACCGTCGTAAGCCAAAGCAAAAACTCCTTCGCCCATCATCCTATCGGGCGGAAGGAGTTCTTCTCAGCTCTTGCATGTCTTGCTTGTCATTCCCCGAACGCGAACCTGCTTTTCAGCGGTCGCACGCAGCGCCGTTACGCGGCAACCCCAACCTCGACCGCTTCCAGCACATACCCTGCATCCTTCCATCCCTGCAGCCCGCCCCGTAGCGGCCGTACCCGCTTCACCCCGAGCCGACGCAGCTCCAGCGCCACCTTTGCACTGGTCTCCTCACTCGGGCAGGTGCAATACAACACGATGTCCCGGTCCCGCGGAATCAACTCCTGCCGCTGCTTCAGCTCATCCGGCCCAATCCGCAGCGCATTGGGCAGCGTCCACGGGTCGCTCAGCACATCCAGGGGGTGGCGAAGATCCACCACAAACGGCCCTGGCAAACCTTCGCGCTGCGCATCGTCAATCATCGCCAGCAACTGCCCGGGCTCCAGTCGAAGACCGCGCAGCTCACGGAGAAACCGGACCCGCCGCACATACCTCGACACCAGGACCCCGATCACCATCAACAGCACCAGCGGAACGGCATACTCCGCCACCATCCCGAACCAGCGCGTGCTTCGCTCGATGAGGTCGCCCAGAAACTTGCCACCGAACAGCCACGCACTCGCCCACACCAGCGAGCCGACAACGTCGTAGGCCACAAACGTCGGGTAGCCTACACCGCCCTGTCCCGCCAGCGGAGCCGCCATGGTGCTCAACCCGGGAACAAACTTCGCGAAAAGCATGGTCGTGCCGCCGCGCCGCGCCAGGCTACCCTGGGTGCGGGTCACACAGCTTGCCGCCTCAAACGACATCTTGCACAGCACATTGACGATCCGTGTGCCATACCGCCGACCCAACCAGAACCACATCGAATCCGCCATCAGGCACGCCAGCAACACCACTGGAAGCACAAACGCGACATGCAGCTTGTGGGCTGCGCTCATGGTTCCCGCGGCCAACAGTACCGGCACACTTGGCACCGGTAACCCGGCCTGCTCGATGAACACCCAGCCAAACAGGATGGAGTAAGCATGGTGCACAAATGCCCGCAGTAGAAATGCCATAGCTCACCTCCTCCTGTTACGTTCGATATCGCATAGATGTACCACGAACCGATGTGGTGCAAAACAATTAGGGCGGCTCCTGTTCAGAGCCGCCCCAGCTTGCCAGTTCCGACCAGTCCTACTTCACGTGCACGTCCGGCTCAACGCTCATACCGGCGCGCAGCGCATTGTCCTGGTTTTCGTTCTGCAGGTTGGTGAAGTCGATACGCACCGGGATCCGCTGCACGACTTTGACATAGTTGCCCGTCGCATTTTCCGGCGGGAACAGGCTCAACCGCGAGCCAGTCGCGCCACCGATCTGCGTCACCTTGCCCGTGAACTTCCGTCCACCCAGCGCATCAACCTTGATGTCGACTTCCTGCCCGGTGCGCATACCCTTCAACTGCGTTTCCTTGAAGTTGGCCGTCACAAACAGATTCTGCAGCGGCACCACGGTCAGCAGCGCCTGGCCCACGCTTAGGTTGTTGCCGATCGCCACGTTCTTGCGGCTGATGATGCCGTCAATCGGCGCCACGATATGGCAGTAGTTCAGGTTCAGCTTGGCCTGGTCCACCCGGGCTTGCGCCTGCTGGATGCTGGCCTGCGCTGCCTGCGCTCGCGCGTTCTGCACCGCAATCTGCTTGGGTGCCGTCTGCTGGCTTTGCGCTTGCTGGGACCGAGCGGACGCCAACCGCTGCTCCGCCCCCAGTACCTGCTGTTGCGACGCTGCCGCGGTTTTCTGGGCCTCGTCCACACTTGCCTGCGCGGCCGTTGCCGTCGCCACCGCAGCGTCATACTGCTGCTTGGAGATCACATCGCGCGCCACCAGCGGCGTGTACCGGTCCACATCCGTCTGAGCCTTTAACGCATTCGCCTGCGCTTGCAGGATGCGTGCCTGCGCCGCTTGCGCCTGGGCCCGGGCCTGCGCCACGTTGGCCGCGCCACTCTGCACATCCTGGCCGCTGGTCGTGACACTTGTCCGCACCTGCACGCTCGTGATCGGTACATTGGCCGTCGCCTGCACGTATTCCGCCCTTGCGTTGGCAAGATTGGCCTGCGCCTGCTCCAGCGCAACCTGGTAATCGCGCGGGTCGATGTCGGCGATCGGGTCGCCTGCATGCACGGCCTGATCTTCCTTCACGTACACCTGCGTCACCTGGCCCGCCACACGCGCGCTCACCTGGTACAGATCGCCATCCACCTGCGCGTCGTCCGTGTCCTCGGTGAAGGTTGAACGCCAGTACATAAACCCGGCGATCAGGGCCAGAATCAGCACCACCGCGAGGATGATGATTCGCCGTCCAGTCTTCTTCGCCGGCGGCTCCGGCGCCGGGGTTGCATTGGCGTTGCCGCCAGGGCCAGCGCTCGGCTGCGTATTATGCGGGCCCGCCTGCTCGCCGCCGGCGCCTTGCGGCTGAATCTGCACCGTTCCGGAGATCTGTGCGGTTTGGGTACCGCCTTGTCCCTGAATATCTTGATCGGCCACCGTTACTTCCCTCCGAGATAACTCTTGTAATTCGTCGTCGCTACGCCCAGCGCCCGGGCCAGTTCCAGCTTGGCCACGTTGTGCTGATACAGCGCTGCAATGTACTGATCATTTGCCTGCTGCTCGGTTGCCAGGGCCTGCGAAACCGGCAGATTGTCGGCCACACCCGCGCGAAAACGCTCCTGCGCTTCCTTCAAGGCCTCGTCCGACAGATCAACATTGCTTTTCGCCGCCTGCACCAGCTTCGCCGCAGACTCGATGTCCAGAATGGCGTCGCGCACATCCGCGTTCACCTGCTGGATGTCGTCGGCCAGGCGTGCTTCCACCTGGTCCCGTTGCGCCGCCGCAATCTGCTCGTCGCCATGCGTCTTCGCAATCTGCAGGATCGGCGCTGAAATCTGCCCCGTTGCCGTGTAGGTGCTGTGCGAGTGCCCCGGCGTCGTTCCCAGATCGCCGAAATCACCGGTCACATTGGCTACCGGCAGCTGCTCATCGAACGCTGCTTTTTGCCCGGCCTTGGCCGCCTCAACCCGCTGCGCATCCGCCGCCAGATCTTTGCGCTGCTTCAACGCCTGCTGAAAGGCAGCCTCCGCTTCCGGTGTATCCAGTGAGGCATACGGCGCAGTGTCGACCAAGGTGAACTGCTGATCCAAAGGCAGACCGATGGCCCGTGCCAGCGCGATTTTGTCCTTCGCCAACTGATTGGTGGCAGAGATCAGGTTCTGCTGCTGGTTCTGGTAATCCACCTGCGCCCGCAACACGTCCAGCCGTGGGCTGGTGCCCGCGTCATGGGCCGCTGTCGCCTGGTTCAGGCTGAGCTTCGACTCCGCAATCTGCGCCTGCACGGCCGTGATGCGTGCCGCATCCGCACTGCACAGCAGGTACGCGTTACCCACCGTCAGCACCACCATGTCGCGCGCGTCTTCCGCGGTCAGCTTCGCCGCCTGGAAGTTGTGCTTGCCCGCGATGTAGTTCTGAATCGACTGCAGGTTCACCAGGTTCTGCGTCAGGTACGCCCGGAAATCCACCACCTGGAACGGCCCGACGATCGGGCTGATACCCGGAAACTTCAAGCCATACGCGGCAAGGTTGACCTGCTCCACGGTGATATTGGCGCCCGCCGTAACGGTCGGCAGAAGCTGCTGCAACTCCGTCAAGCGCTGTCCGTTGGCGCTCTTGATGTCACTGCTTTGCAGCACCACGCCGAGGTTGTAGCGCAGCCCTCGCCGGATCGCATCCTCTAGCGTTAGATCCAGGTTCCCGGCCGTAGCTTTTTCACGGATCACACTGCCACGAAAGCTCTGGTCGTTCGCACTTCCTGGGCTTACGTTCGGTCCCGGTTGCGAAAGCTGCTGCTGAACCTGCTGCACCGCCCCCAGGTTGCTGGACGAACTCGCCCCCGATGCGCTGTTACCGCCACCGTTGGTCGCTCCGGCCGTCTGCGCCCTTGCACCCTGTCCCGCCAACAGCAGCAGACCGGACGCACCAACGCACAAAACCAGCCGTCTCCTCATTTGCCCCATAACTCCCATGCTATCGGTACAGGCGCCACCGTCGGCACAAACTCGCGGTCCGAGGCTCCTGCGTAATCTGTTTCCCTTTTTCGATGCGGCACAACGCCCGGTGATGCAAAAAAGCACCGCCGCGTCTGCAACTTCCGGGTCGGGGGAACCATGCATGCCAAACAAGGGAGTTGATCCAGGAACTCGCAGCATTGCCCGAGCCTCTAGGATCGTGCAGCCTGTATTCGGCTAGCTACTGGACCAGTGCCGGCATGCCCATCCCAGCCGAATCGCCGTCACCGAGGATCCCCAGGACCTTCAGGAGGTCAATGGTGCGCCCTGCCTGCCCGCCGAAAACATACACGCATTGCGAAATACGCGTTCGCTCAAAGATGACAACCCCGCCGCCGTAGGTCAGCTCGCAGTGTTCCAGGCTGCAGTCGATGAAGTGCTTTCCATCCAGGAAAACCGCTTCATGGCGGAAGGCGTGATCTGACAAAACATCCAAGGGGGGGGTCCTCCGGGTTGTGGTCACACGTCCCGTACTGACCAGAGCGATTCTACGCCGCTTCAAACCCAACAAGTTGACCTAATGGTTGTAGCACCGTTTTCAGGTCACAAGGCACGAGCAGGACCCCGTACGGCATCGCGGCCACACGTGGAGCAGGCGCGGGCCCTCATACCGCCCACGGACAAGACAATCCTCACCCTACCTCTTTACACTCAACACTCTGACCCAAAGCCCCGGAGGGCAACGAATGTTTCTTGGCATTGACGTAGGCACCGGCGGAACCCGCGCCATTCTGATCGACCGCGGCGGCGCCGTACTCGCCTCCCACTCCGCCGACCATGCCCCCATCGCCTCCGCCCATGTCGGCTGGGCCGAACAGGACCCCAACGATTGGTGGCGCGCTGCCCAGGAAGCCATCGGGGGTGTCCTGAAACTCGCCCAGGGTGCCGGCCACACCGCCGCCGTCGAAGCCGTCGGCCTCACCGGCCAGATGCACGGCTGCGTCATGCTCGACGCCAATTTCCAGGTTCTGCGCCCCGCCCTTATCTGGGCCGATCAGCGCACCCAGCCTCAGTGTGACTGGATCACCGAAAAGGTCGGCTACACCCGCCTCATCGAGCTCGTCGCCAACCCCGCCCTCCCCAACTTCACCCTGACCAAGCTCCTCTGGGTTCGCGACCACCAGCCCGAAATCTTTGCCAGGATTGCCCATGTCCTCTGCCCCAAGGACTTCGTCCGCTTCAAGATGACCGGCGAACTCGCCATGGACATGCAGGAAGCTTCCGGCACCCTGCTCCTCGACGTAGCCCACCGCCGCTGGTCCGAAGAACTCGCGGGCATCTGCGGCATCCCCATGTCCTGGCTGCCCAGGCTTTATGAGGGCCCCGAGATCTGCGCTCGCATCGACAACGCCGGCGCCCAGGCGACTGGCCTCAAGGAAGGCACCCCCGTGGCCGCCGGTGCCGGCGACCAGGGTGCAGGCGCCGTCGGTATGGGCATCCTCACGCCCGGCTCCGTCTCCGCGACCATCGGCACCTCCGGCGTCGTCTTCGCCTCCACCGCTGAGCCCACCCACGACCCAAAGGGCCGCCTCCACACCTTCTGCCACGCCGCCCCCGGCCTCTGGCACGTCATGGGCGTCACCAACGGCGCAGGCCTCAGCTTCCGCTGGCTGAAGGACACCTTCATGCCCATCAACAGCTACGACGAACTCACCGCCCTCGCCACCGACGTGCCCCCCGCCTCCGACGGCCTCCTCTGGGCGCCCTACCTCTTCGGCGAACGCACCCCCCACCTCGACCCCAACGCCCGCGCCGCCTTCGTCGGCATCACCGCCTCCACCACCCGCGCCCACTTCATCCGCGCCGTCCTCGAGGGCGTCGCCTTCTCCCTCCAGGACACCTTCACCCTCTTCGCCGAACTCGGCATCCCCGTCCAAAAAATCCGCCTCGGCGGCGGCGGCGCCCGCGGCCCTCTCTGGCGCCAGATCCAGGCCGACGTCTACAACCACCCCGTCGAACTCCTCGAAGCCGAAGAAGGCGGTGCTTTCGGCGCAGCCCTCCTCGCCGCCACCGGCGTCAATGCCTACCCCTCCGTGGAAGCCGCCTGCAACGCCACCATCCGCCCCGCCGAAACCATCCACCCCCAACACGCCGAAGCCATGCAACGCCACTACGCCCACTACCGCAAGCTCTACCCCGCCCTCAAACAGGTCTCAGCCTAAACTCAAGCTCAAACATACTCATACCTCAACACCTCATAGCTCATACCTCAACAAGAACCTGATCGCCACCCCCGTTGAGCTCTCAGCCTAAACTCAAGCTCAAAAATACTCATACCTCAACACCTCATAGCTCACACCTCAACAAGAACCTGATCGCCACCCCCGTTGAGCTTTGGGCAAAAGGCGTTTGGTGTAGCCGCGGGCTTCAGCCTGCGGACCTCCAACCCCAAACCTGGCCGGGCTTTAACCCTGGCTTTGGCCGCTTCCACCCCGCAGGAGCCTCATGTCCGACCCCATCCGCGTAGCCGTCATCGGCTATGGCCTCGCCGGCCGCGTCTTCCATTGCCCCTTTGTCTCCGCGATCCCTGGACTTTCCCTTGAGGCCGTCGTCCAGCGTCATGGCAACGAAGCCGCCGAGACGTTCCCCACCGCGCGGATTCTGCGCACCCCCGAGGCCGCCTTCAACGACCCGGCCATCGACCTCGTCATCATCGCCACCCCCAACGAGACCCACGAGCCGCTGGCCCGCGCTGCCCTTGCAGCCGGCAAGCATGTCGTCGTCGACAAGCCCCTCGCGCCCAGCTCCGCCGCCATCCTCTCCCTTGCCGAGCTCGCGAAGACTGCCGGAAAACTCCTGATCCCCTTCCACAACCGCCGCTGGGATGGCGACTTCCTGACCCTTCAGCAGCTACTGCACCAGGAAAAGCTCGGCCGCGTCGTCAAGGTCATCTCGCACTGGGACCGCTTCCGCCCCACTCCTCGCGAAGGCACCTGGAAGGAACATGCCGGCGACGCGCACGGCCTGCTGCAGGACCTCGGTCCGCATCTCCTGGACCAGGCACTCACCCTCTTCGGCCTGCCGCAACGCCTCACCGCCAGCATCCGCAAAGATCGTGACGGCAGCGAAATCGAAGACGCCTACGACATCACGCTCACCTACGACCGCACCACCACGGCCGCTCGCCCGGCGCTTGCCGGCGCGCCGCAGCCCACAGACACGCTGCTCTATGAGTGCCACGCCACCATGATCGCCGCCGACGCTGCACCCCGCTTCCAGGTCCACGGGACCCGCGGCAGCTTCACCAAGTGCGGCCTCGACCCGCAGGAGGCTCATCTTGTCGCCGATGGCCGACACCCGCCCACGCTCGGCTCCTCCGTCCCGTGGATCGAAGACCCGGAAAAGTCCTGGGGCACCCTCACTCTTGCCCCGGACCCGCGCCAGCCCGCCATCCTCACGCATGAGCGCCTGCCCACACTGCAAGGCGACTACCGCCTCTTCTACGCCGGCGTGCGTGACGCCATCCTGGGCAACGTCGCCCCGCCGGTAACCGCCATCGACGCCGTCCGGGTAGCCCGCCTCATTGAACTCGCCCGGCAAAGCAGCCAGGAGGCCCGCACCCTCGACGTCCGCCTCACCTGATCACGCAAACCGCAACAGACACGCCTCGTCAGACCCGGCTTCAGCCGGGCCACCTTCGTCTTCGTTTGTCATTCCCGAAGGGAATCTGCGTTCGTCTTGGCCGGGGCCCCACATCTCGCTTCTGAGATGTGGGGTTCGCGACCCCGCACCCGAAACGCGGCCAACCAGATCGCCTGCTGTACCCCCACAAAAGCCCCGCACCAACCCTCCGAAGATTCCTCCCGACCCACTTGCGTACAATTTCGCCAAACTCACTAAGCTAAGAACAGATCAAAAACAACCAGGCACCACCCCAAAGGCTGCCGGCCTCTCGCCCGCAGCCTCTCGCACATCCACCCCAGATTCCGACGGTGCCGCTAAGTCTCTGATTCTAGAGATTTTGGCCGCAAGCCCTTACCTTGCAATATTTTAGGAACCCTACCCACCCGTAACTGCAACATTTGGAAGACCTTCCGCCCAAAATACCCCAGATCAGGGGGGAGGGGGGACTATCCCCACCCCCACCCCTCACCCCAACCAGCAAGGGAGCAAGACGCATGCCTACAGAAATCTGCCGCCACATCAAGACCAACGGACTTCGCTGCGGCTCACCCGCCCTCACCGCCGAGGTCTTCTGCTACTTCCACAAGGACCTCCATCATCGCCACCGCCGCCACGGGACCACTTCCACCGACATCAGCCCAGCCACCCTCCACCCCATGCGCGCCGACATCCGCGGCGGCCAGCTCGAGCCCCTCATCGCCCAGTACTACGCCCCGGAGCCCCAGACCCTCGATCTCCCGCCGCTTGAGGACCGCGAGTCCATCCAGGTCGCCATCTCCATGCTCGTCACCGCCCTCGCCGCCAACCGCGTCGACCCCAAGCGCGCCTCCATGCTCCTCTACGGCCTCCAGGTCGCCAGCAGCAACTGCACCCACCTCGACCTGCTCCCCTCGCGTTCAAGGCTCGTCCGCGAAACCGTCCTCGCTCCCTCTGGAGAACAGATCGCTCCCGACGAAGACCCCGAAGCCGAGATCGACTACCAGAACTTCCTCACCGCCATGCAACAGGCCCACGACGAAGACTGTGAGTGCGAAGACTGCGATCTCCTCGACGATTGATTCCCCCAGCCACCGAGAACCGACAACCAACAACCAACAACCAACAACCAACAACCAGTAAACTAAAAGCGTGCAACCGCAGAAGACCCAGCTGAAGTTCCTCATCGCCGCCCTGATCGTGGTCGGCACCATTGCCTGGCTTGCCATCTCCGGCGCGGGGAAGGCGAAGAGCTATTACGTCACCATTGCCGAGCTGCAGGCGTTGGGAAACAAGGCCTACACCCGCAATCTCCGGGTCGCCGGCAATGTGAAGCCAGGCTCCATCCAGCGCTCGGGCCCGGACGCGAAGTTTGTTCTCGTCGAGCTCGGCAAAACCATCCCCGTCGACTACCAGGGCTCGGAACCGCCGCCGGACACCTTCAAGGACGACGCCCAGGCGCTCGCCATCGGCACCTACGGCCGTGACAACGTGTTCCACGCCACGCAGCTGCAGGCCAAATGCGCCAGCAAGTATGCGCCAGCCAAGCCCGGCCAAACCCCCACCGGCAACACCGCCCCGCTGAAGACCACGGCCTCGGTCACGCAGTAGGCGGTTCGGTTGGCAACGGCGGGCGCGGGTACACCACGCCAACGGACTCGGCCGTCGGGTATACCTCCGGCTGCGTAGGCTCCACGATCACTGTGCTCGCGTTTAGCCCCAGTCCGAAGCCCTCTGCGCTGTAGGGTTCGTTGTAGTCGCGCAGGTGGTATTGGAAGTAGTAGGGCGCAAACAGCAACGTCATCACCGCTCCCAGCGACATGCCGATCACGCTGCCCTGCAGCTCACTGCGCATGGTGAACACCGTGGCGACATACAGGATCACGATGCCACCAACCATGATCACGGTCAGCGGGCCGACCAACAGGTTTGGCGCAGTATGCACAAAGTGGGCCAGAAGCACCGCGCAAAGACCCGCAAAGAACGTCAGCGGCAGCCAGATCATGTTCGCCAGCGCCAGCCAAAAGCTGGTGCTCCGGCCAAGCATGCGGCGGATCCAGTTTGCCTGCACGAACAGCCAGATACTCGCGAACAGGCCGCGTGTGACGATGTTCAGCGCCAGCACCCATCCCCAGTGCAGGCGGGGCGGCCTGGGCAGAGCCCGTTGCAGGGGCGGCGCAGACGGGTAGGCATAGTGCGGCGGGTAGGAAGTGCTCATGGGTGCAGCCCATTCTGCCCGCGCAAGGCGGCAGGCACAAGGAAAATCCGCCGAGGCTATTCTTCCCCGAGCGCCCGCATGAAGTGCCACTGAAACGCCACGCCGTTATAGAACGACTGCACCCGGATGCGCTCATCGCGCCCGTGCGCCCGGTCATCGCCTTCATCGATGCCCATGCCCGAGATTCCATAGCTCGGAATCCCCATCGCCAGGGTGTAAATGGAATCGCTGGCGCCGGTCTCCATCGTCGCCAGGATCGGGATGGCTCCGAACTCTGCCTCAGTCACCTTGTGCAGAGGCCGCATGATGTCCTCGCGCATCGGCGGCGGCGCCATCGCGCCCTTGGTCGGCGCCGACGGAAACACTGCCCCACCGTTGTCGACGTAGTTCACGGTCAGCTTGGGGTCGGCAAACACGCCAATCAGGTGCTGCCGTACCTCCTCGGGCGGATGGCCCGGCAGAATCCGGCAGTTCACATTCGCCGTCGCCGAGCCCGGCAACGCATTCGGCGCATGCCCACCGGAGATCATGGTCGCCACGCACGTGGTCCGCAGCGTCGCGTTCATGCGCGGGTCTTTGGAGAGCTCTTCAGCGGCAGCCATGTCCATCGGCGTTGCCAGCACACGCTCGATCAACGCCCGTCGTTCCGGCGTTGCCGTCTTCTGTTCGTTCAGCAGGTAGGCTCGCGTCACTTCGTTCAGCTCCGCAGGAAACGGCTGCTTCTCCAACCGCGCCAAGACATCGCCTACCTCGTAGATCGGGTTGTCCGGCCGTGGCAGCGAGCTGTGTCCGCCCGCGCTGGTCGCCACCAACTGAAAGTCCGCATACAGCTTCTCGGTCGCTTCCACGTCGAGTTCGGCGGCTTTGCCGTCCTTCAACTCCACCCCACCGGCATCCGGGTTGATGACCACACCGGCGTTCACCAGGTCCGGTCGGTTCTTCAGCAGCCAGTCGACGCCGTTGTCAGCGCCGCCTTCTTCATCCGCAGTCAGCGCCACGATGATGTCGCGCTTGGGCACGAAGCCGGCACGCTTCAGCAGCAGCAGGCTCGTCACCAGCGCCGCGTCGCTGTCCTTCACATCCTGCGTGCCCCGTCCGTAGAAGAAGCCGTCCTTCTCCGTCAGCTGAAACGGGTCCAGCGTCCAGTCGGAGCGCTTTGCCTCCACCACATCGAGGTGGCAGATAAACATCACGGGCTTAGCCTTGGCGCCCCTGGCCGCACGGTACCGAATCACCAGGTTGAGCCGCTGATCTCGCGGCCCAACAATCTCCATATCGCCGGCAGGAAAGCCCGCCTTCAACAACCGGTCGCGCATCGCCTCGGCAGCCACGCGCGTACTTCCGGTGGAATGCGTGGTGTTCGTCGTCACCAGCTGCTGAAAGATGTCGTGGGCCAACTGCTGGTCTGCCGCCGACAGTCCTTGTGCCCTGCTCTGCCCCGCGCCCAGCGCCGAGATCACCACTGCAAACGCGGCACATCCGCGCCATCCGCTCAAACCGGTCAAGTTCTGTCTCCGCCTTCTCGCGTTGCTCGCTTCTATACTCGCATGGAGCCCCGGCACTTTGCGGGCAACGCTCGCGCGCGCGGCACCATGTCCAGCCCTTCCACCAAACCGTCCTCTCAGCTAACGCCAGCCATTGAGCTGCGCCGCGTTTCCAAGCTCTTCGGCAGCTTTGTCGCGCTGCGCGACGTATCGCTCATGCTGTCCGCGGGCAGCAGTGTCATGCTGCTGGGCCCTAATGGCGCCGGCAAATCCACGCTGCTCAAGCTGCTCGCTGGCCTTGCTCGCCCCAGCTACGGCGACGTGTTCACCCTGGGTGAATCGCCGACGACGATGCGCGGCCGGGTCGCGTACATGGGCCACAGCACCATGCTCTACGACGAGCTCACCGGCCCGGAAAACCTCAACTACCTCCTCGGCCTGCAACGGCCAAAGCTTTCCGCCACGCAACGCGAACAGCACGTGACCGCAGCGCTGGCTGCGGTCGGGCTTGATCCCGGCAATCCGCGTCGCCTGGGCGAGTACTCACAAGGCATGCGGCAACGTGCTGCGCTTGCACGCGTTCTGCTCACCGCGCCGGAGATCCTGTTGCTCGACGAACCCTTCTCCAACCTCGACGTGAGCTCCGTTGAGATGATGATCGCCCGTCTGCACCGCTACATGAGCGATAGACCAGACGGCACGCTGCGAACCCTGCTGTTGACCACGCACCAGGCCGAACTCGCCCGTCCGCTGGTCCAGCGCACGCTCACCCTTCGCGATGGCCGACTCACGGAAGACGATTCCTCCAGCGCACCCAGGGTCGTTGCGCAGGCCATACCGGAGCGTCCCGCGCTATGAGCCATCATCCCCACACGACCAAGACCAACGCTGCCCGCCTGCTCGACTCGCTCAGCATCCGCTACGAGCTGCGCGCCTATGAAGTTGATCCCGAAGACCTCACGGCGATCTCGGTCGCGCGCAAAATCCACATGCCCATCGAGCAGGTCTTCAAAACCCTGCTCACCCGAACCACCGACAACACGCACCTGTTTGCCGTAGTTCCAGGCGACGCCGAGCTCGACCTCAAGAAGCTGGCAAGCATCGCAGGCGTGCGCAAGGCAGAGCTTGCCGCTCTCAAAGACGTCGAGCCTCTCACCGGCTATATCCGCGGCGGCGTCACCGTGCTCGCCGCAAAGAAGCCCCTTTCTGCCTTCGTGGATGAAACCCTGGAGCTCTTCGACCAGGTTTCGATCTCCGCCGGTCAGCGTGGCCTGCAACTGGTGCTGGCCCCGGCCGACTACCTCCGCGCAGTCGCGACGCAAACCACCGTTCAAGTCGCCGACCTGACCAAGGCGCCCAACCCACACGCATGATCTACGCCCGCCACGTCCTCAGCCATCTGCGCAAAGACCTTCAGCTGGAATGGCGCAACCGCGACGGCATCAACGGCATGCTCTTCTTCGCGCTGCTGATTGTGGTCGTGTTCTCGCTCGCCTTCGACCCAGCGTCGTACCCCACCACTGCGCGCCAGATCTCCGGTGGCCTGCTTTGGGTAGGAGTGCTGTTTGCCGCGATGACCGCGCTCAACGGCTCGTGGACGCGCGAGCAACGCAACGGCGTACTGGACGCTCACCGGCTCTCGCCCGCACCGGCCTCGGCGCTCTTTGTGGGCAAGGCGCTCGCCAACTTCCTCTTCGTTTCTGTTATCGAGCTCGTTCTCGCACCGGTCTTCGTGATCTTCTACAATCTTCATCCGCTCGGGCAGACATCACTGCTGCTGCTCATCGTGCCACTGGGTACGTGGGCGCTGGTCTGCAACGGCACGTTCTTCGCCGCGCTCAGCCTCAGCTCGCGCAACCGCGAACTTTTGCTTCCGCTTATTCTTTGCCCAATCGCGATGCCGGCGCTGCTGGCGTCCATCCAGGCGACCACCAACGTGCTGATTGGCGACTTCAACCCTGACCTCTGGATCCGGGTGCTGCTGGCCTACGATGTGCTGTTCACCACGGCGTCCGTGCTGCTCTTCGATGTCATCCTGCACGTCGAGTAGGCTCGCGCCTATCCAGCGACATGAAACCGGCCTCCCCGGGCGCGGTTATCGGCACCACCCGCGACGTAGAATATCTTTGGGTGACAGATTCCATGACATCCCGTAGCAGCAAGGGCCACCTGTTTGGCCTGGCCTGGTTTGCCCTGACCGCCGTTGCGCTCGGCATCGGGTTCCAGAAGGCCATGACCGCGCCCACGGAAGCGACCATGGGCAATCTGTACCGCGTCTTCTTCTACCACTTCCCGCACGCGATCCTGAGCTTCCTGTTTCCGTACATCAACTGCATCGCCTGCTTCGCATACCTGTACTGGCGCAACCGCAATCCGCCGCGCGCCCTCATCGCCGACGCCTTTGCGCTGGCCTCCGCGGAGATCACGGTGCTGTACTCGACCATTGGCCTGGCGACCGGCATGCTGTGGGGACGCGCTGCCTGGGGCATCTGGTGGACGTGGGATGCGCGGCTAACGACCTTTCTGCTGCTTTGGCTGCTGTATGTCAGCTATCTGCTGGTGCGCGGCTTTGCCGGTGGCGGTGCAGCGCTGCCCGGCGGTGGCCAACCCGGCTTGCTCTCCGCCGTGCTCGGCGTCTTTGCGGCGATTGACGTGCCGATCTGCTTCATGTCCATCCGCTGGTGGCGCACCCAACATCCAGCCCCCGTCTTCGGCGGTGGCCAGGATTCCGGCATCGATGCCAGTATGCTGCCGGCAGTGCTGTGGAACGTCGCAGCGTGGGCGATGTGGGGCTTGCTGATGCTTGGCTGGCGCTACGCGCTGGAGCGTCGTCGGCAACGGATTGCCGCGGCAAAGGCTCTCGCCTTTCTCAGCATGGACTCGACTGCTGGCATTCGCACGACCACTGCCGCTATGCCGGCCATGACGGAGGTGAGCTAATGGTGCATATTCCATTCCAAACCCTGCCGCAGCGTCACCTGGTATACGCGTACTGCGCGGTGTGGCTGCTGCAATTCGGCTACGCCGGCTGGCTGTTCACCGCATGGCGCCGCACCTCGCGCGACCCTCACTAATCCAAAAAAGCAACGGAGTCCGGAACATTCCCCAGACTCCGTTGTTCCGAGGAGTCATGCCTGACCCGGATACGTTGTTGCTATCCGTGTCAGTGAGATAAACCCAGTACCCACGCAAGGGTTGCGGCGTCCGGTCACTTTTTCCGCGTTGCGATACGCGTACCCGCCCCATACACTCAGTAGCAGTGCCACCCCGTCCCACCCGTGCTTCAATCGCCAGCCTGGCTGGCCGCCGAAATCGCCCCCCTGTCTCCTCGACCTGGTCTCCCTGGCTTCGGTGCGGCCTTCCGTGCGTGGCGCTCTCGCTGCTGGCCCTCACCGGCTGCCGTCGCAATCATTTTCCCAGCTTCCCCGCCGACTACCGCGAGTACGCCTACGTTTCCGATGGCGCTTCCGGCACGGTGACCGTGCTCGATCTCGTCAACGTGCGCCAGGACAGAACGCTGCAGGTGGGCCGTCGCCCCACAGGCCTCGGCGTGAACCCGAAACGCCGCGAGGTCTACGCGGTGAACTCCGGCAGCGACTCGGTCAGTGTGATCGACGCCGCGCAGAACAACGTCGTGCACACCATCGGTGTCCACCACGCGCCCTTTGCTATCAGTGTTTCGCCCGACGGTCGCCGTGCCTACGTCGCTAACTCCGGGTCCAACAGCGTTTCGGTGCTCGACCTGGAGCAACGCCGCGAGATCGCCGTTGCCGGCACGGGCGAAGGCCCAGGCGTCGCAATCGTGAGCCCGGACAACCGCTCCGTTGTGGTCAGTAATCGCATCGCGGGCAGCGTCTCCATCTTCACCGTTGCCGCGGACGATCAACGTCATCCCTTGCGTCTGCGCAGCGTGTTTACCGGCTGTCCCGGAGCCACAGACGTCGCCGTTCTACCGGACTCCAGCAAGGCGTTCATCGCCTGCTCCGGTGCGCATCAGGTCATGGCGGTGTGGCTTGGCGCGGCACCAGATTCATGGCGTGGCAAGCAGGATGCCTCGCTGCAGCAGGACCACATGTTGTCGCTGCTCGACGTGGGCAAGACGCCGACGCGCCTAGCCGTGAAGCCCGACGGGGGCGAGGTGTTTTCCACCAACTTCGACGGCAACAGCCTGTCCGAGATGTCGACCTGGACCAATGAAGTGGAGAATACCTACACCGGCGTGATGCAGCCTTCATCGGCCCTCATCAGCCGCGACAACTCCACGCTGTGGATCTCCGACTTCGGCTCCGACTCGATCAGTCTTTACTCCATCGACGACGGCCGCATCGTGGCCAGCGTGCGCACAGGCTCACACCCGGATGCGCTGGCGCTAAGCGCCGATGAGCATCTGCTGCTGGTCGCCGACTCCGGTGCAGGCGACGTCGCCGTGATCCGCACCGACAACGGCAATCCCACCCTGTTCACCATGCTGCCCGCCGGGCCGCAGCCGAACGACATCGTCACGCTGGCTTTTCATCAGCGGTAGCGCTATCCGACCGGTTCAGGCTCAGGCTCATTCCCCGGCTCCGCTTCTTCGGCATGAGTTTCCCGCAACGCATGCCGTGTAGCGGTGACATACGCCCCCGCGAGCAGAAGCAGGCCCGAGATAAAGGCCCACATCATCAAGGCCACCGACACGCGAAACGGCCCATACACAGAACCAAAGTCCAGGAATGGCAGAACAAGGATGTACAGATACTTGGCCGCTGTCCAAAGCACGCCCATCACCAGGGCGGTAGGCAACACGGCGCGCGCCGGCACCTTGCGGTTCGGCAGGCCCCAGTAGATGAGGAAGAACAGCCCGACACTCGCGATCAGGCCCATAATCTGAAGAAAGATGCGGCCGATAAACGTGAACACGATGTTGTCCGTGTGCCCGAAGAAGATCCAACCCAACACCGTGCGCTGTGCCGCCGACACCGCCACCGAAGCCATCGCCAGCAACGCCACCCCAAGCGCCAGGCCAATGGACACAGCTTGATTATGGAGGTAGTTGCGATTCTTCTTCACGCCCCATACGCTGTTCAGCGCGACCTCCAGCGGCAGAAACACACCCGTCACGGTGATAAAAAGCATCACCACCGACACTACCTTCACCTGTGTGTGCGCAAAGGCAAGGCGCCGCATGTTGGCGACCACAAAGTCCTGGTTGCTGGGCAGGAAATTCGCCATCATCTCGCCCACCACGTCGGCCATCTTGGTGGAGTGAAACACGCGCTGTGACAGCGTCAGCAGCAACACGATGAACGGAAAAAGCGACAGGATCACCTGAGCCGCCACGCTGAACGCGTAGGTATGCACCTCGGTCTTGGCCATGTAGTGTGCCAGGGCCTTCACCTGCTCCCACGTCCCGGCGCGATCGATGCCCCGCGACCCCGTCGAAGCCAGGCTCGGCCCAACATGCTCTTTGCCTGCCTTGGGTGCCTCGTCCGGTGGGCCAGCCGTCGCCGGCTTGTGCTCCTCAACCGCTGTCTGCTCGCTCTGAGCCATGCCGCTAGTCTAGCGGCCCGGCCAAGGCCGTTTCCAAACGGGCCGCTTCTTCTTCGGTGAAAGCCGCTTGCTGTGCACCATTGGCACCCGCATTCTGCAGGCGCTGCAACGCCCAATTTGCCGTTTCGGCAAGCACCGGATCGTCCCCCTGCACCCATGTCTCAAGCTGGTCATGGAAACTCTTCTCACCGCTGTTGCCCATCGCGATCGCCACATTGCGCAGCACGCGCTTGCGACGCGTCCGCTCCAGCGGCGATCCGCGAAACCACCGGGCGAACGCGGGCCCATCCATCGCGCCCAGCCACGCCAGCGATGGGTTCACCAGCTCCTGCCGCGGCTCCAGCATCCCCGACCTGCCTACCGGCGCCTTACGATTCCAGGGGCACACATCCTGGCAGATATCGCAGCCAAAGACCTGCCGCCCCATGCCCGCCATCAGCTCCGGCGCAATAGGTCCACGCTTCTCGATCGTCAGGTACGAGATGCAGCGAGACGCGTCCATCAACCGCGGCGCGCCCCCAAGCCCTGAGCCATGCAGCGCGTCCGTTGGGCAGGCATCAATGCAGCGCGTACACGTGCCACAGCGATCTGCGACCGGCACCGGCAGTGCCTCACCGCCCAGTTCCAGCGACGTCACCACCACCCCAAGCAGCAGCCATGACCCCTGTTCCTGGTTCAACACACAGGTATTGCGGCCAATCCACCCAACCCCGGCGCGCGCCGCGTAGCCACGCTCCAGGATGGGCCCGGTGTCCACATAGGCACGCGTGATGCATTCCGGCCCAAACCGCTGCTCCAGAACAGCGGCTACGGCCTTCAACTTGGGCAGTAGCTCTTCGTGATAGTCGCTGCCCCCCGCGAAATCTTCCTCAGCCGCAGGCCCCATGGCCGCGCCGCCGCGCCCGCTCCATGCATAGCGCGCGATCCATCCACTGCTTGGGGGCGCAGGGTCAATCGATCGTGGCGCCGCGGCGTTGTAGTTAACGGCACACACCAGCACGGAGCGCGCCCACGGCATCGAGCGACGCAGATCCCCACGCACCAACGCGCCCTCCGCGTCGCGGCGAACCAGCCACTCCATCTCACCGGCGGCACCGCTGGCCACCCACGCCGCGAAGCGCTGATCTTCGTCGATCCCTGCCCCGCTTTCCGGCTCGGGCACGGCGGCTAAGCCGGCAAGGTCAAAGCCCTGCGCCTGTGCAGCAGCCTCGATCCATCGACGATCCTCAACACGCAGCACCATAGGGAGGGCGCCCCTGTGAGGGCACCCCTCCATGATAGGTCTTCAGAACTCGAGCTTCATCGAAACCTGCCCCGTGCGGTTGCCACCAAAGTCGGAGCCGCGCGCCGACGTGATCACCCCAAAGCTTGGGCTGGTCACATCCAGCGTCGGGTCGGCGAGGTTGGTATGGTTCAGGATGTTGGTGAACGTGCCCTCAGCGCGCAGGCGAACGCCCTCGGTGATCACGAACGCCTTGCTCAGCCCGGCGGACAAGCTCACAGTGCCCGGCCCTTCCAGGTCGCCCACGCTCTCTGTTCCAAAGCGGCCGATGGGTGCCGTTGTTGCTCCCACCGTGCACGGCGAGGCCGTCGCTCCCGTCACCGGGTCCGTTTGCACCATCAACGTCGCGATGCCGCCCGGCGTTCCTGGACAGCTGAAGGCGTTGCGGTTGAACCATCCACTCGCGGAGCGGTTTGCGGTTTTGGCAGAACCCACGCGGTCAGGCCGTTGCGAGCGATAGAACAGCGTACCCGACCCTGTACCGGACGGATCGATCGTGCCTGAAGGCAAATACGCCGTCAGGTACGGCCCGGACTGCCACACAAAGATGCTCGACACCTGCCAGCCCCCGACCACCGCATTGGCCGCGCGGTTCATGCCGCCACCAAAGCGGTTCCCACGGCCCACCGGCAGCTCGAACACACTTGTCGTCAACCAGCGGTGCCGGCGCGTGCCGCTAACGTTGCCGTAGTCCACATGCCGGTCATAAGTGTCCGTCGCGTCATAGCCGCCTTGCTCATCGACGAAGTTACCGGCGAGTTGGTACGCACCATAGCTGCCCTGGTTGTCCGAAAGATTCTTCGCCAGCGTGTACGCACTGTCGAAGGAGTAGCCATGGGCGAAACGATGCGACACCTCCACCTGGCCGGAGTGGTAGTCCGCCTGTGCCTCGGTCGACCGGTTGTAAATCGCGTAGAAGTTGGGAAACGGAAACGCGGTGCGCGGTTGCGTGCTGGCGATCGTCGTCGAACTCGGCTGCAGCATGTTCAGCTCCGGCTGCCACACCAGGTGCCACGTGTGCAGGCCGATGTACGACACCCGCAACCCGAAACCACGGCCCATGTCCTGGTCCACCGACACATTCGTCTGCAGCGAATACGGGTCGTGCCAGTGCGTGTCCACCGCGGAGTAAAACGTTCCGCTTCCATACGGCGACGCGTTCAACGCACTTGCAGACGATACGTTCGGGAACGCAAACGTCGGCGCAGCTACCTGCCCCGTGCTGGCGTTGACGTTGTAGTTCTGGAAGCTCTCAAGGTTGCTCTGCAACGTGCCCGTCAGGGCGTAAAACAGCGCGCCTGAGGTGGTGATGTTGTAGTAGCCCGCACCGCCGCGGATCGCCGTCTTGTCGTTGTCGAACGGACGGAACGCAAAGCCCAGGCGCGGTTCCACTCGCAGCCGCGGCGTGGTGCGCAGCGCTGCCGGCAGGCCCACATCGGTGTTCGACGCCACCGGCGTACACGGCACGCCGCTAATCGCAGTGTTTGTGGCCGCGGGGTTGTTGACTCCTGCCGTGGTGCACGCGTTGAAGCTCTGCAACTCCGGCACAGACAATAGCCCCGCATAGCCAGCCGGATAGATCACGCGACCCGACCGCGCGACCGAAGGATCGAAGTTGCCGATGTTGCCGTTGGTCGCGCTGAAGCCCGGGTGCAATTCATAGCGCAAACCAAACGTGAGGTTCAGCCGTGACGAAAGCTTCCAGTTGTCCTGCGCGTACACGGCGTACGCTGAAGCCGCCCCGTTGTTGTCCGAGTTCACCTGCGCGGTCTCAGAGCTATACGGCACACCGGCAAGGAAATCTGCGAACTCGTTACCCGTAAAGCTCGCGCTCTGATGGAAGAAGAACGAGCCGTAGTTGTCGCCGTAGCCGGAGATGCTCAGCGGCGTGTACGCATCAAGATGGCGAATGTCGACGCCGAACTTCGTCGTGTGCGGCCCGCGTTGCCAGCTCACGTTATCGACATACTGGAACACCCGCGAGCGCTCAACATCGTTCAAGCGGCTGCCACCAATGTTGGTCGTTGTGCCCGTATAGTTGTCGAATCCAAGAAACGGTACGCCGTTGAAGGGAAAGCTGGTCTGGATGCCGTTGAACTTCGCGGCATTGGTCAGCGCCGCACCGTTCAGCGGGCTCGTCGTGCCATCGCCCTCCAGCGTAAAGCCAAATCGCGCTTCGTTCACCAGCCGTGGCGTCAACGCAAAGCTCCACGACGTGGCGAAGATACGATAGTGCGCGAAAGAAGTGCCGTTCGGGATCGCCAGGCTTTCCGGAACCGTCTCGGCGATCTGCTTATTGGTGTAGCGCGCGAACAAGGTGCTGCGTTCGCCAATGGTCTCATCCAGGCGCACATCGAACTGGTCGGAATTGATGTCGTTCCGCTTGTTCGCGATGTAGTTATAGGGCGTGCTCGGATCAGCCAGCACGGCCTGCACACCCTCGCCCACATGCAGGTTTGGATCCGGAAACAGGCTCAACAACGCCGCCGAGCTCGAGTTTGGTACCAGCGTCGCGTTGGTGTATGCCCCGCCCGTAAACGGGTTGGTCAGCGTCCCAACCTCCTGCGAGAAGTTGCCCTGCTTTTCCAGCACAGTCGGCACAACGTAGTGCACCGTCTGCTGTTGCGGAAAGCGAAGCCCCTCATAGGTGCCGAAGTAAAACGTCTTGAAGCGTCCGCGCGTTAGCCCCGGCAACGGTCCACCGATGTTGGCGCCAAAATCATTGGCGACCTTCTTCGGCTTGGTCGCGCTGCCATACGGCGTCGCATCAAAGCCCGAGTTCTGGAAGTACCAAAACACCGATCCATGCACGTGATCCGTGCCGGCCTTGGTGATGGTCGTAATCTCGCCGGGCTGACCGTACTCAGCGTTGTTGTTTACGCCATCGACACGGATCTCCGCGATCGATTCAGCCGAGGGAAAGGCGTCGCCCTGAATGTTGTTGGTCGTCTGGTTCTGCGCCGAGATGCCATCCACCGTCGTTTCCGACTGCGACGGCAGTCCACCCTGGATGGAGAACTTCACACTCGGATTCGGAGAGGCAGAGGGCTGTGGCGGAAACGATCCCGAATCCGGCTGCACGCCCGGCAACGTTTGCACCACGTTCAACGGAGACGTCGACCCTGCACCGCGGTAGTTGGCCGGCAGATCAAGCACAGCCTGCGACGAAAGCGCCGCAGAGATCGCTGCATTGTCCGTATTGATCGTGCCCGCATCTGTGGCATTTACGGTCACCGTGTCTGTACTCGACACCGTAAGCGCCACGTCATAGCGCAGCTGTTGCCGCGCGTCGAGATGGATATTTTCTGCACGGGTGGCGGCGAATCCAGGAGCGGAGATGCGCAGGTTGTAGGTGCCCGGCTCGAGGTTCAACGCAGTAAACTCGCCGTCAGCACCCGTTGTCACCATACGGTTCGTGTTGGTCTCTTGCCGGTGCAACGCGACCGTTGCATGCGGCACCACAGCGCCTGACGGATCGCGGACCGTACCGTTCAACGACGCCAACGTAGACTGACAGGCCGCGGTCAGCCCGCCTCCGAACAGGAACAACAAAAACAACGAACGATTCATCGCCTCACCTCAACCTGGTTGAACGAAACTGCCCGGTCGATCGTGGGCAAGCTGCCGAGCAGACTTAACGACGGACGGCGATCCGGCTGCGCTTCCTTGCGCAACCGCAAACGCCAAAACACAAACAACGAAATACCGGCGCCGACCGAACCAACAGCCCGCCCCAGCCAAAGACCCTTCAGCGCATAGCCAAAGTGAAACGCGAGCACATACGCCAACGGCATGCCAATGCCCCAGTTCCACACCAGGCTCACCAGGAGCGGGGTACGCGTGTCCCCGATGCCCGTCAACGCGGACGCCAACACAACGAACAGCGTGTCGCCCATGAGCAGAAACGCGCAGATCAAGAAGATCGGAGCAGCCGCTGTAACCACGACTCCGCTGTTGGTGTATAAGCCCGCCCAGAACTTCGCGAACGCCGCAAACACCGTCGCCGCAATCGTCATGAAGCCAAGGCACAGCCAAAGGCTTGCGTTCGCCGCGCGTTTTACCTCCGGCGCGCTGTTACGGCCGGCGCTTTGCCCTACGCGAATGATCGTTGCGTAGGAGATGCCGTTCGGTACCTGGTACACAAACGCGTTCAGGTCCAGCACGACTTGTTGCGCAGCAACAAGGATGGTTCCCAGGCGCGCGCACAAGATGGTCATGAAGGTGGAGATGCCCAGTTCCTCGAAGTATTCCAGTCCGCTTGGCCAACCGATGTGCAACAACGTCTTCAACCTTGGCCAGTTCGGCTTGAACATCTGAGCTCGCACGTTATATCCGTCGCGTCGAATGGCCCAGATAGCACCGCCGACGAGCAATGCAAGCATGTACCAGCGCACAACGCAGGTCGACCATCCCGACCCAGCAATACCCATCGCCCGCGCGCCTAAGTGTCCGAACAAGAACGCCCAGTCAAAGATGAAGTTCACAACCGAAGCCGTGACCAGAGAAATAGAAATCAACGCAACGCGATTGATGGACTGGAGAAACCGCCGCAGGGCCATGTACAGCATCAGCGGGGCCGTAGACCACACCAACGCATGAACATAACGTCCCGTCTCCGCAGCCAGCTCCACCGGTGTACCGAGGTGCGGCAGCAAACGCACGGAAGCAACAGTGCCGAGCATCACCAGGGGTGTAGCGATCGCGACCATCCACAAGGATTGCGCAAGAAGGTGGATGCACTCATCTTCTTCGCCCCGACCGAATGCCTGAGCAACCAACGTTTCCAGGCCGTTCAGCAGGTAGATCGCGCAGAACGCAATCGCGGAGAAAATCGTGTTGCCCAGTGACGATGCCGCGATCGGCAAAGCCGAATCATGGAGCCTGCCAACCATCAACGCATCCACGATATACGTCGACATCCAGCCAAGCTCACCGAGCGCAAGCGGCGTACCCAGAATGGCGGTAAGCCGCAGTTCGGTCCGGAGATCAGGTGCTTGCTTCGCTCGTGTCAGGTTGGGTTGTGCGGCGGCTCTCAGGGGCGGGTGATCTCCTGCGTTGTGACACGCACTTGCAAATATCTAGGAGACTCTACCGGATAGCGTCCGGCACGTGTGCCCGCGTTACCACTGCATCGCGTGATCGGGGATAGAATTACGAGCGGAGTGAAGCCAACTCACCAGCGGTCCCGCAGCGGTGCAGACCCATGTGGCTCAGGTCTGCAGCCGAAGCCTGGCGCGTGCCCGCAACGCGCTTTGACAGACACCCGCCAACGCCAGGCAACACGCCGCCACGTACCAGAAGAAGAGCAGTGCGTTGAGAGCAGGAGGTAGCACCGGCTCCGGGCTCAACTGGCTCCACCTCTGCGTCCATTGGTGGGCATAGGAGAGAATGCTGCCAGCCGATCCACGGCTCGTGCTGGCCCTCTCCGACGTCTCAACAGACACCGCAAAGGTTCGCTCCACAATCTGCAGAGCAGACCCGATGACATCGATCTCCACAGGCCCCGTCCCAGTCCCGTTGCGCAGCTCGAGTTCGTTGTTATGGACCAGCAACTCCGCCGGAAGGTTCAGGCGGAGGTCGTTCCACTTCCCCGGCCCGTTTGGTTCCGTCGCCTGCTGCATACCGGCTTCCGCCGGGAGAGCGACACCGTTCAGGAGCACGTGAACAGCGCTTCCGGCGGGTAATCCTGGCGCGCGGAAGCGCAGCTGAAGGCTGGCCCGTTCGATGATCTCGTTCGGAGCGACTTCAAAGTGAACCCCAACCGAGGAGGCCACGGCATCGAGGCGCAGCGACTGGGCGCCGGTCATCGCACTCAGTGGGATGCGCCGCTCCGTCGCCGAGCCCGGGCCCCGGAAGGAACTCCTCCCCGCATCTTGTTTCGGAGACGTTGCCCCGGGCACATCAACTGAGCTTCCCGGCGAGGTTGTGTCCTGAGCCCTGACGTTCATCGGGGCCATCCAGAGACTGGCAAACCCAAGAAGCAGACCGACTCCAGCCAGCGCGAGAAACCGTATTGCCGCCGGACGCACCACGGCCGTTGCTACCGATCCAAGCCCTTTAGCGGCCAGGCCGAGGACCCGGCCGAAGCTCTTCAACAACCGGTCCGGTTCCTGCGCCGGTCCCCAGCCCACCCAGGTATCCGCCGGCGAAAACAGAATCATCGCTAGCGCTTCTTCTTCTTTCAGCGTCAATGGGTCAAAGTGCACCCGAAGAGCGCGCGGCAACGCGTCCACCACCGTGGCGGGGAGCACGATCTCATGCCCCTGCACGGAAAGAACGATGCTGACAGCCTCCTGTGCATGCGCCTCCACGGGCTTCCTGGTGCGCACAAGCAAGCCTCCGCTGGAGGCATCCTCAATCTGCCCCTGAAGCCATCGTCCATCAGAAAAGACCAGCCCTGCCTCGATCGACTTCTGCAGCCGGACCGCACGCCTGCGCTGCCGGCTTTCACGGGCCACGCCAAGTGCCACGCTCAGGATCATCAAGTTGAAGAAAACCCACCCAACATTGATCCACACCGCTGCAGGTGCTTGGTGCTGCAGCAGCCACAGCCAACGCTGCGCGAAGCTGGGCGCGTTCGCGTACCAGGGCATGGTCCCCAGTGGGACATAGCGCAAGGCAACGCACAGCAGACCCACGACGTTGGCGCCGAAGAGCAACAGCATGGGCCACGCGGCACGGCTGTCGAAGAAACCTGTCTCAACAAACTCGCCCTTTGCGGTCGTGCCGAACCGGCCCCGATGCGGGAAAGCAAGAGCCATCAAGGTAGGTACCACCAGGAATGGCGCCATCACGGTCTCGTAAATTTCATTCCAGAACGAAAACCGATGCGGCCCCTGCAGACGAGAGTTCGCCAGGTACGCCAACAGGAGGTGAGGCAGGCCATAGGCCAGGATCGCCGCCCAATATCCCGGCAGACTCACCCGCCCTAAAACCAAGAAGCTGAGTGGCGCCAGCAGAAACACAAGACGCGGCAATGCATTCAGAAAATGCATGCAGGCGTGGAAGTAGCAAAGACGTTGCGGCCACGTGAGACCTCGACCAAGCAGAGGGTTTTCCAAGCGCAGCATCTGCACCATGCCCCGTGCCCAACGGCGCCGCTGCCGGATATGGGCGCTCAGCCGTTCCGGCGCTAGTCCAGCCGCGAGCGGCAGGTTGAGGTAGGCGCTGTTCCAGCCCTCCTTGTGCAGGCGCAGACTTGTATGCGCGTCCTCGGTGACCGTCTCCGTTGCGAAGCCTCCGACGCTATCCAGCGCAGCCCTGCGCAGCACCGCGCCTGTGCCGCAGAAGTAGGTTGCGTTCCAAAGGTCGTTGCCATCCTGCACAACGCCGTAGAAGAGTTCGCTCTCATTCGGCACGGCTCGGAATTGGCGCAGATTTCTGTCAAACGGATCAGGGGAGTACAGGTGCTGCGGCGTTTGCACAAAACCCAGCAGCGGATCACGGTCAAACCATCCCATGGTCATCTGCAGGAACGAGCGAACAGGTGCGTGATCCGCGTCAAAAACTGCCACAAACGGCGCCTTCAAGCGGGCCAGCGCCGCGTTCAGATTGCCCGCTTTTGCACTCGTATCGGTATCCCGCACCATGTAGCCGATACCGGCTTCCGCACAGAAGCTGCGAACCTCCTCACGCCGCCCGTCATCGAGTACGTACACGTTCAGCTTGTTCGGTGGCCAATCCATGTTTAGCGCAGCGAGAGCCGTGTACTTCAGCACATGCAATGGCTCATTGATTGTTGGTATGAGCAGATCGACCTCGGGCCAGGTCAACACATCCCCACTCATCGCTGCAGGAGAGCGCCTGAGTGGCCAAATCATTTGCAGGTAGCCCAGGCCCAACGTGGCTATGGAATACGCCTCTGCACCCAGGAGAAGCAGCAGAAAGCAGGCATCCAGCAAGGGCGGGTGCGCCCCGTGCCGACGCAGCACCTGATGCACGGTGGCCACGCGCCAAAAGGCATAACGCGCTGTGCTGAAACACGAGATCAGCACGACACACCATGTCGCAAAGGATGATTGCGACAGCCGCGACAAAGCAACCGCACTTACCGCTGCGAACAGAGCAAAAACTGCCTGCTCTTGCCAACTGAGAGGCAGGTACGTTGCGACTGACAGAAGGGCGATACACGCCAACGCGGCGATCACGCGTACCCCGCGTCTGGCTCGTTCGGCGGCGGTGCCAGGGCCGGGCAGGCCGGAGCTCACCGCTCACTCCAACGGGCCTGGGCAAAGCCTTCACGGGCTGGCCCGGCTTGCCGGCGCACCCATGTTGCCAGTTGCAGAACGTCCTTGGTTACGCCTTCCCCCGGGGCATAGTCGACAACAGTCATGCCCTCGGCCAAGGCCTCGGCGACAGCCGGGGACCTGCGCAGGGCAAAGGGCAGCAGGCTGTCGCCAAGCTGCTGTTGAAAGAGCTCACGAACGTCCAGTTGCAGCGGCTGAGAAGGATCGAACTGCGTCATCAGATAAGCCGTTCTCACCGAAACATCAGCACCGCTGCGGGCCGAGGCAAACAGCCGCTTCAGTGCAGGCAGGCTCACCGCTGAATTCATGTCTGGTGCGACCGGCACCAGGATCTCCGCGCCCATCTTCACCAGCTCTCGCAGTGTTTCCACGTCGCCAGGCGCCACATCGACCACCACGCGGCTGAACTCTGCAGCTGCGGCTCTGACCCTGGCAACGGACGCCTTCTCACCCGCTTCGTGTTCCGCTGCTGCGCCCGGAGTCATCAGGTGGATCGGCTGCTCCGTGCTGCCCTGCGGCGGCGCGAACGTACGCATCTCCTCCGCACGTGGATCACGGGCCCCGAGATAGTAGGGCAAGATGCCGCGCCCGGTCGTATCTACCAGCAACACACGCTCGCCCCGCGCGGCCAAGGCACGCGTCAAGGACGCAGCCAGGCTCGTCTTTCCTACCCCGCCAGCAATGGAGTAGATTGCAAGAATCGGAGCCGCCTCACCCTCCGCATCGAGTTCGGCTGGCTCATCTTCCGGCGTGGCCGAACCGAACAGGCGACGCAAGGCATACCACCGCGAGGCCACAGACTCGCGGGAATGCTGCAATGTTTCCCGAAGAGCAGAGCGCCCTTCGCCCATCGGCGTCGCTCGTTCCGTGATCCAGGACGGCGCCTCAGGAGAGGCATCTTCCTCAGCCAAGACATATCCCGGCGGCTCCGGCGATGCGAGGGGCGCCCCCTCGGCACGCGGGCGTACTCCAGGCAGGTCCGCCGTTAATGCCTCCAGAGTTTCCGGGGCTTCCACCGCAGTGGGCGATTCGAACTCGCGCATGGATCGCGCAAACCGTTCCACAACTTCGGCCGTCTCTGACGCGCTGAGTTCCGTCAGCAGAACAGGGGCAAGGTCTTCAGCCGCGATTGTCGCCAAAGGACTGGGCTCGCCCTCTTTCTCCGCAGGCGACAGGCCATTGCCCAGGGCGTACAGGTGGCGAGCGTCCCGGCCGCTGGGCACACGCAATGGATTCATCCCGTCCAAATCCGCGCTGCCAGCCTTTGGTGAATCCATCACGGGTCGTGACCCTGCAGCCGGATAGGGGGTGCCAGCCTCTGGTCCTCGTTCCGCAGCAGCCCGCGCCCGTGTCAACTCCAGAACTTCCCGCCGCGCGGTTTGTTCGGCTGCACGCAGGGCCTCGGCGTGCCGCGCCGCTTCCATGCGTTCGGCAGCTGCGCGCCGGCTAAGTTGATCTGCATGCAACAACGCTCGCTCCCGTGCAGCTTCCGCCGCTGCGGCCTGGTCTCTTTGCTGCCGCTGCATTGCCCGGCGCGCTTCGGCAGCATGAAGCCGCGCTGCTTCCCCTGCCTCACGTGACGCATGGTCGGCCTCCGCGGCGGCCTGCTCGGCCTTTGCCTTCGCCTCGGCTTCCACGTCACGCCTCGCCAGGGCTGCGCGATGCCGCATGCCGGCCCGGTATTCCCGTCGTAAAGCAGAGAAATCCCGGTAGGGCACACCTTCCATGTGGGCCCATTCCAACAGCGCTACAACATCCGGCGGCACATCCGGAAGCGAGCCCGCCACGGCATCCGTGGGTGTGGCATGGTCCTTCTCCGCCTCGCCCTCGGGCTGCGGAGCCGATCTCGGGGCCCAACCAAAAATTGTCGATCTCCTGCGTCTGTGGTCTGTCAGGAGGCTACGGGGGCGCCCGGGAAGCGTCAATCCAACCTACGTAACTCACTTTCGGCACTTCCGCTCGCAAAGGTCACTATCCAGACGTAACGTGCCGGGTGAATCAACGCCGCGGATGAGGCCTGAACCAGGCCCTTTCTGCGCTCCCGCAGGCCTGCCTTCTACGGGCACTCTGTGCTACCTTAACCAAGGAGCGAGCGGGTAGCTCAGTTGGTAGAGCATCGCCCTTTTAAGGCGTTGGTCCTGGGTTCGAGCCCCAGCCCGCTCACCAAAACATAACAAACGGCTTCCACGCCAAAAATGCATCCGCAAACGGCCAAGTGATACAGGAGTGATACTCGGCGGCCCCACTCACCTAGGCGCTGCTGGCCGTGGCGAAATGAAAGTTTGCGCCACCGCAGGCAGGATATGCTGGATGCCCCGCTCCTCAGAGCCGCACCAAGAGAATAGAGGTCCCGTCATGTGGCGGGGCTTTTCAGTCTGTCGATGCCTCACCTTCAGCTTTGCACAAACATTGGCTGTAGCGCCCCATTAGAAGCGTCACCTCTCTGCTCCCGTCCTCTGTTTCTCAGGGCGCGGTAGCCGGCGGATTGCTCCCGGAGCCAGTCGGCGGAATCAGACGGGCGGAAACAGGGTGAACACTGTTCCATGGTGGCCTGTGCTTTGCGAATTACGAAAGCGGGTTCGTTCCAGAGCCTTCGCGAATCGGTGACCGAGAGCGCATCACTCTTCACCTCGCGTTAGAGTTTTGGCCCGCCGAATGCCTGGTGGAATACTGGCCGACGATCCAAAAGCTTTCCCTTTGTATTGGCCGTCCACCATAGCGAGCTTAAGCTTGCGGCGCTCTCAGGAAGACCTTTGAAAACGCGGACTAAACTCCGCACGATCGAGAGTAAGGGCTCGCACGGCTTGCATTCTTGGAGGCAAAACGTGGTTCCTAGTCTGACAGCCGGGGCGAGCGCCCCAGGTGAAAGCGCGTGTAGAGCCGGCGCCGTTTGATGGCCAACAACGTGTATTGCCGAAGCGGACCGAAAACGAACAGGTCGCTCCGACTTCACCAAGCGGGCAAGTTCGCCGTCAGGGCTATCTCTGGCTAAAGACGCGTATGCCGAACGGCTCGAGAGAGAGTACTGGGAGCGAGTTCAGGGGCAGCTTCTTGCTGGATAAGCTAACTTCTTGCCAGTCCTTCCCCCCGGGCTCCACCGAACCCGTGAAGGGCACGTCGGAAAGGTTGATTGCAACAAGAACAGTTTGCTCCGGCGAGCGGCGAAGAAAGCTCACCACGTGCGCCTCATCTGAGTTGTGGACCCAGACGAGCTCTCCGTCTTTCAGGGCAGGTGAACTTTTTCTCAAGGCGATCAGGGCACGGTAGAACGCGGGGAAAATGGGGCGAAGCTTCGCCGCGTCCCAGTACACAGGAACCTTATCAAAGAGAGCGGGGGCCGCGGAGGGACTGGCATCACCGGCTTCCATGCCGTTGTAGAGCATGGGAGCGCCGGGCAATGTGAAAACGAGGGCGGAAGCTGCAAGGGCAGCGGGGGCGCCAAAACGAACAGTGGCACGTTCAGTATCGTGATCGTCACTGATCAGCATGTGCCATGCGCCGGATGGGAACCGCTTCCCCTCCTCCGTAAGGCTGGCCTGAATTGCCGAAGCCGGCACACCTTCGAGCAAGACGCGGTCCAGCGTACTGAGGAGAGGCCAGGCGTAGTCGATATCAAAGGCATGACGCAACAGTTCAGGCTTGGACGCCTCTGCCAGCATGAGCAGGTCGGGTTGCAAAGGTGCAAGCTCATCGCGGACCTGGTCCCAGAAGTCTGTTGGCACATCGGCTGCATCGTCACAACGAAAGCCGTCCAGATCGAAGGTCTTTACCCACCATGCGAACATCTGCAGCATGTATTGCCGAAGGCCGGGATTGGAGTAATCCAGCCACGCAACATCGGACCAGTCATGCGGTGAAAGGATGTGACCCTCTGCATCGTGATGGTAAAACTCCGGATGTTTCATCATCACGCTGTCCCATGATGTGTGATTTGCGGCGATATCGAGAATCACACGCATGTGCCGGGCGTGCGCCGCTTGCACAAGAGTGCGCATGTCGGTTTGCGAGCCCAGGGCGGGATCAATCGCGTAGTAGTCGCGAGCAGCATACGGGCTGCCGTATGTGCCCAAGCGGTGCTCCTTACCGATGGGATGGACCGGCATGACCCACAACACATTCACTCCAAGTTCCTGGAGCGAGTCCAGGCGTGCCGTCACGCCGTCCAGTGTCCCCGCAGGAGAAAAGTCGCGAGGATAAATCTCGTAGATAACGGCGGTGTCCAACCACGACGGCGCGGTGCGCGCAACAGGCTTGGTATCAGCATTGGCCTGCGCTGCTGCGCCCTGGAATCCTGCAAGACACAGCAGGATTGCCAGGAGTGCTGTGGCCAAACGAGCGGAGCGTTGTGGTTGCGGGCGCGCACATGCGGACGCGACCCATGAGGCATCGTGCGTCATCTTCGGTTCCTTGAACTCGTTACTCTGCGTCCGGCCCTAAGTTGGCGCGATCGGACCATTCCCGGAGGACACCGCCGCATATGCGGCGGTGTCACGACCGGTTAGAACGTCAGCCGGCTCGCCAGTTGTAGTTGACGATTGGACTGCTGCCGCGTTCCCGTGATCACCCCCAACGTTCCCGGGCTGCCGAGGTTGGCGCTCGGGTTCGAGAACTGCGGGGTGTTCAGTGCGTTGAAGGCGTCGCCGTGCAACTCCAGCGTGAAGCGCTCGGTTAGGTGAAGGTTTTTTTGGACGCCGAGGTTAATGTCGCGGTAGCCAGGGCCGTACAGTTGGTTGCGCCCCAGGTTGCCAGGGCGTGACCAGACCCCTGTTCCACCGGGACCGGGCAGAACAGGAATCGTCGCCGTGGAAAAGGCAGTCGGGTCGAACCAGCGGCCCGCAATCTGCTTCGGATACCGAATCGGTCCGACGCGATCCGGTGTGTTGCCCGGAGTGTTCGCCCCTGCACCCACTTCGAACGGTTGCCCGCTCTGGAAGAGCCCAATCAGGTTTGTTTGCCATCCACCGATAAGAAGATCCATGGCACGATTCACCCCACTGCCAAAGGTCTGACCTTTGCCGAAGGGCAGGTTGTAGACTGCCGAACCAGCAAAGATGTGACGCTGATCCTGCGAGGAGTTTCCATAGGAGAGGTTGGGGTTGGCGTAGTCGGAGATGGCGGAGCCGCTGCCGAAGGGGTCTGGGGAGTTGTCGAGCGCATGCGACCAGGTGTAGGACGCGGTCACCAGCGCATTGCCCTGGCGGTGCTCGTAGTGGGTCTGCAGGCCGTTGTACCAGGAAATACCGCTATACCGGTTCAATGACAGGCCGCCCAGGTTGGGAAAGGGTAGCGTCGTCTGGCCGAAGTTGTAGATGTTGTACGGGTAGTATGTCGAGAGCCGGTCTGCATGGGTGCCGGCATAAGCGATGCTGAACACGTCCCTGCTGCCCAGCTGCTGCTGCAACTGCAGGTTGTATTCCTGAAGGCGGCTGTTCTTGCTGTTCTGATCGACGGCAATGCCGCTCGAGCCGGCTGGCGGATGTGCGGGGTCGAAGTTGACGAACCCGGGGGCTGGCAGCGGCTGCGTTGCTGCCGTGCCCACCGTGTACCCGGGGCAGGTATACGGCGCTCCCTTGGCAGTCTGACCGGTGAAGGTAATGCAGTACCCATCGCGATCAAAGAGGGTGGTGTGGCCGCCGAAGGGCGCCTGCTGGCCAAGCTGGTTGTCGATGCCACCATAATCCGGGAAGTAGAAGATACCGTACCCACCGTGGAGTGCGGTACGTCCGTTGCCGCTGATGTCGTACGCAAACCCGATGCGCGGCGCGAAGTCGGTATAGTCCTGGTTGATGATGCTCGCCGAAACGCCGTTTTGACCTGCGATAAGGACAGTTCCGTTCGTCGGATCGAAGGCGGCCTGGCGATTGTGTGACTCGTAAGGCCGGGTCAGCAGATCCCACCGGATGCCAAGGTTCAGGGTCAAGCGCCGCGTGACGCGCCAATCATCCTGGGCAAAGAGGCCGTCCTCCTGACGCCATACCCCGAAGTACCCGTTTTGTGCGCCGATACCGTAATTATCCACGCCGCCCACGAGCAGTTCTGAATCCTCAAAGCCCGTGAAGTCTTCGCCATGGTACGCGAGGGCAAAGAAGCCCTTGCCGTCGATGGGCCGGAAGAACTCCACCTGCCGACGAAGAAATGTGCCGCCGACGTGAAGCGAGTGCGGGCCTCGTTGCAGGCTTAGCGTGTCGGTGAGCTCGTAGGTGTTCTGCGGTACGGCAAACAGGCCATAGTCGCCGCTGTACTCCAATTCGTCGTTGCTGCCGCCGATCAGTGCGCCGCCGCTGGTCTCGATATTCCGATTGGCGTTCACAATGCCCAGATCCGCAGAGATGTTCTGGCCGAAATTGGGCGGTTGATAGCCGTAGTTGTCCCGGTTGTAGGCCAGTCGGGCCTCGTTCACAATGTGCGACGAGATGGTGCGGGTGTAGCCGAGATCGTACCCGCGAGCATGGGTGTAGTTGTTGCCCGCATTGTTCGGCAGGGTCGGTCCAAGCTGGGACGTGGCGTCGTTGGTCGAGTTGTCATACGAGAAGCGGAGGAACAACAGATCCTTTGCCGAGGCCGTCCAGTCCAGACGGGCGTCAAAGGTGTTGTACTTGTTCGCAAACTGCTGCTGCGAAAGGTAGTTTTGAAGCGCCCGGTCGGACCGGGAAGGTTTGGGAAAGGCATTCAGATAATTCACCGCGGCAGGATTCAGTCGAGCCGAGGGGATGATATTGCCGGCAAAGGGGGCGCAGGTCTGGGGATCATAGATCTGTCCCTTGCTGTTTGCCGCCACGTTGTTGTTCAGCAGATAACCGCCCGGGATGCAGGCCGGGAACGTCGTGGCGAAGTTGCCATATGTCTGCGACGGATCAAGCAGTTCGCTGAAGTCTCCCGTGCGCATCTTGAGCGTAGGGACGGTGATGTAGGCGGCATTACCGGGGAGATTCTCCCGCAATGCCGAATAGTCGCCAAACAGAAACAGCTTGTTCTTGATGATCGGAAGGCCGACAGCCCCTCCGAACTGATTGCGGTTGAAGGGCGGGTTTGCAGCGGCAGGTGCCCCCAGGAACCGGTAGTTCGGATTGGAGTCGAATTTGCTGCTCCGGTAGAACTCAAAGGCAGCGCCATGAATATCGTTGGTCCCGGAACGAAGGGAGCTGATGATCAGGGCTCCACCGGCTCTGCCGTACTGCGCCGGTGCGATGCTGGTGTCGACCTTGAACTCCTGGGTCGCCTCCACATTTGGGTAGAACAGGATGATGTTCTGCAGGCCGTCGTTGTTATCCACGCCGTCCAGGATGAAGTTGTTCGCCTGCGGCCGGGTCCCGTTGACGGAGATAGCGTCGCCGCCGCTCGCTCCATTGCGATTGACGGTGTCTCGACCGCCCTCGCCCACCACGCCCTGGGTAACCCCGGGGGTGAGCAGCGCAAGCGTCAAGGCGTTACGACCGTTCAGGGGAAGTTCGGTGATCTGCTTACCTTCGATCGTCTCGCCTAGGGTCGGATCCGAGGTATCCACCAGGTCTACCGCCCCTGTTACCTCAACGGTAGTGGTCGCGATACCCGGGGCAAGGTGAAACGTCAAAGTAGCGCTTGTGGTTACCGTCACCGTCACGGATTCGGTCTGCGTCTGAAACCCGGGCGCTGCCACAGTCGCTTGGTAGACGCCGCGGGGCACAGCCGGCACGTCAAGCTCGCCGGCAGAGTTGGACTTGCCGGTGAGCGTTAAACCCGTTTGCGGATTCCGTAAGGTGATCGTCGCATTTGGAATGGCGGCGCCGCTCGGGTCACTGACCGTTCCGACAATCCGGCCGGATTCGGCCTGACCGAACGCGCTGAGTGGTTGGATAGAGCAGACGAGCGTTGCAGCGGCGAGAACGCGCGCCCTCGACCTGGTACGAAAGGATTGCATGGCTGACCTCAAATGTGCCTGAGCATCTCGAGCCCGGAACTCCGTCTGCAATCCTGGGTCCGAGATTTTCGATGGCGAGAGTGAAAGTTCAACAGGTCGGCACATCGCCGCAATGGCGAGCACCTTCTTTCTTGCTTTCTTTACGGTCACCATATAACCCGCCTCTTATGAGCGACTTACGGGGTTCAGTCACTATGGTAATTCCAGCATACGCAGTGAGAGTAGAATGAAAAACGGAGACTCTTTGGATGTTCGCCACCCATCGGCGACCCCTTGTTACGTTCGGCACATTCGAGGTAGACCTCGACGCGGGAGAGATTCGCAAGTCCGGCATTCGCATCCGTTTGGCCGGTCAGCCGTTTCGTGTTTTGGTCATGCTTTTGTCCCGCCCGGGTGAAGTCATTACTCGCGACGAGCTGCAACGGGAAATCTGGGGCACCAACACGAATGTCGATTTCGAGCGGGGCATCGCCAGCACCATCAACAAGGTTCGGGATGCCCTTGGTGACTCTGCCGAGCACCCGCTTTACATCGAAACCCTGTCTAGACGCGGGTACCGCTTCATTGCGCCCGTTTCGAATGTCTCGGAAGTCTTCCAGACTGCCTCAGAGATCCCGGTGCTCGAGCCCGGCCTCCCATCCGCCTCACAGACTCCGATCTCATCTGGCACCCCAAGTGGATTTCAAACTGACGCGGCAGAGTCGCGCCTTCCTGAACCGGTGCGCTCCCGAGGATCCTCGATCTTGCAGGGCCTGGTATACCTTCTTCCCTGTTTAGCACTGATTGCAGGTGCTTCGGGGATTTCCTACCGTCTTGCGCGTGGGGTGGCCCCGCCTCCCCCGCCAGCGATCAGGCGGCTGACGCTCGATGACAGGATCGACGCTGGCCTGCCCAACCCCGAAATCTCCTTGGTACTGGAAAGTGACGGTCCACGCATCTACGCCCCGATTCTTACGGACGGGCACTCCCAGACCTCTGCGCTTAATCTGAGCGGCACTCAGGTAGAAATCGTCAATGTGCCCGATGAGTTAAGGTCGGCAGCCGTCACCGATATTTCTCGCGACGGTTCCAAGCTCATCGTACGCAGTCGAGACACACGTGAACCCGAGCAGCCGCTTTGGATCGTCCCCACGGCTGGGTCCGGTGCACTGCGAGTTGGGGAGGTTCTGGCTCACGATGCCGTCTGGATGCCCAATGACTCCGGATCCGTTCTTTACGCGAACGGCGCCCAGCTCGGGGTCGTGCAACTTGATACCGGTGCCGTTGCCCCCTACGCGTCACTCTCGGGCCGAGCGTTCTGGCTGCGGTGGTCACCGGACGGGAAGACCCTGCGCTACTCACAATTCGATCCACTCACTCACACGTCCTCCCTTTGGGAGCTCGATGCTGCCTCCAAACAGTTGCACCGGCTAAGTTTCAAGGGACTTCAAGACTCCTCGGTCTGCTGTGGATCGTGGACTCCCTCCGGAAAGCTCTTTGTCTTTCAGGCATTCGGCCCCGGAGGCAGCAACATCTGGGCAGCCGGGGCAGGCTACCATCCGGTACTCCTGCAACTCACCAATGGCCCTCTCCCATTCTCATCTCCCTTGCCCAGCCGGGACGAGCACAGCGTCTACGCCTTTGCCAGCAGCGAACCATCAGGAACGCGCATCTATGACCCCCGACACCACCAGTTCCTCCCCGCGCCGCAGTTCCTCTCAGAAGCACAGCGTGTAAGCTTCTCCCGAAACCGTAAGTGGGTGGCGTGGACCGATGCCAGCGACCGGCTGTGGCGTGCTCGTTGGCCAGACGGCTCCGGCCTGCTTCGCCTGACAGGGGACGACCTGGAAGTTTACCTTGCGCATTGGTCTTCCGACGGTCAGCAATTGCTCGTCATGGCTCGCACACCCGGCAAAACCTGGGAAATTGATACCGTAAGCGCGAACGGTGGGGCGATTCATCGCATTCTCAGTGACACACGTAACCTTGCCGACCCCGACTGGTCCCCCGACGGCCAGCAGATTGTCTTCGGTCGCGAAGCGGACCTGATGGGGAAAGAAAGCGGCGTACACAATCTGCAGATCTTCAGCCTGCAGACGAACCAAACCGAAGCCATTCCAGGCTCTGCAGATCTTTTCAGCCCTCGATGGTCTCCTGATGGGCGCTACGTCGCGGCCCTCTCAAGGGACCAGACTCGCCTGCTCGTCTTTGATTTCGCCCATCGCTCATGGCAAACGCTCTTCAACGGAGGAGTCGCCGACCCGGTCTGGAGCCCAGATAGTAAGAACATCTATTTCCATGCGTTTGCTCAGCCCAATTCCTCGATCCTGTCCGTTTCCGTTTCAGGAGAGCTCCGGTCCATCTCCGACTTATCAACAGCGGGTCTCGCCTTTATGAATAATCCTTTCTTCAGCGGCGTAACCCCGGACGGGTCACCCATCGTAAAACCCCGGATCGGCACTGGAAACCTGTACTCAATCACTCTCCCTGATGTACGGTAGCTCTCCAAATCCACCGCGCTTCTGACAGCCGGTTGCTGTGATGAACGTGTGTTAGCTTCCGGGGGACATTCAACCCCAAGACAGGTCTGACACGGAACAAAGGCCGTATGGAGTGTGCCTACTTTGCGAAGTCAAGGGCGTAAAGGTTGCCATTGCCAATCCTTGGCTGGACGAGTGGTTCGCCTGCAGGTGTGACACCCCCGAAGAAGTAGTTCGTCGTGCCGCCATCGCGAAATCCGCGAAGATCTGCGACGACCTTCACGTCACCGGTAGGGACGGCGATCCGAAGGATCGGATCGCGGTCAGAGCGGAACGCGTGGATGTAGATCGCACGACTGTCAGAACTCCAAACAGGATCGGAAGCGTCGATTGAGGCCAACGTGCGCCATTGTTGCAGAGCGACGTCGTAGATTCGAAGACTCCTCTGGTCTAACGTCAACGCAACAATCCAACGGCCATCAGGTGACCATCGCGGACTGAATAGGTCGTCGGAGTTAGGCACTTTCTGGACTTTGTGGGAAGCAATGTCGATGAGTTGCAGATCATGCGGCCCGGTTTCTTTTCCCATCAGGTCGGGCTCCCGGCCAAATACGACAGATCTGCCATCAGAGGACCATCCTGGGTCAGCTGCGTTGCGGGCCTCATTCACAAGCAGTTCCGTTTTTGCGCCGTTTGCCTCCATAAGGTAGATTTGCCAGACTCCACCCGCTCGTTTTGCCATCACGGCTAGGTGTTTACTGTCCGGAGACCAATGAGCGAGGAAAACCTCGAGATTATCGGGAGTGAGCCGGATCTTATCCGATCCGTCGACGCGCGCTCGCCACAGCTTCTCGTTGACATCGGCCCAGGCGACCCATTTACCGTCCATTGAGTAATCCACACGGTTCGCGTTGCTGAGAAACGATGGCGCAGGACGAAATTCCTTTGCGGATGTGTCGTAGTGCTCCAGTCCCGAAGGAGACTCCAGGCCGACAAAGAAGATGCGGTGGCTGCTCGGGCTAGCAACAGGAGAAAGGGAACGCAGTGGTCCATTCGTGAGCTGCTCTACATTCCCTTCCCGCCCGGACCCTTTCAGGCGATACAGTTCATCACCGCCCTGGAAGACGTAGTCTTTTCCATCGGGGGTCCAAACGCCGCAACAGGTAAAGACGGATGCCAGGCCAGGAAGATGGACCGGCCGGATCGCCCGGGTGAGAGCGTCCATCTCCCAGAGGGAGCTCGCATGGGTTGTGGGATCCACGAGTGTAAAGCGAAGAACCTTCCCGTCAGGCGACCAGCGTAACCAAAAGGCCCGGCCAGGCAGTTGCAGATACTCCTGCGTAGAATCCTCATTCGGCCCTACAAGGAAGAGCTTGTTGCCGCTGCTATAAAGGATGGTGCTGTCATCCGGCATCCATACTGCGTCATGGGCAAGCACGCCGGGGATCTGACGTCCACTGCCCCCTGACGAAGGAACGATCCAGAGCGACTGCTCTGACTCAGTGGATTGCTGAGCGCGAAGGAGCAAGCGTGATCCGCTTCGCGAGATGCTGGAAAGCGAGTTCGCGGCAATCTCATCGGGAACATCCACTCTCTGCATGTCCCCTGTGTCAAGGTCTATAGCGGATAGTGTAGGTACACCGCCGACCAGGACCGACGTGAGCACACGATTGCCATCGATCGCCATAGCGAGGAAAGACTCAGGATTGGGCGGGCCAATCGAGATCGGGACTCGGTGGGTGATCTGGTCAATGCGGAAAGGCGTTCTGTCGTGCGCCACCGGTAGAAATCGGCGCCCCGCGAGCGCACCCAGAAAAAGCGCCAGAAGGACGCCTCCGACAAAGACCCACAAGCTACCATGTCGCACGGACCTTATGGGCACTGCGGTTGATGCGTCGGACCCACTTGGTGCCATTGGTGCTGAAAGCGGTGTAGGGACCGTTGCGGCAGCGATTGTCGTGGTTGTACTAACGGCAGTAGCGGTGTACGGCACCGGATCGTGCTTGAGGCGATGCGTCGCGTTCTGATCCCCTTCGGACTCCCGCACTTCGACTGGGTCAGCGACATAAGGGCTGCGCACAATCACCGGAGTAGGCATCGCCGCTGCAGGCTGGAACGCGTTCGTAGCACTCGAACCTGTGTTGACTGGGGCAACGGGTGCAATGAATCGGTAACCTCGCCGGGTTAGCGTCTGAATAAAGCGGGGATTTTCTGCCGAGTCTCCGAGGGCTTCGCGAATTTTGTTGATGGCTGCGGCAATTGCCTGATCGAAGTCGACGTTGGTATTCGCACCCCATAGTTCCTTTTGCAGTTGGTCACGGGTTACGACCTCTCCCGGCCGGGAAAGCAGAAACGCCAGCACGCGGAAGGGCTGGCGAGGGAGCTTGATGCGCATGCTGCCTTTCCAGAGCTCACCGGACTGCAGATCCACCTCGAAAAGCCCGAAGGCTAAGCGGTCAGTGCTGTCCACCTTCAACCAAATTCCTCCCGGGAAGCCATAATACACCTTGTCTTCCGATGAATCACATTCTGCAACTCTAAGCAATACTTAATCTTAGGCGTGAAGCTGAAAAGTAGCAAAAAGGAAATCGACACCTCTTGCGTAAATCGCGAGCTTCGGGGAATGGTAGCCCTCGACATTGGCGCCGGCCTTCTTCGGAGCGTTCGGCGGATGGGTTTAGGAATTTTGGAGGTTCGATCTATGCGGAAGGGTCACTCTCGTTTTGCTGTCAGACGCTGGCGGTTGGCGCGTCTCGTTTTCACTGCAGGTGTTCTGTCGGTAAGTGGCATGCCTTACCTCGTGGCGCAGTCCGACTCAGGCCGGGTCGTCGGCACCGTAACTGATACGACAGGAGCAGCGATCGCTCAGGCCAGAATCACGTTGCTGAACCGGGCGACCGGCGCAAAGTTAACCGGTACATCCGACGCGGCTGGAGAGGTAAACGTCGCGGCCGTACCTGCCGGGGACTACGTTGCCACAGTGACTGCTCCTGGATTCCAGACACAAACGCAAGCACTAACCGTCCGCGTAACTACCAGCCTGACTCTGACGTTCGCCCTGAAGCCTGGTGCAGAAGCGACCACGGTCGAGGTGACCAGCGCCGTGTCGCTGGTCAACACCTCTGACCCGACCCTGGGAGAGACGATCGAGTCAAAACAAATCACGGAGTTGCCCCTGAACGGCCGCAACGCCCTGAACCTCGCCCTGCTAACACCCGGCGTGACTCAGGGTGCCTACGCCGAGCAGGGCCAGGACACTGCAGGCCGCCATGGTGATACTGGGGGCAGTGCAATCTCCGTCAACGCCACCCGACCCCAGGCGAATAATTTCATCCTGGACGGGGTGGACAACAACGACAGCTTACAGAACGTCATCCTCTTTTTCCCCCCAGTGGATGCGACGCAGGAGTTCAAGGTCGACACCAGCGTGGCGCCGGCACAGTACGGCCGAGCTGGCGGCGCACTGATCGTCAGTTCGATCAAGTCGGGCACGAATCAGCTTCACGGCTCAGCTTTTGATTTCTACCGCAGCAATAAGTGGGCAGCCAACCCCAATTACTCTTTTCCATACAACGGCCTCCCCGCTGGGCCAAAGCCGCCGTATAACAGGAACCAGTTTGGCGGATCCGCCGGCTTGCCCCTCATCAAGGATCACCTGTTCCTTTTTGGCGACTACGAAGGCACACGGTATCAACAACCGGCTGGTAGCGGCTATGACACCGTCCCGACGGCGAAGATGCGTGTGGGCGATTTCACCGAACTGTTGGACCCAGTGCTTGCCAGCATGGGACAGACCAACGGCGGACCAGCCGTCTACACCACCTACTACCCGAGGTGCTATCCAAACTCCGCGACGCTGGACGCGAACGGACCACCGGCCAATAGCGGTGGCCACATCTATGATCCTCTGACCTGCGCACCATTCGCGGGAAACATCATCCCCACGAACCGCCTCAACCCGGCTTCGGTGAATTATCTGAATGCTTTTCCCCTGCCGACCCGCACAGACCGTCTGATCGGCAATTACTTCTTCCAACAGACCCAGATCGGCAAATACAACACCTTTGACACGCGCCTTGACTGGAACGCATCCCAAAGCGATTTGTTTTTCTTCCGTTTCTCGTATGACAACACCTCGTCAGACCAGAACTCGCAGCTTGCACCCAACGGCAATGGACCTTTGCTGAATGCCTCTGGGCAGCAAAACTACCTCCATGGCCGCGGGTATGACCTGGGGTACACCCACACCTTTTCATCCCGAGCCGTCAACGAGGCTCGCATCGCCTACAACCGGGACAACTACGGCTACCTGCCGCCTAATTACGGCTCCTCGGTCGGAGCAGAACTGGGCATCAACGATACGACGCTCGGGTCCGCGGTGAACACTGGCGGCCCGCTGACAGGCGGCTATGGAACTGACCTGACCTATACCGGTGACTTTGGTCCGTTCGAGGTTCCGCAAAACATCTACGAGGTAACCGACACCGTCAGTCTCAATCTCCGCAGCCACGAACTGAGCGCCGGCGGTACTCTCTTGCGTCGCGTCACCAACTACTACCGCCCGATCGAAGGTAAAGGCGGCATCTTCTACGCGCCGAATCTGTTCACTGGTTATGACGAAAGTGAATACCTTGTGGCCGGCGCCAGTCAATACCAAATCGGCGCGCAGTTGGGGTTCTTCTCAAATGTCAACCAGGAAGACGGACTGTTTGTACAGGACAACTGGCGCGCGACAAAGCGCCTCACGCTCAACCTGGGACTCCGCTACGACCTGTTGACCTGGCCCTACGAGGCGCACAACCAGCAAAGTTCGTTCAATGTGAATAACGGCCAGGTCCTGGAGGCGGGGGTCAACGGTGTTTCCCGGAGCATTGTCAATCAGGACTACCTGAACTTCGCGCCCCGGGTCGGTTTCGCTTATAACCTGAGCGGGGACGGCAAAACAGCACTCCATGGTGGCTATGGGATCTTCTACTTCCCTGATTACGGTGGCATAAACAACCAACTCGGCCAGAATGGACCGTTCAGCGGCAATAACTTCTTCCTTGCACAGGATGGCTATTGCCTAACCCTGAGCGGCCAGACGGCACGGCGGCAATCTCCGTTCTCTTGCACCGACTACACGAGCCCGGCAGCCGTAACGACGCAATTGCCTTTGCCGGCGACGGTAGCGACCTTCGATCCAGTCCATCCCCCGGCCAACATCGGTGGCACCGCCATCAATGTAAACAACAAGCACAGCCGAATCCAGCAGTACAACCTGCAATTACAGCAGCAGATCACGCCGACTGATGTTTTCAGCGCGGCGTACGTAGGTAGTCATGCAGACCGGCTGTCTACCTTCTACAGCCTGACGCAATACCATATCGGCGCAACGACGCTGCCCTACTCAGGCCAGGACGGTGGTATCACGTACAACCTCTACAACGGCAGTTCCAATTACAACGGCTTGCAACTGCATTACGAGCACCGCGGAAAGAATCTGCTGGGGACGGCGTCGTATGCTTGGTCGCACGCGCTGGACAACACGAACAGCCCCTACGGCGGCACCCCAGTGGCCGTTCTGCTGTGGTACGACCAGGCAGCCAATTACGGCAACTCCAGCCAGGACGAGCGGCATATCTTCAGCTCCTCTTTCGTCTACTCACTGCCCTTCGGTCGTGGACAGCGCTTCGGGACCAAGGTCAATCGTGCGGTCGATCTTGCGATCGGCGGGTGGCAGATCAACAACATCGTGCAGCTTTCAACGGGGCAGCCCATTGATATTCAAGCGTCCGGTGCCGGCCAGCAAACGGTTACGAACAGGCCCGATCAGGTGGGTCCGATCAAGTACCCCAAGAAACTGACAGAGTGGTTCGATCCGTCAGCGTTCAACTCCACCGAGCTTCCTTCACAGCTCGCCACCGATGGCACGGGCAACCTTGTCTACACACGCGTCGGAACGCTGGGCCGCAACGCGGTGTATGGGCCGGGCTTCCGCGACATGGATCTGGGCCTGCAAAAGAACCTTCACATCACGGAGGGCAAGCAACTGGAGCTGCACGGCGACGCCTTCAATGTGACCAACACGCCGAGCTTTGCCAATCCTGCAAATACGGATTGCGCAAACTGTAATTTCGGTGCCATCACGGGTTTGCGCAGTTCGTCACGCAAAATCCAGCTGGCAGCTCGCCTGGTGTTCTAACGGTTCTGGCGGCGCTGGGTGGCCCTCCTGGGTCGCCCAGCGCCGACCCAGCCGGAACGAGTGAAACTTCCCTTCTTCGAATCGAGCACCCTTTGTTTGCCTCTATGCTTACACGTCAGAGCACTCGACGCCCGGCATTTTCCCCCATTTGCCGATGGCTGTTCTGCTTGCTTTTGCTGGGCTTAGCCCGGAGAAGCGGGTCACAAGACGTTCTTCCCGCGAACAAGGGCCTTGTACCCGGCTGGATGGATCAGGCCGTCTTTTACGAGATCTTCCCAAGGGCCTTCTCTGAGGAGGGAACACTGAACGGCGTGACGGCGCGATTGGATGCTCTGCAGCACCTGGGCGTCAACGTGCTTTGGCTCATGCCGATCCATCCTATCGGTAAGACTCACCGGATCGGCACGTACGGCAGCATGTATGCGGTCAGCGATTATTACGCCATCGATCCGGCGCTTGGCACCAAGGATGATCTGCACCGACTGGTCGACGCTGCACACCAAAGACACATGCGCGTCATCCTGGATGAGGTACCGGACCACACCGCGTGGGACAACGTTCTAAGAGCACATCCCGCGTATTACAAGCGGGACACGGCAGGAAAGATTTTGTATCCGCACAACTGGACCGATGTGGCGGCGTTGGACTACAGCAACTCCGAACTGCGCAGCTACATGATCGCGATGTACACCTATTGGCTGAAGACCTTCGACCTGGACGGCTTCCGCTGTGACGACGCGGGCGACGTGCCCGTGAGCTTCTGGAATCAGGCCAGTGCGGCGCTGCACCTGGTCAAACCGGATGTTCTCCTCCTGGCGGAAGCGTCGCAGCCGGATCTGCTTCATAGCGCCTTTTCCATCGACTATGCATGGCCCTTACTGGAAGCCATGAATCGGGTCATGATGCAAGGATATCCAGCCACAGCCATACGCGAGGCATGGCAAGATCAGCAGACCCGCTTTCCTGTTGGCAGTTGGCACATGCTCATCAGCGACGATCACGATACGCGGCGAGCCATTGCGCGCTACGGCACCGGGGGTGCACTCGCTGCCTCTGCTCTGGTTTTCACACTGCCGGGCGCTCCCATGCTCTACAACGGGATGGAGATAGGCGACACCACACCCTCGAGCGGCCCTGCCCTGTTTGAGAAATTGCCGATCTTCTGGCAGTCCGGGCAGGACGAACGCGCTTTCCCAGCCTTCTATCGCACGATGGTTCCTCTTCGAACTTCCTCGGCTGCTTTGCGGCATGGCGATTTGGTCTGGCTTCATAACTCGGGCGAAGCACGCGTGCTGACCTTTTTGCGGCAAAGCGCGGAAGAAACACTGTTAGTCGCAGTGAATCTTTCCACGACCGCTTTTACCGGCTCCGTGGAGAGCCCGGCGGGCGCGTGGAAGGAGATCGATCTCATGAGTGGTGCGCCACGCGCGGAGGCGGGAATGCCGTCAGCCGATGCCCCATCTACGCCGCCCCCGAACGCTCTCCCTGTGCTTTCATTACCTCCCTTTGGTGTGCGGATTTTCCGCTTGCCTCAGCCTTAGAAGTGGTCCGACTATCTCGTCACCTTTGGCTCCGGCACGTGTGCAAGCGCGCTGGATTTGGTTTTTGCCTGCCCTTCTCCCCCGCCCTGATCCTGCCTTGGTCGCAAAAGACAGCAGCGCAATCCGTCAACGCACTGCGCATCGATCTCCCAACAGAAACTGCCCCAGGAGGACGGTTCATGAAGCGGAAGATAATTGGACTTGTCGCGATTCTCTCGTTGACCAATCAATGCCAGTACGCAACGACGCCGAAGCAACAGCAGGGCGGCAGCACAGCAATCCTTATGCAGGGCTGGCGTTGGGATTCGGCTGCCGTTACCAATCCTGATTGGTATGGGGTCATGAAAAATGTCGCTTCGGACATGAAAGCGCTGGGTGTCACACATGTGTGGTTTCCACCGCCCTCGGATGCAGCGATGAACACCAACACCGGCAATGCAGAGGGTTATCTCCCACGTCAACTCAATATTCTGAGTAGCCAGTACGGCAAACAGGCGGAGCTGCAGGCCACCATCAATGCGCTTGCCGCACAGGGCATCCAGTCTGTGGCCGATATCGTCGTCAATCATCGGGTGGGTACCTCGGGCACCTATGCCGCTTTCACCAATCCGAGTTGGGGTTCCAGCAGCGTGGTGAGCAACGACGAAGGAGGAACGGGCACTGGTTCTAAAGACACCGGGGTCGGCTTCAATCTCGCGCCCGATCTCGACCACACCAACACGACGGTGGCGAACGGAATCATCACGTATATGGCCTCCCTCAAGAAGATCGGCTTCACCGGGCTCCGCTATGATTACGCACCCGGCTATCGCGCCGGCCTGGAAGAAAGCTATACGAATCAGTTCGCTCCGGACTTCTGCGTCGCCGAGGTGTGGAACAAGCTCACCGAATTCAGCAACAGCAGTGTGGCAGCTAACGTGCAGTCTGAAGTGAATTTCATGCAGGGCGATAAGGCTAGCTGCACAAACAGCGCAGACGCCTCTTGCGGCGAAGGCAACCAGATGAGCTGCGGAACTTTCGACTACACCACTCACTCCCTGATGGTGGAAGCCTTGCAGTACAACGATTACTACCTTCTGCTCAATCAGACCACCGGCAAAGGTCCTGCTGGAGTCATTGGCGTGTTGCCAGCAATGGAAATCACCTTTGTCGACAACCACGACACCGGTCCGGGCGAGAACTGCAGCGCTGGGAAGAATGAGAATCCGGTGCCTTGCGGTGATGTGATGCAGGGCTACGCGTATATCCTCACGCATCCAGGTATCCCGATGCTCTACTACCCGCACGTGTACGACTGGAACTTGCGCAGTCAGATTCTGCCGCTTGTGACTGCGCGTCGTTCTGCGGGCATCACCTCAACCTCCGCTGTCTCGGTCAAATCGGCGGTTAGCGGTTTGTATGCAGCCATCATCACAGGATCGACGCATCAACTTGCAATGAAGATCGGCCCTAACAGTTGGTCACCGAGCGGCGGAACAGGATGGACCTTGCTGACCTCTGGTACAAGCTATGCCGTGTGGATTAGCAATTCCTAGAAACAGCCGCAGGTACACGGTTGCTGTGTCCCAGTCGCTTATGGGCAAGCCTTCCGTGTACACGCCCCCGAAGCCATCAGGACTGTGCATCGTTTGTTCTAAACCAGCCTTCGTCGTGATGCCGAATGTGCGGCCTTTTGGCACGGAATGTTGTAGTCGTAAACCGGGGTGCTGATCCCCGAGCTCATTGGATTCGGCGAGCACCTCCTTTTTCTCGGCGGTGTTCGCCTCGATAGGCGTAAGACTTGCGCCCGGCCATGGCAGGTCCACATAGGGGAGATGGATTCTTCGGCGTACTTTGTGGCCAGGTTGCGAATGCCCACATCGCCCTTCGGGGAAATCATGTCCAGTGCACCATAGCACCTCACGTTCGCAGGCCATGGCAACGGCGTGAGAAGCCGGACGGTGATCGAGACGTTTCTCACTCAGGCAAGTGAATGGCGAACAGATTCCCTGTTCCGATCCGGGGTTCGATGATTGGTGCGCCTGCGGGAGTGATGCCTCCAAAGAAGTAGGAATCCGCTTTGGGCGAGTCCAGGTTCGACATGTCAGCTACGGGCTCCGCAGGCCCCCCTGCGACGGGGACTCGTAAGATCGCAGATTTTGGGTCTGCAAAGGCATGAAAATACACCGTTTTGCTGTCCAGACTCCAGACTGGGTCCGCTGCACTGCCGGAAGCCGCAGTCTTCCAGACCCGGTGTGCAACGTCGTAAAGCAGCAGTCGAGTTTGATCTAAAGAGAGGGCAGCGATCCATTGGCCGTCCGGCGACCATCGCGGGCTAAACACGTTTTCAGACCCGGGCAAGACTACGGACTGCATGGTCTTTAGGTCGAGTACCTGAATATCGTGTGACCCATTTTCCTTGCCCATAAGATCGGCTTCCCGCCCGAACACCAGCTTCGTGCCGTCCGCAGACCAATCGGGGTCCGCAAGATTGCGCTTGTCTGCCAGTACCTTGTGTACCAGCCCTCCGTTTGCGCTCACAAGATATAACTGCCAAGTCTGGCCCGGTTCCCTGGCCATTATCACCAATTGAGACTGGTCGGGCGACCACTGCGCAAGAAACACGTCGAGGTCATCGGGTGTTAGTTGCAGCCGCTCGGAACCACTTCCACTGAGAGCTCGCCACAGCCGACCGTCGACATCGACCCAAGCCACCCACCGTCCATTCCTTGAGTACGTGACACGTCTGGCATGCTCTAGGAAGGAGGGCGCCGGGATGAAGGTGCGCAGGTTTCGATCAAAGAAGCGAGTGCCTGCCGGCGGCTCCAGGCCCACGAAAAATATGGCGTTCTCAGTCCTGGAGGGCAAGGGAGAGATGTAAGCGAGAGGTCCGTTGGTGAGCTTGGTGACCTGCGGAGGCGATCCTGCCTTCACTGCCCAGATGTCGCTCCCATGCGCGTCACTGGCCTGGAACACATAGGAGCTGCCATCAGCCGACCAGGAACCGCAGCAGAGGGAACTATTGTGCGGTTCAGGCAATTGCAAGGGGTGAAGGTGCCGACTGGACGGGTCGAGTTCCCAGAGGGAACTGTTGTGGGTCACCGGGTCAATCAGTGTGAACCGCAGCCTGTCGTCGGCGGGCGACCAGCGTAGCCAAAAGGCCCGGCCCGGGAGCAGAGCGTACTTCGTCGCTGCTCCGCTTTTCAGCTCAACGATGTCCAGTTCGTTCCCGGTTGCATACAGAACATTCTGTCCATCCGGCATGAAGGTTGCGTCATGAGCGAGCACATCGCCAATCCGGAGGGCGCTGGATCCATCCCTGGGCACAATCCAAAGCGGCTGTTCAGAATCGCGTGATTTGCGTTCCCGGAGGATTAGCTTGGAGCCGCTTCTGGAAATATCCGCGATGGCGGCGGAGCTAAGCTCGTCCGGCAAATTGATCGCTTCCAAGGCCGTCCCGCTAGTGTCTACCGATGCGATCTCGGGTCGAACGCCGGTAAGAAAGGAGGTGTATACCCTGGGTCCATCGGTCACTAGGGTGAGCAGATTCTCCGGATTGGGCGGTCCATCGTAAACCTCGCTCGATTGCGTGAGCTGAGAAATCCTTGACGGCTGGACGAAGCGGACCGGACGCGTCACCCTGAAGGTCGCAAAAGCGGAAAGAGCCATCAAGGTCAGCGTGGCGGCTGCGACGGAAAGCACGATTTGCCAACGCGCAAATGGACGTCGCCCATCTGAGGAACCGACCAGGGCAGGCGTGCTTATTACCTCTGGCGCAGGGGAAAGACCGACAGACGTAGGTACCTGCACATTCGGAAACTGGGTAGCACCTGGAGGATCGAGATCGGTGTCGACAGTATGCGCTGGCCGCAGAGCCTCCCTTGAGGGCTCGACAACGACCGGAGCGATGAATCGAAAGCCTCGCTTTGCAAGGGTCTCCACGTACCGTGGATGATCAGCCGAGTCCCCCAGCGCCTCTCGAAGTTTACTTATGGCTGTTGCGATGCCTCGTTCGAAGTCGACTGTCGTGTGTTGACCCCAGAGTTGGACCTGCAGCTCCTCCCGGGTTACGACCTCGCCGGGTTTAGCCAGCAATGCGAGCAGTACTCGAAACGGCTGGCTCTGGAGTCTGATCCGCATTCCAAACTTCCGAATTTCCCCTGTGTGGAGATCAACCTCAAAGCTCCCAAACGTGATTAGGTTGTGCCGCTGAACTGTGCTCATCGAATGCGAATTCCCAGAACGTCATCCTAAACCATCTCACCTGCGAGGTAACGCCTCCCCGTAAATGCATGATGCGGAACGGTTTTCCTGATTACCTAAAGAGAAGACAGAAGTAAATCGATGGCCATTGCGTGGAATCGCTGAACGGTTCGAATCTTCGCTCGCTATATACATCCAGCCGGATGCAATGGCGAAGCAGGTCCGGCAACCGCGTCTTCAAGGAGCACTTCGGTCATGAGCGTTTCTCGGTTCCAGGCTCAAACGTATCCACGCCTCTTCATCGTTCTGGCCTTTGCGCTCATGCTGTGGGGGTTCCCTGCGTCAGCTCAATCTGACCCACCGATTCCCGCGGGAAAGATCCGGGTGCACTACTACCGGCCGGACGGGATCTATACCGGATGGACGATCTATGCCTTCTTCGACACAACCGAAGCCAACGACTTTCCTGACGGACCCGTGCCCGTCACCGGTCTGGATAGCTTTGGCGCCTACTTCGATGTGGGCGTAACCGCCACGGCCAGCAATGTCGGCCTTATCCTTCACAAGGGCGACATCAAGGATCCGGGACCGAACCAGTACGTGGACCCCGCGACCCAGGGAAACGAGTTCTGGGAGCTGTCAGGTAGCGACTTCCTGAGCACTACCAAACCTGCAATCGGACAAGACCCCCCGATTCCTGCCGGGCACGCCCGTATCCACTATTACCGTCCTGATGGCAACTATGCGAACTGGAGCTTATACGTCTATGGAGCCACCACCGATCCGAACGGCGACTTCTGTGGAACCAACGATTATTATGCCGGGTACGACAGCTATGGGCCCTACTTCGACGTAGGCGTGGTTCCGGGCCACCTGGGCTTTATCATCCATAACTGCTCTACCGGCGCGAAAGATCCAGGACCGGATCAATCACTGCAGATTCCACAGCAGTTAGAGGGCTGGGTCGTTTCCGGCAATCCTGCTGTGTACCTGCAACCGCCGACTGAGGCTCAGCTGCTGGCAGGACCCTTCAACCAGCTCCAGGCGTATTGGATCGATGCGACGACGATCGCCTTACAGCCCACCTATGTGGCATCTGGTGGGACGTATGCCCTCAACGCCAGCCTGACCGCAGGATTGCAGCTCACCACCTCGGGCGTGATAGGGGGGACCTCTATCCCGCTTACGCCTTTCTCCGGCACGCTCACCCCAGTGGAGCTGCAGAGATTCCCGCAGCTCAGTGGCTATGCACTCTTCAAGTTGCCGACCGACGTCAAGCCCGCCGCACTGCGATCGGCGCTGAAGAGCCAACTGGAAGTTAGCGTTTCAGCAGCGGATGGCACCTTGAAATACGCAACCGGAGTTCAAACCTTCGGAGCTTTGGATGCCCTGCTTGCCTACAGCGGAAAGCTCGGTGTGGTCTTTAATCATCCCAACAGCCCTGTCTGGTCGGACTGGGACGACGACAACGGATACGCGCTCAAGGTGAAAGCGTGGGCTCCGACCGCCCAGGCAGTTTCGCTTCTGCTCTTCGATCAGCCCACCGACAGTTCCCCCAAGCTGACCGTCGCGATGCATGAGCATATGGGTGTTTGGGTAGCCGACGGTGACAGCACCTGGGCAGGAAAGTACTACCAGCTTCGTGCGCAGGTCTATGTCGCTGCCGATCAGGCGATCGACACCAACACGACAACAGACCCGTATTCGGTAGATCTCTCTCTGAATGGCACCATGAGCCGGATCACTGATCTGGATGCGGACGCGACGAAGCCAGTTCTTTGGGATCACATTGCGTCGCCGGCGTTGGCCAGCCTTACCGATACCAGCATCTATGAGCTGCACATTCGCGACTTCAGCATCGGCGACGCAACTGTGCCCGCAGTGTTGCGAGGCACGTACGAAGCGTTCGATGACCTGACCTCTGACGGAATGCGTCATCTGCATCAGCTTGCCTCCAACGGCTTGACCTCCGTGCACCTCTTGCCCAGCTTTCACTTCGGGAGCGTGAACGAAGACAAGTCTACCTGGCAGTCACCCGGGGCTCTCTCGCCTGTTCCACCCGACGGTGAGCAACAGCAGCAAGCCGTACAGGCTGTACAAAACAACGACGCCTACAACTGGGGATACGATCCGGTGCATTTCATGGCTCCGGAAGGGGCCTATGCTGTGAATCCGACCAACCGGGTTCGCGAGTACCGGGACATGGTTGCAGGCCTGCATCTGGCTGGTCTTCGCGTGATACAGGATGTTGTTTTCAACCACACCTATACGCATGGCGAGGATGCGACGGCCAACCTCGATGAGCTGGTTCCGAACTACTATCACCGGCTGGACAGCAACGGCGTCATTGAAACAGGCTCTTGCTGTTACGACACAGCCAGTGAACACCAGATGATGGAAAAGCTGATGATCGACACCGTCGTGCTGAACGCACGGCAGTACAAGATTGACGGCTTCCGCTTCGATGCGATGGGTCTCCACTTCGTGTACAACATGATCGACATTCGCAACGCCCTGAACGCTCTCACACCGGAAAAGGACGGCGTGGATGGCAGCAAGATCTATATGTACGGAGAGGGCTTCCAGATCGCGGAAGCGGCGAATAACGCCATCGGACCGAACGCCAGTCAGGCGAACCTTTACGGGACAGGAATCGGCAGCTTCAACGATCGAATTCGCGATTCCATTCGGGGCGGCAACATCTTTGGGCAGGACTTCCAGGTGCAGGGTTTCGCGACCGGCCTCTTCACCGATCCAAGCACGTATACGAGCCAGAACACCGCGACTGCAGATCAACGGACCAGCCTGCTGAACCAGACAGACCTGATTCGCCTCAGCCTGGCCGGAGCATTGCGAAACTTCAGCTTCGTGAACGCGGAAGGGCAGCCTGTCACAGGCAGTCAGCTAACCTACAGTGGGCAACCGGCCGGGTTTGCTGCATCGCCTCTTGAGGACGTCAACTACTGCTCCGTCCATGACAATCAGACACTGTTCGATGCCATCCAGCTCAAGTCATCGGCTGCAGACACAATCGCCATGCGTGCACGTCGGCAAGTCCTCGCGATAAGCTTGATTACGCTGGCCCAGGGTGTTCCCTTTTTCCAAGCAGCCGATGACCTGCTCCGCTCCAAGGACATGGACAATGGCAGCTATAACTCCGGCGATTGGTTCAACAAAATCGATTGGAGCGGACAGGGCGACAACTGGGGCATCGGTCTTCCGCTCGCCAACGTCAACCAGGCACAGTGGCCGTTGGAGCAACCGTTGCTGGCGAATGCCGCACTCAAGCCAGCGCCGCACGATATCGCACTGACAACCGAAGCTTTCCAGGAGTTCCTGCGCATTCGCTATAGCACCGGCCTGTTCCACATGGCAACGGCAGAGGAGGTGCAAGCGAACCTGAGCTTCCTCAACGTGGGGAGCAATCAAATTCCGGGCTTGATCGTGATGAAACTCGATGACCACGGGCAAAACTACGGAGGAGCGCACCACGTCGTCGTCTTTTTCAATGCCAACAACACCCAAGTCAATTTCACTGATCCGGCCCTCGCGGGCATGAAGTTGCAACTCGATCCGCTGCAGCAACAGTCCTCTGACGCTGTCGTCCGCAGCGCCACGCTGGACGACAAACAGGGTAGCGCCACGATTCCGGCCCTTACAACAGCTATCTTCATCAGCAACAAGGAATAACCACACCGATCATACGTTCGGGACAAAGCAGTCAGACAAGCCCTTGCGTACAGTCTGTGTCTACATTCGAGGTTACGTTGAACCCAAGACTCTTTAACGGATTGGATCCTTTCCACTGCGGCTGCGAACCGAACGGCGGTGATACATCGTGCTGTTCAGGTCCGGTCGTATCACCAGATCGTTCCCAGCAAGCAGTATCCAGTTCGCCGGGAACTTCTATTCATAAGCACGTGTTGAGTCACAGTTTCGATCAGCAGAGCTAGTCGCAAACATGAATGGACCTGCCGCTCGAAGAAGCGAGTTGCAGGTCCATTCCTAACCAACATGAAGTGAACGAGTGATCTATGAAGCTGAGTCGATTCTTCGCTGGTATCGTACTTGTATTCCTGCCAGCTGGAGGCAGCATGTATGCCACTTCCGGTTCAAGCGGAAATGTAACCTATAGCTGCGTTCTGGGGGGCGGCGGGATCGTAGGGCAGATTCAAAGCCAGGTCACCACGACGTCTGTTGGCCTACTCGTCTGTAACGAAAGTGGTTCCTGCACCAGTGGCGAAGGCGCTGGGTATGCGGAGGCAACTCAGCCAATCTACTCGTCGTATCCTGGGCAAGTTGGAGGATCCTGCTCCTTTTACGTCAACGGCACGGAAGTTGCGAATCTGAGAGCAAGCTGAGCAGTGCCTGATCAGGTGCGTGGGTCCCGCCCATAATCCGTAGGGCCCGTGCTCTTCCCTACAAGACTCGTATACCTCTCTTCAGACCTTGGGCCCACGCATTCAGACTGAACGGACCCAAGACGCTGCTTCGAGGCGCCGTGATCCTGAGCGAAGCGAACGACCACGGTGTGTCTAAAGCAATCCATCGTTCCTTCTCGTCGCACAGGCTGACGGCGCTCGAAAGCGTGGATACATTAGTCCAATTCTGCCTATCTGCCGCAGTCGCCACGACCCCGGACGCTGGTACGGTCGAGCAGAACTCTCCTTGGAAGGCCAATGCACAGCTTCATCGCGTCCCTGATTTGTCCTGCTTGCTTATACGCTCTTAGTAGCGTGGGCCCTGCCAAAGCACAAGAGCTGCAGCCTACGCCAGCGGGCGTCATCACCACCTCGCACAGCATCACTCTCGAGGTGCATGCGCTGCGTGAGGACATCCTCCGAGTGCGTATGTGGAAGGGATCCGCAGTTCCCGAAGATGCTTCCTGGGCTGTGCTCCCCGCATCCCGCACCAGCAGCGTTCGCGTGAATGCCGAAGCGCATGGGTTTTCCACGAGCAAGCTGCGTATCGCAATCGACGAAGACCTTCGCCTCACCGTTTCCGACTTGGCCGGAAACATTCTGCAAAAGGACGACGCGCCGGTTTCTTGGAACGGCACGCGCTTTACCGTCGCGAAGAAGCGCGACAATGGCGATCACTTCTTCGGTCTGGGCGACAAGCCCGGTCCACTGGATCGCAGCGGCCAAGCGTTCACGATGTGGAACACGGATGCTTTCGGCTGGCAGGAATCTACCGACCCCATTTACAAATCGATTCCATTCTTCCTCGAATTGAGTCATGGTCGCGCGCATGGTGTCTTTCTGGACAACACCTGGCGCACGGCTTTCGATTTCGGACGCACGAATCCGGACCAGTACACCTCCGGCGCGCTGAATGGACCCGTTGACTACTATCTGGTCTACGGTCCCGATCCAAAGCAGGTAATCACAGACTGGGCTTGGCTTACCAGGCCGTCACCGCTGCCCCCCTTGTGGTCGCTTGGTTTCCAGCAGTCGCGCTACACCTATTTTCCGGAGTCACAACTGCGTGACATTGCAGACCGCCTGCGCGCCGATCGCATCCCTTGCGATGTGCTCTGGCTCGACATCGATTTTCAGCATAAGAACTGGCCGTTCACGGTGAACGAACAGGCTATCCAGACTTCCCTGGCCTGGTGAAGGACCTTGGACGCAAGGACTTCAAGTTGGTCGTGATCACCGATCTCCATATCGCGAAGCAACCAGGTGTCGGGTACGCGCCGTATGACTCAGGGACAGCCGGCGATCACTTCTTGAAAAATCCGGATGGCACGGTGTATTCCGGTAAGGTGTGGCCCGGTCCCTCCGTCTTCCCTGACTTCACCCAGGCGCAAACACGTCAATGGTGGGGAACCCTTTATCAGCAGTTCGTTGCAGACAACGTCGCAGGGTTCTGGAACGACATGAACGAGCCCTCAGTGTTCGATGTTCCCAACAAGACAATGCCGGACGACGTGCAACACAGAATTGACGAACCAGGCTTTCGTGCACGTACAGCAAGCCACCTTGAAATCCACAACGTCTACGGGATGGAGAACACCCGGGCCACCTACGACGGTCAACTCGCTCTCCGGCCCAACGAACGCCCCTATGTCATGACCCGCGCCAGTTATGCTGGTGGCCAGCGCTATAGTGCAACCTGGACAGGTGACAACAGCTCCACCTGGAATCACTTACGCATGACCGTGCCGCAGCTTATGGATCTGGGGCTTAGCGGCTTTTCTTTCGCAGGGGCCGATGTAGGGGGGTTTGCAGGCTCGCCTTCGCCCGCGCTCTTGACCAAATGGCTGGAGCTTTCTGCGTTTCAACCTATTGACCGCGATCACTCCGCCAAGGGTACGCGACCACACGAGGTCTGGGTTGATGGGCCGGAACAGGAGGCCATCCGCAGACGTTACATCGAAGAGCGTTACCGGCTGATGCCGTATCTGTACACGGTCGCCGAGGAGACCTCTCGTGATGGTCTCCCTTTCAACCGCCCTCTCTTTCTGGAGTTCCCTCACGCGAACCCCGATGGAGCGCCCCTGGATGACGCCACGGGGGGCAGTGAGTTCTTGTTGGGCAGCCAGATCCTGATCGCCCCCAATCCCTCTCCGGACGAGGTTGCCCCATATACCATCCACCTTCCCCCGGGAGTTTGGTATGACTACTGGTCTGGTGAGCGTTATATCGAACAACAGCCCGGAAGTGCGCTGGATCTTGAGCAGCGTGACCTCGTTCTCACCCACAAACAGTTAAGCATTTCGCCCACCTTGGAAGATCTGCCCGTGTACGTACGGGGCGGCAGCGTCCTCCCTATCGCGCCCCTTACCCAGAGCACCGCAACCGTTCCCGAAGGCCCTCTCAGCTCCGTGTCTACCCGCTGCTTCCAAAGCCAACCGTATCCGGGGAGGCTTGCGAGGGCAGCGTCTACTCCGACGACGGTCACAGCTTCGACTACCGCAAGGGCGTCTACGCGCGTATCCACTTCACCTGCTCCGCCGCAGAGGATGGCTCCCTGACGATCAGTATCGGCAAGCAAGAAGGCTCCTGGCGACCGTGGTGGACCTCTTACCGTATCGAAGTGGTAGGTTGGTCGCCCCAACAGAAGCGAGCCACGGTTGCGGGGCGGACTCTAGCGCTTACACAAACAGGCGGGCTCTGGGGCGTAACCATTCCCAGCATGCCGGGTGGCGGTAACATCGTGCTGCGGTAATTCGCACCATGTTACAGAGGTGAGTCGATCTGGACCAGCTCTCCCCTGCGAATGCCGGGGAGAGTCCTCACCAGAATGAAGCAGCAAACAAGTCAGAAAACTAAGAGGAGCCCCGAGGCAGAGGACTCATTCTTGGCGGCTGAATAAAACGCTGGACCGGGAGACTTATGTATCTCGACAAGTCGCTGCGGCCCTTGGCTTGTGCTCAAAATAACCTTGAGTTCTGTGTTCGCCCTCCTAGACGAAGCTCCGGTCATCTTCTTTCGTAGTTCCCGCTGGCTGCATTTCCCGACTGGATGTCGCTTTCCTGACCCGATCCAATCTCCTGAAAGGTGGCGGCGTTACCTCCCCAGATATTCACAATGTGAGACGCGCTAATTCGGTTGTTTGGTTTGTGATTGGGGCTGAAAACAATGCTCAGACCTTTGCAGTCTGCGGCCCTTATGCTCTCTTGACCATCAGGCTGTCATCCTTAGCTCGTGAGCGCAGAAAACAGGCTGAATGACTAAGCAAGACATCAGTTCTACTCGGAAGGTGCTGTACGCGGCCATGTTTGCGAACACGGCCATCGTAATTGCCAAAATGGTTGCTGCGGCTATGACCGGCAGCTCTGCCATGCTCTCCGAGGGCATCCACTCCTTGGTGGATACAGGCAATGGCGGCCTGCTGCTACTGGGTTTGCAGCTGAGCCGGCGGCCGGCAGACGAACTGCACCCCTTTGGCTATGGCCGGGAACTGTACTTCTGGACGATGGTCGTCGCCCTCGCTGTGTTTGCTCTGGGCGGGGGTGTATCAATCTACGAGGGCGTATTACATCTTCTTCATCCACGTCCGCTGGAGCACCTGAAGGCCAATTACATCGTTTTGGCCTGCTCTGCAGTGTTTGAAGCATCTTCGCTGGTGATTGCTCTCCGCGAGTTCTTCAAGCTGAACGTCGGCATTTCTGTACTGCAAGCGATTCGAAACAGCAAGGATCCCGCCTCTTTCACCGTACTCTTTGAGGATTCCGCGGCTGTTCTCGGCATCGCGGTTGCACTTGCCGCGACTTTCATGGGGCAACGCTTTCACCTACTCTGGTGCGACAGCATCGCTTCCATCCTGATTGGTCTCTTGCTAATGAGCGTCGCCGTTCTGCTCGGGGCGAAGACAAAGGCCCTGCTGATTGGGGAGGGATTGAACCGCGCGGCGCTACATGCAATCTGTAAGCTGGCCGGCGAAGCTCCCGGAGTTGAACGGTCTGGTTACCCGTTTACCACTTTTTTCGGCCCACATGATGCATTGCTGGCCATGACGATCCAATTTTGCAGGGGCGTCAGTAGCAGGCAGGTTGAATTGAGCGTCGACCAGATCGAGGATCGCGTACGGGCTCATTTTCCGGAAATTACACATATCTTTCTGGAGGTCGACACCATACGGGAGGGACCACCCGAAGGCATCACAGAGCCGCTTACTCCGCAGAAAGAGATGGAACTCCTTCCTTCCGTCGATGGCTGAGGAACGGACACCTATCACCCTGCGTCGCAAGAATGCATCCGGGTCTCACCGTCGAACTTTTTGCATTGCAAGCACGGGTTGGAACCAGTTCTCGGACAGGTCAATGGGCCTAAACTGCCTTCCTCAGGTAGTGAGGTCGGGCCGAGCGCCTCCAGACATCCACTGATCTCAAAGCGCTAACCAGCTACTCAAAATCTGCACGCGGCAAGGACATAGTCGACCTCCGCTAAGGAGGCACACCTTTATGCGGTCCTTATGGTTGTAACGGTCGAATAGCAGTGGTCCGTAGGCCCGAGCCGAATCCGAACGGATCAGAAACGAGTAGCCATTGAGATCACACCACGGAGCGAAGCTTCTTCTTGCAGCTAGCAGCGCTCTTGTACTTTACCCTTCTACGCTTACAATGTCCGGACAAACGACGCAACAAGACACCCCACTTAATGACAAAACAGGCGCACAGCCAGCGTCAACGATAGACGAGCTTCAAAAGCGTGTGGACGCTCTGGAAAAAGAGCTCGCGAACATGAGGAAGGCGAGCGCGGTCAACCCGGCAGAGACCCCCGCGACAACCGGCAAAGCATCCGCTCCCGCGAACGCAACCGTGCCTGCGGCTGCCGAAGAGACTACCGACCTCAGTTCCACTGATCCGAAGAGCCCGCACTCAGAGCCGTTTGCATTTGGGGACTTTACCTGGCTCAATGGCAATCCTAGGACCAAGGACACACCCTACGCGACCCGCTTCTTTACGCCGGAGATTCGTTCCGACGTCAGCTATACCTATGATTTTCGGCACCCCGCAGACGATACGATCGGGGGATCAAGCGAGGTCTTCCGCGCCCAGGAAGTGACCTTGACTGACTTGGGCATCGGTGGTGACTTCCATCTCAATAACGTGCATGCGCGCGTCCTGAGCCAGATCGGTCTTTACTCCACCGCCACCCCGCGTAACGATGCCAGCCCTGCACGCGGACAGTGGGATCTTTCCGACGCCTACCGCTACGTATCGGAGGCGAATGCGGGTTACCACTTCAACGTGCAGCACGGTCTCAACGTGGACGCAGGCATCTTTCTTTCGTATGTGGGCCTGTTCTCGTTTTACCAGTTCGACAACTGGAGCTATCAACCGTCCTACGTGTCGTCCAACACACCATGGTTCTTTAACGGTGTGCGCGTACAGTGGTTTCCGACCGCAAAGCTGAAGATCGAGCCATGGTTTATCAACGGCTGGCAATCTTATGGTCGATACAATCAGCGGCCAGGCCTCGGAGGCCAGATTCTGTATAGGCCCACTCCGAAGCTAGAGCTTCTCGGCAATCAATACGGCTTCGGTGAGGATGCTCTTGGTATACCCAGCCGGACTAGGTACCATACCGACGACAGCATCGAATATAAGTACTACGATCGCCCCTCGTCCTTGATCGATAAAGCCGCGTTCACCGTAACCGGAGATGCTGGATGCGAGAGCGGCGGCGGTGTGAGCTGCCATGGAAACGGCAAGAACCCCGACGGAACGGTCGCTCCCAAGCAGAGCTTTCTCGGATTCATGGTTTATAACCGGGCCTGGTTCGAGCGGGATCGCTTCGGGCTGACGATTGGCGGAGGACGCATCAACAACCCCGGGCGGTACCTGGTCCTTCTACCGCCGATCAACGGAGCAACTGCAGCTTCAGGGACACCATACTTTACCGAGAACCCTGGCGACAAATTCAAGGGATGGGACGTTTCGACGACCGTCGACTACATGCCCAGCCAATACTTTACCTATCGGCTCGAGTACAACCATCGTGCCGCAAACGTGCCTTACTTCAGCGGGCCCGGAGGTATTACCCCGCCGGGCGGTAACCAGGGTGCGCCGGGCTCTCTGACAGCAGGCTGGGCGCCGGATCTACGGCAAAGCGAGAACCGCATGACCTTTGCCCTACTCCTCAAATTCTGAACAGCATGGCCGGAAGATACACGACCTTCACGTTCGCGAAAGTCGCTTGCGTTGCTCAGCATCCAGCTATCCAGGCACGCTCGAAGCCAACCACTGGTTATGCAACCCGAGGAAGTTGATTACGAACGGTCTCGATCGTTCGTAATCACTTGCCCAAGGTCGGAGGCCCCCGTCTAGAAATGCCCTTTCAGCAAGCACGATCATCGCATCTTGCACACATCGTCTTCCTTTTGGTCGCGAGTATCAGACCCCTGCGTCTGTTACAAGTCGGACAACGAGGTGCGCTTGCTAAGGTGGCGACGAACTATCTCGGGATCATACCCGCACTGGAAGGTGTTCTTTTCGCATTGCGGTTTGCCAAGGCTGGCTATGCCATTCTTTTCATCGCGACAATCGCATCTATTCGCTTCATTATTAGTGTCGGTATCCGCTTTTCCCTTCTGGCAAGGACGTTTCCACAGGGAGCAGCATCCTACACAGCAGCAGATCTGTTGCAAGCTGAAAAACATACAGACAACGCGATAGTGGCTCCGGCGGTAGCTTTCCTGACGACATTCGTTGTTAGCATGGGATTCTTCTCGCTGAAGTCGCCTGCCATTCAAGTCCAAACCTGCGTGTTGTTTCTCATGCTGTCGGAACTTGTCGAGCGGATCTTAAATCGAGGATATCAGCGTACGACCCTTGTGGTTGGCTTTTGCATGGCGCAGATCATTCACTGTTCACCGCTCGTCCTGGTGAGGATGTAGATCCTCGAAGCGAAAGAACTCGACCTTCGCAGCCTTCTTCAGGGCGTCAAGGTGCAGATCGCCCTAGATCGCGCAATAGATAGCGCACGTTGATCTATCCTAAGTCCGCTCACAGGCTACGATGATGCTCCACCGCACGAATGCCTTCCTCTAAAGAGGAGATCTTCATTCGAACATCGTGCAAAGAGTCCAAAACTGTCGAGTCGCCGCGGGCTGCCTGATGCTCAAGGTGTTTTTCACGAGCCTCTAAATGCCGAAGTTCCTCTTCCAGAACGGCAGCCAGGGGTTCCGGGACAACATGAACATTTATCGTTTCGTCGCGAGTTTTAGGCTGATGGCTCATGAGAGTGGCGTCCTTTATTCCGAGTGCTACTATCGAACGTCAACGCTAAGGGAGGTATAAGGAGGCTCGCCGACAGCGTGACACGCCCATACGGCCCGGCACGTACTCCGTCGTCTCTGCGAAGAAAACTCCGGTCTTTGCGGAAAGCGCTCATTTCGTTCCGAAGTACATGAGGTCGTTCGTCTATCCGCTAGAGTACACAAACACCTTGGTCGTTAACCCTCGAGTTTATACCGCGTCTCGGCGAGCCGGTACAGCGGACGCCATACAAGCCGATTAATCGTGATGACCATGAGTGCCATCACAATCGTCGAGATAAGCAGAAGTTGAAATTGACCGCCATCGGTCGCAGCACTAATCTGCGCACCCAGTCCAATGGTGTGAATTGTCCGACCTTTCAGGTGAAAATACTCGGCGATGATGCTTGCATTCCAGGCGCCTCCCGAGGCCGTCACCATACCGGTGACGAGAAAGGGAAAGATTCCGGGAAGGATCACTGTGCGCCAACGCTGCCACGAGGTGAAGTGAAACAGCCGGGACACCTCCCTTAGATCGGAGGGGATGGCCATTGCGCCAGCGATGACGTTGAACAGGATGTACCACTGAGTTCCAAGTAGCATCAGCAGGATGGCGGCAATGCCCATGCCCCCGCCCAAGTGCAACAACCCCAGGAGAAGAATTGGAAACAGGGCTGTAGCAGGAACTGATGCAGCAATTTGCGCTATGGGCTGAGCGATACGGGCAAGCCGCGGATTGAAGCCGATTGCTACGCCCGCAGGAATGGTCCAGGCTGCCGCCAAGAGCAACGCGATATTCACGCGCATAAAGGTGGCAGAGGCGCCGAACAGGACGCTTCGTATCTGCGGCGAGGTGACTTCCCGCAAGAGTGCGAGTGCCTCGGCGGCAAGATACACGATCCCGCAGACAGCCAGCAATCCAAGGATCCAACGCCACAGTGCAATTCGCTTCATTTGCCCGTTGCGGGCTGGTGGTGTTTTGCCGCGAACAGCCTGCTGTCCCAGTCTGTGGTAAATGGCCTCAGAGACAGGGACCACCGTGCGGCAGCGCAGGGTTTCAAGCGCACTTGCTTGTTGGAGCAACTGCAGCATCGGCGAGCGAGTACGTCCCACGCTTTCCACCTGCTCGAATTTGAACTTGTCGCTCCACGCAATCGCCGGACGCCAGATGATCTGATCGATCGCGATAATCAGCGCGATCATCACGGTTAGACCCATCGCGATCGCCAAGGTGTCGCCAGCACTCGCAGCAGTTTGCAGATAAGAGCCAAGACCCGGCAAGCGAAAATCTCGGTTTCCCAAGACGAACATTTCGCAAGCCATCAAGAAAAACCAGCCGCCGGCTACGGACACCATTGAGTTCCATACCAATCCGATGGTCGCGTAAGGTAACTCCAACTGGAGGAGGCGCTGCCAACGCGAAAACCCAAATACGGTTGCGGCCTCGTTCAGCTCGCGTGGAATACTCTTCACCGAAGAGTAGAAGCTGAAGGCCATGTTCCAGACCTCGCCCGTGAAGATGAGCAAAATCGCCCCAAGCTCTACCCCGATCTGCCGCTTGGGAAAGAGCGCGACCATCGCCAGCATCACGCCAGGCAGGAAGCTAAGCACCGGGATCGACTGACACACGTCCAGACCGGCCACTAGGAGTGGTTCGAGCCTCTTACTGTGAACGGCCACGTAGCCGTATCCAATCGCAAAGCAGAGGCTCAGCACGTACGCAACACCAACGCGTACAAGCGAGTAAAACGCATAGAGCGGCAGAGCTCGCGCTTTCAGTGAGATAGCGATCTCCGGCTGTGCCTGGCCTGCCCAGTAATGGGCAATGCTAATGATGGCGTAAAAGCAGGCAAGCCCGATGGCAGCAACAACAGTGTCCATCACAACGGGCCATGTGCGAGTCACCGCTTGTGTGCGGCCCATGGTCTCACGGCTTGGGGCCAGGTTGCCGCGGATGGGTATCTCCATCACTGCTTTCCTTGCGCGTTGTACTCTGTCTGAACGAAACGGCGGCGAGTTGCGTCGAAGTCAAACAGCTGAGCGTACCGACCCCAGGTCACTGCAGTTTCTAGTTGGCGAAGGGTCTCGTCCTCACTAAACTGCTCATCCAGCATGTCGTGGAAGAAATCCTCGGGAACGCTATGGTCAGTTTTCGCATCTACGGCGCTCAGGATTTGACGGATCAACAGAACGCGTTCGACCGCCGCTTTTCGGAAGATCGCGCGCTGACCCAGACCTTCAGCCTTCGCGTAAGCCGCGCCGCCTTCCGTGATGACGGCTACACCGTGCTCTACGGTGAGGAACCCTAAGAGTCGTGCAGCATCAACGATGGGCAGCAGATGATCGATCTCCAACGAAAGCTCATCCGCGAGCCGATACACTTCGTATCGGCCCCCATGATCCTGGAGCATCTCCAATAATCCCGCGACACCTCCCGGACGCGCATGAGGCAGCATCTGATAGATCACCGAATGCGCTTTCGTCTGTGGAAGGGCAGGCGGTTGTGCTTCCGGCTGCGTCAGCACTTTGTAGATGTAGTCCACAAGCTGATCGAAGGCCGGACTCTTGCGGTTCCTAGGATGAGCAAGTTCTAGGTTGAAGTCCGTCCGAATCCGGCCAGGATTTCGCCCGAGAACAATGATGCGATCAGCCAGCATCACCGCCTCTTCAATATTGTGGGTCACCAGAAAGATGGCTTGGGTTGGGATAGTCTTCTTTTGCCATAAAGCAAGGAGTTCCCCGCGCAGGTTCTCCGCCGTGAGCACATCGAGAGCTGAAAACGGTTCGTCCATAAAAAGCACTTCAGGTTCAACCACCAACGCCCGCGCAAAGCCAACACGCTGCCGCATGCCGCCCGAAAGCTCTTTGGGGTATGCCCCCTGAAACCCTTCCAGACCTACGGTTTTCAGCATGGCTAGGCTACGCTGCTTGCGTTCCTCGGGCCGAATGCCGCGTGCCTTCAGTGGAGCTTCGACGTTATCCCGGACTGTAAGCCAGGGAAATAGCGCAAAGCTCTGAAAGACGATAGAAACATTTGGTTCGGATTCCGTCATGGCCTTCTCGTGCCAGTACACCTGCCCCGCAGATGGAGCCGACAATCCCGTGAGCATCCGCAGCAGCGTAGACTTGCCAGATCCTGAAGGTCCCAGAAGGGCCACGATCTGACCCTTGCAAATGGAGAGATCCGTCGCTGCGATGACCTGGATGCGAGTCTCGTGGGGTTGTGCGTAAAACTTTTCTACCTGCTGCGCACGAATGATTGGAGTTTCCATACACCTCTTGACTCGCTTCTTTTAGAACGACTGTGGATCCACGTCCCCGACCGTTGCGCCTCCGCAAGAAGTTGGCTTGCGGGCAGAGCTTCACGACTCCATGTCCCGTTCGGGAGAGACTGCCTCTTCCGTGTCAGTCGCCGGCTCCGTTTGCTCCACCGTGTCCAGAAAGACATAGCCCAGGTAATTCACCGTCTTCAGGTACATCGGTTGTGCAGGATCCTCCTCAAACTTGCGACGTAGTTGCAGGATGTAAGTGCGCAAATACTCCCGCTCGTCGCCGTATTCGGGCCCCCACACGGCGCTCAAAAGCTTTGAATGCAAAATGGGGTGACCGGCATGGTTCATGAGGTACGCAAGTAGATCGAACTCTGTCGGTGTCAGGTGGATTTCCCTACCGTTTTTCTTGAAATACCGGCGCCCGAGGTGGAGTGCGAAGGGCCCGATCTGGATCAGGCGCGCGGGTTCCGGCGCACGATCCCGGCTGCGCCGCAGAGCTGCTTTGATTCGTGCTATGAGTTCCCGAATCTGAAACGGCTTTGTCACGTAGTCGTCTGCGCCAGCATCCAGCGCCATCACCTTGTCGTCCTCGCTGTCACGTACAGTGATTGCGATAAGAGAATGGGTGGGGAACTCTCGGCGTATCCGCCGGCACGCTTCCATGCCCCCCATCCCGGGCATGTTCAGATCCATCAGCACAACGTCAAAGGTGCGCTGGCGCAGCGTGATCAACGCCTCCTCGCCGGAAGACGCCTCCCCCACATCAAAATGCAGTTCCTTCAGGACTGCCTTCAAACTACGGCGAATCGATAGATCGTCTTCCACGAGCAGAATCGCTCCTTGCGAGCCGTTCATCATAGTTCCCTTCGCAAGCGCGGCAGAGATAAAAAGAAGCGGGTTGCAGTCTGATCGCACTGGACCCACGCACGTCCGTTATGGGCTTCAGCGATCTTTTTCACTATAGAGAGCCCGAGTCCCGTCCCGGCCGGGCCATAGTCGTCCCTAGCGCCTCGATAGTACCTTTCAAAGATCTTCATTTGTTCTTCCGGTCGGATTAGAAATTCAGGTCGGCCCACATTCGCCACAGACACAACTGTCTCCCATTCATCCTGCTGTACCTCAATGCGAATCGGCGTCTCGGGAACCGAGTACTTGATCGCGTTGTCGACGAGTTGCTGCAGAGCCAGCTCAAACAAGGGCGCATCTAGATGATCATCTGACAACTTCTTTGCGCTTTGGAAATGGATGCGGGCCTGTACCTGATTTTCCTGTGCACGGATCACCTTGTCGATGAGGTCCGCTGTCACTACCCTGGTCCTGAGCAGGCGCAGTTGTTTAGCATCCATGGCCGCTGTTTGTAGCAGCTGAGTCGTGAGTTGTGAGAGCATCGTGGCCCGATCGTCAACGATTGAGATAAGTTCAGCTTGGGTGGCATTCAGGTTCCCAAGCTCCAGCAGTCCCGAACTCGCGGCCTGGATAGCGGTCAAAGGAGTCTTGAAGGCGTGTGCTAAGCCATCCAGGACAGCCGTTCTGAGCTGCTCGGATGCACGGGCGACCTCGGCCCGGCTCTCGCGGCGGGAGGCACGCGCACGCTCAAATGCAAGCGCGGCTAAGGAGGCTACGGCGTCGGCCATCAATGGGTCCGGTCGCCATCCATGCAGAGTCATGCCACCAATAACGGTCATGCCCAAGCGCAAGCTGCGCGAAGAGCAGCAGGTCTCTACGTCATCGATGTTGCGGTCCCCGAGGTACGCTTCGTACGCAGCGCGACCAGGACCGCTCACCGGTACGGTCTGGTTGGAAGATGCTTCTTCCGTGATGCTCCACAAGCCGACGGTGTCCGCCCCAACAAGGTCACGAATCAGAGGCGAGAGCTGTTCCGCAATCGGCTGCTGCTGCTGAAGATACAAAATGGATCGGCTTAGTTCGTACAGGATTACAGCATGATGCTTTTGCTTCTCCGCCTCCGTTGCGTGGGCTCGAGCTCTACTTGAGAGCCGGCTTACAAAGAGGGCAATGGTTTCAAAAGTGACAAGAGCGATCCAGTTCTGCGGGTCTGCAATTGTGAATTTGAAGAGCGGTTGCGTGAACAGGTAATCCAACGCGAGAGCCGCCGCAATGGACGCAGCGGAAGCTTGCAACAGCCCAAGCCGAAGTGCAACCAGGAGCACAACCAACAGTTCAAGGGGCTCAGCGGCTGACAACGTTAGGCGAGCAAGGAAGGCCAGAATCGCAATCGATACCACGACGACGACCGCAAACAATGCACCCGCGACTCTCCCCGGAGCTTTACCAGCGGCTGGTGGTCCAACCGCAAGAAAGCTCACGCGAAGATCCTGTAATGGAACCGCGTTGAACACTGCCGGACCCCTTCTCTTTCCCGAACAAACTGCGGTGCCACATGCGCTCCCTGGCCCGCTGTTCTATCTCGTTATGCTACTTGTAACGACCTAAAAAGACCGTAAAGATCGCTGGTTTTCTTGTGCATCATCATGCCTCCCTCACGCACCAAGAGCTCTACTGGCGTAGCGAAGTTGCTTTCGCACCAGAGAGGCAATATGTTCCCGCAGAAACAGTCGCGCTTGATAACCGCAATGCAGCAAACGTCCTCGATCAGACCCGTGCGGGTTGAGGCGATATCATCAAAGCTTTCAGTTGCAACGGCATTGTGTCTGTCCTGTTTTCCTTTGCATTCAGCGCTGGCCCAATCTACGTTCGGCAGTGTTCGTGGCAGCGTCGCTGACTCAACGGGCGCGGCTGTCCCCGGCACAACAGTGACCCTGCACAGCACCGACGAAAATACTGATCGCGTGGTGACCACCGACAATGACGGCAACTTCCTGTTTTCCAATATCAAGCCTGGTCATTTCCGCCTGCAGGTCGTTCACTCCGGTTTTTCCTCGACCAACCTTAGCGGCATCACGCTGGATACGCGTCAGGATCTCCGGCTTCCGGTCACATTGAGCGTTGCTTCGCAGGCCACCACCATCGAGGTAAGCGGCGCGGCTGACGTAATCAACACGGAAAGCGCTGTAATCAGCGATTCCAAGGACAACGCCCAGATCACCCAGTTGCCGTTGAATAATCGCGCTGTGACCACGAGTCCGCTCGGCGCGCTCGCGCTCTCTCCCAACGTTCAGCAAGACAGCCAGGGAAACATCGCCCTCGATGGTGCGAGTTCATCGCAGGTCAACTTCTCTGTCGACGGTGTTTCCACCACCAACGTGCGTCAGAACGGGCCTTTGGCGGACGCCTATCCTTCACAGGAAGGCATCGCTGCCGTAAAGGTGACGGCTTTCAACAACAGCGCCGAGTTCTCTCAGGTGGGCGACGTTACGTTCGTCACGAAAAGCGGCAGCAACAAGTTTCACGGAAGTCTGTTCGAGTATTACCAGAACGACATCTTCAACGCCGACCCTTATAACTTCCAGGGCAAAGCGCCGCTGAACTACAACACTTTTGGCGGATCGTTTTCGGGCCCGCTCTCCATCCCACATCTCTACCAGGGCAAAGATCGCACCTTCTTCTTCTTTGATTATGAGGGCAACCGCCGTACGTTCTCGGCTGCGGAACAGTATGCCGTACCCTCGCTCGCCGATCGTTCCGGAAACCTCACCGACCTCGGCGATCCCTATCCGGTGACCAACATCAATCCGACAGCCGGCACACTGCTGAGCACCTACTACCCTCTACCCAACATCCCAAATGCGCCAGTGGGTTCGCCCAATTACGAAACGTTCGTCGCAACACCGGCCAGCACGGACGGCGCCGACCTGCGCCTGGATCAGGTCTTCGGCTCCAAGCAGTCGCTCTACGCACGCTTTAGTCGTAAGAACATCTCCGAACAGTTTGTGAATCCGCTACTGCCGAACGATCTCGACAGCGTGCACAACCGAAGCCTGCTCGTTTCCTACACCTACACCTTCACACCGCGGCTGCTCAACGAGTTCCGCTTCGGCCTCACGAACGTGACCACCGGCGTCGGATTTCCAATCGAAGGGGCGGCGGCTTTACAGCAACTCGATCTGCAGGGCGTCAACATCAGCCAGCATCCGCTGACACACGCCTTCCCCACCTTCAACTTCAGCTCCGGCACCAACTTTCAACCCATTGGCCGCGACAAGACGGGCGTGACGCAATCGAAGACTTACGAATTTACGGATAACCTCACCTATACGCTTGGTAAGCACACCTTCAAAGGCGGCCTTGACATACGCCACGTCCGCTACTTCGATCTTGAGAGCTTCGCCCCCGTGTATAACTCCGACGACTTCGGCGACTTCACCTTTCAGCCCAACTTCAGCGCCATGCCGGCAACGGCAACCAACCCCGCTTTCGCAGGCAACGCCTTCGCCGACTTCCTCATGGGCGCACCCACAACGCTGTACTTCGCCGTCTCCAGCCCTGACGTCGGCGGCACCACCGTGCAAAGTGCGGTCTACCTGCAGGATGAGTGGCAGATCACCAGCAGGCTCACCCTCAGCTACGGCTTGCGCTATCAGATCCTCCCGCCCTTCATCGAGGACGGTGGCAATCTTGCAAACTTCGACCAAAGCACCAACTCGATCGTCGTTCCGGATAACCTTGCGGCCTACCTGAAGCAGCAAAACATCCAGGCTTCGAACCTTGGCTTCCAGCAGTCTTTCAACGCCTGTGGCCTCACGACCAGCTTGCTCCCCTGCACAAAATACGTGACGGCATCGCAGGACGGCCTGGGAGCCGGCCTGCGGCAAACCTATAAGGGCAACATTCAGCCACGTATCTCCTTCGCCTTTCGCCCCTTCAACAACGACAAAACCGTCATCCGCGGCGGCTTCGGTGTTTACACCATCACCAACCTCGGTCCGCTTTCATTCAACAACAGCGGCAATCCAACCTCCGCACTGCATCCGTACAGCAACAGCGTAACGGCGACGGGGCAGCCGTTGATCAGCTTTCCCAACGTCGCTCCCCCGGCTAGCCCCGATTGCGTTGCGAACCCGAACTCAACCTCCTGCGTACAGTACGGCGGTGGTGGCCTCGATCAGGGTGTCGATCCCCGTTACCGTGATCCGCAGGCTAACCAGTACAGCTTTACCGTGGAGCGGGAGATTACCAAAAACACCTCGCTGCGCACCAGCTTCGTCGGCATGCACACCTACCGCCTGAGCATTACGGAAGACCTCAATCAAATCCCAGCCAGCCCTACGCCGTATACCATCCCAAACGCCGGCGCCAACGTAACCCAGGCGTCGACCGGCATCTTCGTGGATCCGCGTGCCCCTTACCAAAACTGGAGCGTGCTCTATAGCACCTTCAACCACGGTGAATCGAACTATGACGCGCTCGAAGTGGAAGCCACGCATCGCATGACACACGGCCTTTACTTCGACGCGAACTACACGCTCGCCAAAAACCTCGCCGACAACCAGGGTGACAACCCGAGCGGATTCGGCAGTGAGGTTGCCTACGGCCTGCCCATCGCCGACCGATTCAATACTCGCGCCGACTACGGCAATGTGGAAGGAACGCGCCGTAACCGGTTTCTCCTCACGGGCATCATTCAGTCTCCCTTCGGTGAGGGCCGCAGGTATCTCAACAGAGGTGGCCTGCTGAATGAAATCGTTGGAGGGTGGGATCTCAACACCGTCACTCTGGTCGAGAGCGGCCCTTGGCAGACACCGAGCATCAGCCCCGCCTACGATCAATCCAACACCAATCTCGCAGCTCGTGGCGCCTTTGCTCGTCCGGATCAGGTATCTACAAACTTCACCGCGGGCCGGTCCCGGAACGCCTACTTCAACGTCGCCGCGTTCGCGCCCACCCCGGCAAACGCAGGGCGCTTCGGCAATGCCGGAGTGGGCATCCTTGAAGGCCCTGGAACCAAGACCGTTGCTCTCGGCGTGGCAAAGGACTTCCACATCACGGAAGGCTCTCGCTTGCGCTTCGAAAGCACCTTCACAAACGTGCTCAATCACACCAACTTTGCACCTCCTTCGACACAAGTGGGCGTAGCCGGCTTCGGCGCACTCACAGCAGCTACCACGGCCGAATCGGCAGGCAACCGCACCGGTCAGTTCGCTCTGCGGTATGACTTCTAAGACACAGCAAGCAAGGGAAGACCCCGGCGAAACTCCGTTTCGCCGGGGTTCCTCATTTGAGGGTCGCTCCAGGTGACGTTGACCTCTCGTTAAGAGGGATCATGATATGGAGCATCAAACAGGAGGTGACGTATAAGACCTCCTAAAACATGATGAGGTTCGCTGCGGTCCTTGCAGTCAGGCCAAAAAAGGCCAGTGCTGCTCCACAGGTCAAGGCAAGGAAACCCAAGCCGAAGGTGGTTCGGGAACTCCCCTCCGCCAAAAGCTGCAATAAGAAACGCGCCGCCCCGTAACGGAAGCGGCGCGTTTGCGCAAAGTTCACCGAGGGCCCTGATTATCGCAGCTGCAACATCGGTAGACCGTGCCTCGTTTTCTGGAAGTAACAAATTTCGACCAACGTTGGCCAGAGCTCCAGCGAGGCCCTGATCACTCCGATTGCGTCGTCCACGATCCTCACCAGATTGTGTTGGAAGAAATCCGGCTCAAATCCATAGAAAGCTTTGTCGAGATTCGTTGCGAACAGCCGTAGAGATTCAGCTCGTTCTTCATTCGCAGCGATGCGAGAGGCCTCTACGGCTCTCCGGTGCAAGGTGGTGATCTTGGTCAGTATTTCCTCGGCATCGTTCCCAGTGATCTCGCCGCGATAGTCGAAGCTCACACCAAGCTCATCGATATGGGTCACTGAATCTTTGATTTTGCGCTTTAGAAGATTGGCGATTTCTTCGTTCAAAACCTCAGACGCCGGCGGATTCCGCATGTAATTGCTCTTGGTGTGGTGTTGCGCCGCATCCACGTGGGCCGCCACAATGCCTTCTTGCTGAAGCCAAATGCGATAAATGTAGTCCTCAAAGCGAAGCCTCGTCGGAAAGAACGGGGGAAGACCGAACGTGTTGTCGTAACCAGCAACCCCGCAATCCATGCGCCAGTTCTTGTTGGTGAGCACTGGTCGGAAGTTCACTAAGACGTAGAGGTCGTTCAGTTCATCCGGACTTAGCTGCTGCTCGTTGGCCAGGAACATGTCTACGTAATCGATCGCATCGATGTCGTTTGTGCCCGACCGGAACGTTTGTGCGACTTTCACCAATGCATCCTCACGCATCGGGCCGCGCTTGAGCATCAACGCGTTCTCTTCAGAAAGACCCTTGGTAGCATTCGTCTCCAGATCCATGGCAGTGTCTATAAGCAAGTCACCCTTTTCATAATTTTCTGGAACGTCACGAGCAGGCTTTCCGAGAACGTCGAGGAAGGCAGACATGATGTCAAAGGACTTGCGCGTGTAACCGTTATGCCCCACACGGTGCAAACGTCCACGGCTGATCTCGTTTGCTTCCAGGGATTCAGGGCTGGCCTCCATCAAGGAATAAGGACGCATGTCATCATCGGAACTGATCACGAGGCCCCCGAGGGTATACATCAGGGTGTAGTTTCGATTACCTCCATAGCTGGGCCGGAACAGGTTTCTCACCAGAGGCTCCAGTCGCTTGTTTCTTAGACGCGAATTTATATAGGTGAGAAATTCCTCTTTCTGTTGCGGACCTACATAGAACAGGTCGGAACGCGTTTTAAGCTGTTCAATTTGCGAGAAGTACTTATCCACATTCGCAGGTGTCGAATCGTCAAACACCATCATCTGGGGTGAGTGCCCATTGCGCCAGAAGTGGTCATCATACTCTTGGATCGTCGCTGCTACATCTCGCAAACGGTGCGTTGGGATAACGAAATAACTCTCAGGTTCATTCATACATTGCTCTTCTTTCCCGCGAGGGGTATTCCTTGGGCCCAGACCAGATCGGGACCAGCAGCAAGTTGAAAACAATATTCGTTTGTGAGGCGTAAAGATTGGCGAGATGCTGCTCGCAGGACTTCTCTTGCCCGGCTTATGCCTCTCTTATGCTTGTCTCTCGATCATCGTTGTAGATCGGCTCGTGTTCGGTAGAGTTCCCGGTGTGGACGCGAGGTACAGGAAAGCGAAACGCTAAGTTCATGCAGAAACGGATATCGGAGATTCAGGATTCAGCTCAGAGTGAAGCCGGCTCTACCAACTTCGTACGCGTAGGCTCAGCCGAAAGAGAACCATTCGTCTCCCTATGGATAGCGGTCGCTTGTTTCGGGGTCGCTGCCATATGCGGGTTGCTCATCTTATTGCTTCGTTGAGGTGGAAAGGCGATATTCTCCGTTCGGACTTCAGAGCCGCTCAGTGCTTGAAGTCAGCCGGATTGCTCTTCTTTTCAGAACAGCGGGTGTTCTAGCAAGCAGGTGGCCGATGTACCGTCTATCGATCTATAGGTCTCGGAAGACTACCAGTTCGCAGCTTTGATGGGTTGTCCAGCAGGGTCGCCGCGGAGATGAAGCGGTCGATCCGATCACTCTCTTCGTTGATGATCGTCAACAACTCCCGCTGAAGCTCTGGAGACGATTCGATCCAAAGCAACGAGGTCGCGGCACCTTTGATAGCTGTTAACGGTGTTCGCAGTTCCTGGGCCAAGAAGTCGGCCAGAACACGACGGTGCCGGGCGTTGTCCCGCGCCGTCGTGATCGGGACGATGTGGTCAATCGACTGAGCACGCTCCAAAGCAGTGCTCACAATATGTTTGACCTGGTTCTCCGCTATCCGTGTCAGCGTACATCCGTGTATCAGCAGAGACCCGCAGTCCTCACCATGTACCTTCAGGGGAATAGCGGAACAGACCGCTGACCCGCTGACTCGGAGCGTAGTTTGTCGGCCCACCTCGGGCCCGTCTCCCGCAGGGGGCTCGTCAATCTCGGAAGAAAACTTGCCGTGAGTCGCCAGATCCAGGACCACCAAGCGGGCGCCGAACGCCTTTTCTACGATGAAGGGCACGGCGTGAACAAGTCCGCCAAAACTCTGTATTCGCAAAAGTTTGCGGCTCAACTGGAGGAGCGGTGTATCTTCCCGATGGCGGATCTGATCACCCACGACTTGTCTCACCCGTACTGCCCAAACCAATTGAACCAGCGCGGGTGTGAGGAACACATAAAGCTCACAACGTTAACCTCCCGTCTTTACGCCTCCTTTACTGAGGAGGCGTTCGAATGCATGGAGAGCGACCCATGCGTACTCGGCCGCGCGGCAACGCCGCAAGCCTCCTAACGGCGGCTTGGTCAAGTAGGCAGGTCTCTTTGAGGGAGCAGAATGCTGGATGCACTGGAATTCGTACTATTTTTCCTTCTTATCAGCCTTAGCCTCGCCTATGTCGTCGGCTGCGACCGCTTAAAGAAGGGTCACTCATGATTCTGAACATTGTGCTCCTTTTCATTTCAGCCCTTCTATTGATCTACCTGGTCTATGCCCTGCTCCGCCCTGAAAAGTTTTAGGTAAAAAATGACATCCAATGGCTGGTTCCAAATCGGTCTGTTCATCGCGATTGTGCTGCTTCTCGCCAAGCCGATGGGCAGCTACATGACTGCGGTTTTCGAGTGCCGCAAGACTTTTCTCGATCCCATCCTGGTCCCATGCGAGCGACTGCTGTACCGAATCACTGGGGTGCACGCGGAGCAGGAGATGCCTTGGACCGAGTACGTCACGGCTATGCTGATCTTCAGCGCGGCGACCATGGTGCTGACTTACAGCATAGAGCGACTGCAGAGTCTGCTGCCCCTGAACCCACAGCATCTGCCCGGTGTGGAGCCGGCCCTTGCCCTCAATACGGCGATCTCCTTTACCACAAACACAAACTGGCAATCCTACGTGCCCGAGACCACGATGAGCTATCTCACGCAGATGCTCGGCCTCGCCACACACAACTTTTGGTCCGCTGCTGTCGGCATCTCGCTCGCAATCGCTTTCGTGCGCGGCATTGCACGGCGCGAAAGCAAGGCCCTCGGCAACTTCTGGGTAGACCTTACCCGAAGCACGCTCTGGATTCTTCTGCCGATCTCAATCGTTTTCGCGCTCGCACTCGTGTCCCAGGGAGTAATCCAGAATTTCCAGCCCTATAAAGCCGCGCAGATTCTCGAGACCCAGCACGTGTCCGGAGCCGATGGGAAGCTCACCACAGTCACCACGCAGACCATCGCGCAGGGCCCCGTCGCTTCTCAGGAAGCCATCAAGATGCTGGGCACCAACGGCGGGGGCTTCACCAATACCAACAGCGCGCACCCTTTCGAGAACCCGACGCCCCTGTCCAATTTCCTGGAGATGCTGTCTATCTTCCTGATCCCCGCGGGCCTCACCGTCACACTCGGGCAAATGGTCGGCTCCCCCAAACACGGCTGGGCGGTCCTTGCAGCTATGGTCGTCCTCTGGTTTGCTGGCACGTTCACCAGTTACTGGGCCGAATCGCATGGCAACCCGCTTTTCCATCATGTCGACGCACAAGTCTCCACCACTCAGGCGGGCGGCAACATGGAGGGCAAAGAGGTCCGTTTTGGCATCGCAAACTCCGCGCTTTTCGCCACCGTCACGACCGATGCCAGTTGCGGCGCTGTCAATAGCATGCACGACAGCTTCACTCCACTCGGCGGCATGGTACCCATGATCAACATCTTGCTGGGCGAGATCGTCTTCGGAGGCGTTGGGTCCGGTCTTTACGGCGTGCTTGTCTTCGTGATCCTGGCGGTTTTCATTGCCGGCCTCATGGTCGGTCGAACGCCCGAATACCTGGGCAAGAAGATAGAGGCCTACGACGTGCAGATGGCGATGCTCTATCTGCTCATCTTCCCCGTGATCATTCTTGGTTTCTCCGCCGTAACTGTGCTGCTTCCCAAGTTAGGCCTTTCCAGCCTGACCAACCACGGGCCGCACGGCCTCAGTGAGATCCTCTACGCCTATACCTCCGCTACTGGCAACAACGGCTCAGCCTTTGCGGGCCTCAACGCCAACACGCACTGGTTCAACCACACCTTGGCTGTCGCTATGTTCATGGGAAGGTTCATGATGCTCATTCCCATGATGGCAATCGCAGGGAGCCTTGGCGCGAAGAAGATTGTACCTGCATCTGCGGGCACCTTCCCGGTGACTACACCCTTGTTCACCGTGCTGCTCACGGGCGTCATTCTCATAGTCGGCGCTCTCACGTTCTTCCCCGTGCTCTCCCTGGGCCCCATTCTCGAGCACCTCCTGCTTCGGGCCGGTCATGTCTACTAAAGCCACACGCGACCCTCTGCTCACGCGTCGCGCCAGAATGATGGCCCGCACAGCGCAAATGCGCAACGAAAGAGAACACAGAATGGCCACGCAATCCAAACGCCGCTCGCTGTTCGATCAGAAGATCGTCCGCCGCGCTTTTGTTGACGCTATCCGCAAGCTCGACCCGCGCACGATGATGCGGAATCCAGTTATGTTTGTGGTAGAGATCGGCAGTGTCCTCACCACAATCCTGCTTATCCTGAACCTCGCCACCCACAACGGTCGGTTCCGCTTCAATGTGCAGATCACCCTTTGGCTCTGGTTCACTGTTCTCTTTGCCAACTTCGCTGAAGCTATGGCCGAAGGTCGCGGTAAAGCGCAGGCCGACGCTCTGCGCCAGGCCAAATCCGAAACTACGGCCTATCGCATCACCAGCAGCCAGACACTCGAAGAGATTCCCAGCTCGCAACTCCGTGTGGGCGACGAGTGTAGGGTCCATGCCGGCCAAATGATCCCGGGCGATGGCGAAGTGATCGAAGGTGTTGCCTCGGTGGATGAATCCGCCATCACCGGCGAGTCCGCGCCTGTGATCCGTGAAGCGGGCGGAGACCGCTCCGCCGTTACGGGTGGCACACGCGTTCTGTCCGACGTGATCAGTGTCCGCATCACCTCCAACCCCGGCGAAACCTTTCTTGACCGCATGATCGCTCTGGTGGAGGGCGCCAAGCGTCAGAAGACACCCAACGAGATAGCCCTCAATATCCTCCTCGCCGGCCTCACGATCATCTTCCTTCTCGCGGTCGTGACTCTGCAGCCATTCGCCGTCTATTCCGGGGCAGAACAGACGGTCTTCGTATTGATATCCCTGCTCGTCTGCCTTATCCCCACCACCATCGGCGGCCTGCTCTCCGCCATCGGCATCGCTGGTATGGACCGCCTCGTCCAGCACAACGTCCTCGCCACCTCCGGCCGCGCAGTGGAGGCCGCGGGCGATGTCAATACGTTGCTTCTCGACAAGACTGGCACCATCACCATTGGCAATCGTCAGGCCGCCGAATTCATCCCCGCCCCCGGGGTTACCCCGCAACAACTGGCCGACGCCTCCCAACTCTCGTCCCTTTCCGACGAAACTCCCGAGGGCCGCAGCATCGTCGTCCTTGCTAAGCAACAGTTCAACATTCGCGCCCGCGAACTCGGCCAACTCAACGCCGAGTTCGTCCCCTTCTCTGCAACCACCCGCATGAGCGGTATCGAGGTCGAAGGCCGCTCCATCCGCAAAGGTGCGGTGGATGCCATCTCCCGCTACCTCAACGAACACGGCTCCGGCATGCCCGAACCCGTTCGCACCAGCGTTGAAGAAGTTTCCCGCAAAGGCGGCACGCCCCTTGTCGTCGCTGAAAACGGCCGCGCCATGGGCGTTATCTATCTCAAAGACATCGTCAAAGGCGGCATCAAAGAGCGCTTTGATCAGCTCCGCTCTATGGGCATCCGCACCGTCATGATCACCGGCGACAACCCCCTTACCGCCGCCGCTATCGCCCGCGAAGCCGGCGTCGATGACTTCCTCGCCGAAGCCAAGCCCAAAGACAAAATGGACCTCATTCGCAGTGAGCAGGCCAACGGCAAACTCGTCGCTATGACCGGAGATGGCACCAACGACGCACCCGCGCTTGCCCAGGCAGATGTAGGCGTCGCCATGAACTCCGGAACCCAGGCCGCCAAGGAAGCCGGCAACATGGTCGACCTCGATTCCAACCCCACCAAGCTTATCGAAATCGTTGAGATCGGCAAACAACTCCTGATGACTCGCGGCGCACTCACCACGTTCTCCATCGCCAACGACGTCGCCAAGTACTTCGCCATTATCCCCGCCATGTTCGCCGGCGTCTTCCCCGTCCTCAACGCCCTGAACATCATGCATCTTCACAACGCCGAATCCGCCATCCTCTCAGCGGTGATTTTCAACGCCCTCATCATCGTCTTTCTCATTCCGCTGGCTCTTCGTGGCGTTAGCTACAAGCCCATGTCCGCCGCCGCTCTGCTGCAAAGGAACCTTTTCATCTATGGCCTTGGGGGCATCATCATTCCCTTTATAGGCATCAAGGCCATCGACATGATCATCACCGCCCTTCACCTCGCCTGACCCTTACCACAACCACTTATGAAGAAAGATATTGCGATTGCCTGTCTTTACACTCTGGTCATCCTGAGCGGCTTTATCGTTCCCTTCATAAGCATCAAGCTCATCGATATGGTGATCAGGGCCCTTCACCTCGCGTAATGCACTGGACTTCAACTTATGAGAAAGCATTTCATCATCGCCTGTCTGTACACCCTCAGCACCGCCGTCCTACTCGGCGTCGTCTACCCACTCCTCATCACGGGCCTCGCCCAACTAACTATGCACGACAAGGCCGACGGCCAGCTGCTCGAGCACAACGGCGTAATCGTCGGCTCTGCCATCCTTGGTCAACCGTTCACCGGGCCGAGCTTCTTTCACAGTCGGCCCTCCAGCGCAGGCACCGGCTACGACGGCGCCAACTCCTCAGGCTCCAATTTGGCCCCCACCAGCAAAACTCTTGTCGACCGCGTAGACGCAAGCGTAAAAGCCGAAGAGGCTACCGGACCGGTCCCCGTCGACCTCGTTACTACCTCAGCCTCGGGCCTAGACCCCGATATCAGCATCGCCTCCGCACTCTACCAAGTAGCTCGCGTCGCCAAAGAGCGTCATCTTCCCGAAGCGTCCGTACAGCAGCTCGTTCAGCAACACATCACCGGACGTCAGTTCGGCGTCCTAGGAGAGCCACGAGTCAATGTTCTTCAACTGAATCTAGCTTTGACTTCATCACCTACAGAATGATGCAGTCCACAATTCGATCAGAAAAGGATGCTCGAATTGGAGCCCTACTGACGAGAACGCGACTCCCGTGAAATTTGGGGGATCTCTGTCGCGCAGAGTCCGGTGTTGCGTTGGCCTTAGGGCCGTTGCACGCCTCTCCTGCTCCCAACAACTTGCGATCAAGGCAGCACCTGTTATTCCTAAGGTGTTCGATCGCGTTTACTAATCATTCCGCACGACCTCACGGGCCGCCCTGAATGCGTCCCGCCGAACAGCCCACATGGAAGTTGGCCCGATTCAACCTTGAACGGGCCGACCGACTGTTCAACCCTGTCGGCTTGTCGGTGCGTACGCCTGTCTATTCTGGGTCTCCAACGTGATCGCGCGAGGGCCGCACTACGTAGCTACAGAAGGGTCTCTTTCAGCATCGCGTCCACCGGTGCGCTCGTTAGCCTCAGGCCAAGCGTCGGCGCAATTCGGCTCAGCCAATTGAGTACGTTGGCTGCGCCAGGCCGAATCTCGAGCCGGTCCCGACGGAGGGCAGCGATGGTCGTCCTGACGAGTACGCGAACATCCATATTCAAGCTGGCTTTGACGTCGGTTGCACTGAATGCATCTTGCAGCGGCGTCTGCGTGGACGGGGGCGCGAGCTCGAACACCCGAATGTTTGTATTCTTCAACTGGATTCGCAAAGCCTCGGTGAAGGCGTGGAGCCCCGCTTTTGTCGCGCTGTAGATTGGGGAAATTGGAAACGGAACAAAGGCTAGACCGGAGGACACGTTCAAAATAGCCGAGGCCGGTTGAGCCTTGAGCTGCGGGAGGAACTGTTTCACCATCCGCACCGGCCCCGTCAGGTTCGTATCGATCTCCCGGCTTAGATCCTCCAGGTCAGCACCTCGGTCCTGGAGGTTGATCTTGCGCATAACCCCGGCATTGTTTATGAGGATGTTCAGCTTGGGATAATCGCGGGTTATGCGCCCTTGTAGTTGCGCAATGGCAGCCGGGTTCGAGACATCACTTTGCATGACTATCAGCTCCGGGTGCTCATGCTTCGTGGCGTCCAACTTGGACTGGTCGCGGCCAGTGATGATGACCGTATTTCGGAGGGCGGATAGCTGAGTTGCGAGTTCGAGGCCGATCCCCGACGTGCCGCCAGTGATCAAGATCGTATTTCCGGTCATCTGCATTGGGATTCCTCTTTCGCCGAGCCGCTTGCGCCCGCGTAGAAGCATTGTGCCCACTGGACACAATGTTGTCAATGGGCACATACGCTTCTGATGAAAACCCCGGCGGGATGGGACACTAGATTGATGAGCAAGGCAACAGAAAAGCGCAGCTACCATCACGGTAATCTCCGTCAAGCAGTGCTGCAGCAGGCCGGAATCGTGCTCGAGAGGACGGGCCTCAGCAACGTGTCGCTGCGTGAGATCAGTCGCATTCTCGGGGTGAGCCATACGGCACCTCGTCGGCACTTTCCGACCAAGGGGCTGCTGCTCGATGCCCTAGCGGTCTACGGGTACGAGCAATTGGGGGCAACGCTCACCCGTGCCCTACGGGACCGTAATGCCGCTTTCGAGGTTCGGTTGCAGAGGGCGACGCTCGTCCTCGTGCGTTTCGCCCAGAAAAATCCCGCACTCCTCGGGCATATGTTCGCCGCGAAGCATCAGCCCGATGCCACACCGGAACTCATCCAAGCAAGCACGGCTGCCCTCTCGCCCGGGATTGAACTGGTGGCGGAAGGACAACAAACAGGAGATGTTGTCGAAGGGGATCCGGAACTGCTGGCTTTGGTTCCATTTGCAACGGTGCAAGGTCTGATTGTCGTCTCGACCAATGGCTCATTCAAAGGAGTCTCTCTTGAAAAGCTTGTTGAACAAGCTACCCACCACATCCTGGTCGGCCTGCGCCCGCGCGCATGACGTTGTACCGCTTGTGTCTGCAGGACTGATACCCACAACGGTGCCGATGGTCCATTCTGGCCAAATGAGCATATTGAGGCCTTGGTTCCAGGCGCGCGACGTAAGGGTGCAGAAACCCATTGAGCGGAGACTTGACCCTCACTGCACAGATTGCGACATAGCGGTTCTAAGTCCGTCGGGCGGCCTTCGAGGTTTGCGTCGGAGATAGGCGTTGGGCAGGACCAACGGCATCCTCAGCACGGTGCCTCTCAGCAAAGCCGGTGGGCGAACAGCCCACCGAACGTGTGAAGGCCCTCGTGAAAGCACCACCGGACTGGAATCCGATCAAAAAGGCGATCTCCGCTACGCTGCGTTCGCCTCGACGTATTTGGTCCTTTGCGAGCGCCATGCGCCAGCGGTGCAGATACCCCATCGGAGCGATACCGACGATGCTGGTGAACCGCAGATTGAACGCAGAACGTGAGCACCCGCACAGCCGCGCTAGCGCCGACGTGGTCCATGGCTTTGCCGGGTCGCTGTGCATGGCTACAAGAGCCCTTGCTATCAAGGGATCCGCAAGACCCTGAAGCATCCCTGCCTTCGTTGGTTGGGCAACGAGAGCCTCGCCCCTGAGCAGTTCCACAAGCAACAGCTCCATCAAGCGCGCCACAATGAAGTCGCTTCCGGGGCCGGGTGCATTGTTTTCCGCTTCGTTCATCGAGAGTAGAGCCAGTATGCGAGCGGACGTGGTCTCGCTCAGAGCGACATGCAACAGAGGAGGAAGAAGCTGAAACAGTAGTTCTTCATTCGACGTGTCGAAAACAAACCGTCCACCGCGAATGGTGACTGGCTTTGCTTTGCCACTACCGACGTGCATCGTCGTGGAACGTGTCGTGGCCACCAGAGTTTCACTATCGACTGCTTGTACGAGCCGGTCCGAGGCAAGGACGAACGGAGCGACAGTCTGGATCAGCAGGAAATCGCCCTGCCCTACATGAAGCGGATCTTCATTCGACCGAAGAAGAAGACATTGTCCGCGGTCAACTCGAAAGAACAGCAGATCATGCCGTTCACGGAAACCGACGCCCCACCGTCCGCTGGCTCGGATAGCACCCCATAGGGTCGCCTGCGGCCGCAACAGGCGGATAAGGTCCAGGAATGGATCAATTGCATTTGGACGATTGGTCACTCTTTCTGGCCCCTCTGCCATCGACCCGCAACCACGCGCTGTCTACTCTAATGCTTGTGCGGATGGTTAAGAAGTTCGCACCTGAAAGGACCTTTCCAATGTCCGACACGGAACTACAACGAGTCTTCCAATGCTACCTGGACGCATTCGCCGCAACTTCCACGGCCGAGCAGGAACGCCTGCTTCGTTCCAGCGTAGCGGAAGATGTGGTGTACACCAACCCAGGCGTGGAAGGCCAGGGGCTGCAGAACCTGCTGAAGCACATTAGCGTGTTCCAGGAGCGCTTCCCAGGCCACCACTTCCGAGTCAACTGGTTCCGGCAACAGCACGGACAGCTGCTGTCGCAATGGACCCAGGTCGGTCACGACGGAGGGGACCTTGTCACAGCCCACAGCTACGGCCGCCTCAATGAAGTTGGACGTATCGCCCATTTGGCCGGTTTCTGGAGTCCTGGTGCGGTCTAGAGTTTCCGCACCAAATCGGATGAGGACAATGCGCAAGGCTGAAGCCCGCTCTCCACCTCCAGAGGGTTGGCATCAGTCCCTTCGGCCTGCCGAACTCGTTGACCCAGCCCACGTCGTTGTAGACACGCGTACGGCAGCACCAATCAGTGACGAGGAGACGATGTGTCGGGTCTGCACTAATGTGCGGCTTTATCGAAAGCTGATCCTGCTTGAGGCGAGAAGTAATCCCCTGTGCTCAGATCTTCAAGAAGGGTCGGACCTACTGGGTTCCATCCAAGTGCTTCGCGCGTGTAGCTACTGGAGACAGGCGAATCCACCGCAAAGGCCTTTGCGAAAAAGGCATTGTCGAAATGCGCCGCGGCCCTGCTTGCAGGGATCGAGACTGTCGGAAGGTTGAGGGTCTGGCCAACCAGATGCGCAATGGTCTGGAAGGTAATCCCGCTCTCCCCTGCACCGTGCAAAGTACTCCCTGCGGGCGCCTTCTTGACGGCAAGGCGGTAGAGCGTAGCCGCGTCCTGACGGTGGACTGCAGGCCAACGGTTAGCGCCATCACCGATATAGGCGGAGATGCCGGTTCGCCGCGCAGTCGAAATCAGGAACGGAATGAAGCCGACATCGCCCGGTCCATGCACAGTGGGAGCCAGCCGCAGAACGATGCTGCGAACTTCTTTCGTGGCAAACCCGAGACACACCTGCTCGCCCGGTATCCTTAAAGCCCCGAGCGACTGCGGGTCTGGGGCGTCCTGTTCCGTCGCGACCTTCCCACAGGGCATCACCAGCGTTCCCGAGGTGATGACCAAGGGCTTACCGGAACCGGCAAGGGCATCTCCCATCGCGTCAATCGCCGCGCAGTCGCGCCGCGTCATCCTGGCAGGATCAGAGAAATCCCCGCCAAAGGCCATGTGGATGACTCCATCAGAAGCACGGGCGCCCTTCGCCAGCGCTTCCAGGTCGTCAAGGGAACCGTGAAGAGTTTGCGCGCCAAGTCCGGCTAGTCGACGCACGGACTTTTCAGAACGCGCCAGGCCTGTGACTATGTGGCCGTTGGAAATGAGTCCCGAAACGATTGCGGGGCCAGTTTGGCCGGAGCCACCCGTGACGAAGATATGCATGTTGCCTCCAGGAACAAGGCTATGGAACTGACAATGTACGATCAATGCTGCTGCGTACAAAGAATCGTCGCGTGCGTACCGCTATGGACCCGCTATCTGACATGCTCGCTCTCTTGCAGCCTCAGACCTATTCGACAGGCGGTCTAAGCGCCGGTGGCGATTGGGGAGTCCGCTTTCCGGCCCACGGGATGATCAAGTGCTATAGCGTTGTTCGCGGAGAATGCTGGCTTGCCGTCGACAATATCGCTGAGCCCATTTGGCTGCAGACAGGAAGCTGCTTTCTGCTTCCCCGAGGCTGGCCGTTCAGTCTTAGCAGCGGACCTGCGCAACCGCTGGCAGCATGGGAAGCGCTTTCGCAGCAGGAGCGGTACAACGGCATCCTGCCGTTGACTCCCGGCGATGACTTCCTCATTCTTGGAAGTCACTTCCGATTGGAAGGTGACGCTGGCTTTCTGTTGGATGCTCTGCCTCCGGTTGTCTTACTAGAAAGTGAGGCACAGCGTGGCTCGCTTCGCTGGGCAGTGGACCGACTGCTGCGAGAGATGCGTGATCCCCAACCCGGAAGCACCCTGATCGCCCAGCAGATTGCCTACACATTGCTCGTCGAAGCGCTCAGGCTGCATGTGGCTAAAGACGTCGACAAAGATCCAGGATGGCTGGCTGCGCTTGCCGATCCCCGCTTGCGTGCGGCGCTCTCATCAATACATCGAGAACCAGCCCGGGCGTGGACCTTGGCAGATCTGGCTCACACTGCAGGAATGTCAAGAACGGCCTTTGCGCAACTTTTCAAGCGCAAGGTTGGCAGGTCGCCCATGGAGTACCTGACGCACTGGCGCATGACGATAGCTGCGAAGCGGCTAAAGAATTTGAAGGAGTCTATCTCCTCGATAGCTCCCGCAGTTGGCTACAAATCCGAAAGCGCCTTCAGCGCAGCGTTCAAAAGGGAGTGGGGTAGTTCTCCCCGGGAGCACAGTCGCGCTAAGTACGTGGGTTAATCCTATTCGCGTTAGGGCTTGTACGCTCTTAGGTGGGCAGCCCCAGAATGCAATCTTCGATACTCGCTGGGGCTCAGGCCGACAGTCCGCCGAAAGAGCCTAGCGAAGTTACTTGCGCTTTCGATACCGACGGCGATGCCGACCGCCTCGATGGCTACATCCGACTCATGCAGTAGCTCCTTGGCTTTTTCCATGCGCAAAGCACGTTGATACTGGAAGGGCGCACACCCCAATTGAGCGCTGAACGATCGAGCGAAGTGGTACATACTGACTCCACATAGAGCTGCCAGGTCGGCCAGGGATGTATCACTTTCTGAATGTTCGTTCAGAAATTCCACCGCGGGCTTCAGCCTCGTTACGCTAAGCAATCCCTGAGAAGCCTTTGCTGCATCAGCGTTCATAAGGTGAAGCAGTCTCGTGGCGATCAAAACTCTAGCGTGGTCCACGAACTCTGGGTGCAACTGTCCCGACCAGTAGAACTCATCTGCCAGGCATTGGCCGATCGTCTTGATGGTGGACTCCTGCCGGTATGAAAGAGGGCGCAAAATTCCGGCAGAGCAGCCACCGCCCGTCACTTTGGCCATGAATTCAAGAGAGAAATATATGTGCAGAAGCTCGCCGTCGCCTTGCCAATGGATGCGGTGTGGCTGGTTGTGAGGAATGAAGGCGATAGAACCAGGAGCAACGGACATGGTGTGGGATTTGCCGACCAGACTATGGGTGAGAAACGTGCCCGACGACCCTTTGCGAAAAACCGAAACTTGCGCCTCCGAATGGGAGTGCTCGGGCCCATTGAAACTGTTGGCTCTGACAATCTTAGCGATTGTCTCGGAACCCACAGCGACTGCGTACTCCGAATGGGCCGTCTCCTCGATTCTCGTAAAGCGATCAGAGAAGCGAGCTGAGCTGACCATCAGAGGTACTCGCTGTGTAGTCTTCTGAAACTTTTCAGCAGGCATCGCCACCACTCCCGAGACCCGCCGCTCTTGCTTATGAAACACATCGCAATCCGGTGCAAGAGACGCGCAAGCGGAGCATACAGGACTTTTCTGCCTTGCGTCGAATGAATTGAAAGGGATTGGCAATCGACTGACGATTGCGGTTCCTGAGGAGGCTGCCGCGTGAACGAACCTGCTGTTCCCTATGTCTTAACCAATCGAAACAGCCCGGCCTTTTGGCTTATCGACAACCTATGGATGCCTCTGGCCGGCAGTTTCCTGACCAACGGAAACTTCTGCTTTATTGAGCAGGTTTGTGGAACCGGCATCGGCGGACCTCCGACCCATAGTCACCCCTCCGACGAGGGACTCTACATTCTCGAAGGTCACTGCACGTTCCATGCCGGCGGGGAGACGGTTAAGGCTGGTCCAGGCACTCTGGTGTACGTTCCACGCTTGGTTGAGCACAGCTTTACTGTGGACGCCCCCAACTCCCGCCTCCTCAACTTCTACAGTCCAGGCGGCTTTGAGATGTTGCTGATGAGTCTGGCAACGCCAGCAGCGGAGCGTAAACCGCCCGTTCCCGGCTCGGCGCCTATGCCACCACGGTGGATGGTCGAAGAATGCTCACGTGAGTTCGGCCAAATTCCCGGGATTGCGCTTCCGTTCGCGGACCCTCCGACCGAAGAAAACATGGTCACGCATCCTAGCGAGGTCAACAAGCTTAAGCCATACGGGATCAACACCAAGGATGCGCCAGCCTATTGGTCGCAAGGGATTCTATGGACGATTCTAGCTTCCAGCGAACAGACCGGCGGCTCTTTCTCCCTTATGGAAGAAATCTGCCCGAAGGATGCGGGCCCACCGCCACATACGCACGAACAGGACGAGGTCATCTATGTGGTCGAAGGTGAACTCACGATGATCGCAGGTGCGGAGAGCATCAACGCCAAGGCTGGAGCTCTGGCGTATATTCCCGCTCGCTGCGTTCACAGTTTCCGCGTCGATTCTCGTGAGGCACGGCTTCTCAACTTCTACCTGCCCGGCGGATTTGAGAAAGTCGTCACGGAGTTCGGCGTCCCTGCTGAATCTCGTGTGATCCCGCCTTCGAGTATCAAGGAGAAAGGGACTCCTGAGCAGATGAAGGCTCTGTTTCAGAGTGTGGGTATGAATACAGTGGCCCTGCCCGATTCGCTTCGTAATGGTCGGAGTAAATAGCAGCAGACACTAACTTGTTGCGTTCTTCGGGACGAGAAGGGATTCACCATGGATGAGTTTTCCCGCCGCCGCGCCTTGTTCGTCGGCGCCTATGCAGGTCTTTACGCATCACTGCCGAGAGTGGCGCGTGCTCAAGCGTTAGCGGACCCAAGGTGGGTGATGGCTCCTCCTTTACCAAAAGCCATGGGAGAAGTAGTGGGGGTGGCGATTGACCGAAGTCTCTTTGTGTTCGGTGGCTTGAACGATGCTGCCGGCGAAGTGCCTTACGGAGCTGCGTTTCGATTTGACTCGGAAGGGGCGCGCTGGACGGTGCTTCGTGACATGCCCCAAGCCGCACACCACTTGATGGCATCGGCCCACCAGGGCAAAATCTATATCTTCGGAGGATTCACGCTTGGTAACCAGCCGAAGATGTCGTGGCAGCCGACAGACGCGGCGTGGGAGTACGACCCGAGCAACAACACGTATAGAAAGCTGTCTCCGCTACCGCGACCTCGTGGCGCCGGCTACGCTGTAACAGTCGGGGACAAGATCTATGTCATCGGTGGAGTTTGTTCCAGCGCGGATGGCAAGACCACAAAGCCGATTCCGCTGGCGAGTCCTGGCGGGCAGACGGTCACGGGATTCGTGGATGAATTCGATCCGCGAACGAATACATGGAGACCACGAGCAACGATGCCAACTCCCCGAAATCACTACCTAGCTGCGGCGATCGACGGCAAAATCTACGCTCTCAATGGTCGGACTGGGTCGGTGTTCGTAAACATGGCGTCGATTACGGACCTGATTGAAATGTACGATCCCGACCAAGACACATGGACTCTCGTAGGTCGTTGTCCCACGGATCGAGGAGATGTGAATGGAGCCGCTTATAACGATCGCATTTATGTCACTGGTGGGGAGTACGAAACCACGAAGATCAAAGAATCGTTTTGGGCCTTTGAGAGCTACCGTCCCTCATCGGAATCTTGGGAGACTCTCCCACACATTCAGATCACTCGTCATGGTTTTGCTGCTGGTTTCATCGGCAACACATTACATGTCGTCGGAGGCAGCTTCCAGTCGGACGGTATGCCCGGGGTTTACTCGCCTACGGCAACTCACGAAACATACAGCGTGGAGATATGAAGTATATGACAGCCATTCAGCCTAATCCATCACTGGTAACCTTCGGCAGAGCCGAGGTGAATGGCATCAGGATGTACTACCGCATGTCCGGGTCTGGCGAGCCTATCGTTCTGTTGCATGGGTTTCCCGAGACATCGGACGCCTGGCGCAAGGTGATGCCCGGATTGGCAGCCCATTACACCGTGCTCGCACCCGACCTTCGTGGCTTTGGTGATTCCGATCGGCCAGAGACTGGATACGACAAGCGCACGGTAGCTGAAGACGTGCACCAGCTCGTGCATCATCTCGGACTCGGACCCATCAACCTCGTCAGCCACGATGTCGGCATGATGGTTGGCTACGCTTATGCGTGCGCCTATCCTTCCGAGGTGAAGCGATTAGTGCTGATGGAGGCAGCGCTTCCGGGTCTTGGCCTGGAGAAGCTGTACGACGCCGACAAGTACCCCCGCATGTACCACCTGCCGCTTTTCGAAGCGCCAAACGGCCTTGCCGAAGCGCTTATTACTGGGCGTGAGGCGATGTTTGTCCGGCACTTCATGCGGCAGCAGGCCTACAACACTGCCGCTCTCGAGGACGATGTGCTGAACGACTATGCTGCTAAGCTTGCGGCGCCCGGTGCTTTGCGCGCAGGCATCGCTTACTTCCGGGCTCACAAGATCGATGCAGAGCAGAATCGCAATAACGCAAAGACGAAGCTTAGGATGCCGGTGTTGACCGTCGGTGGTACCGCAAGCTTCGGTTCAGATCTGGAAGGGGAAATACGTCCGCTGGCTGAAAATCTGCGGGCCGTGATGATCGACGCCTGCGGCCATTACCTGGCCGAAGAACAACCGGAGCGCCTCCTGAAGGAACTTCTGAGCTTTCTTCGCGAAGATGCCTGAACATGGGGCATCGCGCGGGTCAGACCCGCCCCGAGACGTCACTGACGAGGCTGCGACTCGGTACGACCAAACTGCTCCAGAACCGCGGGGTGCGCTGTCGAGGAGTGCGCTGGCAAGACCCTTCGCGAGGTGGGTGCACTCGGAGTGTTTAGCGTGTTGCGATATTCGCGAGGGCTGTGGCCAGTAAATTTCCTGAACACCTTACCGAAGGCGCTGGTTGACTCATATCCGAGCGACTGCGCGATTGCGGAGATTGGATCGGTGGTGTTCGCCATCTTGTCCTCAGCAAGCAGTACCCTCCAGCGTGTCAGGTATTCGATAGGCGACTGCCGGACCGTGCTTTTGAACCGCGAGGCAAAGGCGGCGCGAGACATACCGACGCGTTGCGCCAGCTTTTCGACCGTCCACGCATAAGCGGGTTCATGGTGCATGGAGGAGATTGCCCCGCTCACTTGCGCATCCGCCAGCGCCGAGAGTCCTCCCAGATTGTCCCTTGCGCAATCCTCGATATAGACGCGGATCGCTTGAACAAACATCATCCGGGCGAGCGAGTGAGCGATCACTACGCCGCCGGGCTGTGGATGGTGCAGTTCTTCTGTCATCTTCTGCAAGATCCAGCAGAGAGCTACGTTCTCAGCCGCGTTCGTGAGATGGATGATGGGAGGCAGCAGGTTGAGGAGCATGCCTGCTTGGGTAGCGCTGAAGGCGTAATGCGCCCCAACCAGCAGGCACTGCCCTCCCCCGGTGTAGGTGGCGATTGTTCCGCATTGCACCGCCTCAACGCCGGTGTACGAGCCGCTAGCGTGCTGACTCCCTGCAAGTCGAAAGGGTCTTCCGCGGGGCAACAGAAGACATTCACCAGCCTGGAGATGCACGACGCCAGAAACACCGTCAACGGAAAGCCAAGCCTCTCCAGAAACGACCGCATAGCACTTAAGACCATCGTGCTTCGGAAACTGAATGGCCGAGCCTGGGCCGAGATTCAACCCGCCGCAGTTGTAGGTGCGGGGATTCAGAAGGATAAGGATTTGTGACAGCGGGTCCATTCACAGTTTAGACGATCAAGCCATTTACTTGGACTCTGAGAGTAGATCGTCCGAGTGGACTGAGAGTCTTATGAGCGTAGTAATCAGTTTGGGCTAGAGAAACACGGGGGGAAAATGGCGAAGTATGCAGGAAAGCGGGTACTGATCACGGGAGGAACAAGCGGTATAGGGCTTGCTACCGCGCGGCTTCTGGTCTCGGAGGGAGCTCAGGTGCTGCTCACGGGCCGCACTAAGAAGACTCTGGACGCCGCACGTGCGGAATTTGGCGAGAACGCGATCGTAATCGAAAGCGACGCAGCTTCGCTCTCCGACATCGGAAAGCTTGCCGACCGGTTGAAAACCGAATTCCCACCAATCGACGCGTTGTTCGTGAACGCGGGGCAAACGCGCTTCGCCCCGTTTGAAGAGACCACAGAGGGCGATTACGACGAACTCTTCGCGGTCAACGCGAAAGGACCTTACTTCACGGTACAAAAGCTCGCTCCATGGATGCGGGAGGGAGGCGGCGTGGTGTTCACGACCTCTGTTGTGAATGTGATGGGTTATCCGATGGTGAGCGCTTACGCAGCGACGAAGGCTGCCGTGCGATCCATGACGCGCAGCCTGGCCCGGGAGCTTCTGCCGCGCGGTATCCGGGTCAACGCGGTGAGTCCCGGACCAATCCGGACCTCGGTTCTCGACAAGCTTATGCCGAAAGATGCCCTTGAGATGACCTACAAGCAAATGGCGGAGAGCAACCCGATGAAGCGAGTGGGCAACACGGAAGAGATCGCCAAAGCGGCCGTCTTCCTGGCGTTTGAGGCGACCTATACGACCGGAGCAGAACTCCCTGTCGATGGGGGCGGGTCCCAGCTGTGAGGCTTGGAATCTCACCGGCGAGAGAGCCACGCGGCTGGAGCCGTTGCTTCGCATCCACACGCTATCTCGAAAGGCGCGGCATGAGGCCCTTGTATGCCGTGGCGCTCGCTCTCGCGGTGGCTGGTTCAGCCGGAGCGCAAGACCCCGATCGTGCGGCGCTCCCCGGGCAGCAGACGGAAGCGAACAGCAAAGCCGGTCAACGCGCTGAGCCGGCCCGGCTTATCCCGGTGCCGGAAGATATTGACGCCGCTACGGCGGCGCTGGTGGGGGCACCCTACTCGACGTTCTGGAACCTGAACCCGCCTGACGACGCGGCGTGGAGGGCGATCGTAAGGCGAGCTGCCGAAGCGACCGTTCCGCGCCTTGCGCTACAACGCGCGGCTTTGGGCGTTTCCATGTCAACAACGGTGTTGGGTGGAGTCAGAGCGTACGTCTTGACTCCCCGGATGATCCCGGCGGCGCATAAGAACCAGGTCATATTCCACATCCACGGAGGAGGGTACATCTTCGGCCCCGGCGAGGCAGGTACGGGGGAGGCGATGCTGATGGCCGCTTATGGCGGCTACAGAGTTCTCTCCATCGACTACCGTATGCCTCCTGATGCTCCCTATCCTGCGGCGATGGATGACGTAACTTCTGCCTGGCGCGCTTTGGTAGCGCAAACCGATCCGCGACGCATCGCAGTGGAAGGTACTTCAACTGGCGGCGGGATGACGCTTGCCTTGATGCTGCGCGCGAAGGCGGAAGGCTTACCGCTGCCCGGAGCCATTGCTCCGGGTTCTCCATGGTCCGATATGACGGGTACGGGTGACAGCTACAAGACGAACGAATGGATTGATAACGTGGTCGTCAGCTATGACGGCTACCTCAGCCGGGTTGCGCGTCTGTACGCTCACGGCCACGATCTTAAGGATCCGCAACTGTCGCCTGTTTACGGCGATTTACACGGTCTTCCGCCCACCATTCTGACAGCCGGAACGCGCGATCTCTTTCTTTCCAACACGGTCCGGGTACAGCGAAAGCTCCACGAGGCCGGCATCGAGGCAGATCTCGAAATGTTTGAAGGGCTTTCCCACGCGCAATTTAACGCGGAATTCAACGCACCGGTGACAAAAGAAGCCTACGGCGAAATCACGCGTTTCTTCGACGCACACTTGGCCCGATAAGTTAGCTGAACAGCTTCTAGATCGTGTTGTTATCGTCCGACTGACGAGATACGACTTTGCCTTACTGATCTGACACTCTGGTAAGAGGACAAGGCCAACCCGATGTGACCGAAGCAGACCGTTGCCTTCTCATAACCTATTAGGATCAACGTCGCCAGGAAGACATTCACCGGTCACTGGGCCATCGTGGAGCGCAGCGTCGAGGTCGCGCAAGCCCTGGAACTCCACTGGTCATCCGTGGACGAGCCAGCGAACCGAGCCAAAGGAGAACAACAGTGAGCAAAGTAGAGATCGATTTGAACAATGTCCGATGCGGCGGAGGCGAAGATCCCGAGCGGAGTTCCCGTAACAATGATCAACCTCGTCGCGTTCTTTCCAGAGGCACAGTACGAAGATGCGAACGAGAAGCCCTGCTCCGGTATAGAAGCGTATCGCCAGCGGTATGCGCCTGCGTTCAATCAGGTGGCAGCGGAACTGGGCGTGAAAGGCATTGAGGTCCTCTATGTGGGAACGGTAGCCGAGACGATCCTGGGGCCAACCGAGCCGAAGTGGGATGCGGTGGCTCTGGTCCGCTACCCCACTTTCGCCGATCTCCGCAAGGTGACGGAAAGCTCTCTCTACCTCGCGAAAGCGGAGCCACACCGCAAAGCCGCACTGAAAGCGTGGGAGTTCATTGCAACCTTTCAACCATCAGCAGCCTGAAACCGCACGCTGCATCTCCTGAGGAATCTCAACCGCACCGATTGAGACCGGTCATTGATGAGATTAGCCGAGAACGGCAGGCTTCAACGATTCTTGGCACCACTGACGGAAGCTGGTAGGAGTCGTGTTCTCCGCAGTACGGGTTTCGACGTTGTCCATGCCGTTGTCCTTCGCGATCAGCATATCCACGATGCCTTGCGCGAACACTTCATTCGCGCCGTACTGAATCAACTGCGCCTTGTAAGTATCTCCAGGCACCTGTTGGAAGCGAATTGTCTTGCCAAACACATCGGACATGATGGTTGCCATGTCGTTGAAGGAAAGGTCTTCCGGTCCAAGAACCGCACGGCCGCCCTGTCCCGTCCATGTGCGGTCGAGCAGGAATTTAGCGCCCATGGCACCGACATCCTTCGTGGCGACCTGTGGCGTCTTTACATCCGGGTGGCTGGGCGAGAAGAACATGCCTTGATGCCTGAGGCTCTGCACGTTGTTAAGCATATTTTCCATCAGGGCGGGACACCATAGAGCGCGGTAATCAACCCCGCTCTGCTCGATCGCTTCATCCTTGGCCAAAGAGGCTGTAATCGGGCCTGCCTTCTTGGCAAGTTCCGTTCCGCGTCCCAGCACGGAAACATCGACGACCCGCTTCACACCTTGGCTCTTGATCGCATTGAGAGCCGGTCGGGTGAAACGCAGGTAGTATTCCGCATCGTTGTTGTCGGAGAAAGACGGAGGCACCACCAGGAAGACGCTCTCGGCATCCCTCAGAGCCTTCTCCATGGTGGCCGTATCGTCCAATGATCCGGTGATGACGTCCACGTTCTCGCGGACTTCCGGCGCGAGTCTGGATGCGTCACGAGCGACGACTCGAACTGATTCTTTGGCGGCAAGAAGATGTGGAATGACTTGCGATCCAATCTTCCCTGTGGGCGTAGTGACGACAATCATCTGTTTCCTCGCGCTGCTTACAACTTCTTCGTTCTATGGTCCTGAACTGACTGCCAAGGATCGGCAGTCTCGAAAGCGGAGCGAGGATTCATCGCTCCGCCCGCTTTTACCAGGCCAGCTCGCTCCCCGTCTCCAGGAACTTGCCAGTTGGCGGGGCGTCCAGCAGCGCGAGGCGCACGATCTCCGCAGCACCCTCTTCCACGGTTTGCGGCCCGCTGTGTCCGTTCAAGTCCGTTGCCGTGTAGCCCGGGTTTACAGAGTTCACCGCGATATGCGCATCGCGGAACTCATAAGCCAGTTGGACGGTCAGCATGTTCAGCGCCGCCTTTGAGGCGCAATAGCCCAGAACCTTCACAGGGAAAAACTTCCACGTCGGATCCGTCTGCCGGCTGATGCAGCCAAGCTCGCTGGACACGTTGATGATCTGTGCATTGCCCGCCTGTTGCAGCAACGGCAGCATAGCCTGAGTCACCGCAAGGCTTCCCACGAAATTGGTGTGCATGACCGCTTCCACGTCCGAAAGATTGGTCTTGCTCGGCGGTCCATCGGCTTTGCCGGCAATGCCGGCGTTGTTAACCAGCACATCCAGCTTGCCAAACTGCGTCCGGATCGATTCCGCTGCAGCTGCGGCCGTCTCGTGGTCGTTCAGATCAAGCAGGACAAAGTGCACATCGAGACCATCTGCTTTCAGCTTTGCGACTGCCGCTTGTCCCAACTCCTCACTGCGCGCGGCGACCAGCACCGTCCAGCCAGCTTGGGCAATCTGACGCGCGACCTCGAACCCGATACTTTTGTTTGCCCCGGTGACGAGAGCGATCTTCTTCGACCCTTGCATGTTTTATCTCCTTCATCGAGGATACGAAGGAAGGTTCAGGTTTTCATTCGCATATGACAAAAGAAGCCCTGCTCGAACTGGAGCCACGAAAAGCGCCGCAACAGAGCCGGTCGGTAATCACGGTGCAGGCTATTTACGACGCGACTATTCAGGTTTTACTTCGGTCTGGACAGGAACGCCTGACGACCGTACGGGTTGCAGAACGTGCCGGGGTGTCCGTTGGAACGCTTTACCAGTACTTCCCGAACAAGCAATCTTTGCTGTTCGCCGTACTCGAACAGCATATGAACAGGGTTACGAGCGCTGTGGAACAGGTTTGTTCCGCGAACCATTTCGAGCCGCTGGAGGTTATGGTCGCAGAGTTGGTCAATCGTTTCGTCAATGAGAAACTCAAGGACCGGGATGTTTCAGTGGCTCTCTATCGCATAGCTGCGGAGCCGGGTGGCGATCTGATTGTAGGCAGGATTGGACGGCGCTACGAAGACGCGATGCTGGCAATGTTCCAGACGGCAAACATCCCAGGCTCAGTGGACCTCAAATACATGACGCACATGATTTTTCTGACGCTGGCAGGAACGATTCGTGGGCATCTGGAAACCAGCCCTTCACCAAAAGCTGTCCGCCAGTTGAGAGAGCATCTCGCCAAATTGATCCTTGCGTACTGCGAAGCACTCTAATCCGATCCGACTCTTCCCTGGACTCCCAGGAATACCCAACGATCCCGGACGGGGCAAATCGGTCCTGATAAAAACCGTTGATTGGATGCTGAGGCCCCAAGCAGCCTAGGAGAAGCGCCGGGCGGGATTACTGACGCTAAGCCAATTTCGCGGTACCTATCCTGAACAGAGATTGAACCTGTTCTCCATCTTCTGAGGTCTTGCGCACGCATCGTTGAGTCGGCGTGTTGGACAGAAGCAATCGCTAATTGACGCGCTTCCCATTAGACGACGAAGTTCTCCAAGCAGAGACGTCACGGCGCGGCGGGCTGCCAAACGTACGGGCATACTCCCGACTGAACTGAGAAACGCTCGCGTAGCCTACCTCGAGCGCAGCGCTTTCCACTGTTGCGTGGTCTGAAATCATCAGACGCCGCGCTTCAAACAGGCGCAATTGCTTTTGGTATTGCAGAGGGGCCATCGAAGTGATTACCCTGAACTGTCGATGAAAGGTTGTAGGACTCATAAAAGCAGCCTTGGCCAACTCTTCGATGTGTACAGGCTTGCGGAAGCGGTCGCGGAGGTGTTGAATCGCCTGCATCACTCTGCCGTCGTAACCGTTTGTCATGATCATGATGCGCTGAAGCTGCTCTCCACCTGGGCCTTTCAGCAGCCAGTAGCACATCTCACGCATGATGCCGGGATACAGTACGGGAATGGCGTCGGGCGTGTCGAACAGCCGCACTGTGCGCAAGGCACAATCGATCAGTTGGTTATTCAGTTCCAGGGTAAATGGCCCCGCACCTTTCCGTCGCTCGTGTGTTCGCACTTCAGCGGACATGTCCTGCGCTAGTTCCTGCAGGATCTGGAGGTTCAACTCAAGCACGAGGCCAAGGTAGGGCTGTTCCTTGCTTGCAGCGCAAACTGTACCCCGCTCGGGCATCTCAGCCGTAACGACGAGCCCGTATCCTGCACGATACTCGTAAAGCTTGGAACCGAACGTCGCTGCCTTCTCCCCCTGCACAGTAATGCACAAAGACGGTTTGATCATGCATTGAACTGATTGCTGAAGCGGGTCCGAGCGCAGGGTCGACACCCCATCGATCGCGGTCGCATAGAGCCTGTTCTCTCGCCTGGCGTCGGTGTATCGGTTCATCAGTGAGGTCAACTCTCCGAGATGCGACGTAGCTTGATCCGCGCGGCCTGGCATGATGACAATCTTACAAGGCAGGAATAGGCATGTTCTCGGCAGCGTTGGGCATTCACATGGACCCGCTCGAAACCTAGACTCTAGCTCAAGGAGATCGATCAATGAAGATTCTGATGGTGCTCACATCACACGACCAGCTGGGAGATACGGGCAAGAAGACGGGCCTTTGGCTGGAGGAGTTCGCTTCTCCGTTTTACACATTCAAGGATGCTGGCGCAGACATTGTTCTCGCCTCACCGAAGGGCGGCCAGCCTCCCGTTGACCCGAAGAGCGATGGACTTACAACTCAGACCGTAGCCACGCTCCGCTTCAAAATCGACACTGCAGCTAAAGATCAGTTCGCGGCCACAGAACGGTTAGATACTGTGTCGGAAACGGATTTCGATGCGGTCTTTTACCCAGGCGGACATGGGCCGATGTGGGATCTCGCGGAAGACGAGCATTCGAAGGCTCTTCTCGAGTCCTTTATTGCAGCGGCAAAACCAATCGCTCTGGTCTGTCACGGGCCGGCCGCGCTCCGTCATGTGAAAACGGCGAATGGATCGTCCTTGGTTTCTGGACGGAAAGTTACCGGCTTCGCCAACACGGAAGAGGCCGCCATGGAACTCACCGACGTCGTGCCGTTCCTGCTCGAAGACGAACTTAAAGAGTTGGGCGGCATCTACTCAAAAGGTCAGGACATGGCTGAATACGTAGTTGCGGACGGTCTTCTGATCACCGGCCAGAATCCAAAGTCATCCGCTGCCGCAGCAGAGCTGCTTTGCAAAAAGCTTGCCTGAGTGGCAACCACACCGCAACCGTTCAATCAAGAGGGGAGAGCTTCCAGGGAGCTCCCCGTCGTTTCCTGTTGAGCGTTGCTACCGCCTCCTCCACCAAGCCTCCACAGTAATGGTGGGCCAAGCGGGACTGCTCCGATCAGTCCTCATCAACGCCGTTGTCGGAGGTTGACTCCCTTTGGGAAAACTGAACGGGCTGACCTCGGCTAGTGTGGTAAACACTCCGTAACTTCACAGTAACGATGAGAACAGCTCGGGAACAGGAGTGAAGTCTCTGCTCCCGAGCTGCAATGCTCCGCGTTTACTGAGCAGCATCCGAAACAGCCTGCCAGGCGTCCCAGGTCGCAAGACGGTCGGCATAGGTCGCGCGAATTTGTGGCAGAGTCGTGCTGCCGAGGATGAGACGCAAGGGCGGCTGCTCTGCATCGACCACCTTGAACAGCGCTTCTGAAGTCGCCTTCGGGTTCCCGCGTTCCAGCTTCATGAGACCTGCAATGAAGTCCTTACGGAATGTGTCATAAACCTCCAGCGGGTTCGCACGTGTGGCGCTCTTGCCGAACTCCGTGGCGTAGGCTCCAGGCTCGATTATGGTGACCTTGATGCCAAATTGCGCAACCTCTTTGGCCAGAGATTCATGCAAGGATTCAGCAGCCGCTTTGGTTGCGGCGTAAACACCAATCAGAGGCGCGGGAACTACACCGAGGCTGCTGGTTACGCCCAGAATGTGACCGCTGCCTTGCTGCCTCATCAGCGGCAAAGCTGCACGAAGAACGCGCACAACGCCGGTATAGTTCGCATCGAAAAGCTCCGCAATCTTTTCGTCGGTCGCCTCTTCCGTCGTAGCGATCAGACTATATCCCGCGTTATTGACCAGGACATCCAGCCGCCCGAAATGCTCAAACGCCTGTTGTACCGCCTCCGGAACGCAACCAGCGTCGGTCACGTCCAGTTGCAGCGGCAGAACCGCGTCCCCAAACCGTTCTCGCAGATCTGAAACGCTCTCCAGGCTTCGCGCGGTTGCCGCAACCCTGTCGCCTCGTTCGAGTGCTGCCTCTGCCCACACGCGTCCGAAACCGCGCGATGCTCCTGTGATGAACCAGACCTTGCTCATTTCGCCTCTTCTGCCGAATATGTAATGTTCCGGCGGCTATCTGTACACTGTTAAGTCATGGGCCGCAAAAGTCCGCTGAAGACGATCCAGACCACTTCCACTCACAGTAGCGGGTTATCTGAACGCCGTCAAGATAAAGGTGCTGCCACTACGAGAGTCAAGGACAGTTACCATCATGGCGATCTTCGCGCGGCTCTGATCGCTGCTGCTGACGAGATCATCACGGACAAAGGCATCGAAGGCTTTTCGCTGCGTGCGGCGGCTCAGAAAGCGGGTGTTTCACCAGCAGCGCCCGCACATCATTTTGGCAGCGCTAAAGGCCTGCTCACCGAAGTCGCCATTCTGGCCTACGACCGAGCGGGACAATACATCGAGAGCGCGGGGCACTCGCCAGATGCAGTGACGGATGTGCGAGCCGCGATGCTCGCGTTTGTGAAGTTTGCGGTCGAGAACCCCGGTCACTTTCGTCTCATGTTCCGAAAGGACTTGGTCGACCGCAGCGACTCGCGCCTTGCCATCGCCAGCAGAGGACCGGGAAACCGTCTCGGCCATGCTGTTCTCGCCTATCGTGGCAAGGCTCATCCAGATACTGCCAGCTTCGAGGATTCAGCTGAAATGCTGTGCGGCATGGCCACACTGCACGGACTTGCGAGCCTGGTTTTGGAAGAAAAAGCCGCCCACTTCTTCAAAGGTGCGACTGCGAAAAACTTCCTCGATGAGTACCTGCCCAGGATCATCGATCACATGTACCCGGCCAGCCCGGCGAATAGATAATGAGACACTCTTCAGGGGATGTTGAGGCCGCAGGCAGCCCAGGAGAGGAACCGGGCGGATTCACTGACGCTGCGCGACTCCTTGGGGAGAATCTGGCTCGGTGAGTGCATTGGCGATGATGGACTCATCGGTCGCCCGTGATTGGCAAGGTAAATGCGTGTCTCCGGGTAGCGACAAAGAATCATCCGCTTCCCGGCATCATCGAATTTGGATGGCCAGTACCCCAGAAAAAACAGGTCTTAAGACGCGTTTGAATGTGGTGCAAACGAGCACGGATAGGCAAGAGACAGTCGTTCTGATTCACGCCGTAGGATATGACCTGACGTATTGGGATCGGCAGATTGAAGCATTACGAGAGGATTACAACGTTGTAGCCTTCGATCTACCTGGTCATGGAGCTTCGCCCCGAGCTCCGGAGAGTTGGTCCTTTGACCATGCCGCCACCATCGTTGCCGAGTTGATCGAAGAAACCGGCCCCAGGCCCGTTCATCTCGTGGGCATCTCGTTCGGCGGGATGATTGCACAGTGCACCACGCTTGCACGGCCTGACCTGGTGCGCAGTCTTACCCTCATCGGCACCGCCTCCCACTTTCCGGAAGATGTGCAGAGGGGTATGAGAGCGCGTGCAGAGGCGGTCCGCGCGGGTGGTATGGCTGCCGTTGTTCAGTCAAGTTTAGAGCGGTGGTTCACATCGGAGACGAGAACGCAGCGTCCTGACATCATCGATCGTGTAACGAAGACGCTCCTGGCAGACGATCCCGTAACGCATGCGGCAATATGGGATGTGATTGCGACGCTCAACATTCATGGCAGGCTTTCCCACATTACGTGCCCCACACTCATCCTGGTTGGCGAGCGTGACCCAAGCACGCCGCCCAGCGTAGCGCGTCAATTGTTCGAAGCCATCCGAGGCGCGAACTTGACTGTCATCCCGGATGCCTCGCACATCGTTACGGTCGAGGCGCCCACTGCGGTCAATGATGCGTTGAGGGCCTTTCTGAAACAGTTGAGTAACTAGCCGGCCAGGCCGATTACTTGGAGGCCGGAACCATCTTTGCCATTTGGGAAAACGGGAGTCCAGGTGCCAGACGGCTAACGAGGTAGAGCACATTGCTCACACCGGGCCGGATCTCTGCCTTTCCCGATCCGATCCCGGCAATCGCCTGGTGTACCAATGTCTTCACCGGCACTACGAAGCGGCGCTGAGCAGGCGGGGACACGAACTTCAATACCCAGGGCAGCCAGAGCATCAGCTTCACGGGGTTACCATCGAATGCCGTGTGTGCGACGGGGCTGACGTATTCCCTGAACGGCACGGCGACGTCCGGCCTGGCGGTGAGCTACGCGGTATCCGGAACGGTGACGGTGACGGGATCAACGCTGACCATTACGGGCGCGGGCACGGTGGTCGTGACGGCCTCGCGGGAAAGCTGTCCCCCACCTTGGGGAAACTGGTTGCGCCAGCCACTTGTTTCGGAGAGGCTAAGCTTCGCCGAAGGGGTTACCTCGCCGCAGTGAAGCTTAGGGATAGAGGTGGACTCTTTACTGCCTTCTCTCACCTTCCGGATTGAAATTTGCAGGATAGGTCCGTCAGCGCAATGGGTGAAACTTTGAACGCCTGCAGGTGATGGCTTGCGAGTAACGCGTTAAAGTTCTCGATCTCTTGGTGTGCTGACTTCCAGGTGTTCAACGTGCCGTTGTAGTCGGTGCAGTCCTTCTCCCATGTGGCGATCTGCGTAGGGGTGGGTGCCATATCCAGGCCGACCTGAATCATGCTGACCATGGTGTTGTAGGCGTCGTTCAGCTCGACGAAGGATTTGAGCGCGTTGGGGTCCGGTGGACGGCGGTTGCCTCCGCCACCACCGCCCGGCGGCGGAACGACGCCGCCGATCTTCAGAAGGCTGGCATCGAGCGTCTTCGCCTGGCTCGCGACATCGTTCGGCAACTGGCTCTTCATCAGGGACGCCAACTGCGTCCGGACGCCATCCACCTCATCGTGCGCTGCGAAGCTTTCCTTCATGCCCTCGACGGACAGGAGGGTCAGTCTGTTCTGAGTGCTCAGTGCCGCCATGAGTTGCGGGGTCTCGCCGACGCGCGGATCATTCACCACAGTCACTTTGCTCGTGTATGTCTGGCCGTCCACTGTCAACTTCAGCGTATAAACGCCCGGTATGACCTGCGGTCCATGTGGGCCGGGCGTTGTGGAGCCCGGTGTCATGTTCATCTGATTTTCGAGATCATGCCGTAGTGCCGGCGGATCGTCGTAGTACAGGTTCCAGTTGAACCGGTTGAGACCTGTATGCGTGCTGAGGGCGCGCGACTCGGGAGCCGCCAGCCAGTAGTGCGGATAGTCCGCGCCTTCGATTGGAGGCGGCAAGGTGCTGGAGATCGTCCGCACCAGATTGTTGTGTTCGTCGAAGACCTGTAGCTGGATGGGTCCCTTCGGTTCGCTGCTGAGGAAGTAGTCTACGAGCGCGCCGTAAGGCACATTCGCCGCGTGCGGTACTTCGATCGAGAAAGGCTGGTCCCAGTTGCTGTTGATGCGCGCCCGGATGGCATCCTCAGGCTTGAACAGATACACGGGGGAAGACTTGATGGCCTGGGCGTTCGCGGCGATCTGGCGCAGAGGCGTGATGTCGTCGAGGATCCAGAAGCCACGACCGTAGGTCCCGATCACCAGATCATTCTGATGGTGGTCGGTATGCACGTCGAGATCGCGGATGGATGTGCTGGGCAGGTTCTGGCGCAGCGACTGCCAGTGATCTCCGTTGTCAAAGCTGACGTAGACAGTCGTTTCCGTGCCCGCGAACAAGAGCCCCGGTTGTCCAGGATCAGCGCGCAGGCTGTTCACCCAGCTTCCGGTGCGCTCGTCCCTGGGTAGACCGTTGATGATACTCACCCATGTCTTACCGCCGTCCGTGGTGCGCCAGATAAGAGGCACATCAGCGTCCTCATCAGCGGGCAGAGTCGCTCCCCGCTCAGCTGCGATCCTGCCCGCGACAAAGGCTGTATTCGTTTCATCACCTGCCTCGATCGTGTTGAAGCTGAAGTGAGGAGGCACGTTGGCGATATTGCTGACGTTGGCCCAGGTCTTGCCATGGTCAACGGTGTTGTAGATCTGGCCGTTGCTGCTCGCGGTCCACATCACGCCACGCTTCGCTTTCGATACCGAGAAGTCGCTGATGGAGGGGCTGGGTGGCGGAGGTCCGGCGGGAGGCGCAGGCTGCGTCTGCGTTGGTGTTTTCGGCTGCGGGTGTTCTATGGGTTGCGCCGGGGCGGGGACCTCGGGCTTCTTTGCGCCGCAGGCAATCTGGGGTGCTCCCTTGGGCGTGGTAAGGTCCGGGCTGGCGGTCGTGAAGGAATGAGCGCCATCGCGCGTGACCATAAGACATTGGTACGCCACGTATAGCGCGTCTGGTTCAAAGGCGGTATCGAACTTTTTCTGAAAGTCTCTGCCTGCCGTGTACTTGAGGGAGTCAACGCCGAAGTTCGCCGCAACGTTCTGCCATTGTCCCGTTGACATATCGATTTTGATCAAACCGCTGCCACCTCCGCCGGGGCCATAGCCGACACCGTAGATGATGTTCGGATTCTTAGGATCCGGACGAACGATGCCGAACTCCGAGGAGGGCAATGGGGTCCAGTCTGTAAAGTTCACCTGACCCCAGTTGCCTCGGCTGCTGATCATCACGGCGCCTGTGTCCTGCTGCGCAGCCATGATCCTGTACGGATACTGATCGTCGGTGGCGACGTGATACACCTGCGAGATCGTCTGGTTGTACCAAAGGCTCCACGTCTTGCCGTCATCGAGAGTGACGCTGGCGCCCTGGTCGGAGCCGACGAGCATGCGGTGGCCGTCCGTGGGATCGATCCAGAGCTTGTGGTAGTCCTCGCCTCCGGGGGCGCCTTTGAAGGGCTCGAATGTCAGACCGCCGTCTGTGGACCGGTACATCGCCGTGCTCATCGTGTACAGGATGTCCGGGTTCTGAGAATCGACGAAGACGCCGCTGCTGTAACTTCCCTGGCCGTTGCTGATGCGGGTGTCGTTCCCGGCCATGTGCTTCCAGGTGGCCCCGCCATCGTCAGAGCGGTAGAGCCCTGAGCCGTGTTCAATGTTGTTCCCGACGATGTAGATGCGCTGGCCGTTGGTGTGCATGGCCACGGCCAGGGCGACACGGCCCTCGAACGGCGGAATCTTGATCTCGGCCCAGGTCTTGCCCTCGTCCGTGGACTTGAATACCAACGGCGGCTTCGTTGCGGGTCGAGAGCCCGTACCAGCCGGAGCACCAGCACCGCGCTCGCCACCGGTGCCTTGCGTTGCCGCCAGCATGATCTTCGGCTGGTCGAAGGCGGACTGCAGGTCGCGGGTACCGTCATAGTTGGTGGTTTTGAGGACGTTTGTCCAGCTTTGACCGCCGTCGCTGGAGCGGTAGACCCCACCGCCGTGGTGCGTGGTGTCACCCAATGCGGAGACAATCACCAGGTTGGGGTCAACGGGGTCGATGAGGATGCTGTCGATCTTCACCGTGTCCTCAAGCCCGATATGCTGCCAGCTCTTGCCGGCATCAGTTGACTTCCACATGCCGTTGCCGAGACTGCCGGCGATGGGATCACCGGCCCCGGCGTACACAACACTTGGATTAGAGGGCGCCACCTGGATGGCGCCCACGCTGTCGACGCTCGTCTCTCCGTCGAAGACGGGATACCATGTGACGCCAGCGCTGGTGGTCTTCCAGATGCCCCCAAGGGGCGAGCCGAAGTAGAACGTCCCGGCATTCCCAATGACACCCGTGACCGAGGAAATCCGGCCACCATGGAAAGGCCCCACGTTACGCCACTTGAGTCCTGAATAAAGGGTTTCATTCACTTGCGCTGACATGGCTACGCTCGACGCGAGTGCGCCAAAGAACATACAACTCCAACGTGCTGCTCGCGACATTCGCGTTGTGACCTCAGGAGATTCTGACCGTTTGATGAAGTAGTATACGTCGCGCCATCGTTCCAGGACTCGCGCGGTTTGCAGGACGTACGGAGGCTTCGCCTTACACGATCGAAAGCTCTGCTATCCCTGAGCGTGGCTCTTTGCCGCGCGTTAAGTCTTTTTCGGCCAGAAAACCCAAAATCGTCCATTGGGCGCAAGCGCCTGCCTACTTCGGCCAACCTGCTTGCAAGGGAACGATTCGCCCGAAGCGAGTGGCGTCCCGCGTATGCCAGAGCACCTGTTCTGATCATTAGTAAGATCAGGAGAGCGGTCGGCAAACGACCCTGAATTGAGAGAAGCTTGACCAGCAAAGAGGCTTTGCCCGGGGCCCCGCAGCCAGCGCGATCACGCCGTAAGCGGAGCAAGACAGTACGCCCAAGTTTGGCGGAAGCGAGTGCCGCGCAGGATGCGGCCCTGCTTGCCCGTGAACTTCGAACCTCGCAAACGCAGCAGGAACTTGCGGTTGTGGTTGTCGTCGAGTTCACCGGAGAGCTTCGCAAGCGCAAACAGCTGACCGGTGCAGCTCGGCTTGCGCGTAGTGCGGCCGCAGTCATGGCTGGAGAGGAAGAGTTTCCGCCGGCTGATGCAGCCTACGCCCTCGACTTCCAGGCGAGCCGTGCTGAGTTCGAGGAACTCACCCGATCAGCTGGCGCGCAGATCGCCGCGACTCTCGTCCAGCGGCGCCAAAAGCCCGACCCCTCCAGCCTCGTCGGGCAAGGCAAACTCGACGAAATCGTAGGCGTCGTGACCAGCACGAACGCATCGCTTGTTCTCTTCGATCACGACCTCACCCCGTCACAGCTGCGCAACATCGAAGCACGGCTACCCTGCCACGTCATCGACCGTTCGCAACTTATCCTCGACATCTTCGCGCGTCACGCCAAAACCCGCGAAGGCCAGCTGCAAGTTGAGCTTGCCCAGCTTGAATATCAGCTGCCGCGCCTGGCCGGCCGGGGTCGCGCCATGTCGCAGCTTGGTGGCGGCATCGGAACACGGGGCCCGGGCGAAACCCAGCTCGAAACCGATCGCCGCAAAATCAATGTCCGCATCGATCACATCAAGACAGAGCTCGAGGGGGTCCGCCGCATCCGCCATCAACAACGGCAGCGTCGTGAGGCAGTCCCGGTCCCCGTGGTTGCCCTTGTTGGATACACGAATGCAGGAAAGAGCACTCTCTTCAACGCCTTGACTGAGGCGGGTGTCCTCGAATCGGCGCGCATGTTCGCGACTCTCGATCCCAAGCTTCGCCAGTTGCAGCTTCCTTCGCGCCGTAAGATCCTGCTTTCTGACACGGTCGGTTTCATCCGCAATCTTCCCCACACGCTCGTCACAAGTTTCCGTGCCACCCTCGAGGAGGTAGAGCGGGCTGAAATTCTGCTGCAGATTCAGGACGCTTCCAGTCCTCTACGTGAGGAGCAAAAGGCTCAAGTAGAAAAGGTCCTTGCTGAACTTGCCGTCTCGACGAAGCCCGTCATCCAGGTCCTGAACAAGATCGACCTCGTTCCGGCCGGGGAACGGACGCACATCTCGAGCGACCGCGACGACATTCTGGTTTCTTCGCTTCAGCGCACCGGCCTGGAAGATCTGCTGATGGCCATTGACGCCGCGCTGGTGCTTGACCCTCTCGTCACATCAAGCTTTCGGCTTCCGCAATCAGAAGGCTCAATCCTGGCCTCGCTTGAAGCAGGAGCTGTCATCGACGAGAAGCGCTTCGAAGGAAACCTCGTGTTTCTCCGCGCCCGTGGACCGGCATCCCTTCTGAACCGCTTTCGCCGCTTTCGCGAGAAACATGGTTATCTGAGCGAGGCCGTAACACCGAGCGAGACGTAAGCTCTCCTCGAGTAGCTCGATGCAACGCCGCTTGAGTTCGCTGATCGGTTTGGTGAAGCTAACTGCGCGTGCACGCTCACGGCGCCGTAAGCCAGTGCAAGGCCTGGGACGTTCTGGAAGGCCATAGGACCCTTGGTTGTTGTTCTAGCGGCATCCTGATCTTCCGCTTCCCTTTCAGGCGTTGGTACCGGGTCCGAGCCCCATCCCGCTCACTACGCGCTTCCCCCTCTACATAGGCAACCAGGCGTAGCTGCCATAAAGAGCTACGCCTTGCCCTGGCTTTCCACCACAGGCGAAAAGCGCGGGTACAAGAGCGGCAATACATACAGCGTCAGCAGGGTCGCTGTGACCAGCCCACCAATCACAACGGTAGCCAGCGGACGCTGAACCTCTGCCCCGCGCGATGTCGAAAGCGCCATCGGGATGAAGCCAAGGCTCGCAACCAGGGCTGTGATCATCACAGGGCGCAGACGGTCTGAAGCCCCATGGCGCACAGCATCCTCGGTGGACTGCCCGCCCTCGCGCAGCGCGTTGATATGGCTCACCATCACCACGCCATTCAGCACGGCAATGCCGAACAGCGCGATGAAGCCCACGCTCGCTGAAAGATTCAGGTTGATGCCCCGAATCCAGAGAGCCGCAATGCCACCCACCAGGGCCAGTGGCACGATGAGCAGAATGAGCGCCATCTGCTTGACGTTGCGGAACGTGGCATACAGCAAACCCGCGATGATGAGCAGCGAGATCGGAAACACAATCAGCAGCCGCGCCTGCGCCCGCTTCTGATTCTCATACTGACCGCCCCATTCCAGTCGGTACCCCGGCGGCAAAGGCAATTGTTTCTGGATCGCCGCCTCCGCTTCGGTTACAAAACCGCCCAGGTCGCGGCCTTCCACGTTGGTCATCACCACCACACGGCGATGCGCCTGTTCACGGTTGATCAAAATGGGCCCGCGAACCTCTCGTATCTCCGATACCTGGTCGAGACGGACGAGTTCGCCATTCGGCGTCTTCAACTGCAAGGCACGCAGTTGCTCCGGGTCGTTGCGCAGGTTGGCAGGAAGGCGAAACGCAATCGGAAAGCGCTCCTCCCCTTCAATCATCTCGGAAACCTGCCGGCTGCCATACATCGACTCGATGACCTCCTGCACATCACTGACGTTGACGCCGTAACGTGCCGCAGCTGCGCGATCAATCCGGATCTGCAGCTCTTCCGCGCCGGAGATCAACTCCATCTGTGTCTCCGACGCGCCCTTCACCTGGCTGATGATGGCACGGGCCTGTTTGCCCATTCGCTCCAACACGTCCAGGTCTTCGCCAAAGATCTTGAGTGCCGCGTCGCCGCGCGTGCCGGTGATGGTCTCATCCATGCGCATTTCCATTGGCTGCGTGAACTCATAGGTCACACCGGGGATCTTGTCCAACGCTTCATGCAGCCGATTGGAAAGCTTCTGTTTGTCTGCCGGGCTTTCGTTCTGCACCTTGGGCGTGTAGGAGATGTACGCGTCGGTTTCATACACGCCCATGGCTTCAGTAGCCAGGTCCGGCCGCCCCATCTTGCTCACCACATGCGTGATCTCGGGGAAGATCTTGATGGTGCGTTCGATCTGATCCTGGATGCGGATGGATTCAGACAGCGAGATGCCCGGCAGCTTCTTGGATGTGATCACAAGGGAACCCTCATCCAGCTTGGGCATGAACTCCGTCCCGATGAACTTCAGCGACACCAGCGACGCAACAACCGCCACTGTGGAGGCAATCAGGATCAGCTTGCGGTGAGCTTCCGCGCCCGCCAGCGAGCGCGTGTACCGCTCCCGCAAACGGCTGAACCAGCCATCAGTTTTCGATAACGCCTGATTGTGCCCTGTAACGTGCCGCATGCGGTGCCGTAGAGCAAACGAGCAAAGCGTGGGAACCACAAACAGGGCCAGCAGCAGCGAGCCGGTGAGCGCTGAAACCACCGTGACCGCCATCGGCCGGAACATCCGCCCTTCCAGGCTCTGCAGCGTAAGAATCGGCAGATACACCGAGATGATGATCAGTACACCGAACACGATGGGCCGCGCGACCTCGTGAGCCGCCCCGCGGATCACACGAAGTAGACCAGCGTTGTTCGTCCCCGCAGAGTCTGCTTCCGCATCGTGCTCGCCATCGTTATCAGCACCGTTTTCAGCACCGTTTTCCAGGCGATGCATGCAGTTCTCCACCATCACCACGGAGCCATCAACGATGGTGCCGAAATCAATCGCACCGAGGCTCATCAGGTTTACGGAGATGCCGAAAAGCTGCATGCCGAGAAAGCCAAACAGCAGCGACAGGGGGATGGTGACCGCAACCACAAGAGCTGCACGCCAATCACCGAGGAATATCAGCAGAACCACCACAACCAGCACAGCGGCTTCAATCAGGTTGTGCTCCACCGTATGCGTAGTGGCGTCGATCACATCGCTCTGGTCATAAAACGGAATGATCTTTGCGCCGTTCGGCAGTGTCAGGCTCGCAATCTTGGCCTTGATTTCGCGGATGATCTTCTGCCCGTTTTCCCCGCGCAGGATGATGACCATGCCGCTCACCGTCTCACCCTGGCCGTCATGCATCACGGCACCATGGCGCAGCAGCGGCTCCGCGCGAATGGACCCTACCTGATTCAGCAGTACAGGCACGCCATTCGACGTACTGACAACAATGTTGCCCATGTCGCCGATGCTGTTTACGCGACCGATGCCGCGAATGGTGTACTGCTGCTCCGCATGCTCAATGTAGCTGCCGCCGAAGTTCGCGTTGTTGTCCGATACGGCCTGCACCACATCGTGCAGCGTGAGGTTGTAGCGCCGCAAAGACTCCGGGTCAACCTCAATCGTGTACTGCTTGGTCTCGCCACCCCATGAGTTGATCTCACTCACACCGGGCACGCTCAACAGCGCATATCGAACCTCCCAGTCATGCAAGGTCTTCAGCTGCATCAGCGACATATGAGGCGACTGTACGGTGTATTGGTAGACCTCGCCGAAGGCTGTGGCCATGGGTCCCATGACCGGCTGCAGCCCGCGCGGCATGCGGCTTTGCACCTCGTTCAGGCGCTCAGCCACAAGCTGCCGCACCAGGTACTTGTCCATGTTGTCATCGAAAATTACGGTGACCATCGACAACTCAAGCTTCGACGTGGAGCGCACCATCTGCAGCTTGGGCATGCCCATGAGCGCCGTCTCCAGCGGGTAGGTGACCAGCTGTTCCACTTCGACCGGTGACATACCGGGGCACTGCACGGTGACAACCACCTGGTTGTTGGTCAGATCAGGAAAGGCCTCCAGCGGCAGGTGAAACATGACCGCAAGGCCGCCCACGATCAGCGTCAGCAGCAGCCCACCGACGAGCCAGCGGTTGTCCAGGAGAAAGTCAATGAGGCGGCCCACTTCTACTCCTCACCCACGCTGCCCTTGAGCAGCTCGCCCTTCACCATAAAGGCACCGTCCACCACAACGTGGTCGGTCGGCTTCAACCCTTCCACGATCTGCACCAAACCCTGCGAGCGCGTTCCCGGTTTCACGGCACGCACCTGGAAGTTGGTGCCGTCGTTCGTGACAAACACTACGCGCAGACCGTTCACGTCCTGCAGCGCATCTTCCGGAATAAAAATCGCGTTCGTACTCGAAGGCTCATCAATGCTGGCGGTGACAAACATGCCCGGACGCAGGCGTGTGCCGGGGTTCGGCACGGCGAGCCGCACAGGGATGGTGCGGGTCTGCGGGTCCAACTGGTCGCCCAGCATGGCTACACTCGCCGGAAAGCTCGTGCCCGGGTAGCCCTGTGTTGTAAGGGTGGCATGGGCCCCGCGCCGTACCTGCGGCAGGTCCACTTCATTCACCGCAGCGGTCACCCACACCGTAGCAAGGTTCGACACCACAAACGCATCCGTGCCCATGCTGACCACCTGCCCCGGCGTCACGTTGCGCGCGATGACGCTACCCGCAGCCACGGCACGCACCGGAACAAGCTCGCGATCACCGAGCGTGGCCGGCGTTAACGAGGCTGGCGGCACTTGCAGGAGTTCGGAAAGGTGTTCCCGCTCCATGTGCACGTTGGCTTGCGCATCGGTGAGGTCCTGTTGCGATTGCCGCAGTTGCTGCTCCGCACGTTGGGCTTCTTCCTGCGAAGCTACCTGAAGCGACAACAAGTGTTGGTAGCGCTCACGATTGATCTCCGCGAAGTGAACAGCGGAGGTCTGCCGGTCCACCGCGGCGAACGCCTGTGTCAGCGCGCCCACCGTCTCGTGCACCGCATGGCTGTGCAGCAACGCCAGGGTCTGCCCAGCGCGCACAGAGTCACCGGGCAGCACAAACACGCGCTCAATCAAGCCATCTGCGAGAACGCCGATGTGGTCTGTGTGACGCTCATCCATCGCAACCTGGCCCGCAACCGAAAGCTGACGGGCCACCTGCCGCACCTGTACCGGAGCGATCCGGATCCCGGCTTTGGCCTGGTCCGCCGGTGCGATCTTAACGACATCTGTCGGTGTTGATCCCTTGTCGTCGTTGGACTTTCCTGATGTGTCAGCGCCGCCGCCAGCCGCGTCAGAACCGCTGGTCTTTTTGCCCTGACCGCTGGTCTTCGCATCGCTTCCACCCGGCTTGCCGGAACTGCCATCGTCCCCATGACAGCCCGCGATGCACAATGCGACAGCAAGCAAAACAGTGATCGATGAAACACGCATCACGGCTGCACCCCATAGCTCAACTGCAGCCGCACGGCCGCTTGCTGCAGATCCGCCATCATTCGCAACGCGCTCACTTCCACGTCAAACTCCGTTCGCTCGGCGTCCAGAAAACGCAGCAGATCAACACCGCCGATGCGGTAGGCCTCGGTCATCAGGTCCAGATTTTGTTTCGCCTTTTGACGCAGATCAGGCAATAGATTGGCCACGAGATCCTGTTCACGCGCGTAATTCTTTTCGCTCTCAACAACGTCTGCGCGCACCCGCAACTCCAGTGCCGCCAGGTTTTCCTGCGCGGAATGCACGCTGGCCTGCGCCCGCTCGATCTCGCCCTGGTTGCGATTGCGGAATGGCAAAGGAATCTGCACCGACGCGTAGCCCGTGTTGTTGGCCGAGTTCCGCTTGTATCCGCCAATCAGGTCAAGATCGGGCACACCGTTGGCTCGCTGCAATCTCACATCGGCTTGTGCCGCAGTCACGGCCTCACGCGCTGCCATGACGTCGGCCCGCTCGGTGAGGATCATGTCGATCGACTTCGCCGGCACCGCGGGCAGATGGTCCAGCACATCACTCAGTTGAAGCGAGGTATCAGGCGTACGCCCCATCTCTTTGGCCAATTCCAATCGCGCCTGCTCGGCGTCACGCTCAGCGGTGCGCAGCGCGATCCGCAACCGGTCGCGTTCCATCTCCATGCGCAGCAGGTCCACGCCCCGCATGGCGCCAGCCTCCACACGTTCCCGGTGATAGCGCACCATCTCGTCTACAGCCTTCATGTCTTCGTTGAGCAAAAGCGTGGTACCGTCCAGCACAACGGCGTTCCAGTATGCCGCAGCCACACGCCCCGCAATCCGCGCCCGCATGATCTGCTCGTTGGCACGCGCTTCCTGCACGCGCGCTGTGGCCACATCCGTCCGCCGATGACGCTTGCCGTCAAGCTCAAAGGTCTGCGAAACAAAGGCGTAATTTTCAGTCTGCGTTGCAAAATCATAATCACTGGCCCAGGGACGAAAGTCCTCCGACTGCAGAAACAGACGCGGGTTCAACCCCAGGCCAGCCTGACGAAGCTGGCCACGCGCCTCGTCCACCTGGGCCGCTGCCGCGCGCAGCTGCGGGCTGTTCATCGCCTGCTCCACAGCCTCATGCAGGGTGAGCCGCTGTGCCACTGCCCGCGTTGCTTCGTCGACGTAACCCACGACACACAGACCAGCAAGCGCCCAGCGCAACACACAAATCTGAACATTGGCTTTTACTCGCATCGGACGTTTGCTTTGTTGGATGCGTTTCCTGGCGACCGGAGCGAACGCCCAGTTCAAGCACGATCTCGTGTTATAGCGACACGCATTTCCGCGCGCCAGATTGAACGCAGCACTGGTCTCGTTAGCTGTCGAGGGAGAACATGGCGTCGCGGTCACGTGTACCTCACGGCCGCTTCATCGGAGCCGGCTGACCTCAAGAGGAGGACCTACGATTGGCCATGCACGTGCTCTCCAAGGGAGACCGCCTGGGCCACGTGCGGCGGGCTTCGGAGGACAGCCGCACAGGCTGCGCCCAGGACTCTTGCTGCACGCCGTCGAGCAGTACGTCCGCGGCCCTGGCGAGTTGCTTCAAACCGCAGCTGACCGCCAATGCAAAAGAGCGTGCGGGAACAACGTTCGCCCCGGCTTACAGCATCCCTGAAGCGGCATCACGCAGGGAGTTCTTCGCAAGGAACGCCCTCAGGACCCTTCGGTCGCGGAGTTGTATCCTGTCTTTGAATGAGCCAGCCCCACTTTGAAGCGCAGCTGGAAACCGAGCACGCTCCCGCGCAGCGCCACAACGGGCAACCGCGCGTTGCTGTGCTCATTCCTTGTCATAACGAAGAGGTCGCGATCCCTCACGTGGTCCGCGCGTTTGCGCAGGAACTGCCCTCGGCCCAGATCTACGTTTACGACAACAACTCCATCGACCGCACGATCGAAGTTGCGCAGGCCGCCGGCGCGCTGATCGGCCGGGAGCAGTTGCAGGGCAAAGGCAACGTGGTGCGTCGCATGTTCGCCGACATCGAAGCCGATGTGTACGTCCTGGTCGATGGCGACGATACCTACGACGCCGCCAGCGCGCCCGCCATGATTGACCTCCTGCTGGAGCGCGGCTACGACATGGTCACCGGCACGCGCGTCACACAGATCCAGGCGGCTTATCGTCCCGGGCACCGCTTCGGCAACGTCCTGCTGACCGGGATTGTGACGCGCATCTTCGGCAAACGCATCACGGATATGCTCTCCGGCTACCGCGTCTTTAGCCGCCGCTTCATCAAGAGCTTCCCCGCCCTGAGTGCCGGCTTTGAGACCGAAACCGAGTTGACCATCCACGCGCTTGAGTTGCGCATGCCGCTCGGCGAGTTGGAAACGCCCTATCGCGACCGCACTGCCGGGTCTACTTCGAAGCTCAGCACCTACAAGGACGGCGCCCGCATTTTCCTGACCATCCTTCACCTGGTTAAGGAAGAGCGTCCGTTGCAGTTCTTTTCCCTTATCGCTCTGCTGTTGTTCGTCACCAGCATGGTGTTGGGCTTCCCGCTGTTTGTCGAGTTCCGCCGTACGCACCTTGTGCCCCGGCTACCCACTGGTGTGCTCGCCACGGGCATCATGATGCTCTCGTTTCTTTCGCTGGTCTGTGGCCTGGTCCTGGATTCGGTCGCCCGGGCACGCAAGGAACAGAAGCAGCTTGCCTACCTGAACGCCGCGCAAGGCAGCTTTGCCCACACCCGCCGGGTATGGCGTTAGCCGCCAGAAGTGATGCCGGGCCAAGCAGCTGAGATCATCAAAGCCGGGAGAAAAACAAAGGATAGCGACTTCGGCCTCCACACAAGTGCTGCAGCAGCTAGTGCTTCCCCTAGTTACGGACGTGTACCGCCGTTGTTACGCTTTGGTCATCGGCTCTCAACAGAGCACTACCGGGGGATCTGCAATGGCACAATTTCAAGGCTCCGTACGCTGGTTCAATAACGCAAAAGGCTATGGATTTCTGGGGCGCGATGGCGGTCCGGACGTCTTCGTGCACTACTCCGCAATCCAGACAGACGGCTACAAGAGCCTAAAAGAAGGCGAAGTGGTCGAGTATGACGTGGTGCAAGGGGACAAGGGACCACAGGCCGATCAGGTTACCCGTCTGAAAGCTCACTAAACCGCACGGCACGATCTTTCGGCAGGAAGCTTCGGCTTCCTGTTTATTTTTCCGGTCACAAGGGATCCGTGACCAGGCGTTAGCCGCATACCACCTTGTGCTCCTGTCGCTGAACCCTTTGCAGGCCTTCGTCGGCGTGTGCCCCTCTGCTATCATCGGCAGCACATCGCGGCCCCTGACGGTTCGGTCGCCTGTACGATTCCTGATGCCCGAGCGACTGCATGGATAACGCCGCGAAGCCACAACCCTCGTCAGTGCTTGAGCACGTCGAGCTTCACCTTGCCTCCAACCTCGATAGCGTCGCCGAGATCGAGCGCACCGTTGAGGCCATGGCCGTCCGCATGGGGTTTGACGAAGACGAGGCCAGCAACATCGCCATGGTCACCCGGGAAGCCGCCATCAACGCCTGCAAGCATGGCAACAAGTTCGCGTCGGAAAAGCACGTCAACGCTACCGTGGATCGCTCCGCCGACACGCTCACCATCTGCATCTGCGACATGGGCGAAGGGCTCGACCCCGAAGATCTCCCTGACCCGCTCGATCCCGTAAATCTGCTGCGCAGCTCCGGTCGCGGCGTTTTCCTGATGCGTGCCATCATGGATGAGGTACACTTTCGCCAGCTACAGCCAGGCACACAAGTTACGCTCATTAAACACAAGCATTTGGAGGCGACCAGCTAAACATGGATACAAAGGTTCGGCAAGTAGACGGTGTAACGGTTCTCGATCTCAGCGGCAAGATCACGCTGGGCGAAGCCAGCGGCAAGCTGCGGGGCGCAGTGCAGGACGCGCTTTCCAGCTCCAAAAAGATCCTGCTGAACCTCGCTGACGTGAACTACATCGACTCGGCTGGCCTTGGCGAACTCGTCAGCGCCTTCACCACAGTCAAGAACGCCGGCGGCGAGCTGAAGCTCCTCAACCTCACGAAGAAGGTTCGCGACCTCCTCGTCATTACCAAGCTCCTCACCGTCTTCGACGTCAAGGACAACGAGCAGGAAGCCATCAAGTCCTTCGCATAAGGCCCGGTGCCCCACCCGCAAAAGGTCGTCGCCTCGCGACGGCCTTTTCGTTTGCCCTTCTCTTCTGCCCCTAGGCCAGCGCCAGCGACAACACCGGGATGTCGTCTTCCTGCCCGAAGCTGCACCACGTCGGCCACTGCGGACGCTTCCATGCATACCAGCTCCCGTGTGCGTTCGGAGGTATTCCGTTTTGCACGCGGTACCCGGGCGTCGGGCGCGACGCACGAGCCAGCAGAAGTAACTGCAGCTCTTCCGCAGCGGCGACCTCGGCGGCCAGGTCCGCGCCTTCACGGGTCAGCCGGATGGTCCGCCGAAGAAGGATCAGCAGGTGGGCGCAGGGCTGGTTGACCCTGAGCGTGATCCATCCGCTATCGTTCAGGTTTGGGGCTGCCCTGTGCGGTCCCCCTCCGGGCGCCGCGCGCCATGGTCCTGGCAGAGGCACGCTGCGCCCCAGGCCGGTACCGTCCACAAGCAGGGTGGGCCGCGTCTCGGCGACACAGCTGGCCACGCACAACAAGGCACACACCCAGGGGAAGCACCCTTCGCCGGGCTGCCGCTGCTTTTAAGCGAAACCACCGGTGCTCGGCGTGTCGCCCATGCCGGTTCCTGCCTCTTACAACTTGCCGAGCGCGGTCGCTTCGTCCGGTGAGATGGACGCGTACTTGGCGACACCCACCATGGTGAACACCTTGTTGAAGTGAGGCGTCAGCCCGAAAATCCCGATCGTGCGCTGCCCGGCCTTGTGCGCCTCCAGCAACAACTGGATGATGATCGCGATGCCCGACGAGTTGATGTAGTCCACGCCTTTAAAGTCCAGCAGCACTTTGACGGGCGTGGCGCCCACTTCCTTGTACCCGTCCAGAATCGGATCCTTTGACGTTGAAGAGATGTCGCCGGCGAACGTTAGAACCGCTACTGGATCTCCCGACGCGCCCGTAGCCGCCCGCCGCGTCACCTTGGTCGAAGCCTGCATTACTTCGTTTCTCCTTCTTCTTCTTTGCTCAACCGGATCAGAAGACGCACGTAGCTCTTGCCAGGCGGCCCCTTGTGCCATTCTGCTTCATCTACCAGCGCCTGGATCAGAAACATTCCCATCCCGCGAGGATCTTCTTCGCCCAGCATCTTGCGATCGATATCGGGCGAGTGCGGCGCATCACTCACGCCTCGTCCATCATCGATCACGCGAACCTCAAGCTCATCGTCCGACTGCGAAAGAATGACCTCGACCGGGAGTTCCTGCTTGGACTGATTGCCGTGCTCAATGGCATTGATGCACGCTTCCGCCACTGCGGTCTTCAGATCCTCAATACGATCGTCAGAAAAGCCCATCAGGCCCGCCATGCTGGCGGCCGTGGACATCGCCACCTTTTCAAAACCCATCTCTGAGGGCAAACGCACCTCGACAGAACTTCCGGTCTTCATGCGTTTGACATCGCCTCCCCAGCCTTTCGTTCGCTGGCTGGTTGATGAATCACCGCCAGCGCTGTCATGTCGTCCGTCTGCGGTCCGCCGGTCGAAAACTGCTGCAAGCTGGCCCACAGCGCTTGCAGGCTTTCCGCCGCATCCCACGTTGTCAACTCGCGAAACGCTTCAACCAGGCGCTCCGAACCAAACTCTTCATCACCCTGGAAGACTTCGGTCAAACCATCCGTGTACAACAACAGCCGTGCGCCGGGAGGAAAGGAAAAGCGTTCCGCGGTGTACTCCATCCCCGGCAACAGTCCCAACGGTGTTCCTGAAGCTTCAATCATCTGCACCGATCCATCCTCCCCAAGCAAGGTCGCTGGATTGTGCCCTGCATTGACCACCTCCAGCAATCCCCCATCCGGGTAGAAGCGCGCGAAGATCGCCGTCACATACCGCCGCCGCGACTCCTGGCCCTCGTCCCAATGGTGCTGACCCACGCGGTTTGCCATTTCGACAAGCGAAATGGGCTGCGTCGTCAGAGCGCGAAAAGCGGACCGGAAGCTGGTGGCTACAATCGCCGACGCAAGCCCTTTGCCGGCCACATCCGCCACCACAAACAGGTGCGAGCCATCCGGCATGTCGACCACGTCCAGGTAGTCGCCGCCAACCTCGTAGCACGTTACACTTTTCGCCGCGACACTGATGCCCGGAATGACGGGCATACGCTTGGGGAGCAGCGAGCGCTGGATGCCCCGCGCCGCTTCCATGTCCTGCTGCACCCGCGCCCACTGCAGATCCCGCTCGTGATACAGCGCGTTTTCCAGGGCGACGGCCGCCTGCAACACCAGGCCCTCGATGAAGTCCTGCTCATACATCGTCAGCTGGCACCCTGCCGCACTGGTCACCACCAGCTTCGCCAGCAGTGCCCCATCCTTGGCCAGAAGTTCAAAATGACGGCAGCTATCGTAAGAGTTTTCCGGCAGCGTCCCATACGAGGCCAGCAGCTGTCCGGTCTCCGCGGACAGGAATCCGGCGCCTTCCATTTCCAGCTCGCGAACCAGCACACGGGCCGTTTGCAGCATCACTTCGTCCACCGCAATGGTCGAGTGCACCTGCCGCGACGCCTCCAGCAGCGCCTGCAAACGGGCAATCTGCTCTTCCAGCGACATCGTCTGCGGTACGTTCTGCGTCGATTCAGCGAAGCTCATAAGTTGCACTCAAAACGGGGCGAAGGTGCGGCCAGTGTACATGAGACGGGTTACCTTCAGCAGACAAGCTCCCCTTGGTTGTCTTCCCCAAGGGGAGCCGCGTTCTCGCGACCCAGACGCCGCTCGCACCGTCCACCTCAGGCTGTTGGCTTGTCGGGCGCGTCCATGCGCGCGTAGAAGTCGTGGTAGAAACGCCGGCTGTACTCCTCCACCAGACCCTTCACACGCTCCGCACTTTTCGACTGCACGATCAACCCCGCGTGATGATGCTTCTTCAGCCGGTACACCACCTCCGGCGCGTCAAAGGGGCCCAGATCCGGCCACTCCTGCCTGGCCAGGCAGATCACGCTGCCTGCGTACTCTTCGCGGATGGGTGGCAGCGCATACGTCTCACCGCGCATCTCGGCGGCAACCATCCGCGCCCACTCCACCCAGGGATTCACGCCGGCTGCCGCTTCCACCACCTCAGCGATGTATGCCCCGCCGACCCGGGCCGCGGTCTCCAGGAAATAGAACTTGCCGTCAGCATGCGCGCGAATAAACTCGCTGTGCGTCGGCCCGCTGGTCATCCCCAGGCCGCGCACCACTTCCGCATGAATCGTCTTCAACGCTTCGGTCTGCTCGCCGTCGCGCTCCAGCGTGCGCGTCGAAAAGATCCCGCCGGAGTGCATCGTCTCAAACGGCGGCTGGCCATACTTGTGCGGCAGGGCAAACTGGAGCTCGCCCTGCCAGGTCAGCCCTTCCACATGGAAGATCGCGCCTGGCAGAAAGCGCTCCACAAGATGATGACTGGCCTCATCGCCCAGGCGCTCCAGCATCGGCCACACGGCGTTGGGGTCGGTGAACTTCTGTATCCCGATCGCGGACGCACTGGCACGCGGCTTCAACAACCAAGGGCCTTCCGTACTGCTCAAAAAGCGCCACAGCTCGTCGTGGTTCCACGTCCCGGCAAACTCCGGCACAGCGACACCGGCCTTGCGCGCGGTTTCCCGCATGGCCAGCTTGTCGCGAAACGGCCGCACCGCACTGCGCCCCATACCCGGCAATCTCAAGTGCTCTCGCACCAGCGCCGCGGTGTCCAGATCGAACTCATCCAGCGCCACGACGCGCTCATACCGGCGATGCCTGGCGAACCGCGTCACATGCGGCAGCACTGCTTCCGGCGCAAGCTCCTCGGGCATGGTCTCAAAGTGTGCGAGCACGTCCTTGGGCCAGTCGGCACCCCACAGCTTGTGCGTGGTCAGCAGCGTGACGCGGCACCCCAGCCGCGCAGCCTCACGCAAGAACGCCTGTCCTTTTTCGTACGTGCTGATGGCCAACAGCTCTGGCCCTTGCGCCCCCACCCCGTTATTCATCGCACCCTCCCGGCGCCTCAAAAATGCAGTGGATGGGCTCTAGTGTGCACCACCGGTCAACTTGCGCACGATCCCCGTGGTCGAGAATCCTTCCACGGTGGGTACGATCTCGACACGCCCCCCTGCGGCCAACACCGCCTCATGCCCCACCACGGTCTCGACCGTGTAGTCCCCACCCTTCACCAGCACGTCAGGCTGCAGTTCCTGGATCAGCTCCAGCGGCGTGTCCTCATCGAACATCGTCACGGCATCCACCGCGCCCAGCGCCGCCATGACGCGGGCCCGGTCGCCCTCGTTCACCACCGGCCGCGAGGGCCCCTTGAGCCTCTGCACGCTCGCGTCGGTGTTCAACCCCAGCACGACCTTCGATCCAAACCGGCGGCAGTCCTCCAGCAGCGTGACATGACCCACATGCAGCAGGTCAAAGCATCCGTTGGTGAACACCACCGTCTCGCCCGCCGCACGCCACTCGCGCACACGAGCCGCCACCTGCGATCGGTTCAGAATCTTCTCCGCATCACTGATGCCCTTCGACGGGGTCAGCAGCGCCGTCAACTCATGGTGCGCAATCGGCACCGTGCCCACCTTGCCCACCACAATGCCCGCGGCAAGGTTTGCCAGCTCGACGGCGGTCTCCACCTGCAACCCTGCGGCCAGCGAGGCCGCCATCGTGGCGATCACGGTATCCCCCGCGCCGGAAACGTCAAACACCTCACGCGCCCGCGCCGGCGAGTGAAACTCCTCGCCTTCGGACAAGAGCCGAATGCCGCGCTCGCTCATCGTCACGGCAAGGAACTTCAGGTCATGCTCACGGCGTTGCGCCTGGCCCTTGCGCAACAGTGCCTCGGTTTCATATGGCGACACTCCCGTCGCGACCGAGAGTTCCTGCAGGTTCGGGCAAACCACTGTTGCACCGGAGTATTTGCTCAAGTCCGGCGTCTTCGGGTCGGCCAACACCGGAACCCCCGCATACCGTGCCACGCGGATGACCCGCTCGCACAGCTCGCGCGTCAGCGCTCCCTTGGCATAGTCCGACAACACCACCGCATGCACCTTGCCGGCCAGGCCCTCCACGCGCTCCAGCAACCGCGCCTCGTCTTCGGAAGAAAACTTCTCCCGGCTCTCGATGTCGAGCCGCAAAAGCTGCTGTGTGCGACCCACGATGCGTGTCTTCGAAACAGTCGGCAACGACGTCGTCACCACACCTACGGCATCGACCTTCGCCGCGGTCAACGCCTCTTCCAGTTCCCGCCGCTCCGCATCGTCGCCCCAAAAGCCCGCCAGCACAGCCTCGCAGCCAAGCCCCGCCAGGTTCATGGCCACGTTGGCTGCCCCGCCTGGCCGCTCGTAGCGCTGCGCGTGTCGCAGCACCGGAACCGGGGCTTCCGGTGAAATCCTGTCCACTTCGCCCAGGATGTAGCGATCCAGCATCAGGTCGCCAACAACCAGCACCCGCACTCGACCAAACCCGCCCGCTAACAACCCGAGCACCGCATGCACTTCCGGCAACGATCGCATCACTTGTCCATCCTACTCAGAGCTCAGCAATCAGTGCTCAGTGCTCAGTGCTCAGTGCTCAGTGCTCAGTGCTCAGTGCTCAGTGCTCAGCAAAGTCTCGCAATTGCAGAACCGACGGCTCAGAATTGAACAGAAATCTCCCAAGCACTCATAGCTCCTCACTCCGAAGCTCCACATCAACCCGCGCCGCCCACCATTCACGACGACGCACCCAGCACTCTCGCCGCGGCCCTCAATACCTCGTCCACTCCAATTGACACCAAACACTTCTTCCTGTGTTCCACGCACGTTTCCAGCCCACATCCCCAGCACTCCACCTGGTGGTACACCACCTCATTACCGGCCCCAAACGGAAACCACTGCCGCGGGATATTCCGCGCCGCAAACACCGCCACTACGGGTGTCCCCACGCTGGCCGCCAGGTGCATCGGGCCGCTGTCATGACCCAGGAACACACTGGCCCGTTCCAGCGCCGCCGCACTCTCCCGCGGCGTCAACCGCCCACACAGGTTCACCATCGGACCACCGCCCGCGCTGCGCCAGCCTTCGGCCGCAAACTCACTCGCCTCGACCTCCTCCGGTGCCCCCAACAGCAACAACCCTCGCCCGGCCGCCAGCGGGGCCACCCGCCGCAAGAGCTCCCGCCAGTTCTCCCGGCCCCAATCCTTTGCCTGCACCTTGGTGCCTACGCTGACCGCCACAGGCTCGGTCGACAAGACCTCCGCTCCGATTGCCGCCGCCGCACGCTCGCGCTCCGCCGCCGTCAGGCCCAGGCTCCAGCTTTCAGGCTGCGCCAGCGCAGCATCGCCCAGCGACTCAACACACCGCGCCAGCCGCGCCGCCTCCATCTCCAGGTCTCCGGCAAACAATCGCTCGCGTGCCGGCGCTGACCCCGGCACCTCCCCAAAGAAGTTCGCCTGCATGCCGTCTGTCAGCGGGGCACCGATCACCCGCCGCACCCCGCAGGCACGAAAGAACTTCACATCCCGTTCCGCCGCGGCCACCCCGCGCGCCGCCGCGAGGTACACCACCACCTCCGGTCGCCACAACCGCAGTTGCACCACCAGCCTGCCAAGCTCCCACGGGCTGCGCGTCCCCACGGCGTACCGGAAGTACCCATCCACCAACCCCGAACCATCGAGCACCGCGGCTGCGGCAGGGGCCTTCGCGTGCACCGGAACATTGGTGAGCATGCGGCGTTCGGCGTGCGGAAAGGCCCGCGCTACCAGCCGCAGCGCCGGCACCGCGACCGCCATGTCTCCCAAACTGCCCAAACGATAGATCAGGACCCGGCGCACACCTTCGTCAACCATCCCTCCCAGTCTCGCCGCCCCCGGGCGCGCACGCAATTGGCTGGGCTGCTACGCTCGTGTGTGGCCCCGTGCAGTATCGCCGGTGGGCACCCGCTACACATGCTTGACGTTACCCTCATCGCCGCCCTGCAACAGCTCGCCACCACCGATTGGCACCAGCCACTGCCCGCACCGGAACAGCCCCGCTCCGCAATCGAAACACTTGTGCTGCAACAACATAAGGCCAACTTCGATCTTTGGCATGAAGAAGACGCAGCCCGCAACCCGGCTGCCAGCGACGCCGAGATTGCCCGCGTCAAGCACGCCATTGACCGTCTCAACCAGCAGCGCAACGACCTGGTCGAGCAGATTGACCTCGCGCTTCTGGAACTCACACCAGCTCAAAACTCCGCCGCACCACTCCACTCGGAAACCCCGGGCCTCATCATCGACCGGTTGTCAATTCTCGCCCTCAAAATCTTTCACACGGGTGAGGAAGCCGGCCGAGCCGACGCCACCGAAGCGCATCGCAGCCGCAATCGCGACCGCCTGGCCGTGCTGCAGGCGCAACGCGAAGACCTGGTGGCCTGCCTCGGCGAGCTGTGGGCGGAGATCATCTCCGGTCAGCGCCGCTTCAAGCTCTACCGGCAGCTCAAGATGTATAACGATCCGACGTTAAACCCCGTGCTGTACCGCGCAAAGCAAGTTCCCTGAGGCAGGCAGTTTAGCTCGTCCGACGACCCAACGGATCCGGTGATTGACCAAACAGGGGCCGACATCTTATAACTCCCAGACAGCCCCTCAACCTGTCTTTCCATCCCGCGAACCGCAACCCGCATTGCGACCTCAGAGAGAACCATGGCCACAAAGAACGCCCAGCCCATTTCCACCGGCAACACCGCCACCCTTCCCCCCAACGGCAAAAGCGACGACCGGCACGGCAAAGTCCGCCAGATGCCCCGCACGCTCGCCGGCACTCCCGTGGCCGCCGACGACAGCCACCGCAAGAATCTGCTCGGCTTGTATGAGCAGGCGGTCACCCTGATGGGACACGGCAAGTACACGGAAGCGCACGCCGCCTTCAACGCCCTACTGGAGGGCGCGCCCCACGATCTTGCCGACCGCATCCGCATGTACATCGCTGCCTGCGTGTCGCAGATTCACCAAGGCACCACCGAGTTCCGCACCCACGAGGAGCGCTACGACTACGCCATCTCCCTGCTGAACCATGGGCACTACGACGACGCCGGGGAGCACTTCAAGCTCATTCTTCTGGAAAACAACTCGGCCGACTACGCCTTCTACGGCCTCGCCCTGCTGTCCTCCCTCACAGGCGTCACCCACGAGTGCCTCGAGCACCTGGAGCAGGCCATCAAGTTGAACCCGATGAATCGCATCCACGCCCGCGGCGACTCCGACTTCGCCGGCATGGCCGAGGATCCCCGCTTCACCGATTTGTTGTACCCGGAGAGCTAAGAGGCCACCCACAGGACCCGTCCCGACCGCCTACACTGGAACCCAGATGCGCTCGGCTCTCGATCAAACGCGTTCAGATCACGCTCGTCCACTTCGCGTCGTCGCCATCGGCGGTGGCACCGGCTTATCCACGCTTCTTCGTGGGCTCAAGCACTTTGCTTCGCCTCCGCAGGTCACCCTGCCAGCGAACAACATGCTGGGCTTTGAAGATCGCCGGCAGCGCAAACCCATCCTGTCCCGCATCTGCGATCTCGCCGCCATCGTCACGGTCACCGACGACGGCGGCTCATCCGGGCGCTTGCGCGAGGACATGAACATCCTTCCTCCCGGCGATGTGCGCAACTGCATGGTTGCGCTCTCGGAGGACGAGACCCTCCTCGCTCAGCTCTTTCAACACCGCTTTACCACCGGTGACCTCAAGGGCCACAGCTTCGGCAATCTGTTCCTCGCGGCACTCACCGAGATGCGCGGCGACTTCGCGCAGGCCGTGCAGGCCTCGTCGCAGATTCTGGCCGCCCGCGGCTGCATCTACCCCGCCACGACCGCGAACGCCACCCTGGTGGCCCGCATGGAGGATGGCACGATCGTGCCCGGCGAGACCCGCATCTCCGCCTCAAAATCCCGCATCGTCGAACTCATGCTCGACCCGCCCAAGTGCGATCCGCTTCCCGAAACGCTGGACGCGATTGCCACCGCCGACCTCATCACCCTCGGCCCCGGCTCGCTGTACACCTCGGTGATCTCCAATCTCCTGGTCCGTGGCATTCCGGAGGCGCTCGCCGCCTCCAATGCACCCCGCGTCTACATCTGCAACCTGATGACGCAGGCCAATGAGAGCCTGGACCTTACCGCGTCAGAGCACATCGAGAAGATCTTCAATCACGCCGGCGCGCCCATCCTGGACTACGCCCTGATCAATATCGGGCCGATCCGCTCCGGCACTGTCGCGCAGTACGCGGCCGAAGGCCAGAAGCCCATCGAGGCAGACCTGGACCGCGTGCGTGCCCTCGGCGTCACGCCCATCACCGGCAACTTCGTTCACGAGGGCGAAGTGCTGCGCCACAGCTACGACCTGGTCGCCGCCACCGTCCTGGAACTCGCCACAACGGCCCAGATGCAACGCGCCTGATCCTGGCGATCGGTGCCCTGGGCACCCTGCGGTACAAAAAGGCTCCGTCGACCAGCCCCGAGCTGTATCCGTAGCCCTCACCCACCCTGCGCGTGTTGCGGTATCGTAAAAACATCGCTCCAATGCGGGGCTGAGTGCCCATGCGCTCTCGCCGTGTCGCCGAAAGACGACATCCAAGCACATAACCGATGTCTTCGGCGCCCGCACATGCGTCTCGGGAAATTCCCGGGGCGTGCCTTGCCACTGCTGAACATTCACCTCCTCGAGAATTGCCGCGCTTCGATCCCGATCGAAGCCCCAACGAGAGCGCACACGCTCGTGCCCCTGCAAGGAAAGGTCCGCGTTTCCGTATGAAGAGGTTTTCTGCCTTCCGCTGTACCCCGGTTCCCAAAACACTTCTTGTCCTGGCGTTCGGTTTGCTCAGTTCTGCTGCAGCAAACGCCGCGACGTACTACGTCAGTCCCCAGGGCAGCGATGCCAATGACGGACTTTCGCCCAACACGCCCTGGCTCACCGTCGCCAAGGTGAATGGCTCCACCTTCCAACCCGGCGACCAGATCCTGTTCCAGCGCGGCGGCCAGTGGCGCGAGTCTCTGGATGCGCCTTCCAACGGCGCGCAGGGCAACCCCATCACCTTTGCCGACTATGGCAGCGGCGCCAAGCCCAAGTTCTGGGGCTCCGTGGTCCTGAACAATGCGCAGTTTTACCCGGCAGGCCTGGGCATTTATGCCTACAACTCCGCCACGCCGATCTACTCCGTGTTGGCCAATCAGAGCTTCTTCAACTACAGCTACGGGCAGTTCGCCGGCGCCGTGCCGAACTCATGGTCCTACGCTAACGGTCAGCTCTTCGTCAACTCGCCCAATGCCGACCCACGCACCGACGGCCTGCTCTACACCGGGGTCGTCCGTGAAGACGTTATCTACAGCAACTACAAGAGCCACCTCGTTTTCCAGAATCTCGTCGTGGATGAGACCGCCCGGCTGGACGACAACGGCGGGTACGGCGTCCGCGTCATGGGCTCCACCGATGTGCAGGTGATCGGCGTCGAAGCCTACCACGCAGGCAAGCACAACTTCGGCGTGATCAACAGCACCGGCTTCGTCGGCACCAACCTCGTCGCTGCATACGCGGCTCCAGGACAGGCCGGCAGCGGCGGAGCCTCGGCCTACGTCTCCTACGGAGATTCCAGCACCGGCCTCCTCAGCCAGACGTCCGAGTGGCACAACATCGTGGCCAGCAACATGGACGACCCGCAAGACAACACCGTCTACCAGGCCTTTGTCGACCACGGTGCGACGCTGACCTCGCTCTGGGTGGACGGCCTGCAGTCCTCGGGCGCGCCCGTCGACATTTCCAACGGCGACAACACCTCGGCTACCGTCAAGATGACCCGCGGCACCATCCAGAACACCCGGCTTGAGCTTGACGGCGACGGCTTGCTGCTCGACGGAACCACGCTGACCGGCCCGCAGGCCTCCATCGATGTCACCTCCAGCGACACAACGTTGCAGAACATTCTCATCTACGGGTCGAACCTGGCCGGTGCCTGGTACCAGACCGCCCTGCTTTCGCGTGGCAACAACAACACGCTGCGCTTCAGCACCATCTACGTCGACCCGAATGCTGGTTTCCAAAGCGCCGTCGCCCTCACCAACAGTGGTTCCAATTTTCACCTGTACGCCAACGCGCTGATCGCACCACAAAACGCCTTCGCCCTCTGGGACTTCAATCTCAACTCCAGCACGCTCGCCCAGTCGCAGGACAACTTCATCGCCCCGAACACCAAATTCTTGTCCTTCGTGGGTGGTGCCTTCAACTGGGTCGGCCAGCCGCTTGCCCAGCTTCAGGCGAACGGTCTTGATGCTGGCTCCAAGCAGGGCAATCCGCTGTTCACCAATGCGGGTGCCGGCAACTTTGTGCCCGCACCCGGTTCCCCGCTGATCGATGCCGCCCCGCTGGCCCCATCGTTGGTCGCCGCGGTTCCCGTGGATGCCGCCGGCAACCCACGCCTGCAAGGCGCAGCGTTCGATATCGGTGCCTTTGAGTCGACCGGATCGGCCGTCGCCCAGGCCGTTGCGACCACCACGACCCTGAGCCAGAACAACGGCCTGCTCGTTGCCCAGGTAGCCCCCATGACCGGCTCAGGCGCACCGACCGGCACGGTCAACTTCAGCGACGGCTCCAGCCTGCTCGGCACCGCAAACCTCGTGAACGGCACGGCGAGCTACGCCGCCTCGCTGGACACCACGGTGGCCCACACTCTCACCGCCACCTACAGCGGCGATGCCAACTTCCTCACCAGCACCTCCAGCCCAATCAATATCGCGCCCGTCGTGGCTACGCCGGCTCCAGCGCCAACGCCAACGGCCGCCCCGACACCGACTCCAGCGCCCACACCGACGCCTGCGCCCACACCAACTCCAGCGCCGACACCCGTGCCGGCCGCCGGTCCTGTTGTTCTCCTCACTCCATCAGCGAGCCAGACGGTCAGCGGCGCCATCGCGGTGACCGCAGCCATGACGATCAATCTTGATGCGGCTGGCGCTCACCTCATCATTGACGGTCAGCAGACCAACATCCGCCTCACCAGTTCGCCCTACATCTTCCCGCTGGACACGACCCAGCTCAACAATGGCGCACACACCATCCAGATCTGGGCGCACGACATCAACAACAACGTCTTCCTGTCAAACACAGTGGGCATCAACGTAGCGAACTAACGTGGCGCAAAACAAAGGGCGGCGCTTCCCGAAACGGAAGCACCGCCCTTCTTCTTTTCGATCCACACGCAGCTTGCTATGGCCCCTGAGTTCCTTCGCCAGATCCAAGCCTGCAGTCCGGAAATGCCCCTTACTGCCCAGCCCCGATCGTCACCAGCTCGCCTCGCTTTTCCGCCACCGTTCGCTTTAACTGTCCGCAGGCGGCGTAGATGTCCCGTCCACGCGGCCGCCGAATATACGTTGCGATCCCGCCATCGATCAGCATGCGCTGGAAACGACTCACATCCTCAGGATTCGGCTGGGAGTACGCGATCCCCGGGCCCGGGTTCCACACAATCAGGTTCACCTTGGCGTTCATTCCCGCGAGCAGCGCCAGCACCTCACGCGCATGCTCCGGCTGGTCGTTCACGCCGCCCAGCAGCACATATTCAAACGTCACCCACTCGCGCGTCCGCAGCGGAATGCGACGGCAAGCTTCCAGCAGCTCGGCGATCTTCCATTTGCGCGTAATCGGCATGATCTGCTCACGCACCACGTCATTGCTCGCATTCAGGCTCAACGCCAGCTTGGGCCGCACCGTCTCCTCGGCAAAGCGCTGCATGCCCGGCAGAATGCCCGAAGTAGAAACCGTCATCCTCGACTCCGGAATGCCGATCCCCTGCACCAGCAGCCGGACCGCCGCCATAAAGGCGTCGTAGTTCAAAAACGGCTCGCCCATCCCCATAAAGACCAGGTTGATCCGGTCCTTGCCGATCTGAATCCGGTGCCGGTTCAGCACTGCCGCCACCTGCCCGGCGATCTCGCCGGCGGTAAGGTTACGCTTGATGCCCAGCTTCGCCGTCAGGCAAAACTGGCAGTTCACTGCACACCCTACCTGGCTGGACACACAGATCGTCGCGCGCCGGTACCCTGCCCCTGCAAGCGCTCCAAAGCTGCTTTTCGGCCGCCCATTCCCACGCCGATCCCAGTAGCCTTCGCTCTTGCCCTCACCGCTCTTGTTGTCGTTGCCGGAAGGGATCGGCGTTTCGCCTACCGCGCCACCCACCTCCAGCGCCGCCACCCCAGCCCCCGCGACAGCCTCCTCTGCGCGGACATCCTCGCCGGCCTCTTCCTCCGCGGCCTCACTTCCGTCGCCGCGCTCGCCGCCGTCCCCGTCCGGCATCCACACGGTTTCCACGGTCTCGCCATCGGCCATCCGCATCAGGTAGCGCTCGGTGCCGTCCACACTGGTCGCCGTCTGCACCATCTCCGGCAGTCCAACAGACCACCCTTCCGCCATCAGGCGTTCGCGCAGCTCCTGCGACAGCGTGGTGATGTCTTCCACAGACCGAACACGCCCCTTGTACAGCGCGTCGAACACCTGCCGCGCGCGATACGGCTTCTGCCCGAAGCCCGCCATCAGCTCCGTCAGTTCCGCCAGGGTTACGCCGAAAAGAGCACGATTCTCCACATCTTCCAGTGTACCGCCGCAGGCCTGTGATAGCCGCGGCACCCACGTTAGTTGCGTGCCCGGTTGCGCGCCGGCAGAAACTGGTGAACCAGCACCTGGTACGCGCCGCTACCGACCACATCGCCCAGCAGCCCACCCGTCCTTCATCCTGCCTCTGCATCGGCACCAGGACCAGGCGTGCCGTATTGTCCCATCGCCGTGAGGACGCCGGGCAACAACAAACATCCGCAATCGCTGCTTGCGGCCGCAGCCATGAAACAATAGAAATATGTCCGTCGTCCTCGCGGAAACTCCCGCGCTTACCGTCCCGCACACCCGTGACATCCGCACCACGACTTTGTCCAACGGCCTCCTCGTCCTCACCGAGCGCATGGCCCACCTTCGCTCCGTCAGCATGGGCATCTGGCTCCGCTCCGGCTCCCGCGACGAGACGCCTGAGACCAACGGCATCTCGCACTTCCTCGAGCACATGGTCTTCAAGGGCACCACGACCCGCTCCGCGCAGCAGTTTGCCCGCGAGGTCGACGCCATCGGCGGCAACCTGGACGCCTATACCTCCAAGGAAAACATCTGCTTCAGCATCAAGGTGCTCGACTCGAACGTCCCGCTCGCCCTTGATCTGCTCTCCGACCTCGTCCTCCACCCCACGCTAACCGCCGAGGACATCGCCCGCGAACAGGGCGTCATCCTTGAAGAGATCAAGATGGACGAGGACAATCCCGATTACCTGGTCCACGAGCTCTTTACGCAGAAGTTCTGGCAGGGCGACGCCCTCGGCCGTCCCATTCTCGGCACCGCCAAAACCGTGCCCACCTTCAACAACACCATCGTGCTCACCGAGTACGCCCGCCGCTTCACGCCCGGCAACATGCTCTTCACGGCCGCCGGCAACATCGACCACGACAGCTTCGTTGCCGAAGTGGAGCAGGCCTTTGCCTCGCTGTCAGCCACACCCAATGGTGATCTGCCCCGCTCGGGCGCTCCCGGCACCACCCCGCACATCACGCTCAAGAACAAGAAGTCCCTGGAGCAGGTACAGTTCTGCCTCGCCGTCCCGTCCTTGCCGACCGCGCATCCGGACCGCTATGTGCTTTTTCTGCTCAACTCGGTCCTTGGCGGCGGCATGAGCTCCCGCCTCTTCCAGTCCGTGCGCGAAGACCGCGGCCTGGCTTACTCGATCTACTCGGAAACCAGCCCTTTCCGCGATACCGGCTCCCTGGCCGTGTATGCAGGCTGCGCCGCGGAAAACACCCGCGAGGTCCTCGATCTTACCCTGGCCGAGTTCACCCGCCTTAAGCAGTCCCCGGTCGCCGAAGACGAACTCCGTCGCGTCAAGGAGCAGCTGAAGACCAACATGGTCCTTGGTCTGGAGTCCTCCGGCGCCCGCATGAACTCGCTTGCCCGCCAGCAGATGTTTTATGGCCGCTTCTTCACCACCGACGAAATCACCGCCGAGGTCGACCGCGTCGGCGCCGCCGACATCATGCGCCTCGCCAACGAGCTCCTTTGCCCCGAAGGCCTGACCCTCACCCTGCTCGGCAACCTGGGCAACCTCACGATCGAGCGTAAGGACCTGGTCTGCTGACCGGCGCGTCGACCGTCCTCCCACCACCCCACCAGCAGGCTGAATCGCTCTAAGCGCACCGGGGCGACCGGCCAACCTGGCATTGGATCGGCTTAGCCCTGGGCTGAAATCAGGAAGCCCTGGCGAGGCAGAAGCAGGCTAGGCCGCGCGTGCCCCGGCGTGCGACACATCTCGTCCCTGCGGCAGACGGGGCTGCTCCTTGCCACCAAACATGGCTTCCGCGCTGATCACCACCAGCACAGGGATCGCAAACGCTGTCAGCAACACAAAATGCACCACTACATCCAGGAAGCGCACCGGGAGGTGGGCCTGGCGTTCGGCATGAAGATGCAGCACCAACGCACAAACAAAGTTCAGCCCGAAGTAGGCTGAAAGAAGAACGATTACCAGAGCTGATGTGCTCATAAAGATACTCCCGGAGAAAGAACAACAAAGAAGCACAATCCACAAACGCCGTCGCGCATCGCAGCGCGCGCAGTGTAGCAATTTGGGTCAGTCTTCGTCAATACGCTCCTTGGTGCCTGTCCATCCCACAAATGGGTCATACAGCGCCCCGGGTGAAACAGACGCAAACTCCCCCGATGGGCGGATACCAGCCTGCAAACGAAACCGTCTATACTTCATCCGACCCCATCCAGGGTCAACCACCTCGCACGTCCGCGCCCAATGCGCCTCACCACCCAAGGATGGAAGCCATGCTGACCCCCCAAGCCAACGCGAACCGCCGCCGCCACGCTGACGATGCCGGCTTTACGCTGGTCGAACTGCTCATCGTCATGAGCGTCATCCTGATCATCATCACGCTGGCCATTCCCAGCTACGAGCACGTTCACATCAAGGCGAACGAGACCTCCGCGATCGCCTCCGTGCGCATGCTCAACTCCATGGAAACCGAATACAACTCCAGCTTCCCCAGCCACGGTTTCGCCTGCTCCCTCGCCACCCTCGGCGGCAAGCAGAGCGGCGGTGGCACGGCAGAAGCGGCTGGCCTGATCCCGGACGATCTTTCCTCCGGCTCCAAGGCGGGCTACAACTTCACCATCGCCAACTGCGCCAAGAACACGGTCAACAACGTGGACCAATACAACAGCTACCAGATCACGGCGACCCCGGTGAACGTCGGCAAGACCGGCAACCGCACCTTCTGCTCGGACGAAACCGGCCAGATCCGCTTCGACCCCAAGGGTGGCACCAACTGCACCGAGATCCTCCAGTAGCCGACGCTTACGGCAGTCGCATCGCGCCCAAGTCCTTGTCTTTGCCTTTTTTGTTGTCATTCCCGAAGGGAACCTGCTGTTCCCACCCTGAACCCGGGTGCCCCATCTTCGCCGCGGTCTCATCGCGGCTAAGGTGGGGTTCCTGCCTCAGCACCGCATATAGGCCCCCACATCCCTGGCGCACTTTCGCGTTCCTAGCGCCCTTCGCGTTGGTCTTTGCCTTAGCCTCCCCAGCCAAAGCCGCCATCCCCACAGCTCAGACCCTCGCCAAAGCAGTAGACACCCACTACAACCACCTAACCTCACTACAAACCCGCTTCACAGAGCGGTACCGCGGCATGGGTCTCGACCGCACCGAGTCCGGCACCCTCACCCTACGCAAGCCCGGCCGCATGCGCTGGGCCTACGACGCCCCTGCCGGCAAGCTCTTCCTCCTCAACGGCAAAGACGCCATCAGCTACACCCCTGGCGACCCACAGGCCAATCGTCTCCCCGCCAAACAGCTCGACGACCTCCGCTCCCCACTGCGCTTCCTGCTAGGCCACACTGACCTGAACAAAGAGCTGGACCACCTTTCCGCCGCGCCCGTAGAAAACAACCTCTACTCGCTGGCCGGCGCCCCGCACGGACCGGCAGGCAGCCCCGCGCAACGCATCCGGCAGGTCACCCTCGTCGTCGACGGCCAGGGCCTGATCCACTCCCTCCAGATCGACGAGGTCGACGGCTCCATCACCACGTTCACCTTCAGCGACGGCCACGAAAACCTCCCCACCCCGGACACTCTCTTCACCTTCACCCCGCCGCCGGGTGTAACCGTCGTCAACAGTCCCAACCCGATGTAGGTCATCGAGCCCGCACACCTCCTGTGCTAACATTCGGCGCAGGTCCAAGCCAACAACCTACGAGTACAAAGGCTGGCTCGCCCCCACAGACGACCTCCTCAGCCCCGTTTGGACCCTGCGTCTCACCCCTGTTCTGGGCTTTGTCTCGCTTCTCCTTGGTGGCTTCGTCTTCCCCGGGGGTCTTCTGCACATGAGCTGCCTCAGCTTCACGTTCATAATGCTGGCCCAGGCAATCTGGCTAGCCTTCCGGATCACCGGCTTCACCATGCGTACCCCCGCAGAACGCTCCGAAGTCGACGCCCTCTCCATCAAGAATTGACGCCAAAACAAAGGGCGATGCCGCGACCGCTTGGCCGCAAACATCGCCCGAAGACGCGCCTCGCACGCCTTACACGCTCACGTGCCCGCTCTCACCCACAGCCACCTTGCCACCCGTGGCCGCAGCCAGCGCGTACTTGGCAAAGAACACCAGCTTGCTGCTGGAAGAATCCCAGTAGTCCCCTTCGCTCACGTCCACGCGCATCACCGCGATCTCCGGGTCTTCCGGCCCATTCGGAAACCAGGCCTTGTACATCTCGTTCCAAAGCTCATGCACCTTGGCATGGTCCTGCGACACCGAAGCTTTGCCCTTCAACGTGACGTACTTGTGATCCGAGGGCTCCGCAAAGGTCAGCGTCACGTGCCGATCGGTCTGCACCTCGTCCACTTTTTCTGACGACTCGCGCGTGAGAAACCAGAACGTCCCGTCGAAGGGCGTGTTCTGCAAAGCCATCGGCCGCGAGTCGATCGACCCATCCTTGCCCGCCGTATTCATCATGCAGATGTGGATGCCCTTCACCAGTCCCGCCACCTTCTCCCGTGCCTCGGCGCCACTTAGCTCGTGGTAGTTCTGCGCGTGCTGATCGTTTTTCTCGCTCATCGTCGTCGTATCTCCTTCAGCAGCCTAGGATGCACCTCGCCCGCCTCCGATTGCACGCGGCGGTTCCCCACCTTCCACCGCACCCACACGCGCATGTACCTTCATACCCATGCGCTTTCCCGCTCCGCGCGCCCTCCGTTGCCTTCCGCTGCTCGCCCTTCCGGCCCTGCTTCACGCGCAAACGGCCCCGCTGCACCTCATCCCGCAGCCGCGCCAGGTCACCCCGCACGGCGATCAGCCCGTCCCCCACGGTGTACAAATCCTCTGCCCGGCCTGCGATGCCGAAGACACCTTCGCCGCCAACGACCTCCGCGAAACCCTCGCCGAGCGTGGCATCCCCACCACCGACTCCGCCGGACTCCGCATCACTTTTCAGCACCGGCCTCACGATCCTGCGGCGAAGCCGCTCGAAAATGCTGAGGGCTACACAATCACCGCCACCCCCACCGGCCTCACCCTCACCGCCGCCAGCGCTACCGGCCTTTTCTACGCCGCCCAAACCACCAAACAGCTCATCAGCGGCGACGCCGCCCACCAGCCTGTCCTCCACCTGGCCGACATCCGCGATTACCCCGTCCTCAAATACCGCGGCCTTCAGGACGACCTTTCCCGCGGCCCCGTCAGCACCCTCGACTACCAGAAAAAGCTCATCCGCACCCTCGCCGCTTACAAAGCCAACGTCTACTCCCCCTATTTTGAGCACACCCAGCAGTACACCTCCAACCCGCTGCCCGCGCCCCCCGGCGGCAGCGTTACGCCAGCCGAGGCCCGCGAGCTTACCGCCTACGCCGCCCGCTATCACGTCACCGTGATCCCCGACCAGGAGAGCTTCGGTCACCTCCATCACAACCTCAACTGGGAGCAATACGCGGCCATTGCCGAAACCCCCCACGGCACCGTCCTCGCCCCCGGCCAGCCCGGCTCGCTCCAGCTCATCGACCAGATGTTCACCGAGCTCGCCGCGGACTACCCCGGCCCCTTCCTCCACATCGGCGCCGACGAGACCGTAGACCTCGGCCACGGCCAGACCAAGGCCGCCGTCGACGCCCAGGGCCTCGGCCCCGTCTACCTCGACTACCTCCAGCAGATCGACAAGACCCTGCGCCCACTCCACCGCCGCCTGCTCTGGTGGGGCGACATCGCCCAGGGCACCCCGGATCTCGTCAAAGCCCTCCCCGCTGACTTCAAACGCGACACCATCGCCGTCCCCTGGTGGTACAACCCGTCAAAAACCGGCTACGCCAAGTACATTAAGCCTTTCACTGACGCGGGCATCGAGACCTGGGTCGCCCCGGGCATCAATAACTGGTCGCGCGTCTACCCCAACTGGAACTACGCCATCTCGAACATCCAGGGCTTTACCCGCGAAGGCGTAGAACTAGGCGCCACCGGCCAGCTCAACGCCATCTGGTACGACGACGGCGAAGCCCTCGCCGCCAACAACGCCTTCGGCATCCTGTTCGGCGCTGCCCAGGCCTGGCAAGGCGGCCAGGGCTCTCCCGCCGACTTCGAAGCCAGCTACGGCGAAGTCTTCCACGGCGACAGCACCGGCAAGCTCAACCAGGCGCAGCAGGAAATCATGGCCGCCGAGGCTCTCCTCCACGACCAGGCCAAGGTCGGCGACGCCTCCGACGGCCTCTTCTGGCTAGACCCCTGGTCCAAAGACGGTCAAACCTACGCCGCCAAGATCCGCCCCTACACCCACGAACTCCGCCTACATGCAGAACGCGCCCTCACCCTCATAGCCCAAGCTCGAGCCGCCTACCCCTGCCCCATCCTGTACGAACAGTCTGGCCAAAACGATCGCGTCTACCCCTGCTACAACGGCCCTTCCTCCCCGTCATCTCGACCGGGCTCTGAGCATGCCAAAGGGAAGCGGAGCGATCTGCAGTTCTGCCCGGCGAGCCGCCGAGCTCCTCACGTAACCCAGACCCACCGACCACCGACCACCGACCACCAACCACCCTCCGCGAAACCGACAGCATCGACGCCCTCGAACTCGGCGCCCGCCGCATCGACTTCATCGGCCTCAAATTCCAACTCACCGACGAAATCCCCACCCTCTACACCCGCGCCCAACAAGGCGCAGTCTCCACCGACAAAAAGGCCCGCGCCGACGTCATCTGGGACCTGTCTGCCATCCGAGGCGTCAACGGCCGCCTCGAAGACATCGTCGCCGACTACTCCCTCCTCCGCGACCTCTACGCCAATCTCTGGCTCCGCACCAACCGCCCCTACGCCCTCCGCCCCGTCCTCGAGCACTACGACTACACCATCAATCTCTGGTACACCCGCATCGACCGCTTCCGCTCCGCCCAACGCCAATGGGACAACGATAAAACCCTCCCGTCGCTCAACGAGCTAGGCGTCCCACCCTCCCACTGACAGCTACCCGCAGCCTTACTCTTGCCCACGCCATTGCTCGCACTTCTCATCTGTCATTTCCTAATTGAAGCTGCGGTTACTGTTCCATGGCGGCACGTTCTGTAGACGTCTGATACGACCGTTTCAGTTAGTACATCTACTTAGAAAGGATCGCAGGCAAGAATTATTTAGAGCCATGTCGAACTTTTTAGCTGTCCGCCCCGAAGTACGGGGTGGAGGAACGTGTGAGCACTGAGCGGGAGCTTCCAACGGCCTGGGCGGGCGACCCCTCGATGTTTGAGGCTATGTACCGAGAGCACGCACCTCGGACTAAGAGCCTTCCTGCGCCAGACAGTCGGCTCATTTCAAACGGCGGAAGATGTAACCCAGGAGATCTTCACCCAACTCTGGCTGCGGCCGAGTGGTTTCGATCCTACTCGCGGGACCTTGCGAGCCTATTTATTCGGTGTCGCTAGACACCGGTCGGCTGAGTGGTGGCGGCAAACTCGACCTGAGGATCCGCTTCCAGAAGATCGTTATTCAACGGGCGATCCCGAGCGTGATTCGGTGATTGCGGACGCGCTACGGCGCTTGCCTGAAGAGCAGCGCATGCTGCTCTGGCTCCGGGAGGTAGAAGGGCAGTCCTATGCCGAGCTTGCCTCCATCCTGAACATTCCGCTTGGGACCGTTCGCTCCAGATTGTTTGCCGCACGGCAGGCACTGCGCGCGATTTGGCTGAATGCGGAGAGAAAAGGAGACGTGCATGAGGTGCGCTGAGACGGAGGAGTTTGTGTCGGCGATGTATGACGGCGAGGCTGTTCCGCTGGAAGTCGCGGAACATTTTGCCCATTGTGTTGCGTGTCAGGAGCTGTTCCAAAGCTTTGTCGAGACGGGAGCCGAGCTACGCCGCTTCGGTAGTCTTCAGAGCGCAGGACCAGTACCGGAACGTACGTGGGTGCAGCGTGAGCGAACAGTAACCGGGTGGTGGGAGAAGGGATGGCAGATGATGAAAGTTCCGCGTATAGCGTTTGCATCGTTAGTACTGTTGCTGCTGGTAGTTGGGTCGCGGCTTGCGCTTGTGGAGGTACGTGCGCACGAGGACGGCCCTGTGTTGCTCTTGAAGATAGGCCTAAATGACGGGCGTGAGATTACGTGCCCCCTCTCGGCGACGGATCAGCATTATCAGCAGTGCAGCGGCATTGCCGGCATAGGAGGTGGCAACCTCAGCTATTTCGTTCATTTGTTGAAAAAAGATGGTGATCGCGCGTTGCTGAGCTTGCGTTCCGACTTTGGACAGCAGTCCGTAAGCACCGACGACAAGCAGGCCAGCACCGTGCCGGAAACCCAGCTTTGGATCACCACGGGTGAAGCGACCGACACTTCATTGGGTGGCGTCGCTAAAGCCAAACTGACGGGGCAATGGACAGATCACATCCCGGTCATGATGGGCAACAATGAGTACCTGGACCCATCAGCCAAGGAGCTACGCCTGACATCGCCACTGCTGCTCAAGAACAATCAGGTCGTAGGTGATATGCAAGGAGCGATGGCTTTTGCGAGTAGCCCGAAGGAGGGTGTGTTTCTTTACATTCCAGGTGAAGGACGCTTCACGATGTCTTTGACGCAAATGAACGGTTCCGTTGCGGGCAAAATCGAGATGAACCGTATCTCGTTTACAAGCGATGGGCACCCGTACGTGGTTGTGACAGGTGCACCTGTGGCGCGTGGGGAGGCAATTTGGGTGAAGCGTGATGCGTCGTATAAGCCGCCTAGCAACATGCAAGGGGCGTTTCTGGGCGCGGCTCCAATAGGCGAGCTCTGAGCAGGAGAGAACCATTAGAGGTGGTAGTAGGGCCGACGGCGGACGCTAAGGCACGATCTTGTCCGGGCATTGCCGCCGTCACGTTAAACATCCGCCCCTTGTTTCCCACGACAACGCCGGTTCTCAGAGCAAATATCCTTCCTCCGAATTCACTGGCCCTCGGAAGTCTCCCCAACTCCGAAATCCACACACTCCCACCCAACCCACACCCGCCTAGCGAACCCCTTCCCCCGCATCGCGGTGTGACGCAGCTTCACCTTTGGCATAAGCCCTCGCGTGCTCCTCACGGCTCAGGCCTTCTCTCCACGTCCATCCCCCGCGACAGACAGGCCGCCCGGCGCGACGACCATCAATGCGGCTGCAAACGGAGCACACCCGTCACAAAAACAAGCGCAGCCTCTTCCGAGATCTCACCCTCATTCGCAGCCCACGAACCGTCCCGGTCGCAACGGTCGAGATAACAGCGCCAGCCGGTGTTCCCTGCGCCTGCAACGCCCGCAACGCCGGATCAGCACCGTCAGGCACACCATCCGGCCCAAAGACGGCCCAGCCCGGGATCACAATCCCATAGTCGCGATACGTCCAGTGCCAGGGATGCAACACCGGATGCGCCCCAAAGCCGGAGATAAATGAGTGGTTTACGGCGTTGTTGCCAAGCATCCACGCCAGTTGATCGAGCGCCGCCTGGCGCAGCACAGGCGAGGTCTGCAATGAGTCCGCCATTAAGAAGAGCGCGGCCCGGTGCAGCACCCGCTCGCCGCTGCCCCACCAATAGTCCCGCTCCCCGAGCGCAACCCGAAAGGGTCGGCCAGCAGCGGCAGCAGCCAGAACATTCGCCTGACGCAGGATCACGGTGCGGGCCGCCTCGCGAAGTCGATGCGGAGACCCCGGCGAGGACGCCAGGCTATACAGTCCAAGCAGCGATGGGTCGATCCAGCTGACCTCCGGCTGCTGGCGAGCTGCAATCGTCCGGGGGAGGTCTGGCGACTCTTCCCGGTACGCAAGGGCATGCGCACACCCCGCCCACAACAGCTCGCCCGCGGCATCGTGGTCGATATAGAACGGATCGTGCGCTGGGACGTTCGGGTGCCTGGCAGCCACGCCCACGCGCGATCGGCTGCTGCGCGGAATCGACGCGCCTCGTCGGGATCGTTCGCCGCATAGAACGCGGAGGCCTGGTACATCGCCGCCGCAAAGTCGGCGGTACTGCCGGTGGACGCTGGCGCGGCCACGCGCAGATTCGGGTCAAGCTCCGGGGACTTGCCCCACGCAGCGGAAAGCGATGCAACCGTCACGCCATCCACCTTTTGCCGCACGCCCCCGTCCGCGTCCTGCATTCTCAGCATCCAGCTCAAACCCCACCGCGCCTCTTCAAGCAGGGCAGGGTCAGGCTGTTGGTTTTGCCGCCCGGAAACCGACGCCGCGCGCGCTTGCAACCCATACAGGTCAAGCATGTAGCTGACCGAAATCGCCGCCATCATCGGCCATTTACCGTAATCCCCCGCGTTGTACCACCCGCCGGTGAGATCGCGGTGTTCGGTCGTGCCGGCCAGCACCGCATCCTGCATGTGCGAGGCCGGGTGGTGAACCCCTGTCGTCGGATCATCGACCGCAACGCCGCTGCGAGCGACGCTGAACGTGTGCAGCGCGGCGCGGTAAAGGTTCGCCGGAGGCTCCGCGACCGGCGCCTGTGCCCATGAAGGGAATGCCCACGCGAGCAACAGCCATGTAACCTTCGCGGAAGCTCCCATGGCTCCTCATCCTACCCGGACCAGCAAAAATCCCCTCGTCCGCTCACGTGTGACCCTCAAATCTCATCGGAGCTCATAACTGCAACTTGGGAGCCATGGTCGACGTACCCGAACAGAGGCTGTCATGCCAAACGTCGAATGCTCCGTCCAACCGAAGCCGTGTGGACTTCGAGGCTGCCAAACGCGCATCCAACCTCAAACCCGAGCATGAGATTTCTCCACCCACTCCTGACCTTTCTGTTTCACCTGAACTACCTGGGCCCCTTCGTCATGGGCGTCATGGACTCCTCCTTCCTCGTCCTCCCGTTCGGCAATGACTTTGTCGTCGTCGGCCTCGTCGCGCAACACCGCCACAATCTCTGGGTGTACGTTCTCGCCGCCGCCCTTGGCTCCACCCTGGGCGCATTTATGCTCTCCTTCACGGCCAAAAAGCTTGGCGAAGAACGCATTCACAAAATGATGGGCGACAAGCGTTTCGGGCGCCTCCGCCGCTGGATCTGTGACCACGGCGTTCTGTCTATCGCCGCCGGCGCCCTCGCCCCCCCACCGTTTCCCTACACCCTGGTCGTCGCTGCCGCGGGCGCCCTCGGCTATCCTCTGCATCGGCTTCTGATCACCAATTTTCTCGCCCGCGCCGCTCGGTTCGCGCTTCTCGCCTGGCTCGCACTGAAATTCGGCAAGCAGGTCCTCGCCATCTCGAAGTCAGCACCCTTTTTCTGGACCATGACCGCCTTTGTCTTGATATGCCTTGCCGCTACGGCGTTCTCCCTGTGGAAGTGGTTTCACACACGCTCCGCCGGCAAACCCGCCCCCGCAACCTGATCCCGGATCCGGTCGCCCCGCGCGCGCACCTGGGCCCGAACACACCGGGGTCCGACCAGTTCTAGGCTCAACGCTCAAGCCTCAACGCTCAAGCCTCGCCGCTCATCGGTAAAAAGCACCCCGCAAACATTCCCACCCCGAGCCTGCGTAGAATTCGTCACCAATCGCTACACTTGCAGTAGGGCAAGTTTCCGCGGGTCGGCACCCGGCGTCCCCCGACGCGACAAGCGGACCCCGCTTACAAGTACCCCACTAAGTCTTTATCCGACGTACTTTGAACTAAAAGTACCCCGGGGGTACCCCGGACCCCAGCCAGCCATGCCAACGCTCACAGCCAACCGTCTAATCACCGCTACCGCCGAACTCCCCAACCCTCTCCTGCGGCTGGACCACGACGGCACGCTCGCCCTGCTGGAGACCGATGGGCACCCCAGCGCCGAAGACACCTCCGTCCTCACCCCCGCCTTCCTCGACATCCACACGCATGGCGCGGCCGGCGAGGACGTCATGTCCGCCACCCCGGAAGGCTTCGCCCGCCTGAACCGCTTCTACGCCACCCGCGGCGTCGCATGGTATTGCCCCACCACCGTCACCGCCCCCGTGGACACCACGCTCCACGCCCTTGACCGCATCGCTACTCAGATTGAAGCCCAGCTCGCCGGTGGCGCACAATCCCTTCAGGCTCAACCAGTCGGCATCCACCTCGAGGGCCCGTTCCTGTCCGCCGCCAAGCGTGGCGTCCACCCCACCGAACACCTCCTCACCCCGGACATCGCCGCGTTTGATCGCTTCTACGAGGCCGCCCGTGGCCACATCGTCCTCCTCACCCTTGCCCCCGAGCTTCCCCACGCACTCGACCTCATCCGCCACGTCGTCGGCCTGGGTGTCCGCGTCAGCCTGGGCCATTCGAACGCCACCGCCGCCGAGACACTCGCGGCGCTCGAGGCCGGCGCCACCAGCGCCACTCACACCTACAACGCCATGCGCCCGCTCGACCACCGCGAACCCGGCATTCTGGGTACCGCGCTGGACGACCCGCGTCTCTTCGCCGAGCTCATCGCAGACGGCGTCCATGTCGCTCCACCCCTGGTCCGCCTCTGGTACCGCGCCAAGAGCCACGACCGGGCCATCCTTATCACCGACAGCATGCCGGCGGCGGGCTCGCCTGAAGGCAGCTACACCCTGGGTGGACTGCCAGTTACCGTCCGCGACGGCCGCGCCGTCCTCACCGGTGACCTCGCCCAGGGCAAGGAGACACTCGCGGGCAGCATCCTTACGCTCGACACTGCCGTGGCAAACCTGCAGCGGTACACCGGCTGCTCTCTCACTGAAGCCGTCCGCGCAGCGACACACACCCCTGCCACCCTTCTCGGCCGCCCCGAACTCACCAGCCTGGTTCCCGGCCAGCCCGCCAATCTCAATCGTTTCGATCAGGGCGGACAGCTCATCGCAACCTATATTCGCGGGGAGCAGGTGCCGAAGTAGGTCTGCCTCCATCTACACGGCTGAACTGAACCTTTCTAGGACCTCTGATCCGATGGAGATGGTCCAGCGTTCAGCAGGCTCTCCACAGCTGCCCCCACCAGGATCAGCAAAGGCGCAGGCCCAACTTCCGCCGCTTCCAGTTCACTGAGCGCACATGCCACGTAACTTTGCCGAGCCGTGGCCGCGTGCGACACCGCCGCGCAAGGCACCTCAGCGCGCAGTCCGGCGTCCAGCAACTCACGCGCTAACCGTCGAAGATCCCGCCCCGGCATATACACCACCACCGTCGCATCATCCGGGATCGGCCCTTCCCAGATAGGCTTTGCGGCATCTTTGCCCGCCGCATGATGCCCGGTGAGGAAGACCAGTTTGGACGCGTGCTCCCGGTCGGTGAGAGGCAAAGCCAGCGCTGCGCCTGCCCCAAACGCCGCCGTCACCCCCGGCACCACTTCAAAGGGCACCCCGGCTGCCCGCAATGCCGAGATTTCTTCACCGGCACGACCAAACACAAGCGGATCGCCCGACTTCAGGCGAACCACTGAGCGCCCGGCCTGCGCTTCCAACACCATCAGTCCGTGAATCTCTGCTTGCGTGATGCGGGGCCGTCCACACCGCTTGCCTACGCTGGTCACCTGGGCGTGGTTGCTGGCCAGCGCCACAACTTCTGCCGGCACCAGGTCATCGTGAAGCACCACATCTGCCGTTTGGAGCAGCCGGAAAGCCCGCAAGGTCAGCAGTTCAGGATCGCCTGGCCCGGCACCAACCAGGTACACCGTCCCTGCCTTTGCCTTCGTACGCGCCCCAGCGTCACTCAAAGCACCGACTCCTCCGGACTCTCCAGATCGGCTGCTTCCCCGAGGCCATCCTGCGAAGGCGCGTTATGGCCGGCAGTGTCTCCGTGGATCCGCGCTTCTCCCACAAAACCGAACTCGCGCGCATGCTGCCGCGCTCGCATCCGCGCCGGACAGCCGTCATATCCGCATACATCCCGCTGAGCCAGCTCGTGCAGCAGTTGTTTGCGCGGCTCCCCGATGGGTTCCACGGCGGTCACCTCGCGCCGCAACCGACCCAGTTCCATGAGCCATTCACTCATGTCCGGCGGAAGCGCCGCATTGATCTCCTTGCGCAGCCGCTGCGCCAGCGCCGGGCTGTCTCCTGCGGTGGAGATCGCGATCTGCAACTCCCCGCGCCGAACAATGGACGGGAAGTAGAAATCACAAAACGGCGGATCATCAACCGCGTTGCACAGAACGCCGCGCTCACTGGCCTCTGCGAAGACCGCCCGGTTCACCTCAGCCGTTGCGGTACTCGCCACGGCCAGGAACACGCCGGCAAGGTCGCCAGCCTGGTACGGCCGTTGCATCCATTCAATCTCGCCGGCTTCAGCCCACCCGCGGATCCGCGGCAAAGCTTCAGGAGCAATCACGCGCACACGGGCTTCCGCCTGCACCAGCGCCTCGATCTTGCCTTCGGCGATCGCTCCAGCCCCCACCACCACACAAGGCCGGGCCGTGAGCTTCAGAAACATCGGAAAGAGGCTCATCTGGCTCCTTGGGTCGTCACTTTTCTAACTTAGGGAGGAAGGCTAGGTACAGCCCTACATATCGATGTTGGGCGCTCCGTGGCGGCCCGGCGAAGGGTCCCGATCCACCGGGGCCACCGCCGCACCCGCAATTAGGTTGCGCAGGTCCTCGTCGCTGGAGCGGTTGAAATATCCACGCAGGTTCTCACCCTCAAAGCGGTGGACCATGTAGCCCTGCAGCAGACGCTCAATCGCCTGCGGCACATCCTCCGCGGCGGCGCGATATCCGATAGGCCGTCCCGCGCGTGCATTCTCACCGATGGCACCGCCCACGCAGAAGTAGTACGCATCCACCAGCGCCCCATCTTTCTTGATCTTCTTGCCCTCAAGCCCGATGTCCGCGATCCAGTGTTGCCCACAGCTATTGGTGCAGCCCGTCACGTGCAGCTTGATTTGCTGATCGAACTCCGGCAGGCGCTCTTCCATTTCGCCCACCAGCCACTTCGTAAAGCCCTTCGTTTCAGAGATCGCCAGTTTGCAGAACTCCGTCCCGGTGCACGCAATCGCTCCGCGGTAGAACACCGATGGCTCGACCTGCAGTTCCAACTGAGCCAGCTCACGCACCAGCTCCTGCACCTGCTCGTTCCGGACGTTCACGATCACGATGTTTTGCATGATTGTCGTCCGCAGATGCCCGTCACCGTATCTATCGGCGAGCTCGGCCAAAGCTTTAAGTTTTTCTGCATTCAAGCGCCCACGCAGCACCGTGGCTCCCACGCTGCTCAGGCCATCCTGCTTCTGCCTGCGCACACCCACGTGATCCCGGTACAGATCGTCCGCAATGGCGCCCTCGTCGCAGGGGTCGAACGTGAAGCCCATCTTCTCTTCCACGGCGGCCAGCATGCTTTCTGCCGTCCAGCCATGCTTCAGGAAAAGATACTTTAGCCTGGCGCGCGTGCGGTTCTCGCGAAGCTCCTGCTGCTCGCGGAAGATTTCGCACACGGCCGTCACTGCCGCCAGGGCCTTGTCCTGAGGCACAAAGGCATTCAGCCGCACCGCCATGTGCGGCTCAGTCGACAAGCCCCCGCCCACCCGGATGCTGTACCCAATCTCCTCGACGCCGTCCTTCACGCGCTTCAGCGCTGTCAGCCCGACGTCGTTGATCTCCGGGTACGAACACCAAATGGGGCAGCCCGTCACCGAAATCTTGAACTTGCGCGGCAGGTTCACAAACGCCGGGTTCGCCGTCAGTACACGGGCGATCTCCACGGCCAGCGGCGAAGCGTCCAGCAGCTCTTCATGGTCCAGTCCGGCTAGCGGGCACCCCGTCACGTTGCGCACCACGTCGCCACACGCGCCCTTGGGGCTCAGGCCAATCTCCGTCAGCGCATCGACCACCTGAGGCAGCGACTGAATCGTCAGCCAATGCAGCTGAATGTTCTGCCGCGTGGTGATGTCAGCCAGGCCTTGTCCATGTCGCGCCGCAATGTCCGCAATTACGCGCGTCTGGTGCGAAGTGAGCAGACCGTTCGGAATGCCGATGCGGAGCATGAAGTATTCGCTCGCCTTGCCTTCGCCACCGACGCCACCAGTCGCTCCGACACCATCACCCTGGGTGTAAATGCCCCACCATTTGAAGTACGTACCGGCCCACTCCGGGAGCACCGCCTCGCGTCCTTCGCGCGCAAACTGCCGTACCTCTTCCCACGCCTCCCATGGATTCTTTTCCCGCTTCAGGCGCTCGACCTTTTGCGCCTTGGTTTCTTTGGGCGCGGGAGCGGCGGGTGATGTGGAAGGAATAGCCGAAACGGGGGCTTCAGTGCTCAAAGCAAATCTCCAGTCGCAATACCGAAAAGGAAGGGGGCTGCATGGTCACAGCCAAAATTCACGGCGCAGGCTCGCCGGCACGCCTCAGCAACAACAGCGAAAACAACACAACCGGTGCTGAGCGTGACCTATCACCCCATCAGGGTATCGGGAAGGCGATGCCCAAAGCAAACGAACACCCGTTTTCGCCCGAACCTTCGCGCACGAGGAATCTTCTTCGCCCCAAAACTCGGCGTTATTCGCTCGCGAGGTCCGCTCCCTTGGCTTCTCGCCCCAGCATCGCCACCACGGCCACGAACACGCTTACGCCCACAACCGTCCAGGCCATCACCGGCGCCAGGCTTCCGCCTGCGTAGCGTTGTGCGAACTTCGCCTGCAGCACCCCATTGCGCGACGAGATCAGATTGCCCAACTGATACGCCAAACCTGGCATCAGCGCGCGCAAAGGCGCCGGCGACATCTCGTTCAGGTGGGCGGGCACAATGCCCCAAGCGCCCTGCACCATGAATTGCATCAGGAACCCACCCAGCCCGAGCAACACCAGCGAGTGACTCCAGATCCACAACGGCACAATCGGCAGCGCCAGCAAAGACGAGGCCGCTAAGGTCCGCCGCCTGCCCCATCGCTCCGACAGCGCACCCCAGGTAGGACCACCAAACAGCGCACCCAGCGTCGCCACGATTGCGACGGTCGACGTTTCTCGCGCAGACAGCTTGTGCACTGTTTTCAGAAACGTCGGGTACAGATCTTGGGTGCCATGACTGAACGAGTTCAGCCCCGTCATCAGCAGCACCAAAACCAGGAAGATCGGCAGATGGCGACCAAAGTCAGCAAACGCGGACCTATGCGCCGCTCCCGGTCTGGCCGCTTCTCGTGTGCGAGCCTCCCACGCTGGCGACTCCGCCACATTCATCCGCACATACACGACCAGCAAGGACGGCAGCGCTCCAATGACAAACAGCAGCCTCCACGAGGCAAACGCATGGCCGTGGTACACCGTCGCCAGCAGCCCATACACCGCCGCGGCCAGCAGGTTGCCGGCCGCATAGCCTTCCTGCAGCAGCCCCGCAAAGAAGCCGCGGTTCTCCGAGGGCAGTGACTCCAGGGCGAGCGCCGCTCCCACACCCCACTCGCCCCCCATTGCAATGCCGAATAAGGCCCGGCTCAGCAAAAACAGGTGAAAACTCGGCGCAAACGCGGAGGCCAACTCCAGCACGGAAAAGCAGACGATGTTGGCCATCAGCGTGGGCCGGCGACCGTAGCGCTCTGCCAGCCACCCAAACAGCAGCGCGCCGACCGGCCGCATGCACAGCGTCCAGAAGATCGCCGTAGTCACCGTCGGCAGGCTGACTCGGAAGGTAGCCGCCACGGAATCGAGGCAGAAGGTCAGCAGAAAGAAATCAAACGCATCCAGCGCCCAGCCAAGAAAACAGGCAGTGAAGACGCGTCGCTGTGCGGGGGCAAGGCTGCGGAACGGTTGAGAAAACGCCATCTAGTCGCAGCTTAGCGTCTTTGGCGTCATTCCCCGAAGGGAATCTGCGTCCCGCTCCTGCGGTGATTACATCTTTGCGCGCAACGGCACACCCGGATCGGCGTACGCCATCTCCGCACCGTTGGTTTCGTTCTTCAAGATCTGGTGATGGAGGCAGTACAGCGCCAATTCCAGCCGATCGGAAACGCCCAGCTTGTCATACACCTTGCGCAGGTAGTTCTTGATGACCTGCTCCGTTGTGCCGATCTGGTAAGCGATTTCCTTGTTGCGCATACCGCGGGTGATGCACCCGATGATGGCCAGTTCTTTTTCGGACAACCGCGGCTGTGTTCGCGGATTGGTCAACATCTGCGCCTGCGCCCGGTACGCCTCGATCACCCAGCTGATGGACTGGTTGTCGATCCAGGTCTCCCCAAGCGCGATCTTGCGCACGCACTTGACCAGGAGATCCGGTGAGATCGAGCGCGGCACTACACCCCGCACCCCGCGCCGGTACAGCTCCACGGTGTTGCTTTCATCGGCCTCGGTTACCTGGACGATGAGCTTGGCCTCGGGCGCCCGCCGGACAAACTCCGGAATGGCATCAATGGTTCCCGAAATCAGCGCGCCTTCCAGCAAAACCACATCCGTGGGAAACCGTGCCAGTGCCGCAAACAGGTTATCCAAGGTCTCCGCCTGGGCGACAACACGAATGTCGTCTTCCAACGCGAAGATCTTGCGCATCCCGACCCGGTAGATTGCCTGCGAGTCGGCCAGCAAGACTCGAATCTGGTTCGCCGTCGCGTCGCCGTTCGTCAGGTCGCCGTTCGCTACCTTTGCACCGTCAAATGTCATACCTGCTCAGCCTTCAACACGTATTCGTCGATCACCGCGGCAGCGAGTCGTTTCCCGTCGTTCGCTGCGTGGCGAACGATTCGGCCTACACAATGTAAGGTCACGTCCTCGGCTCCGCCCATTACTTTCGCGGGCATACTGAGCCGGAACTCCACAGAACTTCCCAGAGGAGGCAGATCATCGGCAGCGAACAGGACTCCACTCGCTGAAACGTCTTCTGTCACCGCGTGATATTCCTTCTGGTCGGCAAACAGCACCAGTTCCAGGTGCAAGGGAAACCGGACGGCCGTTCGAACAGGCTCGGTTTTTGTTAATTCTTCTGCTGGCATCTCGTTCATCGCCTGGACGTACCTAGTCGTGCTGCACCAGATTCTATCCGAAGGGTTACCGAAGACTATACCCAAAGTGGGGGAGAAATGGGCACACACTTGGTCAGAGCGTTGCAGGAAGGAACAGTCCAGCTGTGCCGCCCACCCATGTGCGGTCGCGATTGTGGTCCACGCCCATCATCATGCCCCGCCCCATCCGCACCAGGCTGGTCATCGGAATCATCGATTGTCCATCCGGCCAGACGTACAGGATGCGGATTTCGGCCTGAGTCATCCCTTCGGGCGTCCGGATCACCGGCTCGAAGCGCACACGCTCCTGCAGCAGGTAATTGTGTCGCTCGGCTTCAGGGATCGCGGCCAGGTCAGCGTCAGAGGGACCAAACTGGATTCCCTTGCCGGCAAACGAATACAGGGGCTTGAAGACCCAGTCTTCCCGGTCTGCCGGCAGCCGCTCGCGTCCTTCTCCTCGAAACCAGTCATCCAGAAAAACAGCCGCCGGCACGGTCCGGTGCCGCAGATAAGGAATGGAAAACTTGCTGATCTGGAAGTACCAATTCGGGTGGCCGGCCCACTCCACGTCCAATGCGTCCCGGTAGTTGAAGGGCAGCTTGATCTGCTTGCGGACCAGCTCATCCACAATCGCGCGATTGTAGATACGCTCAATTCGCGTCAGCCGGCCCGCATGGGTGGGGTCGCGATAAAACAGCTGATTGCCCTGCTTCACGACCGTCGCGATGTCCACCGTCCGAATGCCCAGGTGCTTCTCGTGCATCCGGAAGTCCGGCAGGGTCTTCTGGTGCTCTGGGTCGACCTCCAGCAGCACTACGTTCTCTGGGGCGTGGTCCCCCACAATGACACTACGCAGCAATTGCCAGTAGGCTTCTTCCGAGAGGCCTCCGAAGAGGCACTCGAGCCTACTGTCCAGGTCGAAGACTTCCTTGTATGTGCTTCCAAAGATTGGCTGGAACCCGAAGATGGACGGGAACGCCTGCATCTCCACCAGCCGCGGCTCGAGCTCCCCTGCTCCGTTTCGCACCAGCCCGAAGTCCACCGTCATAAAGTGAGGGTGGGGGCCGCGGCCGGGCACGTTGTACTCAGCCGGGATGGCCGCTTCAGACCGCCGCAGATACTCCGCATCGCTCACAAGCTGGTCCGTCAACTCGATCCCAGCACGAATCATCTCGTTCAGAAATGATTCGTGAAAGAAGCAGGGCGTTTCGGCCATACGGAACTCGATCTCAGTTCCGCACGCCGCGTTCAGCCGTTCGATGAGTTCCCGGTACCTGGCCTCGGTGAAGCGCGCGTTGAAGTCGCTGCGAAACGGCTCTATCACTCGTGCCCGTCCTAGCCCTCGATCAGGAACTTGCCCTGGCTCATGATTTGCAGTTCGCCTTCCGGCCCACCGAGCCAGATATTGAACCCCAACCCAACAACATCGATATGCGTCGTCGACTTCCAGGGCGCGCCCGTATGTGCGCCATACGGATCGCCGAACGCGATATGGATGCCCGGAAACTTTTCATCCTGAAGAATGTTTCCAATCACTCTGTGCACGCCGATGTTGGTGCCAATGGCAAACTCGCCGACGCGGTCCGAGTTCGCGTCAGTGTGCGTGTAGTCCCAGAACTCCTGCTCCAGTTCCTTGTTCGCGCATGTCACCGAGGTGATCCGGTTACGGCTGATGTGGATCGTCACCGGCGTTTCCCGCAGGATGCCGTAGCGCTTGCACAGGTAATCGCCGACCACCCCATCCACCACAAAGACGCCGTTCACTTCGCCCGGAGCGGTAAACACCTCACCGCCAGGAAGATTGCCCCACTTCTCCGGGCTGATGATCCCCGAGGTCTTGAACCAGCGATATCCGGGATCGAGCTCAGCAAAGATGTTTGTGCCGGCATCGGTCGTGGCGCGCACATAGGTCGCCTTCCGCACCTGATCCAGAACGGCCTGGCTCAGCCGGTCGACCGCGTTGAAGTCGGCCCGCATGCCGCCGAGCATGATCTCCGGCGTGATGTTCACCATGTGGGCGTGGCGCATCTTGCGACGGTTCACCACATCGGTCATCTGCATACGGCTGCGCAGCTCGTTAGGCTGCACCTCCACGGCAAAGATGCTCACCTGCGCCTGTTCCATGTCGGCCAGCACCTCGGCTGGCATCTCCTTCAAGGGCCGCGGCGCCAGTTCTTCCAGCACAAAGCTGTGCCAGGTGCAGCCAATCCGGTCCAGCTCAGCCGCGATCGAAGCCGCAATGGGCGCGGTGCCTTCGTCGGTAATCAACGTGACGCGCTCGGTCGGCTCGATGCGGAGGCAGGTCGTCGCGGCGTTGTGCGCTCCCTCGCGGAACTCCTCCGGAAACGGAACTGTCCGAAGGTCGGTGGCTGCGGGTTGGGGCGCTGAGGTCATGGGCTGCGTCTCGGTGATCGTCAAAGGTTCCTTTGTTGTCTTGCCGTGTATCGCTTCAGTAGCTTCTCAGTAGCTTCGATGCCGATTTTGGGGCCTACAAACCAGCCCGCGTCTCCTCGGCCATGTAATCCACAACCTTCTTCAGATCGCCCGTCTCGCGCCAAACCCTCAGCTGCCTATCCGCGCCCGATCCTTCCCGGATCATTGTCTGGATATATTCGATTGCCGGCCGGCTTTGCAGCTCGTCCACAACGTCATCCACAAACGTCAGGTACTCCTGAATCAGGTCGCACTCGGGCACCTCTTCCTGCTTGCCAAAGTCGATCAGCTTACCCTGCAGGCCATAGCGCACGGCGCGGAACTTGTTTTCCATCAGGAGTGCGCGGGAGTACTGCCGGTAATCCTGGTTGCAGGAGTGCAGCTTGTACAGCTTTGCCGCGGTTGCCTGGATCAGCGCCGCAATGGCCACGGTCTCTTCGGCGCGCATCGGGATGTCGCACACCCGCACCTCTACCGTGTTGAAGTACGGGTGCGGCCGGATGTCCCACCAGATTTTCTTGGCGTTGTCGATGCAGTTGGTCTTGACCAGCAGGTTTACGTAGCTCTCGAACTCCGAGTAGTCCGCGAAGGCATCCGGCAGGTTGGTGCGCGGAAAATGTTCAAATACCTTGGCCCGGTAGCTCTTGTAGCCGGTCTCCATGCCCATCCAGAAGGGCGAGTTCGTGCTCAACGCCAGGATGTGCGGCAGAAAGTAGCGCAGCGAATTCATAATCCGGATCGCACACTCGCGATCTTCAATCCCGACGTGAACATGCAGGCCAAAGATCAGGTTTGATCGTGCTACCAGCTGCAGATCTTCAACGACCTTGTCATAGCGCGGGTCTGGATAAATCTGCTGGTCGCGCCAGTCGGCAAAAGGGTGCGTCGCCCCGGCAACCAGCACCAGGCCGTTCTCTTCCGCCAGACGAATCAGGTTGCGCCGAAGGTCATACAGGTCTTCGCGTGCCTCCTCGATGTTGTGGCAGACCCGCGTCCCCACTTCGATCACCGACTGGTGCAGCTCCGCTTTGACGCGTTCTTCCAGCCGAATCGCACCCTGCGCCAGCATGTCCGTCGAGATGTGCGACCGGAGATCGCGTGTCTCCGGGTCTACGGTCTGGTACTCCTCTTCAATCCCCAGCGTGAAGGAAGGTCGCATCGTTCGGGGCCCTTTCGCCATCCGTGCTGCTTGTGAAGGTGTTTATACAGCCTTAACACAGTTCAGCGCGAGGGAGCGCTAGCCTTCTTGGCCGTTGTCTTCTTTGCGGATGCGCGGACAGCCTTCTTTTCTGCCGCTTTCTTCATCAGCCCCGCCCGTGTTGTGTCTTCTGCAGGGGCCGGCGCTGCGGCAGCGCTCAGATCCACGGCTCCACCGGAAAGAAAGCGCGACCAGTGCAACCCTGCGCTTTGCGGCACCTCTGTTTGCGCCTTCTGAATGCACAGGTCGGCCACCTTCTTCACGATCCACGTGAAGTTCGCCGCACCCACTGAGTTGTAGTCCGCGTCCGGCGCCGGGTTCATGAAGTCAATCGCGTAGGGCACGCCGTCTTCCACCGCAAACTCCACGGTGTTCAGGTCATAGCCCAGTGCCTGGCACAGCTTGCGCGCGTCGGACTCTACCCGCTGCAACAACTCGGGCGCATACTCCGGTGGGTCCTGCACATAGCGCCTGTGGTGTGGCTGGCGCGGATCGTACGGCATGATGTGCACGTCCTGCTGGCCAACCACGTAGCAACGGAAATACTCGTCGAAGTTCACGGCTGCCTGCAGCGTCATCGCCAGGTCGCGGCTCTTGTCATACGCGTGGAAAAACTCCCACTCGTTGCGCACGTGGTACACGTCCTTCCATCCGCCACCGTCGTGCGGCTTCAAAAAGGCTGGGAACTTCACGTAGTCAAAGATTTCTTCCCAGTTCAGCGGGTACTGGTAGTTGCGGAAGCTCTGCGAGTCGGTGTTGGGTGGGTACAGCTTGTGTGGCAGGATCGCCGTACGCGGCACCGCAACGCCCAGCTTCGACGCCAGCGCATAGTTGAAGAACTTGTCATCGGCCGACCACCAGAACGGGTTGTTGATCACCTGCGTCCCGGTCAGCACAGCGTTCTTCAGGTACGCGCGATAAAACGGCACCTCATGCGAGATGCGATCCACAATGACCGCATACGGGCAGGGCTCGGCCATCTTCACGGCGCCCACCTGCACAAACTCTGCACGAATCCCGTCAAGCTCGCGTTGGTTGATCTCCTCCACCAACGCCCCCGGAAACGTGTTCTCCTGCCCAAACAACACACCGATCAGCTTCATCTTCACCACCTTCGCCGCCCTGCGTTGCCCTATGGTACGTTAGCCCCATGCCGACGGTTGACCGGCGAACGCCTTTGCCGGGCCTGACCGCACTTCGCTTCTTCGCAGCCACCTACGTCCTGCTCTTCCACTTTCTCCCCCGAGCGGCCGCAAACACCTTCTTTGCGAACTCACTGAATCGCGTCTTGGATGCCGGGTTCACCGGTGTATCTGCATTTTTCATCCTGTCCGGTTTCATCCTTGCCTATACACACGAGCGCGTTCCTAACCTTGGGCGATTCTTCCGCGCCCGCTTCGCGCGTGTTTATCCGCTTTACCTCTTCAGCTTCTTGTGGGCGCTTGAGCCGTTTCTGCGAGACCTGCTGCTCTTCCACCGTTGGGTGCATCTTTGGGCCCTGCCTGCGGACATTCTGCTTCTGCAGGACTGGTTCCCAAACCTTGCCATGGATGTGAACGCGGCCGCATGGACGCTTTCGTGCGAAGCTTTCTTCTACCTCCTGTTTCCATTTCTCGTCACGAGGCTTGCTCGCCTTCGGCGTCATCCTGTGTGGTGGATCGCCGTCTTTTGGCTCCTGCAGTTGCTGCCCCCGATCCTGACAAACACCTGGCTTTCTCGCTTCCATCCACAATGGGCCGACCTGGCTCACGGTTTGCTGTTCACACCCATCGGGCGCCTCGGAGAGTTCCTCGCCGGCATGGTCCTGGGTCTGTACTTCCTTGATCGTCAGCGGTCTGATCCGCAGAACCTCCATGCGCCAACAGGCTGGCTCCTTCCGTGCAGCCTCATCGTGTGCCTGGCCTTTCTGCTCCTGAACGGGCACGTCCCGCATGAGGTGATGCGCAATGGCCTGTTGCTCGGCCCGTTCGCGCTCCTGATCTGGAGCCTTGCTCACACTCGCTCGGGCCTTCTGGCAAGTCGGCCGTTACAGATCGGCGGCGAGATTAGCTACGGCGTTTACCTGCTGCAAATGCCCTTTTCGCACACCCTGGCACTCTTCGTGGTTCACCTGCCTGCCCGTTTCCATATCTACCCCTTATGGCTGCTGACGATCTACCCCTCCGCCTGGCTTACGTACACGTTCGTTGAGAAACCTTGCCGGTCTCTACTGCTGGACCGAGCACCCTCGACGCAGGACCGGCCGATACCCACACCGCAGCCTGACCTGTCGTAATCCCGGCAGGCCTACAGGTACACCTTCACCATCTCGCGCCACCACGGCCAGTCATGCCGTGCACCATTGCCCCACACATCCAGTTGAACCGGGATGCCTTTCTCGCGCATGGCCGCGGCGAGGCGTTCATTGTCGTTCCAACACTGGTCATGCACGCCGGTGGCCAGCACATAACGCCGCTGCCGCATCTGCCCCAGGAACCACTCATCGCTCAACCCGGGCAGGTAATCCAGCGGCAGGTTGTAAAACGTGTTCGCGTCATAGTATCCGGGCAGAAAGCCCAGCGACTTCATATCAAACGCACCGCTCATTGACAGAAAGCCGGTGAACACATCAGGGTGCTTCAGGCTTGTATTCACCGCATGAAAGCCGCCGAAGCTGCATCCCATCGCGATCAGGTGCGAGGACCAGTTGCGCCAGCGCACATAGGGCACCACCTCGTGGACCACATACCGGTCATACTGTGCCTGCCGCGCGATGCGCCAGTCTGAGCCGACGTTGCGGTTGTACCAGCTCTCCGCATCCACGGAGTCCACGCAGAACAGTTGCAACTCGCCACGGTCGATCTTGTCCGCAACAGCGCCCACCATTCCGTTGTCTTCAAACTCGTAGAACCGCGCTTGCGACGTGGGAAACACGATCGCCGGCAGGCCCGCATGGCCGAACACCAGCATCTCCATGTCCCGACCGAGTTCTCTTGAGTTCCAGCGGTGATATTCGCGATTCATGCATCTACCCTCTGGTAGCCTGAACCACTGCGCCGTCCCCCGCTGCTCACCGTCCACGCACCACTGACGATCGCCACACGCTCTTGCCGACAGACCAAGAACAATCCGCCTCCCGTACCACCGCGTCCCAGCAAGGCTCACGGCTTCTGCCCTTCGACGGCCCGCAGCCTGAAATGGATGCCGAAGGCCATTGGCGTTTCGACAATGCCGACGACCTCGACCGCAACCCACGCCTTCGCCACCTTCGCCAGTTCCACTCCAGCTTTCTCCCGGACGACCGCGACGTCTGCATCTGGCTGCCGCCCACCTACGGCACCGACCCAGGTCGCCGCTATCCCGTCCTGTACCTTCACGACGGCCAGAACCTCTTCGATCCACGCACGTCCTATGTGCCCGGTCGCACCTGGGCCGCGCACGGCACCGCCGACCGCCTCACCCGCGAGCAGCTCATCGAGCCACTCATCCTCGTGGGCATCGCCAACACCGGCCACCGCCGCATGGACGAGTACACCCCCAGCCGCGACTGGCGCCACGGCGGCGGCAAGGGCCCGCTCTATGCACGCCTGCTGGTGGACGAGCTCAAGCCTCTTATCGACAGCTCCTTCCGTACGCTCCCCGGCCCGGAACATACGGGTCTCGCGGGCAGCTCTCTGGGTGGGCTTATCTCGCTCGCCATCGGTCTCGACTACCCGCAGGTCTTCGGGAAACTTGGCGTGCTGTCCCCCAGTGTCTGGTGGAACCGCCGCGACATTCTTACGCGCATCGGCCCGGAAATTTCGCATCGCCCCCGCATCCTGCCCCCGTTCCGCCGCTTCAATGCCAGTCCTCGCCCGGCGTCGATTTTCACCGCAGAACGTCCCCGTCCACGCATCTGGCTGGACATGGGCATGAGCGAAGGTTTGCGCCATCTACGCGACTGCGACCTGCTCCACCAACGCCTGCTGACACGCGGCTGGCAGGACGACGTGGATCTCTGCTACCTCCGCGTCCCTGGCGGCGTGCACGACGAGGACGCCTGGGCGCGTCGCTTCGACCGTGTCCTGCGCTGGCTGTTCCCGCCTCGCCAGACCATTTAGCTCACTGCCGGTTAGCGGAACGGAGCTGGTACCGCACCGATCCGCCCACATACGACGGCAGCCGGACCCCCACGGCCATCTCCTGCGTGGCACAATCCAGGGCGCTGGCGGGGCAGCCCGGCAGCCCTGCAGCGGGCGTCCACCCGGCAGGCAGGTTCTCCGTGGTCTGCCCCGTGTACCCGCGCGCTACCAGGAAGTCGACACCGAATTCCAGGCGATACTTCGGCACTGGCTTCACCACCGCGCCGCGAAACTCCTTCACGGGGACAGCTTCAAACCCATCACCCAGCGGCTTGTGCCCGACGTACTCAAACTCTGCTCGCGCCTGCATCCGCCAGGGGAGGTGGTTCGTGGTGCCCAGGGCGTCGATGATGGTGCGCGGCGCCTCGGGCGTCGGCAGTCCCGAGGACACGTCGCGTGCATCCGCCTTGGACAGCGACGCTTGCAGCAGGCCAAAGCGGAACCTGTGGCTTGCCGAGCCGGTCAGGTACTTCAACCGCCCGGGGCCTTCGTCCTCCTGCAGGCCCGTGTCCGCATCGATCTTCGCCAGGGTCTGGTCCGTGCTGGTCCGCCCCGCGGTCAACCGCAGATCACTGCCCGCGAGCTCCTTTTCCACCACGAGCTGCGCGGCATGCGCGCGCTCCACGAGTGTGCCCTGGCCGGTGCCCGTACCGATGCGCGGGTCGTTGGTAAAAAACGCCTGCCCCATGCTGAAGGACACCACCGGGAACAGCGAGCGAGCCGATGGCGCCCATGAGACCGTGCCTTTCGGGTTGCTGACGTTCGCCAGCTGGTCAAAGGAGTTCGCCGCATTCACCAGATCCGTGTTGCCGATCCGCACCTCATCCTGCCGCCAACCCAGCGAGTACCGCAGGTGACTCAAAAGCCTTCCACTCACCACCGCGAACGGTGCGGCATCGTTGATGGTCAGGTTGTTCTCCGTCACCTTCGCGAAGGGTCCATAGATCGCCGGATCCAGCGAAAGGTAGTGGTCCAGTTCCAGCCGCCGTGGCGCATCACGAGCCTCATCTACCCCGGCCATCACTTCGATCTGCTCGTTCCACGTCTTGCTGTAGCTCGCCTGGGCCACAGCCACGGTGCGGAACTCGCTTTGGCGGATCAGCCCATCGCCGAAATTTGAGTCCAGGGCGAGGTTGTAGGTCCGAAACATTCCCGAAAGCGACACCTGCTCGGAAGGCGAAAGCTGCCATCGATCATTGGCAGCTACCAGCGCAGTGTGGGTCTGGTCGTGCTGCCGCGGGTCCAGGGTGTCCTTCAGCACCGCTGCCTGGCCCACGGGCACCAGCCCCGGGATGAACGACTGCCCGTAGTAGCCCACCCCAAACAGCCGCACCTCGTGCCGGCCCACCGCCCACTGTTTGGCCGCGTTCAGCTTGTACTGCTGGCGATGCTCCAGGCGATCCAGCAACCCGTTCCCGTACAGCACTTCCACCGTCAGCCACCCGGGGTCCTGTTCGCGGCCAAAGCTAAGCCCGGCCACCAGGTCCAGGTCCCTCGCATCGCCTGTCAGCGTCACAAAGCGTGCCATCTGCGGTCGCAGCTCATAAGCGACCGCCAGGTTCAGCGAGTGATTGCCTTCCAGCACGTTGAACGCGCCGCCATCCGTACGAACCCCCGCCAGCACCGCCGGGATCAGGATGTTCGGATCCGCATACCCATTGCCGTGGGCATTGGCCGACAGGTTATTCGGCGCCAGGAAATCCCCCACGGCGATGTATTGCGCGATCGGCTCGCCATGGTCCCCTGCCACTCCCGGCGCAAAGTATTGCGGAGCCTTGATGCCCCCGGAAGCGGTCTCGACCGGCAGCCCGGGGATGCTGACCGGCGCGCCCGGCCGGCCCGGATTGGCGTCCAGCAACTCTTCGCCGACATACACACGCTGCGCCGGATCCGGAGACCGCAACGTGGTTTCGTTGATGCTGGCCGTCACCTCGATGGTTTCGCCCAATGCCGCGGGCGTAAGGCGGATCAGCACATCCGTCCCTGCGTCGGCCTCCTCATGCAGCACACGGAACCCCGTCGCCTCCACCTCAACGTCAACTCGCCCATTCGCCGGTAGCTTCGACCGGAAGCTTCCATCAGCGGAGCTCGTCACACTCTCCACGCGTCCGCTACGCACATGACGCAGCACCAGCCGCGCTCCGGGCAGCGCACGCCCTTGCGCGTCCACCACCTGGCCATGCACCACCTCGCCGACATGCTGTTGCGCAGAACATGGAAACGACAACAACCCCACCAGCCCAGCGCACACCATGTGCCGCCAACTCCGGGCTAACGAAAATTCGCTCCTCCGAATGATTCCAGGCACCCGTCTAGCCTACGTCCCCGGCAGCCACCTCACGCCTCCGGGGCAACCCGCAGCTCACTCGCAACCGGGCTTGCCCGACGCGGACCCAAAGCAGGCCCGGTCGAAGTACCGCACCCCGTCCATCTCCTGGAACTCCATCGTTGTGCTGAGGCCGCCGGTCGTCGGTGCGGACCGCAGCACCTTTCCCGGCGCTGCCTTCGCCGCCATGCCGCCCTTCAGCGCTTCGGCTGCCACTCGCCCCCGCAGGGTCCCAACGCTGGGCATCTCGATCCCCAGCACCCGCGCTAACGTCGGCACAATGTCGATGTTGCCCACCGGCGCCTCGTCCACGAAGTTGCCTTTGAAGTCCGGGCCAATCGCCGCCATGTTGTTCCAGGTCTGGTCGCGCCCGAAACCGCCGTGCATGCCCTGCCCTTCCTGCAGATTGGTATCAGAGACCTGAACACCAGTCTGCACATCGCCCGCCTTCCTGTCGAAATGCTTAAACCCCACCGCGATTGCTGGCCGAGGCAACTTGCTGCTTCCGTTCAGGCTGACGTCTTTCAACGGCAAGGCCCCGGGACACGCCGCCATCGCCTCGCCGCAGTAGCTTTCGTCCGCGAAGATGGCCCCCACGTAGTCCAGTGCCGTCAGCGTTGCCACCGTTGTGCGCACCATGGCGGTGTCCTTTGTCGGCGCGTAGATCAGGTCGGACCCCCCGTTCGCGGCAACCAGCAACTGTGCGTCGCCGCCATCCAGCCGCTGTACCGGCAGGGTCGCGAGCAACGCGCTCCCCATGTCCGGGTGCTGCGAGCGCTCGCCGCCCACGGCCAGCTCCTTGTACACCGAAGGCCCCGCATCCGCCCGTCGCCCCGCGTCGAACAGCCGCAAGTGCTGCCGAATCGCCAGATCAATGGCGAGGAACCCCGTCGGTAGCGTTCCCTTGGGCTCCGGCTTTTCCCGCCCACCTGCCTCATACGCCAGCGCCGCCGAAGGCTCCGAGGTCATCCTGCCATCGGCCGCGATCTCCCGCCGTGAGATGGTGGCGAAGCCGTGATCCGACGTCAGCAGCACGTCCGTGTTGGCCTCGATCGCCGGGTGCGCATGGAGCCAGTCCAGCAACGCTTTCAAGTCATGGTCGGCGTTGCGCAGCGCACGCTTCGATGACTCTCCATTGATGCCGGGTGCTAGTTGTTGCAGGCTGTCGCCCTGGTTGTGCTGCGTTCCGTCCGGATCGCGCGACCAAAACAGCAGCACAAACGGCTTCTTTTCCCGCTCGTACCGCGGCAGCAGAACCCGGGTTGCTACATCGGCCATCCACTGCTGTTGCACGCGGTTCGCCTCGTGCGTTCCCGGCGTCACAGCATCGCCAGAAAAGCCGTTGCTCCCGCTCGAGTTTTCGCCGTAGCCGTTGGTCCGGAAAGGCGCCTCCGCGGAAAGTCCTTGCTCCTCCATCGCGCGCAGCACCTCCGGCGGCAACGGCAAACCGCCCGGATGCCCCGTCAAGTCATCCACCACGACCGCCTCACCGGTGGACAGGTCACCCTGCGCGTCCCACGCTACCGCGTCGTTCTGCTGGATGGCCGTGGGCCCCAGCTTGCCCACTGACGCAACGGCGTAGCCCTCCGCCCGCGCCGCGGACAGCATTGTCTGCTCGCCCAGGTAGTTGCCGGAAAATGTCGCGTTCATGTCGGCCAGCACCTCGTCGTTCTCGAGAAACGGCGCCAGGTACCCCGCCGACGCCGCTGTCGCATCCGGCCGCGTCAGCCAAACACCCGGCCAGACCACGTTGCTGAAGTCGCCCGTATCGCCCAACCCATGCCCGGTGGCAATGGCGGACGCATTCGCCGTGGTGAACGTTGGGAACACGGAATGGCTGTTGCGGAAATCAACACCACGGGTGCGCACGGCCCAGAATGTCGGCATCGTATCCGCGTTCACAGACCCTCGCCGCAAGCCGTCCGCCACAAAAATAATGACGTTGTGCCGCTCCGGTGCGGTCTGCTTCCGGGATCGCTGCGCCTGCGACGCGTCGTGCCACAAACTCGCCATGTAGCAGCCCACCGCTGCCGCCCGAAGCCACACCTTGGAAGCCAACATCCCAAAAGCATACCCAAACATCGCGGCACGAATAGCAAAGCCCTCTCTCTGCCCGGTGAAGCGCCATGGGCCAGATACGGCGGGTCGTGCGCTCCCGGCCCAGACACCTCATGCGGCGTAGCTCTGCTCGCTTTACAGCACTCCGCATTTCCGCGATACTTAGGTGTTCGGTCTTCGCTCGCGCCCGTGCGTCGTCATCCCGGGACGCGCCTTTCGGCGAAGCCAACCCATGTTTCCCCCAAGAAAGGTTTCCCTCAGTGTTGATGATTCGCCTGGCGCGCGTAGGCGCCCGCAAGCAGCCCCAATACCGCGTCGTTGTGATCGAAAAGGATCGTGCCCGCAACGGCCGTTCCATCGAGGTCGTCGGAACCTACAACCCGCGTTCCAACCCCGCCACCATCAACTTCAAGCACGACCGCGTCGAGTACTGGCGCTCCAAGGGTGCGCAGCTCTCGGAAACCGTCGGCCGCTTGCTCGCCAAGACCCCGGCAGTCACGGAAGAAGCCACACCCGCTGCCTAAAGTAACCACGTTTCCCGCATTCGGGCAGACCGGACCCATGCCTAAAGAGTTGCACCAGGCATGGGTCTCTCGCCGTAGACTCGCTTCATTGTTGCGACTCAAGGTTGTGAGCTTTGTGCCGATAAGAGGTATAAAGCGCCAACCGGGCCACCCGATGCATTTCCGCCTGCCCTTCCATCCGGATGGGGCTGTGTACGCTAGGGCTCTCGCGGCGACGTCTTTAGAGGTGTGCGAGTGACTGAAACTGTTGAATTCGAGGCGCAACAACGCGCCGTAACCGACATGCGGACTTTGGTCCTGGAGATAACCCGGGCCCTGGTCGATGAGCCCGAAGCCGTCGCCGTGGACGTTTCCACAGATGCTGGATCGACTGTGCTGCGCCTCCGCGTTTCGCCGCGCGACCTGGGCAAGGTCATCGGCAAACAAGGCCGCACGGCCCGTTCGATGCGGACCATCCTGGGTGCCGCCAGCATGAAACTGAAACACCGGTTCGCCCTCGACATCGTCGAGGTCGATGAGCCGGTCGAATAAGCGCCCGGAGCCCACGTCTTTTCATGCCAGCGCCCACGCCCCAAGTTGCCACGGCCAATGCCGATCAGCGCTGGATCGGTGTAGCCCGGCTGCTGCGACCGCAGGGTCGACGCGGGGAGCTTCTGGCCGAGCCCCTGACAGATCTGGCCGACGTGTTTCGCCCCGGTCGTGAGTTCCGGCTCACCGCCGCTCCGGGCCACACGGCCGCGCCCTCGACGTTGCAACTCGAAGAGTGCTGGCATCCCACCGGCCGAAACGCCGGCCGGCTCGTTCTGAAGCTCGCCGGCATCGATTCCATCAATGCAGCCGAAGCGTTTGAAGGCGCCGAGTTGGTTCTCGCGGAAGCCGACCTGCCTGCGCTGGATGACGACACCTACCTGGTACGTGACCTGGTCGGGTGCACCCTGTTCAACAACACGGACCCGCTCGGCGTCATTACCGACCTTCAGTTCCCTGTCGGTCCGGATGGGCGCACGCGCCTGCCCGATGCCGTCGACCTGCTTGTCGTTCAGCCCCAGGGCGCAACTCCGGACACCGATCCTGGTCTCGTGCCGTTCGTGAAAGCCTGGCTCACCGCGGTCGACATCCCGGCGAAACGCATCACGATGGATCTCCCGCCCGGGCTCTTCGATCCGGACACCGAAGCAGATGCCATGGGCGAATGAGCATCGCGTGAGTGCTCCGGCATCGCTCCTTCGGAAACGTTCGCCGTCCCGTCATCGCAGAAGCTTTTGCCTTCGCCGTTTTCGTTGTCATTCCCCCGGACGGGGAACCTGCTGCGTCACGAGTAACGACTCTGCCAGACTCACAATCCATGCGCTTTGACATCATCACGCTGTTTCCCGACTTCTTCCGCGGTCCGTTCGACTACGGCATCCTCCATCGCGCCTTGCGCGACGGCAAACTCGTCGCCGACCTTCACGACCTCCGCCATTTCACGCACGACCGCCATCGCACCGTAGACGACCGCCCCTTCGGCGGCGGCGAAGGCATGGTCCTCAAGCCGGAACCGCTCTTTGACTGCGCTGAATCCCTTGGTGTCGCTCTTAAAGCCGAGCGTGATCTCAGCCGCGAGTCGGTGATCCTGCTTTCTGCCGGCGGCACGCGCTTCACGCAGGCCGTCGCCCGCCAACTCGCTACGCTCGACCGCGTCGTTCTCATCTGCGGACGTTACGAAGGCGTCGACCAGCGCGTCCCCGACCTCCTCTGCGACCGCGAACTGTCCGTCGGCGACTTCGTCCTTTCAGGCGGCGAGCTTCCCGCAGCCCTGATCGTCGACGCCGTTGCACGCCTGCTCCCCGGCGTGCTCGGCCATGCCGATTCCGCCCGTTACGAGAGCTTCGGCGAAGGCGACGACCCAGGGGAAGCCACAGCCCCCGATGGTTCTCCCCGCGCCACGCACGGCGCCGGTGGCCTGCTGGACTATCCGCATTACACCCGCCCAGCAGTGTTCCGTGGCGTCCCGATCCCCGAGGCCCTCGCCGGCGGCGATCACCGGGCAGTCCGGACCTGGCGCCGTAGGGCCGCCCTGCTGAAGACCCAGGCAAACCGCCCCGACCTCCTCGCCGGCGCAACGCTCACGAAGGAAGAGCAAGAACTCCTGGCCGACCTCGACCCAAAGTAATCTGGCGCATCCGCGGACTTAAATGTACAACGGATAGCTGTGAACGCCTCGCGCGCATCTCTCTGCGCCGTTGTCCTCGCCTGCCTCGGCGCGCTGTTGGCGGGCTGTACTCCCTCCGCCTTTCGAGGGAGCATGAACACCCCCAGCCACGACGCGGTTCTGGCGGCCGACGACGTAGCATTCCTGCGGCAGCACCGGTTTCACGAGTTGCAGGAACAGATGAGCCAGGATCTACGAACACCCGAGACCGTCGACAGCCTCGATGCAATGGCCGCCATGTTTCCAGACACGCCACAGAACGACCATCTTGTCGTGGTCGGGGACAGAACGTTCAGGGCCGGTAATGAGCGGACCAGCGATCTGACGCTGGAGTACCACCTCGGGTCCAAATGGTTGTTAGCTAATGTCGTCGCGCAGGAGTTTGGTGGGAGACGCATCATCACCGGCTTCCACATCACTCCAATTGACGATTCTCTGGAGAACCTAAATAGGCTCACCCTGCGCGGCAAGACCGAGCTCGAATACGACACCCTGATCGTGGCCGTGATAAGCGTTCTCGTCAGCCTGTACGTCTTCATCCTCTGCCTCCGCACCAGGGGCCTCAAGCGAAAATGGCTCTGGCTCATCGTCACACTCGTCGGAATCATCGGGTTTGGCGTGAATTGGACAACCGGCGAGTACGCCTTCATGCCCCTGATGTTTCGTCTTCCACCCGCCGGGGCATCGGCCACGCTCTACGGCCCGTGGACTGTTTTTGTGACTGTGCCGGTGGGAGCCATCACCTTCCTTGCGTTAAGAAGTCGCCTCAGCCGCTCTGTCTAGCCCAAAGCGGTGCCTAGGCGCAGACCTGTGTTTCCGCAACTCCAGCTTTGATGTAGACTAACCCCTGCGACTCTACGCAAGGATTTCGTCATGTCAATTCATCCCGTAATGCAGAAACTCGCCGCCAAGCTCGAGCGGACCGACCTCCCGGACTTCGCTCCTGGCGATCAGGTTCGCGTTCAGGTCAAGATCAAGGAAGGCGACAAAGAGCGCCTCCAGGCTTTTGAGGGCATGGTCATCGCCTGCCGCAAGGGTCCTCAGGGCTCCTTTACCGTTCGCAAGATGAGCTTCGGCCAGGGCGTCGAACGTATCTTCCCCTACAACTCCAAGGTCGTCGACAAGGTCGAAAAGGTGCGCTCCTACCAGGTGCGTCGCGCCAAGCTCTTCTACCTCCGTGGTCTCCGCGGCAAGGCTGCCCGCCTTCGCGAAGTCGAGCGCGCCAAGTAAACAGCATCCGGCAAGAGAAAAGGCGGCCATCCGGCCGCCTTTTTCGCTGGAACCACCCCTAATCCCTAGGCACTGTCCCCTGGCCCCTGTTCGCGGGCTTAAACACCACCTCGCGGATCAGCGCGCAGGCTTCTTTGCCCTTACGCGACGGCCGGCACAGCTTTGCCGTGCGCAACTGACGGCTCCCGCGCACCCTGATGCGGCGCGAAGCAAAGTGCTCCTCGGGCAGGGCGCCTCCCCACACTGCCGGCACCAGTGCCGCATCGCCAAAGCGAATCTCGGGCCGTCCGCCACGAGGACCCACACCACGTTCGAACCGCACATAGGCCGTGTGCGCGCCGCGCAGCCGGTTGGCCGCCGTCAACTGCACCCGGCTTCCACCCGCCATCACGGTCAGCGCGTTTCCGTGGAAGGCATTACGCTCCTCCGTCGCACCCGCAAATGTCCGTTCTGCCACCACCGCGGTTCCCACGCCGGGCAGGCCCACATACAAGTAGTGCAGGTTCGCCACCCGAAGTTCAACGCCGGTACGCACGGTCAGGCCATCCACCGTCAAAACGCCACTGTCCACGCGCAGCGGGTGCGCCGCAGCCAGCGCCCTCACGCTACCCAGGGCACCCATCAAGCCCAACACCGCTCCCAACATCCTCAGCCGCAGCCGCATGTTCGCTCCTCCTAGAGCACCGCGCGGATCCCCACGCGTGCCCCGAGCCTAGAGCGACCCACCGGCGCAGAAACTCCCACCTTTCGCGAAGAAACCGGCCCGGTAATGCACACCCGGGCACCCGCCCCGGATGTGTCATTCCGCTACACTAACCAGGTCTGCACTATGGCCAAGCTCTTCCAGATTCCTCCCGTGCCCGGCGTCACCAAGGCCACCGCCAAGCAACAGATGCTCAAGAGCCTGCTCTGCACGGACGCCCCCGAACAGGCTCTCCGCTATCGCGGCCATACCTGCATTGCCGGTGTGGACGAGGTTGGTCGCGGCGCCCTTTTCGGCCCTGTTGTCGCCGCCGCCGTCATTCTGCCCGCCAAGAATGCCGTGCTCCTTCGCATGGGCCTCAAGGACTCCAAGCAACTCACCCGCGAAGAGCGCGAAAAGCTCGACCGTCGCATCCGCAAAAGCGCTCTCGGCATCGGCATCGCCGAGATCGACGCGGAGACCATCGACCGCGTCAACATTTACCACGCCACCCGCCTCGCCATGCTGCGAGCCGTTGAGGCGCTTGCGCTCACCCCGGACCACATCCTGATCGACGCCATGTTGATCGACCACCCCTGCCCGCAGACCAAGCTCTTCTACGGCGATGCCCTGTGCCTCTCGATCGCTGCGGCTTCGGTGATTGCCAAGGTTCATCGCGATGGCCTGATGCGTGAGCTCGACCGCCAGTACCCGCAATACGGCTTCGCCCAGCACAAGGGGTACGGCACCCCGGAGCACCGCAAAGCGCTCGCCGAGTACGGCCCCACCCCGCTGCACCGGCGCAGCTTCAACTGGGTCGCCGAAGCCGACCCTAATGCCCTGCTTGAGGACACGCTCTCCGAAGCTGACCTTTACCTGGACGAACCGCTGGATGGCGATGTGTCCGCTCTCGGAGCTGTGCCCCAGCCCATCGACGACGAACCCACGGCAACGCCCGTGACCCAGGTCGCAGCCGACGTGCAGGCGTCCTCAGCACCTTCTAGTGATCTCGGTCACTCCAGAACCGAACACCCATCCCCCCTTCAGGACACCACCGCCGCATGAGCCTACGCCTCCTTTGCGTTGTCGCCCACCCCGACGACGAATGCTTCGCCTTTGGGGGCGCCCTCGCCCTGGCCGCCGAGCAGGGCGTGGAAACCTCGATCCTTTGCTTCACGGACGGCCAGGCCGCCACGCACCGCGGCACCGCGCACTCCAACGAAGAGCTGGGCGCCATGCGCCGCGCCGAGTTCGCCGCGTCCTGCAACATCCTTGGGGCCCGACACCACGAACTTCTCACCTATCAGGACGCCCAGCTCGAACATCACAACCTCAACGAGCTCGGCGGTCTGCTCGTGCAGCGCTTCCGGGCATTCAGGCCGCAAGTCGTGCTCACCTTCGGCGGTGAAGGCGCGCTGAACAGCCACCCTGACCACACCACCGTCTCCGCGGCGACCACCGCTGCCTTCCACTGGTCCGGCAACCCAAAGCGCTTCCCCGGGCACGGCGAGACATGGCGCCCGCAACGGCTCTTCTACCTCACCACCAACTTTTTCCTCCCTGACCGTCCCGCCACGCTTCCTGCGCCCTGGACGACGATCCTCGATATTCGCCGCGTCCGAGACCGCAAGAAGGCGGCCTTTGAAGCGCATACCTCGCAGGCCCCGCTCCTGGCCACTGCCAACCTCGTCTTTGAGGACCACGGCGACGATGAGCGCTACGTCCTCGCCTACACGGACGCACCCCAACCCTCCACCCAGGGCACCGACCTCTTCAGCGGCGTCACCGAGTAGGTCACAAGTCACTGCACCCGCGTTCCTTCTGCGAACCCAATCCACCGCTTTCTCCACGCAACACCGTAGTCCTACATGAGAACGTCCTCGTCTCAGCAGGTGAGGCCACGTGAAAAAGCCAGCTTTGCGCCTGCCCCGTCTAGTCTGCTGCCTTTTCCTGGTGATGACGCTCGCTCGCCCAGGCATCGCCCAGCAGCCGATCGACCGTCTTGTACAGTCCGCTAATACCTTTCTTGCCTCGCTTACTGAAGCTCAGCGGAACAAGGTCCTGTATGACTTCAACGACAACGCGCAGCGCGCCAAGTGGTCCAACTTCCCTACCGGCGTTGTCCCGCGCGGCGGCATGAGCCTGAAGCAAATGACCGCAGCGCAACGGGCAGCTGCTCTTGACCTGATAAAGATCGTCCTCAGTCCCAACGGGTACGAAAAGGTCACCGAGATCCGCATGGCCGACGACGATTTCAAAGTCAACGGCTCTAAACGCGGTCCCCATGGCGGGGGTCCCCCGCGCGGAGGCCCACCGCCCAACGGCGCGCAGGGCCCGCGGCCCAACGATGCAGCCGGCCCGCCCGCCATTCCCGGAGGTCCGCCGCAGGGTCCTGGTTCCAACGGCCGGCGGCCCTTCAATCCTGAAGACAACTTCGGCAGCGACCTCTACTACATCTCGTTCCTCGGCAAGCCCTCCACCACCGCTCCATGGATGCTGCAGTTCGGTGGTCATCATCTCGCGCTCAACATCACCATTGTCGGCAGCAAAGGCATCATGACGCCGTCGCTCACCGGCGCGCAGCCTGCGCTCTTCACGCTCAAGGGCAAGGTCATTCGTCCGCTCGGCCGTGAAAGCGACGAGGCGCTCGCCCTCCTCCAATCGCTCGATCCCAAACAGCGCTCGCAGGCCATCCTCAACTACAAGGTCGCAGACCTCGTGCTCGGCCCCGGCCAGGATGGCAAGCAGATCAGCCCGGAAGGCCTCAAGGTCTCCACCATGACCGACAAGCAGAAGTCCATGCTGCTGCAACTCATTGCAGAGTGGGCCGGCATGATGAATGACGCGATGGCCTCCGTTCGCATGGCCCAGCTGAAGTCCGAGCTGAACGACTCGTGGTTCGCCTGGAGCGGTCCTACAGACTTTCAGCCAGGCTCCAACATCACGGCCTACTATCGCATCCAGGGTCCGCACCTCGTCATCGAGTACGCGCCCCAGAGCGACGAGCCGACAAATCACGTCCACACCATCTACCGCGACCCCACCAACGACTATGGAGCGAGCACAACCGGCGCGCGATGAAGAAGCCGCTTCTCGCTCTCGCCCTGGCGCCTTGGTTTGCAACACCCGCGCTCGCCCATCGACTTGATGAATATCTGCAGGCCACCATTCTCTCCATTGAGCCCGGGATGGTGAACGGAACGATGCGCCTGGTCCCCGGCGTCGCCGTCGCACCAGCCATCATCGGCAGCATCGATACCAACCACGACGGTGTGCTCTCAAGCGAGGAACAGTTTCACTACGCCCAAGGGGTCATCGCTGACCTGCACCTCAAGGAGGACGGACGCGACCTCGATCTCCATCTCACCTCAAGGGCGTTCCCGTCTGTCGCCGAGATGGAGGCAGGCACAGGTGAAATTCAACTCGTCTTCACCGCCAACGTTTCATCCCCAGCCGGCCAGCACACACTCGTCTTCGAAAATCATCACCAACCCGGCATGTCCGTCTATCTCGTCAACAGCCTCGTCCCGCAAGACACACACCTGCACATCCAAGCGCAGAGTCGAAACCAGAACCAATCCTCGTACCAGGTCACCCTGGATCAGTCGCCCGATGCACCACCTCAAACCTTCCCGTGGAGCGGCTTGGGCGCAGCCTTTCACCTCGGAACGCGCCACATCGCCGAAGGCACAGACCATCTCCTGTTTCTGTTGACACTCCTGCTCCCGGCTCCGCTGCTCGCCGTTGGAGGTCGATGGAGCCAGCGCGCCACTCTTCGCCAAATCCTGACGCACATCCTCGGCATCGTGACAGCTTTTACCCTGGGGCACTCCTGCACACTTGCCTTGTCAGTCTTCGGCCTCGTTCACGTCCCCAGCCGTCCGGTGGAGGTCTTGATTGCCGTTTCCATCCTCGTCTCGGCCATTCACGTCCTGCGTCCACTTTTCCCCGGACGCGAAGCCATCATCGCCGGGTGCTTTGGCCTCGTTCACGGACTTGCGTTCGCCGCCGCTCTGAACGAACTAGGCGTTACCGGCTGGTATCGCCTCGTCAGTCTGCTCGGCTTTAATCTCGGCATAGAAACCATGCAGCTTGTGGTTGTTGCTCTGACGTTACCTCCGCTGCTCCTTTTGACCCGCACCAGGTTCTACGCGAGCTTCCGCGTCGTCGCGGCCATCCTCGCCCTGCTGGCCTCGTGCACCTGGACCGTCGCGCGAGTGCTCCAGCAACCCAACCCACTCGACGCCTTCATCCAGAGATTTGCCGCACACGGTTCCCTGTTATGCATCGCCCTGTGGCTCTGCAGCGCGTTCGCGTGGCTCACCCACAGGCACCCGATCTACCCGGCACCTCCCGTTCCGCTTGCCACTCCCACCGACTAAGCGCCAACCGACCAAAGGTCCTCAGCTGCATCGGCGTTCCATGGGCTTCGTCTTACACTTTGGCCGCTGCAAGCGCCTGGGGCCGCTTTACCCGCTTTTGAACCGCAAGCGCCACTCGCCACAGCAGCAAAAGGCTCAGGACCGCCGTGTCCTTCCACGGTGTCCGGACCCCGGTTTTTACCAGCCACCAGTAATGCACCACCGCCGCCACCCCGGCCACATAGATCAACCGGTGCAACTGTCCCCAACGTTTGCCACCCATCCACCGCAGCACCCGCTGCGGACTCGTGACCGCCAACGCAAGCAAAATGACCCAGGCCAACAGGCCAACCTGAATGAAGCGGCGCTTCTCAAGATCGTCCAGCATCGTCGGCCAGATCGCCACCAGCTGCCGCCACGGCTCGGCCAGATGCCCAGCTTTCAAGCCAGCCCATGCGGTCGGCACGTCATACCCGGAAAAAAGGAAAACATACGTCGCCAGGTGCAGCGTCGCGTAAAAGAAGGCATACAGCCCCACCATGCGCCGCAGCCGCACCAACCACGCCAGACCCGTCCACAGCCGCCGCACCGGCGTAATCGCCAGATCGCCGAGCAGGATCCACAACGCCCAGTTACCTGTGAAGTGCGTAAGCCAGTTCACAGGATCGGACTCGGCAGCCAGCGACCCGTTCCGGTACGCCTGCACCAGGTAGAAAAACGGCAGCAAACAAAGGAGGTGCACCAGCACCTTGACGTACGGAATAGCGCGGCTTGGCATCCGTCGCTTAGAGTAAATGCGCCCGGAGACAACATGCCATCCCCCGTACGAACCGCCTGCGCCCTGCTCGCCTTTACTTTGGCTCTCGCCGAAATTGCTCCCGCCCAGGCGCCCCCGCCGGCAACATCGCCCACCGCCGAACAACAGGCTTGGCAGGCCGAACAGAACCGCATCTACGCCGGCACTCGCGCCGACTACGACAACATGCTCGGGCAACTAGGCCTCACTCGCGATGGAATTCGGCCCGGCGTGGACGGCTACGGTAAAGGGCCGCACCCGGTCAACTACGACGAAGGGAAGGTTCCACCCCTCACTCTCCCCGACCCACTCGTCCTCTCCAATGGCAAGCCCGTCCGCACCCCCGCTGATTGGTGGACAAAGCGCCGCCCCGAGCTCGCCCATCTGCTCGAAGAGAGCATGTACGGACGCCAGCCGGCGAACACTCCCTCGGTCCACTGGAGCGTCACCTCCGCGGAAAACACCACGGTAGCCGGCACGGAGGCCATCACGCAAAAGCTCGCTGGCCATGTCGACAACAGCGCTGACCCCGCAATCACCGTCGACATCGACGTCGAACTCACGCTGCCCGCCCACCCCAAAGGCAAGGTCCCCGTCGTGATCGCCTTTGACTGGCCAGCCTCCTTCTGGGCCGAAATGGCCAGGCACACCGGCCGGACGATGCCTACTCCAAAAGGCCCCACAGCCAGAGAGGAGGTCCTCGCCAAAGGCTGGGGCTATGCTCTTCTCGTCCCCACCTCCGTGCAAGCTGATAACGGCGCCGGCCTCACCGCCGGCATCATCGGACTCACCAACCACGGCGCCCATCGCACGCCCGACCAGTGGGGAGCCCTGCGCGCCTGGGGCTGGGGCGCCAGCCGCCTCCTCGATTCCTTCGAAACTCAACCCAACATCGACGCGCACCGCGTCGCCATCTTCGGCCACTCGCGCTACGGCAAGGCCGCCCTCGTCACCATGGCCTTCGATTCCCGCTTCGCCGCCGGGTACATCAGCTCCTCCGGCGAGGCGGGCGCCAAACCCAGCCGCCGGCAATGGGGCGAACTCGTAGAAAACATCGCCTCCGACGGCGAATACCACTGGATGGCCGGCAACTTCCTTCGCTACGCCAGCACAAAAACCGCGGACGATCTTCCCGTGGATGCCCACGACCTGATCGCCCTCTGCGCTCCCCGCGCCGTGTTCCTCTCAGCCGGCACCCAACCCGCCGGCGACGGCTGGGTCGACGCCCGCGGCATCTTTCTCGCAGCGGTAGCAGCCAGCCCTGTCTATCAGTTGCTCGGCACCCAGGGCCCCAGCACCACGACCATGCCGCCCACGCTCACCGAGATCGGCAAAGGCCCGCTAACCTTCCGCCAACACGCCGAAGGGCACACCCCCGCCCCCAACTGGCCCTTTTTCCTCGACTTCATGCAGCGAGAACTCTATGGCCCGGACTTCGCCCTCAACCTCACGGCGCAATAGCAAAGACGACAGCTTTCGCCGTCGCCTCTGATTTTTTGTCATCCCCGAAAGGAACCTGCGGTTAGGCCTAAGCCAGGCCTCCCCCTAGTAAAACTTCTTCAGATCCATCCCCGCATACATCCCAGCCACCTGGTCCGCATACCCGTTAAACGGCAACGTAGGCACCACCTTCGGCAAAAAGCTGTTCGAGTTCAATAGCCGCTCATGCGCCTGCGACCACCGGGGGTGGTCCACGCTCGGGTTCACATTCGAGTAGAACCCATACTCACTCGGTGCCATCTCGTTCCACGTCGTCGGCGGCTGCTTGTCCGTAAACTTGATCCGCACAATCGATTTCGCCGACTTGAACCCATACTTCCACGGCACAATCACTCGGATGGGCGCCCCCTGCTGATTCGCCAGCGTTTCCCCATACGACCCAAAGGTCAGCAGTGTCAGCGGGTTCATCGCCTCATCCATCCGCAACCCCTCGCTATACGGCCAGTTGAACCCAAACGGCAACTGTTCCTGCTTGCTATCGGCCAGCGATAAGAACTGCACATACTTCGCGCTCGGCAATGGATCCATCGCCTTGATGAACTCCGCCAGCGGGTACCCGTCCCACGGAATCACCATTGACCAGGCCTCCACACAACGGAAGCGGTATACCCGCTGCTCCATTGGTTTGAAACCAATAATCTTGTCGATGTCGATCGTCTGCGGGTTCTTCACCAGTCCCTCGACCTTCACCGTCCACGGCCGGGTCTTCAACGTATGCGCGTTCTGCGCCGGATCACCCTTGTCGGTCCCGAACTCGTAGAAGTTGTTGTAGCTTTGCGCCTTGGCCTCCGGCGTCACCGCCCGGTCCGTCACGTTATACGGCGAGCTCACGCTATTCAACTTCGTCAGTGCCTCGGCCACACCAGGGAACGCAGCACCCACCATCGTCGCAGCCCCCACCGCGCCCATGCCCTTCAACAACGCCCGCCGGTTTGCCTGGAATGCCTCATACGCCGCCTTCGACGTAATCTCCGATGACGCAATCTGCTTCTCAGTTCGCAACAACATCGTTGTGCCTTTCACTTCTGGACTCGCCATCCATTGGACGCCCTCAGGCCCCTTCCGATACAGAACGTGTGGGGGCCGCCGGCGGATGGCGCCACTCCCACAACAAAAATGTTGCCGTCCCTACCACTGCCACAACAAGGCTAAGCCCCAGCTCCCGCCCAAACCCCGGCCGCGACACCACCAGGAACCCAAATCCCAGCAACGCCAGCAGCGGCGGCAACGGATAAAGCCACATCCGAAACGGCCGATCCATCTCCGGCCGCCTCCATCGCAGCACCATCACGCCCACCTGCTGCAGCCCAAACTGCAAGGCAATCCGCAACACCACCAGCGCCGCAATCACATCGCGCAGGCTGAAGCAGCAGAACACGCAAGCCACCCCCGCCAGCACCAACAATGACACATCCGGAAATCCCAATCGCGGATGCAAACGTCCAAACGCCGCAAAGAAGTTCCCGTCCCGCGCCGCCGCAAATGGAATCCGCGAATACCCCAGCAGCAACGAAAATACACTCGCAAACGCCGTCACCATCACCAGCAGTGCTGCCAGCCGCCCCAGCCACATCCCGCCCGCCGCACCCAGCACGGGCGCATATGCCGGCTGCATCACCGCCGTCAGCAACGCCGGACGCCCCCCATCGCCCGCCATCTTCAACATCGCCGGCGTGCCTACCAGCGCCAAAACACTCGCATTCAGCAGCAGGTACAGCCCCGTCACGATCGCGATGGATGTCAGCAGCGCCCGCGGGATCGTCCGCCCCGGATCCCTTACCTCGCCGCCAAGGAACGTCACGTTGTAATAGCCCCAGAAGTCATAGGTAGCCACCAGCATCGCGCTCCCCAGCCCACCCCAGAAGGCCCGCGTCGGCCGGAACGCCCCCGGCGCAAACGCCACCACGCGCCCCCACTGGCCATGCCACAGCGCCGTCGCCACGGTCCACCCGATCGCCACCAGCACGACCACCAGCAACCCGCGCCCCCATCGCTCCACATGCACCAGCCGGCGATACAGCAGGGCCAGCGCCGCCAGCACCGCACCCATGGCTACCAACGTGGGCCACCCCACGCCAAAGCCGAAGCGGTAAGGCCCCACGCCCACCGCATGCACCGTCATCGGCGCGCCCAGCTGCGGCCACATCCCACCCGCATATTGCGCCAGGCCAATGCACCCGCTGGCCACGCTTAACGGTGCTGAAAAGCACAACTGAAAGACGAACAGGAAGCTCAACCATCGACCCAATCGCCCCGGGAAGATGCCGCGCAGATACGCATAGGTCCCGCCGGCCTTCGGCATGGCCGCGCCCAGCTCCGCCCACACCAGCCCATCGCACACCGCCAGCAACGCCCCCAACACCCAGCCCAGCATCGCCTGCGGCCCACCCATGGCGCCCACCAGCAAGGGCAGCGTGATAAACGGCCCCACGCCAATCATGTCGAGCAGGTTCAGCGTCACCGCCCCGCCCATCCCCAGCGTCCGCTCCTGCTCCACCCCACCCTCGCGCATGTCCCCCGAGTCTATCCAACGAACCCGGGTGCCCCCTCTTCCCGACAGCGTTATCGTCGCGAGAGCGGCTTTTCGCCGCGCATCACGCCCCGAAGCACAGCTACAATTTCCGCATGAAGCCCTCAGCCGTGTTCGAGCAGCACCGCGAAACCATCCGCCGCCTCGTCGCCGAACACGGCATGAGCAACCCCCGCCTCTTCGGCTCCGCCCTCCACGGCGACGACACCGAAACCAGCGACCTCGATATCCTTGTCGACGAGGGCGCACATACCAGCCTCTTCGATTTGGCAGGCCTGCAACTCGCTCTCGAAGCCGCCATGCACATTCGGGTTGACGTCAGGCTGCCTGGCGAACTGCATCGTGGTTTTCGTGAGGAAGTTCTCGCCGAGGCCCTCCCGGTATGAGTAAAAGAACCATTACTCCTCGGTTCTATCTTGAAGATATGTTGCAGTACAGCAACTACATCCTGCAGTTCACCTCGGACATCACCGAAGAAACCTTTCAGCAGGACCTCCGCACTCAATTGGCCGTTACGCGCGCCATCGAAGTATTGGGCGAGGCTGCAAAGCGCTTGCTCGAGTTGCGGCCAAATGACATGCAGCTGGCCAATCTGCCGCTACAAAAGGCATACGCCACCCGCAATCGCCTAATGCACGGCTACGACACCGTGCGGCTCAACACACTATGGGAGATCAGTCGGAACGACATTCCGCCTCTCATACAAGAGCTGGAACGCCTCCTCGCAAACTGGTCGGACTCCGTTCCCTAGCCCTCTTAAAAGGTCCTCGCTGCGCTCCCCGACTGCTGCTAAGGGGTTGGCCCTTCATGAGACCCTACACCCCATGAAGCTCCACGCGCCTCAAGTCGCCGCGCTCTGCCTCACCCTGCTTCTCCCCGCCGCCTCCGCCCAAGCACCGGCAGCCCCCGCGACCTACCCCCCGATCCACCTCCCCACCTGGTCCCAGGGCATCGCTCTTCGCGAAAGCTGGCTGACGCAGCGCCATGCCATGCTCCTCGACATGATGCGCCGCCACGGCATCGACATGTGGATCGTCGTCAACGAAGAGTTCCACAACGACCCGCTCACCGAGTACATCGCACCCCCACGCCCCTACACCGGCAACCGCGACCTGTTCGTCTTCATCGACACCGGCACCACCCTCCGCAAGATCGCCATCACCGGCTACGCCGAAGAAAACGTCCAGCGCTTCTTCGAGGAGCCCGACGACCCGAAGCCCGCCACCGAGGTCCTGCCCGCGCTCTACGCCCAGTACCACCCCAAACACATCGGCCTTTCCATCGACGCAAAGCGCGGCGTGCAGCGCTCCCTCACCCACGACAGCTACACCTTCCTCGCCCAAACCCTCGGCCCCGAAGCCACCTCCCACTTCGTCCCCGCCGCCGGCCTCATCGAGGAGTACACCGACACCCGCCTTCCCGCCGAGTTCGACCTCTACACCCAACTCGTCGCACTCACCGACCAGCTCACCAGGCGCGCCTTCTCCAACGAGGTCATCGTCCCCGGCAAGACCACCATCGGCGACGTCCGCCGCTGGCTCTACGACGGGATGGGCGCGAATAACGTCAGCACCTGGTTCCAGCCCGACCTCCGGCTCCAGCGCCGCGGCCGCACCTCCGGCACCTCCCGCGGCTTTCTCGCCGTTGAGCCCGAAGCCACGGTCATCCAGCCCGGCGACCTCATCCACCTCGACTTCGGCATCACCGCCTTCGGCCTAAACACCGACTGGCAGAAAATGGCGTACGTCCTACGCCCGGGCGAGACCGCCGCCCCCGCGGGCATGCAGGCCGCGCTCCACAACACCACCTTGCTCCAGGACAGCCTCATGTCCCGCTCCCGCCCCGGCCGCCCCGCCGGCGAGGTCTACAACGACATCATGGCCGACATGGCGCGCCAGCATATCGAAGCCAAAGTCTACTCCCACCCCATCGGCGAACAAGGCCACGGCCTTGGGGCCGCCCTCGACTACCGCGCCGCCCAGGCCCCCGCGTTAGAGGCAAAACGCCTCCGCAAAGGCTCGTATCTTTCCATGGAGCTCAACACCGCTACCCCGGTCGCCGAGTGGGACAACCAGAAGGTCTACATGATGGAGGAAGACGACACCTACCTCACCGACGAAGGCTTCAAGACGTTCCTCCCCCGCCAAACCACCCTCTACCTCATCCACTCTTAGCTCTGCATGTCTTCACGTCCGCATGGACTTGCTTCGCTCTTCTGTTTGTCATTCCCCGAACGGGGAACCTGCTTTCCGATCCTGCCACAAGCCCTAACGCAGCGCAGAACTGCTCAGGAATCTGACCAGCGACCCGCTTCATCAGGTCCCCGGCTTTGGCCAGGCCGTAACTCCTTCGGCTTGAGGACGGTTCAAAATTCGCGGGACAACTCCACGCCTCGTCAGAGCCCGGCTTCAGCAGGGCCATAACTGCTTGCCTGCAATGCGGCTTCAGCCGCCGGGCCAGGCCGTCAGGCCCGGATCTGCTTTCGAGCGTCGTCCGCCTTTCATACAATGAAAACCCACTGCCCCAAAGTCAGTTCAACCCGAAACTCCCCAAGTCCGAACCTAAGTTCCACCTTTCCAGGACTTCGCCCAGAACAGCGGGAGGGGGGCGCCCCACCCGTGAGACGCTAGACAGCATGAAGCTCCCCGCGACCACAGTCGCCGCGCTCAGCCTCGTCCTGGCGCTCACCGCTCGCGCCCAAACCACCTTCACCGACCCCGCCAACCTCCGCGGCGAGCGCGTGCAGCCCCGAAATGGTCGCGAACTCCCGATTGACGGCGGTCAAAACAACACCGCTCTCGGTCTCCAGCAGCTCCTCCGCAGGCTCAACACACGCGCCTCCCTCATGCTCATCGTCGCGCACCCCGACGACGAAGACGGCGGCATGCTTACCTTCTACAGCCGCGGCCAGGGTGCTCGCGTCGCCACGCTCACGCTCACCCGCGGCGAAGGCGGCCAGAACGCCATGACCGGCGACTTCGAAGACGCCCTCGGCCTCATCCGCACCCAGGAACTGCTCTCCGCCGACCGCTACTTCGGCGCTGACCAGCTCTTCGGCACCGAGGTTGACTTCGGCTTCTCGAAGACCAAGGAAGAAGCCTTCGGCAAGTGGACCCATGAGCGCGTCCTCTATGACGCAGTCCGCGCCGTTCGCCTCTACCGCCCTCTGGTCCTGGCAGCCGTCTTCATCGGCGGCGTCACCGACGGCCACGGCCAGCACCAGGTCTCCGGCGAGATCGCCCAGGAGGTCTTCAAGGCCGCCGCCGATCCCAACGTCTTCCCTGAGCTCACCCGCGAAGGCATCCTCCCCTGGGCTCCGCTCAAGGTCTATGCCCGCGTCCCCAGCTTCGCCATTACCGACAAAGGCCTCTTCGACTACGCCACCAACCAGTACGTCCCGCCCAGCTTCACCAACTACGTCACCGGCCAAACCACCACCACCCCGCCCATGCCGGACGTCATCATTCATGAAGGCCAGACCGATCCGCTGCTCACAAGCGCTGCGGCAAACGGCGATGACCTTCACGGAAGAGCGACTGACCCGAGCGCCAGGTTGAGCTACGTCCAGTTCGCACGCATCGGTCTTGGCCTGCAACGCACCCAGATCGGCCCAGGCGTGCGCATGGCCAGCCCCGGCGCCTATGACGTCGGCTATCACCGCTACGGCTCACGCCTGGCGACTCAGCCCGCACAGGAAAACGACTTCTTCGACGGGATCGACACCACGCTGGACGGCATCGCTTCGCTCACGCCCAACCCTCCAGCCTTTCTCACCAACGGCTTGCACCAGCTCCGCACCACGCTCGCCAGCGCCGACGCGGCCTTTGACCCCGCTCAACCAGCCCAGGCTGCCCCAAAGCTCGGAGAAGCCCTTGACATCACCGATCGCATGCTCAAGCAGCTAGGCGACGACGCAGAGGCAAACCGCTTCGGAGATGTCCGCCTTGAACTGCAGGTAAAGCGGACCCAGATCAATGACGCACTCGCCCTGGCGCTTGGGCTCTCGCTCGACGCGACGACACACTCAGCCCAGCTCATCGCGGGCACACCGGCCAAGGTGCTCACAAAGGTTAGCTCCAGCTTCCCTCACGATCTGCAGGTGACCTCTGTCGTGCTTTCCTCAGCGCAGGGCAACCATTCAGAGCGCGAGGAGGCCAAGCGCAAAGACCTCCCTCTATTGCCCGACCACGCCGATCAGCGCACCCTTAGCTTTGCCGCCGGCAACACACTGAATCTGACGCGACCGTACTTCTATCGCGACAGCGTGGAAGAACCCACCTATAAGCTGCACAATGCTGCTCTCCGCAACGCCCCTGCTTCGCCCCCAGCTCTGATCGCCAACGCTGAAATCGATTATCGTGGAACCCGAGTTGAGCTAAGCCGGACGGTTCACTCCGGGGATCAGCCCGTGAGTTTTGACCCGCCCATCAGTGTTGCGCTTTCTTCCGCGGCCGAGGTCGTTCCCGCAAGCGAAAACAGCCTCATCCTCACAGCTCAAGTCTCCGACATCAGTCCGGTCCCTGTCGCCGGTAAACTCCTCGTCAACATCGGCCCAGGCTGGACAACAAAGTCCGCGAAATTGCCGCTTCGCGCCGGTGACACACCCCTCGTTCTCACGCCAGCATCGGCCCGGGTCCCGGCAACACTCGCGGTCTCAGCACAGACTGCAAACGGCGACCACGTCGAGGAAGCTTTCCTTCCCGTCGGCTATCCCGGTCTTGTGTTTACCAACTTCTACAAGCCCGCAAAGACCCGTTTGGTTCCCGTCGACCTCCAGCTGCCTGCGCATCGCCGTCTCGGTTACCTCAACGGCACAGGCGACGCTGTCGCCGACAATCTACGCTCGGTCGGCTTCGAAGTCACCAACCTCAACGTCCCGGATCTCACCCCGGAACATCTGTCTCACTTCGACACAGTCATCCTCGGCGTCCGCACCTACAACGCCCACCCCGACCTCCACGGCGCCCCAACCCGAGCCCTCCTCGACTTCGCCCGCAATGGCGGCAACGTCATCGTCCAGTACCAGACTGCCGAGTTCACCGCGGCCGACGCACCCTATCCCCTCACGCTCGGGAACGCCGAAAAGGTCGTCGACGAGACCACCCCCGTCCGCCTCCTTGACCCCAAAGCGCCCGCGCTGACCTATCCCAACCGCGTTACGCCAGCGGACTTCAACGGCTGGATCGAAGAGCGAGGGCACGGCTTCCTTCAAACCTGGGATTCGCAATACGCCGCCCTTACGGAGACGCATGACCCCGGTGCGCCGGCGGAACATATCGCTTCGCAGCTGCCCCAAAAGGGCGGCCTGGTCACCACGCCGCTGGGCAAAGGTCATTGGACCTATGTCGCCTTTGCGCTTTACCGCCAACTCCCTGAAGCCGTCCCGGGCGCCTTCCGGCTGTTTACGAACCTGATCGCCCTCGCGGACGCCAGGCCCTGAACTTCGCCCGACAAAGGCCGCTTCCGAGCTGAGCAAAAGAAACAGCCCCCGAACTTCGGGGGCTGTTCTTTACTGCACAACGTTTTAGCGACGCCGTGTCGTGGTGGTCTTGTGCACCGGGGCAGCAGCCTTCTTCGGGGCAACCAACGCTCCATCCGTCATCTGGATCATCAGGGCTGAGGAAGATCCTGACGCGGTGGAAGCCGTTGTAGCTGCCGCGGAACCCGCAGCGTCCGTGGAAGCGGGTGCTGTGGTGGATGCAGCCGGGGTGGTCGAGGCTGCTGTGGAACCCGCGCCAGCCGACGCAGGCGAGGTGTAGGACGAGTAGGTTCCCGTCACGTCCACCGTGGATCCAACAGCCGGCACCGTGGTCATGGGCGCCTTCATCGCAATGGTGAAGTCTGCCGTCTTGCTCTGCTTGGCGTCGTCCGACACCGCAACCTGCAGCTGATCAGGGGTTGCCGCAGTCACCAATGCACCGGGAACCGTGACCGACTTGCCCTTGATCGTGTCGAACACCTTGTCCGCATCCGCCTGCTGGCCGTACTGCAGCACGAACTCCTTGTCGCTGAGGGCCAACGTCGCCAGATCCGGCGTCGTCGCGATCAGGTTCTTCACCATGTCCTCGGGCTTGGGTGCCGGGGTCACGGTGGTCGCAAGGTTATCCGGCGGGTTCAGGTTCGCTTGTGCCTGCTGCTGGAAGGCATCCATACCGTCCTTGCTGCCGTGGTATTTGGTGAAGCAGTAGGTCGCCAGCTGCTGAATGCCAGTCTTCTGCGCAGCCGGGGCAAATGCCGCGGTGCGGCTCGCATACCAGGCGCAGTTCAGGTAATCCGGCGGGGTAGACGTGTAGTAGGCGTTTGCCAGCGTGTATTCATCCTGCAGTACCGGCCCCACCTGCTGGGTCTGCGCCACGGGTACCGCGGCGAGCTCGGTCTTCAGCGTGGTGATCGCCCCGGCATTGTCCTTCTTGCCAAGCTGGTCGGCAGCCAGCGCGGAGCTGAAAACCGGCAGCGTGCGCGACTTCAGCGTCTGGAAATCCGCATCGGTCATGCCCTTGGGAGCCGACGAGCCCTGGTCCACCGTCAGGCCGGTTTGCGCGTATCCGGCAACCTTGTCCAGCGCGGCCTGCTTTGCAGCCGGGTCCGTCGTTTTGTCGGCGTCAGCCTTGCCGTAGTACACCTCGAAGGCCAGGGCGCGGAGGTTCTGCGGATCCACGGCCAGCAAAGAGCTGGATGCATCCAGAATCTGCGCCTGGTCACCGGTCTGCGTCGCAGCTCCCAGAATCTCCGTCAAAACCGAGTTCTTGATCGGCGAGTTCGGATACTTCTGGAGGTATGCCTTCAGCGCGGTAACCTTTGCAGCGGGTTGCGTTTGCCCCTGTGCGGCCTGGTATGCGTTGTACTCATCCGGAGGAAGGGTGACCTGAGCCTGTCCGGGAGCAGCAGTGGCGCCTGCGTCCTGCGCAAGAGCAAACGGAGATAGAGACGCTGCGCCGGCAGCTGCCAGCAGCGATGCAAGAACGACCTTTTTCATGCAAACTCCTCGGGACGATCCCCGAAATGTGAATTGGGCAAAAGCGCTGCCGAAGCCCTGAAGACCGAGGTCTTACGACCTACGGCGAATGATGCGGATTATAGGAACCGCTGTTGCCCTTATGCAACTTACCGGTGTGGTTAACCTCCATCCTAGCCTCGCCACCCCGGCTTGAACACCGTTTTCGGATCTTCGTTTGCCGGAAGGCGCGGGAAAATTGCAGATCTGGCAGGACCACACACTTCTCGGTTGGGTTGCGACCCTTCTTTCCCACAACATCTTGCGCCCGCCTGTTGCTTCACCGGGTACCGGTCCCTACCATAAAGACAGCCCCCGGCAGACCGTTCGGTCCAAGAGAAAGAGGTCGTTTCCGCTCGTGCTCAAACTCAAAAAGGTCCAGATTCTCGGCTTCAAATCCTTCTGCGACCGTACCGAGGTCCAGCTTGAAGGCCAGGGCATCGCCGCCATCGTCGGTCCCAACGGCTGCGGCAAGTCCAACATCTCCGACGCCATTACGTGGGTCCTGGGCGAACAGTCCGCCAAGTCGCTGCGTGGGCTGAAGATGGAAGACGTCATCTTCGCCGGCACACGCGACCGCCGCCCCACGGGCATGGCCGAGGTTTCGCTCACCCTCGTTGACCCCACCGTCTACAACGGTCCCGAAACCGAGGCCGAAGCAGCCGCCGCGCAAGCTCCGGATCTCGCCGGCGACTGGGACGAAAACGCCCTCCGCGAACAGATAGCCGAAGAAACCGAAGAAGCCGTCCTGGAAGCGCAACCCGGCCAAACCTACGAAGCCGAAGGCGCAGCACCCAAGCCACAGGACGCCCAGGGCACCGAATCGAACGCGAACGGCGAAGCCGCCAACGACGTAGTCGCCAACAGCGCAGCCGTGAACGGCACAGCCGCCAACAGCGTCGTCCTGAAGGTCCGCCGCCGCAAGTTCAACCGCACACCCGCCCGAGCCGGTGAAATCACCGTCACGCGCCGCCTTTTCCGCTCGGGTGAAAGCGAATACCTGCTGAACGGCAAGATGTGTCGCCTACGCGACATCCAGGACATCTTTCTCGGCACCGGTCTTGGTGGGGAAAGCTACGCCATCATCGGCCAGGAGCGCATCGGCCAACTCCTCAGCTCCAAACCGCTCGATCGCCGCTCCATCATCGAGGAAGCCGCCGGCATTACCCGCTTTAAAACCAAGAAACGCCTCGCCGAACTCCGCCTCGAGTCCGCTCGCACCAATCTCTCCCGCGTTAACGACATCTTCGACGAGGTCACGCGCCAGGTCGCCGTGTTGAAGCGGCAGGCCGCAAAGGCCGAAAAGTACGGCGAACTGCGCACCGAATTCACGGGCAAGCTCCGCGTCGTGCTCGCCAGCCGCCTGTCGCAGATGGACGCCGAGTCCACCTCCCTCCAAACCGAACTCAACCGCCTCAATGCTCTTATCGACCAACAAGCCGCAGAACTTGAGGGTCTTGATGAAGAAAATCGCACCGGCACCGCCCGCGGGTACGAGCTCGACCGCGAGATCCGCGAAACGACTGCCCGCGCCAGCTCTTCCGCCGTCGACCTCGAGCGGACCCAGGCCCGCCTCGCTTCCAACAAGGACCGGCAAGCCGAGCTGACCCAGCGGCTCGCCTCCGCCAATGACGAGCTCGCGCAGGCCCGCGAAGCCCTCGCCCACCTCGCGGGCGAACGCGAACAGCACCGCAGCTTCCTGGAAACCGCCACCGCCGAGGCCAACGCCCACAAGGCCGACGCGCAGGCCCAGGGACAGCGCGCGCATGACGCCATGCGCGGCGTCCTGAACGCTGAAGCGCAAGCCGAGCAGGGCCGCCGCAACGCTATGAACGCAATGCAGCGGGCCAACGGCGCACGCAACGAGATTGCCCAGGCCGAAGCCGCCCTCGCCGGCCTTGATCGCGAAAGCGAGCGCCTCGCCGCCGAGTCCGACGCTGCGCGCCACGAGCTTGAACAGCTCGGCCACCAGCGTGGCCAGGCGAAGATGACGTTTGAGTCCGTCACCGAGCGGCTCAAGCGCCTCGAAACTGAGATTGTCGACCTCCGCGGCAAGCTCGAGAAGGGTCGCATGGACGAGACCCAGTCGCGCCGTCGCGGAGACCAGCTTCGCGCCGAACTCGCCACGCTGCTAGGCCGCCGCGGCTCGCTTGAAGCGCTCATCCGCGAGCACAGCTACTCCACCGACACGGTCCGCAACATCTTCCGCGCCAACGCCCGCCGGCAGCAGCAGAACAGCGATGGCATCGCCCCCGTCGGCACCCTTGCTGACTTTCTCGAGGTTGATGGCCGCTACGAAAACGTAGTCGACGAGTTCCTCCGGGACGAGCTCAACTACATCGTCGTCAAGAGCTGGGACGCGGCCGACGAAGGCGTCCGCCTGCTGCACGGCGATGTCGCCGGCCGGGCCACGTTCCTCGTCCACCCCGACCACGGCCAGGCCGCTTTTCCTTTCGCCGAAGGCCTGCGCAGCACCACCCGCCCTGACCGCGACGGCGTCGTTCCGCTCACCGAGTGCGTGCGCGTGCTCAACGGGTTCGGCCGCTCGCTGGAGGTGATCCTTCCGCGCCTGCGCGAGGGCTTCGTCACGCCCGATGCGGAAACCGCGCGCCATCTTGCGCTCGCCAACCCGCAATCCTTCTTCCTCGCGCCGGGTGGCGAAACCTTTCACAACGTCACCGTGACCGGCGGCAAGCCGCGCACGCAGGGCCCCCTCGCGCTGAAGCGCGAACTCGCCGAGATCCAGACCAAGATCAACGCCCTTGAAACCGAGCTCTCGCAAAATGAGCTCGCCACCCAGGCCCTCACGCGCGAAATCTCCGAGCTCACCTCGACACTCGACCACCGCAACCACGAGCGCCGCGACACCGAGCGCGAGTCCGCCAACTCCGGCGCAGCGCTTCGCCAGATGGAGGCCGAAGCCGGCCGCCTTGAGCGTCGCCTTCAAGACTGGCAGCTGGCTCTGAGCCGCAACAAGGACCAGCGCGGCGCTCGCGAAGAACTCATCAACCGCAAGCGCACGGAGGCCGAACGCCTCGAAGCCGAGCGCGAGGGCCTTGAAGCCCAGGTCGCCGACCTCACCACACGCCTGGCCACCCTGCGTGCCGAGCGCGAAGAGCTTCAGGCCGCCGCCTCGCAGGCCAACGCCGCGCTGGCAGGCCTGGAAGAGCGTCGTCGCAACGCCGGAGCCAATGCTGAGCGCACCGAACGGCTCTTCGCGAACCAGGGACAGCGCATCGCTCAAATCGAAGGCGCAATCAACAACGCGGGAGCCGAAAAGGCCCGCCGAGAAGAAGAAAACACCACACTCGCCGGCCAGGCCGAAGTGTTAGCGGCGACGCGCAAAGAGGCCGCGGAAGCCGCCGAACGTCTTTCCGCAGAAGCCCAAACTCTCCGCGCGCGGCTGGCCGAACTCGACGGCAAGCTTCGTCATCTGCGCCACAACACCGAGGCTCTCCGTGAGCAACGTGCGGCGCACACCGCGCGCTACGCCAAGCTCAGCTCCGACCTCGAGCACCTCGAAGCCACCTGCATCAACGACCTTTCTGTCGAACCGCAAACCCTGCGCGATGATGCCTCCATCCAGCGTCTCGAAGCCGATGCCCTGACTGCCGAAGACGAGGCCGCCCGCGCGCTCCGCAAACGCATGGAAAACATGGGCCCCGTCAACATGATGGCGCTCGACGAACTGCGCGAAGCCTCCGAGCGCTACACCCACCTGGAAGCTCAGCGCCGCGACCTCATCGACGCGATCGAGAACACGGCCGCCTCCATCCGCGAGATCGAAGACGTCAGTCGCGAAAAGTTCGACGAAGCGTTCAAGATCATCAACGAAAACTTCTCGCAGACCTTTACCAAGCTCTTTGGCGGCGGCCAGGCCTTCATGCGGCTTACCGACACCGAAGGTGCTTCTGAAAAGGACCTCGCCGGTATCGACATCATCGCGTCGCCACCCGGCAAAAAGCTGCAAAATGTCCTGCTCCTCTCCGGCGGCGAAAAAGCGCTCACCGCCCTGTCCCTCCTCGTCGGGATCTTCCAATTCCAGCCCGCGCCCTTCTGCATCCTCGACGAGGTCGACGCCCCCCTCGACGAAACCAACGTCGGCCGCTTCGCCCGCCTCATCGCCGACCTCGCCCACACCACCCAATTCGTCGTCATCACTCACTCGAAGCGCACCATGGAACAAGCCGACATCATGTACGGCGTCACGATGCAGGAACCCGGTGTCAGCAAGGTCGTCAGCGTCACGTTGGGCGGTCGCACCAGAGGCAACCAGGCTCGACCAGCGGCGTAAGCATGCCACGCTGGCGAGCTCTCCTCTTCCGCTGTGGCCTCTTTGTCGTTGCTGTAAGCGGGCTCCTTACTGTCTTCGTGTATCTCCACGTTGCAGGGCTGGATAGCGACGTACAGCAAGGTCGAGATCTCGTCCGGTGGGCGCATCAACTCTTGGTTCCGGCCGTCCTTAGCGTGATCCTTTGTGCATTCGGCAAGCAATCCGGAAGAGCCATCACGGTAGGGATCTCTGCCGCTCTGCTGTGCTTGTGCTATCTCGTTGCGTTCCACTTCCTCTGAAGGAATGCTTCGCTTTGCACCCGATTTCAGCAATGGATCATGAAGGGGTACGAGACCACTGCAAGATTCTGGCAGAGCGAACGTTCCACTTCGTTTGTCCGAGATAAGCGTTTGTTCTGCCAAAGAAGTCCCTATGCGTTACGATGGCTCACCCCATCTCCAGCGACCAGGCCTGACGCTAACCATGACGCCAATACAGAACGTCGACGTACCCGCGAACACGCATCCGGACACAACCCACCCACCCGCCGGTCTGCGCCCCAAAAGCCATTACGAGATCCTCGACGGCCTCCGCGGCGTAGCCGCCGTCATGGTCGTCATCTTCCACACCTTCGAGCCCTGGGACCGCGGCATTCGCTTCAACCAGATCATCAATCACGGCTATCTTGCCGTCGACTTCTTCTTCCTGCTTTCCGGCTTCGTCGTCGCCTACGCCTACGACGACCGCTGGCCACGGATGTCGCAGTGGGACTTCTACAAGCGCCGCCTCATCCGCCTGCAGCCCATGGTCATCATGGGCAGCCTGATCGGCGCGGCCTTGTTCTACTTCGGCAAAGGGTCAACATTCCCCGCCATCGCCGCCACGCCGCCCTGGAAACTTCTGCTGGTCATGCTGCTCGGCTGCACCCTGCTACCGCTGCCCTACCAATGGGACATCCGCGGCTGGAACGAGATGCATCCGCTCGACGGCCCTGCCTGGTCGCTCTACTTCGAATACATCGCCAATATTCTCTACGCCGTCGGCCTCCGCAAGCTGTCCAACAAGGCCCTCGGCGTGCTCGTCTTCCTCGCCGGCTGCTTTCTCGTCCAGTACCTCGTCTTCGGTCCCAAGGGCGACGTGATCGGCGGCTGGGCCCTCGACGCAACCCAGCAACACATCGGCCTGGCGCGCCTGCTCTACCCCTTCTTTGCGGGCGTCCTGCTCATGCGACTAGGCAAACGCATCCAGGTCCCGCACGCGTTTCTTCTCTGCAGCGCGGCCCTCATCGTCATCTTCGCGCTGCCCCGTTTCGGCGGCCCCACCCACCTGTGGATCAACGGCCTTTACGAGTCCGTCGCCATCATCTTCCTTTTTCCGCTGATCGTCGCCACAGGCGCGGGCGACAACATCACAGCGGGCGCCCCACTTCGCGTCTGCAAGTTTCTCGGCGCGCTCTCCTACCCGCTCTACATCACGCACTACCCGCTCATCTACATCTACACCGCCTGGGTAGCCAAACCCGGTGCAACGCCGCTGCAGGGCCTCCTCTACGGCGCTCTCCTTCTTATCACCGCCCTGCTAATCGCGTATGCCTGCCTGAAGCTCTACGATGAACCTGTGCGCGCCTGGCTCAGCCGTCGCTTCCTCGCGCGCGCCTGACCCACACCGCATGACCCTGAACCCGCTCGACTGGCTGCTGCTCGCACTTCTTGCCTACTCCACCGTCCGCGCCGTCCTCAACGGCTTCTTCCGCGAGGCCTTCACCCTGGCCGGCCTCGTTCTTGGCTTCCCGCTCGCCTGCTGGTACTACCACCCGCTCGCCGGGGAGCTCCGCAACCTGATCACCACGCCGGCGGTGGCGCAGATCGTCGCCTTCGCGCTGATCCTGTCGGCGATCACCATCATGGCGTCGCTGCTGGGCCGCGTGCTTCGCCGGGGAGCCCGTACCGTGGGGTTGGGCCTTGCAGACCGGCTGGGGGGCGCGCTTTTCGGCCTGTTGCGCGGCGCGGGCATCGCGACGGCGATGCTTTTCGCCATTACAGCCTTTCTGCCGACCGCTCCCTGGGTTCAAAACTCAGTCATAAGTCCCTATTTGCTGCGCGCCGCACATGCGGTATCCTTCACCATGCCCACGGACCTCCAGGTTCGACTCCGGGACAGTCTCCAGCATCTCAATCACAGCTCTACCGACTGGATCAAGTCCGGGCCCCTGTCGCACACTAGACTCACCACGACACATCAGCCTTAGCTGGGAGAGAAACGCGAGTGAAACGCGAGCTGGAACATCTGGTGCTCACCATGCACGCCTCAGGCATGACGTACAACGACGCCGTGCGTGAGTTTAAGAAGCGCTTTATCCTCGAAGTCCTCAGCCGCCACCGCGGCAACCAGTGCAAGGCTGCCGAAGAGCTCGGCATGCACCGCAACACCCTGAGCCGCACGCTCGCCGAACTCGGCATGGATTCGGCGCAGATCCGCCGTGGCATGCGCCGGCCGCCACGCTCTGTGCGCCCGGGCCTGCAAGTGGTAGCCACCGGCACGGGACGTTAGCCGCTCGGCCACGTCCAACCAGGAGCCATGCCCCTTTCCGCTGTTATCCTGAGCGCCGCGAAGGATCTCCGCAGCCGGTCTGACGGTTGGGTGCCCTTTCTGCTGGCCAGCGTCGCCGGAAGCGCCCTTCTCTGCCCGGCAAACGCCTTCGCCCAGACGGCGCCGACACCGGCCGGCACCGAGGCTCCAGTCACCCTGCCTGCCACCACCCAGGCGGCTCCCGACATCCCCGCCAGGCAGCTTCGCGAGGCCGAGGACGCCTTTATCAAGGGTGCCCGTGCGCTCGACCGCAAGGCCCTCACCGAGGCCGAAACGGAGTTCGCCCGCGCCGCCAAGCTCAACCCCCGAAACCGCGATTATGCGGTTGCCCTCGCTGTGACCCGCGAGCACCGCCTCACCGAACTGGTGCAGCGCGCCGCCCGCGAAACCAAGCTGGGCCACACCGAGCAGGCCGACAAGCTGCTGTTGCAGGCCCGCGAGATCGATCCGCGCAACGCCATCGTGCTACAGCACTTTTCAGCCGACGGCACCATAGCGCCTGCGCCCACCTTTGAGGCCGACACCAACCCGCTGCACAATACCCGTGCCGAAGACGCCCTCACGCTCGCCGGCCCCGTTCAGTTGACGCCGGGGCCGGGCACGCACGACTTCCACCTCCACGCCAGTGCGCATGACCTGATCGATCGCGTGTGCGAGGCCTATGGAATCAATGCACAGGTGGTGAACTCGATCGACTCCGGCCCCCAACTGCGCTTCGATCTGGACCACGTCGACTGGCCCCAGGCACTGCGCACCCTTCAAACCCTGACGCACACCTTCTCGGTCCCGATCCAGCCCACGCAGCTGCTTTTCAGCCGCGACACGCCGGAAAATCGCACCGAATACCAACCGCTGCTGGAAGAAACGCTCTACATGCCCGGCACGTCGCAGGCCGACCTCACCGAATACGCCAACATGGCGCGCGCCGTGTTCAACCTGCGTGTGGTCAACGCCGTGTCCAGCTCCGGCTCGCTTGTGCTTCGCGGCGATGAGGACACACTTTCGCACGTGAATGCGACCTTCGCAGATCTTGTTGACGGCGGCTCCGACGTTCTGCTCGACCTCACGCTCTACGAGGTTGACAAGAGCCACATCGACAACCTCGGCGCCCAACTGCCGTCGTCCATCGGCGCCTTCCCCGTTGCATCCACAGCGCAAAATCTGATCAGTTCCAACCAGTCGCTCATCTCCGAGGCCATCGCCAACAACCTCATCAAGCTCACCGGAAACGCCTACACCGACGCGCTCACCGAGCTTGAGTTTCTGCTCGCCTCCGGCACCGTTTCCAGCTCGCAGTTCACAGGCCTGCTTGGTGTTTTCGGCCACTACGGCGGGCTTCCGCTTGCAGGTGTCTTTCTCGGCTCCACCACCACGCTCAACGCCACGCTCACGTCGTCGGACGTCCGTCTCCTCGACACCGTGCAATTGCGCGTCGGTGACAAGCAGGACGGCCAGTTCCGCGCCGGCACGCGCTACCCCATCGAGACCGGCATTTACAGCTCCAGCGCAGCGTCCAGTGCGGTATCCAGCGCCGTTGCCGGCCTCAACATCAATGGCACCAGCGTCAGTTCGTTGCTGAACCAGTACCTCGGTTCCACCTCGGTCAACGTGCCGCAGATCCAGTACGAAGACCTCGGCCTGACGCTCAAGGCTACGCCGCAGATCATGCGTACCGGCGAGGTCAACGTGAAGCTCGACTTCAAGATCGAAGCGCTCGGCTCAGGCACCATCAACACGCTCCCGATCCTCAACAACCGCCAGCTCACCTCCACCGTCACCATCCCCCGCGGCCAGACCGCCATGCTCGCGAGCGAGGTCAACACCTCGGAGTTGCGCGCCATCACGGGCCTGCCGTTCCTCAGCGAGATTCCCGGCTTTCAAAGCACGAACAAGGACACGGAAAAAGACTCCACCGAGCTGATGATCACGCTTACGCCCCACATCGTGCGCAACAAGGGCTTCCAGATCACCAGCCGTCGTCTGCTGCTCGCCAACGGCAACAATGCCAACGCCCCGCAGTAGCGCCTGAGCCATGCTGCAAGGGTCGAAGATGGAGCGGTGGCTTCCGCGCACGGATCGGGGGCATTCCGGAGTCAAGGACTTCAGCCCTGTCCGCGCACAGTCATCCACAGGCCCCCGGGCTTCCCAAACCGCTCACCCTCTGTTACATTCAAGTGGAAGGGCGGGAGTAGCTCAGTGGTAGAGTGCTTCCTTGCCAAGGAAGATGTCGCCGGTTCGACCCCGGTCTCCCGCTCCAGACGCCCTTCTCTCCTTTGCAGCCACGCCGTTCGAGCTATCTGATAGCCCCGCGCGTTCCTTCTGCGCAGGAGGGTTGATCGGGCTCAAGGCGCGGTACCCAAGTGGTAAGGGAGAGGTCTGCAAAACCTTTATGCGCCGGTTCGATCCCGGCCCGCGCCTCCAAAACTTCATTAAGAATGCCTTTACAAGGCCACCTTAGATGTGTGGCCTTTACTCATTTCCGGTGTTGGGGAGAAGTGTGGGTACCTGCTGCATCGGGCTTCACTGAAGAGTCGGCACCCTTGCCTCGGAAATCTCCCGCATGGCGTTGTGCGCCTCGAAGCGCTGCATGGCCGAACTCCGATGCGCCTGCTGTGGGTGGGCGTACCTCATCACCATATTGAGCCGACTGAAGAAACGGCACAGCACACCGGCCATGACACGATCTGCTCCTTTCTTCCTCGCGCGCGATTACCTTGTCATGGCGCAAATGGGCACGGCGGCTGGCATCTCGAACGGTTGGGGTCCAAAATACACCTCGATCATGGTCAAATTCTCAGGTACAGGGTCCGCTTTGGAACAACAGCATCGGCATGTACATGATGGGCGATGGAGCGTTGTCCACCAACGTTGACGTGGACGGCAGCGCTTTGGCTTGCTATTTCGCCTTTGCCACCGCTGCGCAGTGCACCGCATCAGCAACTGGCTGGTCAGCAGTTATAGCAGCATTGACGTTGGTGAACTCCTCAGGCAGCCGGATAAAGAGTTTGCTGCGTTCGGTGGACTTGATAGCAACGGGATCCGGTCGATAGCACTGGGGGTTGTGCGCAGGCGGCGTCTACCAGAGTTGCGGTGTATGGGTTGTGCAGTTCGGGTGGGTGCTGTACACGAGTGCAGACGTTGCTCAATCAGGCGTGTACAGCCCCGGTGGTAAACCGCGAATCGAGTGTTACCCCTTCCGCGCTAACAACAACGGTGGTTCTGATTACAACCTTGAGTCCACGATGGGATTCTACGACTTCGCGCGTACAGGCTATGCTCCCGGCGCTAGTTCAGGATCGACATCTGGAGCGGCAAGCGCTTATCCTGCGACAACCCGCATTGGCAATACGGCCTTGTATCTGTGGGACAACAACGCAGGGGTTTCAGCGACGGCCTACCCTGGTTCTCCAGATACGGCGCAAGTCTTCGTCGCCCACGCCTTCGGAATCACACCGACTGGATCAAACGCGCCCAGGGGAGTCATTTACGGCGGTGGCTCCAGCGATCCACTAAATTCACTTTGGTGATGGCACACCCGCAAATGACGGGTTCACTTACAATCCCACCACGCATGTAATCAATTTTCCGAATGCACCCACTGGCGTATCGGGCAACGGCGGGTCAAGCAGTAGCAGCTTCACCCCTGGAAGTCCCACTGTGGATGGCAGTTCGCTTAGCGGTGTCGCGCCGGTCACCAGCGGTTGGAACTACGACGACACCGGCTTTGTCTACACCTTCACGCCCACGGCGACGATCTCTGGGGACCACGGTCTTCGCTAGGTTCGATTCGGCAAGACGTCAGCTACTGCAGGTGGCTTGTCGTCAATCCGGTGTGTGTCGTCGGGACCGTCGCTGGAACTGGGCCCGGAAGCCCTGGGCCGTGCAAGAAACGACGGAGAGCGCTACTTCCACCGGCGTGCAGACAGCGCCCGGTCAGACGCTTACGGCAGGAGCAACGTGCATCGGGGTCGTCAACTGCTCGATGGAGAGTGAGAAGTGAATCTGGAGCACCTGGTTAAGGCTTTATCATTAGGCTCCTAGCAATCACTCCTAGGGGATGAGTCTTGTTCAAGTTCCGTGCGATTGATGAAAAAGTGTTCGTTCCGATTCTGCTTGCAGTCCTCGTAGGCATGTTTTGGCTGCCCTGGCACGTTGGCGTGCGTCCGACGACTTCAGTGAGCTACCTCCTAGGGTTCAGCAATCAGGCGGCTTGGCTGTTCTTCTTAGTGTTTCTCGCCCTGTTTACCTTCCTCGGACCTAGGTTCAGTCCGACCGAAACGGCGGAAGGTGGACTCGGTAGGTATGCACTCTACATCGCACTTGCGGGGACGTTTCTGTCCACAGGGTTGATGTACTTTATGGAACGCCCAGTAGCGGGCTATGGCGAAGCTGGCTATTTCTGTGATCGCATAAATCATTTGCTTGCCGGAGGTGTCCCGTATCGCGATTTTGAATTCGCTTACGGCCCAGCGTTACTCTACGCGCCTGCAAGCCTTGCTCGGGTGCTGCACGGTGATCTGAGGGATGCGTACGGGATCACCTATGTTGCCGCATGCTTGGCGGGGGTTTACTTCCTTTGGGCTACCTGCAACTGGTTAGATGGCACTATCGCTGGACGGCGGTCAGCATTCCTCTTCGTCTGGGCTGCATCTCTGGTGAGCACCCTAAACTACGGCCTGAACTACTCCTTACTGCGGTTCATCTTCCCCGTGTTCTGGCTGCTTTTTGTGTACCGCATGGCGCGCCGCAAAGGTCCTTCTTCGCTTGCGCCCTATCTCGCCGTCATTGCCGGTTTCAGCTTGATGACGAGCATATCGCCCGAACTTGGGATCGCTCTGGCATTAGGGTCAATGCTATCCCTGGCGGTCATTGGGCGGCTGACATCCCCAAGGCAAACCGCCCTTCTGGCTGCGACTCTCATAGTGCTGGTCGCGATCGGAAGCTTCGCGTTTACGCTCGGCATTTACGGGACTATGTTTGCGATTAGGGGTGGATACCTAAATCTTCCGGTCGTACCAGGACCATACATTTTGCTGCTGCTGACTGCTGCGGCAGTAACAAGCTGCATAGTTGGCGCACAGATGAACAAAGCGCGCCACGGAACGGCACTCCCCTTACTTTGCTACACACTGCTCGCATCAGCTGCCGCTCTTGGTCGTTGTGACGGGGGCCATGTACTACTGAATGGGCTTGCTGTCTTCCTGTGTGCGATTGTCGCGACGCGTGGGACCCCTATCTTCGGCACTGCCTTTCTTTGGAGCTTGTGGCTGGCCTACTTCTTACCCGTCGCAGAAGTCGCTCCTTCTATCTCGCAATTGATTCAAAAGTCGCTTGTGCCAGCCATCTTCGCTTTGGAGCCGCGTGGAGGTCAGACACGATTCGACTTACTCATCCTGCGGCACAAGGAGAGTTTGCTTGGCGCGGACCAAGGCAAAGCAGCCTTCCTTCAGGTGCGAGCGGCAGCCCAGGGTCAGCCCGCACCGAATTTTGACAAGATCTTTGCGCAACCCGAAGGCACCGTCTTCGAGGTTCCGTTCGATTTTGCGATAGACGGCTACGGCCGGTATCAGTCGCCCGCTCTTGACTCGGGCTTCTTCATGGGACTGACGGATGTTGGAACGAAGTTGCAGGTCCAGAGAAAGGTTGATGAGCTCCGCGCGTATCCGCAGCGTCCGCTGCTGTTGCCTCTAAATTGGACCTCAGAATGTACTGCGGCCATCAACTTTGACAAGCGTGCCGTATCAACCTTAGTGCTCTTTCCCTTGAATCTTCCGGAGAGGAATCACGGCAGTGTCTATGGCTCGTACTGTTCCTACATCGAGCAGCACTATCGTCTTTCCTCACCAGCAGATCAGTCTCACCTTCACTATGCGCTCTGGACCGCAAAGGTAATCGGCTTAGGGACGCAGCAGGAATCACCGGTCGCAGGCCTAGCAGCGGAACGGACGGCAGAACGGTATTAGTCTCTCCCACGCTCGCCGATGCAAAAGCTGTAGGCTCGGCTGCCGCATTTCGGACAGGTAGAGCTTCGTTCTTTGGCAGATCGCACCCCAATAGCCTACCGGCCGCCTCCGGACGGCTTTCCTTAGACTGGGGTTCCGGATCAGCCAGCCCACCGAGAAGGGATGCTCGCCTGGACGCGCACACGGCTGAGGTCGAATGGCAACAGGAGATCGACTTCGCTCTGGCACTGGCGAACCGCCTGGTTATGAGTGCGACCGGCAAGCACGCTTCCTGTTCAGGCAGAAGGTGACGCCGTTCACGACGGGCGTGCGGGAAGAAGATTTACAGCTGTAATGGCGGGCAAGAAGGGCAGAACGCTCGGCTCGCTCTGATCAAATCGGAGTGGGCACCGAGTGAACCACCTTCGGATGCAGTGCAGCGTATCCGGTGACTGCGACCAGGACGGCCAGCATGACGGCTGCTGTCTTCACGAGACCTGAAGTGTTGGGCATGCGGGCTCCCTTTCGAAGGCTACTCGTCCATCAGGGCCATGTCCACTAGGCACGTACACGCGGCGCAACTGATGGGCCTCTCGCCGCGGCGACGATTAGACCCTGTGATGCTGAAAGCTTCGCCACGGCGGGGTAGCTTGCGGCAGTAGCCTCCAGCAAGAGGTAAGACCAGAGGCGGGGCACGAAGTATGTGCTCCGTTCCCTTTCACCGCTCGAGTTTCTTTACCTCATTCTCCATGTAGGTAAGAAACCCGGGAGTCCCCTTCTTCTTCTCTGAAGCGGGGCGTTTGAACACGAGCAACATGACCTCGCTCGCATCCTCTGCTTTGCGCAACTCGCCCTTCCCACCGATCGCGCGCGGAATGGTGGTGTTCGCGAAATGCATTGATGAGCGAAGTTCCCAGCCGAGTTCACCCGCACTCTTCAGGAATTCGTGGATCTCCCAAAAGCCCAAACCGTACTCAATCGCCATGCACCGATCACAGGCCATCCGAGTTGCCGTAGGTGTGCCTTGATTGGCTTGTCCCTCTTTTGCCTGCTTGTGTCATCCGTCCAGAAAACCCCATCAACACAGAGATTCACACGTCTACACAAATCCGCACAACATATCTGGAGAGGTCTGCAGAACCTTATGCGCCGGTTCGATCCCGGCCCGCGCCTCCAAAACTCTTCTCCGCAAGTCAGCTTGACCGCAGTAGTCTCTGGACATCATGGTCCGTTGCACTCTGCTGGTTGCTACTTCGTTCCTGGTCGCTCGTCTCGTCATCAGCGCACCCGCGCAGGCACCTGCAGCGCAGCCCGCAGCCCAACCCGCAGCATCAGCACAGACGGCGTCCGCAGCTCCACATCCGGCCCTGCCCGATTCGGGGCAAAGCACGATCCCGTTCATGCCGGCGGAGACACTGCATGTCGGTCCGCCCGCCGCTCCGGAAGGCCCCAAGGTTCCCGATCCCTCCCCGGCGAGCACCACTACGCCGAGCGCCGTGCGTTATCTGAACAACCCCAACCTGCTTAAGTTCGCCACCGCGCAGGTCGGAATGTTTGCTCATCGCAGCCCGGACATCATCTTTATCGGCGACTCCATCACGCAGTACTTCCTCACCGTCGGCCGCGATACCTGGGACAGCGACTTCACCCCGCGCAACGCGCTCGACTTCGGCATCTCCGGTGACAGCACACAGCACATCCTGTGGCGCCTGCAGAACTATCCGCTGAACCAGCTGCACCCGCGCGTCGCCGTCATCATGGCCGGCACCAACAACTGGCACAACACTGCGGAAGAGATCGCCGCCGGCGTGCAGGCCGTGGTTGAGCAAACGCAGCGCACCTTTCCCGGCGTTCATATGATCGTGTGCAGCATCCTGCCCAACGCGCGAGCCAACGCGTTAACCTCCGCTGCAAACAGCCGAATCGCGCGCCTTGCCGATGGCCAACGTGTTTTCTTCGTGGACCTCACGCCCCTGATGCCGCCGGTCGGCGACAGCTTCAAGGGCCTGCGCGAAGACAAGCTCCACCCCAGCGCGGAGGGCTATGCCATCTGGGCCAAAGCCATCCTGCCGGTGATTGATCGCCTGGATGCAGCCAAGCCGTAAGCTTCCGTAAGCTCGCGGTTGAACCGCAGCTCAGTACGCCAACGCACACCCATCCGCACGCATCTCGCTCCCGGCCGCATACACACGATCGGTATGCCCGGCGAACTGCGACGTCATCACCTCAATGCCCTCATAGCGCCCAAAGCCGCCATCGCTCGCGCCCATCGGCCAGCCCAGCGCAATCAGCGCCTCACGCGTCGCCTTTGGCACACCTGCTTCCAGCCGGAGAATGCCCTTGGGCCCGAGCCCCGCCTGGTCTTCACCCATGGTTTGCGACGAGCCTTCGTGGTGCCACCGCGGGCTGTCTGCGGACGACTGCACATCAAGCCCATAATCAACGCGGTTGATGATGATCTGCGATTGCCCTTGCGGCTGCATGTCGCCCCCCATCACGCCAAAGCTGAGCCACGGTTTGCCGTCGCGCGACGCAAACCCTGGGATGATCGTCTGGAAGGGCCGCTTGCCCGGCGCATAGATGTTCGGATGACCGTCCTGCAGCGAAAACAACTCACCACGATCCTGAAACATGAACCCAAGGCCGTCCGCCACCAGCCCCGACCCCATGCCGCGAAAGTTCGATTGGATGATGGAAACCATCATGCCGTCCTTATCCGCCACGGTGAAGTACGTGGTGTCGCCGTGGCTCGGCGCCTGCCCCGGATACACCGGCGTCAGGATGCGATCCGGCCGGATCAGCTTGGCACGCTCCTGCGCGTACGCCTTGGAGTTCAACCACTCCACCGGAATCTTCGCAAAGTGCGGATCCGCGTAGAAGCGCGCACGATCCTCATACGCCAGCCGCTTGGCTTCAACCTGGATCTGCAAACTGTTGGGTGACTGAAAGCCAAAGCCGCGCATGTCGAACTGCTCGATGATGTTCAACATCTGTAACGTGGCCAGCCCCTGCGTATTCGCGCCCATGGCATACACCGTGGTGCCGCGGTAGTCCGTCTGCAGAGGGGTGGGCCACTCCGCGCGATGCTCCCGCAGGTCGACGCGCGTCATCCATCCGCCGATGCGTTTGAAGTAGGCTTCGATCGTGTCCGCAATCGGCCCGTCATAAAACGCGTCGCGTCCACCCTGCGCAATCATGCGGTACGTTCGTGCGAGGTCAGGATTGCGCCGCACATCGTTCTCGTTTGGCGCATGCCCACCCGGCGCATACGTGTGCAACGCATTCGCCGTCTCTTCCACACCAGAACCCTGCTTGGTGAAGAGCGCCAGGTTGCGCTTGATGTACCAGCCGATAATCTGCGGCGTCGGCGACCCGTTCTCACATGCCTCGATGGCAGGCTCAAAGAGCTCCGCCCAGGGCAGCTTTCCGTAGCGCTCATGCAGTGCCCACCAGCCGCCCAACGCGCCCGGGACCGACACACTGATGGCTCCCAACTTGGGCAACACCTTGCGTCCGTCCACCGTCACGGCGCGCGCACGCGCAGTGTCCAGGCTCAGCGCTTTGGGCGACTTTCCGGAGCTCGCCATGCCTTCCAGTTTCTGCGTCTTCGGATCCCACACGAACGCATAGCAGTCGCCACCCAGGCCAGAACTTGTCGGCTCTACAAAACCCAGCACAGCATTGGCAGCGACAGCCGCATCCGCCGCCGATCCACCTTTCTTCAGCACGGCAATTGCGACCTGGGTGGCCAACGGGTGTGCTGTGCCCGCGGCGCCGTTCATCCCCAGCACAGGCGACCTCGTCGAAAAGCTCGCCCCGCTCGGCCGGTCCCCTGCATGCACATCCGGGCGTTCGAAACGCTCCTCGCCGGGCTTCTGAAACATCGGCAGATGGGACGCCTCTTCGCCTTCCATCCGGGCATTCGGCTTGCCGGACGCCCCTGTCCTGTTCTGTGCGAGGGCATAGGTTCCGGCAGCAAGGGCGGGGGCGGACGAAAGGAACGTGCGACGTCGCATCAAGTATGGGTCTCCTCAGTGAGCAGTGCTATTTCTGCAGAGTAACGCGGCGGAACCGTTCTCGCTCCGCCATGGCGCCAACTGAAGCAAGCGGCAGGATGCGGTCATACTTCCCGAGACGTGATGGCGTACCGAAAGGTCTCTGGATCAAGACAATCAAGACGTCCTTCAGCAGTTTCCGCTTGTGGGTACATGAAGTAGTGAAGCGCGGGCCCATTGGACCCCGGCAACTGCACATCCTGCGCATAGTTCCAGCCGACCCAGTTCATCTCCCACGCCCCAAACAGGCGCGCTTTCGCAGCGAGCACCCTGGGATCGTCCATCGGCAAACCTCCAGGGCTCTCCTCCAACACCACTTTGCGCACTTCCGCCGGATCAACCGGGATCCAACCGTAGCGCTGAAGCCATACCTCTGCGCGGCAGTGCTGCGCCTTGGTGACCGTCTCGTTTGCCGGCCCCAGGCTCTTGTACCCCCATCGGGAAGGCGCTACGCGGATGCCATAGACGTCACGTGCGGGCAGCCCGGCAGCCCGCGCCAGGCCCACAAAGAGCGCGTTCAGGTCCGCGCACTTGCCACCCAGGTCGCCCAACGCCAGCATCCGCCCAATGTCCCCCGTGCCGCACCCGTGCACACTCGCCTTCCGGTATGTATTGGCGATGATCCACCGGTAAACCGCGCGGGCCTTCTGCTCATCCGTCTGCGCACCGTTTGTGATCTCCAGGGCCTTTGCTCGCACAACGCCATCGACAGGCACGTACCGGGTTGGCTGCAACCATGCATGGAGCGAATCAGGTTTGGTCTGTAGCCGCTGATCAGGCCTCGTTGGCAGCACGGTCCAGTCACGAGTCCGGACCTTGCTCGTGACATGAAGCTCCGGGTTCACGCCCCCGGGGAACTCCGCAAACACCAGGCTTGCCTGGGCACCGGAACCGTTCATGATCTTCCAGGACCCGCTCTCACATTGGACCGTCGTCCCAAGGCTCTGCTGGAACGGTGTCCGCTCCGCCAGCGGGAGCGGCACCCACACCCGCGTCACCCCGGATGCGGCCTTCACCACAACCTGTGTCGTGACTTCAAACCTGCGCCATTCTGGCTCGGGAGCTCCTGTGCCGGCGGCCCACACACCACGCAGCCCGGATGCTGCCGTCATGGCTGCCGTCAGGAGGAATCTTCGCCGCTGCATCATTGTGTGTCTCTCTCCCTGGACCCTTTGCAGCCCCGATCACGTTCGCCAAGCGCCCCTGTCTGTGTATGCAACTCGAATGCAACTTGACCCTTAGATGACGACCCGCGTGCCACCCACATTGCGCGTCACACGTGTGCCATCCAGGTACTCCAGCAATGGGATGGCGTGCTTGCGCGTAAGCCCGGTGTAGCCCTTGAACCATGCCACGTCGAAGCTCCGCCCTTGGTGCTTTGCCCGCAACTCCGCAGTCAATTGGTTCAATGCCTCAACATGCACCAGCAACGCATCCGAGCCCATCCGCACCAGCGTTCCCGATCGCAGCAGCGCGGTCAGCACGGCGCGCAACTCCTGGGCAGTCATACGAATGCGCTCGGCGGCCTCACTCACGATTGGCGCCGCCAGACCGGCATCGCGATACATGCGCTCCACCCGCGCTGCACTGCCGCTCAAAGCTGCCGGCTGTTCGGCCGTGCGGCCCGGCAAAGACGCTGCATCGCCGCGCACGTCCACGCGACGTGCAGTTTGCAAGCGCTGCAGTACCAGCGCAAAGACCGCTTCCGTAAGCCTCTGGCGCGCACGCAAAGCGGCGAGGGCTGCCTTGCCTCCTTCAGCCCTTCCAAGGTCTGAGAGCACGCAATCTTCTGCCGTCCGGACCGCCTCTGCGCTGACCAGAAGCTCGCCCTGCGTCCCCGCGACGACGCTGCCCTGCGCCAGCAACGGCGCTACCCATCCCTGCAGCGCCTCGCGCGTCCAGCCTGTCTCGGCCACCAACCGCGGCATGGTCAGCCCTGTCGCCGCACGCCGCGCGACGCGCAACCGCACCGCTTCACTCGCACTCGTGTTGCGCACGCCATGCAGCCATGCCAACGCAGCCGTCTTCCGCTGCCGCGGTAACGGATGTGCGTCCAGCACACGACCTCCACCTAACGTCAGCGCCGGCGAAGGCTGCCGCAAAACAAACCTGTCCCCGGGCGCGAGCACAATGGGCTTCGCAAGCCGTACCCGAACGATCGTCTCGTCCCCAGCCTCGAACAGCAGCACCGTCGCCAGGGACTCGCTCGCAAACGCATGCACCCGCACGCGCTGACGGTGTCGCAACCCGCGACCCGCAAGCGTCTCCACCTCGGCATCGAACACAGTCACGGGCTCCAGCGTAGCTTCCGGAACGACCGTGTCGCCACGCGTCACGTTGTTAACATCCAGCCCGGCCACGTTCAGAGCCACCCGGTTCGGCGCCACGGCCTCGGCGCGTGCCTTGCCATGCACTTGCACGCCGCGTACCCGCACCGCACGGTCACCCGGCTCCAGTCGAAGCGACTCGCCCGCACGCACGCGACCTGCCTGCAACGTGCCCGTCACCACCGTGCCAAAACCGCGCACCGTAAACACCCGATCAACCGGCAACCGTGTGACGTGGTCCTCACTCCGTCGCGGAATCGCGGCAACCAGTCGCGCCAGGGCCGCTTTCAACTCCGGGAGCCCTTGGCGCCGCAACGCAGACACGGCAAGGACCGGCCCTCCCTCCAGAAACGTTCCCTTCACCAGCTGCGCGACCTCGTCCCGCGCAGCCGCAAGCCGCTCATCGTTCACCGCGTCCCGCTTTGTCAGCACGACCAACCCGCGCTCAATGCCCAGCAAACGGCAAATCTGCATGTGTTCCACGGTCTGTGCCTTTACGCCCTCGTCGGCGGCCACCACCAGCATCACTGCGTCAATGCCGCCGGCCCCCGCCAACATGTTGCGCACAAACGCATGGTGCCCCGGCACGTCGATCAGGCTCACGTCATAACGCACACCATTCGGCCCGCTCAGATCCAGCGCAGCGAAACCAAGGTCGATCGTAATGCCGCGCGCCTTCTCCTCCGGCAGCCGATCGGTGTCGGTACCGGTCAGCGCCAGCACCAGCGCAGTCTTGCCGTGGTCGATGTGCCCCGCCGTACCCAGCACAACGGACCGCACCTCCCCGGCATTTTCCGCTTCCGCACTCCGCGCCGAAACCGCTTTCACTCAGAACTCCACCAGGCGAAACTCACTTCTGCTGTCTCGACGTCACCCTACAAATCTCCAGCCTCGAAGCTCCAGAGCTCAGAGCGCCCGGGCCGGCTTATCCCCACACAGGGCGGCTTGCAACACGGAAAGCGCTTCCGCATCCTCATCCTCTCTCACCGTGCGCAAATCCAGCAGCACCCGCCCTTCGCTCACGCGAGCCACAATCGCAGGCTCCAGGCCACGCAGCATCGCCGACAACACCCCTTCGCTCAATCCAGCACACTGCACTGCCACGGCAAAGCTCGGTAACGACGCCCCGGGTGTCGTGCCACCACCGACCACACTTTGGGTCGCCACCACGACAGCCTCGACGCCCGGCAGACGCAGCGCCTCAGCCCACCGTTCACAGCGCACGCGCACCGCTTCTGCAGGCAAACGCAGCATGGCGATCACAGGCAGTTCGCCTTCGCGGCCCAGCAGATATGCCTGCAGGGTCGCCTCCAGCGCCGCATACGTCAGCTTGTCCACCCGCAGTGCACGGAACAGCGGATTCGCCCGAATCCGCTCCACAATCTCCCGATCGCCGACCAGAAGTCCACACTGCGGGCCGCCCAGCAGCTTGTCGCCGCTCGCAGCTACCAGTGCCGCTCCGCTTCGCACAGACCGCACCCACGACGACTCACCTGGCAGCCGCACGCTGGCCAGATCCACCACGCACCCGGTTCCCTGGTCTTCAAACACCGGCACGCCACGGTCACGTCCAAGTCCAATCAACTCGTCCAAGGAGGGCTGCTCCGTGAAGCCACGAATCTCGAAATTCGAGCGATGCACACGCAGGATCAAACGCGTCCCGGGCCCGATCGCCGCAGCATAGTCCGACACGCGCGTCTTGTTGGTTGTGCCGACTTCACGCAACTGCGCCCCGCTCTTGGCCAGGATCTCCGGCACGCGAAAGCCACCGCCGATCTCCACCAGTTCACCGCGCGAGACGATCACCTCGCCACCATCGGCCAGCGTGTTCAGGGCAAGAAACGTGGCCGCGGCACAATTATTCACCACCGCGGCGCCGCGGCGCTCCTTCGCTTCGCTACCGGCCACAGCCAGGATGAGGTCCTCAACCAAATCGTCCCGGCGACTCCGCTTCCCATGCTCCAGATCGAACTCAACATTGCAATAACCCCTGGCGACGGCGACGATCCGATGGATCGCCGCCTCACTTAAGGGCGCGCGTCCCAGGTTCGTCTGCAGGATCACGCCTGTCGCATTCACCACGCGCTGCAGCCGCGGCCCCGCCTGCGCCTGCAATGCGCACGTTATAGTCCGTCCTGCATCGTTCACGCTTGCAGCCAAACCTGCCTCATCCAGATCGCCGCTGAGCACGCGGTCGCGCATGCTCTTAAGAATCGAGCGCGCCGCCCCGGTCACGCGCTCGCGCGAGTACATCTCCATCAGCCGCGCCACCTCGGCCTGCTCCAACACTTCGCCAACGCTCGGCAGCTGGCGCAACAGCCGGTTCGCTCCCTCACTCATGCGCAAATCCATCGGGGAGCTTCATCTTCAGTCCAAACTCGCCCATGCATCACGGCGTCAAGCCTCACAGCAGCACAATCCTTGGCGACCCTTCCATCACGCGCCCAATCACACCAGCCGCTGCATAGCCTGCCCGCTTCAACTCCGCCACCAACGCCTCGGCCTGGTCGGCCTCCACGCTCATCAGCAAACCACCTGCGGTCTGGGGGTCGTACAACACCGTGCGCAGCCCATCGCGCACCTCGCTGCCAGCACCTTCTTCAACAATGCAGCCCGCATATTCACGGTTGGACAACAATCCAGCCGGCACACAGCCCAGCGCAATAGCCTGCAACGCCCCAGGCAGCATCGGCACCGCCCCAACGTCCACCTGCAAACGCACACCGCTGCCGAAGGCCAGCTCCCGCCCATGCCCCATCAGCCCAAAGCCTGTGACATCGGTCATTGCATGCACACCAAACTCTGGCCGCACGGCCAGCTCTGCCGCGCGCCGATTCAACGTGGTCATGGAAGCGATTGCTGCATCGACCCAGGCCGTCTCCGCCTTGCCTTGCTTCAGCGCTGTCGTAATGACACCTGTGCCCAGAGCCTTGGTGAACACCAGCGCATCGCCCACCTGCGCTCCGGTGTTCTTCAGCACGCGTTCCGGATGTACCAGCCCCGTTACGGCGTAGCCGAACTTGATCTCGTTGTCGCGCACGCTGTGGCCGCCCAACACCACGCAGCCGGCCTGCTCCATCACGCTAAGTCCGCCGCGCATGATCTGCTCCAGCACATTGACGTCTCCGTCCTGGGGGAAACACACCAGCGACAACGCCGTGACCGCACGCCCGCCCATCGCATACACATCGCTTAAGGCGTTCGTCGCTGCAATGCGGCCATAGGTAAACGGGTCATCGACCATCGGCGTGAAAAAGTCAACGGTCTGCACCAGCGCCTCGGTCGCACTCAGCCGGTACACCCCGGCGTCATCTGCCGTTTCAAAGCCCACCAACATGTCAGGGTGTTGCTGCCTGGGCAGCCGGGCCAGCACCTCGCTCAACGTGCCCGGAGCCAGTTTGCTCGCACAGCCCCCGGCTTTCACCTGCTGCGTCAGCCGAATCCCGGCGGTTCCAAGTTCCACAACATCCAACGCGCTCGCCATGCATCCCATAGATGCATTCGCGGAGACCTCAGACTCCCAGGCGCGAGCAGATCAGGCGCTCCCGCGGTCAAAACAATGGAAGCGCTTAGGATCCGGTGGTCCTCCCGGTCTTCAAAACCGGTGGTCGTCCGACAAGGGCAACGGTGGGTTCGACTCCCACGCGCTTCCGCCACTACAAAGCCAGACTCGCCCGCGACCCAAGTTGGCGAGCAAGTCCGGACTTGCCTCACGACCTCTACAAACTGACCGTGGCCTTCTCGGTGGCCGGCACTTCAGCATCTTTCGGCGCCTTCGGTCCCCAATAGGGCTTGCTGTCGATCGTCTCGCCGTTGAAGTTTGCCATCTCCGGGTCCAACGCCGACTCCTGCCCCGCGTACGTCACGGACCACTTCAACGCCAGGCTGCCGGCAATGGTCAACACCGGTGCTACCGCATCTCGCACCAGCTTGCTCTTGCTTCGCCGCAGGATCGCCGGCGCCACAATGCCCAGCCCTACAGCACCCGCCCAGAACAACAGGGACTGCTTGCCCTTCCACAGCGGCTTGGCAGCCTTCTTCGCCTCACCCAGGTACAAGGTCACGGCCGCTGCTTCCGCAACCGTGGCCACGTCCTCAAACGTTCCCAGGGCCTTGTGCAGCCCATGGTCTTTCGAGCTGTAGTTCAGCAACGTCAGCGCGGCCGCGCCACTGCTCATGGAACTCGCCGCAAATAGTGGACCAAGAAAATGCGACCGCGACCAGACCGGGTTCGCCGTCGTCTCCAAGAGCACGCCCGGGTAGCTCACCATGGTCCACGCAAACGGCAGGCCCAGCACGGCAATTAGCCGCTCCGGCACCCAGCGCTGCGCAAGCTTCATGGCGTCGTACCACCACTCGTGACCCAGCCACCGCGCCGGTACGGCCAACAGCGCCAGGGACGACGCGATCGTGCCGTACCCGGTCAACGCCCACGCCCCATGGTTCATCGGCGAGGTCTTCTTCCAGATGCGCAGCATGTGATGAAAACGTTCTGGCCGCCCAAGGTCAATGATCAGCAATGGCGGGCAAAGCACCATGGTGAAGAAGGAAAGGAAACGCCCGCCGCGGATCAGCCCCGCGAAGCGCTTCTTGTCGCGCAGCCCCGCCATCGTGCACAGGATGTATGACCCCGCACTGACGCCCTCGAAGAAGAAGTACAGCGCAATCTCCCACTTCCAGAACGGGCGCTTCAGGATCGGCAGGCCATAGTAGCCGGGCTCTTCTGTGCGGTCCGGCTTGGCTGCCTTCAGGATGTCGTACGACGGTGTGATCTGGCTGAAGACGTCGCGCTTGTCCTCGTGTTCCTGCACCTCAACGACATTGCGCTCAAACCCCTCAGCCATGCTTTTCTCCTGAAAACAACATCACCGAAACCGCCGTCAGCGCCAGCGACGCCGCAAAGCTGAACAGGTAGTTCTTCTTCAGGTGCGCCGCCCCGCGACGTGGTGCCTCCGGCAGGTTGTACACACTTGCCTTGTCCTTCAGCAGAAAGAATGAGTTCAACGCGCTGTACTCGCCCGCAGGCTCCGCGCCGTACAAATACGCGTCATCCTGGCCCATGGCCTGCAGCTCTTCCACCCGCTTCTGGGCTGTTTCCTTCAGCTCGCTTACCTTGCCGAACTTGATCGACTCCGTTGGGCAAGCCTTCGCGCACGCCGGCACCAGGTCATCTTTCTGCCGGTCATAGCAGAGCGTGCACTTGTGCGCGCGACCGTCTTCCTTGTTGCGGCTGATGACCCCAAACGGGCAACCCACCACGCAGTTCGCGCAGCCATTGCAAACATCCTGCTGCACATACACGTTGCCGAACTCGTTGTAGATCAGCGCACCCGTCGGGCATACCTCCACGCACGGGGCATGCTGGCAGTGCTTGCAGACGTCGCTCATCATCAGCCAACGGCCAATGTGCGACTCGGGATCAAACTGCTCGACGAACGCCACATGGCGCCACGTCGTATCGCTCAGCGCGACCGTGTTGTCGTAGCTGTTGCCCGTCCAGTGGAAGCCGTCCGCGGGCAGTTGATTCCACTGCTTGCACGCGACCTCGCAGGCTTTGCAGCCGATACACAATGTCGTGTCGGTAAAGAACCCGGTCTCTTCCTGCTCCGCCGGTGGTTCCGGCCGCAAAAAGGTATCTACCAGGTCTACTGCAAAGCCCGTCACTGTTTGGCCGTGAAGACTTAATCCACTCATATCAACTGTCCTTCCGGCTGGTTCGATTTTGCCGTATCCGGGCTCTCCTCCCGCGTTGGCCAGGGCTCTGCCTGCAACGGCGCGATGTCCATACGATCGGTCAACCGCCCCGCGCGCACGTTGCAGCTGAAGGCCTTGGCCTCATGCATGCTCACGTTCGGGTCAGCACTGATCGAAGTCAGGTCGTTGGCTCCGGCTCCCACCACCTCGCCGGCCCATCCCCAGTGGAAGGGCATGCCGATCTGGTGCAGCGTCTTGCCGTTTACGTGAAGCGGCTGAATGCGATGCGTCACCATGGCACGCGCTTCCAGCGCCGCACGCACGTTCCACACCACCATCCATCCACCGTGCTCGATACCCTTTTCAGCAGCCAACTCGGGGCTGATCTCAAAGAACATCCCCGGCTGCAGCTCATTCAACCAGCTGTCGAACCGGCTCATCGGCCCACTCAGGTAGTGTTCCGTCAGCCGGTAGTTGGTCGCCACAATCGGAAACTCGCCGTCATTGGGGTTGTACTCGTTCAGCGGCCGCACGTACTTCTCGATCGTCGGATTCTCTCGCACGTTCGGGTACAACAGGTTCGGTACTGGCGACTCCATTGGCTCGTAGTGCGTCGGCAGGGGTCCGTCCTGGGCGCCCATCGGTGCAAACAGCCACCCTTTGCCGTCGGCTTTCATAATGAAGGGCGCGTCGCCTGCGATGGCCGCCATGCCCTTGGCGTCTTTGTCCGGCCGATAGGCTGGATCCTTGTTTGGCTCAAAGTCTGGCACATCCGGCCCGGCCCATTTCTTCGCCTCCGCGTCCCAGAACATGTACTTCTTGCGTTCGGACCAGGGCTTGCCTTCGCCATCCGCCGAGGCGCGGTTGTACATCATGCGCCGGTTCAGCGGCCACGCATAGCCCCACTCCGGACTGGTGTAGACGCCCGGCGTGCGCTTGCGCGATCGCGACCGGTTCACGCCTTCTTGCGGAAAGACACCGCTGTAAATCCAGCAGCCGCACGCGGTCGTGCCGTCATCCTTCAACGAATTGAAGTTGGCCACCTGCTTGCGGTCGGCCACCGTGTAGCCGTTGATCTCCATCAGGATCTTCGAGGCATCCGGCTCGCCCTCGATACGGGTCACCGTGCCGTCCGGCAACACCTCCGGATGGTCGTGCTTATAGTCCCATGTCATCTGCAGTAGTCCCTGGTCGCGCTGCTTCGTGGAGTTCGCATACAGCCGCTTCATCCGCTTGCCAAGGTCATACATGAACCACGCATCCGACCGCGCGTCTTCCGGTGGATCAATTGCCTTGTCATGCCACTGCAGTAGCCGCTGCGTGTTGGTGAACGTGCCTTCCTTCTCCGTGTTCGAGGCCGCGGGCATGAAGAACACTTCGGTCCCGATCTGCGACGGATCCGGGTCTTCCGGCCCCTTGTACCAGTAGCAGGCCGTCTCAATCTCGAAGTAGTCGCGTACTACCAGCCACTTCAGCTTCTTCAGCGCCTCGCGATTCAACTTGCCATTCGGCGTGCCTGCCGCGGGGTTCTGCCCGAACAGGTACATGCCCTCGATGTGCCCATCCGCCATGCGCACCAGGCTGGCCGGCATGGAGTAGTTGTCATCGATCCGCGGTACCCAACCGAAGCCATACTCGTTCTCCGGCGTTGCGGCATCCCCATACCAGGCTTTCAAAAGGCTGATCAGGAACTTCGGCATATTCGCCATGTAGCCCGTTTTCACGCCTTCTTTGTCGATGTACTCTTTGAGCGAGTTGTGATCGCGCAGAGCCGACGGTTGCATCAGGTACCCGGGGAGCATGTCATACAGCGTCGGCACGTCCGTCGAGCCCTGGATGCTGGCATGGCCACGCATCGCCATGATGCCGCCACCGGGACGCCCGATGTTGCCCAAAAGCAGCTGCACAATCGTGGCCGCGCGAATGTACTGCACGCCCACCGAGTGCTGCGTCCAACCCACGGCATACACCAGGCACGTGGTCCGTTCGCGCCCCGAGTTCGCGCATAGCGTTTCCGCAACCTTCAGGAACTGCTCGGCCGTGCATCCGCAGATGTTGGCGACCATCTCCGGCGTATACCGCGCATAGTGCCGCTGGATGATGTTCAGCACGCACATTGGGTTTTGCAGGGTGGGGTCCGTCTCGATATCCATCGAGTCCAACGACCCCGTCCGCGAGGTGAACGACTCGGACTTCTCAACATCGCCGCCCTGGTTTTCACTACCCGCATCCTGGCTCGCATATTGCCAGCTCTTGTGTGCCTTCTTGTAGCGCGACGTTTCCGGGTCGAAGCCGGAAAAGAGCCCACCAAGCTCCTCGGTGTCCTGGAACTCGTCGTCGATGATTGTCGCTGCGTTCGTAAACGTCAGCACGTAGTCCCGGAACCACTTTTCCTCGCGCAGGATATAGCTGATCAACCCACCAAGGAATGCGATGTCCGTTCCCGTGCGAATCTTCACATACTGCTGGCACATGGCCGATGTCCGCGAAAAGTGCGGGTCTACGTGGATGAGTTGTGCGCCTTTTTCGCGCGCCTGCATCGGAAAGCGAAACCCGACCGGGTGTGCCTCCGCCATGTTCGATCCCATGATCAGAACGCAGTCGGCGTTCGCGACATCTTCCTGAAAGCTAGTGGCCGCCCCGCGACCCAACGCAGCGCCCAGACCGGGCACCGAAGCGCTGTGTCATATTCGGGCCTGGTTTTCGATGGCGACCATTCCCAGGCCGCCGCCGAAAAATTTCTTGATCAGGTAGTTCTCTTCGTTGTCCATCGTGGCGCCGCCAAGGCTCATCACGTTGGTCATGTGGTTGAGCACCTTGCCATCCTTGCTCTCCACAAATCCCTGTTCGCGCGCCTCATACGTCAGCTGCGCGATGCGCTCCATGGCCCAGTCCAGCGGGCGCTCTTCCCACTGCCGCGAGTATGGCGCGCGGTATAGCACCTTCTTGATCCGGTGCGGATTCGTGCCTAACTGAAAGGCATTCGATCCCTTGGGGCACAAGGTCCCGTTATTGATCGGGCTGTCCGGATTGCCCTCGATATCAATAATCTGCCCGCCCTTGACATATACGTTCTGCGCGCACCCCACTGCGCAGTACGGACAAATGCTCTTCACCTCGGTCGCGCCCTTGATCCGCGCCACCTTGTTCACCGTGTTTGCGCTGAACGGCTGATTCTCTACCGCCCGCTCTGCATCCCGTACCGGAGCTTTTCTCCAAGCCATTGTGATCATCTCCGCCCTGCTTTAAAGGGCCGCTCAAACCCAGACACCGGCTATCTCATCCGCCGTTCCAACATCACGCCCCATCATCCCACCGCAGCGTGAATCGCGCTACCAGCCATCGCGCGCCACCAGAAGGAGCGTCTCTCACCCGCTGTGATGCCAAAACTCCCGGTCGCGGGCACAAAGCACCTGGGCGCACCTGGCAGCACCTGGAACGATCAGCAGGCCTGCCTGGCACCCGGCAGGTTTCGTTCGTCCATACCACCTCCGTTGTACTACCATGGAGGGGTACTTGGCCCTTTCAACTGGAGTTTCCATGCAACAGCGGTTCCCTGCCCTTCCTGCAGCTTTGCTCGTTTTCTCTTGCTTTCTGCACGCATCGCCTGCCAAGGCGGACACGTATTCGTTCAGCTTCAGCACCCCTGGCACCTACGCCGCCCTCAGCGCCTCGGGCACGTTCACCACGGTTGCTGATGCCACCACGCCAGGCGTCCAGGACATCACGTCCCTGACCGGCACGCTGACCAACACCGCCCTGACGGGTGACCCCAATGCTGTCGCGATCTCGCTGATCCCTGTCCAGGCCGGCCAGACCGCAGCTTCGCCGTCGGTCCTCGCCCTTGGCGCGGGAACCGATCCGACCGACAACCAGCCATCCACCTTTTACCTGTACTACGACAACTTCCTCTCGTCCACCGGCACCGTGTTCGACGGCAACGGGCTGGGCATCGCCGCGGCCAATGGCATTGATTATGAGATCGGCGCGGACAACGGCGGCTACGCCTATGAGGCGTTCAGCGTAGATCCGAACGAGTTCTTCGACCAACTCACGTTCGCCTTCAACGCGCCGGCCCTCGATGTCACCGTCACCCCGCTCTCGAGCGCGGTAACCCCCGAGCCTACCTCGATCGCGCTGCTCGGCACAGGGCTTCTGGGTGTCGCGGGTGTCCTCCGCCGGCGCGTGTCAGCCTAATCCCCTGCGTAGCGGTCACGGGCAAACTCTACGTGGTTGAGTTTGCCCGTCCTTCCAGCGGGCTGCCCGGTGAAAGATGGGCCAATAAGTAGCGCGTTGCGTGAGCACACGGCCGCGCCGAGGATGGCCTTGCGCCAATGTTCCCTCTCACGGTCTCCGATCGCCTGGAGCACGAAGCCGATGTGGAACGTGATGAGACCGGCCAGCAAAGCGCGGCGGCGCCCACATCATCAGCCAGAACTAAACGGCAGCCAACTTACTTCCGGTCCCACGGCCCCCCTCAACAACGGCGACGGACGCGCGCTGGTAAACTGGAACCCTATGCCGCCTTTCCAGCGCCGCAAAGCCGTTACCGTCAACGTTGGCGGCATCCGCGTCGGGTCTGACGCGCCTGTCGTGGTTCAGTCGATGACCAACACCGACACCGCGGACGTCGAGTCCACCGTTCAGCAGGTCGCTGCCCTCGCGCGCGCCGGTTCTGAACTCGTCCGCATCACCGTCAATAACGACGAGGCCGCCAAGGCCGTTCCCTACATCGTCGACGGGATTCGCGCGAAAGGGTGGGAAACGCCCATCGTCGGCGACTTCCACTACAACGGCCACATCCTGCTGCGCAAATACCCCGAATGCGCCGGCGCGCTTGCCAAGTACCGCATCAACCCCGGCAATGTTTCGATTGGCCGCAAGGATGACGACAACTTCCGCACCATGGTCGAGTGCGCGGTCGACAATCAGAAACCTGTCCGCATTGGCGTCAACTGGGGCTCGCTCGATCAAGCGCTGCTCACCCGCATGATGGACGAAAACTCCAGGTCCGCGCAGCCCCTTGAGGCTCGCGACGTGATGATGGAAGCCATGGTCGTCAGCGCGCTGGACAACGCCGCTGCCGCCGAGCGTTATGGTCTTCGCCGCGACCAGATTCTGCTCTCGGCCAAAGTCTCCAACGTCCGCGACCTCATCGACGTCTACACCGAGCTTGCGCGCCGCTGTGACTATGCCCTGCACCTTGGCCTCACCGAGGCCGGTATGGGCATGAAGGGCATTGTCGCCTCCACCGCCGGGCTCGCCCCGCTTCTGCTCGCCGGCATCGGCGACACCATCCGCGTCTCGCTCACGCCCGAACCCGGCGGCGATCGCTCCGAAGAAGTCCGCTGCGCACAGCAGATTTTGCAGTCGCTCAGCATCCGCAGCTTCATGCCGCAGGTCACCAGTTGCCCTGGATGCGGGCGCACCACGTCGACCTACTTCCAGGAACTCGCGCAGCGCATCCAGAACTACCTCGTCGAGTCCATGCCTGAGTGGAAGAAGCAGTACCCCGGCGTGGAAGAGCTGAAGCTCGCCGTCATGGGCTGTATTGTGAACGGCCCCGGCGAATCCAAGCACGCCAACATCGGTATCTCGCTTCCCGGCACCTTTGAGGAACCGAAGGCTCCCGTCTACGTCGATGGCAAACTCTTCACCACGTTGAAGGGCGACCACATTGTCGAGGAGTTCCAGGTGATCCTCGACGAGTACGTAGAGAAGCGCTATGGGCATCAGCTCGCGGGCGTCTAGCGAGGGATTCAAAACGCGACAAAGGGCGGAAGGAATCTCCCTTCCGCCCTTTTGTTCTGCGTAGCCGATTAACCGTTCGGGGTCGTGTTCCGTACTGGCACGCCCGTGGTCCTCACCGCGTCCTCGGCTGAGTGAACCACACGCGCTCCAGCAGGCGGTACAGGTGTCGGACCCGGCCGTGAACTGGACGGCGCCGGCCGCTTGGGGGCACTAGGCTGGCCACCCATCGCCTGGTGGAGGAACGGTACTTTTTCCGCCAGGTTTTCGATTCCCAGCTTGGCCGCTGTCACCCAGCTCGCAATCTTCTCCACCGGCACCCGGATGCCATGCTGGATCTGTTTGCTGACGTGCTGCGTCGTGGTCAGCGCATCGCTCACCATGTCATTGACGCGCGCTACCTGGCCCTTGGCCTTCTGGTTCACGTCCTGTGCGGTGTCCATGTAGCCAAGCGCGGTCTGATTGGCCTTGCTGACCGTACCGCCCAGCTCGTCAACCTTGCTGCGCACCACGCTGGAGATGTGCTGCACGTCGCTGGTGACGCTGGCGATCTTAGGTTGCAGGTCCGCTGTAACGGCCGCAATCTTGGGTTGCAGATCGGCGGTGACCGCCGCGATCTTGGGCTTCAGATCAGCCACAATGTCGTTGACGTTGCCGGCGATCTCCTTACCCTTGGCGATCAACGGGGTGGCCTGCGCCAACAGCGGCTGCGCCTTTGCATCCACGGTCTTCATCAGCTTGTTGATCTTCAAGTAGATCACCAGGCCTGCGACGAGGACTCCGAGTAGCAGGACCACCACAATCAACGTGAGAATGATCTCGCACCACATAATCACGTGAACGTCGCTAGTCATGCTGGCGGCGTCCTGGAAGATAAGCATCGCCGGTAAGTGAAGGGCTCCCATAGATAAACTCCTCGCCTCTGCCTGAACAGAGGATGCGTTTGCTGGTTCGAGCGTTTCCAGCGTACTCCGTCAATCAAAGGAAAAGGCCGGTGAACGCACCGGCCCCTCCCCAACCCGCGCAACAGTTTACGACGTCTGCGGTGTGCCTTCGTTGGTCTTGCTCACGTAGGCATCCTTGCCCGCATCCACAGCGGCCTGCACGGCCTCGCTCTGGTTGTTGACCAGGTCCTTGCCCTTGTCCACGTACTGCGTCCACTGGGTGCGGCCCTTGTCGTAGTACTCCTTGCCCTTGTCGACGTACTGTCCGGCCTGCTCCTTGCCCTGCTGCACAGCCTGGTTCAAGGTCTCCTTGCCCTGCTGCACGTACTGCTGACCCTGCTGCACAGCCTGGTTCAGCGTTTCTTTCCCCTGCTGAACATACTGTGTGGCGACCTCTTTCCCTTGCTGCACATACTGTGTCGCCTGATCCTTACCCTGCGCATAAAGGTGATTTGCCTTGTCGCGCGCTTCCAGGGCTCCGGCAACGAGTTCGTCCCGGGTTTCCTGCCCTGACTTCGGAGCGTACAAGACACCTACCAGCGCGCCAATGCCCAGACCCGCCAAAAACCATCCAAAACTGCTGCTGCCGCCATCATTCTGAGCCATTGCGATCTCCTGACTGATCCGTATCCAACAGGCGCGCGCCCTGTTTGCAGGGCCTGCCTTGAGCGATACGGATGCGTCCATCGGCAACCCGGTTGTTTGATCACACAAAACTCTCTTACCGCAACCCGCCCCCACGACCGCGTACGGAAAACTCGGCTTCAAGCATTCGCGTGCATCCTAAGTCTGAGGCGGTCCAGTAGATCGGGCCGCACCGAGGATCGTTTTGCCATGACGTACGCCAACCCCCTGTCCAAGTCCCGCTCTTTTTCCCTGTTGCCCTTAGCCGGTTGTGCCTCCTTTACATTGCTGTTTTCGCTTACCGGCTGCAGCAAGCCCATCACGGACGCGCAGTTGACGGGCAACGTACAGACGGCGATCAAGGGTGACGCCGCTGTTGCGCAGCAACCTATCCAGGTGCACGCCACGCAGGGCGTCATAACCCTGACCGGCAATGTTTCTGACGACACAGCAAGCACTGTCGCCGCGCAGGACGCCGCCAAGGTAAAGGGCGTGAAAGAAGTGGTTGACCAGCTAACGGTGGCGGGTATCCAGGTTGCGCCCACGGTGACCTCGCCCACGGCGCCCACTCAACCGCGCCAGACGACCGCACAGGAGCGTCAGGCGCTCTCGCAGGGCCAGCCGCTGCCTCCACCCCAGCCGTCATCGACCTCCACGGCACAGTCCACTGAACCGGCCCCGCCGCCTGCGCCCACGTACCGAGACATCACCGCGCCGGAAGGCACGGTCATTCCAATCCGCATCACGGAGTCGCTGAACAGCGAAACGGCACGCGACGGCCAGCCCTTCAACGGCGTGGTTACGCATGAGGTTGTGCATGATGGCCTGGTAATCATCCCCGCTGGTTCGGCGGTCAGCGGCCGCGTGGTCGTCGCCAAAGACGCTGGTCACTTCAAAGGGCACTCGGAGCTGTCGCTTGAGCTCACGGCAGTTCGCCGTCACGGCTCGCTTGTGAACGTGTCCACCGACGCGTACACCGTCGAGGGCAAGAACCGAGGTAAGAACTCAGCCGAGAAGATCGGCGGCGGAGCAGCGATCGGTGCTGTTCTGGGCGGCATCTTCGGCGGGGGCAAGGGTGCCGGCATCGGGGCGCTGGCCGGCGGCGGAGGCGGCACGATTCTGCAGGGCGCAACGCGCGGCCAGCAGGTCACAGTCCCCTCTGAAAGTCTGATCCGCTTCCGGCTGGTCCGGCCGCTGACCGTTCGCACCTCGGAAACACCGTCCAACTACGAGCCCACAACGCTGAGGGAGCGCTGAGTTCATCAAGCCCACGCAAACCAACCACAATGCCGTAAATCAGCACCGCAGCGCCGCTCCTCATAGGACGGCGCCGTCGGTTTCTGAGCACAGGTCAGCAAGCCGGCCGTTTTTGGTACAGGGCAACAGTACTGCACGGCCGCGTTACTCGCCGCTCGCGCTCTGGCACCTGCTGTCGCTGGATGCGCCCAGCGTCGCTGCCGTCTGGACCGCGTTTGTTGCCTGGACAGCGGGCCTGCGGCTTCCCTGGACCGACGTGACCGCGATGTTTGTAGCCGTGTGGATGCTCTACGCTGCCGATCGCCTGCTGGATGCGAAGCCGCTGTTCACGGCACCGGCAAGCCTTGAACTGGAAGAGCGTCACCGCTTCCATCACCGCCACGGCAAGCGCTTTGTCAGTGCGATTCTGTGTGCCGCGCTGCCCTTGGTGGTTCTTCTCCACCTGACCAGCGATGCCGTGCTGCACCTTTATGTTCTGCTGGCCAGCTTGCTGTTCGTTTGGTTGCTGCTGGTGCATGCACGCCCTGCACCTTCCACCACATCTCACCGTTTGCCAAAAGAGCTCGCCGTGGGAATCTTCTTTCCGGCAGCCGTGTTCATCCCGACAGTGGCGCGAGCGCCCGCGCTTCGGCCCGCGCTGGCGCTGGGTGCTGTCTCCTTTGCTTTGCTTTGCACGCTGAATTGCCTCTTTCTATTTGCATGGGAGCACCCCCGCGGCACCCAACACGCGCACCCGACTACACGCTGGGCAGTCCGTCACCTCACTCCGATTGCGACCGCCGGGGCGCTGCTCTTTAACGTCCTGCTGCTCGGATTGCAACCCCTTGCCCATGCGACTCTTGGCCTAACCTGGCCGCACGTAGCGCGACCTGCAGCCGTCCCGGTTGCCTGCGCCTGCAGTGGCGGTCTGCTTCTGCTCCTGCACGCGCGTCGTGCTCATCTGGGTCCCTTGACTTTGCGTGCGCTCGCAGATCTCGTCCTGCTTACACCTGTGCCGGTAGTGCTCCTGCTTGCCCATCACGTATGAACGGGCTTCGGAACACGAAAGCAACTTCCGCATCCCGCCGAAGGGAAGCTAATTTCGACCGGGTCGCTCGCGTGTATCGGTGGGCCGAGTACGCCCTGCTCGGCCGTCTGCTTACCCGCGCCCGCGAGTGGTTCCTTCCTGAGATCCAGCATGCGCGCCATGCGCTCGTCCTGGGCGATGGCGATGGCCGTTTCCTCGCTGCACTCCTGCGCCGTGCACCGCCGATGCATGCACTTGCCGTTGACACAAGCGCACGCATGCTCCAGTTTCTCAAGGAGCGCTGCCGCTTCGCTGCGGCCCGGCTGTCGACGCTGCAGGTCTCTGCCGTTGCGCTTCCAGCAGATCTTGCCTCCGGCGGCGTTGACCTGATTGTCACGCATTTTTTTCTCGACTGCCTTGCGCAGCCAGACGTTGACCAGCTGGCGAAAACGCTGGCGAGCAGCGTGAAGCCGGGTTGTTTGTGGGTCCTCTCGGAGTTTGGTCTTCCGTCACGCCAACCCTGGCGCTTGCTGGCGCACTTGTATGTGCGCGGTCTGTACTTCGCCTTCCGGCTACTGACGGGCCTCAGGCCGCAGCAGCTGCCGGACATCCACCGGGCGCTTCTTGCGGCAGGTTTTTGCCGTGTTCATCATCATGCGTGGCTGAAAGGGCTACTCTATGGCGAACTCTGGCAACTCGGCCCACGCCGGCTGTCGGCGAAACCGGGCTCGGGCGCAACTTCGGCGTGCCCGGAGTCATCCACCTTAACGTGAGTCACCCTTTGAACGACGACGTCAGCGCACTGCCCATGTCCCCACTGCCGGAAGCATCGCCCGCTGTGAAGCCATCTGCGCACACGGGCCATCTCCATGCGGACGAGGGCAAGAAGCCGGCGAAGGCCGATGCATCTCTCCCCTACTTACGGCATCCGAGTCGCGGCAGCCTGAATGTGTTCGTCATGCGCCATGCAAGCGCCGGCACAAGCCGCGTCAATCCCAAGCTCGATGTGAAGCGTCCGCTCGACAAAGACGGAAAACGGCATTGCCTCCAGCTCGCTCAGGTCTTAAGCAATCTGCGGATCAGCTTCGACCTTATTGTGTCCAGCCCGCTGAAGCGGTGCCTGCAAACAGCTCAGCTGATCGGCACGGAGATGGGCTATGAAGCGAGAATTCTCCATGCGCAGGCACTTGAACCCGGCGCGGACTTCGCACAATTCCAGCGTCTGCTTCACGAATGCCGCACCTATGAGAACGTGCTGATGGTGGGTCACAATCCCAACATGACGGCTTTTCTTGGCCAGCTCGTTGTGGGCAACGCTGATCGCGAGAACACTCTCGGCATGGCGAATGTGCGTCTCCGCAAAGGCGCCATCGCACGCGTCACGCTGGAACGCGGGC
>CBDAPO010000002.1:0-98449 GCA_965198515.1 Granulicella sp. | reverse complement strand
GCCAGCTGCAGCCGGCTTCCTTGTGCGGGACCACCATTGGCACTGCAACCCTCGCAATGCCACCGGTTGCACTGTACTCAACACAGCCGCCATCACACTGTTCAGCCGATCAGTGGTCCGTGGCACTGCCCGTCGGCTCACACGGTGGCCCCAATGCCCGTCCAACATTGATGCGGACTGACGGTCCAGATGACCAGCCTCGCTTTGCACGCAGGATAGTGGCGTGCTTCGAGCGGCAGGTTGCAGCGCAGTGCAGCAACTTCGCGCCTCGGCCATGTTCTGTGTACCTGGCGTCTGACTCGCCTCCGGTGTGCCCTTGGTGCTGCAAGCTTTCGCCTAGGGTCTGGTCTGACTATCAAAGTTGGTTGCTTGCAGTACGTGCAATGTTGTCACCACCATCTGCTTAGCTACTACCGGCAGCCATCCATAGCTGGCCGGCTGGGCATGTAAGTGAGCTGCCAGACTCTCCGCACAGTCCTCTGCAGAGGTCGTACAGAAGACACCATGTCATTACCCACTGTTCTTGCATCTCATCGCGACGTAATGTTCTAGGGGCCCATGTCAAATCCCTCGGTTGCACATTTTTTGCAGGCCATCGGCAATTTGACCGCCAGCCTCACTGCGCGGGGCATAGGCGTGGTTGTGTCGGACGGCGCCCCGCTGCACATCGACTTCGTCAATGTGACAAATAGGCAGGACCAGCTCGGTGCTGCGGCCAAGTCATACGTGGACTGGTACATGCTCACGCAGGCGTGTTGGCAGGCTCTGGTGGGCCTGCCGCAGAGAGAGACTGATCGCATGCCCCTTGCGCTCCATGTTGTGAGTCAGCGAGACAGGGGCTGACAGGCCTGATCACAGCCGGCGGCAAGCGCAGCGCGTGTGCCAGGATGTTGGCCGCGCCGATGCCACGGAACGCACTCAGGGCCCTCCGATTCTCTTTCTATAAGCAATATAGAAATGTGCACACAGGTGGATGCTCTTGTCTACAGCAGCGGCGGGTTTGCCATCACAGCCGCCTACAGCATGATGCACAGGTAATGCGCAAATGCAGCCGGTGCTTGCTGAAGGAGAGACATCTGACCTTGGTTGCGCCGGCTTCACCTTGGCATCGTGCTCCTGGGAAAGAGCTAATGCTGGTACAAAGCGACTTGCCTCTATCGGCATGTAAAGCACGAGGCAAACATCGTCAAAGCCTCCGTGACCATGTTTTAGAGCAGCCTTTGTGCCTGACGGATCCTGCGGCCAGTCGAGCACCATTTGGTGTGAACTTCAGTAAAGTTCTATGACTCGTGTTGCATTGCATCCAATACACACGTCCATGTCGTCCTCCGGGTGAAGTGTACACATAGTTCCGTCCGGAAGCCGCTTGCGCTCATGCACAGCACGGAGCATCGCTCATGTGCTAGCCGCGTCAGGCCAATGATCCCTGCGCCGCAGGGCTCGCAGCGTGGTGTTCATGGAGCCGACCGGGGCGGAGCCGGACGACCGCACATGCACGTTCAGCGATGCGCTGCATCAGTGCAAGCGCGCCACCTGCGCCGGCCAGGTGCTCCTCCCTCGCAACGCTGGTGCCAGGGTCTGTCCCGGTTCGAGTTGACAGCTAGCATGGGTGCATAAATTCAGGATGCTGACATCGACCCTTCCTTGCTTTCTACAGATATCGCAGTACGACAGGCGGGAGGTGCTGCAAAGGGAGGACTGGAACCTGGGCAGGTTCTAACAGAACACCAAGGTGGGTAACATAATTAGGGTTTGAGTGAGGTTTGCGGACAGAGTCCGCGAACATTAACATTGCTTGCTCCATAGCCCTATGCTTAAGCTCTTTGAGCCCGTGATGCATCAGTGCAGCCAGGCTAGCTCGTGTGTACGTGTATGTGCATGCTATATTGACTTGTTCCGATGTACAGCCTCTTCAATGAGAGTGTTTTCTGTCTCACTGTGAATTCGTTGTGACTGACATGTGATTGGTAGACCTCGATGCTCTGAGCATTTTCAATTCGTCGGTAGTTTGTTCAGGTTCACGGATTGCAGACAGGACTCGGCTACAAGTAGCACTGCTGTCAGCACTTTGGTACGCAAATTATTCACTCGCCTCGCGAATATTTATGCATGACCCGCTCCCACTGGACAGCTGAGGGGCAACTGATGCGGTATAAGGTTCGTGCGTGAGCCCTGCGCACTTGCCGCTGCAGACGTGCAAGAGCTAATGTTCCGCACCGCAAGGCATGACAGAACAACAATGAAAGGCTCATTAGGTGGGCAGCCGCTCTTGAAGAGGCGAGAACCTTGTGGTAGAGGTCTGTCATCACAAAGCTCCCCGCCAAGCTGTCCCGGCACGCCCGTGTACACTGCGCGGGACGTCGTCGCAAAGGAGAGCGCGCTGCAGACGGACACCTGGAGCGGTCCTCCACAGCACAGCCGGAGGGCAGGTAGTGAGAAAATGTAGGGGCTTGACGGCGGACACACGGCTGCGGTACATTGACCGTCATGACGATACGGCTCAAGTCGGCAGCGCCTGCTGTTCAGCCTGCCTCCAGATGCACGCGCTAAGGCCCATTCACGGCTCTTGTTTTTCGATTTCTAGCTTCGATGGCCACGGGTCAGCATGCGGCGGTTTAGGGGAACCTGCTTGTCATGGACCTCATTCCAAGTCCATAACAGCGTGGCACGCGCGGCAGCAATGTCTGTCACGGACCCCCCCGGCCGGATCATTGCATTGGTGATCCACAGCGCAGGCACTGTTGTACTGCATAGATGTGAACTTCATGCACATACATACAGTTTTACACAGACAAACACATTATGTCTCGGGGCTGCATTCGTGTGCCCCGAGTCGTAGAAGCAGCCTGGCATGGTCGCAACTCAGGTGGGCAAACTCAGCCTCGCTTGTCTTAGCCTACTGTTGGCCGCCTTTATTGTGCAGCTACGATTTCCGACTGGCCCCGCTGAATCTTGGGCTCCCCCCGCTGTATCGTGGATTCTGTCCAGCTCGGCCCTGCCGACGTGCCCTCTGGCGTGGCAATCGGCGGTAGAGAACGGTACCGCATTACAGGAAACCTACCGGCAGTGTCTGGCGCGGCACGGCAAGGATCTGCACAACGCTTACAGCCTGCGGTGCGTGCGCATCCGCACCGCCCTCTTTAGTTGTGTTTTACAAAATCCACCTTCCTTTGCTGCGCTGCATGCTTCACGACGCACATTGTTTGTATTATAAAGGAAATGTATCAGCGAGCAAGTTCATAGATCCTGTCAGGAATGTGCGAGATCACTGGTCCCCTCGCCATCCCTTACCAGCTCTCCCTGCCGAGCAGCAGGCATGTTTCATGCGGGTCGGAAGCCATGTTTGCATCTGCTGTGACATATGCCGGTCGTTCATGCGTCAAGCATGCTGAACACTGCCCCGCGTGTCCGATCTCGGGTCGGCGTTGGTTCAAGTAGCAGCTGAGCAAGTAGACTTTGCACCACTCCGTTCTGCCGCGATCGTGCGCAGCACTGTGAAATGCAGGTGGCTGAACGCAGCCGCCCACGCGCCCACCGAGGATGCCCGGCTGGAAGCTGTCGCGGAGCACGTGCTCCAGACATGGCTCTGGACACTGCGACAGTGGGAGGGCACGCCATGCAGGCCTAAAGTGCGTACATTGCCTGCGGCCGTGAGCCCTGCGGCTCACCGAACAACGCTCAGTGCCCAAGGATACTACATACCCCAATGCGACGACTTGATGCCAGCGCGACAGCGTTTCAGCTATTGTCCCTGACTCGCGCCTGACCCCGTCCCTTGAACTTGCTTGCGGAAGAGGCCGGATATACCACAGGAGGTCCAGGTGCAGTTTCCGGCGAATCAATCATACACAAGCTCACATCCTGTGCCCCATTGCGCAGGTGCTCACGATGCGCTGCAACAACGATGTCCACTGCTCGGGGCTGGGTGACCGGGTCAAGGGCATCAATACTGGGTTTTGGCTGGTGCGGCCTCCAGTCCCCCGCTGGGGGGATCTAGTCAGGCTGCTATGTCACAGATGCGCACACGGAAACATGCTGCACATCATTGCCGAAGACCACACAGCATGCGCTGTGCAGCAACTGCTCGATGCTGCGCCGCTCTTTACCCAGGCAATAGATCAGTCACTTGAGCAGCGCCTTACAAGCCAGATGCTTGGACCGCCGGCTCGCAGGCCGTCCTCACGGACTCGGTGTTCCTGCTCGAGATGTCGCGGCCGGCGCCCCTGCACGAGTTCCCGCTGCCGCACTCCGAGGCGCTGCGCTTCTCGGACGTCCGCGCCTGCTTCCTGGACGACACAGGGGCGCTGCGGAAAGTGCGCTGCCACCGCTGGAGTTGGCAAGCGTGTCAGAGAACACGTACTGATTGCTGAACCGGAATTCTGCATCTCCTTTTGTCCTCGGTCAGCCAGCAAACCTGCGACACCAGTGTCCTGTCACCTGTATTGTCGTCCGGAGTCCTGATTTTGAGGAACACCACCGTGGCACACGCTGAAAGCACCAAGCGCTTTCAGGCGGCACATTACAGTCCTCCGCAGACCCAATGTTGGCAGTCCATGTCGCTTTCCTGATTGTCACGGCTTTGCTTGGTAACACCACATGACCACTTGTGAGGCTTGCCACGGTACAGGGCCCGTGGAAGAAGGATTACAGGCCATGCCCCAAGGCATGGGAGAAGTTGGGTCACGCCAAATTCTATGCTGCCTGCAACGAGCACATCCTGGGTACGTATTCCTCAGCTGGGAGAATGTAGTGATCTCGATGTCATCAGAGCTCTGCACAAAGTGTAGCTTTCATTCATGAAGCGGAAGGGCTTGCTGCCTAACTCGCGCCGTCAGTCTGTTGCGCTGCGTAGAATCGCAGACTGTCGTCAAGTCGGTCACAGTCCAGTGCGCCTCTTACAGAGGCAACCACCAACGAACCCCAGGACCGCGTGCTATGCAAATCGAACTGGCGCTGACGGTCGAGCTTGACCCTGCAGCCGATGATATTGAAGCGGCATTCGCCAATGCCAGCACCATCATATTCCGCGGCAACGCCGGGTGGCTTCCCACATACCTGCAACACCATCAGCTACGGCCGACTCTAGTCCGGTGCGGGTTCACGACGGAGCCACGGTGTTGCCAGCACTAGCCTCTTGACTGACGAAGCTAACAACGCTGGCGCACTTGCATACTGTCATTTCTGGGCTCAAGGTCGAGCCGTACGCATTAGTCCAGGCTGCCACAGCTACCCTTCCTGACTCAGCACACGTGCCGCCGAGCTGCAACCAAACCCAGATGCTCGCTTCCGCTTGATTAGGCAGTAAATGACTCTGAGCATGCGTCAATCCTCCTCAAGCCTCTGATGCCTTGGGTGATGCAGCCCTCTTCCATCCTGGCGTGAGACCACGGAATGGGTGCTAGGCCCACAGCCTGGCGAAATTAGGTCACTCTGCGACCTGCAGGTACCGCCTCGACAGGATGAGCCTGTACACCCTGCTCTTCGTCACCAACTTCCTGTACCTGCGCCGGCCGTCGCCGAGGATGAAGGCGCTGACGGCGCCGCTGCTCGCCGCGCTGCGACCCAGGGCTGGAGCCGCGGCGGTGGGCCTGCACGTGCGCATCGGCGATTCGATCCTGCCGAACGCCGAAAGGACGGGCAAGAGCAAGCACACACGCTATCCGCCGGAGTGCGTTCATCGTCCGTCGTCCATGTTCACCATATCTCAATGAATTAGTACTTCCCTTAAATCCTAGACCATGGACCCGGACTGATGACCGTGGTGGCTCAGCTTGAACGCTCAACAGCTCTGCGAGACTTCATGCAACGCGTCTGCAAGTCAGGCGCAGTGTGGTCGCTGCAACTGCCTCTATGCTGGCCCGTTCATGTGCACTTCCAGGAGCAGAGCGAGCCAGGCACAGCCCCGCAGTGCACTGCACAGCGCACTGTGCAGCTGTCAGCTTCCATGCAGAGGCAACTCGTGGTGTCACACCCTTCACGTGAGCCGGCCACATCATCTCAAAGCTCGCCCAGCGCAGGCCGGACGCAAAGCTGACCAGCCTTGCCTCTCTGCTCGCAGAGCAGTGGTGTGCTTCGAGCGGCAGGTTGCCGCACAGTGCAGCAACATCGCGCCGCGGCCATGTGCCGTGTACCTGGCGTCTGACTCGACTGCGGTGTGCCCTCTACGCTGCTAGCTCTTGTCCACGGTTAGGAACGACAACCTGCACTCCCTGCAACGATGTGAACTATGCATCCGCCCAGCCAGTTGTGGGAATGATGCTAGCTGGTTGCGCAGGTACTACCTGATCACAAACATTCCTGTGCAAACGTTGTGCAGAGGGCACAATGCTGTTACAGATCGACCCGTGCCATTATTTTTTGCACACAAAGACTGAGCAAGGGACCATGTGCAATCCGGCTGAGGCACATCCTTTGCAGGCAATCAGTGACTTGACCGCCAGCCTCGCTGCGCGGGGCGTGCGTGTGGTCGTGTCGGAGGGCGCCCCATTGCACATCGACTTCGTCAACTTGACAGAGACGCGAGACCTGCTCAAAGCCGCGGCCAAGTCGTACGTGGACTGGTACATGCTGACGCAGGCGCGGTCACAACCTCTCATATGCCGTCCGGCGCACCAAGTGAGTGGCTTACTGTGCAAGCAAAGCCTTGCACTGTATCTGGCTTGTGTCAATGGTCAAGGGCGCTGATGGAAGATAATGACAGGCTTGAGTCAAGGTCAAACGCAGCGGCGTGCCATGATGCTGCCCGCGCTGTCGCCACCATCCTCACGCCAGAATCCTTTGTCTGGTCGCTGCAGGCATAAAACGATTTGCATCGGTGCTTGCAGGTGGACGCTCTTGTCAACAGCAGCGGCGGGTTTGCTGTCACGGCCGCCTACAGCATGATGCACAGGTGATGCTCAACAGCCTCCTGCCCGCCGCGAGAGAGAACAAACGCTCTGGGCTGCGCCTGCTGTACCATCCTATCATGCAACTCAGTCCAGTGCATGGGCAACTGGTCAGCAGTGAGCCCGGCATCTGAGCTTACGGCTTGTGTCTACCACGTTCCGATACACATGCTGGCGTTCCCTCTGGTCGTGTCACACAGACTGGCCGGGAAGCCGCAGGCGCTTGGCTGTGCTCACGACGGAAGATCGCTTGTGTGGCTGCGCCTCGGACCACTGACCGCTGCGTCGCAGGGCTTGCAGCGTGGTCTTCATGGAGCCGACTGGGGCAGACCCGGCCGATCGCAACTGCACATTTATCGATGCCCTGCAGCACTGCAAGCACACCAGCTGCGCCGGCCAGGTGCTGCTTATGCAATGCTGGTGCTAAGGTCTGACCGGAGATTGACTGGCGCTGAGCGACAGTGTTCGCTGCGCTGATGCTGACTCTGACCCTTGCCCTGTCCCTGCCCTGCAGGCATCGCAGCGTGACGAGGAAGGGAGGCTGCAGAGGGGGGACTGGGTCCTGGGCGAGTTTTGACATAGGATGTCAGGGTCAGGGTGTTCGACATGATGCAAGACACGTGTCAGGGTTAGCGTCCGAAGGTGGCTGCAAATATTGCAGGCTCTATGCCCTACGCTCCAGGCTCATGGTGCACTACCGCAGCACGCATAGCTTGCGTATATGTGCTTGGGATTTGTATGGAGGTCAGGCTCTTGACTTGAACAAATATGCCATTCAGCCGGCCCACTCGCATAGCCTTTTCTGACACTGAGACTTTACCCATAAGCGTATGGCATATGTGGTCAGCTGCAAGGTCAACGTGCACGAACCTACAGACCCACCACCTGTCGGAGATCGAGGTCGGCGTGAAATGGTGTTGGCTTCTGCCAATCGCTGTGTGGTATTGTACGTCACTGACAGCCTTTTCAAGCTGCTACTTTACTCGCAGGAGGAGCTTGTTCTTTTTGCCGCAAGACAACAACACCAGCCTCCCATCGATGAGATCACCCTCTGACATGACATAGCCTTCGTCATTGACCTTGATGTTGTTTACCCTCAATCCGCCACCCTACATGGGGCAAACGCCTCAGTGTTGCCCAGCAATGGGTCTGTTTGAGCAGCGTTCACGCAGGACGCATCTGCAGAGCTTCAGCAGCATCGGATACTTTAGCTTAAACGACAGTAGCTGAAGAGAGGGTGCCGGAGAAGCCCACACGATCGCACGTCTTCTGATTGGACGTTCCAGGTTGATGACGTTCTCAAACTTGCAACTTGCACAGCACGTCGCACACATACCAATTACAAACCTTGATCAGGCGCCGTGTGGCGCCTTTGCTCGGCTGCAGACCCGCAGCAACGGCCACGTCCGCCAGCGCTGCGCCCAGCACCGCGTCCCGGGGCAGCGTCGCAGACGGGGCTTCAGCAGCAATGGCCTCAAGCGCAGCAGCGTCCAGGATCGTCGCTGAACCGGGCGCCAGGGCCTGCACATGTGCAGCGCAAGTGTTTATGTCCAGCCTCCAGGCTGGCGTCTATCGAGAGAAGTGAACGAAAGCTGTGATGAGAGCTTGCATTTGCTACCCTCATCTTGCAGAGTCGCTCGAGTGATGACTGGACAAGCCTATTATTGGCCATGAATGGCTGCAGGCCCTCAAGCCTTGGCATGGTATATAACAGACGCCAGACCTGACGGATCCCGCAGGGCGCATCTGAGCTCTGCTCACCTCGGTGGCTGCCAGGGCTTGGGCCAAACCCTCCTCGCCGTGCACGAACCGCGTGACCTCCTCCGCCAACCAGCGCTGGGCCGAATTCGGCGTGTAGTCTGGGCTGGACATTGAAGCCTCTATGCCCGCAACCTCCTGCGGCGCCGCAAGTTGCACAAGCAGTGAGTTCAAAGCACAGGCACAGCCATGCTCAGGGGTTGAAGCACAATCACAGATCATGCTTGAGGCTAGGAAAGTCACTCGAATATACAATGATAGAAACCCTGGCCTCCTGATCTGAGGTGTATGCCAATCCTGGCTTACAACCACATTGTCATGAACACGAAGGGCAGGCGGGTCACCTCGAGGGGCATGAAGGTGAGCATGCGCAGGAAGCGGACGACCTCGCCATCGGTGACCGACGTCAGGAAGTATTGGTAGAATTTGAACGGCGACAGCTTGTCTGCGCAGAGATAGGGCAGCGTAAACCGCCTTGCATTTGTGTTACGCATTCTGAGAGCGCAACCTCTGCCGCAGATGCTGCATGGAGGGCATACGACAGCACAGCGCAATACAGCAGCATCCATGCTGATCCCCAAGCAGCGCAGCAGGAAGACCGTCGGCACAATATAATGTGGTGATCGACAGTCTCTCGCCAGAGGATCCTGACACAACGCGTTTTGCAGGTGTACATTGAGGCTAAGACGTCCACGCTGTGCAACGAACGCACCCGGCGCGAGCCAGATGGCGCCGTCCTCGGACTTGCCGAACTTGCGGCCGTCGGCCTTGAGCAGCAGCGGGAAGGTGACGCCGAAGCACGGCTCTGTTTCCTCGCCGCCCTCCACCTTCCGGATCAATTCCGTGCCTGCAGGGGGTTGGAGTGCGGCTGGATTGAGGCATAGCCCAAAAGAAGGCACAAGATGCTTGAATTCCATGCAGGGAGGTACCGATGCAGATCGTTTTAACATGACTAGACTTGCATGTCTCCGCGCTCATGAGCAGGCTGCAGGACGACTGGGCTTCAATGGTAGCCGAGCAACAATGACACTACCCAATGACCCACAGAACACTTTGCGCTTTGCGAAAGGCAACGTGGCGTGCAGAGGCTGCAGAGTGCGGAGGCAAAGCCCTCAGTCGCAACTGTGCCTCACCCGCAACGATGTTGCCCCACTGGTCGCTGCCGCCGGTCTGCACACGCACACCATGATGCCGGCTGAGGTGGACGAAGTCAGCGCCCTGCCTGCGTGTGAACGGAGGTTCCAGTGATGTCAGGGTCGCGATACAGTCCAAAGCTGATGAGGTATGGGCCAGTGTCTGGGCCACAATATGCTCACAGGTTGGAGTCAACAATAAGCTCCACGGTCAACCGTGATTTGCAGTGGTACATGTCACGACCCATTGAGTTGTGCCTGTCAACCCTTCGGTACGCATGGACTTCATTCACACTGCCGTTCAGAGCACTTACACAGTGTGATCGGCTACCAAAGGCAATGCAGTGTGACTGACCATGCGCCGGCAGAGCTCATCGTCAGTGACCAGTGGTCAAGCGCACAGGAGCTGGTAGCAGAACTCGGTGAAGCTGATGCCGCTCTCGCTCTCCAGCCGTGTGCGCACGGAGTCGCGTGCAAGCATGATGCCGACGCGAGCGTACTTGCCGTACACGCGCAGGAAGTCCATAAGCCGCATGTCGCCGAACCAGTCCTGTGAGGACGACCAGCACATTGGTTGTCTAGCATTGACGACAGCGCCTGATGCGCCGTGCGTGCGGCAGGAATGCTATGCATGGCTGCCGTCAGTGCGAACTGCACAGCCGTCGGTCCCGCGTGCAGCAGCGTTGCTGCGTGACACCATATATATGATGAGACGACTGCAACTAAAATGCAGAACGGGCTTGCATGCCCATATGGCAACGGTATGGCATCCCGTTGGAGCCGAAGCCACGCAGGACGCCGGCTCACTTGCACGCCAGGTACAAGTGCGTGTGGTCAAGCTCTGCGAGTTTGAGCTGCCTGGTGCTCAGGACCGCACCAGGTTGTTCAGGATGGTGACATCCGCAAAACCAGCGCCATTGCTGCCGTTGCTGCCGTTGCTGGTGGACGTGGCACCGTCGCTGCGGGCCAGCAGGTTCTCCAGGATCTGCCGGATGCCGGCCACGTTGCGGGCAGCCTGCCAGCAGGAGCTTTCGTCAACAGTGACCGCAAATGCCTGACCCTAACCCTAACCATGGTCAAGCTCAGCTGCACAGTGCAGCCTGGTCCCAAGACTAGCTCAGGCGGCGCAAGATTACGCACAAGGCGCGTTGGGCAGCCGTGGCAGTCTCCCCCACTGCCTCCCTCTGGCGGCGTTCCTTTTGGCAGAGACACAGGCAACAGCTGGGCCACAGCGTTCGCTTCAGCATGCGCGGCACGCACCTGCTCCTCTGACAGGACCGGCCGCTCCGCCGACTTGCCGCTGGGGTCGCCCACGAGCCCGGTCGCGCCGCCCAGCAACGCCACCGGCCTGTGGCCGCATCTGCATGGCGAATACAACCGACCGAAGGTGAGCACAGCCGATGGTTGAACTGTTGGTGGGGTGGTAACTGCAGAAAGGAGGAGGGCGGGGCGTGCGAGGTATCAGAAATGCCGGCATGTGGTGCGCGAGTGTCGGGACGCGCCTCCTGAACCAGGACAGGACGAGGATGCCCATCAGGTTTCCCAGGTGCAGCGACTCGGCCGTCGGGTCAAAGCCGCAGTATATGGCCAGCGGCCCCGCGCCTGCCGCCCGCTCCAGCTCTGGGCTGGTCATGTCCTGCACAGACAGGTCATGGTTTCCAAGTTGCAGGGCACAACTGACGGATGCAGCGAGTCTTACTGACCCAGGATTTGCCTATTCATCAGTGCTAAGTTGCAATTGTTAAGGCACTGCATTGCCCAGAGCAAGATTGATGGTGTGATGCAGGAGGTGCGATGCTGTTGCAGACGCGAAAAACCCAGGTAGGTGCGCTTGAAGGACCAGGGACTTTGATGCCTGGCGGTGAAGGTGGCCGTGACACAGTGAACTCACCTGCAGGAGTCCGCGCGATCGCAGCACTGCGATCACATTTGGCTGACCGTTGATTCCTGCAGTAACACGCTGAGCATCATGAGCAGAACACCATCGGGAGCGCATGTATACACCACAGAAATCCATGCGAGAGGCATGACGTGTAACGCGAGGCCATGCCTGGTGAGTCCGATGAGTCTGCGGCTGCTGCTGTTGGCGCTGTCTCGGTCGCAGCTCCTGCGGCAGCTGATCTTCGCTGATGACACTGCTGCTGCGCGGATCTGACAACAGGCGGCAGGGAGGAGACCGTGCCGCAGCGCTGCCAGCCAGGCTGGCGTTGCTTTTCGGGCGTTACGCAACCGCACGCGTGCTGGCGTGTGCTGCATGATGCTGTGCTGAAGCCTGCTGAGCGTGTGGCCGCCGCCTGCGCTGACTGCAGCAGCCGCATGTGCCAGTGCGCTGGGAGGGAGCCCCTGTCTGTGACCTGTGCTGTGCACTGCCACGAGCTGCGGCATGCGGGAGGCAGCCTCCCTCCCATGCCAACGCCGGCCATCCTGCGGGGCGCAGGCGGTGGTGGGGTGAGAGGACGGTCAATGGCTAGCAGGAGCTGGAAACACAGCTTCGAGACCACTTATTGATGCATAACCGGGGCCGGCACCTCCACAAGCGCCGAGCCGCCGTGGCGAAGCACACACTGGGTCGTGAAATGATCGGTCGCTGATGCTGATTCGGCGCTCACTGCGTTTCTAGTGCCCGGCCCGCAAGCCTGTCTGACAACAAACCCTGATAATGTGCATGTTCACGATTTTGGCTTTCGATCGTTGTGACGGCGCGCGATACATGCACGCTGCCGTCCCACCGCCCTCCGCAGGCTCTTAAGCGACCCCCTCCATGACCCTCGCCAACTCCCTCGGCCCATCCCCTTGCTGCGCCGCTGACCTCCTCCCAGCTCCAGCGTCATTTGTTCCGCGCCTTCCGTGCGCCAGGAACATGGCGGCGTCGGCTGATCAACTGGCAAGGCGACTGCAGCAGAACATGCTGCTGCATCGCGGCACTGGGACGATCACCCAGGCTGCGCGGTGAGCCCGTACATAGCCATGGTTTGCTGCATGCATCGCATGCATAACCCCTGTGATGCTGGTGTATCTTGTGGCTGCAGCTGAGTTCCTCGATTTACAAATAAAGACCCCCCCCCCTCACAGCTACCCCTCCCCTGGTAACCTGGCATCAGTTGAGGCGTTTATGCGCATGAAAGTGACCTCGAGGCTTTGGTCACAGGTTGCCAGCTGCCATGTCCGTCAGCGCAGCGCCAGCGGCGGCACTGGCGGTGGCGGAGGCGCCTACGCATGGGGAGCAGGCGGCGGCCAGCGGCTGCCCGCGGGGTAAGCAGTGGCAGGTGCACAAATTTGGCGGCACGTGCGTTTCCGCGGCGGAGCGCATCCTCCGCGTCGCGCAGCTCGCCGTGGACGCCAGCGCCGACAGCCAGCAGGCACGTGTCACGCTTCAGATACTGACCGTTTGCACAGGGACATAAGGCCACCCAATCTTTGGTAGTTCAACATCAGAAGTGCATTTGCGCTGTGGGATGCATTGAAAACTTTCGGCTTGGCTGCGCCGCCGTCCTGGTGCTGTGGCGAGCAGTGACTGTGCGGTCTGCTGCAGGTGGTCGTGGTGAGCGCGATGGGGTCGCACGAGTCCAGCCCGATCAAGGTCACCGACCTGCTGCTGAACATGGTCGCCAAGGCCGCACGCCAGGATGAGGCGTTTCTCCTCGACCTCGCCGCGCTGCAGGTGCTCGGCATCTGTCAAGCAGCAATTTGACCCTCTGCGGTGTAACTTCTGCCATCATCCTGTCTGCTGTTCAACCTGCGCCTTCTGGTGGCCACATGCAACACAAGGCAAAACTTTGTGCACCGCATCTGATGTATCGCACTCTTGGTTCGCTCGAATGCGTCGACGCTCCGAATTGTGATGACACTGTGTCAACTCTGCTGGGTGGCATGGCGGGACACCAACGTTCGCAGTCCTTCATTTGCGTGCTCGCGCTTGCCGCAGGAGAAGCACGTGGAGACTGCGAAGCTGCTACTGGGCGGTGGGCGGTCCTTGAACGCCTTCGTGTCGCGGCTTCTGGATGACATCGCCAACCTGAAGGCCATGCTGCGCGCCATCTCCATAGGTGCGCGTTGCACGTGCTTGCAGCAGCTCATCTTGCAGCCAGCCGCGCCTCAACTTGTACCAGTTGGATAGTTGTCGCGCGAGTTGCGTCAGATCATACACTCACTACGTGCGCACTTGCTGTCTCGAAGGCTATTTGCAGTCGTGCTTGATATCACAATGTGTCAAGTTGTAGGCGTTACGGCTCTGGTTCGTACTTGCTCCGCATTCAGGCAGTACACAGCGCCATCAGGTCAAGTTCGTCAGGCTCCTGATGTACTGCTGCCTGAGATGCAGCCGGCATGGAGACGGAGCAGTTCACGGACTTCGTGGTGGGGCACGGCGAGCTGTGGTGCGCCCAGCTGGTGGCGGCGGCGTGCGAGGTGCTGGGTGGTGACGCGCGCTTCATGGACACCCGGGAGATCCTGGTGGGCGTCCGCTGCGGATCGCATGGCGCAGGATATCGATAAGATCAAGTGATGGTCGAGAGGGAACGCGATGCACCGTAACGGTGGTCATTATGACGTCAATGTTGTAGAACCTATACGGGCGCAAGCTGGGCAGCATCAGACCCGGGATCGCGAGTTGCTGACACGACATCTTCCTGCTTGAATGAGCGGGCATGTATGAAAATCGTTGAGCAAATCGTCCCCACCCTGAATTTGATCTGCCCACTGGTTGACTTATGGTGGATCAGGTCGTGACACCCACGTCAGATGGTAACTCGGTGGACGTTCAGTATGACCGCTCGGACGCCAACTTGGACGCATGGGCCGAGCGGCATGGCGTGCCGCAGATCATCGTCGCCACAGGGTTCATCGCCAAGAACCCCAAGGCATGGCCGCTTCCCACTGCAATTGTCCGTGTGTTCTGGCGTGATCTGCATGTCTCGTGTCAATAGTATGCAGCATGGGAGCCACAGCATGTGCAGGTATAGCCTGAAGTTCTGCAGCTTCTAGCAGCGTCCAAGCAGTGGCAAGTTGCAGTTGCGATTCTTGTTGCACCAGCTCTCGGGGTGGTCAGGCATGCTGAGCCACAGCTATGAGGAGTCGCAAACAGTTTGTATGATGTCACAATGGCAACCATGTGTGAGATGGCCTCTGTGGTCATGGTGCGCAGGGGCAAGTTTGCACCTTAAAACGAAACGGCAGCGACTACTCAGCGACGATCCTGGGTGCGCTGTTCCGATGCGGCCACATCACGATTTGGACCGACGTCAATGGCGTCTTCAGCGCAGACCCACGCAAGGTAAGCGTGAGCTCTGACGGTAAGTCCCGTGCAGAAGGTGGGTACGAGCCAGAAGCCAGGAGTACAGCCATGCCACCGGGCGCCGGGGCTCTGCTCTGTCTCTGTGGTCATTTTCTAGCCGGTCTGTCAGAGATCCACCTGTGCCAGTCAAGTGGACCTTTGGAGACCGGCGATAGCAACGTCCGCGCCCCGCCGTGTGCATGGACTGCAGCCACTACATTGCTGCTCATGACATGAGCGAGGCCACAGCTGCAGCTCGATGATGCTCGCATGCCCAACATGTTCACATGCAACCTCACGCAGGGCCACCTGCAGGGATGAACGGCGATGAACGCTGCCGTGTCCTACGGCGCTGCATTGTGTGGATATGGGGTGGGTCTACCTTGGAAGCGGATCGGTGGGCTTAGGCTGCCTGCGCTGACGCCTGCACAGGTGGCAGAGGCGGTGTGCCTGGAGCAGCTGAGCTACCACGAGGCCTGGGAGCTGTCCTACTTCGGCGCCAACGTGCTGCACCCACGCACTACGCTGCCCGCCATGAAGTTCAGGCGCGCTCTCATAAGCGCACCTTGCGATCCTCAGTGCGCAATATATCTCCATCAGCGACCACTCGTTGCAATGCTTGCCTGCGTCGGCAGCTGATGCAAGCCTGTACATGCCTGCTTCCTGCTGATGAGCGTGCACACCTCGCGAGCCGCAAGTTGTTGCTTGAGCGCACGACAGTTGAGCATTCAGGGGACGGCCATGGCTGGGTAGGCAGATGTCACTGGTTGGAATGTCCTCCTCACTGAGGCAATGAAGACCGCTAAAATTTGATTGCAGCATCCCGATCACGATCCGGAACTTCTTTAAGCCGGAGGCGCCGGGCACCGTCATCGGCGACTTTGTGACCGCGGAGGACGGCTCCGGCGGCCAGTTCGTCAAGGGGTTCGCCACCATCGACGACGTCGCCCTCATCAATGTGGAGGTGCGCTGCATGAGCACCAGTGTGCCGAGCATGCCTGTATGCACCGTCAAGCATCGTCGCATTTAGATAAGCTTGATAACCAGGTGCTCCCGCAGATGACAGAGAAGTGACCTGACCCTTGTATGGGGCATGGTTTCAGCTCAGGTCATGCGCCTTCAATGTCACCCAAGTGCCCGACAGCCTTGTCGTCAGCTCGGTCAGTGCTGACTCACAACCTGGCGCAGGGCACCGGCATGGTCGGAGTGCACGGCACAGCGAGCGCGATCTTCACGACGGTGCGCGATGCGGGCGTCAACGTCATCATGATCAGCCAGGCGTCCTCGGAGCACTCCGTCTGCTTCGCCGTCAAGTCTTCCGAGGCTAATGCCGCAGTGGACAGCCTGTCAGAGCGGTGCGCGGGATCAGGGAGGAAAGGCCAGCATCACCAGCCAAATGCTGTGCCGCCCACTGCCGGTGTAGTGCACGCTGTGCCTTGCTTCACAGCAAATCGATCGAGTCAGCTCGCCGGCATGCCGTGCTCGTGACACCCCATCGTCGGCACTGACTGCAGCCGCCCACGCTGTTCTGATCGACCACAACGCATGCGTGCCATCGTGCTGCTTCTGCCAACGGCAGGTTCTCGGAGGCCATCCGGGCGGGGCGCATCAGCAAGGTGGAGAAGATCGCCGACTGCTGCATCCTGGCGGCCGTCGGCCAGCAGATGGCCAGCCGCAAGGGCGTCGCCGCCACCATGTTCTCCGCACTGGCCAAGGCCAACATCAACATCCGGTGCGCAGGCCAGGTCCTTTGACACTCATGTCAGGATGCTGCATCGCTTCCAGGAGTTCTTCAGCAGTGGCTGTCGTGATAGTGCAATACTTCAGTTGGCGGCAATTGAGCCAGTGCTCATATGTGTAGTGCGCTCAAAGGTCACAACGCGCTCAATGAGTCTCAGGACTCATGAGAGGGTACATTCTGGCGCAGGGCGATCGCGCAGGGGTCGTCAGAGTACAACGTGACCATCCTGGTGGACGCTCGCGAGAGCGTGCGCGCGCTGCGGGCGGTGCACGCGCGGTTCTACCTGGCGACGCTGCCGCTGGCGCTGGCGGTCGTGGGGCCGGGCCTTATCGGTGCCACCTTCCTCAGCCAACTGGAGCAGCAGATGCAGGCGCGCGCAGCCGGACACACGGCATGGCCCTCTTCGCCGAGCAGTCGAGACTATAGGCTCAACACTTGACATCCTGCCGCAAGTTGCTAAGTTTGTGGATGACAGCTACAGCAGTAGGGTGTCGCTTGAGCTGTGGGGGATGGCGTCTGCTCAGCTGCACGACAAGCACTTCCGTATGACAGCGAAGTGCAGTTGTCACACGTCGTTAAGCACGTTCACGCTGGCAGCAAGTGACCTCCTCAAGCTGTTGAGCCGAAAGTGTGTACAGCCCTAGGCAGGCAATGCACAGCCGTAGGCAGGCGGTGCCCTGCCGCTCTTGAGCACCTATCGTGCGGTGATACTGTTGCCCTTTATGCCGCAGGAGCTGAAGGAGGAGCTGGACATCGATGTGCGGGTGCTGAGCATTGCCAGCAGCAGCCGCATGCTGCTGTCAGAGGACGGCATCGACCTTTCCAGCTGGAAGGACCAGTTCAGCCAGCGCGTCCTCCTCTACCTCGTTTGCTTTCGTTTTCAAATGCATGTACACGCATCATTCCCGCAGATTGCTGTGCATGCTCTCCGATTGGTGCGCGAGTGCCGTTCCACAGTCTGTGCAAAGATAAAGTGATCCTCCTCGCAACCATGTGATGCCTCCTGAGAGTTGTCTGCAGAAGGATCTCATTCACAGTCTGTGATGTCAAGCATGCGATTAAAATATCATATACTTGACTTGCATGCAGGCATTCGCAGCCGGTGGACCTGAGCTACATGGCCAGCCACCTGTCGTCCAGCTTCATACCCAACGCCGTCATCATCGACGCAACAGCCTCAGACGTGCCGCCCGCACACTACCTAGAGGTAATTTTCCGGTCAGCAAGCTTATGTTCGCCACCGCAAAATTATGCTCGCCTCACTGCGTCCTCGCATCACATTGCAGTGGCAGCTCTGTTGTTGAGGGACTCTCTCTCGTCGATAATAGCCTATGGTCTAGCTCGTCCGCATCAATTGACCATAGCTCGGGACTGTGAGGGTATGGTGCCATATGGCCTGCACCTCAGCTGACAAGAAGTACTGCTCGGCAGTGGATGGGCAAAGGCATCAACATCATCACGCCGAACAAGAAGCTCAGCTCGGGCCCGTATGACCGGTATCAGCAGCTAAAGAAGCTTCAGCGACAGAGCTACATGCACTACTTCTACGAGGTGCGGCTTTGTGCCCTGTTTCCTGAAGCCTTGCGCCTATACTGTTGTTTGTGCGGAGCAGGTTGATGAAGCGGCGAGGATGACTCACACATCACAGTTTGTCTGACCGACATGACGATTCAATCACGTACTCAAACCACTGAGTCGCCATCGCACCTGCGCATGTGTTGTACACGCGCTCATGCAGAGCAATTCGGAGGTGAACAGAGTATCAGTTGTGTAATCCTGTGCAGCGGCCAAAGATGATCACAGCGCTTTTCACAGTTTCCGATCCCGATGACGAACCCATCGTACTCAAACCACTGAGGTCGTCCGCATCACACTCTACCTTCAGGCTCTGGCGTCGTGACCTGGAAATAGCAGTGAGCATGACGTGTCTGTGGCGGGTTTCCCGCAGGCGACGGTGGGTGCCGGCCTCCCTGTGATCGCCACGCTCAAGCACCTCATTGAGACCGGCGACCGTATCCTGAAGGTGCGCCGCTTCACCATGCGTTCGCGGTTCTGCACCTCGTGCTGACTGATGCACCCGGCGGTGCTCCCCTAAATCCCTTGGTCGACCATGGGTGATGTAGGGGTTGCGTATTACCTTCGGTGACCGCTTTGCGCTTTTGAACATAGGTCATGCTGCTCAGCTAAAGTCTAGCGCAGGTTCCATCCAGACGGATGCTCAACATCATGGTGCAGACTTCATGGTCTTCGATGCCGAATTCTAGTCAGGAACTGTGTCGTATGTTCCCATTGTTCACGGTCCTGAATGTGCTGTGGTGCTGCAGGTGGAGGGCATCTTCAGCGGGACACTCAGCTATATCTTTAACAGCTTCATCGAGGGCACCAGCTTCAGCGGCATCGTGGCGGAGGCGAAGGCCGCCGGGTTCACGGAGCCGGACCCGCGGGACGACCTCGCGGGCATGGACGTGGCGCGGAAAGTGACCATCCTGGCAAGGTGCGTGTGTCAACAACACGGAATCAAGAAGAGCGACCGGGCTGGGCGGGATGAAACCCGGTCTAATGCAGCCTGCAGAGGACCTGCGTCTTCGAAAACATCCGCACTTGGAAGCGACACTCGGGGGGAGTTTCCAACGGCAAACCTCATGACCCTTGTAACAATCTATCGTCGCAGGGAGTGCGGCATGGCATTGGAGCTGGACGACGTGCCGGTGCACAGCCTGGTGCCGGAGCCCCTGCGCGGCTGCGCGACGGCCGACGAGTACCTGGCGCGGCTGCCGGAGCACGACGGCGACATGTCGGCGCAGCTGGCGGAGGCCAGCGCCTCTGGCGAGTGCCTCCGATACGTCGGTGCGTCGCTGTCTCTGGCGCCGTCCTGCATGGTGCGTGCAGAGCTAGCTTCAGCTAAGATGTCGTCGCTCACGCGGCCTATAAACTTACTGCGGCCGATCGACTGGGTGTAACGGCACCTCAGCTACTGTGCCCTCTCGTGCATATGACCGTCGAAGTTTGGCCGCCAAGAAGGCCACCCAATTGGACTTCCAGATGGTGAGGCAGCTTCGACTGCTGTTGCGCAGGAGTGGTCAACGTGCAGGCCGGCACCGGCAGCGTCGAGCTGAAACGGTACCCAGCCAGCCACCCCTTCGCGCAGCTACAGGGCAGCGATAACATCATCGCCTTCACGACAGCCCGATACAGGTGCTCTTGGGGAATGAGCTGGCGCCCGCCCGCTGACATATGCTGTGCACCTATGCGCGGCTTGCCCCAGCTAGCATGGGATCATGTTGGGCTCAGGCTCAGCGTGGGCTCTGGAGCTGACGCTCTTCGACATGCCGCTTGCGTGCGCAGTAGAATACGCTGCAGCGACACGAAATCTCCCCAGGAAGTGAGTATGCGCCACTGCTGCCCGGCGTTCAGCAGTAGCTTCAATAGCGGGTGTACGTAGCTCTTCGACGCGGTTCAGGTCTGTTGAGACTGCAGCGCTTGGGCGACTCAGCCTTCGTGGCGTGGTGCTGCAGGCAGCAGCCGCTGATCATTCGTGGTCCTGGCGCCGGCGCGGAGGTCACAGCCGGCGGCGTTTTCAGCGACCTGCTCCGCTTGGCAGCATACCTCGGAGCGCCTTCATGATGTCGTTCCAGACGGAGCGTTGCGCCGTGCTGTCTGTTCTTCGTTGGTGAAAGTGACGGCTTCGGGGAGAGTCGCTGGCTTGGAAGGTGTGTCGGCGTAAGCCTGTTGCCAGCGGGGCAGCTTTATATGGGGCTGCTGGCGTCGTGAACTCATCAGCGCCGCTTCCATTACTGGACACATAGTCCTCGCGGAACGCCCCCGCCTTGGATGTTTCAAAGTGCTTTCTCGCACAGTGCGATTGACCGTCGCAGTGTTTGCTTAGCACAGTTTCTGGAAGGAGCGTGCGAAACTTCGGTCTCCTTTGGTAAAGATTGCTCATGTTTGCCCCTTACGATGAGCGACACGTGGGTACTGTCACGAGGGCGAAGTGCGTGAGTAAAGGGCGAAATCGTGACTGTTGCTCTAGGGAGTGCTGGATGTGTTCTCATCTCTGTTTGCCCCACATTTACAACAAGTGTTCCTGCACAGATAATCGTCTGACAATCTGAATCGTGACTCCGCCCGAAGCGCTGATCGGAAAGCAACCTCTGGCCAATCAGCCTCGGGTCTTCAAGAGCTAGTGCCCGCCCGCAGCGAGCATGGCGGCCACCACAATTGACAGCCTGGACATGGCCGCGATCAGCACGGTGTTCCGACACATGCCTGCCGGCTGTCTGGCCGCGGCTGCCTCGGTCAATCGAGATTGGCTATCCGTGTCTTCAGATGATCGCCTCTGGTCGGTCGCATATGAGTCGATGGATTGCGAGGCGTTCCGAACCAACTCAGCGCATCAATTGGCCACTATCCAAGCAGGTGGGGCGAGCCCCGCCATGAACTCAGATATCAGCCCACTTGGATCATGCCACTCAGTGGCTCCTTTCACACCTCATGCCAACTCAAGCCTTGATGCCAGTCGATATCACGCGTAGCCAGCCGCCCTCACGCAAGTACAGTTGTCTTCTATGGATCACATGAGTCAGCATGTGATGATGCAGGTCTGGGGAGCTGGAAACAGCTGTGCAAATGGCGCGCCTTGGCCGCCAAGCGGGGTTCCAACCGCCTATGGGTGGAGTCTGATGGTGTGACACACTTCCCCACCCCCACCTTGCACCCTCTGCTGTGCGCTGGTCGCCTGGGAAGGCACATGTCCCGATGAGTGCTGGCTGACAGTGTGGCCTCTATGCCTGATCCAAACCTCTACCGCGTGGCGTTGCGCAGGACGCGGCAGGATCGTGACGCTGGGCGACAACTATGCGCCTGTGTCAGAGGTTGTGCCGCCGACTGGATCCGCAGCGTATGGCCTGCAGCAGGTGCGGCGGACACCTTGGACTCCTCATGCCCCCAGAACCTCACCGCAGCAGTAAGCCTTTGACGACTGGCCTCGCACCGCATGGTTTGCTCGCTCCATGATTTACCTCTCAGCCCGCTTCATACCCTCGTGCTCACGACCAGAAGGTGAAAAGGCGTCAAATGTCCAAGCGACCCTTTCAGCTGCACAGCTGCAACCGGACGCTCCAGATCCTGACATTTCAGTATTTATTTCGCGACCTCCTGTGCGTCGTCGCGTTGACAGGGCGCACACGGGACGTGGTCGCCGGACGGCAGGCTGCTGGTGCGTACGACCTTCGAGCGCCGCGCCATCCTGGGCGGAGCTTTCGCGCCCGCCATCGAGCTGGTACGAGGCCACCCTTGGACCCGTGCGGACCCGCATTGTTGTGTCCAGCTTTTACACAAGCGTGCGGACTTGTGGAGGTCTGCTGTTACAGATTCCGCACATGTTGACCCTGACCGTGTGCCTGAACAGTCACATCGTGCAGGCTAGACAGTTAGCCTAGTCATGTGTGATGGTTTTCCCATGACAATAATTCGGTGTTTTGCTGCGCAGATCAGCGACCGCGGGACGCTGGTGCAGGCGGTCAGCCTGGACTCGCCGTACCCGCCGACCTTATTCTCCTGGAGCCCCTGCGGCACCCGCATTGCCATGCTCAGCAGCTGGCACCACCGCAAGTACGCCCTTCCTGCTGGCGCCGCCGTCATCATATACAAGCTTGGACATGGTCATTTGAATCATTGTTCTCACAATTCCTTGCGATCGCGACCTGGTGGAGCTCATTGTGCAGCGTAATTGCACGATGACTTCCATGCTTCGCCCCCCGCACAGGATCGTGCTGCGGGTGATGGAGGTGCCGCTGCTGCCGGTGGCCACGGAGGCGGTGCGCGGCAATGGCGAGCCGCTATGGGACGCCCGACGCGGGCAGCCGCGGATGGCGCTGCTCGGCATTGGCCGCCCGCTCTCGTTCACGTGGACGCCCGACGGTCGCAGCATCGTGGCGGTGAGCCAACATGACACCGCTAGCTCGCTCCCATTGAGCACGTCGTACTGCCTGTGCACAGCAGTGACTGCCACGCGGTCAGGCATGCCAAGCGAGCTTTTGTCCAAGTTGGCAGCAGCACATGCTTGGTCAGGGTACAGGACTTGTTGTTGTGGCCGAGTGTAGCCTGCGGGTGTGTTCATGACACTTGAATGCATCTTACGCAGCTCGTGGGTGGGTCTCATCTGCGGCACTTCGACGTGGACGCGGCGCTGGCCGCCGAGGCGGACGAGCCGGATGACAGCAGCGCCACGGGGATGCAGGCGGAGATGTCGCCGGACAGCCTGGTAGCGCCCGTGCTTATGCACCACCCTCGGGTGCGTCTCGGCTCTGTGTGGCTCAGCTTGTCCACGGTCCCTACCTTGCTCTGACCGTAGACGCTGATTGGTGCAGTACGGAGAAGTCGGATCGACAGATCTAGCACCCAGTATTGATTTATCATCACACGCCCAGCCGGTGTTGGTAGGGACCTGCCGACGAATCATGACCAAAATGGCTCCCAGCACGGCCATGATGGTGACCCCGGCCCTGGTCGAGAGACGTCCCACGACGCTCATTCATAGAACTCTGTGCGGCACAGAGCTCCCAGCCGGAGGTGGTTGTCGTCTCAGCCTGCGAGGGCGGCTGGACCGTGCGCACGGCGAGCGTCACTAACTTGAGTTTCTCAACGTGCATCCGCCCACCATAGGCCAGCCCGCGCCCCCCGCAAACCGGTCTCCTTCCGGCCCGCCGACGCGGGATTGTCACCGGCCGGAGTTTGCCGTTAAAAGCTGTTAAGTTAAAGCCTTGGCGGATGAGCAACCCGCTGGCAGCTTGCCGGTGTGAGCTAGCCGAGTGACCTGAGCGATGCGCCGTGGACCAAGATCGAGAAGTTCTTCGAGCGGCCTGACCCACGCGGTGCCCGCTGCGCGAGGTCACGTTGGGCCGGGCTCGCCGGGCACCGCGCCACGCGATCCTGGATAGTCCAAGCGTCAAGACGGCCGCGGAAGGTGAGGAACGGGGCCTACACCAAGGCAAAAAGGTCAAGGGCCGCTCCCGCCACGTGGCCAGCGACAGCCCGGGCACGCTCCTGGCCGTGCACGTCGGCGCGGCCAACAAGGCCGCGGGTGCCGAGGCAGCCGCCGGGATGGTGCAGGCGTGCGAGCGGCATCCTTCGCTGGAGAGCTTCCCCGCGGACACCGCCGACCAGCGTCAGGCCGAACCCGTCGCCGGCGAGGTGCTCGGCGTGGAACTCCAGATCACCGCCCGACCCAAGAAGCCCAAGCCTAGCCGAGGCCGGATCCAAAAGGGGGGCGGCTTCCAACCGAGCCGGTTCCGCTGGCGGGTGGAGCGCCCCTTTGCCTGGCTCGGCCAGTGCCGTTTGCTCTCCAAAGCAGACGAGAAAACCCTCAAGAGCGCCGAAGCAGCGCTCTGGTGCGCCATGAGGCGTCTGCTCCTACGAAGGCTGGACGTTTAACTCAACAGCTTTTCAGTGACTTGAATCGAAAACGCTGAAGGAGACCGCGGATGGAGTCAACTGGGTGACCGCCTGGACAACGACGGACCCCTCGACCTCCATGGCTCTCGGGTCACCGGTCGGGGAGGTCGGGACTGACCAATCGTTCGCCGTGAAGTTGTAGTCCTTGCGGCGATTGTTCCAGGCGTGCGTGCATTGGATTTGCAGGTAGGGCTGATAGGTGCCCCAAAGATTGTTCTGCCGACCGAGCAAGCTCAGCGCGCGGACAAATTGATCGGCCCCGAAACCCCCGTTTGCCGGATGATCCTGGGTCAGCACCGGGTAACGTTTGATCTGGTGGCTGGCGGCCAACCGGGCGTCGTTCAGGTAGCCGGGCGTCCGGGTGATCCCGTAGAGAGAGTTGGCCGCGTTGATGAAAAGCCCGCTGGTGTACAGGTTATCGTCGGACCGTTCGTTGCGGCCATCCGGTCCCCAATCTTCGTACAACTTTCCGCTGGGCGGATCGAAGAGATGGGGACGCGCCCAGTCGTAGATCGCTTTGCATTTGGCCAGGATGTCGGCGTTGTGAGTGGCCTGGTAGATCATGCAACCGGACATGATCTGCGGATAGTTGCTCAGGCAGCCTTTGCCGCCGTTGGGGACGTTGTCCATCTTCTCCCAGATGCCTCCGCCGAAGGTGTTGTCCCAACCCCGGCTATAGACCACGTTCCAGTTCTTGATCGCGGCGTCGCGGTAGAGGGTGTTCCCGGTGATCTGGTAGCCGCGGATGAGCGCGATGATCGCCCATTCGAGATCGTCGTTCCACGTGTCCCAGGCGAGGTCCTTGTTTTTGTCGTGCGTGATTTCGTTCTCGATGAACGTGTTGAGCAGATCGGTGACGAGCTGCTTCCGGTCGGGAGCGTGGTTGCGCTCGTAGGCGTCTTCCACCCCGGCGATCATGTAAGCCTGTCCCCACATGAAAGCCCGCGTGCGGTCGGTCAGGGTGTTGCAGAAGTAGGTCTGCCGGCCGGAGCGGATCAGGTAAGCCTTGAGCCAGCCGTTGTAGGCCGCATCGGCGTTTTCCGCCGTTTGGCCGGGTGCGTCGGCCGCGGTGAGCGTGAGGCTGGCCAGTGCGACGGCGGCGCACGTCAGACGGCGAAGAAAGACGGCGATTGTGGAGTCGTGTCCCCGTTGCTCACTCATGGTAGACCGGTTCGGTGAAGGGTGCGTCCAGCCGGAACGATGCCCGCTGCGGGAGGTCGCGCGAAGACGCTCCGACCGCAACTTCGTATTCGCCCGCGTCGGCTTTCCACTGGTGGCCCGCGACATCGAAGTACGCGAGGTCACGCGCCCGCAAGGGCAGGCGCACGGTCTTCGTCTCGCCGGGCCGCAACGCCACTTTGGCGAACCCTTTCAATTCACGGACGGGCCGGTCGATCTTCGGCTGAAAATTGTGCACGTAGAGCTGCGCGGTCTCCTCGCCCGCGCGGTCGCCGGTGTTCGTCACGTCCACCTCCGCGACGAGGCTGCCATCGGGTCCGAGGCCCGCCGACGACAGCCGCAGGTTCTTGAAGGTAAACGTGGTGTAGGATAAACCGAAGCCGAAGGGGAACAATGGCTCGATGTTCTCCTTGTCGAAGTGGCGGTAGCCGACGTAGATGCCCTCGGCGTAGTTCACCGTGGCGTTCTGGCCCGGGAAGTTGGGCGCGTCCGGGTAGTCGCCGCGTTGGACGGCCAGCGTGTCGGGTAGTTTGCCGGAGGGATTCACGTCGCCGAAGAGGATCGCGGCCAGCGCCGCGCCGCCTTCCTGTCCCGGCAGCCAAGCCTCGATGACACCGGGCACCCGGGCGAGCCAGTCCTGCATCGTCACCGGAGTGCCGTTGTTGATCACGACCACCGTGCGCGGGTTGGCGGCGGCGACGGCGCGGATGAGGTCGTCCTGTTTGTCCGGCAGGTCCATGGACGGACGGTCGCTCCCCTCGGATTCCATCCGTTGCGTGGAGACGCAGAGGACGACCGCGTCGGAACCCTTGGCGGCTTCGATGGCCGCCGCATAGGGGGCCTGGCCCGGCAGCCGCCAACTGAGTTGGGCGGCCACGTCGCCACCCGACTGAAAGAACTCGGCGCGCACGTCATAGGATTTTCCCGCTTCCAGATCAACTTCGGCGCTCTTCGTGCCGTTGGGATGCGCCCATTCGTCGATCACGGCCCGGTTGTCGATGAAGAGGCGGTAGCCGTCGTCACCGCGAAAGACGAACGTGTACCGGCCCGTCACGGGCGCGGTAAGTTGGCCGGTCCAGCGCGCGCTGTAATGATCGCGCGGGAAGCCGGGCACGATGGCTTCGTTGTCGAAGACGTTGATCTCCGGCTCAGTCCGCACGAGGGCGGGCGGGCCTGAAAGCCCTTCGTTGCGGAAGTATTCCGCCAGGAAGCCGTGGCCGCTCCGTCCGCCGGCGGGCGTCATCACCTCTCCCGCCAAAGGTTCGCCCGCGCGTCGGCCGGTGGCGTAGCGCACCGTCACGCCGCCGCCCGCTTTTTCCCGGATGCCATCGACCAGCTCGGTGGTGTGCAGCGGCTCGACCTTCGGACTGCCGCGCGCCCCGTACTGCATGGCGCGGGCCGCTTCGCCGATGACCGCAATGGAATGGATCTGCCCACGGTCGAAGGGTAGGAAACGCTCCTGGTTTTTCAGGAGCACGATGCCCTTGGCGGCCACTTCGCAGGCGAGCTGCCGGTGCGCGGGCGAGTTGACCATCTCCGGGTTGGGGGCGGGAGGGTGGTCGAGCAGACCGACGCGGATCACCGTGCGCAGGATGCGCCGGACGGAGTCATCCACCGCGGCCTGGGTGACGGACCCGTTCACCAGCGCCGCCCGGAGTTTGTCGGGCTTCGACCATTTGTGGTCGGGCATTTCCAGGTCGTTGCCGGCCTGGACGAAACCGGTCTCGTGCACACCGCCCCAGTCGGAGGTCACCATGCCGTCGAAACCCCAGCCTTTCTTGAGCACGTCCGTCAGGAGAAAGTGGTTCGCGCTGGCGTAGGTGCCGTTGACCTTGTTGTACGAACTCATCACCATCCAGACCTTGCCCTCCTTGACGGCGGCCTCGAACGCCGGGAAATAGATTTCCCGCAAGGCCCGCTCGCCGACCTGCACGTTCATGTTGAAGCGGTCATACTCGTGGTTGTTGCAGACGAAGTGCTTGACGCAGGCCGAGACGCCCGTGCCTTGCATACCCTGGATGTAGCCGACTGCCAGCCGGGCATTGAGAAAAGGGTCCTCGCTCAGGTACTCGCCGTTTCGTCCGCCGAGCGGGGAGCGGTGGATGTTCACCGCCGGGCCGAGCAGCACCTGGGAGCCCGGACCTTTGTTGCGGGTTTCCTCCGCGATGGCCTGCCCGACGCGCCCGATCAAAGCCGGGTCCCATGTCGCCGCCATGGTCACGCCCGCAGGGAACGCCGTGGCCGGCCCTTCCGTGGCCTTGATGCCACCGCGCGCGCCGCCGCCGGCGTCGATCATGTTCATAGCGGGCACGCCGAGGCGGGGAATCGCCGGCGTGGCAAAGCCCGTGCCGCCCAGCAGCGAGAGCTTTTCGTCCTGGGTCAGCCGCTGAAACAAGTCGTCTACCCGCGCGTCGAGCGAAGCTTTGCCGTCCAGGTAGGGAGCGGTTTCCTGCGCGGAGCCGAGGGACGGGAAAAGCAGTCCGGCGGCCACGGCGAGGGACATCCACGTGGCGGGACGGCGGGAGGTTTGAGGAGTTAGCATCAAAGTTTGCGGTAACGGAAATCGCTGAACACCACGTTGCCGCTGCCGCTCGCCGCGAGCGCGGGACGCAGGGCCTGGAATCCGTGCATCTTGTTCGTCTGGTAGCCGGACACGTCGATGTCGGCGGCGAGGCTTTGCCAGTCGCGTCCGTCCGCGCTCGCGAGCACCTCGACGCGGTTATTGCGGTTCACGATCTTGAGAACGGCGCTGCCCGCCTTCCACTCGCGGTTCGCCCGCGGTTGCTTTGTTTCGGTCACGGTCAACTGGCCGTTCTTGAAATCGACGAACACTCCCGACGAGGACGCGTAGAATAAACCGAGTGCCGCCGAAGCCGCGCCGTGCGGCGTGGCCATGACCTGTACTTCATAACTCTCGTCGCGAGCCATCACCGCGAGCGGCGAACTCTCGCACGAGTGGTCGCCTTTTCCCCGGATCGTCAGCGCGCCTCGGCCCACCTGGAAACGGCTCATGTCGGTCTCGTTCCAGGCTCCCCAGGTCGCCCGCAGGGCCGGAGCCGAAAAATTGTCGGACAGTTCGATCATCGGACCTTGCGCGACGCCCATCGGCGCGGGCATCGGCGCGCCGCGCTTTGCTCCCAGGGGCGCGCGGGGCCAGCCGTCGCTGGTCCATTCGATGGGCTCCAGCAACGTGTTGCGGCCGAGCGTCTGGAAGTTTTTCCGGTAGCCGTGATAAACGAAGTACCACCGCCCATCCGGCGTGGAGACGAGGCTGCCGTGGCCGACCGAGTACCAATCCTCGTCGGCGCTGTAGGTGTGGATCAGCGGGTTGTGCGGCGAGTTTTCCCAGGGCCCGAGCGGCGACTTCGACCGGGCCACCACCGCCATGTGGCTCGTCGGGGGGCCGGCCGTGCCGCCCTCCGCGCAAACCAGATAATAGTAGCCGCCGCGTTGCATCAACTTGGGGCTTTCCAGCCAGAAGCCCTCCGTGTTCCAGTCCTTGGGGAACTGCCAGCCCTCGTAAACCTGCTTGCGCTCCCCGACGGTGGACAAACCGTCGGCGCTCAGCGGGGTCACGTGGCCTCCGGCCGTATAAAGGTATCGTTTGCCGTCCGGCCCGACCACGTGGCAAGGGTCGATGTCCCTGACTTTCAGATCGACGGGTGCGCTCCAGGGCCCGCGCGGATTGTCGGCGTGCACGACGAAAATCGAGCCGTTCGTGGGGAAGTAAATGAAGTACCGGCCGCCGTGTTCCGCGAGGTCCGGGGCCCAGATATCTCCGAACGTGTTGTTGATCGCGTGGGAGAGGGGGGTCCAGTTGACCAGATCGCGCGAGTGCCAGACCTGCAACTGCGGAGCGTAGCTGTAGCAGGTGTGGGTGAAGTAAAAATCGTCCCCCACGCGCAGGATCGTGGGATCGGCGAAGTCGCCCGCGAAGAGCGGGTTGGTGAAAGTCGTGCCCAGTTGCCCGTACGCCCGTGAGACGGGGCTCGTCAACGCCGCCAGCGACGCGCCCGAAGCCAGTTGGAGCCAGGTGCGGCGGGAGAATTGGTGGTGCTCTGAATCCATAGATGATCAGCGTGCCGCAGTCGTGGGGCCGCGAGCGTTGATGGCGCGCAGCGTGAATGAACCGGCGAGCGACTTTCCCTTGGCGGCGTGGGTGTTGTGATCGGTGACCCACTGCCGGGAAAGCCCGTAGTCGGCGGCGAGTTCGCGGCTGGCGAAGAGCACCGTCCCGTTTCCGGTCGTGTCGGCGCGGCCCACGAGCGGGCCATCCGCCGACAGCAGGGCGATGCCCGCCCCGCCGTCGTCGGTGAGCGTCAGCCAGTGCAGGCCGCGCTTGGAAGCCCGGAACAGCACGTTGCCCGCGTGGGCCGTCCCCGACGGCTCGCCGAGGTGCCCGGCGGGGTAGTCGGTGAAGAACGCGTCGCGCTGCCAGGCCAGGTGCGTCAACGCCGCCGGGAGGGTGAACCGGAGCCCGTCCTCCCAGAGCTTCGTGTCGTCGGCGGTCCAGTTCAGCACCCATTTGACCTGCATCTCGGCGTCGGGCTGGATGCCGTAGGTGGTCACGAGCGTGCCCAGCACCGGGCCGCCTCCCTCCGCATGGACGGTGGTCGTCACGGCAACCTGCATCGCCCCGCCGAACTCCGAAGTCGTCGTAAAGCGGGCTTCGCTCAGACCCACCGGCTGGTCGGCGCGGTACACCCCCTTGTCGTCCCCGTCCTTGTTCTTGCCCCGGGTTTCGCCCAGGTTGAGCGTGGAACCGGCCAGGAGGGAATCATGGCCGGCGACGCGCCAGGACCGGACGGCCCCGGTGTGCTTGTCGAAATCCAGCTGCTGGAGAGCGTTGCGGATCGAGAGCGTGTCCGGGCCGTCCTGCGCGGTCAACGCGCCGCCCGATGCCAGCGCCGACGGCGCAGCGGGCAAGGGGATGCCTTCCACCGCGAGATTGTAGGCGATCACGGACGTGCCGTCCCGCCGCTCGAAGTCCAGCCGCAGGGCCGTCATGCCCGCCGGGGCCGGGAACGAGGTCCGCACGGATTGCATCGGCGCGCACGCAACGTTGAGAGTGCCGGTTTGCAGCGGCTTGCCGGCGTTCAGCGCGGTCCAGCGGCACGTCAACTCCGCCAGGTCCGTGAACGAATAATGGTTCGTGAGCGGCACCGTGCAGGTGCCGTCCGCCGCTTTGACGGTCCGCGCGCCGACGACGACCGGGCTGTAAACGCTCTTGACGATCCACCATTCCGGCTTGGGATGGCGGTAGCCGTCCATGATGCCCTTGTTGTTTTCCTGACGCAGATGGTCCGGGCCGTAGTAGAAATCGGTCGCCGTGTCCGCGTTTTTGTCGGCGACGCCCTGGCCCTGCCATTCCCAGATGAACGAGCCGAGGATCGTCGGGTCTTTCCAAAGTTTGTCCCAGGTTTTGAGCAGCGCCTCCGACCAGGCGTCCGACGCCCCGGGGTCGTAGGCCTGCACTTCCTTCTCGAAGAAAATGTGCGGATGCTCCGAGAGGTTCGCGCCGAATTTGGGGTTGCGGGCGAAGCGGTCCACCGCATCTGGGTCGGGGTAATGTTCGTCCGTCCAAGACTGGCCCTTGACCTGGTCGGGGGTCGTGCACGAGACGAAGGTCGGCCGGGTCGGATCGGCCGCGCGGACGAGGTCCGAGACCTGTTGGGAATCAACGCCGTAATCGTTCTCGTTGCCGAGGCTCCAGGCCAGGACGCAGGGGCGGTTCTTGTCACGCGCCAGGGTTTCCTGCGCGCGCTGCACCAGGTAGGGAGCGTAGGCCGGGTTCTTGACCTCGTCGTGGATCCAGCAATAGGGAACCTCGTCGAGGATGTACATGCCGCGTTCTTCGCACAGTTCCAGGAAACGCTGGGCATGGTTGTAGTGGCTGGTGCGGACCGCGTTGATGTTGGCCGCCTTCATGAGCGTCAGGTCCTCGACCCAGTTCGCCTCCGTCAGGGCAAACCCCCGGTCCGACCAGAAGTCGTGCCGGCAGACGCCGGTACACTTGATCGGCGTGCCGTTCCAGAGCACGACGTTGTCCTTGATCTCGATCTGCCGGAAGCCGAAGCGCTGCTCGACGCGTTCGATGGTCTCGCCGCCGCTGGTCAGCGAGAACACGAGGTAATACAGGTTCGGCTTCTCCGCCGACCAGAGCGCGGGTGCCTGCACCGGGGTGCTCATGGCAATCTGCGCGGTGCCATCGGCCTGGAGCTGGCCGGAACCGGACACGCTCACGCCCGCCGGACGCCCGTCCGCGCTGAAGAGTTGCCCCGTGACGGCGACGGATTGGCCCGGCTTACCCGCGACGTGGACCTGGACGTTCAAGGTCGCGTCGTGGTGGTTCGCGGCCAGCGGCGTGCGCACGGTGAGGTCGTCGACGCGGGTTTCCGGCACGGCGATCAGCGACGTGTCCCGGTAGATGCCGCCCATCGACTGGAAGTCACCGGTGTCGCAGTCGAAGGAGGGCGTGGTCTTCGACACGCGCACGGCGAACAGGTTGCTCTCGCCCGGCTTGACCAGGCCGGTCAGGTCCACGTCGAAGGCCGTGTAACCGCTCTCGTGGTAACCGGCCTTCTGCCCGTTGACGAAAACCTCGGCGCCGTCGAGCGCGCCGTCGAAGTGCCAGTAGACGCGTTTGCCCGCCCACGCCGCCGGCACGGTGACGGCGCGGCGGTAGAGGCCGACGGTGTCGTCCACGTCGTCGTAGGTCGGCAGCGAGTAGCCGGCCATCTCCCAGTTGGAAGGCACCGGCTGGTCGTCCCAGTTCGAGTCGTTGAAATCGGGGGCGGCGAAGGCGTCCGGCGCCACCGGATCTTTTTGCTTGGGAAGCTGCCAGGCAACCTCCCGGCCGTTTTCGGTGAGCAGGATCTGGAACTCGCGCAGCGACGCCCAGTGCGCGCCGGTGGAGTTGGCGTCGATCAGGACGCGGACGAAGCGGACATCGGCGGGCGTCAGCTTGAGCGGACCGTTGCCGATGCCGGGCGCGGCGGAGGCGTCGGCGAGGGTTTGCCACGGGCCGTTCTTGAGCCGGCCCTCGATCCGGCACTGGTAGCGATCCTCGGTGTTCTCCCACGACAATTTGACGCCCGAGACGTGCCGGATCTCGCCGAGATCCGCTTGCAGCCACTGGGGGAAGCTGCCGCCCCGGGCGCACCAGCGGGTGTCGTCGGCACCGTCGAACGCATCCTGGGGCGGATGCTTGTCCTCGCTGCTGGAGGCGGCGAGTTCCTCCCGGGCGGCGGAGCCCGCCTGAAACTGGCCCGCTTTGATCTGGCCGTGCGTCAGTTGGAAGCGCCAGGTGCCCGTCATGGGCAGGTTCCACGGGTTGCGGGCGCGAAGTTGGTCCGGTGGCATCGGCGCAGCCTCCGGCAAGGGCAGGGGCAGCGACGCGGGCGCGACGCGTCCGGTGTCCTGGCCAAATACGGAGACTACCGACGCGACGAGGAGTGGCACGAGGAAGAAGACAGATCGAAGTTTCAAGGGAATCGGGGGTTGCGAGGTCCAGGAACCTCGAAGATGACCGCAAAATTAAAAACACATGATGTAGATAGCAAGCCATCGTTTTTTGCCGCGAGCAGCAGCGAACCGTTCAATCGAAACAATTTGCCGCCGACCTTAGATACGCCTTGCCTTCTCAAACATTATCTATACCAGTGCAAGGTATGCTTCCCCCAGGCTGCGACGAATGCCCCACATCATCCGACGAACCAATGAGCCTGACTCCCGCGCGGCCGCGCCGAGGTGCGCGTCAGTACGGAGGCGTTCCGATACTTGGCGGTGCGGCAAGTCAATCTGGAACGGGTCGATGGCTGTCTCGCGTGCCGACCGCGGCGCTGCCGACCGCGGCGCTGCTGGCCGCGGTGCTGGTGCTGGCAACCTCCGCGCGTGCGGAACAAAGCGTCGGCTTGCGCCTGATGCCGCTTGGAGACTCGATCACCCGGGGCTTTAAGAGCACCAGCGACGACGGCTACCGCGGCCCCTTGTACGCCGCGCTGAAAAACCGCGGGGTCGCCCTGGACTTCGTCGGTTCGCAGCGGGCCGGCTCCATGTTTGACCCCGACGTGGAAGGATATAACGGCTACCGGATCAACCAGATTGCGGCCCTGGTCGATACCGCGCTGGCCACTTACCATCCGAACCTCATCACCCTGCATATCGGCACGAACGACTTCGGCCAGAACTATCAGGTGGCGACCGCGCCCAAGCGGCTGGCGGCCTTGCTCGACCAGATCATCACCGACGATCCCAAGGTGACGATCCTGGTCGCGCAACTCGTCTGCAACGCGACCCCGTCCGTCCAGACGCTCATCGACGCCTACAACGCCAAGGTCGCGGCCATCGTCCAGGCGCGCGCCAAAGCCGGCAAGCACGTTTACCTCGTGAGCATGAAAGCGTTGACCGCGGCCGACCTCGCCGACGGCTTGCACCCCAACGACGCCGGCTATCAGAAGATGGCCGACGCGTGGGACGCGGCCATCCAGCAGGCCATCGCCGGCGGCAAGGTCGCGCCGGCCGAGTTTGCCGGGGTTTTCGAGATCGACAACGTGGAAAGCGGCCTGGCCGTGGATGTCGCCGCAGGCTCCACGACCGACGGCGCGACGGTGATCCAATATCCTTTCGGTGCCAATTCCAACCAACTGTGGAACTTCATCCCGACCACCGACGGCTACTATCAGATCAAGAATGCCTTCAGCGGACTGGACCTCAACGTGACCGGCGGTTCGAAGGACAGCGGGGCAAAAATCGTCCAGTGGCAGTTTGGTCCGGACGGCAACGACCAGTGGCAGCCGGAGCGGCAGCCGGATGGTTCGTACACGTTTGCCAACCGCAACAGCGGACTGCTGCTGGACAATCCCGGCGGCTCGACGCAGGAGACACAGCTCGACCAGGCGCCGCCGGGGGGCGGGGCGAACCAGAAGTTCAAACTCGTCCCGCGTTGACGCGGTCGATCCGACCAGGCAACCACCGCCGTTGCGATGGTCCACCCGACACCTCCCCCGAATGAAAAAACTCTTGCCCTTCCTTTGCCTGCTGCCTGCGGTTGGCCTCGCTCCTCTCGCCGGCACGGCCGCCGCCACGCTGACGTGGGATGCCAACACCGCCACGGCCGGGGCGCAGGACGGCGCGGGGACGTGGGACACGACCACCGGGAACTGGTATAACGGCACCGACGATGTGGTTTGGCCCAATACGACGGACACAGCGATTTTCGGGGCAGGAACCGCGGGGACGTACACGATCACATTGTCGAGCACTGTCAACGCCGGCGCGATCACCTTCAAGCAGGGCGGCTACACCATCAGCGGCAGTGGGAACATCACTCTGAACCCCGGGGCCGCCGTGACGCCGAACTTCGTCGTCACCACCGGCGCGAGCGGAGGCACCGACACGATCAGCAGCACTCTGGGAGGCGCACCGGGCACGATCTTCACCAAGACCGGCCCGGGCACGCTGGCGATCACGAGCATCACTGGCGGAACGGTGGCGAAACCTACCGTTGGGATCGTGACCGGCGGCACGTACAACGCCACGCTCGGCGCGTTCGACAGCATCATCGCCTTCAACTTCGGAAACACCTTCGGCACCCAACCCACCACACCCACCATCCAGTTCCTGCTGGACTCCGGCACGCTCCAGTTCACCGGCGGCAGCGGTTCGACTTCGCTCGCCGCCAACCGGACGGTCAAGATCAGCAGCGCCGGCGGGGGGATCCTTGATCCGGGGACAATGTTCGCTGCTCAGATCCTCGACAACGCTGGGTCGAACACCTCCTTTTACATCACGAATCCTGCCGGGACGACGACCACGTTCCAGAGCACCTCCTTGATCAGCGGTCCCGGCGGCGTGACCTTCAATGGCGCGGGCACGGCTATCTTCCAGGGGCAAAACACCTATACGGGGCCGACGGTCGTCAAGAGCGGCACCCTGCAGTTGGCCGCGGGCGTGCCTTTGTCGACCGGTGGGGCGCTGCTAAGCGGCGGTTCACTGGGCAATAACAACGTCAGCGTCGCACCGGGCGCGACCTTGAACCTGCAAGGCGGTTATCTGGCGTTTAATCTCAGCGTCAGTTCGGATCGCCTGGCGATCCAGGGCAACCTGACCACCGGCGGGGTCAACTATATCCGGCTCAATTTTGGCAACCTCCCCGGCCTGGCGCCGGGCACCGATCCTCTGGTGACCGCCGCCGGAAGCGTGAATCTGGCGGGCACGTACCAATTGGACGGCGGCCAGAATCTGGGGGTGCCGGCGACGAGCGAGATCACCCAATTCGGAGGCACGGTCCTCACGGACGGCAACGGCGCGAGCACCGGCGGCATGAGCGGCGGCACGTTTTACCGGATCACACCGCAACCTTCCGCCAACGGCGTCCAATACACGATCACGCTCGCCCCAACCAACGTGATCAACATCATGCCCATGGGCTCCTCGATCACGGAAGGCACTTGCGCCACGCCCAATTATCCGGGCGGCGGATACCGGAGCATCCTGTACCAGATGCTGGTCAACGACGGGCGGTTCAGCCCGAACATGGAGGGCAGCAACACCGTGACGGATGCCGCCACCCCCAGCGGCTACAACGTGCTGACCGGCGCCAACCAGTTGCATCATGAAGGCCATGGCGGCTACCAGACCACGTTCGACCTGAACAACCTTAATGCGAGCGTGAATGAAGCGCAGAATTACAACGACGGCGGCTACTGGCTGGCGCCCGGCAACGGCGTCAATCCGGACTACGTCACGCTGAGCATCGGCGGCAACGATTTCGGCGCGGATGGCACGCAGACGACCCAGGTGGTCAACCGCTTTGATGCCCTGGCCACTTACATCCAGCAGTTGCGGCCCACCTCGAACGTCGTCATGGCAAACCTGTTCAACCGCACGCAGGGGACGACGAACTCCAGCGGCCAATCCGTGACGGTAGGTTCCCTGCAAAACACGTACTACAATCCCTACGTTCCCGGGATCGTTTTTAACCACCTGCTCGCGGGCCACCATGTCACCTTTGTGGACAGCTTTGATCCCGTCACGCCGAACAACAGCACGACGAACCTCGGGCCGGATGGCATTCATCCGTTGCTGAGCGGCTACCAAATCTTCGCCCCAACCTGGTACAATGCGATTGCCTTCGGCTCCGCTTACTGGACCGGGGCGCAGGGCGACGGCAACTGGAGCACCGTCACGGCCGCGAAAGGCACAAATTTTGCGCAGAATTATCAGTTCACCACGCCCTACAACACCGCGCTGAGTTCCTCGACGGACGTTTACTTCAACGGCAACACCGCGCCGTTGGCCACGACGCTCGGGCAAAACCTCACGGTGCGCAGCGTGAACTTCTCCTCCGGTGCGTCCGGTCCGGTGACGATCGGGGGCGGCAACACCTTGACGATCGGGGCGTCCCCGTCGGGCAAAGCGTATGACGGCGTGGGTGGCATCACGGTGCAAGCCGGCTCGGGCGCTCACACCATCAGCGCAAACGTCGTCCTGGGCGGCCCGCAGAGCGTTTCGGTCAACAACAACCAGGTCTGGGGCAACGTTTCGTCAAACAACTTCACCGTCAGCGGCAACATCAGCGGCAGTTACGGCCTGACCCTGACCAACTCGTACACGATCTACGCGCCCACTGCGGCCACGGCCAACGGCACGGACACCACGGGTTCCGTCATGACCCAAACCGGGACGGGCACCGGCATGTTCGTCCTCTCGGGCAACAACACCTACAGCGGCGGCACGACGATGAGCAGCGGCACGACCATCGTCAACAACACCGCCGGCTCGGGCACCGGCACCGGCCCGGTGAGCGTCGGCAAGGCGGCCACCCTCATCAACAGCGGCAGCATCGGCGGCGCTGTTGCTGTCGCTGGTGCGGCCACCGGCAGCGGCACCTTCGGCGGGGCGATCAGCGTGGAGGCCGGCGGGGCTTTCACCGGTGCGGCGACGGTCAATGGCGCGCTGAACGTCAACCCGGGCGGTCTGGTCGACGTTTCCGGCGGCACGCTCACCGTCAATGGCGCGGTCACCAACAACGGCACCATCCGCCTGGAACACGGCGCGGCGCTGGCGGTGGGAAGCGCCGCGGCCAGCGGGACGAACGGCAGGAACGCCCTTTCTCAGGGACGCGGCGCGACGCCGATGGCAGACGGCGGCCCCACGTTCGTAAACAACGGTATCCTGGACCTCATCAGCGGCGTATTGAACGCGCCCGCCGGTTTCGTCAACAACGGCGTCGTTCTCGACTCTCGCGTGGTGCAGGTCAAGAGCATGAGCCGGACCGGCGGCATGATGGCGGTGGCGATCGACAGCTACACCGGTCACACCTATCAGTTTCAGCGCAGCGCTTCCCTGGCAGGCGGCTTCACCAACCTCGGCGCCCCGCAAAGCGGCATGACGGACACGGTCTTGACTTTCCAGGATGCCAGCCCGGCGCCCAGCCAGGGCTTTTACCGCGTGCAGGTCGACCCATGAGGGGCGCGGTCGAGCGCGGCGGCGGCAAGCACGCTTACCCGCACATTGAAAGCAATCAGCCACCCGGTAAACCGATGCGCAAACTAGCCCTGCGGATCCAGATGCATTGCCCGCCTCGGCTGCTGCTGCAGGCATTGCTGCTTGCCATCGGCATCTTCGGCCTCGGTCCGGCCGCGGGTGCCGAGGATGCCCCCGGACAACCGAAGGCTACGCCACCGCCCCAACTCACTTTTCCCGGCCAGCCGACACTCCAGGCGACCGTTGCCGCGGCCCACCAGCTCGCGGTCGAAAATCTGCTCACCCTCAACACGATCTGCAACCCCGCGTAGGATCACAACCGCAGCGGCTTGTTCCGCGATCCTCCGGGGACGTTCATCCGCGCGGGCGGCCACTACCAGACGCCCTGGACGCGCGACACCTCGGTCAACTCGTGGAACGCCGCTTCGCTGCTCTCGCCCGCCGTCGCCCTGAACACGCTCTGGGCCGTCGTCGAACGCCGCGATGGCAAGCTCATCGTGCAGCAGGACGGCCAGTGGTGGGATCAGGTCATCTGGATTCCCGCCATCTGGAACCATTACCTCGTCACCGGCGATGCCTCGGTCCTCGCGCCAGCCTACGAGTGCGCGACCCAGACGCTCGCCGCGCGCCGGGCCGCGAACTTCAACGTCAAGTACGGGTTGTTCGCCGGGCCGTCGTTTTTCAACGACGGCATTTCCGGCTATCCGCCGCCGCTCAGCGAGCCGGGCGGGGGTGGGCCTTCGTTCGTGCTCGACCATCCGGGCACGGACCAGATCATGGCGCTCAGCACGAATTGCGTGTACGTCGGCGCGTACCGGGCCGCCGCTAGCCTCGCGCGCGAACTGCACCGACCGTCCGCGGAGGCAGCCAACCTCGATGCCCAGGCCAACGCGCTCCAGGCTGCAATCAACGGGCATCTCTGGATCCACAACGCCTCGACCTACGGCTACTTCCTGCACGGCATGGGACCAACGGAAGGGAAGCTCGAAAAGTATCAGGAAGGCACCGGGCTATCGTTCGCCATCCTTTTGGGCGTGGCCGATGCGACCCGGGCGCGGTTCGTGGTGGCCGGGGCGCACCGCGAGCCAAAGGGCATCGTCAGCATCTGGCCGCCCTTCCCGGGTTTCTCCGTCGAGCACCCCGGGCGGCACAACAACTCCATCTGGCCGCTGGTGAACGGTCTCTGGGCGCACGCCGCCGGCACGACCGGCGCAACGCAAACCATGGCGGACGAGATCGTCGGCCTGGCTATCCTCGCCCTGGCGAGCCATGATTTCAGCGAGATCTACAACGCCCGCACCGGGGAAGCCGAAGGCGGCTGGCAAGGTGGGCACTGGGGCTCGCCGAGCACCAGACGTGGTCGGCCACGTCGTTCCTGCGCGCGCTGTACCTCGGGGTGTTTGGCTTGCAATTCGAGCGCGACGGCCTGCGCTTTGCGCCACACCTGCCGGAAAACTGGAGCGGGATCAGCCTCACCGGCCTGCCGTACCGTTCCGGCACGCTCGACCTCACACTGACGGGGCGGGGATCAAGGATCACCGGCATCCTCCTGGACGGCAGACGGTGTGAGAGCACGTTTTTCGCCGCCACCGATCTCGCGGGAAAACATCGGATCGAGATTGTGCTCGCACCTTGACGGCGCGAACCAACGATCACCCCGCAGTAAAGAAATCGACACGCTGGACCGACCCTCATTTCAGCCGGACGAAACAAATCCGTCGCCTAGCATATGTATAACTCTGCCTGGACACACGTCCATTGCAGTTGCCGGTGATCTTTCTGGGTGGGCCGGTCCCGTGTACAGCGGCGAGATCCCTCGTATCGGCCGTCAACAATTTTCTTCGCGTCTGCAAACTTTCTCTTGTCACTGAATGAATGATATATATCAATAGGATTTTCATTTCCCTCAAGAACTTTCCGGAGCGGATCTCTCGGTAGAGTGCCAACGCTGCCCCAACGCTCTTCCTCCCATGTCCAAACACGCCCGCCTTTTCTCTACTTCCCGCCACACGCTCTCCTGGCATGTGTCCTTTACCCGTCTGCGTGCTTCGGCAAAGGTCTTGGCGGGGCTGACCGTCCTCGTGTCCACCGCCGCCCTGGCCCCTCGCGCCCGCGCGCAGAACACGAACCTTTATTGGGACACCAACGGAGCGACTACCGGCCTCGGCGGGACTGGCACATGGGACACCACGACGATGAACTGGAGCACGGACTCGGCCGGGGCCAGCCCGACGACGACTTACACCAATACCACTCCAAGCACTGTCACGGCGGATTTCGGCGGCACGGCGGGCACGGTGACCCTCGGCACCGGCGTGGCGATCTACGTCAACACGATCCAGTTCGACACTGCAATCTATACGATCGCTGGAGCGAGCGGCGCCAACCTGAATTTCTCTGGTACTACACCCGGCATCGTTAACAGCTCCGGCAACCTCGAATACATCAACGCTGCCCTTGCCGGGTCTGCAGGCCTTGCGCTCAGCGGGAACGGCACCACGATCTTCGGCGGCAATCTGAGCGGTCTCACCGGCACCGTGAACGTCGGCAACCGCGTCGATCTGGATGGCACCACGTTGACGGGCAGTCAAAACCAGACGTGGAACATTGCCTCCGGTCAGACGTTGAGCACGCAGAACCACGGCGTCACCTCCACGGTCCAGCTCGGCGCGCTCACGGGCACGGGCACGCTCCGGATTGGCAACAACGGCATCGGGACCGCTGACAGCGGCACGGACACCTTCCAGATCGGCGGCCTCAACCTGGCGGCGGATACTTTCGGCGGAACGATCACCGACCACACCACGACGGCACTCACCGCGATCACGAAAGTCGGCACGGGCACCCTGACCCTGACCAATACCAACACCTACACCGGCGGCACGCTGGTCAGCGGGGGCACGCTCTCCCTGGCTACGGGTGGGGGCGCGGGCGCGATTCGGGGTGTGGTGACGGTCAGCGCCGGCGCGACGCTGAACTTGGCGTCGGGTGACGCGCTGGGTTACAACGCCGGAACCCAGGTCACGACGATCAACCTGAACAGCGGGACGATTACCAGCACCGCCGGCAACAATGAGGGCTATCTGACCAGCTACAACCTGACCGGCGGCACCGTGTCGGCCGGCTCCCTATTCCGGTTCAGCGTGAACGCCTCTCCGGCCCCGACTATCTCGTCATTAACCAGTGGGACGACTTCCACGTTTGCGGCGAACATTGACGATTTCCCCACGGGCACTGGCACAGTCGGCAATTTGGGGGTCAGCGTGGCCACCGGGACGACGGCCAATGGGATCGACTTGACGATCTCCGGGGTGATTGGCAGCGGGGGCGGGCTCACCAAGACGGGCAGCGGCTACCTGAACCTGACCGGGCAGAACACGTTCACCGGTCCGGTGACGGTCAGCGCCGGCACGCTCAACGTTGGAACCGGCGGTACCGGCACGGCCAGTGCGTTGGGAGCGGACAGCACGACCAAAGCAATTATGGTAAGCTCGGGCGCGATCCTTTCCGGCACGATCAACAACTGGTTTGGGACGGGCACCCAGAACAACGGCGGCGGGGTGAGCACCCTGCCTACGATCACCTTGAACGGGGGCACGCTCAGCACCACGCGCTACACCGCGATCGGCGCGCTGAATCTGAACGGGGGCACGGTCACGGCGGCTTCCACCGACAACAACGCCAATTTCCAGGCTTTCGCGCTCGCGGGCAACGTGACGGTGGGAGGAACAACGCCCTCCACGATCACGTCCACGAACGTGGGAACCAACACGGGTGGCTACCATCTGGGAAACAACGCGGGAAAGAACACTACGTTCACGGTGGCATCGACCGGCGGAACCGGTGCGGACCTGACGGTTTCAGCGCCCTTGCTCAATCAATCCGGTGACTTCGGCGGCGGGGCTGCCGGGCTCACCAAAGCGGGCGCGGGCGTCATGGCGCTCACTGCGGGGAACACCTACACCGGGCCGACCGCCGTTACAGCCGGCACGCTGCTGGTCACCGGCAGCACGGCGGCAGGCAGCGCGGTCACCGTGAACAATTCGGGGACGATCCTCGGCGGTACGGGAACCGTCGCTGGCACGGTCAACGTCGGCAACGGGGCGATCATCTCGGCGGGGAACGGCGTCCAGTCCTTGACGGGCAAATTGACGACCGGGGCCTTGACGTTGCAAACGGGCAGCACCTTCAACGCACTGTTGGCAAGCAGCACCAGCTTCAGCACGCTGAGCGCCGCTGGCACGACGGCCCTTGGCAATGCGGCGTTCAGCATCAACACGACTCCCGGGGCAACGTTCACCAACGGTCAGGTCTTGGAACTGATCACCTCGCCCGCGAGCGGCAACTTCACCAACACGACGTATACGGCCGGCGGCTATACCTTCACCGCCGACTACACGACGAACAGCGGATTCTTCGACGTGGATATCGCTGCCGTGCCCGAGCCGGCCACCTGGCTCTCCGGATTTCTCCTGTTGGGGACGGTCGGCATGTCGCAACGGCGCAAGCTCGCCGGATGGTTTAATCTCGCCCGGGCTTGATTTCTTAAACGCCGATCCCCCCGGCAAGCAGACCGTGGGCGTCGGCGAACGATCGGCCGCATGATTCGCGCCGTTCGAATGGAACGTTTCGTTCGAAGTGGACCGAGGCGGCCAGACATTGTACGAACGTGAAAAACACGATCCGCATCGCCAGGCTGGGTCAGATGGGTCTGGCGTACTCGTGCCTCACCACGCAAGGGAGCACGCCCGCCGCCGTGACCCACCAGCCGTTCGGCCAAACCAAGGAGGAAACCCCGGTGGAAATCTACACCCTGCGCAATGCCAACGGCTGCGAGGCCCGCATCACCAACTACGGCGGCATCGTCGTCTCGCTGACCGTGGCCGACAAGGACGGCAAGCTCGACGACGTGGTGCTCGGCTTCGACACGGTGGAGGGTTGCGAAAGGGACTCGCCGTATTTCGGCGCGTTGATCGGCCGCTACGGCAACCGGATTGCCCGGGGCAAATTCACGCTCGACGGCCACGCCTACCAGTTGCCGATCAACAATCCGCCGAACAGCCTCCACGGTGGGGAAACCGGCTTCGACAAGCGCGTCTGATAGGCGCAGCCGGGCACCGGCGCGGAGGGGCCGACGCTGACGCTACGCTACGTGAGCCACGCGGGACGAGGAAGGGTATCCGGGCACGTTGACCGTCACGGCCGTTTACACGCTCACGGAGGGCAACGCGTTGCAGCTCGCCTGGGAGGCGACCACCGGTGCGCCGACGATCATCAATCTGACCAACCATTCCTACTTCAACCTGCGCGGGGCAGCGGGCAAGTGGGATATCCTGGACCATATGGCGACGCAGCACGCCTCGAGATATCTGCCCGTCGATCAGACGTCGATCCCGCTGGGCGAGTGGCGCGCGGTGGCGGGCACGGCGTTCGACTTCACGACGCCCGCCAGGATCGGCGCGCGCATCAACGACGCCGACGAGCAGTTGCAAGTGGGCCCCGGCGGTTACGACCATTGCTACGTGCTCGACGCCTACGACCCGAAGCAGGGATCGTCCGCCGCACCGTTTCTGGCGGCCCACGTTTACGACCCGACCAGCGGGCGGGTGCTGGAACTCTGGACGAGCGAACCCGGCGTGCAGTTCTACACGGGTAATTTCCTGGAGGGCAAGTTCGCGGGCAAAGGCGGCAAGGTCTACGGCAAGCATGCGGCGTTCTGCCTGGAGCCGCAGCACTTGCCGGATTCGCCGAACCACCCGCAGTGGCCGTCGGTGGTGTTGCGGCCGGGGGAGACGTACCGGAACACGTTTTCCTACCGGTTTTCCGTGCGGAAGTGACGCCGCGTAGAAGAAGGAGGCGGCCCGGTTCGGGAGGTGTCCATCCGGGTAGGTTGCGGAGGTGATCGCCGGCCGTGATGGCCGGGCAGCCGGATCAGGATTGGGCGGTCCGGCATCGACCCATTACCCTGTCCGGCGGGTGCCTGCGCACGGACGGACAGCGCCGGGATGAGCGGCGCACTCAGAGAGGTTTCAGAATGGTCCCTTGGCGAGACATTGGTCTCGCTGGTGCTTCCGGAGCGGCAAAGGACGGTTAGACTGGATGATCACTTGGCGCTGGCGCGGTTTGTCAGGATCGCGCTCGCCAGCACCGCGAAGAGATGATCGGCACGCGGCGCAAGCGAGGGTTGGTCGTGGAGCCAAGCGAGCGCTCCGACCAAGGCAAACAGGTCTGCGCCATCGACATCGGTCCGCGCCACCCCCTCGGCCTGTGCACGGGTGAGCAGCCCCGCGCCGGCCGTTTTCATCGTGACGCACGACGCATGGAGAGCGGAGTCCGGGTTTTCAGTTGCGGACACCATCGACGCCACCACGCCGCGATAGTTGTGCGCGAGCGCGACGATCTCGCGCAGCCACGACACGAGCGCATCCTCGGGTGAGCTTGCCATTTTGAGTTCGCCTGCCCTGGCGGTCAGCTCGTCGAAGCGAGTGCGCAACAAGGCTTCGAGCAACGCCTCCCGTGTCGGGAAGTGACGGTACAGCGTGCCGAGTCCGACACTCGCTTTGCGGGCGATGTCGCGCAGGGAGGCGTCGGCACCCTGCTCGGTGACGACGGTGCCGGCGATGGCGAGAAGGCGGTCGTAGTTCTTTCTGGCGTCAGCTCGCATGAGGTTCAACTTGACAAACGGAGCAGTGATCCGTATATGTGGAACGCCGCTCCGGTAAGTATCACCCATCGGCGTTGATAAGGAAGAACTTATGTCCACAAACTTGATGAAAGCGATTCAACTGCACGCGTTCGGTGGCCCCGAGGTGCTGCGTTGCGAGGATGCGCCCAGACCCGAGCTGAAGCCGGGCGAGGTGCTCGTTCGCGTCCATGCAGTGGGCATCAACCCCCCGGACTGGTATCTGCGCGAAGGCTACAAGATGCTTCCGGCGCGGTGGCAGCCACGAGTGGATTTCCCCGTCATCCTGGGAACGGATCTCTCAGGCGTCGTCGAGGAGGTTACTGCTGAGGTGAACGACTTCGTGGTCGGAGAGGAAGTTTACTCCATGGTTCGCTTTCCCAGCGGCTTTGCCGGAGGGAGCAAGGCATACGCCGAGTACGTCAGCGTGCCAGCCTCTGAATTGGCGCGAAAGCCGGCCGGCATCGACCACGCGCATGCCGCCGGCGCGCCGATGTCGTTGCTGACCGCATGGCAGTACTTGGTCGCACTCGGGCACGATGAGCCGAACCCACTTCAGCCGAACCAACACGAGCCGGTGCCGCTCGCGGGCAAGACTGTTGTCGTCAACGGGGCGGCGGGCGGCGTGGGGCATTTCGCCCTGCAAATCGCCAAGTGGAAGGGGGCGCGGGTGATCGCCGTAGCTTCGGCCAAGCACGAGGCGTTTCTGCGCAACCTCGGCGCGGACGAATTCATCGACTACACCAAGACGGCTCCCGAGGATGTCATCCGTGGCGTCGATCTCGTCGTCGACGCAGTTGGCGGCCCGACCGCTGGCCGTTTCTTGCGTACGCTCAAGCGTGGGGGCGCGCTGTTCCCCATCTTCCCGCTGGGCTTCTCTGACGCCGGGGAAGCCGGGAAGCTGGGCGTCACGGTTTCGGCCACGCAGGTCCGCTCAAACGGTCCACAACTCGCGGAACTGGGGCGTTCGCTCGATGCGGGAACGGTGCGCGTCGCCATCGACTGCACGTTTGCGCTGGCGGATGCGCGGCAGGCCCACGAACGAGCCGCCCGCGGGCATATCCAGGGCAAGATCGTGCTTCTGACGGCGTGAGGATGGTTGGTTAAACTCCGAGGAACTACGCCAAATTGTTTCGCCAGAAAAGGAATCCATCGTGCTCATTCTCATGGGTTCGCTTCACCTCGACCCATCTGAGTTGAAGGAGTTTGTCATCGATCTTGAGGCGTTCGCCCCCCGCACGGAAGCCGAAAAAGGATGCTTCTTTTACCGCGTCAGTTCGGACGGCTTGCCCTTGTCGTGTAGGTGCTGGTAGAAGGCTTTGATGAGCAGGTAGTGCAGCGTGGCGCAGAGAGTCGCCATGTCGAGGGCCTTGCGGGCAGGCGCACGTCCTCCAACGCCGGTGCCTCCAGGAAGAAGGCCGTTGAAATTTGGGCCTCCCGGATCATTTGAATAGCTTCTCAATGATTTCCAGGGGCCCGGGCTTGATGAGTTCGGTGCGGTACCTCGGGGCGAGTTCCCCGGCTTTTTTCATGAAGGCATCCTGGGCCTCTTTGTTGAGCTTCGGCGGTGGGGTCAGGCGGGTGGCCACCGGCACGCCAACCTGGGCGAAGAACTCCTCCTGCCCGGCGGGCGCACACAGGCACAGCAAGCGCACGTTTCCCTTGGAAGCGTTGGTGAAGCTGTGCGGCGCGTTCGCCGGGATGCTCAGGGTCTCCCCGGCTCGCACCGTCGATTTCTCGCCGCGGAACGTCGCCTCGATCTCGCCTTCCAACAGCATGAACGACTCCTCGAAGTCGTGCCGATGCGGAGATGGGCCGCTGCCCGGCGGGATGTGCATGTCGATCAAGCAGTAGCGGCCGTTGGTGTCCTCGCCGGAAAGCAGGACCGTGTAGGTATCTCCGACCAGGCCGATGTGAGACAAGCTTTCGTCCGTGTTGGGCCGGGCGATCTTGCAATGGCGTTGAGGATTGTCGTCCGGGATCGGGGTGGCAGGCTGGGAGGTGATGGCGGGTTCGTTCACGGGATTGATTTTTCGGCTAGGATTTGTGGTTGGGGATTGTTCATGGGTTGGAGATCCGCGCGCTCAAGGCTTGCACGTGGCGCACCACGACTTCGGAACGTTCTTCTGGCAGGAAGTGGCCGCAGTCGGCGATGGTCTCACCGCCCGCGTCTTTGGCCACGAGCTTGACCATGGTCAGCACCTTGTCGCCCAGCCCCTTGTCACCCCCGAGCGCCACCACCGGCACTTTGACCTTGTGGCCAGTCAGCAACCCGGCCAGCGGCTCGGTCTGCTCGATGCTGGTGAACGCGGCGCGGTACACGCCCATGGCCCCGAGCACCCCCTCGCGGCCCGCGAAGGTGCGCAAGGTTTCATCCACATCCGCGTCCGTGATCGCTTCACGCCGGGCCATGGCTTTGTCGTAGAACCAGGTTAGAAACGCACGTTCGTGTCCCACGATCAACCGCTCGGGCACATCGGGTGCCAGCGGCAGAATCCACCACCACATGGAGCCCTCCTTCATGGCCTCGGGCGTGTAAGCGATGATCTTCTGGAGCAACGCCGAGAGCATCACTGGCCCTTCGATGTAGAGCAGGCCCGCGACTTCCTCCGGGTGGTCTGCGGCCCAGAGCAGCGCGGGCGGCGCACCCATGTCGTGCGCAGCGAGCAGAAGCGGTTTGCCGCTCCCAAAACCGATCTGCCGGACCAGCGCACGGAACTCTTCGGCCAACGCGCGGGCGTCATAGCCGTCCATGCCTGCGGGTTTGTCGCTGTCGCCGTATCCACGCATGTCGGGGACGACCACGGCGTAACCCGCTGCGGCGAGGAGCGGCATGACCTTGCGCCATTCCAGGCTCGTGCTGAGGAATCCGTGCCAGAGCAGCACGGGTGCGCCATCGGGATCGCCACCAAGCCAATAGTGCAGTTGGACGCCGCCGACGTTGGCGGTCTGGCTGGTGAAACCCGGCACGGAAACCGTGGATGAAGGAGTGCTCATGGATGAAGTCTAGCGGCTGGAGGGAACGCCGTTTTGCGAGAGTTCCGCCAGGAACGAGAGCAAGGGTCGCGGCTCATGCCCGAGGATACTGCGCAGGACGAGCGGATTGCCCGGCAAGCCGTGCGTGTCGTACCACTCGAACATGCGCCGCATCGCTGCGGTTTGTTGTTCTGCGGGAGAATCGCCGGACGGATCGGAGGGTTCCCGGGGTGCTGCGGCAGCCTTGATCTGTCGTCCCAGCACCGTGCTCATGGCCGCCGCCACATCGTGCCGGTTGAGATTGCCCCCGGCGCAAAGTTCGTACGTTCCAAAAAGCAGCCGATCCGTGGTCAGCGCGATGGCGGCTGCCTCTGCCACGTCGCGGTAATCGACCCGGGCAAAGCGCGTTTCCGTTGACCAGGGTTCGGCGAAGACACCCGTCTGCATGACCCTCGGCCAACTCCCGGCCAGATTCTGGAAAAACAACGCGGGCTGGAGAAAGGTAAACTCCAGGCCGGAGGCCAGGATCGCCTCCTCGACCGGAGCCTTGGCGGCATGGTTGACCAGCGCGCTGAGACTCGGGTAGATCACCGAGGAAAAAACGATGCGGCGCACGCCAGCCCGTTTAGCCGCTGCCACCATGCGCTGACCGGTTTCGGCCTCGTTTGGCATAAAGGCAGGTGCGATGTAAAAGACCGCGTCGACGCCCTCGAGCGCGGCGTCTACGCTGGCCGCATCGCGCAGGTCGCCAATCGCCACTTCCGCCGCCCCGCCTCGCCGCACCGCTTCGGCGTGGCGGGGATCACGGATCAATCCGCGAACCTTCACGCCGCGTCGGGCGAGTTCCGGCACGACGAGGCCGGCGGACGGACCGGACGCGCCAACCGCGAGCACCGTGGAAATGGACTTGGACATGCCGGGGTTTGCTGGCTCGCTTAGTCGATCAAGACCAGTGCGCTATTTTCCGGGGTGAACTGGTTGAGCAAAGTGAACTTTGGCGACCGGTCGAACATAAATTCTTGGGTAGAATGAATTGCCGCGTTTATAAAAGGGCGGCGGTGACCTTGTTGAGCGGCCACGGCAGTTCCTTTTCCCATTTCTCCGCCGTCTCCCGGGCGAAATCCTCGTACCGGCGCGGGGGATGGCCCAGCAAGGCCGTCAGCGTGGCCAAGTCGCCGTCCCCGGCCACGAAACCGCGCTCCAGATACCCTTGCATCATCATGCGAAGGTCGAACGCCGACCAGGCCGGTGCCCGTTTGCGCATCTGCGTCTCGAAAGCCTCCATATCGTGGCCCTGGTAATGGACTTCCCCGCCCAGGACCTTGCTCCAGATGGCGGCGACGGCGGGCCCGCCGAGCACCTCCGGCCCGTTGACGTTGTACGTTTTGCCGTGGTGCCCCTCACCCGTCAGCGCGACCGCAGCCGCCTCGGCGATGTCGCGCACGTCCACCAGGGAAATGCCCGTCGGACCCAATGGAACGGGGTATAGGCTGGCACCCTTGATCACGTCCTTTAGCTTGGCGTCGTTCTGGAAAAAGTAGTTCGGTCGAATGATCGTCCAAGGCACGTCGAACGCCTTGAGCGCGTTTTCGATGGCCACCTTGGAGGCGAAGTGCGGCACGTCCAGAAAGTGCTCGGCGCGAAAGACCGAGTGGTAAACAACGTGCTGGAGACGATGCTTCTTGGCGAGGTCGTAGGCGATCAGACCCTGGGTGAGTTCGTCCGGTGCGACGGCGTTGAGCAGGTAGAGCTTGTCCACGCCATCGAGCGCCTTCTCCACCGTCGCGGGGTCGAGCAGGTCGCCTTCGGCTACCTCCACGGCGTCTTTGTCCGCGTCCTTCACGGCACTCTTTTTGCGGGCGAATACCCGCACGTCTGCGCCGCGCTTAACCAGTTCCTTAACTACGGCCGAGCCAACCAGGCCAGCCCCGCCAATGACGAGTGTTTTCATAGGAGAATTTGTAGTGCCTTCGTTTGCTGCTGCTTTAGTGAAACTCAGCGCCGCCATCGACGTTGATGATCTGTCCGGTGATGAAGGCCGCGTCCGCCGAGGCCAGGAAGTAGACTGCGCCGACGAGGTCTACCGCTTGCTCGTCGCGTTTGAGCGCACGCGATTGTGCCGCCTGGGCGAGCGCGTCCGCCGGAAACAGCTTCCTGATAGGAGCAGTCACGGTGAGTCCTGGTGTCACGGCGTTGACCGTGATGCCGTGCTCACCCACGACTTTGGCCAGCGAGCGGGCAAACCCGATCAACCCCGCCTTTGCGGCGACATAGGGACACTGTTCGGGCATCCCCGCGTAGATGCTGGCCGAACTGAAAAAGATGATCCGTCCGGCCCGGCTCCCCTTGAGCAGCGGCAGCAGGTTTTGCGTGACCAGAAACGGGCCGTCCAGGTTGATGGCAATGATCTCCCTCCACCGGGTGTAAGTGAGTTCCTCGAACGGCGTCAGCGGAAAATAGCCTGCCGCGTTGATCAGCACGTCCACCACCTTCCATTCCGAGCGCACCCGGGCGGCGAAGTCCTGGCACTGGGCCTCGTCGCTCACGTCCAGCACTGCCGTGGAGAGCTTGGCTGGATTGCCATGTTCCGCCTGCAGACGGTCAAGGGCATCCTGATCGCGATCCATTGCGAACACGCGTGCCCCACGGGTAAGAAAGCGACGCACCAGCACGCTGCCGATGCCGCCGGCGGCACCCGTGATCACCACGGAGCGTCCTGCAAACTCCTCTTCCTCCCTGGTTTCCATGCGACAGCCTACCACGCTCAAGCCAAAGGCCTAATTACGCTTTTCGTCGTGTTTTACGTTCGATCTTGGTATCAGGCATCCACAAACGCTTCGGCTTAGAGTCCGGGCACCTTGTCATGGACCTACGGCAACTACGCTCTTTCGTCATCGTCGCTCAGGAACTCTCTTTCCGGGCGGCGGCCAAACAGCTGGGCATGAGCCAGCCGCCCCTTAGCCGCCAGATCAAAGCCTTGGAAGAAGAAGTGGGCGTGCGCCTGCTGGAGCGCAACCGCAACCGCCGCGTCACTCTGACCGACGCGGGACAAACCTTTCTCGCGGATGCCAAACGCACGCTGGCCGCAGCGGAAGCCACCCTGCGGCACACCCGCGAGACAGCCAACGGGGCTGGGGGTCGGCTCAACGTGGCCAACATCGCGGCGCTTTCCACCCGCGTGGTGCCCCCGGTCTTGCAGTTGTTCCGCGAGCTGCATCCGGAAGTGGAGGTGTTCATGGTGGAACTGGAGCGAACCGAGCAGGTGACCGCCCTGCGGGAGGGGCGCATTCACGTGGGTATTTACCCTGATCTGTGTACGCCACGGGACCGGCAGTTCCAATCCCAAGGGCTTTTTGCCTGTCCGATGGTGGCGGTGCTGCCCCCGAGCCATCCGAACGCAAGCGCGGAGGATCAAGAGAGGGATCTGGACATCCACGCGCTGGCCAAGGACACCGTCCTGATTCCCTCGCCCGACTATTCTCCCGGCTACCAGGAGCGATTCGCGCATACCTGCGAGTCGGCTGACTTCACACCGGCCGCCACGCACCCGGTCGAAGGGGTGCCGAACCTGTTGGGGATGGTCACCGCCGGTTATGGGGTGGCACTATTGCCCGAGGTGCTGGTGCGCGGCCAACTGCCCGCTTGCCAGGTGCGTCGATTAGGCGCACCCGTGCCTCCCTTTCGGCTGAATCTGATCTGGCTGCGTCAATCGACCTCCCAGGTGCTGCAAAACTTTCTCATGGTGGCGCAAGAGATTGCCCGTAGAAGAGACGATCCGCCCTCTTAATGGCCTGTCAGGCAGGTCGCCTCGCTTGGGTGAACGATCAAGTGTTCCTGCAAGGAAAGGGTACCATTCCAACCGTCGGAGCGGCCACGGCCGAGCATCAAAAGTAGAAATGAATCACTATCCGCTTACCACGGGCATCCGGCCGATTTAATGGCCCGCCGCTGGATTATCGCGCAGGAGCGCTGGGAGGTCGAGCGGCTCGGTCATCATGGCAAGCGTTCCCGCCGCCGTGCGGGGCCAGGCGTCCATCGGGCGGTCGCAGTACAGCTCCACGCCGTTGTCGTCGGGGTCCCGCAGGTAGAGGGCCTCGCTGACGCCGTGGTCGGAGGCACCTTCCAAGGGTACGTTGGTGTCGATCAACCGGCGCAGGGCGTCGGCCAGTTCGGCCCGCGTCGGGTAGAGGATGGCCACATGGTAGAGACCCGTGGCTTTCGCTGGAGGCGGAGACCCCCCGAGGCTTTCCCAGGTGTTCAGGCCGATGTGATGATGGTAGCCGCCAGCGGAGAGGAACGCGGCAGAGTCGCCGATGCGCGCGGTTACCTCGAAGCCGAGCACGTCGCGGTAGAACTTCAGGGAGCGTTCCAGGTCGGCCACCTTGAGGTGGACGTGGCCGATCCGGGCTTGGGGATGGATGGGTTTCATGACGGCAGGGACTGGTTCGGTGGCGCGCAGGCAAGTTTTACCATTGTCCGCCGGCCTACCGCGAACACGCCTTTCCTGTCACTGTGCCCGGAAGAAAAAGATGAGGATCAGGAGGCCGGTCAGGCAGTGGCAGGAAACAGTTTCGCTACGGCGGCTAAGTGCGGGTGCAGGAAGGTTTCCCGGTCCACCTCGCCGTGGTTGACCTTCGAGGCTCCCCCTGCCACGTAGTCCTGGACATCGGTCACGCCCAGAAACCCGAAGAACGTGCGCAGGTACGGCTCGACAAAGTTGTACGAGGCCATCGCGGTGCCCGGACCGTATACCCCGCCCGATGCTACCAGGAAGGTAGCCTTCTTGTGCTTGAGGATGCCGGTGGGCCGGCCGTCCACGAAGCCAAAGGTTTTGCCCGGACGCGCCACCTGGTCGATCCAGAGCCGCAAGCTGGCCGCAATCGTAAAGTTGTGCATGGGCACGCCGACGACGTACTCGTCGGCCTCGTGCAATTCGGCCACGAGCGTATCGGATAAATCGAGCAATGCCCGCTGTTCAGGCGTGCGTGCCTCTTCGGGCGTGAAAGATGCGCCTACCCACTGGGCCGTGATCACCGGCGGCGGTTCTGCGCTTAGATCACGGGCGATGATCTTACCGTCCGGGTGCTGGCGCAGCCAGTTCTTGGCAAACTCTTCGCTGAGGTGGCGGGAGATGGAAGCATCCCCGAGCGGACTGGAATCGATATGGAGTAAAGTAGACATATGTTGTGTTGACAACAAGCGTCGCCGAAAACACACAAACTGTCAAAGAGAAAAGCGACACTTGTTGCTTAAATGCTGACAAGAGGCTCTTTCCGTTGTAGGGATGATGCCCAATGTCTCGGCCTCCTAGAACGATGGACCCACGGGTCCGTCGTACCCGTCAGCTCTTGCACGACGCCTTGGAACGGCTGCTGGAGACCAAGGACTTCGAGGCGGTTTCTATCCAGGAGATCGCCGATGCGGCCACGCTCAACCGGGCCACTTTTTACGACCACTACCCTGACAAGGCGACGCTGCTGAGGTGCCACGTGGCGATCCGCTTCCAGGCGTTGCTGGAGGCGCGCGGGGTGCAGTTCGACGGGACGTGCGGCTCGGCGCTGCGGGCCATCGCCTTGGGGGTGTGCGACTACTTGGCGGAGTCGACAACGGGCAAATGCGGAGTGCGCCGACTGCTCGATCCCCACCTGGAGCTGGCCGTGAGCACCGTGGTCAAGAACCTGATCCTGGATGGACTCAGGGGCCACACGGCCAACCGGACGGTGCCTTTAGAGATGGCGGCGGCGACGCTGAGTTGGGCGATTTACGGGGGAGCCAGGGAGTGGTTGGAGTCTGCTGAGCAAGCTCCTTCCGAGGCGGCGGCGGCGACCATCATGGCCCTGGTGAGCCCTATCCTCTCCGTCTTGGCGCAAGAACGGCCGCTCGGAACCGTGCCAGACGAGCCAGCGGCCGGGAGAACGGCCAGGCTGGCTCATCCCTGATTTGGTGTTAGTTGACAACGTACACCTGCCGGGCCACGGTTGACGCTGTCAACCTCAAAAAATCATCATGCCAACCACTCTCATCACTGGTGGTCATGCCGGGATCGGCTTCGAATGCGCAAGACAGCTTGCTTCCCAATCGCGTCACCACCTGGTCCTCGCCGGACGCAGCCCGGAACGGATGGAATCCGCCGCCCAGCAACTCCGGACGGCCTACGGCGTCAGGGTCATCATCCTGCTGCTCGACACCTCCTCTCTGACTTCGGTCAGAGAGGCCGCCACCGAGTTTCGTGCGATGCTCGACTGCGGCGAAATCGATTCGTTCCAAGCCCTCTTGTGCAACGCAGGCGGCAGACACAATGGGCCGCTTTCCTATAGCCCCGAAGGCTACGAGACCACGTTCGCAACCAACTGTCTCGGGCATTTCCTGCTGATCGAGCTGCTCACGGATCGGATGGCAGACCACGGACGCATCGTGTTCACCGCGAGCGGCACGCACGATCCTGACACCACGGACGGAAAGATGGTCGGCCTCGTGGCCGAGCCGAACGCGCTTGCCCTCGCCAACGATGGAAAAGATGGCAAGAAGCCTCTTTCCGCGGGCCAGCGCTACTCGACCTCCAAGCTCTGTACGATTCTTTACGCGTACGAACTGCACCGCCGGTTACGGCGGTCTGGCAGTTCCATCGCGTCGATGGCCTTCGACCCCGGGTCCATCCCTGAGACCGGGCTGCTGCGCACGATGCCCAAGCCGGTGCAGGTGCTGGCGAAAACCCGCTTCATGAAGTGGGTCATGAAGCGCGCGGGCGTCACGCAGAGTACGGTCAGCTTCTCGGGTGCCTCCCTTGCCAAATTGGCGGCTGATCCCGCCTACGCGAACGGATCGGGCAAGTATTTTCAGTCGCAGGACGGCGCACTTCGTGAGAGAAGATCTTCCAAACTATCCTATGACGAACCGCGCGCCTTGAAACTATGGAACGACTCCAGGACGCTCGTCGGGTTGCGGGGAAACGAAGAGTCCGTTCCGCTGCGGTGACCACCGGCCGAAGGCTGATCCTCGCGGCGACGGCGTTGCTCGACTCCGGCGGCGAGGACGCCGTGACGCTCCGGGCGGTCGGCCACGCGGCTGGCATCTCGCACAATGCTCCCTACAAGCATTTCAGGAGCCGGGATGCGTTGCTGGCCGCCGTCGCCGTCGCCGACTTTGCCCTGTTGACGGAAGCTTTCCGGTCCGCCCGTCAGAGCGCCGCAGCACCCGCGGCGAAATTGATGAACGCGCTCCAGGTCGTGATCGACTTCAGCGTCGAACATCCGGCCCGCTATCGACTTCTCTTCAGCGACCCGGCGATTGCCGCGCAGAAGGGTGAGTTGGAGAGGACAGCTTTCACCGCCTTTGGCGAATTTACCGTGATCGTGGAGGAGTGTCAGGTGACACGAGCATTGCCGGATCTACCGAACACGACGCTCGCGGGGCTGTTGTTTGCGACGATGCACGGCCTGATCGCTCTGAAGGCGAGCGGCAGAATGCATCCCGAGAAGGGGCTGACCGGAGTTCGGAGCAGCCTCGAGTTGCTGATTGATCTCTTGTCGCCCCGACGAAAGGAATCCGCATCCAAAGATCAGTGAGCGACTTCGGATGTTGGGCGGTTCCCCCGAGCGCATGCGGTGACGGTCGTAGAGGCGGGTCGTGGCAATGTTCGAATGCCCCAGAAGGAAAACACTTCCATCAGCGCAAATTTTTAGAGCGGTTTCATCGCGAGAATGTTTCTTGCATCAATCGCCGGGGCCGCTTGCAGCGCCGCCGCCGTCATGGTGTCCACCAAGGCGCAACACTCGATCTTGCCAGTGGCCAGCAGCTCGCGGAACGACCCGATGCGTGAAATCGACCATAGCATGGCTGCCAACACCCAGGACGGACAGGCATTGAGCCGCGCCTTCCCTCGCGGATGGAGGCGGTAGCCGAGGCTCTTGATCAGCGCGAAGCATTTGTGCATGCCGCGGGCCACGACCATTGCCTCGCTCCACGACGCCCCGCCTCCGCGCCGCTGACCCGCGACCGAGATGCTCTCAAAGGCGACACACAACGGAGCGTGGCAGCGCAGCCAGAGAAGCATGTCGAGTTCGAGGATCGCTGGCAGCCCCGCGGCGTTGAACACGTCCACCCAGCGTTGCTGACCCAGGAGGGTTTTTTGTCCGGCGGCTCCGATGGTGGCTTTGAGCTTGCCGTTCTGGTCGAAGTTAGCCTGCACAAAAGGCATGCCGAAGGTGCAACGCTCCGCGCCGATGGCATCCCGCAGGCATTCCGGTTCGAAGCAGTTGAACATGAATTGAATGCACCGGGCCTTGCTGCGCTGTAGAATTGCCAGCACGGCGTCGATCTGGTGGGCGAGCAGCGTGACGATGACCAGATCGTAGGGCGTCGGCTCGTCCAGCCCGTCGGTGACCCGCACGGCGGCCCGCTCGCCCTTGACGTTCATGATCCCGTCGTCGCGTTGGAGTTGTTGGAGGCGGGCGGAGCCGGATCGGGCGACCACAGTGACATCGTGGTGGCCGACGCGAGCCAGTTGGAAGGCGAAGGTGCTGCCGATCCTGCCGGCGCCAAGGATCGAGATGCTCAAGGGAGAGGATGTCGTCATAATTTACGACTTGGGTTTGGTCATCTTCGTCAACTGCTTGAACGCGAAGTCCGGAGCCGCCCGGCTCAAGAGCTTGAGCAGGTTGCTTTGGCCGGGCCGGACTTCCCGTTGACCGGCTTCGGTCCCGGCGATGGCTTTTCTTGCGAGCACGGCGACGGGCATGGCCTTTTGCCCCTTGGTCTCCGCCTCGAACTCGGTGCGAAACAGCGGCGTCTCGACGCCCGGAGGAGCCAGTTCGACCACCGTTACGCCCGTGCCCTGGAGTTGTCCGCGCAGGGACTGGCTGTAGGAATGCATCGCGGCCTTCGTGGCGGAATACACCGGGGCGGCGAGCATCGGCACGAAGGCCAGCCCCGAGGAGACGTTGACGATGAGTGCGCCTGGCCGGGTTTTGAGGTGCGGCAGGAATTGTTGCACCATGCGGATGGGTCCGCTCAGGTTGATCTCGATCTCGCGGGTCACGTCGGTGAGATCGCGGTCTTCGTTGAGGTTCAGGTTGCGCATGATCCCAGCGTTGTTGATCAGGGTGTCCAGGGCCGGGAACCCGGCCAGAACCTGCGCGTGCAAAGCCGCGATGGCGGCGGGATCGCTCACGTCGCTGCGAAAGGCATGGACGCCCGAGAGCGTCCGCCGGGCCGCGTCGAGTTTTTCCTGGTCGCGGCCGGTGATGAGGACCGTGTTGCCGCGGGCCAGGAGCTGCCGGGCCAGTTCGAGACCGATGCCGCTCGTGCCGCCGGTGATCAGAATCGTTCGTTGGGAAAGTTTCATTGGGTAAACGGGTGCTTGTCTCGTTGCTACGAGCGCAATGTGTACAGAGGAAACAATGTTGTCAATGGAAACATTGATGCGGCGATGGTCATGGCCGTGTAAGCTGTTTCTCATGAGAATTCCTCCCCGCCCCTACCATCACGGCAACCTGCGCGAAGCGTTGCTGGAAGCCGCGGAACGCACCCTGGAAGCGGGCGGCGCGGGGAGTCTTACCCTGCGCGAACTCAGCCGCGAACTGGGCGTCAGCCACACCTCGCCCCGCCGTCACTTCGCCGATAAACAGGCGTTGCTCGACGCCCTGGCGCTGCGTGGCTTCGAGCGTTTTGACGCCGCCCTGGGTCGCGCCGCAGCCAGGCGCGGGCAGGATTTCCAGGCGCGCCTGACCGGCATCGCCCGCGCCCACGTCGGCTTTGCGCTCAAGCATCCCGCGTTGCTCGGCCTGATGTTTGAAGCGAAACAACGACCCGACGCGCCGCGCGAACTGCTGGCCGCCAGCGAGAAGGCGTTTGTCCATGGCCCGGCGGCGTTCGCCGAAGCCCAGGCCGCCGGTGAGGTCGTGCCGGGCGACCCGATGCGCCTGGCCCTGGTAGTCCTTTCCGCTTTGCAGGGCCTCGTCTCTCTCTCCACGGACGGCAAGTTCAAGGGAGTATCGTTAAGCCGCCTGACCGGTGACATCGTCGAGCGCCTGATCCTGGGCCTTCGCCCGCGTTGAAGGTCATGGGTGAGCACCGGCGGCAGTCCGCTCAGGTGTCCGTCCAGCGGCGGGCCGAGTGCCCCTGAAGCCGGTCACCTCCTCCCCCACGGCGTTCACCCGACCGATGATCTCGTCGCCGGGCACCATCGGATACAAAAGCACTACCGCAGCTTCTGACAAAACCACCGAGGTTGTGTGAAAACGCTGGCTGGGCGGTTCGTTCAGGCGGGCAGACCCGCCGTGGCGAGGCTTTTCATTTGGCGGGCAGTCGAAGCGACCACGCGGGCGTAAACTCCGCTCCTGAAGCCGTGGGCGCGCCGGATGGCCCGGCGCAGAGCGTGTAAAAGCCGCCGCAGGGCCTCCACCAGGGCTTTGACGCCCACGATGTTCATGACCCGCAGCAGGTTGTAAGCGAGCGTACTCAGGCTAAACTCCGCCCGCACCTGGCGCAGGCCCCTTTGCAGGAAGTGGCCCTGGTTCATGGCGTGCTTGATCGTGCCGAAGGGATGTTCGACCGTGTTGCGCCGTACACGGGTCATCTGCGGGTTGACGGCCAGCCGTGCCGCCATGGCATCAAGCACCGCTTCACCCTCCCAGCGGGCGATCTGCCGCCACCGCTTGGCCGAGGTACATCGCGCCTTGATCGAACAACGTCGGCAGGCGGCTCCGTTGTAGTAGAGGATCAACCGATGCCCTCTGGTGACCGACTCCGTGTGGGGAGACAACGTCTCACCGTTGGGGCAGCGGTACACGTCGGCCGCCGCGTCGTAGCGGAACGCCTCCTTGGCGAAGAGGCCCTTGCTCGCTGCCTCCCCGCGTCCGAGCGGCTTGGGTACGAAGGCGGTGATGCCCGCTGCTTCACACGCGGCGATGTCCTCGCCTTTATAGTAGCCTCGATCTGCCGTCGCCTGGATGGTCTCCACGCCCAGGATCTCCTTGGCCGGGATCGCCGTAGGAGCCAACTGCCCGAGATCGCTGCCCGCGTTGGTGACTTCCTGTTCGACGATGAGCTGGTGCTTGGCGTCCACCGCCACCTGCGCGTTGTAGCCGACACCCACCTTTGGATACGTGGCCATCGCACGGCTGTCCGGGTCGGTGAGGGAGACCTGGGTCTCGCCGGTGCGCTCCATGCGCGCCGCGACGGCCGCGTACTCAGCGCGCCGCTTTTGCAAGGTGGCGATCTTCTCGGCCAGGTTCTTGACCGGTGGGTTGCCCGGCTGCGTGTTGCCCTCCTGCTGATCGCCTTTGGCGAGGTCAGTGAGGTACCCGGCCAGCCGCTCGTCGGCGTGGCGTAGCATCGTCTTGAGCTTCTCGCGGGTGAAGTTGCGCTCCTGGCTGTTGACGGCCTTGAGGCGCGTGCCGTCGATGGCCAGCAACTCGCGTCCGAAAAGGTCCAGCTTGCGGCAGAGCACCACGAAGTGGCGGAAGGCGGCTTTGAAGGCGGGTGCGTTCTCACGCCGGAAGTCGGCAATCGTCTTGAAGTCGGGCCGTAATCCCCGCAGCAACCAGATCACCTCCAGGTTGCGGTGGCACTCGGCTTCCAGACGGCGGGAGGAACGCACGCGGTTGAGGTAGCCGTAGAGGTAGAGCTTGAGCAGGTCGCCCGGATGGTAGCCGGGCCGCCCCGTGTCCTTTGCTTGGGCGCGCTCGAAGCCCGCCTTGGCCAGATCGAAGCCGTCCACGAACGCCTCGATGGCCCGCACCGGGTTGTCCGCTCCCACGTAGTCCTCGACCGACGCGGGCAAGAGCGAGGTCTGCGCGCGGTCGCTGCCCTGGATGTGACGCATCACCCATCCTACCAACCCGGCGCAGGAACGCCTAGCGTTTTCACACAACCTCCACCCTTTTCTTGGGCAGGCGTGCCAGCCAGTAGCGAGTCGGTGCGGGTTCGCCCGGCGGCCACTCGATCAAGGCGGTCTCCTCGACCCGCTCGGGCTGTGGTCCCTGCTTCCAGCCGTGCGCCGCCCACAGGGATACGCTCGCAAAGCGCGAGCGTTGCGGCCCCTTCGTGCCTTGCCGCCAGGTCACCTTCTTCCAGGCCGAGGCGGGCAGGCTCTGCGCGAGGGCAAGCAAAGTTTTCGGCCCGGGGCCAAGCAGCGACCCGCGCTTCGCGCGAAAGCCCCGGCGCACCGGCGCAGGCTCTCCGAAGCGCGGCGCTTCCTGCCAGGCCGTCGTCGTCCACGGCACGCGCGCGCAGTAAAACAGATCCCGTTCGCGCAGAGCCAAACGCCACCCGAAGCCGCCGCCGTACGCCTCATCCGCGAGCACGACGCCGGGCGGCGACTGCCAGCCCAGCGCCTGGTCGATCACAACCCGAGGGCGAGAGCGAGCTTGCTCTGGTGGACCGCCTTGGGCGGGAGGCCCGCGCGCTGGCAGCGGGCGGCATCGAGCGTCCAGCTCTCGGGCAAAAAGAGCCGCCCAGAAAGCGGTTGGCTCTTGCCGGCGGCCTCGTCGGCGCGATGCAGGCTGACCGCCAGTTGGCAGTGGGCCTTCTTGCCCAAGGCCCCGCAGTACTGGCGCTGCACGCCCGCCGAGTGGTCGCCCGCCTTGGGAAAGCTCGTCTCGTCGATGACCCAGTAATCGGGCGTGGTCATCGCCGTCGCCTTGGCGAGCCCCTCCAAGAGCACGTCCGCCGACCACGGACTCCGACTGACGAAGTGCTGCAGGTCCTGGTCGCTCTGGCCAAGACGCGTGGCCATCGGCTCGATGCTCTTGCGCTCACCGTCGAGCAAAAAGCCCGCGCACGTACACGCCTGCCCAGTGCCGCCGCTCCGAACGATCCAGCCCCGCCGTCAGCCTGGCCAGAAAACCTTCCAAACTCTTGTCCAGCCGCTTCAACTCACGCGCTTGCATCCACCGAGGATGCACCTGCCTTCACCAAAGCTCAACCCGTCCCTGACGAAGTACTACTAAGACGGGTGTGGACGTTTCCTGACACCTGTCCGAAAATCACCCTTCTTGCTCCAATCAGTGCCCGTTCGATTGGATAATGTTGCGCTGTCGACGAAATCTTACTCGAAAATTATCGGCGTGCAGGCAGGTCGAACAAGTTCCCGCCATCGCGCACCGGATATACCTCGCCAATGCACTCGGCTTCACTTTGCCCGCGCCTTCTTAGCCGCTGCCTTCTTCGCTAGTTCCGCGTGCAACGTTGCCTCAAGGGAATCGCTGCGAAGCGCCTTGCCCCCTGCCACGATCCGGCCGCTGTCGCCATCGACCAGGAAAGCCGACGGAAGGGTTTCGATGTCATAGAGCTTGCCGACCTCCCCTTCGCCGCCCTTCCCATCATACAGTTGCGGCCAAGTCATGCCATATTTATCGACGGCCTTCTTGATCCCGCTCTCGGCACCGGTATGGTCAAACGTTACTCCGAGGATCTCCAGTCCCTCCGGGCGGTGTGCGGTGTAAGCCCTGACGAGCACTGGTGCCTCTTCCAGGCACGGCACACACCACGTCGCCCAGAAGTCGAGCAGCACCAGCTTGCCCTGGTAGTCCGTCGGGAAGATCACCGCCGTGCCATCCATCCGCGTGGCCTTGAACGGCAGGGCCAGGTCGCCGGGTTTCACGTTCGTTGGCGGGTCAGCCGGTTCTGCCTCTGGCGTCGGCTCGGGCACCGCTTTGTCGGAATGCACGATCTGGAACGAACCACTGGCGTCGAGCCCGACCACTTCCCAGGTTTTGCCTTCCACCTTGAAGGGTGCGGTGACATCAAAGCTGGGGCCGCGATGCAAGTTGTACTTCTCGGTCCCGTCCGCACTCAACAGCAGTTGGACGGAAGGCTGCTCGTCGGCCTCCACCGCTCGCGGGCGGAAGTCCCCGGTTGCTCCGATGTCCACGAGCAACGCGTCGTGCGGCGTGCCCGCCAAGGTCACCGTGCCGGCGTAGGCGTAGTCGGGGTAACACAAGAGGCGCGGCTTCGGCACGTCCGGGTAGCTATAGAGTTGGACCGTGACCACTTGCGCCCCCTGGTCGGTCTTGAGCGGCAGGTGCAGTACCGTGTCGTAGTAAAGCCCGCGGTCGGTGCGCGCGAAGTGCCATTCCATTGGCGGATCATCGGTCAGGTCACCGTTGGCGTTCGCGTCCAGGTACAGCACCTGGCTTTCCGGCGTGGGCTGATCCAGCGCGATGAGGTAGTCCACTCCGCTGAACCGTAAGGTGCCATACCACGGCGCTTTCATCGGCGGCGCTTTTTTGAGAGCGGCTGGCTGGTTTGCGGACAGGTTCACCCTGGTGGGGACATACCAGCCGACCAGTTTCCGCGCGCCGCTCGGCACCAGTTCCATGCGTGCGGAGGCGGCCTCTACGATGGAAGCCTGTGCAGAAACATGCCGGGCTGCACCCAAGACAACTACCACCGGCAGCAGGAGGGAAAGAAGCGCTGTTTTCATCGGTTGGCGGGGACGGCGGATCCAGTGAGGACGCACGCTGTTCCACGCAGCATTCTAACCCTCCGGGACCCATTGACAATGGCCACTCGGAGCATGACGCGGAAGCATCGAACACAGAGCCGTGCAAGTCTCGGGATTACCAGGCGAGGTCGCCGGCACTTCCTTGATAGATTTTCCATGCCAACAAACGGTCAGATTTTGAATCTATAAGTTTGCTGCCCAACCAGCGATTTGGGGAATGACAAGGAAAGCCCATTCCTCGCGTCCAATGGGGTGCGCCAGAGGCGCCTTGGGCTCCGGCCACGGATTTCCCCTTGGCACCGGTGGAAAACAATCCCAGCCTCCTAAATACGGTCATCTACCGCGAGCAACACCGAGGCGTGTGCCAGGTAATCAGTGATCGCGCGAAACTCCTCTGCGCTGTATTTTGCCAGCAGTTTCGACATGCGCCGATAGTGCGGCGCGTATAAGCGTGCGATCTCCCGAAGCTCTTCTGGAATGGCACGGATGGTGACCCGGCGGCGATCCTGGCTGCCACGCTCACGCGCAACGTAGCCCGCGTGTTCGAGCCGATCGATCAAGGCGGTCACCGCCGCTCCGGTCAGGCCGATCTTCTCCCCGATCTCGCCCGGCGACAGCGGTTCCGCGCCGAGGAGTTGAAGGGCCTTCAGATCCGACGCGTGCAGGCCCAGCTGCTCGGCAACGGTGGCGTGAAAGAGAAAGGCGCTGGATACGAACCTCTGGATCAAGGGAACGTAGGTCTGCATGCGAGGGCTTGACTTGGACATGTGATTCGATAATCTAACTATATGATGATCGAAATATACACCCTTTCGCAACAAAAGAGTGCGACATGGCCACGCTGAACACCGAGGGCATCTCGCTCTACTACGAAATCATCGGCGAGCCGGAACATCCTCCCGTCCTGCTCATCTCGGGCCTCGGCGGCATGGGGCGAAGCTGGGGACCGCAGATCGAACGGTTCGCCGAAAAGTATCGCCTCATCCTCCCCGACCAGCGGGGCACGGGGCGGAGCACCCGTGCGCAGGAGGGTTACACGACCGAGCAGCTCGCCGCCGACCTGGCTTCCCTCGTCAGGCACCTCGGACTTGGCCCCGCGCACGTCGTCGGCTCCTCGACGGGCGGCGCCATCGCGCAATACCTGGCCTTGAACCATCCCGAGCTGGTGCGTTCTCTCACGCTGTCGTCCACCTTCGCCCGCTTCGATGCTTTCACTCATCGTGAGTTCGCGGTGCGCCGCCAGATCGCGGCAACCTGGGACCGGCCCGCCATGTTCTCCGCCTATGCGCTTTTCCTCTTCTCTCCGAGGTACACGCGCGAGCATCCCGGGCGCGTGGCGGAATGGATCGAGAAGGCGGCGAACAGCCCGGCCCAGCCGCAAGACCGCGAAATCGCTCTCAAGCGGATCGACATGATCGCGGCGCACGATGCGCTTGCCCAACTCGGCCGCATCGACAAGCCGACGTTGGTCATCTGCGGCGACCGCAACCTTTGTACGCCGCTGCCGCTGTCAGAAGAGATCGCTCGTGCCGTGCCCGGCGCCGAGCTTGTCGTCCTCGAAGAGACCGGCGAGTTGATCGAACTGGAGAAGCCGGACCAGTATTTCGACATCGTGAGCGCGTTCATCGCAAAGCACGACTCATGTGAGACGCGCTCGGACACGGGGAGGGCGAAGGCCTCGGACGGACACGCTGTTTGTGCTCAGGCAAACGTGGCGGCCTCCGCGTCTCCTTTCCCCGCTTGAAAATCACGTGAAGAGCCATTCGATCACCATTCCCTCGCCGGACGGGACCGGTGAGTTCACGCTGTACGTTGCCGAACCGGCCCAGGAGCCTCGCGCGGCGCTCCTGGTCATCCAGGAAATTTACGGGCTCAACGCGGACATCCGCCACAAATGCGACGTCCTTGCACAGCAGGGTTATCTCGCCATCGCACCGGACCTCTTTTGGCGGCTCGAACCGGGCGTGGAACTTGATCCTTACGCCGCAGGCACAAGGGAACATTCGATCTCGCTGGCAAAGCGGTTCGATTCTGAGGCGGGCGTGCGTGACGTGCAGGCCACCATCGACAAAGCGCGGGAACTCGGGGGCAAGGAAACGAAGGTGGGACTGATCGGGTATTCCCTTGGCGGACGGATGGCGGCCTTCGCCGTCGCGCGCACGAACATCGACGCAGCCGTTGGCTATCACGGTGTGCGTATCCACCTCATGCTGGGAGAGGCCAAGAGGATTTTCCGTCCGTTGATGCTCCACGTCGCCGCACTCGATGCTTACGTGGACGGCGATGCCCAGGCCGAACTCCATCGCACCTTTGACGATCATCCGCTGGTCACGCTGCACGACTACGCCGGTCAGCACCATGATTTCGCGTACGGTTTCGGGCCTCTGCGAGCGGAACAGGCGGCGCATCTCGCTGACCAGCGGACGATGACCTTTTTGGAGGCCAAACTGGGGCTTGCCGCCGAGCCTTGAGCCGTCAAGCCGATTGGCAAACGCTCTGGCGAGGCATAAAGCGGCTGACCATACCGGTTGGAGGCCGCCGGCTGTCAGAGGCATTCCTCTCAAATGGCATGGGTCAATAAGACGCCGACGACAAGCATCACCGCGCAGGTTACACCATGAATCGAGAACGCTTTCGCCTTCGACCCGCCCGACGCCAGAATGATTGACATATCGCCCAGAGGGACGACGGCCTCAACGAGTAGAGCGATGCCTACCAACCGCCTGTCCGCGGTCAGCATCATGGCTAGCACGACCAATCCAGAGACGACGTCCCGAATTCCTTTGAGACGTAGCCAGGCACGGGTGTCATCATCAGGTGCAGGGGGTTTGAGATCAAATGATCCCGTCATCCGTTCAGGAAATACGAGGTAGAAACAACCGATAATAATGACCGACACAGCCATGAGAGCTGCTAGATAGAGCGGGATAGCGTTGAGCATAAAAGAGTCTCCTTATTAGAATGTTGAGGCGTGTTGAATCTGGAAGAGCAACCAACGTAACAGGACCCGTTCGATGCCAAAGGCTGCGAAGCCGAGCGCCGGAGAGACGAGCCGGCATCAGCGCCCATGGCCTCGTCGCACTGCTCCAACATTGACCGGCAGCATCTTGCCCATGTGGCCGATGATCAACTGGAGTTTGGGGATCATGCGCAACCTAAACCTCCACCAGGCGCGCGACCTGGCTGATGTCACCCGCTAGATCGACATCAACCTATGCGGACCGCTCCAGATGATCCACCAGTTCCTGCCGCACCTGGAAATCCCGTCCGGGCGCGCTGATCGTCAACATTTCCTCCGGGCTGGCGTTTGTTCCTCTGCCCGTGGCAAACGTCCTCCGGCTGATGAGCCGGGTCGCGCCGGCGTTCATGCTCCGGCAGATGGCGAAGATGTCACCGTCGAACGGATGACGCAGTACGCGCGTGCGATTCGCAACGGGTCCGCCACGCGGGCTGTGAGCCTTCAGGCGTCGCCGCGAAGTATATGCGCTGATTGATCGTTCCTGCGCCGATTGATCATCAAGGTTGCAAGCAAATTCCCATGACCAGCCAAGCTTCCACTGCCCGCCCTGCCGTGAACATCGTCCGCGCCGGTCCCAGAGGCGGGACACCCGTCATCCTGCTGCATGCGGTGAGCCTGGATCTCACCTACTGGGATGCTCCATTCGCCCGGCTGTCCACCACCCGCGACGTGGTGGCCTTCGATTGGCCAGGGCACGGCCGATCCAGCCCGCTGGCCGGGGAGACCAGCTTTGATCGCTTGGCGGAGACGGTCGGTTCGGTCGTCCAGGAGGAGGGCGGCGGCCCGGCGCACATCGTGGGTTTGTCGATGGGCTCTATGGTGGCCCAAACCTTCGCGCTGAACCATCCCGAAGCGGTGCGCTCGCTCTGCTTGATCGGCTCGGCCTGCACGTTCCCCGAGCCGGTGCGGGCAGGGATGCAGAAGCGCGCCGGGACGATCCGCGCGGGCGGGATGCAAGCGGTGGTGGAGGAGTCGCTGGCGCGCTGGTACACGCCGGAGTTCCGGCAACGGCGGCCCGATGTGATCGACCGCACCACCAAGACCATCCTGGGGGGTGATCCCGGGGTGCAGGCGGCGATGTGGGAGATGATCGCGGGATTGGACACCCGGGAGCGGCTGGCAAGCTTGGCTTGTCCGACGCTCGTGCTGGTCGGAGCGGAAGACCCCAGCACAACGCCCGCCGCAGCGCATGTGATCGCCGGACAGATTCCCGGCGCGCGGGTGGAGGTAATCGACGGCGCTTCGCACATGACGCCGACGGAAGCACCGGACGCCGTCAGTAATCTTCTGGAGACTTTCCTCGCGGGATTTTAAAGGGAGATGCGCGAAAACGGGATGCGCCCCAATTACCCGACAGTCCGCCGCGGTACGCATCGGCGTGGTCGCCGCCAGTCGGTAAATGGTCGGTAAGCAAAAGCTTCGATAACACATCAGGCATTCGCCCTTCAGGAAAGTGGCCGTTCGATTTTTGTTGCAATCAGACATATCGTCGGGCCTGGCAGCTCCGTTGCGTATCTTCGGCGAAGAGGTTTATGGTCGCACCCTGGCTTATCGCGGTCACTTCTTGCCGGAAGAACAACCGGCGGCAGTCGCCAGAGAACCGGCTGCCTTTTTCGGCAAACCTGAAGGGTGAAACCCAACATTAGACCTCTTTTGTAATCCCGCCGGTTCTGCGCGCGGGCGGCTCGGTTTTCCCTCTTTCTGCTTGGCGAGCTTCGCGGACTTTGCGCGAGGCTCCTCCTCATCATATTGAGAGAGGTTTATTCCTCACGCTGTCCTGGAAGATGTGGAAGTAGCCGCCGACCGATCAGGTTGAGCCGCGCTCCCTTCTTTGAGCCGCTCTCAGAGGTTGAACAACACAATGGCCAGCACGATCAACAAGCAATGCACGTAGCTGAGGATTTGCTGCGGGTTGAGTCCGAGCGGGCGAGCCGTGGCGTCCTTGAACTCCGGGTCGTACCAGGCCGTGCCAGGGAAAAACGGTGCCAAGACCATGGTCACCCAGTACAGGGAAGCCGCCGCGGCGGCGAACAGAAACGGGCGCAACGTCAGCGGGTGCGAAGTCAGCAGAAGGCAAAGCGACAGGGAACCGGCAAAAACGCCCATGAGCATGGTCTGAGCGTTGTGGAACTTGGCGTGGGGTGGCCACCCCGGGTTCCAGAGGTGCTGTCGGGAGACGGAGGGCACTATGGCGTCCGCGACCAACCCGCCAAAGCTGTAAACGGCGACAAAGGCAACGATCCACTTGGCGATTTCTTGAGGCATGTTCATGCGGAGGAACTTTTTCCAGCCGGGCGGTGGGTGGTATCAAAAAGTAGCGATGTTGTGAGGTGACGATCCGAGCAATGAATGACCAACCGGAGTGGCACGGGATGTTTTGCAGGGTAGTTTCCAGCGTGTGCAGCGTTGAAAAAGAATGACGACCGTCGAACGCTTATGCTCGGTGCTCGGGCCGCCGCAGGCTCTTCAGGAGGTGACGGACGACCGTGGGTTTCTGGGCGCGGTGGGGCGCTGGTCCCACCAGGGGGCCAAGGTAGACCTCCGCGGCACGGACACCGTCCAGGTCATCTTCAACTTGTCGGGTGGCCAGCGCGTGAAGCAGCTTACCCGAGCGGGGTTGGTCCACCAACGCACCGTGCGAGCGGGATCGATCGCGATCAACTCGCCCGACCATGCGAGCCAGGTGGAAATCCAGGGCCGGGCGGATACCGTGCAGATGATCCTCAGCGGGAAGTTGCTGGCGTCGGCGGCCAGCGAAGCGGCCTCTTCACCGAGGTTGCCGGCGCCCTTCCGGCAAGCGGGCTTACAGGTGGCGGCAGTGCGGGCCTTGATGTGCTTGTCGCAGGGTCAATCCAGCCAGGGCGGCACGCTGGAAGATGTCCTCCGACAGGTTGCCGGTCAGCTTGCCGCCCCGGCGCCGGCGTCTGCGCGCGAGTTTGTCAAAGACGGCTTGTCCTCGGAGGCGCGGAGGCGAATACGCAGCTTGATGGATGCGCGCCTGCGAAGTGACGGGTGCGGTCCTTTGTCCGTGGTCGAGCTTGCTCAGGCTGCCGGCTTGAGCGTCCATCACTTCATCAAAGCCCACCGCGAGACCGAAGGGGACACCCCGCACCGCCGCGTCGTTGCCATCCGCCTGGATCTCGCCTTGAGTTTGCTTCTGCGGACGAACGCCCGGGTCGATTGGATCGCGATGGATACGGGCTTTTCCTCGCCCGCTCACTTTGTCAGTGCCTTCCGCAAGCACTTTGGCACCACCCCCGGGATGTTGCGTGACACGGCTGTCTGGTCGTCTTGAAGAGAAGCGGGCGCAACGCTCACGTCGCTGCGCCACGGCTTCTACGCCGAGAGCGCGCGGCACCTGATTGGACGCGCGTTTGAGGACGGGGAACTATGCCTGCCGTAGATCGCGAAGCGGGTAGTTTGGCCCGAAGAAGCCGGGATGGCCGTCAGGGCATCCAGCGGTCGACGGATGAATTCCTCCATGGAGTCCTGACACATCTGCCGCAGACAGGCGAGTTGCAAAGCGCCGGGAAGGACTTCCGCACAGCAACGATGAAAAAGCCGGTGAAGCTCGCCCAATAACCACGAGCCAAAGCCCACGGCGGCCTCTGCCGATGCCACCGCCTCGACCGCGACTCCCCACCGGCGGCTGAGCCGGTGGAGTCGCTGAAGCTGATCGGGAGTCGGTGGATCGTTCAGCCCGACGACCAGCACGGCAAGGCAACTCGCCGGACGGCCGCCGGTGAAGAAATCGAGAGATTGGAAGCGGAGTTGGTTCAAAGCCCGGCGGTGTTTGGCAAGCGTGAGGATAAGCACGAATCCCGGCGAGGTGCGCGGGTCGTTCGCATCAAAGACAAATCTCGGAGTTGGGAATGGATTCACCCTGCAATTTCTCTGAACGCTGATATGATGAAAACTGCAACGATGGCAATGAACGATTGCATCGTGTGCATGTCATGGATCTAAATCTTCTCACCTCGCTGGACGTGTTGCTGCGCGAGCAGAGCGTTTCGCAAGCTGCCCGCCGCCTCCATCTGAGCGCGCCGGCGATGAGCCGCACCCTCACGCGTGCACGCGAGGCGTTCGGGGACGCACTGCTGGTGCGCGCCGGCCGCCGCCTGGTGCTCACCCCGCGCGCGCTCGAACTGCGCGCGGAAATCAGCCGCATCGTGCAGGACGCCCAACAACTCATCCGCTCGGACAACCCGACGAAGCTGCGCGACGTGCAGCGCACCTTGAACATCCGCAGCAACGACTCGCTGACGGGAGTGTTCGCGCAACCTTTGGCGAAGGCCGTCCACGCCCAGGCTCCCGGGGTAAACCTCTGCTTTCTGCCCCTGGGCAACAAAGACATCCTGGAACTGCGCGAAGGCATGGTGGACCTGGACTTCGGGGTCATTGGTGCAGCGGGCCCGGAAATCAAGGTTCAGCAGCTCTTCGTCGACCAGTTTGTCGGCGTGGCGCGCCAAGGCCATCCGCTGCTCGACGGGAAAATGAGCAGCAAACGCTTCACGGAACAACCGCATGTCGGCGTGTCCCGCCGCGGCCAGCGCTGGGGGCCCTTGGACGACGCGCTGCACCGGGCGGGGCACGACCGACGCAACATCGTGCTGATCGTCAACGGGTACTATGCGGCGCTCATCGCCGTGTCGTCCTCGGACCTCATCGGCACGGTCCCGCTCCACTTTGCCGAGCACCTGGCCCGCTTTCTCGACCTGGAGGTGTTCGCCTTGCCGTTGCGATCCACGCCGCTGACGGTGTCCCAGGCGTGGCATCCCCGGCTGGATGCTGACCCCGTCCATCGCTGGCTCAGGCAATGCGTGAAAGAAACCTGCGTTCCTCCCTCGCGGCAGGCCAGGAAATAAGTGACGCCGCCGGGCCCAGGCGCCCTTTGTCTTGCGCCTCGGAGGCAGCCAGATCAAGCAAGCCGCTCGCAGGCGGCCGTCGGGCAGAATGCCGGCACCACCCGTCATCGTTTCCGCGGCCTCGGAGCGTGCGAGTCGCAGCAGCCCTTCAGCGTTGCCGTGCGCGAGCCGGCGGCGGGTTTGGCCATGACCCGCGCCAGACACATGGCAGTTCCCTGGCCGTGCGGAACACTTTGGTCTGCGCTGGCTCCGCTTTTTTTGGGCGGCACGTAGGTCGTACCGCTCTCGTCGGCCCGCGCGGGTTCACCAACGTAGCGCCCGTGGGCTGGCACGGCGGTCCGGTCGAAATCCCGCGCCAGCAGGTGGAGCGCACCGCGCATCGCCGGTCCGCGCAGGGGATGACCATGGCCGGGCAAGTGCTCGGAGGCGAATGCGGCGAGGTCAGCGCCGTTGCTCTGCGCGCCGAGCAGCACCGCCGCCTGGATACGGGGATCGATCAGGTTCTCTTCCTCGCCGTCTGCGGGATCGGTGACGCGCATCCCTGCGAGCCTGCCGACCGTGTGGCCGCCCCGCGAATGGCCAAAGGCTACGATGCGCCTACGGTCTAAGCGTCTGCCCAACCCGGGCACGGCAGTTTCGATCTCAGCAAGGTGGTCGAGGATGCCGGCGCGCACCAGCCGTGCGTCCCCGGATGCCCCGCCGGCGCGCTCAGATGCAAATGCCGGGCGGCTTCCGAGACGCTCTGCTCACGCGGCAGCACGTCCAAAGAAGTTAAGAGATCCGGACCCATGGGATGCGCCAGGCGTCATGATACAATGTTCACATTGCATTTTCCATCATGCCGTTGATCGGACAAGCTGCTGCCAGCCCGAGCCACGAGGCTTCCCATCACGGCTTGCCACCGAACCCACCATGAACGCAACCCACCCCGACGCTTTCACCCAACGCATGCCCACCGATCAAACCGGGAAGCTCACGTCTCGCCCAGCCCGCAGTCTCTTTCGCGTCACCGTCGAACGCGCCGAAATGGTGACGCCGCACATAAAGCGCATCATCGTCGACGGGAACTGCCTGTCGGACTTCCGGGTCGGCTTGGCCGCCCAATGGCTCAAGGTGTTCGTGCCCACTGGCGACGGGCAGGAAGTCAAAGGGCGCGCGTACACCGTCCGGCGCTTTGATCCGGTGTCCAAGCAGATCGAACTCAACTTCGTTCTGCATGGCGACAACGGCCCGGTTTCGGCTTGGGCGGGGCGCGCCAGACCCGGTGATTCTTTCGAGATCAGCGGCACGCACCCGCGCAGCGGCTTTCCCATCCAGAACTCGACGAAGCGTTACCTGATCTTCGGCGACCAGACCGCGCTGCCGGCCATCGGGGCGATCCTCGAAGCTCTCCCGGCGCACGCGCGGGCGGATGTTTTCGTGGAAGTCGAGGACTCCCGCGAAGAGCAAGTCATTGAGACCGCCGCCACGGTAAATTTCAACTGGCTGCATCGCCTTGGCAACGGCCCGGCAGCGTCCGGCGGCTTGGAGGGAGTCGCGAAAGCGCTCGGGCGGCCTGACGAGGACACCGTGGTCTGGATCGCGGCCGAGTCAGCGGTGGCGCGGTCTCTGCGCCGCCATGCCTCGGAGGCCTGGCAGATCGATCACCCGCGTCTCCACGCCGTCGGCTACTGGAAGCGCGGCGAGTCCAACCACAAAGACAGTGAAGCCCTCCTCTGATCCCGAATCAGTCCAGCCAGTGCTAGCAGCGTTAAGACAACCCATGAAAACTACCAAAAACACCATCCTCATCACGGGCGGCACCAGCGGCATCGGCCGTGGGCTGGCCGAAGCCTTCCACGACCGCGGCAATCGCGTAATCGTTACCGGCCGCCGCGAGGCTTTGCTCAAGGAAGTCACGGCCGGCCGCCCCGGCATGGTCGGGCTGCCGCTCGACCTGGGGGACCCAGCCTCGTTGCCACGCATCGCCGATGAGGTCCGCGCACGCTTCCCTGAACTCAACGTGCTGGTGGCTAACGCTGGCATCTCGCGCACGGAGGACCTGACCGCGGACGATTGGAACACGTCCGACGCGGAGGCCGTCATTGAAACGAACATTCTCGGCACCCTGCGCGTGGTGGCAGCCCTCCTGCCGTTGCTGAAAAGACAGCCGGATGCCACCATCATGGCCACCAGCTCGAACCTCGCTTTCATCCCCCGCGCGGATTTCCCGACCTATTGTGCGAGCAAGGCCTTTCTGCACTCCTGGCTGCAATCGCTGCGCCACCAGTTGCGCAAGGTTCCCGTGGAAGTGCTCGAACTGTCCCCACCCTACGTGCAGACCGAACTGACTGGCGAGCACCAAACATCCGACCCGCGAGCGATGCCGCTCGACAAATATGTAGCCGAGGTCATGCACTTGCTGGAGACGCAAGATCATCCCGGAGGTGAGGTGCTGGTCGAGTACGACCGCGGCCGACGCTCGGCCGAGCGGGAGGGGCGCTATGGCACCGCTTATGCCGCCATCAACCCAACCTGAAGCTGGCATGGATGGTCACAGGACAGGTTGAAAGTCTCTCTGCCTGACGATCTACGCGTGCAAGCTCCGGCCGAACCAAGGTATGGAGGCGCCGGAAGATTGAAGAGCTAAAGCGGCCATTTTGACTCATGCACGGCGTTCTTGCCGAGCGCGGCAGCACACAATCGATTTAATCAGCGGTTCATCGCGAGCTTCTCCCGGGGCTTGCTTGAGGGTTTGACCGCGCAACAGAGCGAGCCCGAGTTGGTATTGTTTAAGCCATAGTTGCTTGCTTGCCGCCGAGCCTAACCCGCCGCCCGAGAACAAAAGACCACTTCCACTCGGTGGTGGCTGAAAGGCTGGTTCATCGCTCGTAAATCTGGAGGTTGACGAACCTGACCGCAAGGGCGCGCCAAGCTTCACGGCAACTCTCGATCAAGAACGGTTCAGCTTCGTGGAAATACGGATAGTGCCTTGAGCCGCCCCGATCAAACGACTTTCATTTACACAAAATTAACAATGATCGTGCCGGGGAGTCCAGGCTCCACGTAAGTTAGCCAGCCACCAAGCCGAAGATGCCGTTGCCGATCACCTGCACAGAGCCAGTCATCACGCTGCGAAGCAGGTAGCGTTTGGTCGAGGTGGTGTTCCGCCACGGCATTCATGCTAAACCTCGGCCGTTGTGCTGCGCTGCCGGTAAAGCCTGGTAACGCCCAAGTCTTGATCATTGGATGGCTGGCTTTCATCCACAGGTTGCCTTCTTCCGAGCGGCCCATACTTAGCCAATTGCACTCTTGTCCCCGCCGTGTGGGGGCCAGGGTGGACACCGTTTTTGCCTGCCGAGCTTCCTTGCCCCGGCGGCACGCCGAACAGTCGGTGGTATTCGCGACTGAATTGATGACGGCTCGCATACCCGACGGCAAAAGCCACGTCGGCGGCCCCTCGATCCCGCGTCAGGAGCAATCGGCGCGCCTCCTGGAGCCGGATGCATTTCTGAAACTGGAGCGGGCTCATCGTGGTGACGGCCCGGAAGTGCCGGTGAAAGGTGGGCGTGCTCATGCCCGCCATCCGGGCCAGCGCCTCGATGCGAACGGGTTGTTTGTACTGGCGGCGCAGCAGCCGGGTGACCCGGCCGATCTGGGCCGCGCGGCTCGTGGGCCGCAGCCAGGCCTGGAGCGGCCGGCCCGCCGGTCCGACGAGCAGCCGGTAGAGGAGTTCGCGTTCCGCGAGCGGTGCCAGCACCGGAAGGTGCTGCGGCTGGTCGAGCAGGCGGACCAGGTGCAACACCGCTTCCAGCAAATCGTCGTCCACCGGGACCGCCGCGAGCGGCTGGCAGGACGGCGCTTCCCCGTCGTCGTCTGATCCTGTCGGCATTTCGAGCAGGAGCGAGGTGAGGACGGTCCGATCGAGGGTCAGGCTGATGCCCAGGTAAGGCAGCTGCACGATCTCGCTCGTCGCCGGCAGGTTGATCGAGGTGAGCAGGAACCGCGTGGGGTCGAAAAAGAATTCTTCGCCGCCGAGGAACACCCGCTTGCGTCCCTGCGCCACGATGCAAAGCCGCGGGTAGCGCGCGGACGCGACCGGTTCCGTGGACAGGCCCGTGCGCGAGATGCTCAGGCGCGCCAGGCGGGTGGAGGCGCTATCGCCCGGACAGTGACGCTCCAGCAAGGCGCGCAGTTCATCGCTCATGATGCAGGGAAGAAAGCACTGATCGCTTTGGGCAACAAGACGAGAGGAACGGCGCGGGGATTCAGTTGCCAGGTCATGCAAATACATTCGAAAGTAACGAGTTGGCAAAATTTCTTCTCACTCGCGCCTAGTACAGCGACGCCAGCCCTTTCGACGAACGCCTGAGCCACCCCGAACCTTTCTAACATCATGCCTGCATCAGCCATCGAACCGCTCGACACCCAAAATCTGGAGGTCAACGGCGTACGTCTTTCCTACACGGTCTACCAGCCTCAAGGAGCCGCCGGGCCGCGAGACCACGCCTCGGCGACCACGCCGCCGGTCGTCCTGCTGCACGGTTGGCCGGAAACTTCCCACGCCTGGCACCGGGTCGTGCCCGCGCTGACGGCGCAAGGGCTTACGGCCATCGTCCCCGACCTGCGCGGGTCGGGTGAATCCGGGCGGCCGGAGGACGGTTACGACGTGCGCAACGCCGCGGAGGACATCCACCAGCTCGTCGCCGCGCTCGGCTGCGGGCAGATCGACCTCGTCGGCCATGACATCGGCGCTTGGGTGAGCTACGCCTACGCGTCCGCTTACCCTGCGGAAGTCCGCCGGTTGGTCGTCGCGGACGCGGGCCTGCCGGGCCTAAGCCCCGAGGCGGGCACGCTGGTGTCCGCAGCCGTCAACGTGAAGACGTGGCACTTCTCGTTCAACACCCTGCCCGAACTGCCCGAGGCGCTGATTACCGGGCGTGAGGACGTTTACATGCGCTGGCTTTTTGCCCGCAAAGGCTACCGGCCCGACGCAGTGTCGGCCCAAGACGTGGCGGTTTACACGCGCGCCTACCAGCAGCCCGGCGCGATGACAGCCGGGCTCGCCTACTATCGCGCCATCTTCGAGAGCGCCCGGCAGAACAAGGAAAGCGCCAAGACGAAGCTGGCGATGCCGGTGCTCGCGCTGGCAGGTGAGACCGGCGTCGGCGACGCTTTGCGCAAGACGATGGAAACCGTCGCCACCAACGTGCGCGGCGCGGTCCTGCCCGGCTGCGGCCACTACCTGCCCGACGAGCAGCCCGCGGAGTTTGCCGCCAAGGTCAGCGTGTTTCTTCAAATGAACTGACTTCCGCCATGAAAACAACCCCCGACGGCCAACCGGCCAAGGGTATCGCCACCGTCCGCAACGTGGACCACTACGGCGTCAGCGTGCCGGACATGGACCAGGCCATCGCTTTTTACACGCAGGCGCTGGGGGCCGACCTGCTGTGGCGGGTGGGACCCTTCCACGAGACGCCCACCGGGGCCGAGATCGACCAGGTCGAGATCGCCATGCTGCGGCTGGGGCCGAACCTCAACGTCGAACTGCTCGCCATCCGCGCCCCCGGCCAGAACCGGGAGGTGCCCGCCACCACCGACATCGGCGCGGCGCACCTGGCGTTCTTCGTGGACGATCTGGAAGCCGCCGGCGCGTCCGTCGCGGCCCACGGCGGAACCCTGCTCGGCCAACCGGTGAACACCGCCGGCGAACCGAAGCGCGGCGAACGCATCTGGTACTTCAAGACGCCCTGGGGAGCCTTCATGGAACTGCTCTGGCGTCCGGCGCACCTGCCCTACGAGCAGGAAACGACGGCTCGGCTCTACGGACCCGCCCCCGCCTGGAAGGACTGATGCAAACGGCGCGCGCGAACGTTTGGAAAAGATGGACGACCGCCGGTCTGGCGTGGGCGGCCTTCCTCGGCACGGTGGCGTGTGCCCGCGCCCAGCAGAGTCCCGGGCAATTTTTCGATCCCACCGGGGCGGCTCCCGAGCGGCCCGCTAATGAGCCGCCGGCCTACAATATCCTGCGCTACGAGGAGGACTACTCGTACTTGCGCGACCCCGCCAGGCGCACCGACTGGTTGGACCCGCTCAAGTTCATCCCCCTGGACGCGAATAGCCGCGTGTACCTGACGCTCGGCGGCGACATGCGCCAGCGCTTCGAGCACTACTCGGGCTTCGGCGTGGGGAATGGCTCCGTGAACGGCAAGGCGGATTCTTACTACCTCGCGCGCTATCTCCTGCACGCCGACCTGCACGCGGGCGACGCCCTGCGCTTTTTCTTCCAGGTCAAGAGCAACACCGAGGAGGGCCGCCGCGGCGGTCCGCGCCCGAACATCGACCGGGACGACTTCGACGTGCACCAGGCCTTTTTCGACGTGACCCTGCCGCTGGGCGGCGACGCGAACAAAACCTCCCTGCTCGTCCGGCTCGGCCGCCAGGAACTGGCCTACGGCGACGACCGGCTCATCGACATCCGCGAAGGCCCCAACGTGCGCCAGAGCTTCGACGCCGCACGCGTGTCGCTTCAGAACCCCGGCTTCAAGGTGGACGCGCTCTACGCGCGGCAGGTGGCCACCAACAAGGGCGTCTGGGACGACGGCTACGATCTCCAGCAGGCCCAGCTCTGGGGCGTGTATAGCACTCTCGCGCTGCCGTTTTTGCGCCGACCACACTCGGCCGACGTGCCGAGCATCGACCTCTACTATCTGGGCTACGACCGCCAGCGCGGCACGTTTGATCAGACGGCCAACCTCACCGCGCTTCTCTCCACGCCGCCGCAGCCCGGCCACGAGACGCGCCACTCGCTCGGCGGGCGGCTGCACGGCACGGTGTTCCCGCTCGGGGAGGGGGCGCTCACCGGCGAGTTCCACTACAACGTGGAAGGGCTCTACCAGTTCGGCCGCTTCGGCGACGCCAACATCTCGGCCTACGAGGCTTCGTTCGACCTGGGCTACTACTTTCAGCGCCTGCCCTTCGGCCCCAACGTGAGCCTGCGCGTGGACCTGGCGAGCGGCGACGCCAAGGGCCACGACGGAACCTTGCAAACCTTCAACCCGCTGTTCCCCGAGGGCAGCTACTTCAGCGAACCGGGGCTGATCGGTCCGAGCAACCTTCTCGCCGTCCATCCGGTCGTGGATTGGCACCTGCGCAAGAACGTGGGGCTGATCACCACGGTGATCGGCTACTGGCGGCAGGACACGGGCGACGGGGTCTACAACTTCGGCGGCGAGCCTTCGTTGCCCGGTCCGCCCGCATTCGGGCCTGCGACCGGAGGGACTTTCCCCGGCGGTTCCTCGCGTTACGTGGGCACGGAAGCCAACGCCTGGCTGGAGTGGGGCATCAACCGTCACCTGACCTTCGACCTGTCCTACTCGCATTTCTTTGCCGGTAGTTACGTCCGTGAGGCTGCTGCGCAGATCGGCGCACCCGGCGGACGCGGCGGCCAGAGTTTCGACTACCTCGCCACCTGGCTGACTTTCACCTTCTGACTTCCTCCTGATGCAAACTCCGTTCGCAAATTCTCTGGTGCGATCGTGGCAACGCGGGTTGTCGCCGGCTTGTTTGGGCTACACCGTCCTGCGCTTGGCGCTCGGGATGAGCATGTCAGGCCCCCTGATTCAAAGTTTAATTCCCAAGGGACGGTTTCCAGAAGCGTAAGCTCGGGGCTGGTTCCCACAGTCCGCTTGGCGGGCGGGGCTTTCCGGTCGGGCGTTGTCCCCTTCTCTTCCCTCATTCCGGGCGGAGGCCCTTCCTTTAAAGCTCCAGCTCCGGGTGCTCCGGGGTGGCGGCTTTCGCTTTGGGGGCGCGCTTGAGCGCCTCGTCCTGCACGACGCCGGGTGGACGCTCGACGACCTTGCCGGCCAATAACTCCTCGACCGTCCGCAGTTGCAGCCGGGGATAACGCGCCTGCCAGGCCTTGCTCTCGTAGAAGCCCGCCGCCGCCGCCGCCTCGGCCTTCATCGGGCCGGTGGGTTCCTGCAAGGAAATGAGCACGCCGATGGCCGCGTTGTCGCGCTCGATCACGCCGCGCAAATCCCGCACGTCCTTCGCGCCCGTGCCGCCGCCCTTGACGCTGAAAATGATCGCGCCCGGCTTTGGCTGGCTGAGCGTCTCGCGAAAGAGGATTTTGCCGTCGGGGTGAACCTTAGGAATGCACAGCACCCTCGTTCAAGGCCACGTCCGTCGCCGCTTCGGGAGAGCGCTGAGCTTTGAAAACGAACGCCCGGCGGACGGCTGAACCGAGCAATTCATCATCGTTGAGCATCAGCTTGCTGGGAACGACCAAATGGTCTTGCGGCGTGATGTGATTCAAGCGGTTCGTCAGCGCCTGAACCTTGGGATCACTTGAAGGAATCACCGCAATCCGCGAAATCAAAATGAGTTCCTGAAGGTCGATGCGAGACCGTAATTTGTTGTAAACGAACTGCACGGCTCCCTCTGAATCCAAATCCGACCAATCCGAGCAAAGGACGACATCCCAACGATCCACATCGTCGTGCTCCGCAAAAGCAAACAGATAAACGCTCCCCCGGGCATCCAAATCCGGCAGGATGCTTCCCACCTTGTCGATGAAGAGATTCGTATCGATCCAAGTGTTCATAGGTGTCGGAGTAACGTGGCGATGTGAGCGAGCAAAGTTTTCACTTTCTCCGTTGAAATGGCACCCGCCGGTTTATAGCGCATCTCGGGCTGCCAGTTTCCCACGATGAAATTCCAGGCTTCAAACACGTTGGATTTTATGTGGCTTTCTTGCCCGGTCAAAATAAGCAGGGTGTCGAGATTGTGAGTTTTGAAGGAGGAGAGGGTACCGGGGTAGATCGTCGTGTTCAGAGTTTCGCAGATGCGGGCTTTCAAGGCAAACTCGACCGCGTAGCCGCCGATGTACGCGGCTCCGTCGTAACGCTGGTGATCGTATAGCACCTGAGCATCCTCCAGCCTGAGCTTGGCGTTGGATTGCAACGTCGCTTTATCGAGAGATTCGGCGGAAGGCATGAACGTAGATTTTGCGGCTGGAAGTATCGAATCACCGGGCGGCCGTTCTCTTATCGTTGCTGCCCAGAAACGTCCGGAACGCCTGCATCACCTCGCTGACCTTGCCCGGCTGCTCGGTGAGCGCGTTGTACACCGCCTCGGCCTCCATGTTCCAATGCCAGGTGTCCTCGAACGCCTTGATCTGGCTGGCCGCCGCCGTGCCGTCCTTTTCCTGCAAGAAGGCGTTGTAGGTCTGCGCCGAGTTGAACGGCGGATCGAGGTACACCAGATCGACGCTGGCGTCCGCGAGGTAGCGCCCGAGGATGTCGAGGTTGTCGCCGTAGTAGAGCAGGCCCATGATCCGGATGTTGAACCGCCGCGCGACCCGAGACAAGGCTGCAAATCCCGCCGGGGATCTTCTCCTGAAAGGACGGGCATCCCCCGGTGAGCCTTCGCTGGGCTTCCTCGCGCGCCTGGCGGAACTCCGTCCGTTCCGGCGGGGTAAAGCGCCCTTCCGGCAGGGTGTATTGATGTTCCGGCCGGGTGAGCAGGCGCTCCGGCGAGGTGATTTACCGTTCAGGCGGGGTGATTTGCCGTTCCGGAGGGGTGATTTGCCATTCCGGGGAGGTGAACTGTCGTTCCGGGGAGGTGATTTGCCGTTCCGGCGGGGTGCGGAACGCTAGCGCACCCGGCCTTTTTGCCGTCGCCGGGCAAACTGCTTCACAGGCAGACAGCTTTTCCCCTATAAGGAAAGCATGGCCAACCAATCTTACGTCCCCAAAACCAACGCAGGCATCGGCAACATGCTGACGGCCTTTGCCACCAACATCGTCGGCCCCCTGGCCACCAAGTACAACGTCACCGCCGACCAGATCGCCAGCGTCACCCAGGCGCACCTGGTCTGGATGTGGTTCGACCAGGCGTTGGCCGAGGCCCGGGCGTGGTCGGTCAGCCTGACGGCGGCGCGCGACGCGCTTTCCACCGGGACGCAGGGCACGTTCGACCCGCTGCCCGGGTTGCCCACGCTGCCCGAGGTCCCGACGGTGCCGCCCAGCCCGCCCCTCGTGGTCGCACAGATCGAGCATTCGTTTTTCACGGCGTTCGCCACGCTGGTTTCGCAGATCAAGCGCAACCCGCATTACGATACGGCCGACGGCATCCTGCTCGGCATCGAAGGCACGCCGCAGCCCCGGCCGGCCGCTTCGGTGGTGCCGCAGCCCACGCTGGCACTGGTGACGGCGGGGCATCCGGAGGTGACTTGCACGAAGGGGCAGTTCCAGGGGTTCAACGTGTGGCTGACCCGGCCCGGGCAGGCGCAGAAGTTCCTGGGGCTTTCGCTCGGGCGGCATTACGAGGTGGCCGAACCGCTCCCGGCGGCGGGCACGGCGGAGATCTGGAGTTTCGTGGTGCAATACCAGTACCAGAACGCCCCGTTCGGCCAGATGAGCCAGCCGGTGACGATCACCGTGCGGGGGTAGCTCCAGGAGGTCCGCCAAGGCACGTCCACCGCACGGGGGCGTAACAAGGCGCTCAAGCGAACGGAGGCTGGCGGCGGGCTTTTTTGTGTTGGTCACGTCTGTCCTCGCCTGCCTCTACTGCTGAGCTTGGATTCGTTCATCCTCGTCCCGGTCAGACGCGGGTCGACGCGCCGGGCGTGGTTTGCGCCAGCAATTCGCGCAAGGAGTCCTTCCAGACCTCGGCGGCCGCGAGGGTCTGGTGCCCTTTCGAGGCGGGTCCGACGGGGACCGTGACCGCACGGCCGTTCTTCACCTGCTGGATGGCTCGTTCCAACCCGCCCAGTTCCGCCGGGTTGATCGCGTCGTCAACGAAATTGACGGCGAGAAGGGGTGCCGTGATTTTCGAGAGATCTTCCGCCGGATGGTAGTCCTCGGACGCCGCGAACTCCCAGATCACGTCGTTGGCGTCTTCTTGACGCAACGCTTCCCCGGCGGTCTCCGCGACGTGGCGGTCGGCGTCCTCGCGGCAGGTGAGAACCCTGGTGAGGTGCTCCGGGCTGTCCGCCATCAGCTTGAACACGTTCCAGGCGAATCCCAGATTGCCCGGCTGGCGCGAGTAATTGCCGTCCTGATACGCCGGGTCGCCGCGGATGGCCGCGATCAGCAGGCGACGCCACAGCAGGTTGCGTCCGCTCACCGACTCGGGCAGACTTGCGATGGGCATCAGCGCATCCATCATCCCGGGATGACGTTGCCCCCACAGCCAGGTCAGCATGCCGCCCATAATCGGGCCGAACACGAGGCGCAGATGCCTGACCTCCAACCCCTCGGTGAGCAGACGGTGTTGGCCTTTCAGGATGTCCGTGTAGCCATAGCGGGGGAAGGCGGCCCGGAGCCCGTCGCTCGGTTTGCTCGATCCGCCGTGGCCGATGGCGTCCGGCAGGATGATGGAGTACCGGCTCACATCCAGCGGCTGGCCGGGACCGAAGAGGTGGTCGGCGAAGCCGGGTTGCAGGAACTGCTTGCCGCTGACGGTGGTGCCGTGCAGCGCGAGCACCGCGTTGTCGATCCCGCCGTCCGGCCCTTTCGTCGGCTGGCCGAGGGTGCGGTAGCGGAGCTTGAGGTCGGCCCGTTGGCCGTTGGCAAAAGCGAAGTCGTCGACAACGTAGCGCCCCTCGTGCGCGGCTTCCGTCCAATGAGGCGTCGAGGGCATCGCGGGATCAATAAAAGGACAGCACCTCACAGCCGCGCCCCGCCTCGACCGTCCGGAGCACCTCGGCTTTCTCCAGGTCCACGACGGCGATGGTGCCGGCGTCATGGTTGGCGATCAACAGCGTGCGGCCATCGGGATGGAACGCCATGTTCATGGGACCCTTCCCGAGCTTCAGGCGGCGTTGGGTCTTGAACGCCGGGCCGAGGATGGTGGCCAGCGGCTGCTCGTGGCTCGTCACGATCAGGTACTTGCAAATTCAGCCCAACCGCACCTACCAAGGAGTCTTCTCTACTGCACGATGCTTATGCTTACCCATCGTGGATAGCTAGCACAACTTCGGAACGATCATTTCATGTTGTTGCCCAAAACTCTCATTGGGCTGGCGTGACCAGGTTTTGCTCTTGCGTGTACGGTGCATGCGGAGAGGCTTGTGGCCAGACACAACCGTAACCTTTTCCAACGAGCGCTGATAACAGCGAGTCCAGTCCGATTCATTGCTTCAGTCCGAACTGACGCACCGCCATCGTCGCAGAAGCAGGCAAACCGCCCGTCTACAGAGAATTCCTGGACCCCACACCCGCCGAGGGCACCCACCTGGTCACGGTTGCCGCCTCGGCACTCAGCCATCTCACCCACAGCCGGGCTTCGGGCAAGCATTACAGCGCCAGCCACCGGTTGCCGTTCGTGCCTTGGTCCAGGCGACGCGTTGCGTTGAATTGCCCGCGGGGCTGGACACCATCCGGGCTGCCGCGCTGGCCGATCCGGGCATGTCGTCATGGGCGACACTGAAAGAGCGGGCGTATCTGGCCCCGGGCGAAAAGGTCCTGATCAACGGAGCCACCGGCACTTCGGGCCGTCTGGCCGTACGGATCGCCAAGCACTTGGGGGCAGGCAGGGTAATCGCCACGGGCCGCAACGCCCATACCCTTGCTTCGCTGTCTGTGCTGGGTGCGGACGCGACGCTTTCCCTCGCACAAGACAAGGAGGCGTTGGAGCGCGGCTTCCAGACGCATTTCCGTGAGGGTGTCGATGTGGTGCTCGACTACCTCTGCGGTGAAAGCGCCGAAGTCTTGATGGACGCCGCCGTCAAGGCCACGTCCGAGGCAGCGCCCATCCGCTTCGTACAGGTCGGCTCCGTGAGTGCTCCAACCATTTCGTTGCCGGGCGCGGTCCTGCGCTCGTCGGCGTTGGAACTGATGGGCAGTGGCTTCAACAGCGTCCCTCTGCCGCGCCTGGTCAAAGCCGTCGGGGAGATGCTGGCCGCCGCCGCGTCCGGCGGGTTCGAGATCGCCATCAAGGCCTTGCCGCTCGCGCAAATAGCCGAGCATTGGTCCGACGTGGACAGCGCCGCCCGCGTGGTGTTTACGACTGAGCTTGACGCTACTTGGGGACGACGTAGAAAACGGATTGTAAAGCACGCTAAGGCACGGAGACCGGACGCAACGGTCGGTATTTTCCCGGTCGGATTTGCCGATCTTTCCAGACGTAGTCGCCCGTCAAATTGATGTGCTCCCAGCCGAGCGGCGACAGGTGCTTGCACAGTGCTTCGTCTAACTTCCGATCCTGCCGCCGAAACGCACGAAACGCACGTTCCAGGTACACGGTGTTCCAGAACACGATGACCGCCGTCACCAAGTTCAGGCTGCTCGCCCGGTGACGCTGTTGCTCGAAGCCGCGGTCACGGATTTCACCCAACCGATTGAAGAACACGGCACGGGCGAGCGCGTTCCTTGCTTCGCCCTTGTTGAGGCCGGCGTTGACCCTTCGACGCAGTTCCACATCCTGGAGCCAGTCCAAGATGAAGAGCGTGCGTTCGATGCGTCCGAGTTCCCGCAAGGCGACGGCTAGACCGTTCTGGCGTGGATAGCTGCCGAGCTTGCGCAGGATCAATGAGGCGGTCACCGTGCCCTGTTTGATGGAGGCTGCCAGCCGCAGGATCTCGTCCCAGTGCACGCGGATGGTCTTGAGATTGAGAGGGGAGCCGATCAACGGGGCAAGTGCCGGGTATTGCTGGCCGGCAGCCGGCACGTAGAGCTTCGTCTCGCCAAGGTCACGGATGCGAGGAGCGAAGCGAAAGCCAAGCAGGTGCATCAGCGCAAAGACATGGTCAGTAAACCCAGCCGTGTCCGTGTAATGTTCCTCGATGCGTAGATCACTTTCGTGGTGGAGCAAGCCATCAAGCACGTACGTTGCATCCCGCACGCCGACGTTGATGATCTTGGCATGGTATGGTGCATACTGGTGGAGACGTGGGTGTAGAACATGCGCCCGGGTTCCGCGCCGTACTTCGGGTTGATGTGTCCGGTGCTCTCGGCGCGGCCCGCCGCCTTGAAGCGTTGGCCATCAGATGAAGAGGTCGTGCCCTCGCCCCAATGCGCGGCAAAAGGCTGGCGGAACTGTGCGTTGACCAACTCCGCTAAAGCTGCCGAGTACGTTTCCATCACGGATGTGCCACGCCTGCAGCCCTGAGAGTTTCGCGTGCGTCGTGCCCGGGCATGACTCCGCCATCTTGCTCAAGCCGAGGTTAACCGCGTCCGCGAGGATGGCGGTCAGCAACAACGTCTTGTCTCTGGCCGCCTCACCGCTTTTGATGTGGGTAAAGTGTCGCGTGAAGTCTGTCCAGGCGTCCACCTCCTGGAGCACTTCGGTGATCTTCACATGCGGCAGCAGGCTCGCACACTGGTCGATGAGCGTCTGTGCGGCTTCTGGCACCGCGGCATCCAAGGGCGTGATCTTCAGGCCGGAGATAGTGACGATGGCATCGGGTAAATCGTTGGTCGCCGCCAAGGCATCCGCCGTATCCAACTGCTGGCTGAGCAACTCCAGGCGCTCGCGCAGGTACTCGTTGCAATCAGGCATCACAGCGAGCGGCCACGCCCCCGAGTATCGCAGGGCTGCATAGCTCTGCGGCGGCATCAGGTACTCCTCAAAGTTCTTGAACTGGCGCGAGCCACGCACCCAGATGTCGCCGGAACGCAGATCTCGTAGTAACGCACGTCGATGCCGCCGACCGTGAACACCAGCTTCTCCCAGCGCTTTTTGATGAAGGCTACGGGCACGTCGGCTGGCAGCAGACGGCTGCTGCTCGCATACATCACGCGGAGTGCGCCGATGGCATCGAGCACATCCTGCGCGGCCGGAGCGGCGCTAAACTCCAGTGCCGCCAAGAAAGCTGGTGCGTAGCGGCGCACCATCGCATGGCTGTCCGCCACCCGGTGCAGGTAGTCGAAGTCGTCCGATGGCGCGAGCTTCTGCGCCTCGGTGACACTGGCGACAAACGCCTCCCAGGAGATGACGGACTCGATGGCAGCAAAAGCATCGCTGCCACTCTGCCGCGCCTCCAGCAAGGCACGGCCGATCTTGCCATAGAGGCGCACCTTGTCATTGATCGCTTTGCCAGTCTCCTGGAACTGCTGCTGATGGCGTTGTTTGGCCGCGTTGAGAACCCTGCCCAAGATACGGTCATGCAGGTCGACGATTTCGTCGGTCACGGTTGCGATGCCTTCCACTGCCAAGGCGACCAGCGTGGCATACCGGCGTTGTGGCTCGAACTTGGCCAGTTCAGCCGCCCGCATCTGTCCGCCTTCGCGGGCGAGCTTGAGCAGGCGGTTCTGATGCAGACTGCGCCCGATCCCATCCGGAAGATCGACGGCCTGCAAATACTTCAGCCGTTCGATGTGCTCGAGCATGTGACGCGAGCTCGGTCGTCCGGGCGGCTGTCGCAGCCATTGCAGGTGCGTCTTCTTACTATCCTCTTTGCGCTTGAGTAAGTCGTCCAGGCGCCGCCGATGCACGTCGTCAACTGGTTCGTTGAGCGCGCGGTAGATCCGGCGGTTGCCACGCGTGATAGCTTCCGCGCAGATGCGCTCGATTACGGATAGGGTCGGCAGCAAGATCGTCTTTGGGCGGAGCCTCTCGATCAGCGCGCCCGCCAGCACAGCTCCTTTGTCGGTCTGCCAGGCCAGCGCTTCGAGACCGTGCACCGCGTGGCGGTAATGTTGCTTGCCGAAGGGTTGGAACCCGAACACCGTTTGCAGTTCGACCAGATGCTCGCGGCGGGTCTGTTCCCGCTTCCCGTATGCTTCCCAGAGTTCCGGCGAGAGCTTTAACTGCGCAGCGACCAGGCGCAGCATCGACGCCGATGGCGTGTCACCGGCACCCAGCACGACGCCTGGATGACGCATATAACAAAGCTGCACCGCGAAACCCAAGTGGTTAGCTGGACCACGGTGCTGCGCGACGATCGTCAGATCGGCGTCGCTGAGGGTATAACGGCGGATCAGCTCTGCCTCGGTGTCGGGCAGGGTCAGCAAGCTGGCGAGTTCGGTGTCTGAGAGGATGGTACGGCGGGGCATAGTCAAGCGTCCTTATGGAAGCATGACTACCAGTTCTCCGGCGCACACCGAACTTGACGGGCAACTTTTGCACGAGACCCTCCATGTAGAGGCTCCGAATGCCGCTGATGAATCAACGCCGGAGCGATGGGCGCGAAACAAGCCCGCAGAGCCTTAACATGCTTTATAATCCGTCTTCTACATCGCCCCCCTGTCGAGCTGTTCGTGGACGGCGGCATGACCCAAATCTAATTACCCATGAAAATCGCTTCTACGATCTGCCGCTACCTGCTGAGCGTGGTCTTCCTCGTCTTCGGCCTCAACGGCTTTTTGCACTTCATCCCACAGCCCCCGCCGCCCCCGGGCTTGGCGCTGGACTACTTCATGATTCTGCTCAAATCCCATTACATGGTATTGCCCTTTGTGCTCCAGATTGTGGGCGGGGTGCTGCTGCTCGCCAACCGCTACGTGCCGCTGGCCCTGGTGCTGCTTGGCCCCGTGATCGTCAACATCCTGATGTTTCATGTGCTGATGGCTCCCGCCGGGCTGGCGCCGGGATTGGTGGCCGCCATGCTCTGGCTGGTGGTGTTCATCCGCCACCGCGCCGCTTTCGCCGGGGTGTTCGCCGCGCGTCTGCCCGAACAAACACTTGCCTGAGATCGCCATGTTCCAACTCCGTCCGCAGCAAACCCTCGAAAGCGCCGATCTCGGCTGGCTCAAGGCGCGGCACCATGTCGCCGTCACGCCCGAGGGCAACCCCGAGCATGGTCCCCTTGGCGCGCTGGTCGTCTGGAACGACGACGAAGTGGCACCCGGTATGGGCTTCGGTCGGCACGGCCACAAGGACATGGAAATAGTGACCTACGTGCGGCAAGGGGCCGTCAGCCATCAGGATAGCACCGGCAACCACGGCCAGACCCACGCGGGCGATGTGCAGGTGATGAGTGCCGGCAGCGGCATCTTCCACGCCGGACGCAACGATGGCACCGAGCCTTTGAAGATCTTCCAAATCTGGTTGCGCCCGCGCACCAAGGGCGGTGAACCCCGCTGGGATCAGCGCGCCTTTCCCAAAGCCGACAGGGCAGGGCGCTTGGTTACGCTCGCCAGCGGTCAGCCGGAAGATACCGGCGCGCTCCCGATCCGGGCGTTGGCCCGCGTGCTTGGCGCGACCCTGCCCGCTGGCACCCGCATCAAGCACGCGCTGGGCGGATACCGCTTCGCCTACCTCGCTCCGTCCAAAGGTTCGATCCGGGTCAACGGCCACCTCGTTGAAACGGGCGATGGCATCGCTGCCGTCGATGAAACCATCCTCAATCTCGTTGCCGAGACGGACGCTGAAGTCGTCCTGGTCGAAGCGGCTTAAATTGTCGAAGTTCGCATCAAACCCTCAGTGTCACAAAAAGGTCTTTATGCGCTCCGAAGGCACGGGCCGACTTGCCCTTTCACTAAGGGACGTTTTCCGTCACTGGTAGGACACGGCGGAACTCGGTCAGGCCCGTTCCAGTGGCTTCGAGCTGCTTGGCGCGTACATCATTCGAGGTCCTGTGGACCCAAGTTCTCCCGCAGGCTCAGACAATTGACCCCTTACTGTCCATAGGACCATCGCCTCGCTCGGGATCAGTGGCGAGTCCTTTGGCCTTGAGCATATGGTGCATCTCGCAGGTCTCCCAAAGCACTACTGGGTGCCGGGCCATTGTGGCCGGCTTTGACGATAGAGGATGTCGCCGCACGTCGTGCAAAGGAGCGGAGGTTCCACACCCGAACGTCATCGTAAGAACCTCCTTTGTTACTCGGCAGTTTACCACCGCCCGGCGTGGAAGGCGACCGTCAATGGATAGATTTGGCCATGCTCTCTCCCTCCTTTGCACTCGGCCTTCTTTTCTGGCTGTCTCGCTTATTCCGCGGCGACCTGCTTGGTGCGGTTTCACTTGTGAGTGTCACCCGAAGGCGAAGGTGAAGTTTCCCGCGCCCGCATGCTCGGAGTTTGCGGGCTGCGAACCCCAACCACATCGGACTTTTCACGCGCTCGCGAGCTTGGAGACTCCTTGTTCTTGACGTGCTCATCGGACTTTTCACGCGCTCGCGAGCTTGGAGACTCCTTGTTCTTGACGTGACAACCCTACGCATCAGCGATAACCTACCCTGTGTGAAAGGGGTGCCGGGAACGCTGCAGGAGGGGGGAGTCGCCTTTGCTTCTACCCACTGGACCATGGTTTCGCTCGCGGCGGGTAGTCAGTCGCCGGAAGATGCCCAAGCCGCGCTCGCCGCTTTTTGTGAGGCGTACTGGCCACCGATTTACACCTTCCTGCGTCGGCGCGGCTACACTCCGAACGATGCTCAGGATCTCACCCAAGGCTTCTTCGCCAACCTTCTTCAACGGAACTTCCTGAGCCGGGCCGACCGCGACAAGGGACGGCTGCGCACCTTCCTGCTCGGTTCCCTCCAGCACTACTTGGCCAACGAACACGACCGCACTCGCACCATCAAGCGCGGTGGCGGCCAGCAGATCGTTTCCATGGATGAACATCTGGCCGAGACAGAAGCTGCCCTGGTTGTCACCCATAACCTGGGCATTACCGGCAGCTACGATCAGACCTGGGCCGCTACGTTGATGACCCGCGCCTGGGAACAACTCCAGGACGCGCTCGTCACCGAGGGACAAACGCGCTGGCTGGAGGAATTGAAGCCTTTCCTCATCGGCGGGGAAACCGCCCCGCCGCGTCCGCAGGAAGTCGCCACGCGGCTCAACGTGTCTGTTGACACCCTGCGCAGTGCCTTGCGCCGTTTGCGCGAACGCTACCGCGAACTGATCCGCCTGGAGGTGGCGCGCACCGTCGCGAGCCCGGCGGAGATCGACGAGGAACTCAACTACCTCTACCGGTTGCTGTTGGCTTGAATGAATTTACCGGCGGCCTGCGACCGGCCCTTTGCTCATGACCCCCGAGTCTTTCCATCCTAGCGTTCCGCTGTCCGGCGCAACCAATTCCCCTTCTCCTGCCGAGGGAACCGTCTCGACGCAACGCTGTGCCAAGTGCCGGCAACTCCTCCTCCGGCGCGGTAGCAAAGGCGAATGCCTGCGGTGTCTGGTCCGTTTTGTTTCGTCGATGGGGCACGATTCCTGGGCGGATCTTTCTCCGGACGCCAGTCCAGTAGATGCGCCTTCTCTGCGTTACGGGCACTTTGAAATGGTCATCGGCGCGAACGGTCTGCCGGTCGAACTCGGCTCGGGCGCCACCGCCACGACGTACCACGCCCGCGACACCGTGTTGGAAGCCGACGTGGCGCTGAAGGTCATCAACCGCCGGGTCGCGGAACACCCCACCGCCCGTGCCCGCTTTCTACAGGAGGCGCGCACCGCCGCCAAGCTCCACCATCCCAACGTCGCTGCCGTCTCCTATTACGGTGAGCAGGCGGGTGAATGCTACTACGTCATGGAACTTGTTCCGGGCGAAACGCTCCAGAACCGGGTGCGTCGGGAGGGGCCGCTCTCCCCGGCACAAACCTTGGAGGTGGGCGCGCAGGTCGCCCTCGCTCTGGAAGCGGCGGAAGCGTGTGGCGTGGTGCACCGCGACCTCAAACCGTCCAACCTCATGCTCGTAGCGCAACCGGCGGGGCACGGGCCGGGCCTTCTTCGGGTCAAGGTGATCGACTGGGGCCTGGCCAAGGCGGTCAACGCGGAGGAACCGTTCCGGGCCGACCACACCCGGGACGGCTTCGTGGGCACGCCTGCCTTCGCCAGCCCCGAGCAGTTTGCGCACGCGGCGGATCGACGCGTCGACACGAATTCGGACATCTATTCGCTCGGCGTGACCCTGTGGTATCTGCTCTGTGGCCGCACCCCCTTCGCGGGTGAGACCTTGGAGAAAATCCACGCCCAGCAGACGCAGCAGCCTCTGCCGCTGGACCAGTTGACCGCCGCACAGGTGCCAGCTCCGCTGGTCGCCTTGCTGCGCTCTGTCCTGGCCGTCGATCCCCGGCAGCGGCTGCAATCGGCGCGGGAACTGCGCGGGGCGCTGACGCGTTGCCGGACCCGGCTGGCGTTTGAGCGCCGCCGTCGGGTGGGAGCCCTGGTGGCCGTCGGGATATTGCTCGGCGTGGGAGCGGCTGCCCTGGTGCATGCCCGGCTCGCTGCGATGGCCGGTGCCCACCCGGCGATCACCACGCAAATCGCGTCCGTCGCGGTCCTTCCCTTCGAGAACCTGGAGGTGGACGGGCAGAACGATTTCTTCGTCCAGGGGGTCCAGGCGGAGATCGCCGGGAAGCTCGCCCGCGTGGCGGCGCTCAAGGTCGTCGAAACCCGTGACCCGGCCATTTATCCGCCCGGTCACCGTGATTTGCCCGCCATCGCCCGGGGGCTGGGGGTCGATCAGGTGCTCGAAGGCAGCCTGCGCCGCGACCATGACAAAATTCAGGTCCGGCTCGTGCTGACCGACCTCCGCCACCCTGCCCGTCCTCCCGGTTGGCTGGAAGAATATCACCGCCCGCTGACGGAAATCTTCGACGTGGAAAGCGAAGCCGCCCGCGCCATCGCCGACCACCTGGGGATCGTGCCCGCGCCGGAGGAACGCGCGCGCATGGACGCCGCGCCCACCACCGATCTCGCGGCCTACGATTCTTACCTGCGGGCTGCGGCCCAGTTCGGGTTTGTCAAGGGAACCGCCGAGGTGCGGCAAGTGTTGCACCAGCAGATCGCCCTGCTGGAGCAGGCGGTGGCCAAGGACCCGAAGTTCGTCCTCGCGTACTGCGCCCTGGCCACCGACCACGACGAGTTCAGCCTCACCGGGCCGGACGACAGCCCCGAGGGACGGGCGACCGATCACCGTGCCCTTGCCGAAGCCGCCTTGCAAAAGGCCCGCCTCCTGCGGCCCGACGACGGCGGCGTCCACGTCGCGTCCGCGTACCATTTCCACACCGTTAACCACGACGACGAGCAGGCTCGCACCGAAGCGGAACTGGCCCGGCGCACCTTGCCCAACGACCCGGAGGTTTATCAACTCCTGGGCATGCTGGCCCGCACGGCGGGCCGCTGGGACGAGGCGCTTCGCGCCGTGGAGAAAGCTGCCCTCCTCGATCCTCATGATCCCCGTTTCTTTTACGATCTGACGGGCATTTACCGCGCGACGCGGCGCTACCAGGAAGCGGACCGCGCCTGCGTCAGATTCATGGCGCTGACTCCCGCCAACGCCTTGTCTGACAACTGTTCCCTGCGCGCCATCGGGCCTCTGGAACAGCGGGCTGACCTCGCTCCGTTACGCGCCGCCCTGGCCGCCGCCGATGCGGACGCGGTGAATCGCGCCGACCCGGCAAGCTACGACGAGTCCCGGCTGATCCTCACGTTGCTGGCGCGTGACCCGGATGGCATTTCGCGTGTATTGGCCAGGAGTAAGCAGCGCCAGTTCAACGTGGGGGGATTTTCGTACCCCGCCGGTTGGTTTGCGGCTCAGGCTGCCGGAATGCGCGGCGACGCGGACGCGGTGCAAGCCGCGTTGGCCTCCGTGCGGGAAACGGCGGCGCAGGCAGCCCAGGTCAACGCGGGCAATCCCCGTTACACGAGCGTGCTGGCTTTGATCGACGCGGGCCTCGGTCGCCAGGACGACGCGGTGCGCGAGGGGCGGCTCGCCTGTCAGATGCTGCCCGCAGCCAAATCGGGGACGTTGGCCCCGGCGCTGGCGTGCAACCTAGCAATAATCTACGCGTGGACGGACCAGCCGGATCAAGCCTTTGCTCTGCTGCGCGGTCTCGTCGACCAACCGACCGCCAAGAACTGGTGGTATCGTGCAACGTACGGCGACCTTATGCTCAATCCCCAGTGGGACCCCTTACGCCGAGACCCGCGGTTTCAGGCGTTGACTGAACGTCTGGCCCCGACGCGATTGCGTTGAGTATCCCCCCTTCCACGGAGATTCTGTGCCCCTATTGTCATCTTGACCCGTGCGATCCAATCGACACCGTGGTGAATCGAATCACTCGCCGGCCTCCCAAACGGTGGAATGACGGAGACGGAACCGAGGGCGGATTGTGACCTTCGAGCGTGATGTGACAACCCGTTGCCGCTCTGCGGTACCCACTTCTCTGCTTTGGCCTAATCCGCCCATGAACTGTTGTAAGTGATCGTTGCACAGAGATATATGATCTACTTATCTTCCACGCTCGGCTCGCGGATCGCCAACCTCCGCAGAAAACTTCAATCTTTCTGAACGGTTTTCCGGGGAAAACTTAATAAGAAAGTACGCGACTGTTTCTGAGGTCACTCAGGGCTCTTGAACGGAGCCTGGATGCGCAGTCGGACGGCACGCGTGCAGGTTGGTCGAAGGGCATCAGTACATACTTCATCTATGGAAATCACTCGCTTCTACTCTTTTGCACTCGTAACAGCACTTGCCGTTGGCCTGGCTACTTGCCCAGGCCGCAGCTACGCCCAGAGCATCATCAACGGCAGCTTCGAAGACCCTGCTGAAGCGACGAACAGCCTTACCGAAATCACCGCCACCGGGGTTCCCGGTTGGACGGGTGACAGCATCGGGGGAGCTACGCATGAGTACGTCATCAACGGCAACATCCAGGATTTGCAAGGGCGCTACTACGGCACCACCCCTTTCGGCCAGCAGTACCTCGGTCTCAACGCCGTCGCCAACAACAGCTTCCGCTCGATCGAATCCCAATCGGTCACCAATCTCACGCTGGGACAGGCTTACGAGCTGACGGTGTACATCGCCAACTTGGACGGCGCCACCGATCCGAACATCAGCATCGTCGCTTCGAATGGCACCACCGGCTCGGGCGCGGTCCTCGGCACAGAGATCGTGGAAGCGCCGGTCAGCACCGGTCCCTACGGTGCCGGGACCATCGATTTCGTGCCGGAGACCCTGGACTTCACGGCGGCATCAACCAGCGTGACCTTTTCCATCGGCAACCAGAGCCGAACGGGCACGATGGGCATCGACAATGTCTCGCTCGCGGCGGTGCCCGAGCCGACGACAACCGCCACGGCGCTCCTGGGCGCGGCGGCCCTGGCCGGAGCCCTGTTCCGCCGCCGCACGCGTTCTGCCTGAACACCCGCCACGACGGCTCGTTACCCGCTCCCGCCTCTTTTTTACCCACTGCCCTGTTCGCTCATGAGAACCCCGCGTCCTCGCCGTTCGTCCACCGTTGTCCCGTGCGCGCTCGCCGCCGCCTGCCTCGCACCGATCATCCCCGGCGCGCGGGCGCAGACCATCGGCAACCTGACCCCGGTCGCCGCCACCTACAACTACAGCACCGCCCCCTGGCTCATCACGGCGGGGACCGGCGCTTATCCGGACGGCGGCGGCATCGCGACGTTCAACCCGGTCACCAGCCCCACCCCGGGGACGATCCTCACGGGCACCACGATCACCGTCGACGTTTCGCCCGATCTCTCGCAGATCAACTACAACAGCCCGTTCTCCTACACCCTCGCGGCGGGCACCGGCACCTCCCTCGTCGCGGACGCCGCAGGCCTGACCCTCAACGCGGCCAACACCGCCGTCGATTCACCCACGAGCGTCTTCACGACGTTCAACACCATCAGCGCGCCGATCAGCGGCGGCGGCACGGCGGGCGTGACCAAGACGGGCAGCGGCATCGTCACCCTGAGCGGCGCGAACACCTACACGGGCGGCACGCACATCAATGGCGGCCTGCTCGTCGTCGCGGGCACGGCGGCCAATGGCGACGCCGTGTTCGGCGCAACCGGCGCGGGCAACGACCTCTCCATGAACGGCGGCACGCTGTTCACCAATGTCACCGGCGGCCTGACCACCGCGCGCAACATCACCCTCGGCGCGGGCGGCGGCACCATCGAGACCGACACGGCGTTCACCACCAGCGGCGTCGTCAGCGGCACGGGCGCGCTCTCCGTCAGCGCCCTCGGTACGGCGGCGGTGACGCTGACCGGGGCCAACATCTACACGGGCGCGACCATCACCAGCCTTTCCGCCACCAGCGCGCTGACCCTCAGCGGCAACGGCTCCATCGCCACGAGCTCCTCCTACGATCTCTCCGGCACGCTGACGCTCGACAACGCGGGCACCACCGGCGTCAACCGACTGAGCGACACGGCGACCGTCACCTCGCGCGGCGCGCTTCTCACCACGACAGGCAACGCCAACACCGCCTCCGCCGAAACCTTCGGCGGCCTCACGCTCGCCAGCGGCCTGACGGAGATCAACGTCATCCCCGGCACAGCGGGCTCCAGCCTGACCACCGCCGGCATCACCCGCCAAAACGACTCCACGCTCTTCGTGCGCGGCACGAACCTCGGCGCGGCTCCCGGCGCGGGCGTGGCGACGATCCTCTCCACCGCTGCGCCGACCCTGGTCGGCGGCGGCGGCGCGGCGGGCAGCACGACGACCTCGGTGGTTCCGTGGGCCTTGGGCAACCTGCTCGCCACCACCGCCAACAACGTGACGGTGGACATCAGCTCCACCGGGGTGACCTATGACCCCACCGCCGGGTTCCGCCCGCTCTCCACCTCCGAATACGCCACCACCCTCGGAGCCAACGCCACCGACAACGTCCGGCTCACGGCCACCACCGCCGCCACCGCCGGAGTGACCGCGAACTCCCTCCTGTTCGCCCCTGCCACGACCGGCCAGAGTCTCACCGGCGGGCCGATCAACGTCACCAGCGGCTCGGTCATCTACTCGCCCACCGCGACCACGGGCACCATCGTGGTGGTGGGCATCCCGGGGACCGTCAGCGCGGGCCTGAACTTCGGGGCCGCGGAAGGCGTGATCCAGTACACCGCCCCGCTCACGCTCGGCGGCGTGATCACGGGCACCGGCGGCCTCACGCTCTCGACCCCGAACTCCTCCGTCGTGACGATCACCGGGGCCAACACGTACACCGGGACGACCACCATCGCCGACGGCCAGACCTCGTTCACCGGCGCGGTGGCCAACGACGGCGTGACCGCCGGTCCCTTCGGCCTGAGCACGACGCCCGTCGTGCTGGACGCGGGCGCGGGCCTGGTCCGCCTGGCGGCCACGGCGAACACCACGTTCAACCGGAACCTGCTCGTCGCGGGCACCGGCAGCCCCGGCCTGGATTACTTCGGCGGCACTTCCGGGCTGACCATGAACGGCAACATCGACCTGGAGCATAACCTGATCATCTACGCCGGCTCGGGGACCAACGGCGTGATCGTCAACGGCACGATCAGCGGACCGGGCGGCCTGCAAGGTTACAGCGGGGCCAACGTCACGCTCAACGGCAGCAACACCTTCACCGGCGGCGTCAACGCGCTGGGCGACACTTTCGTCCTCGGGTCGGACACCGCCTTCGGGACCGGCACGGTCTACGCCTCGACGGCCAGCACCTTCGAGGGCGCGGGCACCCAGGCCCGCACGATCGCCAACAACTTCGTGACCCTGAACACGCCGACCTTCGCCGGGACTGCGGCGCTGAACCTCACCGGCGGCTTCAACCTCGACGGTTCGCGCACGATCGCCGTTGCCAACACGGCGGGCACGACGTTTAGCGGGGTGGTGGGCAACGGGGCAATCACCACCACCGGCACCGGCATGGTCGCCTTCAATAGTGCCACCGGCAACACCTTCACGGGCGGTTTCCTGAACTCCGGCGTCAGCACCACCAGCAGCGCGATCTACGCCAACAACTCCAGCGGTTCGGCCTTCGGCACGGGCGCGGTGAGCATCGGCGCGACCAGCGCGACGGTGTTCAGCACGCTGGCGGGCACGTTTATGACCAGCGGTGCGACGAGCATCGGCGGGCGGCTCTCGCCGGGCAACGGCCCGGGCCTGACCGCCGCCACGGCGGGCATTGGCTCCATCGGCACGGAAACCTTCAGCACCACGTTGACGCTGTCCTCGGGCACGACCAGCAGCCTCTACCTGGAGGTGGCCGGCAACAACAACTCCGACCAGATCAACGTCGGTGGCACCTTCACCCTCAACGGCACGGTGTTCATCGCCACGGAAGGCGGCTACACCATCCAGAACGGGGATAAGTTCACCCTCGCCACGGCGGGCAGCATCACCCAGGGCACCTTCACGTTCAACACGGCGAACGCCACGCTCGCCAGCGGCGTGACGCTCACCGAGACCGTGACGGGCACCCAGATCCTCGTCAACGCCGTCCCCGAGCCGGGCACCTTGGGAATGCTCGGTGTCGCGGCGTCGCTCGGGCTCGCCGGGTGGATGCGCCGTCGTCGCGTGTGCGCGTGACCGCGAACGTAAGACTTGCGCGCAGGGAGAGTTTTCCAGAGCTATCCTTTTCGTAAGCACCGAATGAAAATCCCCCGGTCGTGCCTGGTGGGTCTGCCATCACGAACGGCAAACGCAGAAGAATGGAGCATGGAAAAGCACCTAATCGGTCACTCGCCACCCGAATCTCGCGCATGATCCAGCCGTTCTCGGCGTGTGTGCCTGCGCTGGCCCCCGGCCAAGCCAAGCAGGTGTCGCCACCAGCGGCTGGGCTGACCACGCCGGGATGCGCGTGCTCGCGCAGTCGCGTGGCACCCTGCAAAGGCCCAGGATGTGCGACTTCTTCAAAGGACTCAGGACGCTGTTTTCCAAACGAACTATAGCGCTCTTCAGTTGAGTTAGCCTTGGTAGCCGCAGTGCTTGAACCAGCCTTGGGCGTTGCTGGCGCTGAGGGTTTGCAGCCCGGTTTGGATGGCGCTGTAGAGCGTTTCGGTGGTGCGGGCGGCGCTTTTACGCAGGTGACTCTTGAGCTTGCTCCAGGCCAGTTCGATGGGGTTGAGGTCAGGCGAGTAGGGTGGCAGGTACAAGAGCCATGCGCCGACGGCTGCGATCAAGGCGCGCACCGCCTTGGCCTTGTGGGCGCTCAGGTTGTCCATGACCACGGCGGCACCCGGCCAGAGCTTGGGGCAAGCACCTCGCGCACGTAAAGCAAAAACCACTCGCCGTTGACGGCTCCGGGCAGATAGAAGCTTGCCAGTGGATCTTCCAGGCTCAGCGCACCGATGATGCTCACGTTGTCGCCCCAGTAGCGCGGGGCGCTGGCCGGGGCGTGGAGAGGCGCGTCATGGCGCGGTGGCAACCGCACTCGTGAATGAAGACCAGGTCGCGCGCCGCCACGCCTGCCAGCTCGGCGGGCCACGCGGCGCGCAGCGCTTGCACCCGCTCGCTCTGGCGCTCGTCGGCGTGCAAAGCCTTCTTTTTTTGCGTCAGGCGCAGGCGCGCCAGCATCCGGCTAATCGTGGGTCCGCTCACCCTGGCCCCGCCCGGCGCGGCAGCCAACGCCAGACGGTACTCATCAAGCGTGTCGTCGCGGCGCTCTGCCACCAGCCCGGCGAGGAGTTGCTCCTGCCGAGCGTCGGCTTTGCGCGGAGCTCCACCGCCGCGAGCACTAGCTGTCACGCTGCCCGTCTGGCGCACGCGCCGGATCAGATCGCGCACGCAACTCACGCTCACGCCAAAGCGCGCGGCCAACTTCCGCGCGCGTGCTGCCTCCCGCTTCCCAAGCCCGCCAGACCCGCTCGCGCAAATCCTGTGAATACGCCTTTGCCATGGGGCCAACCTGCCACCACCTCAAGGCTAACTCAACTGAAGAGCGCTATATCGCTGGCAGCGACACGGAGGTCTGAAACTCTGGCTGCTCCTGAGGGGTCGTCGGACCGCTGCTTCAGAGCAAGGCGGCGCGTTCCAGGATAGCAATCTGGCGTTCGATGCGCCGCATCTGCCACTCGCCCACACCCTCTGCCGGGTCTTTGATTGCCTCGGGACGAAGGTCTGCCGGCGGGCGCTCAGGCCCGGTCGGAAGCGGGGCCAGGCGCAACGCCTCCAGCCGGTCGGCGAACGCCTCCAGGCGGGAGGGATCTGCCCCCGCCAGCCCCGGCGGCGGCTGGCCGAGCGAGGCCAGGGTCGTGACGCTTTGCGTCAGGCGGCGCAAATAGGTGGTGAACGTGAGGGCCTGCGAGGTTTCCCTGCGGTGCTGGCGGCCGAAGGAAGGCTGCAGGAGCAGGCGGTCAAGCGCTTCCTCGGCGGCGTTTGAGGCCAGGCCGCAAGCACGGCGCGCCCGGGCCAGGAGGCGTCGACGCGCGGTCGTGGGTTCCTGCCAGAGGCGGAGCACGGCGCGGGTGTAGGCGGCGACCGTCCCGGCCCCCGCGAGCAACAGACGGCCGAGTTCCCGCTGCTCCCGCTCGGGCCAGAGCACGCGCATGGCGAGCAAGGCGACGGCCGCGCCAAGCACCGTCAGCTCGATGCGCACCCCGGCGTACCGCCAGTCGCCCAGTCGCGGCAGGGAAAGCAGGACGAAAGTCGGCGTCAGGAAGAAGCTGTAAAGACCGTAATCGACCGCGAAGCACGCCAGGGTCAGCCCGGCGCAAACGGTGACCACCACCAGCAGGCTGGTCTGGTCGTGTGTGCAGGCGGCCAGCCCAGCGGCGAAGACGCCGCCCGCGACGGTCCCGGCGACCCGCTGCCACGCGCGCCGCATCGTGCCCGAGCCATTCGGCTGGAGCACGATGATGCTCGTCAACCCGAGCCAGGCACCGTGTTCGAGGTGCCAGGCCCACAGCAGCAGCACGTCGACGGCCCCCACCACGGCGACGCGCGCCGCGTGGCGAAACATGGGGGAGCGCACCGAGGA
>CBDAPO010000001.1:0-62352 GCA_965198515.1 Granulicella sp. | reverse complement strand
TCGGCGGGGGGCGAGGCGAGCGGCTGGCCATTAGCCGGCTGGCCGTGGTCCTTGACGGGGCCGGACGGGCAGTTTCCGGACGCCTGCGCGTGCGCAAAGGCGAAGCTTGGAAGCGTGAGGGCGAGGGCGGCGGCGAGCGTGCAAAGGGTGCGAGGCATGGCCACCCCATGCTACCCTAAAGGTGTTCCCTTCCCATGAGGGCGCCCGTAGCTCAGCTGGATAGAGCAACAGCCTCCGAAGCTGTAGGTCAGACGTTCGAATCGTCTCGGGCGCACCATTTCCTTACAAGAATCTAAAAGCGCTGGCGCTAAGGGAGCCAAGATCTCGCAACGGACGCCAAGGAAAACCCTTCGCGACCCTAGCGCAACCTCTGCGACCGTTGCGCGAGCGCTTTAGCTTGCCCAGGCGTCGACGGTGACCATGCGAATGTTTTTGCGCTTCGCGTTTTGGAGCAGGGCGTCGGTGGCTTGGACGGTATCGGTGCGGTCGTAGCCTTGTTGCTCGTCGAAGCCGTCGTGCAGCAGGATGTTGGCGCCGCGGCCGCGCTTGCGTGCGCGCTCGAGGCCTGGAGCGATCTTGGCGAGGATGCCTTCCACGCCGATGGGCTCCCAGTCATTGCCCTGCGCGTTCCACTGTACGGGCGTGAGGCCTTCCGCGCGGAGAAAGCGCAGGATGCCCGGGCGGCGGGCGCCAAACGGGGCGCGAAAGTAGCGGATGGGGGCGCCCAGAGTGTCTTCAAGGAGCGCGGTACAGTCTCGGACCTCGCGCGTAACAAAGTTCATGGGCTTGTTGGCGAGGAACGGGTGCGACATGGTGTGGTTGCCGACCAGGTGGCCGGCGGCGTGGACGCGTCGCACGAGTTCCCGCTGGGCTTTGTCATGTTGGATGAACTTGCCGACCATGAAGAAAGTCGCGTGGGCGTTGTGGCGGGCGAGCACCTCGAGCAGTTCAGGGGTGGAGCGCGGGTTAGGGCCGTCGTCGTAGGTCAGGGCCCACTCGTCTGGGTCGTTGCCACTGATGAGCGTGGGGCCAAAGAGTTGCGATTCGGGCTGCAGGCCGGAGGTGATGAGCTTGTAGGCTGCAGCGGTGGCGCCGAGAGCGAGAGCGGCCGTGCCTACGATACGGGCTTTGCTGGGCATCGTGCGCTAGCTCGCCTTCTGCGCGTTGAGCAGCGCGAGGACCTCTTCGGCGTGGCCCTGCGGCTTGACGTTGGCAAAGGTGTGCAGCAGGCGGCCGTCGGAGCCGATGACGTAGGTGGTGCGCTCGACGCCGGTAACGGGCTTGCCGTACATGGTCTTTTGCTTCAGCAGGTCGAAGCGCTTGATGATCTCCTGGTCCTTGTCGGCGAGCAAGGTGTAGGGAAGTTCGTATTTATCTTTGAACTTCTTCTGCGCTTTGGGGGTGTCGCGCGAGATGCCGAACACGGCGGCGCCGGCCTGCTCAAGTTGAGCGAATTGGTCGCGAAAGCCGCAGGCTTCCACGGTGCAGCCAGGGGTGTCAGCCTTGGAGATAGAAGAACAGGATGACGGGCTTGCCGAGAAAATTCGAGAGCGTGACGGGCAGGCCGTCCTGATCGGGGAGGGTGAAATCTTCGACCTGTTCGCCGACTTGCGGTGCGGGCATGGGGAGTTCTCCAGGGCCCAGCATAGCGTAGTGGCTACGTTGATCGAAACCGCTCACGCAGAAGGGCGCAGAGGTTTCGCCGGAGGTCGCCACGGGCTCGCTATAGAGCTTTGCGTCCTTTGCGGTACCTTGGCGTCCCTTTGCGTGAGCGCTTTTTGTTTTCTAAACGAGAACGCCTTCGGTGACGTCTTCGTCCACGACTTCCTGGTCCGTGGAGGCGATGGAGCTGGCCAGCGGGAAATAGGCGTTCGCGACGTATTGGCCGAGCATGCGGTGCGTGTTGAAGAAGGTGCCGTTCATCGCGATGCAGTGCTGCCGCATGCGGGCCCAGGCCTTCTTGTTCGCGAACATGGGACCGACCGACTGCTCGAGCTTGTCGTACAGGCAGTCGGCTTCGAGGGACTCATCGTTGAAGTCTTCGACAGCCCAGCCAGTGATATTTTCGGCGCAGCCTTCAATCCACCAGCCGTCGAGAACCGAGAGCGAGGGCACGCCGTTGAGCGCCGCCTTCATGCCGCTGGTGCCGGAGGCCTCGTAGGGACGCAGCGGCGTGTTGAGCCATACGTCGACGCCGCCGGTCAGCTGCTCGCCAAGTTCCCAGTCGTAGTTTTCGAGGTACAGGATGCGGAGCTTGGAGTTGTTCAGACGGCCAGCCGCTGAGAAGACTTCTCGGATGAGCGCTTTGCCGGCGTTGTCGGCCGGGTGAGCCTTGCCCGCGTAGAGGATCTGCAGCCCGCCCAGCTTTTCAGCGATGTCATGCAGGCGCTCGGCGTGCTGGAAGAGCAGGTTGGCGCGCTTGTAGGTGGCAACGCGACGTGCAAAGCCGAGCGTAAGAACCTCGGGATTGAGTTCGACGCCGGTGCGCTCCTTGACCGTGGCGAACAGGCGCGCCTGGCCCTGCTTGTGCGTGGCCTCGATCACGGCGGGCTCGATGCCGTAGACATTGCGGAAGTATTGGTTGTCGTGGCGCCAGGCCGGGATCTCTTTGTCAAAGAGCTGCTGGAAGGCGGGCGAAACCCAGGTGGCCGCATGGACGCCGTTGGTGATGGAGTGGATCTTGTACTCCGGGAACATGCCCTGCGACACCACCCCGTGCTGCATGGCGACGCCGTTGACGTAGCGGCTGAAGCGCAGCGCGATGTAGGTCACGTTCATGAGGCCGTTGTGGATGCAGCCGAAACGCTCGATGCAGGAGGCGCGCTCATGGCCGAGCACACGGTACATCTGGTCGAGGCCGAACTGGTCGTGTCCGGCGGGGACGGGCGTGTGCGTGGTGAAGACACAGTGCTCGCGAACGAAGGCGGCATCGGCGTCGGTGGCATCGCGCAGGGGCACGCCGGCGAGGTGATCTTCGAGCAGGCCGATGGTGAGCAAGGACGCATGGCCCTCGTTCATGTGGTGCACTTCAGGACGGCAGCCAAGGGCATGGAGCAGGTGAATGCCGCCGAGGCCAAGCACAGCCTCCTGGCATAGCCGGTAGTAGGTATCCCCGCCGTAGAGATGGTCGGTGAGGTGACGATCCCACGGGTCGTTGCCTTCAATGTCGGTGTCGAGCAGGTAGACGGGCAGAATGTGCCCGGTGACGCCGACCACGTCGAAGCGCCAGGCGCGGATCATCAGATCGCGGCCCTGCAGCTGGATGGTGATGGTCGGCCCTGCCTCGGGGAGGCGCGTTTCCGGGTGCCAGGGCACGTCGGATTCGGTCTGCTGGCCGTTGTTGTCCAGATGCTGCTGGAAGTAGCCACAGCGGTGCGCCAGGGATACGGCGACCATGGGAGCGCCGGTATCAGCCGCGGAACGCAGGGTATCGCCGGCGAGCATGCCGAGCCCACCCGAGTAGGTGGGGAGGGACTTGCTCAGCGCGATTTCCATCGAGAAGTACGCGATTTTGCGTTCGGTGAGGTCGATGTAGGGGGCCGTGAGGCTGGAAGAACGGGCAAAAGCCATGCGATGCATTTCCTTGGTGCAACGTCCCGGTGAGCGGAAGTCGTTGCGGTGATCTTCCTCAATGACAGGTCTGCCGGGAACTCGCCCAGGCAGGCGCTACGTGGATCGCTGAGACTGGTTGCGTCTTCTTACAAGTAAGTTTACCAAATCGGCAATGCGAATCTCCATTTTGTCGATGGAGAACGACACTGCATGGACACTACAGGGGCCCCGCGACCCTGTCAGTCCGTCTTCCGTGGGATTACGAACGGGGGTGTGTCAGATGCTCTTGAAGCCGAACTTCATGGCTAGCCCGAGTGCCAGGGCCAGTACCAGCGACAGCGTGGTCATCGCGCCGGCGCCGCGCAACCGTCGCCGTGCAGCCTCGACGGCCAACAGCAGCAGGTAGACCAGCACGGTGAGAACTAGGCCATCCAGAACGAAGACGCGACCCGGGCTGGTCTGCACCTGCCAAACCGGCACCTGGGGCAGAAAGGGCAAGGCCAGGGTTCCGGCGCCAAACAGGATCAGAAAGAGCAGGGTTTGCAGCACGACCAACGTGGCCTTTTTGAACACCGGAGCAGTTCCCTTCTGCGGATGGGCAGTGTGGCGAGTGTACCGCCCTGCATTCTTCTGTGGCGCAGGGTTTTGTTGCGCGATGAGCTACGAGCGATAAGCCAGGAGTTTGCGATGGATGAGGTCAGGGCGCCGTAGATTCGAAGGCGGCGATGCGGCGTTCGAGTTCCCACTGGAGCTCCGCACGCTTGTTGGCGTTCAGGAAGGTTTGGCAGGCCGCGGTGGGCTGCGACTTTGGGCTGATGGGAGCGGCGCACGCCGCGGTGGGGTGCGTGAAGTCGTCGGGCGTGGACCAGAGCGAGAGGCCCCCGAGAAAGCTGTGCTCGAGCGAGGTGCGGGCTGAGCGCTTGAGGTCGGTGTAGGTGAGGTTCTGCTCTTCGGCGGCCTTGACGTACTCGTGGGTGAGGTCGATGCGGGCGACGCCTTCGTCGTCGGTGGAGAGCGCGACGGGAACGTGGGCGGCACGGTAGGCCGCGAGCGGGTGGTCGGTGCGGGCTTTGCCGAGGATGACGTCGTTGGAGGTGAGGTTGACCTCGACCATGACGTGTTTTTCGGCCATTTCCTTCAGAAGCTGGTTGGGGTTGTCTTCGTAGAGGACGTCCATGCCGTGGCCGATGCGTTCGGCGTGGCCGAGTTCGACGGCCTCGCGGATGTGGAAGCGAAGGCCGTCCGGCGGGACCATGCCGAAGGCGAGTTCGCCGGCGTGGAGCGAGATGCGGACCTTGGGATAGACCGAGTGGAGGTAGTCAAGCATGAGCATTTGCAGGTGGTAGTCCTGCATGCTGATGCGGCCGTCTTCGGGCATGACGAAGTTGATGCCGACGACGAGGGGGTTGCCGCTATCGAGCTCGGCTTGCGCGACCTCGAAGCCGAGAAGCGTCTGGGCGAAGACTTGTTGGGGTGGGAAGCCGCGAAGGATTTGGTAGAGGAAGCGTATTCGGACGGCGCAGGCTTCGCCGTTGCCCTGCCTTCCGTGAGGTGTTGGTGGAGGCGGCGGGTCGAAGCGGCAAAGCTCGATCTGCTCTCGTTTGGCAACTGCGTCCGCAAACTCCTTGTGATCCGTCGAGACTTCTTCCCGCAGGCCTGCTGCGAGGAGTTGATCGCGAAGTTTGGCGAAGCTTTCCTTCTGATCGCCGTTGGCATACTCACCATTGGCAGATTCGGGCCAGCCAATCTTGTATGCAAGCGCCGCGGCATGGCTGAACGTAGGCGTGTTCATGATTTCGAGGTACTGCTCATTCTGAGCGGCGGCGCGACTGGCGACTTCGTCAAGCCACTCGCCGGTGAAGGCCTTGAGGCCGCCATAGCGGTCGAAGGTGGCGAAGAACTGGTCGTGGCCGTCGATGCCTTCGGTGGGGACGAAGGCGCGCATGCTGAAGCTGTCGATGAGGTTGTCGTAGAGCGGTTGACGCTTGAGGGCGTCGGCTGCGGGGACTTCGCCAGCGGCGCAGGTCTTGTCGGCTTGTGGCTTGGTGAAGTGAAGGGCGTTCTGGCCTTCGGGAACGGCGGGCTTGCCGGAGTCGACGGGCGCGATGCAGAGACCTTGTTCGGCGGCTTCGCGGATGAATGTTTCCGCGTAGACCGCACCGGAAAGATGCATATGGAGATCGCCGCCCTTGGGGAAGGGGCGGAGGAAAGCGTAGAGCTCGGGCGCGCCGAGGTCTTTGGCGGCGTTGAAGGCGCGGGTGGCGCGGACTTCGCCGGAGGTCATGGCCGGGGCGTGCGCGGTTTGTTTGCTGCCTGTGACGACGGCGGGGCGCCGGTGCCTGGCGGCGATGCCCGGCGTTGGGGCCGCGAGTTGCAGAAGGAGAACGAGAGCGGACGTGATGAGGGGACGCGGCATCGGGCAGCCTTGCATGGAGATAAGGGGTAGCTGAAGCATACTGCGTCGGAAGTGCTTAGGGCGTATGCCCAGATGCGTGACGCGCTTGCAACGAGCTGCCCATGCTTACCCAGCGGCTGAAGCCGCTAACCCCTGAACGTAGGAGCGGCCCGACCCAAGCCTGGCCCGGACAAAACTTTTGCTATACTGAGCGAGTCGTTTTGAGGCCCCTGCGTTCCATGCAGCGCGGCCGGCAGATCCCCTCCTCCCAGGCAGGTGATTCAGAACGCGGAGCCCCGGTCGCGGCATGCGGCTGTGGGTTCACTTCCCTCACCCGGAAGGCCAGATAGCTCAGTGGTAGAGCGCGGCCCTGAAAAGGCCGGCGTCGGCGGTTCGATCCCGTCTCTGGCCACCACTCTTAATTATTCTCGTTGTTTGCAGTGTCTGCATCGTCCGATTCGGCCGGTGGCGAATTGTGTGGCGTTCGCTGCGCGCTCGGCTAAGCTGGACCGCATGGTGACGAGCAACACTGGCATTACGCGGAGCGCGGAGCCGTTGCGGCGAGCATTGCTGACCTATCGCCAAGGCGGTGTGGAGCACGAGGTCGCATTGGACCGTTTGCCCTTCACCATTGGGCGTTTGCCCGATCGTGACCTGGTGCTGACCGAAGCGTTTGTTTCGCGTCAGCATGCCGAGATTGTGCAGCGCGATGGGTGCCTGCTGTTGTGTGACCTGGGCAGCAAGGGTGGTTGCTATGTCAATGGATCGCGGATGGAACAACACGTCCTGTGCGAGCACGACGCGATCCAGATCGGCTCGCTGGAGGCACCGCCGATCCGGGTGCATCTGCAGAACGATACGTTAGTCACACCGTTGCGCACGCTGCTGGATGAGATGGGCGACACGCCCCGGCCGGAGTCCGGGCTGGGCCGTTTGAACTGGTTTCTTGAGGCTGCGCGGCGCTTCAGCGACCTGGGTGCGGTGCACGAAATTGTGGGCGTGCTGATTGAAAGCACGCTGCAGTTGACGATGGCAGAGCGAGGCTTTGTTTTTCTGCGCGGAGGCGAAGGCGAGCTTGCCTTCGTAGCCGGCCGCGATGCGCAAGGCGCGATGCTGAGCAGCGATGTAACCGTGTCGCGCAGTGCGATTCAGCAAGCCGTGGCCAGCCGCTCAGAGTTCATCATCACCGATACGCTTTCTGCCGAGGGCTTTGAGCCAAGCGCAAGCGTGATCGCCCACAACCTGCGCGTGGTGATCTGCATTCCGCTGCGGCGACGTGGAGCAGAGCCCGGGCGTGAACAGGATGCCCTGCTGGGTGTGCTGTACCTGGATAGCCGGCAACAGCGAGGCCGGCTTACCTCGATCGACAGCAACCTGTTGAACGTGATTGCAGCGGATGCGGCAGCGCTGGTAGAGAACGCCACGCTGGCGGAGGCAGAAAAGATTGCGCGGCAGGTGCGCGCGGAGCTGCAGATTGCCGCGCAGATTCAGCGTGGGTTGATGGCTGTCCGGCTGCCGCAGTTGCGCTACGCGGAAGTGGATGCCGACAGCTTGCCGTGTAAAGAGATTGGCGGCGATTTCTACGATGTGCTCGTGATTGACGGTGCGCTGCACGTGGTGGTGGCAGACGTTTCCGGCAAGGGTGTGTCAGCAGCTTTGTTGGGCGCGATGCTGCAGGGACTGGTGCATGCGCAGTTGCTGGCCGGCGAGCGGTTGGACCGCATTGCAGGCTCTGCAAACGAGTTTCTGTGCGGGCGCGAGCTGGGCAAATACGCCACCATGGTGCTGCTCCGGCTTCAGCCGGATGGTCGATGCGAGTACATCAATTGTGGTCATGTGCGACCGTTCCGGCAGGGCGAACAGCAGATCGACGTGCTGACGAACAGCAACATGCCCGTGGGCCTGATCGCAGGCGCCACGTATACCTGCGAGGGCCTTCAGCTGAACGCTGACGAGCGTGTGGTGATTGTGACCGACGGCATGACGGAGGCCGAGGACGCCGAGGCACACTGCTACGGCGACGCGCGGCTGGAGGCCGGGCTGCTGCGTGGCGCAACGCTGCAGGAGCTGCTGGAGGAATTGCGCTCGTTTACGTGCGGGCGGCCTCTGGAGGATGACTGTACGGCGTTGGAGGTTCGGTTCCGAGGCTGAGCGCCTCATCGTCCGCACCGTCGTGCTCGCTGACGGGCTCAAACGTGAACCGCTCCGGATGCTTCCACCAGCCAACGCCTTTGACGTGGAGCGGCGTGCCGTTGGCCAGGCAGCGCGCAGCCTCGGCGATGGGCGTCGGCACAGGATGGCCACTGCGGATATCGAAGACACCCGGCTCATACTCGCCGTTGTCGCAGGTGACGAGCGAGCACCAATCCCAGGAGCCGAGCATCGACCACACGGTGATGGCGGCCACGTTTGCACCGCGGCTGCGGGCGTGTTGCGCCTCGGTCCAGACTTCGGCAAGCCATCGAACCGGATCGCCTTCCCATCCACCGCCGAGATGGCATTCGGTGATGGCCACCGGAAGCTTGTAGCGGTTCCACGCCTCCGTAAGGATCGCACCGACACCGGCAATGCCGTCCTTGCGGATACGGACGGCCTCGATGTCTACGAGCGGCTCTTCCCCTGTATCGCCGCCGGCAAGCCAGTCGGCGTAGTTCCAGGTGCGGTGGTCGAGAAAGCGATCGCTGGTGAGGTAGTAGTTGAGGCCTATCACATTCGGCGGGCAGGGGTTGTCGACGAACCAGAGGACTTCGCCCTCGGGGATGCCGTTGGCGACGAGGAAGGCAAACATGGGGTGCGCGCGGTCGACACGGCCGCAGAGCAGATCAAGACCCAGCCAGCGGCGCTGTTCGCGTTCTTCGCAGAGAGCACGCAGGGCCGGGGTAGACCAGGTTTTACCGCCATCTTCGGTGGTGACGAGCTCGGCATCGGGGCGTACGGCGCGAATAGCGCGCATGGCGAGCACCGTGGCCTTGATCTGGTTGACGAGCGCGCGGGCATAACCGCGGAAGCTGCGCTCATGCGGGTACCAGTGGCCATACAGGGCGCTGAAGCGCGCGGTGGTTTGCGGCTCATTGACCGGCGTGAAGCGGCGCAGGTGTGGATACCGCTCTGCAAGGCGACGGGCATACACCGCGAGCTTTTCCGGGAAGCGTGGGTCGAGAAGATCGGTGCCGGCGGGGCCGCTGCCGTGATGCACAAGGCCGGCAATGGGCTCGATGCCGAGGCGCTGCATCTCTGCAAGCGGTTGGGCGAAGATCTCCAGCGTGCCGGCCTTGCAGAAGCGCTCCCAATGCAGACCGTAGCGCAGGGTCTTGAAGCCGAGAGCGGCTATGTGCTCAAAGTCATCGATGCGATCGTAGTGACCGCAGCGCTGCATCTGGTCCATCCACGTGTCGCCGACACGATTCACTGTGCACTCCAGGCCTCCCCAGAGTTGCAATCCATCTTGATCCGACACTGTTGCTCTCCCACGTGGCGAAGATCTCCTAAGCCCGTCTTGCGCACGGAGTTTGCTGGCCATGATCTACGGCTGGCCCACTTTCAGATGGCCATTGCGTGGGATGTGGCTGCCTAGGAACGTGAGACTTTAGCCAAGACTGGCGGCGGTATTGGCAAAAGCCAGCACAAAGACGAGCGGCGCGTTCCAGTTGATGGCGATCTCGTTCATGGAATACGCCTGGGTGTCGTCGATCCACATGCGCATGGGCGGGGCCGAGGGGAGCGTCTTGGCGACGGCGTCGCCGGGGCGACGGTTGGGGCCGCCGGACAGCAGACCGGGCCATGGGGCGACGATGTTGTCTGCCGCGCTGGGCCGGTGGTGTGGGTGCATAAAGGGGCGCTGCCCCACCTGCGTAACCCAGGACACGCCAAAGCAGTTGCGCCCGAGGATGTAGTGCAAATTGGCGAGCGAGGCGTCGACCGCGGCGCGATTGGGATTGAAGTGATGGTCCATCGCGAGAAGCAACGACTGGTTGCCGGCCACGCTGTTGGAGCCCCAGATGTAGTCGTAGGCCCCGAGCGTATTGGCGTAACCGTTTGCTTCACTGCGCGCGATGAGTGCTTGCGCGGTCTCATGCGTCTTCTGCCGGATGGCGGCCTTGGTTTGTGCGTTGCCGGGCTGCGGCGCCATGGCGTAGGTCCAGCACGCCATGGAGGCGACGGTGGCCCAGGAAGGCGCGTCGATCTTCAGCGTGCCCAGGTCCGCAGGGAGGCCTTTGAGGAACTGCCCCTCGTACTGCGGCTCACCGGTTGTGCGCCACAACTCGGCGGAGGCCCAGAGGAGTTCGTCGCCCACTTGGTTGTCGCCGTAGTCGCCGGTGGTGACGCCGGCGGGGTTGTGGAAGGTGACACTGGGGTTGGCGGCAGCCCAGGCCCAGGCCTTGCGAGCGGCGGTGAGGAACTGTGCGGCGAGCGCCTTGTCGTAGGGTGCGTACACACGGGCGGCGATGGCCATCACCGCCGCGAGGTCGGCGGTAGCAGCGGTGCCCTTGTAGGGCGCAGCGCCGGTGCCGATCACATTGGAGACCAAGTGGTCATCCTGCGGCAGGATAAAGGCGCAGAAATGGTCGCTGGTTTGCTTGTGAAAGACCCCGCCCTCAGGCTCCTGCAGCTGCAGCATCCAGGTCAGGTTCCAGAGAACTTCTTCAAGGTAGTCGGGCAGGTTGCCGTGCTGTTTAGGGATGCCGAGGCGGAGATCGTGTAGCGCCTGCGGATACATCTCCCATGCCCACAGCAAGGTGCCGCAGGTGATGCCGGAGTTGACGACGTAGCGGCCGTAGTCGCCGGCATCATGCCAGCCGCCATGGTTGGGCAGGCTGCCGGATTTGCCGGAGGAGGCACCATAGGCGCCGTTGGTGTGACACGCCGGGTGCTGGTAGCCGTTGCCGAGATCGACCGCACAGCCGCAGCGCTGGCCGGTGTAGCCGCGCATGGTGGTGCGCAGCGCGTCGGCGTAGACGTGGTCGGCAACCGTGAGCGGAAAGGTGCCCTGGCCGCCAAACTCGATGCGATACGTGCCGGGCGTACGGAGGCTGGTGAACACGGCTTGCTGAACAGTGTCGCCGGACGCGGCGTCGGTCTGCGGTGACGTGAGCGGCCCTTCAAAGACGACCTTGTTGTCGGCGGCGTTGCGCACGCGGAAGGTGTTTTGCCCCTGGGCGGCACCACGAATCGTAGCCACCTTTGCGTCGGCTGGGCGGTAGCCGACCTGGTTGAAGAAAGCGTCGACGGTCGGTGTGGAAGCGGCGGTCTGGGCCTGCGCGAGAAGGTTGGTGTGGGTGAGTTGTGCTGCTGTGGCCAGGCCTAGGGTCTTCAGGACGCTCCGTCGATGCATGGCGCCATGATACGACTGAAACGCTTCATCCCGCCGCTGGTGAGACCCGTGACGATGGCATGTCGCAGCATGACGACGAACATGATTGGTGTTCCTGCTGCGCAAAAAGCGAGAGGCCCCGAGCAACGCCCGGAGCCTCTTGTCGCGCGTTGCGCTGGTTGGACTAGATGGACACCTTCGACGTCAGCAGATCCTCGATGCGAACAGGCAGTTCGCGAACGCGGACGCCGGTGGCATGGTAGACCGCGGCAGTGATCGCGGGTGCGACGCCGGCGAGGCCGATTTCACCGATGCCGCGTGCGCCGTACTCGCCCATCTGCGGGTCAGGGATGTCGAGGAAATGGACGTCGATCGTGGGTGAGTCGGCGCTGGTAGGCACCAGGTATTCGGCGTAGTTATCGTTCACAGGATGCCCGTTGCGCTGGTCGTACACGGTCTGCTCCAGCAAGGCCATGCCGATGCCCATCACCACTGCACCGGCGACCTGGTTGGTGCCGGTGTTCCTGTTCATGATGCGGCCGCCGTCGATGACGGAGACGATGCGGCTGACGCGCAACTGTGCGATGCGTGGGTTCCACTCCACTTCCGCAAACTGCGCGCCGAAGCTGTGCGTGGAGTACTTGCCCGCGTCGGTGTCCGAGCCCAGGCCACCGGTCTTGCCGTCGCCGTTCGCGTAGCCGACCTTGGCCAGCTTCAACACCTGCTCAAAGGGCATGCCGGAAGATGCGGGCTGGTCCTTGGCGTGGACGCGGCCTTCGCTCATGGCGAGCTCTTCCGGCTTGCGTCCCTTGAAAGGCGAGCCGGCTGTGGTGGCAGCCACGGTGAGAACTGACTTCACCGCCCCGTTGGCTGCCTCGGCAACGGCGGGGATCGTGGTCGCGGTTGCGGTGGAGCCACCAGAGGTGGGCCCGGGTGCAAGCGAGCTGTCGCCCAGCACCACATCGATCTTCTCGATGGGGATGCCGGTCTTGTCGCTGACCACCTGCGCGAAGACCGTGTAGGTGCCGGTGCCGATGTCCTGCGTGGCGCACGAAGCGCGGGCGGTGCCATCGTCGCGCAGCAGTACATTAGCCTCACATGGGCCGCGCCACGCGCCCCACGAGGCAGCCGCCATGCCCCAGCCAAGCACCACGTCGCCGTTGCGCATGGAGCCGACTTTAGGATTGCGCCTGGACCAGCCGAACTTGTCGGCGCCGACCTCAAAACACTGCTTCAGGTTGCGTGAGCTGAAGGGCTTGCCGTTGCTCTCGTCAATGAGTGTGTCGTTCTTGATGCGCAGCGCGACGGGATCCATGTTGAGCTTGACGGCGAGTTCATCCATCGCGGATTCAAGCGCATACAGGCCCGGAACTGCGCCGGGACCACGCATGGGCGTAGGTGTGCCGAGGGTGCGGCGGGTGAGCGCGCTGGTTACGGTGAGATTTGGCGTGGAGTAGATGAAGGGCGTGGCTTCGCCGCAGTTCTCCTTGAACTCGTCGATAAGCGAGGTGTGATTGCAGTAGTGCTGCTCCAGCGAGACGAGCTTGCCATCGGGCATAGCACCCAGGCGCAGGTGTTGCTGCGTGCGCGGGCGATGGCCAACGTCGTAGAACATCATGTGGCGTGAAAGCGTGAGCTTGACCGGGCGGTTGAGCCGGCGCGCGCAGCTGGCGGCGATGGCCGAGTGTGGCCACGGGAAGAGCTTGTCCCCAAATCCGGAGCCGATGAAGCGCGAGATGACCTGGATGTTTTCCCTGGGGACGCCGAGCACCTGTGCCATCACGTTGAGGTGATTGACCACGCCCTGCGAGCTCTCATACAGCGTGAAGCGCTTGCCATCCCACACGGCCGTGGTGGCGTGCATCTCCATCGGGTTGTGTGTTTCCGCCGGTGTGACGTAGGTGGCGTCGACCTGCACGGGCGCTGAGGTGAAGGCTGTGTCGGTATTGCCGCGCTTGCTTTCGGTGTGCGGCGTGCCTTCGATGTCGTCGAGCAGCGGCGAAACGTTGACCTTGTCTTCGGCGTAGGTGACCTTGACCGCGGCAGCCGCGGTGCGTGCCTGCTCGAAGGTGTCCGCGACAACGACGGCGATGTATTGACCCCAGTAGTAGACATTCTCGTCTTCAAATGGCGGGCGCGATTCGCTGATCCGCACGTTGCGCGCGCCTGTGGCGAGACGGAACAGCGGATCCACATTGCCGTGATGCATGACGAGACGAACGCCGCGCATGCGCTCGGCAGCGGACGCGTCGAGAGACGTGATGCGGCCGTGAGCAATGGTGGACGTCACGGGGTAGGCGTAGACGAGGCCGGGGAAGTTGTAGTCGGACGCATAACGCGCCGAGCCCGTGGTCTTCAGCGGCCCATCAATGCGAGGCTGCGCGGCGCCGATGATGGCGGATGGCGGCTTCGGCGCTTCTTTCGGCTGGTTCGATCCGTTTTGCTGCTGCATGGTGCGGTCTCCGGGGTGCTCGGTCAGGGCGAGGCTTTAGGCGGTGACGGTGGTGAGCGCGTGCGTGAGGCAGCGCTGGGCGAGCTCAACCTTGAAGGCGTTTTCCTTGTGCGGCTTTGCGTCTTTCAGCGCGGCCTGGGCAGCGCGATGGAAGAGCTCCGGGCTGGCCGGCTTGCCTTCAAGGATGTGCTCGGCTTCATGCGAGCGCCACGGCACGGTGCCTACCCCGCCCAGGGCCACGCGTACCTTTTGCAGGTGGCCGTTGCTGGTCTGCGCCACGACGGCCGCAGAAGCCAGCGCAAACTCGTACGCGGCACGATCGCGAAGCTTCAGATACAGCGACTTCGTCCCTGCGGGCACCGGCGGCAGCGTCACCGCAGTAATGACATCGCCGGGTTGAAGCACGGTTTCGATGTTGGGGGTCGCACCGGGCTTGAGGTAGAACTCCGCAATGGGCACCGCGCGTTCGCCCTTGGGACCCTGGATGTGGATCGTGGCCTCAAGTGCAGTCAGGGCGACGTTCTGGTCGGAAGGGTTGGTAGCGATGCAGTGCTCGCTGGTGCCGAGGATGGCGAGCATGCGGTTGTGGCCTTCCATGGCGTCGCAGCCAGAGCCCGGCGCACGCTTGTTGCAACGGTGCTCGGTGGCGCGGAAGTACAGGCAGCGGGTGCGCTGCAGCAGGTTGCCGCCCGTGGTGGCCATATTGCGGATCTGCGGCGATGCCCCCGCAAGGATTGCCTCTGACAGCACGGTGTAGTCGCGCTGCACCACGGGATGACGCGCCACGTCGGCATTGCGGCTCAGCGCGCCGAGACGAAGCCCACCGCCGGGCAGCTCGTCGATGCTGCTGAGTTGCAGGCGATTGATGTCGATCACCTCGGTGGGGCGCTCAACATTGAGCTTCATGAGGTCGGTGAGGTTGGTGCCGCCCGCGACGTAGCGCACCGTGGCGTTGAGTTGGGCCGTGGGCGTCTTCTGCCCTTCGGTGATGGCCTGCTGCGGAGTTGTTGCCTGGATAAAGCTGAACGCTTCCATAGATCCTCTGGTTTGGCGGAAAAAGGCTTAGGCGCGCTGGCGCACGGCCTGCACGGCGGCGACGATGTTGGGGTACGCGCCGCAGCGGCAGATATTGCCGTACATGTTGTTTTTGACGTCCTGGTCCGAGGGGCCGACGGGCTCCTTGAGCAGCGCCACTGCCGACATGATCTGGCCGGAGGTGCAGTAGCCGCACTGGTACGCGTCATGCTCCACAAAGCTGGCCTGCATGGGATGGAGATTGCCCGGCTGACCGAGGCCTTCGATGGTGGTGATCTCGTCGCCCCCGTGCATGATGGCGAAGCTCATGCAGCTCAGCACGCGGCGGCCGTTGACGTGCACCGTGCAAGCGCCGCACTGGCCGTGGTCGCAGCCCTTCTTGGTGCCGGGCAGGTCGAGGTCTTCACGCAGGGCGTCCAGCAGGGCCACGCGAGGCTCAATCGACAGCTGGCGATCTTTGCCGTTGACCTTGAGCGTCAGCGAGACGGTGCCGGTTGCGGGGGCGGAGGCTGGTGAGCCCTCGGGTACGGCGTTGGCCACGGTCTGCGCGGCGCCGAGGGCCGGGGGTGCCGCGACAGCCACACCTGCCGCGCCAAGGCCGGAAAGAAAGGACCGGCGACTGACACGGCTGGCGGAGGCTGCACCCTGTTCGCCCGCGACGGGCGGCTGTCCCGGGAGGGAGTCCTTGGGATCGTTTGACATGCGATCTTCCTTTGGCTTTCGTCAAGGGCCAGCGTCGCCCGCGGAGGATCTACGGGGAAGGCCACTGAGCTGGGTTGTTGCCTAGCGCCGGCCCTACAGAAAACAGGTCGACGCTGCTGGCTTAAAGACGCGGCAGGGACTTTGCAAGTTGAAAATGTCAGGGGGAAATGATGGTGGACCTGATCGGGATCGAACCGATGACCTCTTCCATGCCATGGAAGCGCGCTCCCAGCTGCGCCACAGGCCCACTCGGGGAAGGACTGTTTGTAGTGTCGCCGCTTGCTGGGCTCACGTCAAGCGCGGAGCTCGGTGAAACCGCCCGGGAGCGCCTCCCGCCCGTGACCGCCTTCGCCGGAAAGCCGCGACACCGCTGCCTGCGATTCCCGCCAGCATCAACAGAAATGTAGGCGGCTCCGGAGTGACAGTTGCCGGCGTGGCCGCCGTGATGTCCAGGGTGTAGGGACCCTGGTTGCGATCCGGGTCATAGCCATAAAGGGTGTATTCGGCCGGAACAAAGGCGAAGCTCAACAGGTCATTGCAGACGCCCAGCGGGCAGCTCGGGTACGGGTTGGGCACGTCGGAGACCAGCGTTGTGAAGGTTGGCCCGTTCAGCATGTACGTATCTGTTCCCGTGGGATAGGGCGGCTTGATCCCCGTGGGGTCCGGACTCACGTCAAGGTCAAGCACCGGAAAAAAGCCGTTGTTGCCAAGGACAACGAGGTCGCCACGAAAGGTGTACCCACCCACGCCATCGACCGTGCCGGACGTCGTAGGCAGTTGGGCATACACCAGGTGAGGGTTTTCGGTTGTGACCGGAGGGCTGGGCACGGTGAACTGAAACGTGTGTCCATCGCCCGTAATGGTGAAGTTGAACAGCGGGTCGGCCAGGGCAGGCGACGCGAGGAGCAAGGCAAGGAACGGAACAGCGCATGACGGACGGTTCAAGGCAAAATCCTCCGACGACCTGGCCCAAACCGGTGCGCAACCCTGAGCGCACCCGCTGGTGCATGGTACTCCGCTGCGGGTTTTTCGGGAACAATCGCCCGGCAGGTGGTGTCTAAGCCTGCAGAGTGAGCGAGCACTCGGCCGCCGGCGGCGCAGTTTCGCTGCACCTGTTTCCCTTGTTGTTTCGTGATGTTTAGGAGCGTTCTGGGTGTTTGTTCCGGGCCCAGGCAACAGGTGCTGGACAGAGCATCGTCTTAGGCCCTACTGTAGTCGTCAATCCGTGGCAAGTGGCTGATCTGGGTCAGCCGGTCTGTCACGGGGCATTCCTCCGTACGTGAGGTGCGATGAGCGATCTGGCGAGTGCGCTGGCGATTGGAGCCGAGGAACTAAGCCTCGTGCGTGAATTGAAGGCTGGGTCGGAGACCGCCTTTGCACAGCTCATTGCCCAGTACAGCCGCCCGGTCTACTCCCTGATTGCCCGCAGCTTGCGGGATCCGGCGGATGCAGCTGACGTGACCCAGGAGGTCTTCGTCAAGGTTTTCCGCAACATTCACAACTTCCACGGCGAGGCCAGCCTGCGGACCTGGATTTACCGGATCGCGGTGCACGAGGCCTCCAACCAGCGGCGCTGGTGGACGCGGCACAAAAAGCAGGAACTGACGCTGGATGAGTCCCGCGAAAACGAAGATGGCGAGTCGTTCTGCATGGCCGACATGCTGGCCGCGGGCGATGCGTCGCCCTTCGACAACGTGGCCCGGGCGCAGTTGCGTGAGCGCGTCGAAGCGGCCCTGCACACCATCCCGGAGGTCTTCCGGACGGCGGTTGTGCTGCGTGAAATTGAAGGTTTCGCCTACGAAGAGATCGCAGAAATCCTGGAAACCAACGTCGGCACCGTCAAGAGCCGGCTGATGCGTGGGCGCGCGGCGCTGCGCGAGGCTTTGCGAGAAAGTTCACCGCCTAAAACAATCCACAGGCCCGCCGCGGAACCGAAGAGTCGCCGTGCCCGTACGGGCATCACAGGCAAGGAAGGTCTGGTGGTGTCGTGAGCGGTGTAGAGGAGATCGACCTCGTCCCTGAGTGTTCCTCAGAGTTGTCCGAAGCGTGCGTTCAGAGCCGGGCGGGGTTTTCAGCCTACCTGGACGGGGCGCTCGACGGCTTGTCGATGGGCCAACTTGCCGCTCATCTCGGGGAGTGCGCCAACTGTGACGCCGAATTCAACACCTGGCGCTCCATGCAGGACGTCCTGGGTGGACTAGGCCCTGCGGCTATCCCTACCGAACTGCAGGCGCGTCTGCGCGATGCCCTGGCCAGCGAGATTGTGACCGGGCGACATCTTTCGCCGACCCGCCGGCTGGCCGGTTTCTTTCAGCGCACCCTGGTCCCTGCCGGCTTGCGGTTGGGCGCGGGCTTTGCGGCAACCCTGGTCATTCTGGGCAGTGCCTCATGGTTCCTCGGGATGGCTATGCCGGTCCAGGCCAACGATGAGCAGATGGCACACCTGAACGCGCCGCGGTACCTGTACTCCGAAGCTCCTACGCAGCCAATCGCAGCCAGCAACGAGTTTGTAGCGGTGATGGTGGACGCCAAGGTGGACGCAGCAGGCCGCGTGTACGACTTCGACGTTGTGGATGGGCCGAACGACCCGGCGACGCGCCTCCGGATCGAGGCAAACCTGCTGGAAAGCGTCTTCAAGCCGGCAACGGTGTTTGGCGTTCCGGTTCCAGGGCACGCGTTGATGACGTACACGGCAATCTCGGCGAAGAGCTAGATCCAGCCCAGACCCGCTTGCCCATGGGTGAGTTGCTTCCCTACACTGATCGGCGTGCGTCTGAACGCTGTTATGCCTTTCCGGGTTTCCCCTTTCATGCCTGCGCTGTTGGGTGCGCTGCTGAGCCTGCCCTTGCTGCAGGCCCCCCTCGCTGCCGGCCAGAGTTCGTCGTCCTCCTCGGAGCGGCAGGGTGAACGCGCGCCGGAGATCAACAACCCCGTTGCGCGCCCGCGGGCAGCCCAGGTCGAGCCCGGCGGCGCGGCCGTCACCCTGGAATACAACGAGCCCCTGTTTGAGATTGCCACGGCGCTGAATGCGTGCGGGTATGACGCTGACCTGGAGCACTCGGCCAAGGTGCGGGGCGAGGTGCGCGCGGAGCTCAATGAGGCGATGGCCGCGAGCGAGGCGGCACGGACGAGCCGCGACGCGCTGTGCCAGTACATCACCCAGCACCGGCTGCAGGATCTGTCGTTGAGCGTGGGGCAGTATGTGTCGCTGGCGCTGTATCTTTCGCCGCCGCCGGAGCTGACGCCCAACGTGGATGAAACGCAGCTGCCTCCGCAGGCAGCCGCCGTGGTGAACGTGTTGCCGTTGCTGCGCACCTTTGCTGACGCCACGCAGCTGCACCTGGTATTTGTGCGGCACCGCGCCGAGTACGAGGCGCTGGCCGCCCGCGTACATGACCCGATGACGCAGATGCTGCTGCGTACCAACATCTACCTGCACCAGCCGGTCTCCAGCTACGACGGCCGGCGATTCCTGGTTTTGCTGGAGCCCATGTTGTCCCCGGCGGTGACCAACGCGCGCATCTACGGCAGCGACTACATCGTGGTGATGTCGCCGGACAACAGCCAGACCGGCGATCCGGTGCGCATGGACGACATCCGGCACATCTACCTGCACTACGAAGTGGAGCCGCTGGTGTACAGCCGCGGCGCGGCGATGGAGCGCATCCAGCCGTTGCTGCGCGGTGTGGCCGACGCTCCGATCGGCTACGAATACAAGAGCGATGTGGAAGCGCTGCTGACCGAGTGCCTGATCAAAGGCATTGAGGCGCACCTGTACACGATTCCGGAGCCCGCGCCCGCGAAGCCGAAGAGCAAGGCACGCGCCGACATCGACCAGTACGAGGCGGCGAAGGCCGTGTATGACCGCGAAAACTTCGCGGCGCAGCAGGTGGTTGTAGTGCGGGACGAACGTGCCGGCTGGGTGCTGGCGGGGTATTTCTACAAGGCGCTTAGCTCGATGGAGCACACGGGTGACGGGCTTCGGGATGAGATCGCACCCATGATCTACGGCATGGACGTCGATGGCGAACGCCGCCGTGCGCAGGTCATTGCGTGGGTGCCGGATACCTCCCGCGATCCCCTGGGACGAACGGTTGCGGCCAAACCGCACGCCCCCGAAGGCATCGACCTTGCCGAAGCCGACCTGATGAAGGGCGACATCCCGGAGGCTGCCGATTTAGCCGGGCAGGCCATGGCAAGTCCGGCCGGGGATCATGGCCGGGCACAGTACGTGCTGGCGCGCATCGACCTGATGCAGGGCCAACCGGACAAGGCGATCGAAGGCTTCAAGGCGACGCTGAAGTTGAGCCATGACCCGCGAACGCTGGCGTGGAGCCATATCTACCTGGGCCGCCTGTACGACAACATGGATCCGCCAGACCGTCCCCATGCGGTGGACGAGTACCAGGCCGCGCTGGCGGCACGGGATGCGCGCCCGGACACGAAGCTGGCCGCGGAGAACGGCATCAAGCAGCCGTTTGCCCTGCCTCGTCGAGCGCAGGCCCCGCCCAAGGAAGACGACGCGATCTTCGATCCGACCGGAAAGGCCCAGAAGGACGCGTACAAGCCCGGAAAGCCGCAGTAGACTCACGGGATGGGACGGCTCGCAATCAGGAGCACGGGGGCAAAACGGAGTGCACGGCGGGCTGTTCCAGAGCCGCCGGTGCCCGCGACCGATGGTGCGTCCATGCAGGCGGCGGTGCAGGCCGGCCTGGGCTACACGTTCAGCGACCCTGCGCTGCTGACCCTTGCACTGACGCACAGTTCCTTCATTTACGAGTCGCGCCTGGGCCGCGCCAAGGCCAACGGTGACGAGCCGAACGAGCCCGGAAGCGACAACGAGCAGCTTGAATTTCTGGGCGACGCGGTGCTGGGTCTGGTCGTCACCGAGTTGTTGATCCAGACATTTCCGGCGCGCACCGAAGGCGAGCTGACCCGCATGCGCGCGAGCATTGTGAGTCGCAAGCGCATGGCCGAACTGGGCGAACAGCTGGCACTGGGCGCAGCGTTGCGCATGGGCAAGAGCGCCGAAGCCACCGAAGGCCGGCAACGGATGGCGGTGCTGGCCAACACCGCCGAAGCGCTGGTCGGCGCGGTGTACCTGGACGTGACCCGGTCAGTCGATGCCCGTGCGCGCGCCGGGGAAAAGGCGCTGCGAACGGTGCGGTCGATTCTGCAGCGCCTGCTGGTGGAGCCGGACCTGCCGGCCATCCGTGCGGCCCTGGAGGCAGCGCCGGGACGCGGGGCGTTGCGCGATGCCAAGAGCCGTCTGCAGGAGCGCGTGCAGGCCGTGGCCGCGGGCAAGCTGATGTACGTCGACGCGGGAGAAAGCGGACCAGCCCACGCGCGGCAGTTCACGGTGGAGGTTCGTCTGCAGGCCGGGGATGGACCTGAGCGCGGGCTCGCCATGGGCAGCGGCGGCAGCAAAAAGGAAGCCCAGCAGGCCGCTGCGGAGCTTGCGCTGCAGCAGTGGGAGGCGCAGGACAAGCGCGACGCGGGCAGGCGCAATGAGCCGGAACCGGAGCCGGTTGCGTGAACTCGCCGGGCCCCCATCGGCTGCCTGTGCAGCCGAGCGCGCTCTCCACGGTGAGCTCGCTGCTGCGGGTTGTGGTGGTGGGCGTTTTTGTGCTGACGTTCATCCTGCAGAGCTACCGCATCCCGTCAGCGTCCATGGTGCCGACCTTGCAGGTGGGCGATTGCGTGCTGGTGAGCAAGGCTGCCTTTGCGACCGGTGGCGACGTGCGCGGGCCGGGGGCATGGCTCGCCTCGCTTGTGCTGCCTCCCTCGGCCGTGCGCCATGGGGACCTGATGGTGTTCCACTACCCGCCGCAGCCCTCACGCCTGTTGGTGAAGCGCGTGATCGGCATGCCGGGTGACCGTCTGCACCTGCGGGAAGGGCGTGTGTTTCTGAACGACACCCGCCTGGACGAGCCGTACGCGCTCTACACCCCGGCCCGCCCGGACGTGTATCGCGACGAGTTCCCCAACCTGCATGAGACTGACCCCAATGTTGACCCGGCGTGGTGGCTGGCGCTGCGCCGCACCCTGCGCGCGGATGGCAACCTGCTGATCCCGGCGGGGCAGTATTTCGTGCTGGGGGACAATCGCAACAACAGCGAAGACAGCCGCTATTGGGGCTTTGTGCCGCAGGCCGAGATCGTTGGGCGCCCCCTGCTGGTGTACTTTGCGGTGCCCAACGGGGCTGACGCGCCTGAAGGTGGTCCCTTGGCCCGGCTGCAATGGCTAGTGAGTTGGGTGCGGCAGCGGGCAGGCGTTCCGCGCTGATCGCGTTTGCGTCCTGTGACTCGAGCGGGCAGGCACGGAGGCGCTCGGTTACACTGAACATCGTCTGGCCAGCGCCAGAGATGCGGCCGCGGAGCGAGGAACGAGTCAGATGATGGAGCAAAGCGCGACCGCGCCGGCAGACATGGCAGAACCAACCACCCGGCCGCGCCCAGTCAGTGCCCGGGATGCAGAAGCCGAAACGCCGCTGGAAGCCCTGGCGTCCATGGCGGTGGTCCTGGTCATCGGCCTGTTCATTTTCGGATTTGTCTTCCAGAATTTTGAAATTCCGTCGCCGTCCATGGTGCAGACGCTGCTGGTGGGCGATCACGTCGTGGTGGACCGCATTACGCTGTCGCCCGCAACGAAGTGGGCGCCCTTTGTGCACTATCGGGCGGTGCAGCGCGGCGACATCGTCGTCTTCTACAAGCCCAACCCTGAGAGCCCGGACCTCATCCTGGTGAAGCGCGCCATTGGCATTGCGGGCGACCGCATTCACCTGGAACACGGGATCGTGTTCGTCAATGGCGTGGCGCAGAAGGAACCCTACGCGGGCATGCCGGTTGACGATAACAACCCGGAGCACGCCTACCAGCCCTACCGCGATGACTTTCCGGGCGTGCCGCCCACGCCGGATTCGCAGCTGACCGAGGTTTGGCGTGAAAACCTGCCCACCCACATCAAGGGCGGCGATCTTGTCGTGCCCGAAGGCAAGGTCTTCGCCATGGGCGACAACCGGACTGAGAGCCTGGACAGCCGCTACTGGGGCTTTGTGCCTATGGAGAACGTGATCGGCCGGCCCATCTTTGTGTACTGGTCTTTCATGACGCCCTCAGACCAGGAAGACAAGACCAGCCTGGGTGACCGAATTGCCTTTTTTGCCCATGAGGCCACGCACTTCGTAACGCAAACGCGGTGGAGCCGTACGTTCCACGTGACCCGCTAGGCCCGCGGCCCCGTTCGCCTCGGCATCGATCGCCCCATGCGTTTGCACCCATCGCCACCTTCTGCCGAAACCGCTGAAACTTCACAGCCCTCTGCGCCTGTCGCCCGGCGCAGAGGATCGACGCTCCGCCGCCGGCTGTTGTGGATTGCGGGCACCGCGCTGGTGCTGCTGCTGCTCGTCCTGACGCCACCGTTGGTGAACGCCAACCGGTACCGCACCAGGATCGCGGACACGATGAGCGCGAGCCTTGGCCGGCCGGTGCACCTGGACGATGTTTCGTTCCACATCCTGCCCGTCCCCGGCTTTACGCTGAACAACCTCGTCGTGAGCGAGGACCCGGCGTTTGGGGCCGAGCCCACCATTCGCGCCAACACCGTGGAAGCGACGCTGCGGGTCAGCTCGTTATGGCACCGGCCCGTGGAGTTTTCCACGGTGCGCTTTTTGAACCCCAGCGTAAACCTGGTGCGCAACGCGGACGGACGGTGGAATCTTTCCGACGTGCTGCTGCACGCCAGCCGCGTCAGCAGCGCACCCACCGCCCAGCGCCACGCCGGCCCGGCCCCCCGGTTCCCCTACATTGAGGCGACCAGCGGACGCGTCAACGTGAAGCTGGGCGTGGAAAAGCTGCCATTTTCGCTGACCGAGACCGATTTCGCCCTTTGGCTTCCGTCCCCCCAGCAGTGGCGGGTGCGGTTGGTGGGCCATCCGGCCCGGACCGACACTAACATCACGGACCCGGGCACGGTACGGCTGGAAGGCGAGCTGCGCCGTGCCGACGCAGCCACGGCGGTCCCCGTGAACTTCACCGCGAGCTGGCACAATGCGCCGCTGGGCGAAGCCAGCCGCATCCTGACCGGCGACGACCGGGGCTGGCGCGGCACGCTGAACCTGGATGCCACGCTGGCCGGGACGCTTGGGGATGCGCACTTCGCCAGCAAGCTCACGCTGGGCGGTCTGCGCCGCGCTGAGTTCTTCCCCACGCAGCCCCTGGATCTGCAGATCACGTGCGGCTCGGGCTTTCAGCTGCATCCGGCGGTGCTGGCCCAGCTGCGCTGCACGCTGCCGGATGAAGCGCCGGAGCCTTTGACCCTGACCTCGGCCTCCTTCGACCCGCAAAGGCCTGAACAGGGCGAGTTGGCCATTGAGGGCGCCGACATTCCGGCACGCTGGGCGCTCCTGTGGGCATCCCTCTTCTCCGCGCGTGTGCCGACCGACCTGCTGGCTTCGGGAACGCTTTCTGTCCATGTCGTGCACGGGCCGCTGGCGGTGGTCCCCGCGGCAGCCCCCGCGAGGAGCCGTCGCGGCGCAACCGCTGAGCGCCGGAGAGCACACTCCCCGGCGGCAGTGGCAGCCCTGGGCGGTGTCAGCTGGGGCGGCACCATTGACATGTCCCTGCCGGCAGCCGGGCAAGTGGCGCCCACCGCAGCTGGTGAGGCCCCGGCGGACGCGCCCAACCGGCTGACCTGGCAGCTGGGCTCCATACCGGCGGGTGGGTGGCCGGTGCTTTCGTTGGCCCCCACGCAGGTGAAGCTCGGGCCTGGCGCGCAGGTCACCGTCAGCGCCAGTGTGGCGCATACCGGGTACACGCTGAATGTGAACGGAAATGCCCCAGCAGCCGCCTTGTTGTTGCCCGCGCGGTACCTGCCGCAGCTCGGCGACGGGCTGGAGCAGGTGCTGCCGTTCCCGCCCACGTCCACCGATCCGCTGCACGTGGTCTTTACCTGCGACAAGAGCTGGAGCACCCCGCAGACCTGCACCGGTGCGGGACAGGCCCCGGGCGCTCGGCCCGTCGTAAACAGTGTCGCTCTTCCCGGCCCACGGCCAAGTTCGCTGACATCGCCGAACCTGTCTCCTTTGGAGCGGGCGCCATTCAGCACGCCGCGTCCTACAGCCACATCTGCCCCGCCCCGCTAGGCTACTGGGCGTGCACGTCGATGGCGCGCGAGTGCACCGAAGAGCGAAGCTCCGGGGTGCTGCCATCGTTCAGCACGACCTCTGAGGGCGCCGCTTCCACCAGCACACGCTCGGTAATCTGCGCAAAGCCAGGGATGCGGACACGCTGCGTGGTGCTGAACTTGCCGGAACGCACGGTGAGGGGCACATCCGCAACTGCACCGCCGTCGTTGCGGAGCGTGACCGCAACCAGCCAGCCGGTGTTGTGACCGGCGCCGGCGGGCGTTTGACTGGAAGCCAGCCCGGTGATCGACAGGTCCGGCAGCCCACGGTCGCGCAGCACCCAGTCAGCAAAGAAGCTTCCCAGATCCTTGCCGCTCAGCCGCTCCAACAGGTGCTGGAAGGCAACCGCCTGCGCGTCGGCGGGCTGCTGCGACTCGGGCTGGGTGCGCCAGGCGCCCAGTGCTCCGCGCAGAGCTTTCTCCCCGGTGATTTCGCGCAACATCCACCACACCGCGGCGGCTTTGCGGCGGTAAAACAACTCATCGGACGCGGCGATCAGCGGCTGCCCAGGCGGCACGTCGGCGGCTGAGGCGATATCCGGCTCAGCCAACGCAACGGGCTGCATCAGGTCCGCGAGCTGGCTTAGGGCAGCATCGCGGCCGTGTTCGCGCTCTACCCACAGCAACGCAAAGAACTGTGCCAGGCCCTCGTCCATCCACGGCTGGCCGGTCTGCACCCAGGCGTGGGACAGGCTGTAGACCAGCGCGGGGGCTTCAGGCGAGGTTTGCAGCGTGGCGGCCGGGGCGACGAGCAGCGGACCGTCCTGGTAGGGCTGCCCATCGTGGTCAAGGATGGTGAGTGCCGAAAGCGGGCGCGGGCCCAGCCACTCGGCCAGCAGGGCGGACGCACGGTTCGCCGCAGCGCCCAGGCCTGCCGCACCCCCCGGGTCGTTGGAGGCGAGCGCGATGACGGCGGTGTCGGTGGCCGAGGGCACCGGTTGAGGCCGGGTGCGCAGCGCGGGCGTCTCGGGGCTGCTGCTATTGCCCGATGAGCTGCTACTCGAGGAGCTACCGCTGGACGAACGACTGCCCGACGAGCTTGCATCGGAGGAGCTGTCCAGCGACGACGAAGATACAGGGACGGAGGTGTCGCCCGGCCCGCCGACGAGCGTTTCCGCCTGCTCGATGACAAAAAGGCTGGGCAGCCGGAAGCCGAGAGGCTGTGGGCTGAAGTCGGCGGTAGCTACGCCGTTGCCGGTGGACGTAGGTGCACCGGGATCGTCGGCCAGCGCCTTGAGCTCCTCACGACGGCCGCAGAAGTAAGCTGCCACGGGCGGCTCACCGCTGTAGTCCACGCTGAGCCGGAGCCGCATGCTTGCGGTTTCGTCCCGAAGCCGCGCGCGGCCGATGGCGGTGAACAGGGTGTTGCCTTCCGCCAGAAAAAGCTGCGGCGCCGCGACCGGGTACCAGAGCACGTTGCCGAAGCCGCGCAGGCCGGTCCATGCCGGGCTGATGCCATCCCAGTCGGCGCTACGTTGCTGCGCGGCGTTGGCGCCCAGCCGGGCCAGCCGGCCACCGTTCTGCGCGAGCGTCCCGGAGTAGAACAGGTCCAGCGAGGCAGACTCGCCGGGAGCCAGGGGTTGCGGCAGTGATAAGACGGCCTCGTTTGCCGCGCCGGTATGGTCGGCGTCGGTATCGACGCGATGCTGTGCCAGTGGCAGGGGCGCGCCCCGCAGCGTGGCACTGTCCCAATGCAGTGTGGACGAGACCTGCAGCGCGATCTGGGCCAGCGGCGTGGAGCCGGTGTTGCGCACGTTGACGCGCGCACGCATGTTCAGACCGGATTGCGCCAGATTGAGCCGCGCATCCAGGTCATAGCCGATGAAGAGCAGTGCCCCGCGCTGGGCGTCGGCAACATCCACCTTGGCGTCCTCTGCGGGTTGGGCCGTCGCCTCGCCGGGTGTCGTTGGAGCGCCCGTGGGAGCCTGCCCTGAGGGCGGCTCACCGTGGCTTTGGATGATGATCTGGCCCTTGGGCCGGGGCGGCTCAGCGTCGTCAGGCGCGGGACTTTGCGGAGCCGGGGACGACGGCGCAGCTGGACTCTGCGCCGGGGCGGGTGCTGGCGTCTGCGCAAGCGTCCGGGCGGACGGGATAGTCGCGGCCAGCAACAACAAGACACAACAGAACTTCGGGGAAACGCGCAATGCCACAACCTGCCTCAAGATCCGAGGCCCTTCTGTGGCCTTCCCTGTTTGGACGCCCCGGAGCCCCCCGGGCGAGCCTGCCCTGCCCCGCGCCGCTGCCGCATGGCCTCGTACATCACCACGGCGCCGGCCACCGACACGTTCAGCGACGACACGCTGCCGGCCATCGGGATGCTTAGCAGGAAGTCGCAGGTGCGTTTCACCAGGTCATGCAGCCCGGTGCCTTCGCTGCCCAGCACCAGGCAGCAGTCCGCATTGAAGTCGAAATCGGTGTAGACCGGGTCGCCGCGCTCATCCAGGCCGACGATCCAGATACCGGCCTTCTTCATCGCCTCCAGCGCGCGGGTCAGGTTGGTGACGCGGGCAATCCGCGCGTGTTCACTGGCGCCGGCGGAGGTCTTCGCGACCACCGCGCTGAGGGGCGCCGAGCGACGCTCAGGGATCAGGATGCCGTCGACACCCGAGCCATCGGCCGAGCGCAGCAACGCGCCGAGGTTATGGGGATCTTCCACGCCGTCCAGGGCCAGAAAAAAGCGCTTGCCGCTGGCGCCGGCGGGCGTGGCCAGCAGGTCTTCCAGCGCCAGAAAGCTGCGCTCGCGCACAAAGGCGACCACGCCCTGGTGCTGATCCGTGCGGGCATACCGGGTCAGCTGCTCGCGCGGCTCGGCATCGACGCGAACACCCGCGGTGCGGCAAAGTTCCAGCAGCTTTTCCAGGCGGGGATCGCGGCGGGCTTCGCGCTCGCGGGCCACGCTGATGTGGTCCAACTCGCCGGGCCGGACACGCAGCGCCTCATTTACGGGATGGAGCCCGTACAAAACGTCCATTCATTCAGTTTACCGGGCGCAGACACAGCCGAGCGATCCGGGGGAACGTCGTGCTCCAAGGCCGCACTCTGTTTCCTCTCCCCGTTGCGCGTAATTACCCCCAACTCAGCTACCTTGAAATCACAACTCCCGAGAAGGGCGCCCGGCAAGCTCCCCAACGGCTGTAAGTCGCTCAAAACAAAGATTTTGGACGCAAGTTCTTTCCTTGCAATATTTTGCGGCACCTGCACCGTTGCAACCTGAACAAACCAAAGACCTTAAGGCCAAGACACCCGGAGATAGGGGGGAGGGGGTATCCCCCCGACCAGGAGAAATAGCCGGCGCAGCATGATCCCATGCCGAGGCCGGAGCCCTCCGGGCGTACACTAACCCTGGCCGAAAAACCTGCGTTTGCGAGACTTTCGTTTGCGACATGCCGTCCAAAGCAATGTGAACACCTCCAGGGCACTTACCGCGGAAGCCGCACGGGCCGTTGAGGCCGAGAATGCAGCGATTGCGCGTGGGCTGAAGCGTCAGGATCCCGAACTGCTCGACACGCTGATCGAGACCTACCAGCACCGCCTGATGCGCTACCTGATGTTCCTTACAGGCAAGCGCGAAGTCGCCGAAGACCTCTTCCAGGAGGTCTGGATTCGGGTGCTTCGCCGCGGCTCGCAATATAACGGCAAGGCGCGTTTCGATACCTGGATCTTCACCATTGCACGCAATCTCGTCATCGACCTGTCCCGCAAGCGAACTATGGCCTCCCTGGACGAAATGCGCGAAGGCGGGGAAGACGAGCGCCCCTTTGAGATCGCCGAGGAAAGCCCCTCACCGCTGGATCGGTACGAGTTCAAGGAAAACGCCGCGGAGCTCGCGGTCGTGTTGGAGACGCTGGAGCCCAACTACCGCGAAGTGCTGACCCTTCGCTTTCATGAAGAAATGTCCCTGGATCAGATCGCAACGCTGACCTGTGCGCCGCTTTCTACGGTGAAGTCGCGGTTATATCGCGGCCTGGCCGCGTTGAAGCCCGCCCTGCTCACGTTGCGGGCCCGGCCCAAGGGAATGGAGGTGCGGTCATGAACGCCGGCCACGAAACCACCCGCATCCCCAATCTGCCTCTCTCCGATCCCGGCGCCGCGCGCTCACACGTGGTGAATCGAACGCATCGCGTGATCCGCGACCAGGCGCTCACCATGCGGGAGCAGAAGAAGCGGTCACGCAGCCTGTGGGCACCGCTGATGATCTCCTCAGGCCTTCTTGCCGTGATCGGCTACGCCGTGTGGGCGATGATGGCCGGCTATGACCTGACGCCGACAGGTGTGCCTGACGCAAGTGACCAGGTCTTCCTGCTGCTGTTGTGGCCGCTGCCGGTTACCGTGGTCGTCCTTGGAATGATCTGGATCCGTCGTAGCCGCGGGCGCCAGAACGGGGGAGAGCAAGCGCTATGACCTCGTGGTGGACCAGCCGTCAGGTTGACAGTACCAGCGGCGATGACGAACTGCACATGATCCCGCGCTGGTCGATGGTGCTGGCCTTTGCGCTGTTTGCGGGCACGCAGTATGTCTTCCACGGCATCATGCCCCACCACAAGCATGAGCTTCTGCCCCTGCGGTTGATGATGGGCTATGCCTGGGGCCAGTTGATTGCCAGTTACGCGCTGTTGCTCGGGTATGTCAGCCGCGATGTGAAGCGCCGTGGCATGTCCGCCGGTCTGTGGATGCTGGTCTGCATCGTGCTGCCTGGCGGCATTGGCGCGGTGGTCTACTTCCTGCTGCGGCAACCGGTGCTATCGCGCTGCCCCAACTGCGCAACCCCGATCGCCGGTTCAGTCCACTTCTGCCCGCAGTGCCAGTTCCAGATGGCGCCGGTGTGTGGCATTTGCCATCGCGGTGTGAAGATTACCGACGTGTTCTGCACCACGTGCGGGCATGATCTGGCCGAGGATGGCGCACCCGGGCGGTTGCGCGCCTACAGCGACTAGCCCCCGCGCCCGCGTTAGGATGCAAGGAGCACCTCCGTATGGCATCCGCTTCCCTGACCGCCCTGATCGTTGATGATGAGCCGCTCGCGCGCCAGGAACTGACGTACCTGCTGGAGCGTGCCGGTGGCGTTTCCGTCGTGGCGCAGGGTGCCAATGGCATTGAAGCCGTTGACCTGATCCGAACCCACAAGCCTGACGTCGTCTTTTTGGACGTGCGTATGCCCGGTCTGGATGGCTTCGCTGTGCTGCGCAAGCTGCTCGCCGCCGACCGCCATACGCCGTTGCCCCAGGTTGTGTTCGCCACAGCGTTTGACCAGTACGCCGTGAAGGCGTTTGAGGTCAACGCCGTTGACTATCTGCTGAAGCCCTTCGATAGCAAGCGGCTGGCCAAGACGTTGGAGAAGCTCCGCTCGCGCGTTCGCGACTCGGAAGAAGACGCGGTGGAGGAGACACACCGCCCGGCTCTCGCTGCAGTCGAAAGAACGGCAACTCCCCTGCCCACGGTGCATGCTGTCGCCGCGGCGGCGCGCTCCCAACCCTCCCCGGAGGAATTGGGGCGCAACTTCACCGGAACCCGGCTATGGGAAGTCGCGCAGGCGAAGCTGGACACGCTGCTGCGCATGGTGGAAGAGCAGGCCTTGGGGGGCAGCAGCTCCGCCGCGACCGCGCCTGCCCGCACCGGTCGCGTCGTCGTCCGGCTCGGCGAGCGTCTTCTACTCGTCGACCAGAAAGACGTCTGTTTCGCCTCCATTGAAGAGGGCCGGATCTCGGTAGTCACTAAGACGCTGGAAGGCGATTCCAATGTGCGCACGCTGGAGGAACTCGCCGACCAGCTGGACCCTGGACAGTTTTGGCGAGCCCACCGGTCTTGTCTCGTGAACATCCAGCACATCCGCGAAGTGATGCCCTGGTTCAAGTCGACGTACAAGCTCCGCATGGATGACCGGAAAGCCACCGAGATCCCTGTCAGCCGCTCACAAACCAAGAGGCTGCGGGAGCTCTTCAACCTTTAGCGAGCAGCTTTCGCTCCTGCTCTTGAGCAAACGAGTATGACGACGCGTTCCCGCAAACCGACCCCGTTGCGCCGTGGTCTCCAGAAAGCCACTGTCATCGTGCTGGCCATTGTCCTGCTTGCCTACCCGCTCGATTGGACGATCTGGCGGGTGCGCCAGGCCATGGGTCAGGGGATGGGGTCGGCCGACGTCACCGATACAGAAGCAGCGACCCTGAAGGGCAATCGCTTTGAGGTGTACTCCCAACAGACGATGACTGTGAATTGCAGCCGCTCCCTGCTGCCCGAAGCCGGTGCCGGCCCGTGCTGGTGGTTGCACCGCCACCCGGTCTCCGTGACGCAGTACTGAGGTCCCGCCGATCCTCGCTTAGGGCGCTGGGTGACCGTGCTGCAACCAGTTAAAGCGGTACACGACGCCGATGGTGCCTGGCATGGAGTGGATGTGACTGGCGTTGGGCGTAAGACCGGATGGGTCGAAAGGAACGCTCCAGATCTGGTACTGACCGTCCAGCAGAAGCGCGAACTTCGGGGTCACGTCGACCTCCACCCCAAGCCCGGGCGAGAGGACGTTGCTCGTCGTCTGGATGTAGCGAAACGCCTGCATGGGAACGGCTAGACCACCGTTCTGGTAGTTCAGCTCGCCGCGGCCAAAGAGAACGTCGGCGTACGGGCGGATCGGCCCGAAGCGCTTCTGCACCCGCAACCCGGCTTCGGCGTGCTCTTCCCCGACAACCCCGCCATTGTCGACAGGGTAGGTTCCCCTGACCTCGATGGAGGGCAGCAGCCCGAAAAACGGGTGGAAGCCCAGATCGAGACCGGCAGTGATGCCCAGGTTGCGACCGCTGTACAGCCCGGTGTAGGTGCCGGTGATGCCGGCGAAGGCCGAAGGCACGAAGCTGCGGCTGGCGGTCGCGATACTTTGGCCGGCTGCCAAACCCGCGCATGACACGGCAAGGCAAAACAGCAGGCAGACAGCGGGGAATGCAGGGAAACGGTTGATGCGCAAACGAACTCCTTGTGTCACCTCAAGGATAAGACGGGAACGTTCCCCTGGAGTTGTCAGGCGGCCTCAATTCTGCGCGGGTGGGAAGAAGAACAGCAACTCAGGACGTCGTGAGTCCATTTTGGGCGTGGGGAGCCTTGCACCGCCCGGCAACTACACCTTGGTACCGGTACAAGAGCTACTTACTACAAACCGCCCCTGAGTTACCAAGTTGTGAGAGGGATTTCCGGGCTAAGGCTGTAAGTTGAAACAGTACTCGGAGCGGCAAAAGATACGGGCAAACTACACGCACCGTGCAGCAGCAGCGATCGAGCAATACACGAAAGATAACTAGGTAACAGTACGGCGTTGGGTGCAGGGCGCGCCAGCTTACACGGAAGGTCCCGGGAGTTCCACAGAGAGCGTACAGCTCCTGAACTTCAGATCCACCCTTCCAAGAGCTCCACAGTGATGTGGAGCGTAGGACCACAGGAGAAATACGATGCGTTTGAAGAATTTGGCACTTGGAGTCCTTGTTTGCATCAGCGCCGTTGCTTGCCGCGCCAGCTACGCCGACACCCTGACCCTGAACAGCACCGGTAACCAGGTTGTTGACGGCGTGTATGTGTACCCGTACAACTTCAGCTTCGATAAGTCCGCCCAGACCATCCCGATGATGTGCATCAACTACCAGGATGAGATCACGCAGGGTGAAACATGGCAGGTTACCGAGCAGACACTTTCGACGTCTTCGTCGACCCAGCTGAAAGAAGACGCCTACCTGTTTTCGCAGGTAGGTTCCGGCAAGTACACCAATGCCGACATTCAGTTCGCCGTGTGGGACATTCTTGATCCGGGCGTGGGCGGCAACACCGGTCTGGATTCCGTGGCTGTCAGCCTGGTCAGCATGGCGCAGAACTCCGTCGCAGGACTGACCAACAGCTTCCTGAATCAGTACACCATTCTGGCCCCGGTCACGACGCAGCAGGCGCAGGCCAGCTGGACAGCAGGAACACCCCAGAGCTTCATTGTGAAGACTTCCGCGGTAACGCCTGAACCGTCGAGCCTTCTTCTTCTCGGAACTGGTCTGTCGGGTGCCAGCCTCCTGTTGATGCGCCGGCGCGCTCTCCAGGAACAGCAATCCCGCGCTTCTTAAAGCAACAGTGCACACAACAAAGGGGCGCGGCGATGCCGCGCCCCCGTTGTATCACTACAGGTTTGTCGATCGGTTCCCGGTGATCAGGCGCAGCAGGAAAGTCAGGAGGACAGCGCCGATCACTGCAACAATAATCGAGTAAATCAACCCGCCGGAGCTGGCTGCGCCGAAGATGTGGGACATGATGAAGCCCCCGATCAAGGCGCCAACGAGTCCGACGATCATGTCCATGATCATGCCAAAGCCGGAGCCCTTCATGATCTTGCCTGTAAGCCAGCCTGCGATGATGCCGATGATGATCCAAGCGATAACGCCGTGACCCATAGTTCGTCTCCTAGCAAAGTGTGAGGTTGTGAAGCGGGCCGGTGTTTTTCTTGCTCCAGCTACATAGACTGCAATCCCCGTCACTCAGGTTGCGTGGGTCTTGCAGAGACACACCGCCCACATCGAGAACGCGGGCTCGCCGAGCCGCATCACACGTCGTTGTCCCGCACGGCTGGGTCAGGAGGATGTGCAATGGCGGATAGTCGAGCAGTGGAAAGCGGCAGGGAAGCAACAGGGTCTCAAACTCAGGATGCGGGATCGCCTTCACTCGCGCGGGGCGCTGCAGGATCCGAAACAGGGGCTCGCCCACAGAGCACGGGAGAGCAGCAGGGCGATCTTGAAGAGCGTCGCGAAACCGAACAAGTGCTCAGGCCGTCCAGCGATGGCATGGGCGAGGGCCTGACAACAGACAGGTCCTAATCCGCAGGGCAGCTCCCTAGATCCGCAAGCCAGGTCAATCGAAGGAGCAGCCTCCTTGAGCGCGGGCAGCTACGAAGAGAATCACATTCCATTTGAAGAGCCCACTCCCTGCCAAGTGGCTGATTTTCGCTGCAGATGGACAGGGCGTCGTGAAATGTTGACGGGAAGCGACCTCGCGTCTTTTCCTGTCAGCAGGTTCAAACCCCCGGCGGGCCGGCGGTCTCCTACGGGCAGGAGCACACATGGCCGACCTTATCCCGCAGAAGCTCGATGACCCAGCGAACCCATTGCAACCGGGCGATCCTTTCAAGCGCGGCAACTTCAATCGTTTCGCCCTGGGCATGTGCCTGTTCATTGCGATCTTTCTGATTGCGGCGATCCTGTTCTTCTTCTTCAGCCGCAATCATCAGCCGACGCCGACGCCGGCCCGGTCCTCCTCGAGCAGCGTATCGGTCCCGCGAGGCACGCTGGGCTAGGTCAAGGCCCGGGCGGGGGATACCCCATGGTCCTCGGAACTCCGGTCCCGGATCACCTCTCCTGTGGTCGGGTCGGTCCTATGGTGAGTCCACGTGTGAGTGCCTCACCCCTGATCACATCAGCGTGATCGTCTCGGACGCGGTTTTGGTGGGGTCGGCTTGGGAGATCGCCGTGATCGTGACGGTTTTTCCGGACATGGGCATTGTGACCGGGGCGGTGTAGAGGTACTGGCTGTAGATCCCGCCGATAGGGGCGACGGTGCCCACGGCTGCGGAGCCTCCCGGGATGCCGTTGACCTGAACGGTGACGCCGTTCGCCGTGCTGCCCACCGTGTACGCGTGAAGGATCAGCGTCTGACCGAGGGCGACGGTGTTCAACGCCGAGTTCACTCCCGCGGTGATCGCAGGAGCGGTGATGGTAAAGGTTTGGTTGATTATCTGGCTGCCGGCGAGGGTGCGGACCGTCACGGTGCCGGGTGTCTGAATGAAGTCCTCGTAAAGGGGAGGGGATGCCGGCGCCACGTAATCGAAGGTGAGGCCGCCGATCTGATTGGTGGGTGTACCGACATTGGTCTGCGTCCCATCCACCAGGACCCAGAACACCTGGTCTGCCGGAACGTTGGTGGTCGCTGTGAAGGTGTGGGTACTGTTCACGGGCAGGGTGCCCGGGTTCGCAGACACGGCGAGGGTGTCCACCGCGGGGGTGTTGCCGGCGGATGAGCCGCCGCCACCGCAGCCACAACACGAAAGGCTTGCCAAGGTGGCGATGAGCGCCGGGGCGAAACGATAGTTGGCCATGGACACTCCGCAGAAGAACTGCGGTTCATCCTAGGCGTCCGTTAGCGCTTGGTAACATGAGGACGTCTGTCGCCGACAGAGTTGATCCGGGCTGCAGCGTGTTGGCGTTGAGAGAAACAGGGGAGCCTCTCGAAGTTCGAGGGAGATGTGGTAGCGGACCGGTCGGCATGGGCGGGAGTGGATCGCATCTTCTTGCGATAGGCCCACACACCCACGGTGAATAGGTACCACTTGTGGTTGCGACTCATCGGCGGGCCAGCCGTCGACTTCGTTGGCGCACCGAGGCAACCGGGGATGCGGAAGTGGGAGCAGGCATTCCCTGCTCCCTTTTATTTGGGCGAACGATCAGGGTTGGGGCCGGGTGGATGTGGATGGGGGCGTGGTTGTGGTGCCGGCAGAGCCCATCGTTCCCGTGCCAGTTGCCCCTGTTGTGCCTGTTGTGCCAGTTGTGCGGTTGCGGCGCTTGTGCCGGCGCGCGGTCGATGTGCCGGTTGTCCCTGTGGTGGATTGCGTGCCGGTTTGCGCTGTTGTGCCTGGAACTGCGGTTTCCGGGAGGGTTCCAGGGGTGGTGGACATGGTGCCAGGGGTGGTTGTGGCGCCGGGGGTGGTTGCGGTTCCCGGGGAGGTGGGTGTTGTGGGTGTGATCGGGCGCTGCGGGGTGGTCTGCGCGGTGCCGAGGCCGGCAAAGGTGCAGATGACGACGGTGGCGGCGAGTTGCTGAAGCTTCATGGGCCCTCCGTACGGGTGTGTTAGATGCCCGGAGGGTTCGCGCAGTTGACGAGGCGTGAGGTGCGGTCAGCGACGGTCTCAAGGGGCAGAACGAGGGCTCGCGAGGGGGTACCCCCTCCCCCCTACTTGAAGTCCACAGTACTTTCGTTAAAGGAGTTAGGTCTGGACTTCGGAGTTTTAGAGTTGAACTGATTTTGGTGCAGCGGGTTTTGGCAGAGCGGTAGAGAGATGTTCAAGCTGGCTTGATGGCACGGCTGATCAAGCCGTGCCCCTTCTGTTCTCGGCGAATGAAGGGAAGGTCGCCTTCTTGTTGGAGTCTTTGGAGGCCCAGGGGCATGCGGTACGTAACAGTTGGCATGGGCGGGAGCGGATCGCACGTTCAGTCGATAGGCCCGCTCGTCCACGATGAAGCTGGGTGTGAATAGGGCACCGAGCCTGGTTAGAAGTGATGAGTGGCCACCCGCTCCTTGGGCCCTTAGTGAAGGGTCACGACGGCCGTGGCGAGTTTGGTGGGTTCGGCGACGGAGACGGCTGAGCGGCAACGGGATTTGCTCATTGCAGGGTTACCACGGCCTTCCCTGTTTTGGTGGGATCAGCTTGCGAGATGACGGTGATGGTGACGGTGCTGCCGGTCATCGGCATAGCGGCCGGTGCGGTGTATAGCCCTGCGTTGATGTTGTCTGTGACAACGGTGCCAACGGTGGAGGAGCCACCGGTGATGCCGTTGACCTGCAGGGTGTACCCGCGGTTCAGGCTGCCAACGGCATAGGGCTGAAACTTTACCGTGCTCCCGAGCGGCACGGTGACGGTGGCCGGGGTGATGCCGACCGTAATGGAGGAAGCCGTGATGACAAAGGTCTCCGAGTCACCGACGCTGGCGCCGGCCAGCGTGCCCGGTTTGGGATACGAGGAAGTGGCGGAAATCGTGACCACGCCCTGCTGCCCTGCTCCGCCGCCATAGTTAATTACCGGAGGTGCCGCGGGTGCGGTGTACAGACCTGTCTGCGTGATGGTTCCCGCCCCGGCACTGGCGCTCGGCGCTACGCTCCAAAACGGTGCGCCCGTGGTTTCCACCAGGGCGGCGTTGAACTGCTGTGTGCCGCCCACGGCGACAGAGGCCACGACCGGAGATAGGGTAAGGGACGCGTTGCTGTAGTCCTGGCTGGACGACCCGCCGCCGCCGCCGCCGCAACCAAGAACGAAGCCGCAGGCGCAGAGAGACGTGACGGCATGCAGTTTAAAGGGCAATTTCACAGGAACGATCCTCGGGGCCGGTGCGTGGAGCCTATGCCCGGAGGGGTGAGGGGTCAAGGATATGTCGGCCATCGGCGGCCTGAGTCGCCACTTTGTTCTGGAGTTGGCCCGGATCGCACTTTCGTGCGGTAGGCCAATCTACCCGCAATGGAGCTGGTGTGAATGGGGCACCCGTCACTTGGCTCATAAGACTTTGTCGGGTGCCCCATTCATCGCGGCTGTATCGCGGTGAGTGGGTGTTCGCGCCGCCGAGCCATCCAGGGTGACTCGATTTCTACTCTTCCCCGTTCGCCTGTGGCGTAGTGGCGGAAGCTGCTCCATAGCCAATCTTCCGGTTTGGCGACGAGACCTCGGGTGACTGGGTTTCTGTGCATGTATTTGAGCTTCTCTATGCGTTTCTTCTCGGTGTAGACGTTGAAATCGTAGTAGCGCTTTTGCCAGAAGTGGGTGCGATCGCCTTTGAGGTCCTTTGAGGTTTGGCCTTTGAGGGCTCGGAGGGTGTTGTCGAGGGTGTGGTGTTCTGGTTCGCTTAGGAGGAGGTGGACGTGTTCGGGCATGAGGACGTAGCCGTGGACTCGAAGTGATGCCTGTGGCGGAGGGTTTCTAGCCAGGCTTCGAAGGTGGAGTAGGCGGTGGGGGTGTTCATGCGGTAGCGTAACGGTTGGCATGGGCGGGAGCGGACGCACTTTCGTCCGATAGCCCACTCACCCGCGATGAAGCTGCGTGTGAATGGGGCGCCCGACTTGGTTTGGGGTCATAAGTGGGCCACCCCGCCCACTCGTGTGTGAGAGAGGTCCTGAGTGGGCCACCCGCCTTTGAGGACGCAACGGTCAACCCTGGTAGATCAATGTTATATGGAGGTGTGATAGTTCACTCCCTGACTTACGGGGGAGATACCGGCCACACGGTAATGTATTCTGCTGGCATACACCATGCCATGTATCGCCAATCCTTTAAACCGTCTGCCCAAGATTTTATTGCGTGTTTTGCAGCTTTTTGCAGTTCTCTATCTAATCTGCGGTTTGACAGAGACGTTTTGCAGATTACGGCACTGGGGTTACCCCTACGTTTGGCCACTTACACCGCCGTATCCACCCTTTGTTGATTTCACCTACGTTATTCCTCGGTTTGCCCATTACGGGACCAAGCAGTTCTTTCCCGCAGATAAGTTTCCGTTCACTTATCCCGCTCCGTTGGCCATGATCTTCGAAGCGTTTGCCGCAGGTTCAAAGCCGCTTTTTATGTTTCTTACAGCAGTTCTGCTTACTTTCGCAGCAGCGGGCCTGCTATTTGGGCGCGCCCTCAAGAAGGCTGGCTTGGGAGCCATGGGCCGAAGCGCGTTACTTGTGGCGTACGCAGGTTCCTTCCCCCTCTGGTTTACGGTCCAGCAAGGCAACTGCGAACCTTTAGTTTGGGCTGTTACCTCATTAGGAATATGGGCATTCCTTCGTGAGAAGGCCGTGCTTGCGGCGGTTCTCTTCGGCTTTGCGGGGTCGCTGAAATTATACCCATTCGCCTTCTTAGGACTATTCATTGCGCGACGGCAGTACCGGGCACTCATCATCGGTATTGCTTTCGCTGTGGTCGTAAGCATCGCTTGCCTCAAGTTGGAAACCGGATCGATTGCGGTTTCGTGGCAAGGCACACTCGCGGGTTTAGAGCAATTCAGACAGGGCTGGGCTTTGAAGGGAGAAAGCACAGGGTTCGACCACTCGATCTTCGGCATGGTGAAACGAGTGGGCAGCCTAGGCTACGGGAGGCATCGGCTGCTTACAGCGACGGCCCTACACTGGTACACGCTGCTCAGTGGTCTATCGGTTCTGGTATTGTTCGTAACTCGTGTTTGGCGTATGCCGGTATTGAACCAGATCTTAGCGCTGACGGTAATCGCGATACTTGTACCACCGACGTCGTTCGATTACACATTGATCCACCTTTATGTCCCGTGTGGATTGCTTGTACTACAAACCTTGGAGCAGCGACATCAGAGCGCGAAGCCAAGTGGGCAGGGACAGCGATTGGCTCTGCTACTTTTTGGGTTGCTCCTGGCGCCCCTCACGGAGTTCATCGTGCATGGCACCAGCATCGCGGGAGAAATCGAATGCGTAGCGCTCGCTCTGCTACTGTTCGTCAGCCTACGGTACCGGATGGAAACACCTTCGCCGACCTCAGCTACACGATCATTGATTCAGCGAATGAGTTAGTGGCAGAATTCAGGTGATCGGCCCCGATTGAGCGCTCTGTTATTCATAGAGCGCTCAAACGCGTGGTCTCCTGCGTCTGTTACTCCACGGTCACGCTTTTCGCCAAATTTCTGGGCTGGTCCACGTCGCAGCCTCGGCGGACGGCTATGTGGTAGGCGAGGAGTTGTAGGGGGACTACTTCTAGTAAGGGGAGTAGGAGTTCGGGGGCGGGGGGGATTTCTATAACGTGTTCTACGAGTTGGTGGATGTGGGTGTCGCCTTCTGTGGCTATGGCGATTACCCGGCCGGAGCGGGCGGTGACTTCCTGGATGTTGCTTAGGGTCTTTTCGTACTTGAGGACGCTGCTGGGGTCGGTGGGGTCCTGGGTGGCTATGCAGACTACGGGGAGGTGCTCGTCGATGAGGGCGTTGGGGCCGTGTTTCATTTCTCCGGCGGGGTAGCCTTCGGCGTGGATGTAGCTGATTTCTTTGAGCTTGAGGGCGCCTTCGAGGGCGATGGGGTAGTGGATGCCCCGGCCCAGGAAGAGGAAGTCGCGGGCGTTGTAGAACTCTTTGGCTAGCGTGGCGCACTGGTCGTCTACGGTGCGGAGGACCTGCTCGAGCTTGGCGGGTAAGAGGGTTAGCTCCGTTACGAGTTTTGCGCTTTCGTGTTCCGAGATTGTGCCGCGGACCTGGGCGATGTGGAGGGCGAGCAGGAAGAGGGCGGTGAGTTGGGCGGTGAAGGCCTTGGTGGAGGCTACGCCGATCTCGGGGCCGGCGTTGGTGGTGATGGTGCCCTGCGCGAGGCGGGTGACGGCGGCGCCGACTACGTTGCAGATGGCGAGGGTTTTGCTGCCGTGCGCGATGAGTTCCTGTTGCGCGGCGATGGTGTCGGCGGTTTCGCCGGACTGGGTGATGACGAGGCCGAGGTCGCGGGGGTTGGGGATGGGGTCGCGGTAACGGTATTCGCTGGCGTAGTCGACGTCGACGGGGATGCGGGCGAGGCGTTCAATCATGAACTTGCCGGCGAGGCCGGCGTGCCAGCTGGTGCCGCAGGCGGCGATGGTGATGCCGGTGGCGTTGCGGAGGTCGTCTTCGGAGACCTGCATGTCGGGGAGGAAGACCTTGCCGGTATCGAGCGAGACGCGGCCGAGGGTGGTGTCGCGGACGGCGCGGGGCTGCTCGTTGATCTCCTTGAGCATGAAGTGCTTGTAGCCGGCTTTTTCGGCCTGGATGGGGTCCCAGGAGATGCGTTGGGGGGCGAGGGTTTTGGGGGCGCCTTCGAAGTCGGTGAGGGTGATGCCGGCGGTGGTGAGGGTGGCGACTTCGTGGTCCTGGAGGTAGTAGATGGAGCGGGTGTGATGGAGAATGCCGGGGACGTCCGAGGCGAGGAAGAACTCGCCGTCGCCGAGGCCGAGGACAATCGGAGGTCCCATCCGCGCGGCGACCATCTTGTCGGGCTCGTGGGCGCTGAGGACGCCTATGGCGAAGGCGCCGGTCAAGCGGCGGGCGGCGCGGCGGACGGCTTCTTCGAGGGGGAGCGCGGGCTCGCCGGAGCGGATGACGGCTTCGGAGTCGCCGGAGACGTCGACGGTGCGGGAACCGGCGGAGGACGCAGGCGTGCCGGCGAGTTCGAGCTCGTCCTGGATGAGGTGGGCGATGATCTCGGTGTCGGTTTCGGAGAGGAACTTGTGGCCCTTGGCGATGAGGGCGTTTTTGAGGGTGAGGTAATTTTCGACGATGCCGTTGTGCACGACGACGAGGGTGCCGGTGCCGTCGCGGTGGGGGTGGGCGTTTTCCTCGGTGGGGCGGCCGTGGGTGGCCCAGCGGGTGTGGCCGATGCCGTAGGTGCCGTGGACGGGGTTGTCCTTGAGGATGGCGTCGAGGTTGCGGAGCTTGCCGGGGGCGCGGCGGAGTTGTAGGCCGTTGGGCTGGCCGGTGTCGGTGGAGGTACCGCCGGCTACGGCAATGCCGGCGGAGTCATAGCCGCGGTATTCCAGGCGCGCGAGGCCTTCCATAATGACCGGGACACAGGGCTTTGGACCGATATAACCAACGATTCCGCACATATCCCCTGAGTGTAGCGGGTAGGTGGGCACGTGCGGGGTGGCCTTTTGTGTAGGCCTCGCTGCGTTTGTGGGATGGCGGCCCGAGACGGGCTTCGGCCCGGTTACCGGGTGGAGCCCTTGATCTCGGGGACTTGGTGTTGTGGTCGATGCATCCGCTGCACTTCGGCACGGTGTGGGGGCCGTGGGTGAAGGCGTTGTGGGCAATGCTGGGCTTGAGTTTGGCGGTGCTTACTGTGACCGGCTTGCTGATGGATTGGAACCGCTATCTTTGCAAACGATGGCACGTGCGCCATGACTTGATGCAGGTGTGCAGGCACACGCGTTTGCCAACCACGTTGGCTAGATAAGTCTGCGAACAAGACGGCGAGTGGTCTCCATGCCAGTGCCGTACACCAGGTGGGCGAGCCAGTGGCTTACATGGGCGCCGGCGGGCTCTTCGTTGGGCCACCTGGCGAAGCCAACTGCCGGGACGGACCAGAGATCAGTAGCCGCCCAGAGCACAGTGCCGAAGAGGGCGCCGCCGGCCAGGGTCGGCAGTGAGGTGTACTCCGCGGCGAGGCCGTACGCGACGCCCATCGCGGCGCCGAAGACATAGTGGACCACGGTGGCGCCCTGCTCTTTCTCATTGCGGCTGAGGTGACGCCCGCCGGGCGCATGGCTGGCAAAGACGTCAGCGGCCTGCATGGTGACCGTCTCCGGTTCAGGCTCACCGTGCTGTTGCCGCTGCGCAGCTTCGGCCGTGTCGGCGTAACGTTCGTCTTGCGACTTCAGTGACTCTTGAATCTGAAAGCCGAAGCCCTGGATGAAGCGAAGCATGAGCCAGGAGGCAGCAAGACCACTGGCGGCTCCGGCGATCAGTCCAGCGGCGAAGTTTTTGCGTGGGTGCATCAGAACTCCTCTGCAGGGATGGATGCTGTTCTTCGCGGCGGTGTTCCGTGGTGAATCAGTGTGTTGTTCGTGTGATTTGCTGCTGGGGAGCATAAATTTTCAGGAACACATGGCGGAGTTGCGGCGTATGGTGATGTCGACGCAGCACGGCTGTGAGGAGGACAAGATGAGGGCTGTGAAGACATTTCGCGTGTTTGGTGAACCTGTGGACGTGCTCGTGCCCAACGAGGACACACAGGGCTCGTTCAGCATGATTGTGCAAAGCTCGCCGCCGGGTGGCGGACCGCCGCCGCATCGACACGATCATGAGGATGAAATCTTTCGCGTGCTGGAAGGCGAGTTTGAGTTGTTCGACGGGAAGCGGTGGACCAGGGTTCCTGAGGGAGAATCTGTGTACACCCTGCGTGGCAGTGTGCACACGTTTCGCAACTGCGGAACCACCCAAGGTCGGATGCAGTGCATCATCGTCCCCGGTGGCCTGGAGAACTATCTTGAGGAGCTATCGCAGCTCAGCATGCCTGAGGATGCAGAACGTGTGATGGCCGTGTCCGCGCGATATGGCATTACGTTTGTGACCAGCGAGGTGCCGGAGGTCGCGCCGGTTTAGACGTGCGCATAGACTTGCGGCGGTAAACGGGATACGGAGATCGACCGTGCTGCTGCGGGTCAGCCTGTGCGAAGAGGGTGGAGGTCCAGTGTTCGTTGTGGGCCGCCAATTTCTCAACCGCCTGCTGCTTCCACCACTCGGCCAATGCAGGCATCCGCGCGATCCGCTCGGCGAGCACGGGATCGACGTCAAGATACATGCAGCGATTGATTGCGGGAATGGTGACCGCGCCATCAAGCCGGTCCACCAGCGACCACGCGTTGCCTTGCTGCATGGTGCCGGGTTCGAGAACGCGCATGTACAGACCGGTGCGGTTTTCACGCAGGGTGAGCTTGACCCAGTCTTTACGGCGCACGTAGCGAGCCTGGTTGCCACACGGGGCACGTGGCCCGCTGATCTGCGCGAGTACCGTGCCGAGACGCACGGTGTCGCCGACAAACATTTCGTCTTCGGTGATGCCGCTGATCGTGAGGTTTTCGCCTACACCGCCGGGTGGTAGATCGATGCTGTAGCGCTCGCGCCAGAAGCTGTAGTGATCGGTGAGATGGATGCAAAGCGCGGCGTCCGGACCGCCGTGGATCTTCTGTGTTGCCTTGTCCCCCACGATGCCCCGGGAAGTGACTTCGACGACGCCGTCGTTGCGCTGCTTATTGATGGACGAGCGCCACGGGCCGCGCACATCCTGCAGCACTTTGGGGCCACCCGCGAAAATGGCTTCGATGGATGGCTTTTGAGAGTCGGGCATGTGCGCCAGTGTACGCTCTTGCTCGTCGGGCTCAGAGACCATGGCAAGGAGACGATCGGGCAGCTTCCTTTGCTTTTCAGAACGTAGTTCAGCATCGCTGATGGGAATGGAGCGTTAGGGGTAAGTTAAGCGCAACGATGTGTGGCTCAGGCACGGCCATAGGCGGCGGAGCCCATCGCAACGAGCTCGAACGCAGCCACGCGGTCAACAACACCAACACGCGCCCGGCAGACACTTCCGAAGGCAGTGGTGCGGTCGCGGAGTGAAGGCACACGCCTGGTTAGGCACATGGACGCAGCGTTGCGCTGCTTCGCAAGAGTTTGTTACGCCGCGTTACCGGAACGATGGCCTTTAGCGCCAGAGGGACCTTCACAGCGCCAGGGAGACTGCACAGGATTGGCTTCAATCAACGCCTGCTTGCATTCGCGCATGAAGGAGTTTCAACTCGATGCGTTCCCCTGATGCTATTGCCGTTCTTCTCGCGTTTGCCAGCCTGGCCGGTGTTGCCAAAGCCGACAGCCTGATCTCCAACCCGAACTTCACTTCCACCAACGCCACGTTCCCTGGGTACACCACGAGCACGAACAATCAGATCAGCAGGTGCCTGTTCTGCAGCTTCACGCCTGCGCTGTTGCGGAACCTTCAGGCGTGGTGCAGGACACCGTTCAACAAAACGGTGAGGCCGTTCCAGGCGATCTGCACGCCGATGCAGATAAGGATGAAGGCGATGATGCGCAACACGCCGTGAACGGTGCTGGGTGCGACCGCTGCCTTGATTCTTGGGGCATAGGCATAGCACAGGTACACCAGCCCACTGAGCAGAACAACCGCAAGAAACAGGCCTACGTGCCCGAGCACGTTGGCCGCAAGCTTGCCACCGGAATAACGTGCGCTCAGGGTCAGCATGACGACCAGGGTGCCCGGGCCGGAGGTGACCGGAAAGGTGAACGGATAGAACGCCTTTTGCTGCAGCGAGCGAAGGGTTTGCTCAGGGTCAATGGTGTTGGCGCCCTGCTTGTCGCGCGTGGTGTTGGTGTCGGTGTCTTTTTCGTTGAGCACAGACCAACCGATGGACGCGATCACAATGCCACCGGACACCTGCACGATGGGCAGCGAAATGCCGAAGAAGTTCAGGATCGCCGAGCCGAGCAGCTCGATCACGGCAAGGAAGGCGATGTTGTTGAGCGCCACCTTGCGTGCAACGGTGTGAAAGGCTGCGGGCGGCGCTTCCCCAACCAGACCCATCAGCACCAGCGAGGAGCCGATGGGATTGATCAGCGGCAGCAGCGCGGTGAAGGAGATAAGAAACGCGTTCCAAAGCAGTAGGGGCACAAGTCTCCAGAAGCAGGCACGGCCGATTTCGCTATGGAAAGCATGCCTTCAAGCAATCATAGGAGAGACCACGGCGAGGTGCTGCATACCAGTGGCCGTGCCGCAATGTTGACTCAGCCGACTGCGAGACCGAGCCAACAAGGATCGTGCTGGGCTGGATGCCGCATCAGCCATGGACGTTGAGCAACAGCATTGCCGTCCTGGGCGGAACGGCGTTGGCTTCAGTGTTGGCCTGCGGCTCGCTGAGGTTGACGTCGCGGGTGTCGAGGCTGGGCGCAGTGAGCACCAGCGCGGGGCTGAAGCCTGCGAGGTTCAAGGGGACGGCATGTTCGGCGTCCTTGTTGATGATGGCGACCTGGAGCTGGCCAGTGGGCAACTTGGCCGCGTAGGCCGTGGCGTTCGCCGGGCCGGGGTCGAAGTCGAGCGGGATCATCGTGGCGCCGGCGAAGCGGCCCGCGAACTGCAGACCGCGGAAATCGGGCTCAGGCACGTAGGTGCCGTTCATGTCGGCGATCTCGGTGTAGAAGGGCCGCGGATGCGGGGCTTCGCCGGGCTTCAGCAAAGATTCGCCGGGCATGCGGCTGCCGAGCGAGTTGCCGACAGCCTTGCCACCACCACCGTGAAGGTTGATGCCGGCGTAGCCAAAGGCTGCGAGTGAAAGCGCGTAGTCAGCGGCCCAGAGCGCCGCAGCGAGCACGTCCGACACGTTGGGCTTGCCGCCCTGGTAGCAGGTGTTGCCCTCGCTCATGCGATACACGCAGGACAGCTTTTCGGCGGCTTCGCGCGTGGTTGCGGCCACCCTGGCAACCTTGGGATCGGTTTTCAGGATGGCGGGGATGCTGATGGCCGGGTTGGTGGGTGGACCGCCGAAGTAGTAATGGTGCGTGATGGCGGCGATGTTGGGGCGGCTGATTTGCCCGGCCGCCGTGCCTGTGCCGGAGGGTGGCATGGCGCTGAGCCTTTCCGCAATCCGCGAGCTCCACGTCGGGTCACCGGCGGTGTCGGGCAGACCGAAGCGCGCCTGCGGCACCCGTGCGCGAATGCCCTGGGCCATGGCGAGCCAGTCATCGAGATAGCGATCGACGTTCCAGGTCTTCGGGTCGCGAAAGCGACGCTGGAACAGGTCTGGCTCGTTGCCGAGTTGGAAGTACTCCAGCTTGGCGCCCAGCGTCGCAAACACGAAGGCAGCTTCTTCGGCGCCACGTTCGGGAGTGCTGGTGCCCAGGTTGATGCCATACAGGCAGGTCCAGCCGGTGGCGTCGAGGAACGCGCGCAGGTTCTTCACGGCCTCCGGCGTTACGGGATAGGCAAGCTGCTGAAAGGGCTTGGTGCCGGGCTCCACAGAGACGACGACGCTGGGCGGCAGCGGCGGCTGCGGGCTGCCGGCCGTCGGCTTCCACCAGCCAACGTCGGAGGTGTTCCCGCCGAGGCGCAGAACGCCGTTCGGGGTGAGCTCACGGAAACGGGCGATCAGACCGGTGTTGGCGGCGGAGAAGAAACTGGGATCGGAGAGTTGCTCAATCTCATAGCTCAGACCGATAAAGCTGGCGGGCACCTGTGGCCCGTTGCGTTCGGTGTGCAGCTTCAGCGGAGCCGCATTGGCTGCGGCCTGGGCAAGCGCCCGCAACGACGGCGAGGTGAGGGCTGCGGCAGCGGCGGAGGACTGGAGGAAGCGGCGACGATCGAGCAAGCTCATGGGTGTTCAGGGTATGCCCGATGGGGGCGCGCTGTCATGTCTGCGTTTTCGGGCTCCGTGACTCACAGGCACCGGATCAGAAGCATGGTTTGATCGTCGAACTGCCGTCCAAAGGCTCCAGCAGCGGCCAGGATGGTCTCCGCGAGCGTGGGCAGGGGCGCGCCCGCATGGGTCGTCACCAGCTGCTGCAAGCGCCCCACGCCAAACTCTTCCGCTTGCTTGTTGGCTGCTTCGAGGATGCCGTCAGTGGCGACCACAAACAAGTCGCCGGGCGCGGCACGAACGAGAACGCAGTCGAAATGCGAAACCGGCAACAGGCCCACGGGCAGTTGCGGATCGCCAATCTGCGTCACCCTGCGCTCGCCGGCGCTCCACCAGAGCACCGGGGGGCTGGCGGCAAGGGCGTAAAAGACCGAACCATCGACGCCCAGGCGAAAGCCGGTGAATGTGGCGTACAGGTTGGGCTCTTTCACCTGTGGCAGCACGACATTGAGACGGTGCAGCAGGAGCGACAAGAGCTGTTGCGGTTGGGAGGTGCCGCACTCCAGCACCGCGGTGCGCGTGGCCGTCTTGAGCCGGCCCATAAGAATGCTGGCCGGCAAGCCATGCCCGGCGATGTCGGCAAGATACGCCACAACGTCCCCGGAGCTGAGGGTGATCGCGTCGACCAGGTCGCCCCCGACACGTTCACTGGGCCGTGAGATGCCGTAGACCTCAAAGCGGGGCGTGCGCAGATGGATGGTGGGCACCAGCGTCTTCTGCATGCCGTGCGCCAGATCGAGTTCGTTTTCGAGCCGCACGGATGCGTTCAACTCCACGCGGATGAAGCGCAGAAAGAAGCTGTACGACGCGATGATGGAAACGAAGATGCCCGTCGCCGCAAAGTGAATCCCCTCTTTTGTGCTCGGGGAGTGAAGGCCGAAGCGCACGATCAGCCAGCGGGAGATCGCACTGAGGATGGCGCCGTTGAAGATCTGCAGAAGAGCGATAGGCAGGATGGCGACCATCGGCCAGCGCATGGTCGCGTAGATCCAGGTGCAGGCGTTCAAGCCGCTATACACCGCGACCACAAAGACGACCACTACCGGCGTATTGCCGTCGTTCAGCAGGTCAGTGTAGTAGCCAATCACGGAGAACAGCAGAAACGCGGCAACGAAGAGCACCCACAGCCGTCGCAAGGGCACATCGCGCAGAGCGATCCATCGCGGCCACGGACGCAGGAACCAGATTTTGCCTTCCGTAGCCACTGCCACGCACCATATCAGACAGGTCGGCGGATCAGAGCAGTGTGGGCACAACGGCCGTTGCGGGGCCCAGCAGGATGTCGTCGAAGCTATCCGCATTGAGCGGCGCTTCCGGGCCGACGTACACGGTGCGAATGCCTCGCTGGTGCGCAATCTGCACAAACGCCGCGGCGGGGTATACCGCGCCAGAGGTGCCGATGACGATCAGCACCGTGGCCTGCTCAAGCTGCGCAAAGATGCCATCAAGATCCAGCGGCACCTCACCGAACCAGACGATATGCGGGCGCACGGGCGCACCACAACTCGCGCAGGTGGGCAGATTGGCAGAGTCAAGATATACGGCGCCGTCCGCAAAGGGCTGATCGCAACGCACGCAGCGCGACTGCGACAGCGTGCCATGCATGTGGTGCACACGTTGTGAGCCGGCGCGTTCGTGCAGGTCATCCACGTTTTGCGTGACGAGATAGAAGCGGTCGCCCAGGCGCTGCTCCAGGACGGCCAATGCGCGATGCGCGGCGTTGGGCTCCGCTGCCTGTGCGTCCTGCCGGCGAATGGAGTAGAACTCCCACACCAGCGCCGGGTTGGCGACCCAGGCCTCCGGCGTGGCAACTTCTTCCACGCGGTAGCCGTTCCAAAGCCCGCCGGAGCCGCGAAAGGTGGCGAGTCCACTTTCCGCCGAGATCCCGGCGCCGGTAAGGACGAAGACGCGGTCTGAGTCAGAGAGCTGCATGCTTCCAGTATGCGACGCAGGTGAAGCCACGCCCCTGCCGGGCTCGGATCCTGTTTGCTAGAGAAACACACAAGCGCTGTCCGATGGTGGTGCAGACTGCCCTGCCACGAAGGTGCTATTGGCGTACAACGAATGTTGACATGCCCGTAACCTCGGGTTCATCCTGAGGATGCGATCCACTCATCTCTGCTGAGAAGTAGGTTCTATGGTGAAGGCCTTGTACGCGGTCCTTACAGTGTTGATGTGCATCTTTTTGCTGCTCAGTTTTGAGCGGCCAGCGATGGCTTACATCGACCCGGGTTCAGGCCTTTTTGCCTTACAGAGCATCAGCTCCATTGGTGTGGGCGCGTTGTTCTTTATGCGCCGCCGGTTGCGGAAACTCTTTCGCCGGACAAAGCAGGAGCAGCCTGTAAATGCTGTCGGCCATCCTGAGACAACCGCGCCCGCCACGCTGGACAAAGCCGCATAGGCACGTGCATCTCAGCGGCCGTTGCGGCGAGGGCCCTGGCTCTAAGTCACTCCTGGAAATAACTGACGCGTAGCGCGCATAGCCGGTAAGGAGGGCGTTTGCCCCGCACGTCTGCCCTATGACTGGTTTTCTGCGCAACCTGGCCATTGCCCTGGGATGGACCACGCTGGCACTCACCGGCCTGATTGAGCCCATGGTGGGCCGGGGCAAACACCTTGCGCTGTATCACTGGGACGGCACGCCCCTTGCGCTGTTTGGTCCTGTACTGCTGCTTTTTACGCTGGTCTGGGCTGGCGTCGCGTTGCTGCTGCTGTCCGCACAACGGCCGGGTCGGTGGCGGGTGGCGGTTTGGAGCGCCCTGGTCCTGCTTTTGCCCTGGCTGCTGGCCAACGCCGTGGAACAGTTCATCACGCCCGTTCCCTTTCTCAGGGTCGCAGCGGTCGCGGTCGGCCTTGCAGGGGTCGTGTGCCTGGTTGTTGCGTGGCGCCCGTCCTTCACCCAGCGCTTTGAGCACGAGGTGGATCGCGCGTCGACGCTGCTGCTGGTGCTGGCCTTCAGCGGCGGGCTGTGCCTGGTGCAGTTGTTGTGGTTTTGGTGGAGCGCGCGGAACCTGAACGCGCCTTATCCGGACAAACCTGTGCGGGCGCTGGCGGCTTCCGCAAGCCGTGCCAAGGTGATCTGGATTGTCTTTGACGAATTGTCCTACGAGCAGGTGTTTGAGCACCGTTTCGCAGGGCTGCAGTTGCCGGCCTTTGACGCCCTTGCCTCGCAGTCCGTGGTGTGGACCCATGTTGTGCCTGCAGGCACGACGACTGACCTTGTGCTGCCGTCGCTGATCATGGGCAAGCCCGTTGCAGCGATCCGCGCGTCAGGTACCGGGCAGCTATTCACCCGGGCCAGCAAAGCAAGTCCCTGGGCTGGCTTTGACGAGCAGGACACCGTGTTTCAGGACGCGCGAACAGCGGGGTACAGCACCGGCATCGCCGGCTGGTATAACCCGTACTGCCGCATCATGCCCACGGTGCTGGACCACTGTTTCTGGCGCATGTACACGGAGCTGGACAACGGTCTTGGATCGGACGAGAGCTTTCAGGCGAACGTGCGCAATGCCATAGCGGCGATGCGCGCCGGAGGCTTGCACGATCCCGCCATGACCGGTACTGACTTCATGCCGGAAGAGCACAACCAGGGCGGCAAGGGGCACCTGGACGACTACCAGCAGATCCTGTTGAAGGCACAGCGTCTGCTTGCAAACCCTTCAGCAAATTTCTTGCTGATCCACCTGCCCGTCCCGCACCCGGGCGGCCTCTTCAATCGCCGTACAGGACAGTTCGCGCTCGAGCACACGAGCTACATCGACAACCTGGCCCTGGCAGACCAGTGCCTGGCTACGCTGCGGACACAGCTGCAGGCCGCCGGTGAATGGGATAGGGCAACCGTGGTCGTCATGGGCGACCACAGCTGGCGCACCAACTTCATGTGGCAGCGCATGCCCGCGCAGTGGACACCTGAGGATGAGCGAGCAAGCAACGGCGGCAGGTTTGATGACCGCCCGGCGTACCTGGTGAAGCTGCCTGGGCAGACGAGCCAATCGCGGATTGCGTTGCCCTTCCAAGCGCTGCACACAAGGCCCCTTCTCGACGATCTCCTTGATGGGACAATCAACACACCGGATCAGCTACTGACGTTCGTCAAGAGCGCCGACTCACTCCGCTGATCGCTGAGCTAATGAGCGCGCGTCTGAGGCCCGTGACGGCAGCACAGTTTCCGATCAGCTGGCTGGCTTCCATGCTTCCCAGCAGCACCGAACGGTCTTGTCCATGCGAACCAGTTGCATCATCTCCGGCTCAGGCAAGGGCTTGAGCATTCGGGCGCTGCTCACCATCCACATCAGCGATGCGTCATCGTCCGTGTGCTCTGGTACATCAATCAGGGCAGCGAAATTGGCTGGGTTGCGCTTGAGGCATGGATGACTGGCCAGCTTCGGCCACTTGTGCGTGAGAAAGTACGCCGCGCCGGAGGTGCCCCACTCGCCGAGACCACCGCATAGAATCCAGGTCTTGTCCGGATGCCCGCTCGGCGCGATCTTCAGGATCAATCCCAGGTCACGCCCGGACGTGAGCTCGTCATGGAGCGGCAAACCACTGGTTCTACCGATAAAGCGGCCGTCCCACTCTCCCGTGGACTTTTTGTAGATGGCCGGGACGACGAGGTCATTGGCACGGTCACAAAGAATGCGCATGGAAAGCTGATTGCTGTAGGCACCCAATGCAATCAGGTTGCGATTCGTGTGGTTGAGAACCTCGGCCTCCATGTCCGTGTGGTTCCGCAACTGCAGCGCGGCAGTCTCGTCGATTGCGAGCTGCGCGAGATGTCCAAACGCTCGGCTCTCTGAGGAGCCCATCAGCACACTCGCGGAGAACCGCAACGAAGCATCCATGCTTGGCTTTTGCAATGGGAACTCACAAAAGCGCTTCCGCTCCTGGTCGCTGGCATAGCTCGCGTCCTCCTTAATGCTTTGTTGGATTCGCTCATGAAGCAGGAATCCGCCGGACACGAGATAGGTTGGCTCAGCCCTGGAACCGAAGACGCGATCGAAGCCAGACAAAGAAGCCGCGTCCTGCACCACGCTCTGTATATGCCAGCTAAGGTGCCGATGCAGCATCAGTTGAAACGAAACAAGGTCCGCATCAAAGGTGCCGTACAGGAGTTGCCCGTTCTCCTCAAGCTGCCTGCGGAACCGCTCAATTTCCATCTGATCCATTGTGAGCGAGGCAGGCCCCGAGATGACCATGCGCTTGAAATACATGCACAAGCGCGGCGTTCCAGTTGCTTTCCAAGACTTATAGGCAACATTGAATTCGTCAATGGTGCCGGAGTTTGCTTTTGCCGTCTTTGTGCCGTACTTATTCCAGAACATGCCGACGAAGATGTCGGCGTTAAGGATGTCCAGTTGCTTATGCAGTACCGCCTGAGAGCCGCCCCGGCTGGCCCCGGGCGCACAGTCTTCCCATCGATGCAACTCAAGAACGATCTTCCGGTGGGCGTTCTCAAGATTCAGCGCACTTACTGTCCTGCGAACGACCTCGCGTTCTTCTGTGAGGTCACCGGGACTTGCCAGAACAACTCGTAGGACAAGCGCTTGGTGGGCCATGCACCTCAAGGTACGACGAAGACTTCCTCACTCCAAGCAGAAAAGCACAGGTCCGAGAAGCGAGGTTGCACAAACTAATCGACCGCACTCGCAAAGACAGTCTGCGCTGAGGTTCTCAGTGGCTTGCGGCTTAGACAGCGACCGGTTGTTCGCGCTGCATCACCTGCCTGGCAAAGCGGGCCATCTCTTCACGCTGGGGCGAGCTTTGCAGCAGCACGAGCGAGCAGCCTGCGCCTTCAAAGTCTGCGAGGCGCTGCTTGACCTGTTCAGGTGTGCCGATGAGGCCTGACTGCAGGCCGCGGTTTGAGACGGAATAGTCGCGCAGGCTGAGCTTCTTTTCCAACTTCGAGCCGGTGGTCCATTGCTCGAAGTTGGCGAAGCCGGCGGGTGAGGTGTGGCGGTCAGGGGCGGCGGTGATGCGGTCCACTTCGCGGTTTGCTTCGGCCTCGCTGTCGCGCACGATGCAGTAGCCGGTGACGCCGAAGATCATGGGTGGCAGGTGGCGATGCTCGGCGCGGCGGGCCTGCATGTCTTCGACCTTGGCCGCGATGGTGCGCGGGTCATCGCCATGCATCAGGTAGGCATCGCACTTGGCGGCGATGAGGTTCTTCGCGGTTTCGCTTTCACCGCCGGCGTAGATCGTCGGGCGCGTGAGCCCCTGCGGCGCGCGCGAGAAGGTGCGCCTGGGGCAGGGCTTGGGCGAAAGGATGTTCGCGTTGATGTCGTAGAAGCGGCCCTGGAAGCTGGTGTGCTGCTCGGACCAGCAGTTGTCGAGCACATCGAGCCATTCCGACGTGCGCGCGTAGCGGTCGTCGTGTTCATCGAAGGGAATGCCGTACTTCAGCGCTTCATCGCGCCACCACGAACTGACAACGTTGAGCGTAAGGCGGCCGTTCGAGATGCGGTCGATGTTGGCGGCCTGCTTGGCCAGCAGTGCGGGATTATGAAATGTGGGGCGCACGGCCACCATCAGCTCAAGCTTGCGCGTCACGGCAGCGAGCGCGGCCGCAGTGGTCCAGGCGTCGAGCGACGGCGCTTCCGGGCCCTTGATGTCGTTGAGGTTCAGCTCGGCGATGAGCGTGAGGTCGTAGCCGAGCTCTTCCGCCTCCGTGCAGAGATTGCGGACGTAATCCCAGGTGGGGGGCATGTGTTCGTCGTCGATGTTGCGGAGCCAGCCGCCAAAGACGGGAAGCCAGAAGCCGTAGCGCATACGGTCTAGGGTACAAGGTCGAACGCAGAAGAACCTCCTCAATGCAGAATCGAGCGGTAGAGCTGCGATAAGACCTTTGCCCGGGGAGTCTTTCTCCGTGACGCGACGAGCCGCCGGGCCTATACTCGCCGTGCGCCTATGACTGTGTCCCGCCGCTAGCTGCTGACCATCCGGACCGCGTGCTTCCCCACGCCGCAGGTCCTTGCTGTGTCCTGAAGCTTTTGTGCCGGAGATGGAATGACTTCGCTTGATCTAGAGACGCAACGTTTACGCCTTGTGACGATCACGACAGAGATGATGGACGCGGATGAAGCGCGTTCCGGACACCTTGGTGCCCTACTCTGTGCCCAGGTACCTGCTCAGTGGCCCCCAGAAAACTGGGAACCGCATGTTTTCGCGTTCCTGAGAGAACAGGTACTTCAGAATCCGCAGCTTAGCGGTTGGACCCGCTACATCGTCTTGCAAGGAGCGGCTCCCACACTGATCGGCAACGTGGGAGCCTTCCCGAGAGGCGAAACGGAGGCCGAGATCGGCTACGCGATTCTGCCGCGCTGGCACCGCCTCGGGCTGGCGACGGAGGCAGTCACGGCATTTGTAGAACAGCTTCGCCGTGAGCCATGGCTACAAACCATCGCGGCCCAGACCCTTCCGGATCTCGTCGCTTCGATCGGTGTGCTGAGGAAGTGCGGTTTCGAGCTTGTTGGGCCCGGGTACGAGGATGGACACGTGCTTCACCGTCTGCGCACGTCGCATCCTGCCAGGAGTGGCAACCCACTGCCGTAGCCATACGCTTGCTGCCGAATCAGCCTCCGCACGCAGCGTGGATGAGATCGTCCGCACCGCTGCACAGGTCTGATTCGGCAGCGCGGCAGCTCAGCGGTGCGGTGGCTCCCAGGGTGACGCCGCGGCGATGCCGTCGAGTTCAGCTTTCACCTCGGGCGTGAGTTCAAGCGAGGCCGCGGCGATGTTTTCGCGCAAATGGGCGCGCGACGACGTACCGGGGATCAGGCAGATGTTGGGCGCGTGGTGCAACAGCCAGGCGAGCGCGACCTGCATGGGCGTTGCGTTCATCTTTGCGGCTGCGTCGGCCATAATGCCGGCCTGCAACGGCTTGAAGCCACCCAGCGGGAAATACGGCATGTAGGGCACGCCTTCGGCCGCGAGCTGCTGGATGAAGTTGTCGTCGTCACGGAAGGCGACGTTGTAGAGGTTCTGCACGCAGACAACGGGCGCGATCTTCTTGGCGGCGGCGTACTGTGCGGGGCTGACGTTGCTGACGCCGAGGTGCGCGATCAGGCCTCCCTGTTGCAGTTCGGCGAGCACGGTGTAGAGCGGCTCGATGTCGACCTTGGGAGTCATGACGCGCATGTTGACGACGTGCAGTTGATCAAGCCCGAGGTTGCGGAGATTGTCATGCACCGCAGAGGTGAGTTCTTCGCGGCTGATGGCCGGGAGCCAGGCAGCATCGTCGGTGCGGCGTGCGCCCACCTTGGTCACGATGACGACGTCGCCGCCATAGGGATGCAGCGCTTCCTTGATGATCTGGTTAGTGACGTGTGGACCGTAGAAGTCCGAGGTGTCGATGTGGTCGATGCCACTCTCGACGGCTTCCTGCAGCACGGCGATGGCTTCGTTGCGGTCGCGAGGCGGCCCGAAGACACCGGGGCCGGCCAGCTGCATGGCGCCGTAGCCCATGCGGCTGATGGTCAGGTCGGTGCCGGGTAAAGTAAAGCTGCCGCCGAGTTCTGTTTGTGTGGTCATGCTGTCTTGCTCCTGTGAACGGCTGTGGTGGTGCGTCGTCCGGATCACGTGTGGTTAGATGAAGTGGATTCGCTTCCGGGAGTTCGCATTTGCCAACCGTTGCGCCATCGCCGTTGCAGCCGCGAAAAACGCCCGTACAGGCGCGTTCTGCCGCCAGTGTGGACGCAATCCTGGAAGCGACGCTTCAGGTTTTGCTGGTGACGGGCAAGGAGCGGCTGACGACCACGCGCGTCGCGGAACGGGCCGGTGTCTCCGTTGGCACGCTGTACCAGTACTTCCCCAACAAGAGCTCGCTGCTGCAGGCGGTGCTGAAACGGCACTTCGAAAAGGTCGCCGCAGCCGTAGAAGCGGTGTGCGCGAGTCAGCACGGCCACCCGCTCGCCACCATGCTGGGGGCGCTGGTGGAAACGTTTCTTCGCGCCAAGCTGAGCGATGGCAAAGGCAGCGTGGCGTTGTATGAGGTGAGCTCTGATGTGGATGGCGTGCGGCTGGTGCAGAGGATCAGCCGCAGCCTGCATACCGCCATCGCCACGATGCTTCGGTCTGCGCCGGACGCGAACGGCATTGACGCTGACCTGGTGACGACGATGTTGCAGGGGGCGATGTCCGGTGTGAGCCGGCGGCTGCTGGAGTCCGCCGACCCGGCGCGCATGTTCGCACCGATGTGCGCGGAGCTCACGGCAATGTTGCAAAGCTACGTGGCTGCCTCGGCGCAGCACTCTGCGGCGAGATAGCGCGTTCGTCTTCGCTGAACCGGACGGCGCTATTTACCGGCGACGAGCATGAAGCCGTTTGGCGCAACGCGGCAGGTTGCTGTGTCTGACTCATGCCACGTGGAACCGTCGGCGTAGGTGAGCTCGTTCAGCTCGACCCACTGCACACCGGTGAGCTTTTTCGTGTAGATCGTGGACTGAAACAGATGCCTGGACCCTGAAAACGAGGGCGACAGATTGAAGCTCTCGCTGGCGTCACCGAGCGAGATGTCCTTCGCGGGGATGACACGACCGCCGGCAAGGCCGTGCAGGGTGATGCGCGCCTGCGTGATGGCATGGGCAGAATCCGGCGAAAAGGTGAGGCTATATTGCTGCCCCTGCAGCTTGGTCCGGGGGCTTACCGTGACGAGACCGCCATCGGGTGCACGCCGGGCCGCAAAGCCAACCGGACAGCCCTGCCCGGAAGCCTGCAGCACCACTATGTCGCTGGTCTTTGGCGGGGTCGCGGGGGTGGTTGCGGTCTGCGCCGATGCAAGAGATACGGGGAGAAAGCTGAGAGCGAAGAGCGAAACGAGGCGCATGATGACCCTCACAGCGGAAGTTGGTCGAAGCTCGTAGAAGCTGGTCGAGGCGGGCGGCAATCCTTGATTTTCGCTCGCCTCTGGGGCCCTGTACGGTGGACGCGCGTTGCCGGGGAACGTTACACGGCAACGCGTTTCTTCCGGGTGAAAATACACCCAACGCGGCTAGGCGATGATCTCTTCCACCAACGCCTGCTGCTCTTCCGGGGACTTGCCGTTGAAGACACTGTTCTCGAGCCCGGCTGCAGCTTCCAGCCAGTCGACGAGCTTTGCGAAGGGATCGAAGCCGATGACGTTGGGGCCGTCGGCGACGAAGTTACTCAGGGCGTTGGTGTCGTAGTAGTAGCGCTGGCCGTCACGCGAATCGGTGATGTACTCGATGCCGCCAATATCGATGCCGGAGTGCTTCATGATCTCCTCGACGTCAGCGATCGCGTCCGCGGGAGGCGTGAAGGCCTCGACGGTGATGCCGGACTTCGGCGCGTCGATCGCGCAGGCGGCGCGGTTGAGATCGGTGCCGGCGGTGGTGCGGCAGATATCGGCCGGGCACAGGTCAAACGTTTCGCCGGTGATGTGGACCTTGATGGCGTAGAGGAACTTGCCATTGAGGACTTCCACACGCACGATGTGCGCGTCCTGCGCGGGGATGAACTCCTGCACCAGGGCAGTGCTGTCGAGCCCGAACTGGAGCGCGTCCGGGCTGCCGGGCTCGGATTCGACGGCGTGGCGCAACTGGCTGGCGCCGTCGAAGCGCTTCACGCCCGCCCCGGACCCACCGATGTTCGGCTTGACCACAATGGGCCAGCGCAGGCCTTCCGCCGCAGCGAGCGCTTGCTCGGGTCGATGGATGATGCGGGCCTTGGGGTAGGGCTTGCCGAGCTTATCCATCAGCACAAGCTGGCCGGCCTTGGAGAGCTCCGAGCTGAACGCCTTGAAACCGTTGAGCACCTTCACGCCACGTGACTCGAGGTGCTCCAGAAAGCCGAGGGTGTAGAAGATCTGGTCGCCGTGGTCGCGGTTCCAGGCCGACGGGCTCATGCGATTGAACACAAGCGAGTACTTTTCTTCGGGGTGGTCGGCCGGATCGTAAAAGTGCTCGGGGGCGAAGAGCTTGACGTAGGGTGTGCCGCGGCGGTCGAGCTCAGCAAACAGGGGTTTGAACCAGTGCGGCTGCTCGTAGTAGATGGCGATGGGGAGTGTAATGGGCATGGCTCACTAGGCAAACAGCAAACAGGAATTAGCAAACAGTTTCCACTGTCGGCCGGTCTGCAGCTCCAGTGTAGAGCTTCACCAGGGTCCGGGACCGAGCAGGACTTACTCTCCGGCAGCGTGGGCAGTTGCAGACTTCACTTCAAGCGTTTTCATCAGGGCAATCAACATTCGCCCGACTTCGAAGGATAGTTGCTCAGCCGTCCGCAGCAGCTGTGGGCTTCCAAAGCCAAGTTCTCGCACGATGACCAGTTGAGTCTGGACTTCGAAGTTGGAGCCACGTGCCATGCCAAGGAATGTTTGTACTCGCCCTTCGACTGCCTGCCCCAACCCTCGGCAATATTGCTCGCCACCGAAACACCGGCACGCCGAAGCTGACTCGTAAGACCGTAGAGTTCTTCTTTGGGCATGCCTTCGGTAAATCGATACAGTGCCACTGTCATCTGGATGGAGCGCTGCCAAACGAGCAGATCCCGATACCCCTCAGCCAACTTGGTCTCCGTACCGCTCTGCCTTTGCGAATTCCTGTTTGCTGTTTGCTGGCTATTGCCGCAAATGCTTGATCAGCTGCGTCGGATGAATCGGCTTGGGGAGCAGTTCGAAGTCGTGGCCGCGTTGGCGGGCGCGGGCGAGGATTTCTACGGTGGCGGCCTGGCCGCTGAAGAGCACGATGCGTGTGTCGGGGCAGGACTCGCGGATGGCGATGGCGGCTTCCACGCCGTCGACGTGGGGCATCATGACGTCGGAAAGCACCAGTTCAGGACAGTGCTTCTTCGCAAGCTTGATCGCGTCGGCGCCGGAGTACGCAGCCTCGGCGATAAAGCCGTTGCGGTTCAGAATCTGCACAATGGTGTCTGCGATCAGCGCTTCGTCGTCCACCACAAGGATGCGCGGCGACGGGGCGTGAGCGTTCGTGCCACTTCCGTTGTCCGGTTCGGCTTGCGGGTTCAACGTTTTGGCATCACTGAAGAAGAAGTAGGGATTCATTCGTTGGGCCTGTGCGAGGCGGATGAACGGAACCTTCGCGGGGCCCGGGTACCGCGTCAAAAACGGAGCTAGCCCCTTCGTTCGCAAAGCTGCAGGGATGTCTCCGAACCCAAGTTTACTGGAGAACTTCCGTGCTTTGTGAACCAAAAAAGGGCAAAGCCCCAGTTTGTGGGAGGTACACCCGGAAAACAGTTCCGGAGGGGTGCTCGGTGCGTGAGCGGAAGCGCACGGAGCCGCCATGTTTTTCCACCATGCCCCGTGTCACCCACAGGCCAAGCCCTGTTCCCAGCGACTGTTTGGTGGTCACAAAGGGGGTAAACAGGCGGTGACGGACGTCCTTCGGAATCCCGCTTCCCTCATCGATCACAAGAACGGAGATCCCGTGGTTGTCGCCGCGGGGACGCCGGCGGGCCCGAATCCGGATGGCTCCGCCAGTTTTGCCCGAAGCGTCAATCGCGTTGACCAGCAGATTGGACACAACCTGGCGAATTTCCCCCTGCAGACCCACAATCTTCAGACCGGGATCGAGGTCCAGGACGCATTGCAGTTTCTTGCCGGCGAGCTTGCGGCCAAACAGGTCGACCACGGCCTGCAAAAGTTCGTTGAGGTCGATGTCCGCCGGGCGCATCGTGTCGCGATAGAAGCCAAGAGTCTGCTGGGCAATCTGCGCGACGCGGGCGAGTTCCGTATCCGCGGTTTCGAGCATACGCTGCACCGGCGTTGGCGTCGTCGGGTCGGTCTTGGCCAGGTAGATCAGGTTGGTCACCGCTTCCAGCGGGTTGTTGATCTCGTGGGCGATGGTGGCTGCCAAACGACCTGTCGCCGCCAGCTTCTCACTTTGGCGCAACGAGTTTTCCTGGATCTTGCGCTGCGAGATGTCCTGCACGGTGCCGACCAGCCCCGTCATCCTGCCGGTGGATGGATGGAACGTGGCGTTGCCGCTGGCCGCGATCCAGCGCTCCGTACTGTCGGGTAGTTGGATGCGGTACTCGGAAGCATATTGCCCGCCGGCGGCCAGCACCTTGCGCAGGTCTTCGGGGGGTTGTCCGGATTCCTCGCGGTGCACAACCCGCTCGCGCAAGGCATCGCGCGGCACCGGCACGTGCGGAGGCACGCCAAATAATTCGGCGCCGCGTTGATCGAAGTCGACCAGCCCGGTGCTGGCGTCCCAGGTCCATGTGCCCAGTTGCGCGGCGTCCAGCGCCTGCCGAAGCCGGCGATCGGTGGAGCGCTGTTCCGCTCGGGCCACATCGGCCAGCGCGATCTCGCGGGTCAGACTTTCGGTCAGGCGGAAGTTTTCAATGGCCACGGCGGCCTGCGACGCCACGGTAGCGACAAGCCCTTCGACCTCCGCCTGAAACACACCGGCATCGGGATGGCCGTAGAGCAGCGCCCCCAGAACCTCGCCGGCGCGGCTGCGCACCGGGACGGCAAGATAGCTGCGCACCGGAACGTGGCCGGGCGGCATACCGCTCAGCGGTGGATTGCGACCGTAACGGGTATCCTTGGTTACGTCGTCGGCCCGGACGATGGACTCGCCATAAAAGGTGGGGCCAAAGATGCCTGTGGGCCGCGGCATGGGAAAGCTCGCAAAGGCCGACTGATCGATGCCGGACACCTTGAACAACTGATAGGGCTCGCCATCGGTGCCAAGGTTGTTGTAAAAGAACGCTCCGAAGGCTGCGCCACACAAGGCGAGACCGGCATCGAGCGCCGCTTGCACAATGACGTCCAGATTGCGCTCTGAGCTGAGCAACAAGCCCGTGTCAATCAGGAGGCGCAGACGGTCTTCAGTCCGAGGGTCTGCGTTTTGTTCGGCGATTTGATGGAAAGATCGTGCGCCCATCGCACCCCGTAAGATGCGAAGGGCGGGTCTTGCGGTCATACAGCCTCGAAATAGGACGGGATCTGTCGTCGTTGAACGAACAGCGGTCACATGCGCATATACTGCATGCTCGCCAGCTTTGGGGAATGAGCCCGGGGTCCCGAGGGTGCGACGCTTCAGCGCTTACAGGCCGAAGTGAAAATTGATGCCGGCGCCCAGGCGCAGACTGTTCTGCACGTTGGTTCCACCGTTGGGCAGCTGGTTGCGAAGATATTCCACTTCAATCACGCGAAGATCAAAGCGGTCGTACACATGGAAGTTCGCCCCCGCGCCGCCCATGTAGGTTAGCGCGGAAGCGTGATCCATGATGACGCCATTGACCGGATAAGCGCCGGAGGTAGCGATAACGTAACCGGCCTTCGCTTCCACATAAACGCCACCCTTGCGATTGATCGCGGTAGGCGTGATGTGTCCGAAGTTGCGGGTGAAACGCGGCCCGGCCATCAAGGCAATCTGTTCCACGTCCAGCGAGCCGCGCAGGTTCACCGTCGACAAGCCCGTGCCGCTGATCGCCAAGCCGATGCCATGGGTGAACTCATAACCGAAGTCGACCTTGGCCCCGCGCAGCATGAAGTACGGATTCGTGCCGGAGCCGACGAACTTGGTGCGCTCCTGCAGGTAGCTGAAGCCAAGGTCTGCGGGCGTGGCGTCCTGCGCGTGCGCCTCACGGCCAACGAAGCCCGCTGCCAACAACACCAACACCAGGGCACGACGCAGCGCGACGGCAAGCGGGCGCGGGCGGCGGGTGCAGTCAAGCGAGTTGGTAAGAAACACAGGCAAGTGAGCTTTCGTTGGTGCGTCGGTCAGTTATGGAGCGGTAAGGGTGAGGGTCTGGGCGTGCACCAGCGTGCCGCCCGCGGTGGCGGTCACCGTGATCGTGTAGGTCTGGAGTGCCCCTGTGCTGCCGGTCGAGCCCGTAGCTCCCGTGCTGCCGGTAGCGCCGCTGGTGCCGGTGCTGCCGGTGCTGCCGCCGGTGGTGCCGGTAGTTCCTGTCGCGGCGGTGGAGCCACTGGCGCCGGTACTGCCGCTGGTGCCAGTGGTCCCGGTTGCGCCGCTGGTGCCTGTCATGCCGGAATTCCCGCTGGTGCCGGTGCTGCCTGAAGTGCCCGTCGTGCCAGAGGTGCCGGTTGTGCCCGAGGTGCCGGTGCTGCCGGTCGAGCCCGTAGCTCCCGTGCTGCCCGTCGAGCCACTGGTGCCGGCGACGCCACTGGTACCCGTGGAGCCGCTTGTGCCGGTGCTGCCCGAGCTTGTTGTGCCGGTGCTGCCCGAGGTGCCTGTAGCGCCCGTGGTGCCCGTAGACCCCGTAGTCCCTGTAGTCCCTGTCGCCCCGCTGCTGCCAGAGGTGCCCGTTGCGCCGGTTGCGCCGGTCGAGCCCGTAGTCCCGGTGCTGCCCGTTGCACCCGTGGTGCCACTCGTGCCGGTGCTGCCCGAGGCGCCGGGGTAGCCGTCATAGTAGCCACTGGAGGCCGTGGCGAGGCAGCCGGTAAGCACCGTCAGTGCACCTGCCGCGGCAATCACGACGACGATGCCGGAAAGCAGTCGCGGGGCCTGGCGCCGGCGCAGAATTAGAGGCGCGATGAGCCCAAGGGCAGCAATCGAGATCAGTGAAGCGCCACCGAAACGGAGCGCGCTGCCCGGAAGCGCGGGGGCAACGCGGTGCAGGCTGGCCGTCGTTGCCGCCTCGGTGATGGTCAGGGTCAGCGGGCTGACGCCGGCTCCGGTGGCCAGCTGCGAAGGGGTAATGACGTAGTTGGCGCCCGCGGGCAGGCCCGTCACCGCAAAGGTTGTGCCCGCCGGCATGGCCGAGGCGCCCACCGGGGTGAACACCAGGAAGTAGCTTGCGGACCCGCCACCCGCGGCGATGCTGCCCGTAGTGGGGGCACCCGGCGCGGGAGCCAGGGTGAAGTCGACAACCATGTCCGATGCCGTGGCTGTGGCGCCAAGGAACTTTGCGTCGCCGGAGTAAACCGCTGACAACGACTGCGTCCCGGATTGCGTAAACGCCGTAGAAAACGTCGCGGTGCCGTTGGACAGCGTCGCGGTGCCGATCACGGTGGTCCCATTCAGGAACTGCACCGTGCCGGTCGGCGCGGCCGAGGTGAGGGTCGTGTTGCCGGACGCAAAGGTGACCGACAGCGTCACGGGGCTGCCAGCGAGGGCGGGATTCGGTGTTGC